>NZ_JBXUGM010000003.1:0-677267 GCF_057180525.1 Novosphingobium sp. HNCC26BN242
CGGCGGGTCTGGTGGTAGCGATTTAGCGGCGCATCTCACGCAAGCAGGCGCAGGCGGCGGTGGTGGCGGATCGAGCATCACCGGCAAGGCTGGTGACGGCGGTAATGGCCAGACACCGGGCGGCGGCGGTGGTGGTGGCGGATCGAGCGTCAACGATGTGGGCGATTCCGGCGCGGGCGGAAACGGCGGCGCGGGCCGCGCGATCATCATCAGCTACTTCTGATGCTTGGCTTTTCGCCCCTCGCGGTAGGGCCGCTTGGCTGGATACCGTCGAATGGCACCCTGCCCGCAACAGGCACAATAGCAGCAACCGGACCGGCCCTGCTTTTCGCCGCACCTACTGCCAGCGCATCAGGAAGCCAAACCATTGGCACGGCTTCTGGCACCATCACAGCCACCGGTCCGACACTCTTGTTCAACGCGCCGATGGCGAGCGCAACAGGCGGGCAGACCATCTCGCCGGTTTCGGGCGTTATCACAGCGACCGGTCCCGCACTTGTCTTTGCCCAGCCCATTGCTGCTGGTGTGGCCGCTCAAACGGTGGGCGCTGTCTCTGGTGCGATTGCAGCGACCGGCCCGGCTCTTGTGTTCAGCCAGCCCATTGCCAGCGGTGCGGGTGCATTTGCGGTCCCTGTAGTATCAGGCACAATTTCAGCGACCAACGCGGGATTGATATTCGCGCAACCCGTGGCAGCGCTTGTCGGCACTTACATCGACCCAAGCGGCGAAGTATTCCCCCTGATCACCGCGCCCGCTCAACGCAAGCGGGTGACATGGCCGTCGCAGCGTAAAATCACGACATGGCCAGCGCAGCGCAAGCGCGTGTCTTTCCCGGCATGGCCCAAAGGAGTTCGCAGAATGATTGTCCTGGACGAAAAAGGCGCATCGGAAATTCTGGTGATCCGCATGCCAATCACGAACTGGCCGATGGTGACCACGGACAACCCGGTGACGGATTACACGGTGGCCGTCACCATGGGCGATGTGGTGGCGACGAAGCTAGATCCTGAAGAAGACGGCACGCTGCGGTTTCGCATGTCTGGTGGCACGGCGGGGACGATCTCGACAATCGTTTTGCTGGCCACGCTGCAGGATGGTCAGAAGCCGGATCAGGTCTTTAGCGTTACGGTGCGGTAAAAAGGGCGGCCCCCGAAAGAACCGCCCTCTGCGGAGACGTTGCCGCCCCGGAAGCGGAGAAGCGTTAGACGCCTCGCCTAGCCCGATACATGGCACTGTGCGCACAGTGTTGCCCATGTAGAGCGGGAACTATTAACTAACGCTCAATAGTTCGATGGTCCCCGCTGGTGCGCTTCACTACTCGCTTGATCAAGGCTTTCGCATCGAGAGGCGTGCGGGGCTCGTGCATCCCCTATACCACAGGCGGGCGCGGATTTCTGGTATTAGCCAAGTGGCGTGTTGTTCTTCATCTGCACCATAAGCCGGGAATGTCACGGCAATAGCATCCGAAAGCGCCTCTACCAGTTCATCGGCCATCACCGGCCTCCTTTGCTTTCAGGCAGGCGGCTGCGAGGGCTAGGGCTGGAAGGGCAGCGCTTGCTTGATTAAATGCCCCCACCTGCGCAACAGTCTTGGGCGAGCGGTAATTCGTAATTGACCACTGCATATTCTGCGGCACCAGCATCAACGCCGCGTCTGTCCATGCTTCTGCGTCGAGGAAGCGGCGGAACTTCTGCTCTGACTTCTGGTGATCAAGCCACGCGGTAAAGGATGCAATGTCCTCTGCCCGCTTTTCGTCGATGCGGTCCTCAGGCCAATCGTGCCACTCAGCAGGCGGCGGCGGATAGATCGCCTTGAACGTCTCTTCCAGCGCGGTGCGTGGGTCGGTCATGGCTTCACCTGTAGGGCTGCGAGGGCGGCGGGCAGATCGAACCAACCTTCAAGCCAAACGTGGCCTTGGTCGCGATGCACAGATGACGGCGTAGTGTCGTCTGCCCGCGCTTCCATCTGCATGACGAAACTGGTTTTCACCCTCTCCACCGCCCCATCGTCCACAAGGACAAGCTGGCCGGTGCGGAGGGCAGTGGCGATCTCACCTAGCACATTGCAAAGTGCCTTGTGATCGAATTGACCTTCCTCGTGCATGACGATGTTGGCCCATGTTTCCAGCGCCTCTGGTGTGATCGTCATGGCTTGGGGTCCTCTCGATAGGCGATGATGCGGTTCCATTCGTTTGGCGATTGATGCCTCCACCAGTCTGTTCCGACAGTTCGCCAAAATCCGGCTCGTCCCGATGTTGTTGAACGCTCTACTTCGGAATTGAAGCGCGGCTTAAATTTCACTTTGACGATCACATCGTCAGTCACCGGACACGGCCCACCATCATGCACTCGCCACCCCTCCGCCCTCTGCTCTAGTGTCAGGTCAATCATGGGGTGCGTCCTTTGATGGCAAGTGAGCATGGGCACGGCTTGCAATGTCCTTGAGCGCGTTCTCAAGCCTCTGCTTTTCGCCATAAAGCCAATCATGGCTTTGCTGAACCATTGCCATTTCCCCGCGCAACGCCCGCTCTCGCTCCTCAAAAGCACGCTGGATGATCGCAGCGGCGGCGGGGCTATGCCAAGCGCCGTCAACGCCCTCGCTATCCTTCCACCACGCCGGGATAACCTGTTCAACCAAATCGCTGGCCCACTGCTCTACCGTGCTATCTGTCATTTGATTGCTCCTGAAGGATTGCGCGGACGGATAGGCCTTTGTCCGTGAGCCAAAAAAACATGTCGTCGTCATAGTTTGTTTCGTAGTCAGCCAAGCCAATGTCCACGAGATCAAGGCCAATGCGGATGGTGCAATCCATGTCGTCAAGCACCGCCCGCTTCTGCGCCTCACTCAACCCCGCCGCGATTTCAACTTCGGTCATGCGGTTTCTCCGAGGGCTTCTTCAATCATCTGCATCGGGCAGCACATCACAGGTGGATTGGCACTGCCGCAATCGCCATTGCAGACAGGGCAACCAAAACTGCGCATAGTGATCAACGCCTCCCTCATCGCATCGGCCTTCGGGGTGGGGTGAGCGTAGAGGGGGGTTTCAGCCCAAACTGACCGGGCAGGATCGTCAGCGGCCCATCGGTGTTCAAAATGCAGGACGCAGCGCTCATTGTGGGCGTCTGCTTCTCGCTCATACATCCAAGCCACCACATCACCGCCGCGCTGTTCGGCTTGGTGGCGGGCAATCCATTCCCGCGCCTTGTCCAGCAGTTCGGCAATGTCGTTTGCGCCGTCATTCCGGCAAAGGTCGGCTTCATCGGAAAGCTGTTCAAGCAGTTCGTCAGCCTGCGTCACTTCATCCTGCATGGGGTGGCTCCTTGGGGGTGTGGGGGCGGCAAACATCACAGCGCCTCATGCACAGGTCGCAGCCGCTTTCAGGATCAACACAGGCCCATTCTTCGAAGCAATCGTAGGTGTAGCCTTCGCCGTGGCACTGCCAGCATTGCTGATCGTCATCGCCTTCAAATTCGGCCAGCATACAGTCGCTGCACAGACCGTTCCATTTGGTCGGGCTTTCGCAGCGGTTGCAGGTGTAAGGTTGGGTCATGCTGTTCATGGCATCACCTTCATGATGGTTGGAACGTCGGAGCAGTTCATGGTGCAGAAGCCGTCAAAGCAATCATCGCACGGCCTGAAGCCAAGTTCCTGCCCGCGTTCGCGCAAGGCATCGTCACGCTTGGCCCGCAATTCTGCGATGCGTTCATCAAGGCGGGTGATCTTGCGTTGCGCAATGGTTGGCGCGCTATCGTAGCTCATCGCTCTGCCGCCTTGGTGAGGATGGCGCGGGCGTTGGTGACAACTGAAAACTGCTCAATTGTTTCGTCGGTAAAACCACCAGCGCGCTTGTTGGCGATGAATGTATCCAGAAGCCCCCGCAAAGCCTCCACCAGATCGCTGTGGCTGTGGCTGGGGGTTCTGGTGTTCCATGCGGTGATGGCTTCGGCGCGCGACAATCCCCGTGGCATGATAGCGCAGTGACAGGTGCCAAATCCGCAGCGGACGCCATAGCCGTGATCTGGTCCTTTTAGACCAATCACGACGACAGGCTCAGTGTGTCCACAAAAAGGGCACGGCTCCAGCGTATGCGTCGGGGTGGTCATGCGCTTGGCTCCGGTGGGGTGGGGTGGGGGGTGCAGTAAATGGTGTAGCCAGTCGCGCCGTCGAAATGGTGCTTTGACCACTTGCGGATATGCTGGCCGCATTCACTGAATTGGATGAACAGACACAACGGCGGCATCCAGCCACCTGCATTGGTTTGATCGGGCGGGGTCATGCGTCACCTCGCAGGTTCAACCGCGTAGCCAGTTTGTCGATCAGGTCACCCTGTTCGCGGATGCATTTACGCTGCTCATCAATCAGCTTGACATGCAAGCGCATCAGGAATTGCCACATTGTGTTGCAGGCAATGTAGCCAGCAAGGAAGCCAATGAAGGCGGCAATGGGCGGGGCCATGCCACCAGCTCCCCGTTCCGATCCTTGGCCAACCTCTCGCCATCCGCATAAACCGCGTATCGGTCGCCAGCGAAATAAGCCCCATACCAAGCCATGATCAACGCAACGCTCGATCTGCTGCAATGGACGATTGCCGTCTTGGGCTTGGCATCGCTGTTCACGAATTTGAGTTCAACGGCGCTTTCCCCCGACTGCCCCAAGCTACCGGTTTGTTTGGGGGTGGTCAGCAGATGGTCAGAAAATTCCGCTTCGTTCGCGGTCGAGTCACGGTCCGTTCTTTCGGCAAGTGACGGGATATAAGCGTTTGACACCGTGGAAAACCCTTCACACGGGTGGGGTCGCAGGTTCAATCCCTGCCGCGCCCACCATCTTCGGATGGCTGGGAAGAGATGGTCGAGATTTCCATCAGAATACAAAAAGCATATGCGAAACTGCGCGAACAATCGCGGTGATTTTTCGTCCCTTCGTCTTGCGTTCTAAAGCTGCCCGAGAGGCACTTCACCGCCTATCGTCATCGCCCGCACATTACCGCTGCTTCACCTCTCCACGGCAGATATGTCGGTGATACCTGCCGCATGGCCTTACCGATCAGTATAACGGCCGGACCATCGGCAAGCGCCGTTCGGGCCACCAATGGCAGAAGGTCCAATCGTGAATGGAATTGCCGCTCCGTTGGCAGGCTTGCGTTTTCCACCAGAGCCACCGGCGTGTCAGCAGGCAGACCCGCTGCAATCAGCTGGCGCGAAACGTCGCTCGCTGCGGCCTTGCCCATATATATCGCCAACGTCGCCTCGGGATCCGCCAGCGTCGCCCAATCGAGATCCAGTGCCTCGCCCGCCCGCACATGGGCCGTTACGAAAGTCAGCTTGCGTGCCAGCCCCCGCAGCGTGAGTGACTGCCCAAGGCTTGCCGCAGCCGCGCTGGCCGCCGTCACGCCGGGGCAGATACGTACAGGCACGCCGGCGACGTGGCAGGCGGCAAGTTCCTCAGTCGCGCGGCCAAAAATTGCCGGATCGCCCCCTTTCAGGCGGACTACGCGATCACCGCAAAGTGCCGCCGCTACGATCAGTTTGTCGATGGTCCCCTGATCCTTTGAATGCCTCCCGGACCGTTTGCCAACATGCACCAACCGCGCGCCGCGAGCTGCCATGTTCAGAACTTCTGGGCTAACCAGCGCATCATGAAACACGACGGTTGCCATACCGATCAGCCGTTCTGCCTTGCGCGTCAGCAGTTCGGGATCGCCCGGACCCGCGCCCACCAGCCACACTGTCCCGTCAGGAAAATCGCTCATTCCGCTGCCTCCCATTGCGCGGCCAGACCATCGCCCGGATGCTGTGCGCATGTCTCGTTCCATTCCCGCAGCAGCCGGGCGATAGCCGGGCGGCATGATCCGCAATTCGTGCCCGCTCCACAGTCCTTGCCTACGTCAGCCACACTGCCCGCGCCCTGTTTTATCGTGGCGAGGATTTGCTTTGCGCCAATTCCATGGCACACGCAGACTACTGGTCCGCGATCCGGGGCAGGGGTGCTGGGCCGCGCGGCCAGCAGTTCGGGCAATGCGGCCCCCGCAGTGCCAAGCTGGCCGGAAATCCAGTCCCGCGCCGGAAGCTGCCCGATCCGCGTGACATAGAGCGCAGCGGTGAGCGTGCCATCCTTGTCAAACACCGCCAGCCGCCGCATTCCGCGCGCCATATCCACCGCTTCAACACGCTCGCCCGCAGGGAGCAGCGCATCGGCGTCGACCGCACCATTGCCTGCCAGCTCGTATAGCCATCCGCCGGTGATGGCCGAGCGGCTCCACCATACGATACCCAGTGGTGCCAGTATGTCTGATCGCACCAGAAAAGCGCGCCATTCGCTCGTTACAGGCTCGATTCGGCAGGCATTGTTTTTGAAGCCAGGCTGACCGGATACGGGATCGACCAACTGATCCGGCAAAAAGTTGACCCGTCCTTCGCTGGCCATCGTATCGGTCCAGTGCATGGGCGCAAAAACTTGTCCTCGGCCTTGCCTATCGGTCACGTTGAGGCGGAACACCGAAGCGCCGCTGGCTGAAACTACCCGCGCCAAAGCGCCATCCACCACGCCCGCTGCTGCCGCATCATCGGGATGCACTTCCAACAAAGGCTCCCGCCGATGCTGCGCCAATGTGGGCGAAAGGCCTGTGCGCGTCATCGTGTGCCATTGATCGCGATAGCGTCCGGTATTCAGCCGCAACGGATAATCGGTGTCGAATGCCCGCACACGCGCCTCTACCGGCACATGCCGCATCGCACGTCCGGCCATCGGATGCCGCCCGCCCCACAAGAACGGTTCCATCGTCTCGTATTCCGCGTCGGAAACAGCCGCCTTTCCGGTCAGGTCCAACACCTTGCCATGCTTCACCGCCAGTGCTGTCATTCCTGCATATTCACGGAACACGTCTGCCGCATTGGCCCAGTCGAACCCTGTAAAGCCCATGCGCTGCGCCACATCGCCGATGATCGCCCAATCGGCCCGCGCCTCGCCCGGCGCGGCAAACAAAGCGCGCTGACGGCTGACGCGGCGTTCCGAATTGGTCACCGTCCCGTCCTTCTCGCCCCACGCCAGCGCGGGCAAGCGGACATGCGCAAACTTCGCCGTATCGGTATCGGCCATCACGTCCGAAACCACCACCGTTTCGCACCGCGCCAAAGCCTCGCGTACAAAGCCTGCATCGGGCATCGACACGGCGGGATTGGTCGCCATCACCCATAAGAATTTCACCCGTCCGTCATGCACCGCACGGAACAGGTCCACCGCTTTCAGCCCCGGCCCGCTGCACATGCGCGGAGCTTGCCAGAACGCCGCCACATCGGCGCGCTCCTCCTCCGAAAAGCCCAGATGGCACGCCAGCATATTGGCAAGGCCACCCACCTCGCGCCCGCCCATCGCATTGGGCTGCCCGGTCATCGAAAACGGCCCCGCGCCCGGCACATTGATCCGCCCTGTCGCCAGATGCAGGTTGATGATGGCATTGCCCTTGTCCGTCCCTGCAACAGACTGGTTCGCGCCCATAGAGAACACCGTAACCATGCGCGGATGTGCGGCGACGAGATCGGCCAGCGCGGCAAACACTTCCGCTGACACGCTGCCATTCTCCCCTCCCGCAGGGGGAAGGGGTTGGGGGTGGGCATGTTCACCCACCAACCCCCGCGCCGCCATCTCGGCCAGCAAGGCATTAAATAGCCCCACATCCCCATCCGGCGCGACGGGAACAAACAAGTCCGCCTGCTCAGCCGTCTCGGTCCGGCGCGGATCGATCACCACGATTTTTGTGCCGCGCTTCTCCCGCGCCGCCTCGATCCGCTGCCAGATCACCGGATGGCACCACGCAGTGTTCGATCCCACCAGCAGGATCAGGTCCGCCTCATCCAGATCGTCATAGGTGACCGGAACGATATCCTCACCAAACGCGCGATTGTGCGCCGCCACTGCGCTGGCCATGCACAGGCGGGAATTGGTGTCGATGTTGGCGCTGCCGACAAAGCCTTTCATCAGCTTGTTGGCGACGTAATAATCCTCGGTCAGCAACTGCCCCGAAACGTAAAGCGCCACGCTGTCCGGCCCATGCTGCGCGATGCAATCGCGCATCTTGCCCGCCACCAGATCCAGAGCCTCGTCCCACCCCGCGCGCCGTTCCCCGATCATCGGGTGCAGCAGCCTGCCATCAAGCGAGACCGTCTCCCCCAGATGCGTGCCCTTCGAACACAACTTGCCAAAGTTCGCCGGATGCCCCGCATCGCCCCGGATGGTGACGGAACGCTCGCCCGTCACCTCGGCAGCGATGCCGCAGCCGACGCCGCAATAGGCGCAAGTGGTGCGAACCTGCGTCAAGCCGCCCGCTTCCCCACCACGGCAGAGCGCAGCAAATACATCCGCCCCGCATCCACCTTCATCGGAATGATGGGGACGCACCCCTTGTCCTCGCCCAGCGCTTCGCCAGTCTTCAGCGAGATGTTCCAGTTGTGCAGCGGGCAGGTGACGACATTATCGTGGACGATGCCTTGCGAAAGCGGTCCCTGTTTGTGCGGGCACTTGTTCACCAGCGCATAGAATTCGTTCTTCTGCGTGCGGAACACTGCGATTTCGTCAAACCCCACTACCGGCAGCGTGCGCGCGGTTCCGGGGGTGATCTGGTCCACCGAACCGATGTCGAGCCAATCGCCGATCATTGCGCGTACTCCGTGATCGAAAAGGGCCGCACTTCGGCCAGGTGCTGATGCAAGTCCGCGTCCTTGCCCGCCACGCGCTCGGCCCATGGATCGTCCTGACAGAAGGTTTGCGAATAGCGGAACCGCGCGGCGAGCCGCTTTACGCTGTCCGCATCATCGAACAGTCCGGCCTTCACGTGGGCCAGCCCCACCCGTTCGATCCACGGCGCAGTGCGTTCCAGATAGTGGGCTTGTTCGCGGTAAAGCTGGATGAAGGCCGCGCATGTGTCCATCACCTCGGCCTCGGTCGCCACCTTGCACAGCAAGTCGGTGGCGCGCACCTTGATCCCGCCGTTCCCGCCAACGTGGAGTTCGTAGCCGCTGTCCACGCAGACCACGCCAAAGTCCTTGATCGTCGCTTCCGCGCAATTCCGGGGGCATCCCGATACCGCGATCTTGAACTTGTGGGGCATCCACGATCCCCACGTCATCCGCTCCAGCTTCACGCCAAGGCCGGTGGAATCCTGCGTGCCAAAGCGGCACCATTCGCTGCCAACACAGGTCTTCACGGTGCGCAAGCTCTTGCCATAGGCGTGGCCCGAAACCATGCCTGCTGCGTTCAGATCAGCCCACACCGCAGGCAGGTCTTCCTTCTTGATCCCGAAAATATCCAGCCGCTGCCCGCCGGTTACCTTGACCATCGGCGCGTTGAACTTCTCGACCACATCGGCAATCGCGCGCAATTCGCGGGGATTGGTAAGCCCGCCCCACATCCGCGGAACCACCGAATATGTCCCGTCCTTCTGGATATTGGCGTGAAGGCGCTCATTTACGAAGCGGCTCTTCTGGTCGTCCTCATACTCGCCGGGCCATGCGCACAGCAGGTAGTAGTTGAGCGCAGGGCGGCATGACGAGCAGCCATCCGGCGTGGTCCAGTGCAATTCCTGCATCGCTTGCGGGATGGACCGCAGCGCCTTTTCACCGATTAGGCGGCGCACGTCATCGTGGCTGAAGCTGGTGCACTTGCACATCGTCTTCGGCCCGGACTGGACCTCGCCGCCCAGCGTCAGCGCCAGCAGACTTTCAACAAGGCCAGTGCATGATCCGCATGAAGCCGAAGCCTTGCAAGTGCTGCGCACCGCATCAAGGCTGCACGCGCCCGCGTTGATCGTCGCGATCACTTTGCCCTTGGAAACGCCGTTGCAGCCGCAGATTTCTGCGTCGTCCGAAAGTGCTGCAACGGCGGCATTAGGGTCCAGCAGGGCACCCCCGGAAGCGAAAGCCTGACCAAAGATCAGCGCCTCGCGGATGGTGGAAATGTCCTCGCCCTTTTTCAGCAGGTCGAAGTACCAGCTGCCGTCTGCCGTATCACCATAGAGCACCGCGCCGACCAGTCGGTTGTCCTTCACGACCACCCGCTTGTAGACCCCGCGCGCGGCATCGCGCATCACGATGTCTTCGGCTCCGTCTCCGCCCGAAAAGTCCCCGGCGGAAAACAGGTCGATTCCTGAAACCTTCAGCTTGGTAGACGTGACCGAACCTTCATACCCGCTGGGGCTTTCGCAAGCCGCATCGGCCAGCGCACGGCACATGTCCCACAGCGGCGCAACCAGACCATAGCAGGCGCCGCGATGCTGCACACATTCGCCCACGGCCATGATCGCCGGGTCGCTCGTCACCATGTGGTCGTCCACCACGATGCCGCGTTCCACCTCGATTCCAGCTGATTTGGCCAGCGTTGTGCCGGGGCGGATGCCAACCGCCATCACCACGATATCGGCAGTAAATTCCCGCCCATCCTTCAGGCGAACCGCAGCAACATGGCCATCGCGCCCAACGATTTCAGCGGTATCGCCGCCGGTCACGATGGTCTGGCCGCGCCGTTCCAGTTCGGTCTTCAGCAGGTATCCTGCAGCTTCATCCAGCTGTCGCTCCATCAGCGTGGGCATCAGGTGAACGACGGTGACTTTCATGCCGCGAAGCGAGAGGCCATGCGCTGCCTCCAGCCCGAGCAGGCCACCGCCGATCACCACCGCTGAACCACCCTTTTCGGCTGCGGACAGCATTTTATCCACGTCATCCAGATCGCGGAACGTCACTACGCCTACCAGATCCTTGCCTGGCACCGGGATGATGAACGGGTCGGAACCCGTCGCAATCAGCAGCCGGTCATAGGGTTCGACCCGGCCAGACTTCGCCACCACGGTCCGCGTCGCGCGGTCGATCGACACCACCGGATCGCCCGCCACCAGCGTGATTGCATTGTCGGCGTACCAGTCGTCACCATTGATGACGATGTCCTCAAACGCTTTCTCTCCCGCCAGCACCGGTGAAAGCATGATACGGTTGTAATTCACGCGCGGTTCCGCGCCAAAGATCGTCACATCGAAGCGGGCCGGATCGCGGGCAAGGATTTCCTCCACCGCGCGGCACCCGGCCATGCCGTTGCCGATCACCACCAACCGCTCCTTCACAGGCGCGGTGCGGTCCTTGTCCATTAGGGTCGAAGGCGCGTTCACTCGGGTCTTCCTTGTCAGACGCGCAACACGAAAAAGCCGCCCGAACGCATCCCGAAATTGGGAGGTCAGGGCGGCGACATTGCCACGCGATGTTGATTGTTCAGGCTTTGCGCTGGATCGCCCGACTCTGGGCGGCACATCGGCCTTCGGACACTTGGCTAACCGATTCGGGCGCTGCACTGCAAGCGTTATTTTGCAGTGCAGCAAGTCGATCCTTCGACAAGCTCAGGATGAGCGGACTTCGACAGGTTCAGGATGAGCGGCAGAAAAATCTCCAACCCCAAAGAATCCGCTCATGTTGAGCTTGTCGAAGCACCCAGCACAACCCATCAAAGCAAAATCAAAACGCCACCTCAGCCTGCAACCACAAGATTTCCCGATCCACGCCAAACTTGTCCGCGTTGTAATTGGCATATTTCACCAGCCAGCCGACCTTCTTGGTCTTGAATGCCAGGCTCGCATCCCATTCGGTGCCGAACTTCACCCCGCCCACATCGCTGCGAAACTCGTGATACGTCACGTTGGCATTAAGTCCCTGAAACGCCGTCACTTTTGGCAGAACCTTGGCGAGCGTGACGTAGTAATCCTCCAGCCCATTTCCCGGCGTGGTCAGGAACAGATCGGCCCAGCCGTTGAACTTGTGGAGCGTGGCCAGCGGCGTCTGGAAGGCCTTGCCCACGGCCTTATCTGCGCCCAGCTTTTCGTATCCGCCGGTCAGGGTAAAGCCTTGATAGCCCAGCCCCAGTTCGCCCGCGAAGAAATCCGCCGTATAATTCACCGGATTCCGGCCGATCTCCATCTGCCGAGCATAGCTTGCCAGCACGTTGAGCTTCACCGCCTTCGATAACGGAATGTTGCCAGAAACGCGCCCGCCATACGTCTGCGAGGAATTGGCGAAAGCAAAAGCCTCATCATAATCAATGATGTAGGAGAAGCCTTTCACCTGCAACGGTCCCGCCTTCGTGCTGGCCTGGAGGAACACGAAAGCGCCATCCATAGCCCGGCGCGGTCCCGCTTCCGATCCGAAAATCGAATCCTGCTGGATCGCATAAGTCGCATCAAGGCTAACGGGTCCGAGCGTGGCTTCGGCGCGCACAGCATCGAATGTCTGTTCGTTCTGCCGCCAGGCCACGGAACCGACAAAACGTTGATCATCAAGGTTTATCCGCTGCCGCCCCACCGTCAGCGCGAAGTTCTTCACCTTGTACATGATCTGCGCGCGGTTCAGGTCGATGCTTTCGGCATCGGCCACCACGGCATACTGCGGGCGGCGCTGCGAACTGCCGGGCAGGGCGAAGGGAAAAGCGTTGTAATCATTGACCAATCCCAGCGTGCCTTCGGCCTCGACCAGCACCGAAAGATGCGAAGGCGCGTGCTTCAATTCCAACCCCGTGCGCAGCCGCAAGGTCAACGCATCGGCATCGACGGTCGGCTGATCGACGCCTTCATACCGAATGCGCGCATCGATGATCGGATCGAGCGTAAGCCCCTCTCCCACCGGAATCGGATCACCGAAAGCGGGTTTTCCGGCGGCGTGCGCAGGGTGCGCGCATGCGATCGACGACGCGAGCAGCGTCGCCGCGAATGTGGTCTTCTTCATTGTACCTGAACCCCCTCAGTTGGGCCGATCAGGCATCCTCTCGTGCGCCTTAGCGGCGCTTAGGTGCTGCTAGGTGCACTTCAGGCCGCGTTCGATTTCGGCCCGTGATCGTACTCCGCCAGGAAGTGCAAGACCTCCTGACGGTAGGCATAAAACATTGGATGCTTTAGCAATTCCTTGCGGTCGCGCGGGCGCGGAAGGTCCACTTTCAGCACTTTGCCGATGGTCGCGTTCGGCCCATTGGTCATCATCACGACACGGTCGGCCAGAAGGATTGCTTCATCGACATCGTGCGTCACCATGATCGCGGTCACCTTCGTGCGGTTCCACACTTCGACCAGCACGTCCTGCAAATCCCAGCGCGTCAGGCTGTCCAACATGCCGAAAGGTTCATCCAACAGCAGCAAGCGAGGGGACAGGGCGAAGGCGCGGGCGATGCCCACGCGCTGGCGCATCCCGTTGGACATTTCCGCCGCCATCTTGTCGCGCGCGTCGGCAAGGCCGACACGCTCCAGATAGTAGTCGACGATTTCCCTGCGTTCCGAACGGGTTGCATGCGGATAAACCCGCTCCACCCCCAACGCTACATTCTGCCTTGCAGTAAGCCAGGGCATCAGGCTAGGCGATTGGAACACCACCGCCTTGTCCGGCCCGGCCACGTCAATCTCACGGTTGTCCAGGATGATGCCGCCCTTGCTGATTTCATTGAGGCCCGCCGCCATCGTCAGCACGGTGGATTTGCCGCAACCCGAATGGCCAATCAGCGAAACGAATTCTCCTTTGTCCATCAACAGGTTGAAGTCTTCGACCACGGTCAGCGGACCCTTGGGCGTCGGATAGACTTTGTGAAGCTTCCAGAACTCCATGTAGCGCCGGGTCGCGCCCTTTTTCGCCGCGTCCTGATAGGCCTTGGGCAGCGGGGCAAGATCGAGCGGGATGATGTTGGGCAGTCTTCCCGCTTCGCTGCCGAGCGCTGCCTTGTCACCGGCCAGTCCGCCAAGATAGGTAACGATTTCCGTGCGAAGGGCCTGAAACTCAACGCTATCGTTCACCGCCTCGCGATCCCGTGGACGGGGCAGATTGACGGTGAATATCTTGCCAATCCGCGCCGCCGGGGCGGGAGTCAGCACAGCAACACGGTCGGCCAGCAGCAGCGCTTCGTCCACGTCGTTTGTGACAAGAATGATCGTGCGCTTTTCCTCTTCACGGATACGGTCGATCTCGTCCTGCAGCTTGGCGCGGGTGAGGGCATCGAGCGCCGAAAGTGGTTCATCCAGAAGGAGTATTTCAGGCTCCATTGCCAAGGCGCGGGCCACCGAAACACGTTGGCGCATTCCGCCCGAAAGCTGCGCGGGCTTGCGGTCCATCGCGTGGCCAAGGCCGACCAGTTCAACCTTCTGCCGCACCAGATCAGCCCGCGCCTGCTTGCTGCGGTCCTTGTGGACTGCGTCCACCGCCAGCGCGACGTTCTGTTCGACGGTCAACCACGGGAACAGCGAATAGGATTGGAATACGAGGCCCCGATCCTTGCCCGGCCCATCAACCGCCTTGCCATGCAGCAGGATTTCGCCCGCATCGGGTTCGACTAGGCCAGCAATGGCCGAAATCAGCGTGGTCTTGCCCGCGCCGGAGAAGCCGAGGATGGCGATGAATTCGCCTTCCTCAACATCAAGGTCGATGCCGCCGAGAACTTCGGAAACGCCGCCCGCCTTGCCGGTATAGCTCTTGCGGACATTGTTGAGCGAGAGGATCGTGGCCATGATGGTTGCTCCTCAGACGTTGCGGTTGCGGCTGACGAAGGCCTGCATGGCCATCATCAAGCGGTCGAGCGCGAAGCCGATCAGGCCGATCACGACGACCGCAACCATGATGCGCGCCAGCGACTTTTCAGACCCGTTCTGGAATTCATCCCACACAAACTTGCCAAGGCCTGGGTTCTGGGCGAGCATTTCTGCGGCGATCAGCACCATCCAGCCGGTGCCGAGCGAAAGGCGCATCCCGGTGAAAATATAAGGCAGCGACGATGGCAGGACGAGACGCGTGAGCTTGGCAAACCAGCCAAGGCGCAGCACCCGGCCCACCGCGATCAGATCCTTGTCGATGCTGGCCGTGCCGATGGCGGTGTTGATAAGTGTTGGCCACAGCGAGCAGAGCATTACGACTACGGCAGAGATGATGAAGCTTTTGGCCAAAGTCGGGTCGTCGCTGGTGACCGAGGCAGAGACGACCATCGTGACGATCGGCAGCCATGCCAGCGGGCTGACCGGACGCATCACCTGCACCAGCGGATTGATGGCCGCGTTGACCCGCTTTGACATGCCCGCAACAAGGCCGAGCGGCACCGCAAAGATTGTGGCCAGAATAAAGCCAGCGGCAACGGTTTCCAGCGAGGTGAATATCTGATCGATGAAGGTTGGCGGGCCGGTGTATCCATAGCCTGAAGCAATTGCTTCGGCTTCAGCCACGCGCGCCGCTGCGTTTTCTTCCATCAAACCGCCGAACGCGGTCCACACATCGCCCGGCCCCGGCAATGCCCCCAGCGAGGTCTGCACCAGCGGTGCCAATAGTGCCCACAGCAGGAGGAAGCCGCCAATCCCGGCAAGCGGCGGCCACAGCGATTCAAACACTGCCCGCCCTGCCGGAAGCTTGATGCCGAAGGGAAGCTTGAGCGATGCGGTCACAGGTGTTTCCTCTGGGATCGGGAGGAGAGACTGGCTCTCTTCTTTATCCTGCGGCAGGTTCTGGAGGAACTCGTCCTTGCGGAGCAGTACGGCGTTCATGGGCTTATTCCTGTCTTACTTGACGCCCGCAGGCGTAACCTTCTGGCCCGGCTTCAGGCCGATAGCGAAGCTGGCGGCGTAGGCGGCGGGCTTTTTGGCATCGAAGGCCACGCCATCAATGGCCTTGCGGGTATAGACGCGGAAGCCATCGGTCTGCGGAAAGGCATCGGCGCTGGCCTTGCCATCGGCGACGAGCGACTTGGCAGCTTCGTCATAGAGGTCAGGGCGATAGACTGACTTGACCGTATCAAGATACCACTGGTCAGTCTTGTCTTCCGAAATCTGGCCCCAGCGGCGCATCTGCGTGAGGAACCAGATGCCGTCCGAATAGAACGGATAGCTCGCCTGTTGATCGAAGAAGAGGTTAAATTCCGGCGTGTCGCGGGTGTCGCCTGCGCCGAATGTGAACTTGCCGGTCATCGACGCCATCAACACCTTTTCATCGGCACCGACATATTTGGAATTAGAGAGCAGTTTTACCGCTTCAGGCCGGTTCTTACCGCCTTCGGCATCGAGCCACATCGAAGCGCGGATCAGCGCGCGGGTGAGCGCCTTGACCGTGCCGGGGTTCTTTTTCACGAAATCGGCAGTCAGGCCAAACACCTTGTCACCCGTGGTCCCGGCAATATCGGGGTCAACGATGATCGGCACGCCGATCCTCTTGGCAACAGCGGCCTGGTTCCAAGGTTCACCCACCGAATAGCCGTTGATCGTGCCGGCTTCCATCGTGGAGGGCATCTGCGGCGGCGGAGTGACGGAAAGCTGCACATCGGCAGCGGTGACGCCAGCGGTATCGGCAGGCAGATAGAAGCCGGGGTTCAGCCCACCAGCGGCCAGCCAATAACGTAGCGCATAGTTATGAGTGGAGACGGGAAAGACCATGCCCATCTTGAAGGGCTTGCCCTCAGCCTTGAACTTGGCGACGACGGGCTTCAGCGCAGCGGCTGAAATTGGCATCTGCACCTTGCCATCGGCTCCCTTTGGCAGGGTCGGTGCGATCATGTCCCACACCTGATTGGAAACGGTCACACCCTTGCCGTTGATGTCGAGCGAGAACGGCGTAACCAGCGGAACCTTGCTGCCGATGCCCGCGCCAGCAGCCAGCACCTGGCCTGCCAGCATGTGCGCGCCATCAAGCTGACCGTCGGTCACGCCATCGAGCAGGACTTTCCAGTTGGCCTGTGGTTCGAGCGTAACGGTGAGGCCCTCTTCGCGGAAGAAACCTTTTTCCTGCGCCACGACCAGCGGGGCGATGTCTGTCAGCTTGATGAAGCCGAGCTTCAGCACCGGCTTTTCAATGCCATTGGCCGAAGCAGCGGGCTTTTCCGGCGCATCGCCGCTTTTGCCGCAGCTTGCCAGCGCGATGCCGGCGAGCAGCGCTGCGACCATGTTGCGCCGGTTAAATGTGTTCCGTCCGTTCACTTCGAACACCCCTTGGAAGTGACGTGGCAAACACGAAAAAGCCGCCCGAACGCATCCCGAAATGGGGAGGTCTGGGCGGCGACGTTGCCACGCGATGAAAATGCTGAGCCGGGTTGCGATGTTTCCGACCATCCTTGGGCGGCACCACTCGGCTTGACCTATAGGCTATGTGATTCGGCTGCTATTCGGCAAGCGCTTTTTGCACCGCAATAGAATTTTATGCAGAGCGCTGCCCCTGTATGTAGGATTCGAGCAACACTGGGTCGAAAGGCCGTCCATCAAAGAAACTGTTGTTTTCCAGCGTGATAAAGCCCTGCTGCATTGATACTGAAGTGGGTCCGGCAAGGCTGCCTTCGACCTTGGAACTGGCGCCCGGCAACGGCTCCCCTGTGCCCAATAGTGCGCTGCGGTATAAATCAGGGCGGAATACGCGGGCCGCTTTTCGGGCATCGCCTGAGTCGAATTCCAGCCCGTCCCACCGCACCATCTGGCTGTAGAGCCATTCGGCCTGGCTGACCCAAGGGAAGTTCGCAGCCTCACGGTGCTGGAACATGAAGTCTGGATAATGCAGCAGATCGCCACCCTGCCGGAGCAGGAGCCGGTCTGAAATGGCGCGGCGGATTAGCGTAGCATCGCCATCGAGGTACTCTGCCCGCGCAAGTATCGCCGCATTGGCTTCAAGATTGGCGGGATCGACGAAGTGCTCACCGGCCTTGCGCAGCGCGCGGATCAGCGCTTCGGCCTGCGGACGGCGGGCTTCCATCACCGGTTCACGGAAGGCGAGGACCTTTTCCACGCCACGCCGCCAGATTTGCGCGGTGACCATCACGATCTTGCCGGTGCCGCGTTCCACTGCCACGCTGTTCCACGGTTCGCCCACGCAGATCGCATCGACTTCACCAAATTCCAGCGCATCGGCGCAAAACGGCGGGGCGACGGTGGTGATTTCCACGTCCACATCCGGGCGGATTCCGCACGCGGCCAGCCAGTAGCGTAGCATGTAGTTGTGGCTGGAATAACGGTGTACCACACCGAACCGCAGTTTCTGGCCGGAGGCTGCGATGTGGGCCTTTAGCGCCGCACCCACCGCCGCCGGATCGCCCAGGCCGCCCGCCGGGTTTACCGCGCGCGCCAGATCGGGGCGCATCGTAATCGCATTGCCATTCAGACCCAGCACGAAGGGCACCGACAGCGGTTGTGCCGGGCGACCGCGACCCAGTGTGGTGGCAATGGCTAGCGGGGCGACCATGTGCGCGGCATCGCTGTGGCCGTAAAGCAGCCGATCAAGCACTGTCGCCCAGCTCATGTCACGCACGAGGCGCAGGGACAGGCCCTCGGCTTCGGCAAAGCCATGTTCGCGCGCGAGGATGGGCAGGCAGGCATCGACCAGTGGCAGGAAGCCGACCGTTAGTTCGCCATTCGGGGCGTTTTCGGCCATCATTTCCCTCCCATCAGCTGGTGCGCGGTGACAACTGCTTCGGCAATATCGGCGATGCGTTTGCCTTGATTCATCGCGGTCTTGCGCAGTTCGGTATAGGCCTGCGGTTCGGTAAAGCCGCGGCTGTCCATCAAGATGCGCTTGGCCTTGGAAATCACTTCATGGTCGGCCAGCTTGCCCTTTGCCTCTGCCAGATCGGACTGGAGGCGGGAGAAGGCGTTGAAGCGACGGACGGCCAGATCGAGGATAGGGCGGATGCGGTGCGGGGCAAGGCCATCGACCACATAGGACGAAACGCCTGCATCGACCGAGGCGGCGATCGATTCCTCGTCGCTTTCATCCACGAACATGGCAATGGGGCGGCCCAGCACGCGGCTGACAGCGAAGTATTCTTCCAGCACATCGCGCGAAGGGTTGCCGAGGTCCATCAGCACGATGTCTGGCGCGATCTCACCGATGCGGGCCACAAGGCCGCGCCTCTCTGTCACTACGAAGATTTCGCAGTCATTGAGTGCTGCAAGCCCTTCGCGGATCACCGCGGCGCGGCTGGCGCTTTCATCGACGATGGCAATCCGCATAAGTTCGCCTACTGCGCGGGACCGAGTGGAGTTTCAAGGCAATTTTGGAGACGGCGTTGCGTTCACGTCACGGCTGAACTGAACCGCGTCTCCACGATCTCCCAATTAAGGTTGCGCATGAAAGCATCGACATACTTTGCCGCAGCCGCACCGTAATCCATGTGGAATGCGTGCTCATACATATCGAGCGCGATGAGCGGCACACCGGTGGCAGGGCCATTGGTGTGATCCCAGCACCAGTAGTTGTGGAGCGAGGCCGTGTGCGTGTTCCATGCCAGAATGCACCAGCCCGAACCGCCCGCAAGCGACATGGCCGTGCGGCGAAATTCAGCCTCCCATGCCTCGAATGAGCCATATGTTGCGCCAAGTGCTGCTTTGATCTTGCCGCCTGCCACGCCATTGCCGCCCAGCGCGCCGAAATAGAGTTCGTGCAGCACGACCGAGCCGGTGCGGTGCAGTTCCTCGCGCTTCAGCCCGCCATAGGCGACTGGCGGATAGTCCTTGTCGGCCATCGCTGCGGCCAGCTTGCCCTCGATCATGTTCAGTGCGCGGACGGAACCTTGATAATTGTTTTCCCAGTGCGAGCGGATCAGCCGTTCCGACAGACCGGTAAGCTTTGCCGGATCGAAGCGCAGCGGTTTGGGGATGTGATTGCCAGCGAAGGCGGGGAGGGCCGGGGAGGCGGGGAGGGCCGGGGAGGCGGCGCTCCCTCCTGCGATCTGCGCCTGCGCCACTGTGCCCGTGCTGGCCACCGCCCCGGCCACACCTGCGGCAAGGCTACCCATCGCATCGCGGCGTGAAAACTGGTTCATGGTGTCGTCTCCTGTCATGTGGCGCTGTCAAACGGCTAGGCCGAGAATAAGCCCGCCCGTTGCGGCTGCGGCCAGTACGCGGATGATGTTCCATTTGAACCAGAACAGCAGCACGGCGGCCATTGCGGCCAGCACGGCGGCGCGCCAATCGAAGCTGGACAAGACCGGTATGCTAAGGTTCATCGGCCCGATCTGTGTAGCGGTTACGGCCGAAAACAAAACGTGGATGAAAAACCATGCGGTCAGGTTGGCGATCACGCCGACCACGGCAGCAGTCAGGGCAGCGAGGCCGCCTTTGAGACGCGGGGAGTGCTCCATACGCTCGATCCACGGTGCGAACGTGAAAATCCACAGGAAGCAGGGGGCGAAGGTGACCCATGTGGTCAGCAATGCACCAAGCAGGCCCGCGACCAGCGGTGAAAATGGTTCAGGCGCGCGGAATGCGGCAAGGTAGCCGACGAATTGCGTGACCATGAT
Organism: Novosphingobium sp. HNCC26BN242; assembly: GCF_057180525.1. NCBI lineage: Bacteria > Pseudomonadati > Pseudomonadota > Alphaproteobacteria > Sphingomonadales > Sphingomonadaceae > Novosphingobium > Novosphingobium sp. HNCC26BN242. The sequence goes on from NZ_JBXUGM010000003.1 coordinate 20,257, forward strand.
GAGCGGGCCGGGCGTTGTTTCGGCAAGGCCGAGGCCATCGGCCATCTCGCCCGCGTTCAGCCAACCATAGTGTTGGACCGATTCCTGCGCCATGTAAGCAAGTACGGCATAGGCTCCGCCAAACGTCACCACGGCAAGTTGCGAGAAGAAGCTGCCGATATCCCACAGCACATGGTTGTGGCCCAGCGTCAAAAGCACGAGCGCCATGGGTGCGGCCCAGATTGTGCCCCAAACCAGCACGGTGCGGACGGATTGACCCCAAGGCTGCGGTGAGGTGATACGGGCGCCACTGCTGGGCTTTAGTGCAAGCCAATCAGGGCGCGCGGCGGCAACTACCATGCCGATTGCGCCTGCACCCAGCACGATCAGTGGGAAGGGCGCGTTAAGCAAAAATAGCGCAATGAAGGCTGCTACCGACAGTCCCCGCTTGAACCGTGTATTCAGCGCGCGTCCGGCAATGCGAAGCAGGGCTTGCACCACAATGGCCAGAACGGCGGCCTTGATGCCAAGGAACAGCGCTACAAACCAATCAAGATCTGCGGCAACGGCATAGAGGCCGGTAAGTGCCAGCATGATAAGCGCGCCAGGCAGCACGAACAGCAGTCCGGCAGCAAGGCCACCGCGCAGACCGTGCAGTTTCCAGCCGATCCATGTGGCCAGTTGCTGTGCTTCGGGGCCGGGCAGAAGGTGGCAGAAGTTCAATGCGTGGAGGTATTGCTCTTCATCCACCCAATGCCGTTCGTCCACCAGTTCACGGTGCATCAGGGCGATCTGGCCAGCGGGGCCGCCAAAGCTTAGGAAACCGATGCGCGCAAATACGCAGACCATGTCACGGAAATCAGGAGGTGTGCTGGAAATCGCCATTTGCCCTATGCCTTACCATCCGCCGAGCAGCGGACCAACAAGGCAACACTTGGCCATCAAGGGCTTGGGCCGTAGGGCCTGGTCGGGAGGTTGCTTGAGCCCCGGTAGCTTTATGATATGCGGAAACCTATCCGTCGGGCAAGCGCAGAACTTCTGCTCATCCGGTCTGATCCGCCTAATGATGCCCGCACCATGTTGTTACATTCAACATTTTCAGCCAAACCGCTGCAAGAAAGCGCGCCTAGAGCATTGTGGGTTTTGGTAAAAATCGAAGTTCCCGGCACCCACGCTAATCGGCGCAAGTTGGTCGGGTCCTGCCGGATGTTCGCGGTCGATGCTGGACAGAACTCAGCTATCGATGTTTCTGCAAGAGAATCGAAAGGGCATCGGCATCGGCGGTGCTCAGGCCACGTTTTTGCAGTTCGGCATGACTATCTTGGCTCCCGCCGAGCAGCCTTGGTTCTGTCGCAACCAGCGTCAGATATCGGGCGTTGTGCTGGTTTGTAGCCCGATGGAGTTCGGCGCGGCCCCGTTCAAGGGCATGCTGTGCGCAGCACGATGCGAACCCTTGTAACCTGAGCTGGAAGTAGGCTGAACTGGAACACATCGGAAACGCAATCGCGACTTTCGCCAGAAGACGCTACCTCTTTGGTACACGGCCATCGCTACCATGCTCCGGGGCGAACCCCATGGTGCAAGCAAAGGCAGGGCACGATCACGCAAAACGATTCCCGACCACTGACCTCAAGTGGAGGAAATGGCGTATTTGCGAGGCTTTGGAGCGGGCATATGCCGAAAGTGGTCGGGGAGATAGGATTCGAACCTACGACCCTCTGGTCCCAAACCAGATGCGCTACCAGGCTGCGCTACTCCCCGACTGCTGACGCCCCTAGTCTGATAGGCGCGCGGGGGCAAGGGGGTTTGCTTGGGCTTTTGCACCACCGCGTGTTTCAATCGCTATAGCGGCGATTGCATCGCAATGCGCGCCGTGTTCTGCACCTTTATCCCCTTCCCAAGTGCCACAAACGCGATAGTCTGTTTTCCAAGAACAGCGCGCCGCGATGCGCGGGAGAAGGATGAACCCGATGGACGATCTGCCAGTCGCCAAGTTCCACAGCATGACCGAAGGCACGCAGGCCGATTGGGATGCGATCATGACGCATATGCGCCCTTATGCCAGCAGCGGCGGCGCGCGTGTGCTTGACCATCTGCGATTGCTCGAAGGCGATTGTGGCGGTTTTGCCGTTGATCGGCTCACACACTGCCTGCAAACCGCCACGCGCGCCCACCGTGATGGGAGAGATGAAGAATATGTCGTGATGGCGCTGCTCCACGATATTGGCGATACGCTGGGAGCCTATAACCATCCTGACGTGGCAGCGGCCATTCTGAAGCCCTTCTTGTCCGAAGAATTGCACTGGATCGTGCAACATCACGGAATCTTCCAAGGCTACAATTTCTTCCATTTTATCGGTCTGGACCGCGATATGCGTGACAGGTTTGGCGATCACCCCTTTGCAGCGGCTACGGCCGAATTCATCGAAAAGTATGATTGTCCGGCGTTTGATCCAGATTACGATACGCTGCCCTTGTCCTTCTTTGAACCGATGGTGATGCGCCTTTTCGCAGCGCCGCGCGCAAGCATTTACAAGAAGGCGATGGAGCAGGCTTGAGCACGGAAGACGGCCGGCCGGGGCGGGGCAGGCTTGCACTGTACCTTCACTGCGAGATTAACTCCTCGAAAGCCTATCAGCCCAAAGCATACGGGAGAGCGAAGCATGCCTGAAGCTGCTGGACCGCTGAAATTGACGCCGTCAACAGCAGAACGGACCGCTCATCTCTATACTTTCGATGAATTCCTGCGTTTCTGGGCCAAAGACCGGCCTCGTGGCAAAGCGCTTGATGGGCCGGACCGGACGCTGAATTATGGTGAGCTGGAACATACTTCGGATCAGGCTGTCGCCGGATTGCAAGCTGCGGGCATAGGCAAAGGTGATCGGATTGCGTGGTTTGGCAAGAACAGCACGCTCTATTTTACGCTGTTCTACGCGGCAGCACGCCTTGGCGTGATCATGGTGCCGATTGGATGGCGGCTGGCACCGGCAGAGGCGACCTGGATCGCGCGTGATGCGCAGGCCAAGGCCGTATTCCTCGGGCAGGGATTTGAAGCTCTTGCAGGGGTATTTTCTGAACTGCCGAACGTATACCTGTGTTTCACTCAAGCCGCTGCGTGGGACTGGATCGACGAACAGCCCCGCACGGTGTTTGAGCCGGCAGGCGCAGATGACGCCGTGCTGCAGCTTTACACCTCGGGCACGACCGGGAATCCCAAAGGGGCAGTGCTTTCCAACCGCAACCTGTTCGGCTTGCGCAAGCAATCGACAGGGTCCCAACTGCCCTACACCACGATGACCGATGATGAGGCTATTCTGGTGGCGATGCCCTGCGCGCATATCGGTGGAACTGGGCTCGGCGTCATGGCGGTCGCGGCAGGCCTTCCGGGGGTGATCCTGCCAGAATTCGAACCAAGAGCGGTGTTTGACGCGGTCGAGCGGAAGGGCGTAACGCGCTTTTTTATTGTGCCTGCGGCGCTGCAGATGCTGCTTAACCATCCTGATTGCCCCGGCGTGGATTTCTCCTGCGTGAAGTACATCATCTATGGTGCATCACCGATCCCACTGGCGCTACTGCGGGAATGCATCGCCATGTTCAGGGCAGAGTTCATTCAAGCCTATGGCATGACCGAAACCACAGGCACCATCTGCATGCTGCCGCCTGAGGACCACTGCATTGAAGGCAACCGGCGCATGCGCTCTGCCGGAAATCCGCTGCCGGGGGTCGAAATGCGGATCATGGGCGATGACGGCACGGCGCTCGGCCCGAATGCCATCGGCGAGATTCAGACTCGGTCTTCGAACAACATGCTTGGCTACTGGAACCTGCCCAAGGCGACCGCAGCAACGATGACTGCCGATGGCTGGATCGCTACCGGGGATGCTGGCTATCTGGATGAAGACGGCTACCTTTACATACACGATCGGATCAAGGACTTGATCATTTCCGGCGGTGAAAACGTCTATCCTGCGCAAGTTGAAAGCGCGATCTATGGTCACCCAGATGTGCTGGAGGTGGCCGTCATCGGAGTGCCGGACGAAACTTGGGGAGAGGCGGTCAAGGCCGTCTGCGTGGCCAAGCCGGGCCACGTCATCGCACCGCCATCGGTGATCGAATGGACCCGGGAACGCTTGGCCGGGTTCAAAGTGCCAAAATCGGTGGATGTGGTGGAAGCATTGCCCCGCAATTCTTCGGGGAAAATCCTGCGCCGCGTCTTGCGCGAACCTTATTGGCAGGGGTTTGAGCGGCAGATAAACTGAGGTCAGATTGTGCAGTCCGTCCGGCGTCTGCCTCTGGCAGACGCCGGTCCGGAAGGGATCAGCCGTTGAGCTTGTCCTTGACTGCCTTTGCCGCAGCAAAAGTCAGCTTGTTCGAAGCGGCGATCTGGATGGTCGCGCCGGTCGATGGGTTGCGGCCTTCACGGGCCGGGGTGTTCTTGACCTTGAACTTGCCAAAGCCGTTCAGCGAGACTTCTTCGCCCTTTGCTGCAGCGTCTGCAATCGAGGCAAATACGCTGTCGACGGCCTTGCGGGCGTCTGCCTTTGAAAGGCCGTGGTTGGCGGCGATGATGTCGGCGAGGTCGCTGTTATTCATTGTAGTGTAGTCCTCTGCTGGAAAGGGATGGCACGGCTAACGCAACGCTGGCCGCGAAAGCCATGGCCCGCGGGCGTCTTTCCACGGAAATTCACTTATGTGGAGCGTTTTTACGTCTATTTTGGGGTTGCATTCGCATCAATCAGACCGGGCGACGCATTTTCAGCCTCAATTGAGCGATTTGTAACTTTGTGTCGCAGCCGCCGATCCTGACCATCAAGGAACGTGCGCAGTCGCAGCAATCTGCTAGACACGCGCACAATCGATGCTGGTCAGGCGTTTGCAGGGTTCGTTCCAGACGAATCAGGCAGGCGCATTTGTGCGGTATTTCGGTGTGCATCCTTGCCTGTGATTTTTTGAGTGAGAATATCCTTGCGGTTCCACACGCGGTCCTTTTCCCACGCAATCGCCATTGTCTCTGCCCCGTTCGCACTCGCTGCGTGCGGCGCTTCAGATGTGGACAAGCCCAAACCCACCCCGGTCGTGGGCGTGATGATTGCCAATACGCAGCCAGTGGAAATCACCACCGAACTGGCCGGGCGCACCGAAGCCTACGAAATTGCCGAAGTGCGTCCGCAGGTGGCCGGGATCGTCATGGCCCGCCTGTTCCAGGAAGGCTCCTATGTGCGTGCGGGGCAACCACTGTATCAGATCGATTCCCGGCTGCTTGCTGCAACGCAAGCACAGGCATCGGCTGCGCTGACATCTGCACAGGCTACGGTCGAGGCCAATCGGCTGCGGGCTGAACGGTTTGAATCGCTGGCCGCGCAAGGGGGCGTGAGCAAGCAGGAAGCCGCAGACGCGCGTGCGACCTACAACCAATCGCTGGCTGGCGTAGGGCAAGCCCGCGCAGCCTTGGCCTCGGCGCAAGTCAATCTGGGCTTCACCCGCGTCACATCGCCCATCAGCGGCCGCATCGGCATTTCGCTGGTTACCAAGGGCGCACTGGTTACCAACGCACAGGCAACGCCGATGGCCAAGGTCCAGCGGCTTGATCCGATGTATGTGAACATCCGCCAGTCCGGGGCCGATTTCATCGCGCTGCGCCGCGCTATTGAAAGCGGCAAGCTGGTGGCAGGCGGTGCGCCGGTCACCGTCATCCTGCCCGATGGCAGCACTTATCCGATTGCCGGAAAGCTTAACCCTGCCGATATTGATGTGAACGCCGAAACCGGCACGATCACGATCCGCGCTGTCGTGCCCAACCCCAAGGGTGATCTGCTGCCCGGCCTGTTCGTGCGCGCCAAGGTGGGGCAGGGCACGGTGCCCAATGGCATTCTGGTGCCGCAAGCTGCCGTCACCCGCGATCCGCGTGGCCGTGCCAGTGTGCTGGTCGCCAATGCCAAGGATGAGCTGGAAAAGCGCGAGATCACTGCTGATTCACCGGTCGGGCAGAACTGGCTGGTCACGTCCGGGCTGAAGCCGGGTGATCGCGTGGTAGTGGAAGGCCTGATTAACGCGCGTGAAGGCGCCAAGGCGAAGGTCGTGCCTGCGGGTAGCAAACCTGCCGCTGAAGATAAGGCCAAGCGCCCGGCCGCAGGGAACTGACGGCCGATGATTTCGCGTTTCTTCGCCTATCGTCCGATCTTCGCCTGGGTGCTGGCCATCGTCATTATGGCCGGCGGCCTGTTTGCTGTTACCAACATGGGCGTCGAGCAGTACCCGGACATTGCCCCACCCACCGTTTCGATCAACGCCAACTATGGCGGTGCCGATGCGGCCACGGTCGAAAATTCTGTCACTCAGATCCTTGAGCAGCAGCTCAAGGGGCTGGACGGGATGCTGTACTTCAATTCGTCCTCGTCGAACGGATCGTCCAGCATCACGGTGACGTTCGACAAGGGCACCGATCCCGATACTGCGCAAGTTCAGGTGCAAAACGCCATCTCGCGCGCGATCAGCCGCCTGCCAGCGGTGGTCCAGCAGCAGGGCGTGAACGTCAACAAGGCGCAGGCCGACATGCTGATGGTTGTGGCCATCTATGACGAGACCGGGCGCGCCACCAACTCCGACATTTCCGATTACCTCACCACGCACTTCCAGGATCCGCTTTCACGCATCGAAGGCGTGGGCAGCACCAACGTGTTCGGTGGCTCGTTCGCCATGCGCATCTGGCTCGATCCGCTGCGTCTGGCCGCGGTGCAGCTTATGCCGTCAGACGTGACTGCGGCGCTGCAGGCCCAGAACACGCAAGTTGCCGCAGGTGAAATCGGTGGGAACCCTTCGCCCGAAGGCCAGCGGCTGAACGCCACGATCACTGCCCGCTCGCGTCTGGAAACGCCCGATCAGTTTGAAAACATCGTGGTCAAGACCAACGTCGATGGCTCGGTGGTCAAGCTGAAAGATGTCGCCCGCGTCGAAATGGGCGAGGAAAACTACGGCGCGCTCAACCGGTTCAATGGCATGCCCGCCACCGGCTTGTCGATCAACCTTGCCTCGGGCGCGAATGCCACGCTGACCGCCGAACTGGTCAAGGAAAAGGTTGCCGAACTCGCCAAGGATCTGCCGCCCGGATTTTACATCGCCTACCCGCGTGACAGCAGCATCTTCGTCAAGATCTCGATCGAGGAAGTCGTCAAATCCCTGATCGAAGCGATCGTGCTGGTCGTGATCGTGATGTTCCTGTTCCTGCAAAACTGGCGCGCCACGCTGATCCCGGCCATCGCCGTGCCGGTGGTGCTGCTTGGCACGTTCGGCGTGCTGTCGCTGTTTGGCTATACCATCAACACGCTGACGATGTTCGGGCTGGTGCTGGCCATTGGCCTTTTGGTCGACGATGCCATCGTAGTGGTCGAAAACGTCGAACGCGTGATGCACGAGGAAAAGCTCGGACCGCTTGAAGCCACGGTCAAGTCGATGGACGAAATCACCTCGGCCCTGATCGGCATCACGCTGGTGCTCACCGCGGTGTTCGTGCCAATGGCGTTTTTCGGCGGATCAACCGGCGCGATCTATCGGCAGTTTTCGGTCACTATCGTATCGGCAATGGTGCTCTCGGCCTTCGTGGCGCTGATCTTCACGCCTGCCTTGTGCGCCACGCTGCTTGCACCGGTGGAACATGAAAAGCCCAAGGGCCGTTTCTTCGGCAAGTTCAACAGCGCCTACGCGAAGTTGGAACACCGCTACAAGGGACGTCTGGCCCGTACTGTGGCACGGCCCGTTCCTTGGCTGCTGGCCTTCGTGGCGATCACCGTGGGTATGGTCCTGCTGTATCAGCGCCTGCCGACCAGCTTCCTGCCCGATGAAGATCAGGGCAACATCTCGATCAACTATCAGCTGCCGGTCGGCTCCACGTCCGAACAGACCCGCGCCGTAGCCTTTGCCGTTTCCGATTACATTCGCGAGGCGGAGAAGGACAACGTCAAGGCCGTGTTCGTGAACATGGGTCGCGGGCCATCCGGCTCGGCGCAGAACGCCGGTCAGGGCTTCGTGCTGCTCAAGGACTGGTCGGAACGCAAAGGGGCAGAGCGTTCCGCATCGGCCATTGCCGAACGTCTGAACGCCCATTTCCGCAAATCGCGCGAGGCGCAGATCTTCATCCTCAGCCCACCGCCAATCCGGGGCTTGGGATCGTCTGCCGGGTTTGAAATGTGGCTGCAGGATGCCACCGGCGCTGGCCGCGATGCTCTCACCGCCGCACGGCGCAAACTGGTGCAGATGGCAGGCGAAAACCCGCGCCTCGGGCAAGTGCGCCTCAGCGGTCTTGAGGACACGCCGCAACTCAAGGTCAATATCGATGACGAAGCGCTGACCGCGTTTCAGATTGCCCCTGCTGCGGCCAACTCCACCCTGTCGATTGCATGGGGTGGGCTTTATGTGAACGATTTCGTGGATCGTGGCCGCGTGAAGCGCGTCTATGTTCAGGGCGATGCGCCCTATCGCACCAAACCGGCTGATCTGGGCCAATGGTTCGTGCGCAGCAACTCTGGCCAGATGGCCCCGTTCTCGTCCTTCGCCTCCACCACATGGACGCAAGGTCCGGTGCGCCTCGATCGCTTCAACGGCGTTGCTGCACAGCAGCTCAACGGTGGTGGGGCGCCCGGCGTCAGTTCGGGCGATGCGATGAACATCATGGAAGAGAACGCGGGCACACTCGACGGTGGTTTCTCGGTCGCTTGGTCTGGCCTGTCCTATCAGGAACGCGCTGCCTCCAGCCAGTCGGGCCTGCTCTATGCCGCGTCGATCTTCTTCATCTTCCTGTGCCTTGCCGCGCTTTATGAAAGCTGGTCGGTGCCGGTTGCCGTGCTGCTGGTGATCCCACTGGGAATCATCGGCGCGGTGCTGGCGGTCACGCTGCGCGGGTATGACAACGACATCTATTTTCAGGTGGCGCTGCTCACCACCATTGGCCTTTCGGCCAAGAACGCGATTCTGATCGTGGAATTCGCCGAATTTGCCATGCAGAAAGGCGCAACCCCGGTGGCGGCTGCGCTCGAAGGTGCGCGCCTGCGCCTGCGTCCGATCATCATGACCAGCGTCGCCTTCATCGCGGGCGTTCTCCCGCTGGTCCTGGCCAGCGGGGCAGGGGCCAATGGTCGCCGCGCCATCGGCACGGGCGTGATGGGCGGCATGCTCTCGGCAACCTTCCTCGCGGTCTTCCTCGTGCCGGTGTTCTTCGTACTGGTGAAAGGCGCGTTCAAGCGCAAGCAGCCTGCTGAAGAGGCCGCGCTGCCGGAAGGGGAACCGGCATGAAGCTGCGCCTGTTCCTCGCCACCCTGCCCGCTCTCGCGCTGGCATCGTGCAATTTCGCGCCGAAGTATGTCCGCCCGGATGCACCGGTTGCGCCAGCGCTTCCGCAAGGGACCGCCTATCCCGCGCTGGCAACCACAGAAGCGCAAGTCGATGCCATCGGCTGGCGCGATTTCTTCACCGATCTGCGGCTGCAACAGGTGATCGCCCGATCACTGGCCGACAATCGCAACTTGCGGGCCTCACTTGCCAATGTGGAACGCGCCCGCGCGCTCTATCGAGTTAATCGCGCGGCCTTGTTCCCCATCGTCAACGGCTCGGGCACGCTGTCTGCGGTGCAGGGCACACAAGGCCGCGTAACCGACAATTTCCTCGTGCAAGCCGGATCAAGCTCATACGAAATCGACCTGTGGGGCCGCTTGCGCAATCTCAGCGAAGCAGGCTTCCAGACATGGCTGGCTACGGACGAGGGCCGCAAATCCACCCAAATCGCGCTCGTCGCTGAAACTGCCAGTGCCTGGCTCAGCTATGGCGCCACCGCCGATGCCCTGCGGATCGCGCAGGAAACCGTTGCCACGCGCAAGGACACGCTCGGCCTCAACGTGCGGCGCGAAGCCATTGGTATCGGTACGAAGCTGGAGGTTGCCACGGCAACGTCGCTGCTCAACACTGCCGAAACCAATGTGGCAGACTTGCAGACAAATCTGGCGCAGGCGCGCAATGCGCTTGAATTGATCACTGGCGGCCCACTGCCGGATGATTTGCTGCCCACTACATTGGGCGCAGGCGATCAGGTGCTGGGCGCGCTGCCGGTGGGCCTGTCGTCGGACATTCTGCTGCGCCGCCCGGATGTGCTGTCGGCAGAACACACGCTGCGCGCGGCCTATGCCAATATCGGCGCGGCCCGCGCAGCATTTTTTCCGCGCCTGTCGATCACCGGCCTGTTCGGCTTCGCCTCGCCGGGCCTCACGCGCATTTTTGAGAGTGGCGATTTCCAGAAAACCGCCAATACCGCGCTCGGCCAGCGCATCTTCGATGGCGGTGCCACCGCCAACAACCTCAAGGCCACCAAGGCCACGCGCGATGCCGCGCTCGCCACGTATGAACGCGCAATTCAGGTGGCTTTCCGCGAAGTGGCTGATGCCCTCGCGCGGCGCGGCACCATCGATGAAAGCCTGCGCGCGCAGACCAGCCTCGCTGCCAACGCCGCCACGGCCTATCGCCTCAGCAAGCTGCGCTACGATTCCGGCGTAGCCAACTTCCTCGAACCGCTCGACGCGCAACGCACGCTCTACAATGCGCAGCAGTCGCTGATTTCGGCGCGGCTGACGAAGGCTAGCAATATGGTCGAACTCTACCGCGCGCTGGGTGGCGGTCTGGTGGAGACAACGACATCGCCGGAAGGGTAGGGGGACCCAGGATCACGCCCGGGATGACGGCAGTTTGTTGAGCTTCGCTACCGTCTTACCGCTTCAAGCGGGGCTTGACTCCCATCCCTTAATCAAGCGATTAACGCTCCAACGGGAAGAGGAGCCCCCCATGACAGACCTGCAACGCGTCACGCTCGCCAGTGGAATAGAACTCGACGTGCTCGATACAGGCCCAAAGGACGCCCCCGTGCTTATCTTCCTCCACGGCTTCCCTGAAAGCCACCGCACCTGGCGGCACCAGATCGCGCACCTTTCTACCCGCTTCCGCTGCATCGCCCCCGATCAGCGCGGCTATCGCGGCTCGTCCAAGCCCGAAGGCGCAGAAAACTACACGCCCGACAAACTCGTCGGCGATGTGTTCCAATTGGCCGATGCGCTGGGCGTCCAGCAGTTCACGATCCTCGGCCACGATTGGGGCGGCGCGCTCGCATGGGGCGTTGCGTTGTTGGGGCAGGGGACGCGCGTGACCCGCGCCGTCATCGCCAACGCCCCGCACCCGGTGATCTTCCCCCGCCTGCTCTGGACCGACCCACAGCAACGCGCCGCCAGCCAATACATGCGCGCCTTCCGCGATCCGGCCAACGATGCCATGGTCCGCGAACACGGCCTCGGCGCTCTCTTGCTCAAGGCGCTCAACTGGGAACGCTCCCCCGCGCTGGAAGAGGCTGAGCGCGATGCCCTGTTCAAAGACTGGTCCAACCCCGACGCCGCCATCGCCATGCTCAACTGGTACCGCGCCAGCCCAATGGCTGTCCCGCCGATGGACGCCCCGTTCGAACTGCCCGAAGGCTACACCGACGCCCCGCTCCCCCCGCTGCAAATCCCCACGCTAGTGATCTGGGCAATGGACGACATGGCCCTGCCGCCCTGCAATCTTGATGGCATGGACAAGCTGGTCACCAAACTGACCATCGAACCCATCCACGATTGCGGCCACTTCGTGCCGTGGGAAGCCCCGGAAAAGGTCAATGCGACGCTCGACCGCTTTCTGGCCTGACACTGCCCCGGCCACTTTTCGATGCACCCGATTGCCGTGATCGGGTTCATTCGGTTGCCCTTTCCAGCGCTCTGGCATAAGGGCGGCGGGTTATGACAACCGTCGCACCGCTCGTCTTCGCCCTGCCCAAGGGCCGCATTCTCGAAGAGGCCCTGCCTCTGCTCGAGAAGGCCGGTATCGTGCCCGAGGCCGATTTCTTCAACAAATCCTCGCGCGCCCTGTCGTTTGCCACCAACCGACCCGATGTAAAGATCATCCGCGTCCGCGCGTTCGATGTGGCAACCTTTGTCGCCCACGGTGCCGCGCACGCTGGCGTAGTCGGGTCCGATGTGATCGACGAGTTCGACTATGCCGACCTTTACGCCCCCGTTGACCTCAACATCGGCCACTGCCGCCTGTCGGTCGCAGAGCCGGTCAGTATGGTCGAATCCGGCGCAAATGCCCGTGAAAGCCACGCCCGCGTCGCCACCAAATACCCGAACCTCACCCGCCGCCACTTTGAAAAGCTGGGCGTGCAGGCAGAGGTCGTGAAGCTCAACGGTGCAATGGAACTGGCCCCCTCGCTCGGCCTTGCCAGCCGCATCGTCGATCTCGTCTCCACCGGCCGCACGCTCAAGGAAAACGGCTTGGTGGAAACCAGCCAGATCCTGCCCGTCTCGGCCCGCCTGATCGTAAACCGCGCCGCCTTGAAGACCGACAGCGCCCGCCTTGGCGCGCTGGTCGATGCCTTTCGTGCGCTCGTCGCGGAAAAGGAAGCCGCCTGATGCTCCGCCTCAAATCCAGCGACGCTGATTTCGCCCGCGATTTCGCCCGCCTCGTCAAAGACCGCCGCGAAAGCGATGAAGGCGTCGCCCGCGATGTCCAAACCATCATCGAAGACGTGCGCCTGCGCGGCGATGAGGCTTTGGCCGAATACACTGCCAAGTTCGATGGCCACAGCCCTGCGCAAGACGCTTGGCGCATCAGCCCCGAAGACTGCCGCGAAGCCTTCGATGCGCTGAAGCCCGATCTGCGCGCCGCCTTGGAACTCGCTGCCCAGCGCATCGGCGATTACCACCGCGCCCAGTTGCCCGAAGACCGCGACTATACGGACGAGACCGGCATGCGCCTCGGCGCGCGCTGGACCCCCGTCGACGGCGCAGGCCTTTATGTCCCCGGCGGCCGCGCGGCCTATCCGTCCTCGCTCTTGATGAACGCCATCCCCGCCAAGGTCGCAGGCGTCGGCCGCCTCGTCGTCGTCACCCCCACACCCAAAGGCGAAGCCAACCCGCTCGTCCTCGCCGCCGCGCACCTTGCCGGTGCTGACGAGGTATGGCGCGTCGGCGGTGCACAGGCCGTGGCCGCGCTCGCCTATGGCACAAATCGCATCAAGCCGGTCGATGTCATCACCGGCCCCGGCAACGCGTGGGTCGCCGAAGCAAAGCGCCAGCTGTTCGGCGTTGTCGGCATCGATATGGTCGCAGGCCCCTCGGAAATCCTCGTGATTGCCGACGCAAATAACGATCCCCAGTGGATCGCCGCCGATCTGCTCAGCCAGGCCGAACACGATCCCGTCGCCCAATCGATCCTCATCACCGATGATGCGGCCTTCGCTGATCAGGTGGCAGACATGATCGGCGTCGAAATCGCCATGCTGCCCACCGCGCGCGTCGCCAAGGCCAGCTGGGACAATCACGGCGTCATCATCGTCGTGGATTCGCTTGATGAAGCCCCCGCGCTCGCCAATGCGCTCGCCGCCGAACACGTGGAAATCGCCACCGACGATCCGCAAGTCCTGTTCGACCAGATCCGCCACGCAGGCTCGGTCTTCCTTGGCCGAATGACCCCCGAAGCCGTCGGTGATTACATCGCCGGGCCAAACCACGTCCTGCCCACCGGGCGCCGCGCGCGCTTCTCCTCGGGCCTTTCCGTTCTGGATTTCATGAAACGCACCAGCTTTATCGCGGCCTCCGATGCGGCGCTCGCCGCCGTCGGTCCCGCCGCCATCGCCCTGGCCGAGGCCGAGGGCCTTGCCGCCCACGCCCGCTCGATTGAACTGAGGTTGGGCCTGTGACCGCCATCTCGGGAAAAGCGCGCGCCGCCTCGCGCCTTGCCGCCGTGCAGGCGCTCTACCAGTCAGACATGGAGCATACGAAGCTCTATCTGCTGCTCGATGAATTCCACCAGCACCGTCTGGGCGCAGAAATCGAGGACGTCGAATACCTGAAGGCCGACGTCCCCTTCTTTGACGACCTCGTCAAAGGCGTCGATGCCCGCCGCAACGAGATCGACCTGCTGCTCTCAGCCAAACTCGCCAAAGGCTGGTCACTGGCCCGCCTCGACAAGACCATGCTGCAAATCCTGCGCGCCGGTTCGTACGAACTGCTGGCCCGCAAGGACGTGCCCATCGCCACCGTGATCACCGAATACGTCGACGTCGCCCACGCCTTCTTCGAAGAACGCGAAGCCAAATTCGTCAACGGCGTGCTCGATGCCGTGGCCAAGGACGTCAGATAAAAACCAACACTGGGGTGATACGTGCATCGCTCCGCCAGCAAGAAGGCGAGCTGATCTATGTTCGATGAATATGGTTTCCCGGGCGCAGAAGGTTCGGGCCATGCTGAGCAGACGCTAGAAATGTTCGTCTATTGCAGCCGCGCCGCCGAAGGTGTTGATGATGCCGAGGTCGGCCGCATCATCACATTTTCGCAAGCCCGCAATGTCGAACGTGGCATTACCGGCGTGCTGGTTTTTGGCAGCGGTGTATTCTTCCAGTGGGTCGAAGGCCCACCCGCCGAGGTGGATATTCTGATCGCAGACCTGCACAACGATACGCGCCACTTTGATATCGTCACGCTCGACCGCAGCGTTGAAAAGCGCGAGCGTCTCTACCCGAACTGGGAAATGGAACTGGTAGAAGCCGACGACATCCGCGCCGTGCTGCAAGATGCACTCGACAGCGCCGAAGACGAAAACAACACCGCCGCGCTCAAGCGCATTCTGGCGCACATCGATTCAGGGCCACTGCCTTTGCTTGGACGAGGCTGATCAGTTCAGCTTGGTTTAAGTTCAAAAGTGCAGGTGGCCGCCAAAAACCAGTCGTCACTCCGGGCTTGACCCGTGGTCCCGCTTCCTCAAACCTCAATTCATGAACCCCCGCCCGATCAATGCGAAGTGCGCTTCGCCCGCTTGGTCGTCCCGCAAGCAAACATGCTGTTTCCGCCAGCGCGCAGGCGCACGCTACGTGCGCTTCCATCGTCTGCCAGAAGCAGCATGTAAAGTGTCACCAGACACTTTACGAATTGCCGCAAGACGGCTATAGACTCGGCATGGAAAACGATAGCATTCGGCACAAGGGCCTGCGTCGTTTCTTTGAAACCGGCAACGCCAAGGGTGTGGTTGGTGATGCCCTCAGGTTGCGAAAGATGCTCGCCTTTATCGATGCCGCCGAGGATTTGAGTGAATTGGCCGTCCCGCCCAACTTCGGCCTGCACGAATTGACCGGGGATCGCAAAGGAACGTGGTCGATGATCGTGACACGCAACTGGCGGATGACATTTCGGATCGGTCCCGCAGGGGCGTTGATCGATCTGGATCTGGAGGATTACCATGGCGCTTAAAATGCACCCTTCGCTGGCAGTTCACGTTGGTGACTGGCTGAAGACGGAAATCGTTCAGCCTGCTGGCCTCAGTGTTACAGAATTGGCCCAGCATTTCGGGGTATCCCGTCAGGCGCTCAGCGCGCTTTTGAACGGTCACGCCAGTCTTTCGGCAGATATGGCGATCCGCTTTGAGAAGGCCTTTGGCACAAGGGCAGATACCTTGCTGCGTATGCAAACCGCTTATGACCTCGCCCAAGCGCGAACACGCGAGGACGACATCAAGGTGAAGAAGTTCGACAGGGCGGCGTGATAGGAACGCGTTGTAGGATAAACCCGCCCGATCAATGCCCACCCCTAATGCGAAGTGCGCTTCGCCCGCTTGATCGTGCCAGAAAAGCTCAGCACCGGCTCTTCCGCCCCATCGGCCCCCACACGCAAAATCGTGCCGCGTGCAAACACCAGACTTCCGCCTGCGCGCACGCATTCGCCGCGCGCTGTCAGCAGGTCACCCGCCTGCGCGCCGCTCACGAATTCGCAGTTCATCGTCACGGTCACGCCGAACACTTCGTCGCCGCCCGATGCGGCCACCATGAACAGCGAGAAATCGGCAAAAGTCATCAGAGATCCGCCATGGACGATGCCGTGGCCGTTCAGGTTCTTCGCCTCGGGCCGGAACCCCGTCACGATCCCGCGCTCGTCACGCTTCACGAAGAACGGCCCAGTGCCATCTTCGAACGGGTCCTTGCCCGCCCACTTCCACCAGCCGGACCAAGGTCCTTCGCCAACCTGTTCGAAACCGCCCCGGATCGGAGCTTCATCTGTATCGCTCATGCCACGGCTCTAACCGCACGGCCAAACCCCTGTCGAGCGGAATGACCAGACTCCTCCATCGGCGCCGGATATGCCGCTTGCACGGACAAAGCGCTGTGTTACTTTATGGGAGCGCTATCAGAAGGCAAAGTCAGGGGAGAGCAGGGCATGTCTTCGCAGATGCTGCCTGTCAAAACACGCAACCGCAACGTCTTGTCCATGCTCGGCGCCATGTGCCTCCTCGCCGCTCCTGCCGCCGCCCAATCAGACCCTGAAGCACATGCGCGACCGGCAGAGCCAACACGATCGGCCCCGGTGCGAGAGCGCTTCATCCATGTGCCGTCGGTCCAGCCGGGGCAGGGCGGCTATACCATCTCGGTGCCGGAAGATTCGCCCTTGTGGGGCAAGCCAGTGCCCGCCGCGCCAACCACACCAAAGGCTCCGCCGCCGATCACGCCATCCGTAACAAAGGGAGCCGACCAAACCCCGCTCCCCCACCTGACGCTCCGCCGTGAGCGCTCGTTGCTGGGCGAACCCGATATCTACAGCGAGGAGCCGCTGCTGTTCGCGCAATATCGGGACAGCCGCCGTTACGCCGTGACCTATATCTCCAGCGATCAAAAAGCGCAGTACAGCGATGATGCAGTGCGCTCCATCCGCAGCACGCTGCTGGATGTGGTGCTGCTGGATGAGGCCCGCACCAGAGTGTGCAACATCATGGTCGATGGCGCTTATCGCTCAGGCTTGAATCCGCGCCAGACAGGTTCCGACTGCCTCGGCCCCGGCAAGCTCTATCGCGGTTTCGTGTGCAGCACGCTGCAGGCGCACGAAGTGCCAGTCCGCCGTCTGTTCACACTGCTGGGCACTTTGTTCAAAGACAAGCGGCTCGAACTCACCGACGCTGATCTGGTCGACTGGCGCTCCACCCGCGCTTGCGGCAGCAGTCTGGACGCCACCTATCCGCCCCAGTTCGAACGGCACCACTGGCGTTACCTGTCGGAATTGATTGCCGAAGTGGCGCAGTCCGACACGATCCGGGCGGCCATGCTCGCCGCGATGAAGGATGGCCGGATCGCAGAACCCGTAACCGGCTGGCGCGGCCCGCTGCCCGGCTCCCGTTGGGAGGACTACACGATGCAACTGTCATGGTCCTGCAGCAAGCCCGGCCATGCCAAAGTTGATGTTATCGTTGCAATGCACTGCGCGGCGGTAAGGATGAAGGCCGAGCAACTGCAAGAATAGTTTAAGCCACCTTTTCGTGACTCATCGCCATCATCTGCATCGCCAGTGTGCGGCCTGAAATCCACGCATTTTCCACGCGCGGGCCCAGCAACCAGTCGCCGCAGATGCCGATGCGCGAATTTGCGCTCCACAGTGCACCCATGTTGCTGCCCGTGGACATGGCATAACGCCAGCGATGCGCGGTGGCGACCACGGCTGTGGGCAATTCTACTGACAGCGCTGCCGAAAGCGCAACGAGCAGGGCTTGCGCCACATCGTCGGTGCTGTCTTCGATATGCTTGGCCGACCAGTGTGGGTTGGCCTGAACCACCCACGTTTCGGGCCCCTTGCGCCCCGGCTTGGCAGCATCGCGCGCCGCCCAGCTGATCAGCCCGGCGTCGCGCACGGTATCAGCCTTGCTCA
The DNA here is from genome assembly GCF_057180525.1 of Novosphingobium sp. HNCC26BN242. Taxonomy (NCBI): domain Bacteria; kingdom Pseudomonadati; phylum Pseudomonadota; class Alphaproteobacteria; order Sphingomonadales; family Sphingomonadaceae; genus Novosphingobium; species Novosphingobium sp. HNCC26BN242. Next base: position 37,980 of record NZ_JBXUGM010000003.1, read on the forward strand.
TTACTCGGTCGTCAAAGGCAAACATGCCGGTCCAGCAGGGCTGTGAGCGCGCTGCCAGAGCCGTGGATGCAAGCGAGAGATCATGCAGTGCAACGATTGCTGCGGCCTGCTCAGGCGGGAGCGAGATAACCACCGTGTCAAACGGTCCCTTGCTTTGCCGCTCGCCTTCGCGGTCCTCGCCCGAAAGGAACCAGGCACCATCGCGCCGCACCAGTCCTCGCACATGCCAGCCGAACGTCACGTCCTGCTGGTCGGCCATATCCTTGACCACGGCGTTCATGGTGGGCACGCCCACCCATGCGCCAGTGCCGGCCGCTGGCCATGGAGATGCGACCCCACTGGCAGACCAACGCGCCACTTGCGACATGAAAGCCGGATCGCGCACGGTGAAATACTGCGCCCCATGATCGAAATGGGCTTCGCCAAGCGGCGTGGCCATGCGCCGGGTCGCCATGCGCCCACCGGGACCACGCCCCTTGTCAAACAACGAAACCGTGTGACCGGAACGAACGAGTTGAGCGGCGCACGAGAGACCGGACATCCCTGCGCCGATGATGGCAACTTGCATTTTCATGACCTGTTTCGGGGCGTCAGCCACGTCCCATCAACGCCAGCACTTCTTTACGGCTGCTTGGATCATCGAGGAAGCATCCCAGCATGCGGCTGGTTACCATGCCCACGCCATGGGTGCGCACGCCGCGTCCGGTCATGCAGCCATGCTGCGCTTCGATCACCACGGCCACGCCCTGCGGTTGCAGGTGCTCCCAGATCGCCTGTGCCACTTCGGCGGTCAACCGCTCCTGCACCTGCAGGCGGCGGGCATAGCCATGCAGCACGCGCGCCAGCTTGGAAATGCCGACCACCCGGTCCTTGGGCAGATAAGCGATTGAGGCTGTTCCGGTGATCGGGGCCATGTGGTGTTCGCAATGGCTCTGGAACGGAATGTCTTTCAGCAGCACGACTTCGTCATAGCCGCCCACTTCCTTGAACGTGCGCGAAAGGTGCGCGCCGGGGTCTTCGGCATAGCCGCCGCAGTATTCGCGCCAGGCGCGCGCCACGCGCTTCGGCGTATCGACCAGGCCTTCGCGTTCCGGCTCGTCGCCCGACCAGCGGATCAGCGTGCGGATCGCCTCCTGCACTTCATCAGGCACGACAACCTTGCCATCTTCGCCGATCACGTCGGCCATGCCGGTCGCGGCGGCAATGGTGGGGGAATAGACGTTCATCGGCGGCTCCAGTCCTTTGCGGCATCAAGCCATAAGGCAATCATTGCGGGATGATGACCGGATGCGCCGCAGCCCGATCAGGAACAACACGGACCAAAGGGCACGGGCTGGCAACGCGCCGCAAAGCGCGTATACATGCACTATGTCCATAGCCGAAATGATCAGCTCCAGCCCGACGGCCGCCGTCATCAGCAATCCGCGCTTGCCGGATAACCCGATCATTGCCTGCAATGATGCGTTCGTCGAACTGACGGGTTATAGCCGCGAGGAGATCATCGGACGAAACTGCCGCTTCCTGCGCGGCCCGACGACAGAGGACGACAAGGCCCGCATCCTGCGCGAAGGTATCTGGCGCAAACAGCCCGTCATGGTCGAAATCCTGAACTACAAGAAAGACGGCACCCGTTTCCGCAACGCGGTTATGGTCGCGCCGATTTTCGATGCTGACGGCGAACTTGAATATTACCTGGGCTCACAGGTAGAGATCAACGAAGACCTCGGGCAGGCCAACGATGTGCGTCGCAACGAAGCCGCCGACCGTGTCGAACGCCTCAGCCGCCGGCAAAAGGAAATCCTCGTGCTGATGGCCGCCGGCAAACTGAACAAGCAGATTGCCTACGAACTGGGCCTCAGCGAACGCACGGTCAAGATGCATCGCTCTGCTGTGCTTAAAGGGTTGGACGTGAAAACCAGCGCCGATGCCATTCGTGTGGCCATCGAAGCTGGGTTTTAAACCTCCCCGGAATTTGAACATCATCGCCGCATTGGCGCGGCACCGTCGATCCTGAATTCGCACCACACGCCTGTCGGATCAAACGACAGCTCAACCCCGTCAAGCCCCGATTGCGGCACAAGCAGTTTCGTGCCCAATCCGGCCTGCGTTGGCGGCCTCACTGGCGGCCCGCCTTTCTCCGTCCAAAGTATGTAAAGCGTCGTCCTGTCGGCCCCGCTAAACCACGTCAGTTCCACGCGTCCTTTCTCTGTCGATAGCGCGCCATGCTTGATCGCGTTGGTGCAAAGCTCGTGCAAGGCCATGATCAGGGGAATGCAGCTGTTCGGTGGCAGCACGCACGGTTCCCCGGTCAGGCTGATCCGGCCGTCGCGGTCAAACGGTGCAATGGTCTGGCGCGCTAGTTGAGGTAGACGCCCCTCTGCCTCTGCACCGATTTGCAGCAGATCGCTTGCGGCAGCCAGCCCTTCGATCCGCAGACTGAACTCCTTGAAGAAATCAAGCGGCGAAGCCGCCTTGGGCCCGCGTGCGGCCAGAGACTGTATAAGCGTCAGCAGGTTGCGAACACGGTGGCGCAATTCGCGGTTAAAGACTTCCTGTTGTTCATTGACTTGTCCCAGCGCCCGCACGAGGCGGCGCAGATGCATCCCGGTCATCAAAATCAGCGCAGCTGACATTGCGAACAGGCCAAAAAACGCAAAGCGCGCTGCTGTCAAATCGCGGAACCATGCGCCGCCACCAAAAAGCCTTTGCGAAAAAATCGCCGCGACCAGCGCAAAGGCCGCTGCGTATCGCAAGCGCAGCGTGACGGAGGCCAGCAGCAGGCTTGGCCAATAGGTTATGAACGGCAGGCCCAGAGCGCCCCCGTCCATCGTTGCGCGCAAGGTTGTCGGAACAATCAGCAGGCCAATAATCCAGCCAAGCGATTCGGCCGGGGATTTGTCCCGCTCCACCAACATGCGCACGAAACGTTGGCTCGCGCGCTCGTGTGAACTCAACCACTTTCTCCGCTGCACTCAGGGCACATCGGCATCATTCTGAACCGTTTCGCCCTATATCTAAAGATAGTATGCCCTAAAGTGCAGGTCTTCGAAAGAGGTTTTCGATGGTCGTCAAAGCCTCATTGTCGGGCCAGCCAATCGCCGGGGTCTCGTCCAATGCAAGGCCTGATTCTGTCCATGCTCAGCGTCACCGCCTAGGCAGTTCTCCGGTCGGCCGGGCGGGGGGTGCAATTCCGCCCGGCCTTCCGGGGAACGCTCATCCGGGCTGCGTGGGCGCAACGGGCGTGGTTGACGGTTTGGGATCGTTGAAGGTGTTGATTGAACGGGACAGCATGGCCAGTGTCTGGTCCATCGCATCGATGCCGTAGCGGGTCAGCCGCACGAATGTCCGGCGACCATCGCGGCCATCGTCTTCACGCTCGATCAGGCCACGGGTTTCCAGAATGCGCAACCATCGCAACGCCGTCGTCGGCGGCACATGGGCACCGATGCAGGCGCTTGTGGTCGGCACACGGCGGTCCTCGCGCGCTGCAATGTACAGATCCAGCAGGATATCCCACGTGGGCTCACCAAACAGATCGGCCGGCAAAGCCTTGTGCCGTCGCCTTCTTACGGCGTAAACTTCCCGCGCGATGGCCGCATGTCTGGCCAGTGTCTCCTGGTCGAATGTTGCGTTCGATACGGCAGGTTCAACCAGGCGTGGATGGCCACGGCGCCCAACTTCGCCTTCGCGTGCGTTGCCAATCGTGGCACGCATGGAACGTACGGTCATGAATTGCTCCCCTAGAAATTCAAAAAGCCCCGGAAATGCTGTCGTCCTGATGGTTCAAAAGACATGGTAGCCCGGCTGATTTTGCGATTGCCCAACCCATGGGGTGCGCAAGGCCGCTCGCATTGCATGATGAACCGGCATCTGGTTGAAAGGGCGCAGCCCCTGCTTCTCCCGGCAAACCTTCCCCAAGGTTTCGGGCTCACCACACTTCAGATGGTGGCTTGCCTTTTCAGGTAAGCCGCCATGCGTGATAGCGTCCGATCCGTTCCGATCTACGCGTATGCGCGATGGTGCCAAGCAACAGGGCCGTGGTCTGGATGGGCAGAGGCAACTGCGCCATCGCAAAGTACCCATAACGCACCAGCGACAGTTCGGTGAGCTTCGCAAAATGCGACAAGACCACAATGATCTGCGCAGCACAGACCCACATCGGCCAGCCGCGATTTGCCCGAAGTGCAATCCACAGCATCGCCAGCAGGGACCACGTATCAATCACGATGTGGCCGGGGTTCACCGCGAAGAACGTCGGATCACCCCAGACAAGATGATTGATGACATCCAGCACGCCCGCAGCAATCATGATCGTTGCTACCAGTCGCTCCGGCTCTTCGCCCTTGCGCAGGGCGAAGAGCACGATGGCAACAAATAGAAGTCTGTACATCCAGATCAGATGCATTGTGCATTACCAGTCATGCAGAATTGGCAGGGCTGGAAGATGCTCAGGCGGCCTGAACCAGACCGAAAGATGTGTCGTCCTGATCAAGTGATCCGGCAGGCGGGCAGCCGTCGGCAACGCCGGCCTTCACTTCGTGGCCCACGTCGATCAGCTTCCCGTGAACGCGGGCAAGCTCTCCGCTGGCTTGCAGGATGGCCTTTTGGCTCGCTGCCAGCCGCAGCAATGCGTCCTGCCCGGTGAATGGTCCGACGGATGTTTCGCGGCGTGCACGAACCATGGTGGCCAGCAAATTTGCTTGCCGTATCAATGCTTCGTCCAGCGCAGCTTCGGCCTCGTGCAGATCGCGGGTAATTCGCATGCCGTGAACAAGCGTGGCGTTGTTGCTGCCTGATCCAGACACATTTGCCGCACCCAGATTGGAAATCGCTGCTTCGTGTGTTGCAGTAATGGTTTTCATGGTCGCTCCCACCAGTTGCACCAGAGATGCAACTGGCCCCTTTTTACAAGGATGGCGGCGCCCCCGCGCCGGTCACCCGGTTGACGAAAGGAGATGTCGTCCTGGCGGCAGACCTTTAAGGGCCGCGCACCTTTCCGCAATCGAACGGGTCAGTGATCGAGCATTGATGAAAGCTGAGCAAACATGGTCAACCCTCCCAGCACGATCAGGATCATGAACACCGTCAAGCCGCCGATGAAACCCAGCCGCCACAAGGTGCCATTAGGCCCGTCGAACATCTCCGGAAGGACACGGTAATAGGCGATCTCATCCTGCTCGGCTGCTTTGGCATAACCCGGAACAAACACCGGTACATCCGCTATGGCAGCCATTGCTTCGTCTTTGCCTGTTGGTCCTTGCTGTACCGCTCCGGGCATTTCGGCCTCGGACATCGTCAACTCGGCAGGTCGGGACTTTGCGATGGATGGCTCGTCATCCGTCTCCTTCTCAACCGTTGGTGCACCGGGAAGGGGCGGAAAGCCTACATGGGAAAACTCGTATACGGGTTGTTCGTATGTCTCGATCAGCTTGCGATAGGCCTGCGCAACCTCTCCGCGGGTGGCCACACCAAGCTTGGCCCGGGCCAGCATGATCCGCTGGTCTACGGTGTGATGCGAGATCCCGAGAAGACGCGATATCTCCTTGGACGTCTTGTGCTGGATAAGCAGGTCGAGCACTTCACGCTGCTTCACCGTCAGCTCAGCCAACGGATTATCGAACAGTTCGCCCACTACCGTCATTGTCTTTTCGTGTCCCGACCATTCCCTTACCCCGAAGATAGGGTAAACGAACCATCAATGGATAATGCCTGACAAGTCCCACTATTCCAATTATTCTTTCGTTAATCTGTCTCACTTTGGGTGTATCGCTAACATGATTTGCCGTGGCAGCATGGTGTGCCAATGTTCATCCTTTGTCCGGCATGGTCTGGCAATGGTTTGACATCCATCCTGCTACTCAGGATCAGGTGGCAGTGAGTCACGGCACTGTTCATCATGGCCGGAATGCGGCACATACAGGCGCAAAGTTCGGTCTAAGGGCCGAATCGGGGGATTTGCGTTTGCATTTCGGAAAAACGCAGCGGCGGAACGCAGGGCGGGTCGTAGCCACGGGACGCGCCGTGCTTGCGCTTGCCTTTCTGGTGGTGCTGCTCGTTGATCCGACCGCACCGGTCCGCAGCACCAGCAGTGTCGGCTTTCCACTCATCAGCATCTATCTGACATGGGCTGCAGCGCTGATGATCATCGCATGGCAAAGCTGGTGGTTCGACTACCGCCTTGCCCCGCTGGCACAGGGCGTTGATATCGCCATGTTTCTAGGGGCCGTCTATTTCACGGAAAGCCGGTCGAGCGAATTTCAGAGCCCTTTTCTCGCCTTTGCGGCGTTTCTGCTGATCGCGGCCATGGTGCGCTGGAACTGGCGTGCCACCGCGCTTACGGCGATCGTGCTGCTGGTTGCCAACATGCTGCTTGGGCTTCTTCTTTACAGCATTGGCTTTGAAGTTGATGTGTTCCGCTTCTTCCGCCGTATTTTTTACATTGTTTTGCTGTCATCCATGCTGATCTGGCTCAGCATGTCGCGCGGTGGTGAACGGGTGCAGGCCATGCCTGAACCCCCGGGCGTGCCGGGTGAACGGCGAAATCTCGTGTTCGATGCTGCGCTTGTATTCGTAACCTCCATGCTCGAAGCCAAAAAAGCCGCATTTGCCTTTGCCGGCAGCGAAGAACCTTGGATTGATCTGCGCATGCTTGGTCCTGAAGGCTTCACTTCGCGCCAGCTCGATCCCGAACTCTTTGCCGAAGAACTGCTGTCTTTGCACCGCACTGCTCTGTTCAGCACGGTCAAGCAGCGCGAACTGGTGCAATCCGATGACGGCACGCTCCTGATTGCCAGGGCAGGGGCAAAAAGCGGCGCGGTCTGTCCCCAGCTTGCGGTCCACCTCGGAATTGATGAAGGACTGGTCGTCCCGGTATATTGTGCCACCGGCAGCGGGCAGATCATTATCTGGGAAGCTGAAACACTCAGCTTCGACGATATCCGCCTGTTTGCCGCTTTTGGCGAAGAGATTGGCCGCGCGCTGGATCGCGAAGAAATGTCGCGTCTGGCCCGTGTCGAGGTCGAAACGGGTGTCCGGCAAGCGGTTGCCCGCGATCTGCATGATAGCGTAGCCCAGTTTCTGGCCGGTACCCTGTTCCGTCTTGAAGCGTTGCGTCGCTGGATTCGCGAAGGCCATGATCCTGATGGTGAGATTGATTCGATCAAGAATGCGCTGCGGCGCGAACAGTCCCAGCTGCGCTTGCTGATCGAACGGCTCAGGCGCGGTCAGGAAAGCGATCGGCGCACCGAGATTACAGATGAGCTTAAGGCACTACTGGCCGAAGCAGGCGTGCACTGGTCCATCACCACTGAACTGCTCTCGCCCGATGCCCCGCTGCCGGTATCGGTTCAGCTAAGCCACGAAATCCGCCAGTTGGTGCGCGAAGCCATTGCCAACGCTGCGCGCCATGGCCAGTGCAAGAAAGTCATCGTGCGGATTGGCCATACCGATGGGCAATTGCGGCTCAGCATCAGTGATGATGGCATCGGCTTTTCCGAAATCGCCGCGGCGCGTCGGCCCCGTTCGATCAGCGAACGGGTCGAAGCGCTGGGCGGGCAATTCGAACTTCACAGCACCAGCCGGGGCGCTCGTCTGGAAATCCTTTTGAAATCTGGAGAAATGGCATGATTCCCGTACTCGTTGCTGATGATCATGGCTTTATCCGGGCCGGGGTCGAAGCCGTGCTGCGCGGCACCCGGTTCTCGATCGTGGCAGCCACGGCCAGCGGCGAGGAAACGCTCGATGCTATCAAAACGCACGATCCCAAGATTGTGCTGCTTGATATCAACATGCCGGGCATGAATGGCGTGCAGACACTCGAAGCGCTGCGCGCGCGTGGCGATACCCGCGCCGTGGTCCTGCTCACTGCCGAGATCAATGATCGCCAGCTCATTTCCGTCATGCGGGCCGGAGTGGAAGGCATCGTGTCAAAAGACGGTGGCGAAGATGCGTTGATCGATGTGCTCGACAAGGTCCATGCCGGGCAAAAGGCCATCGAACCTGCTTTCCTCCAGCGCGCGGTCGATCTTTCGCTCCGCCCGAACGTCCAAGGGCCGCTGTCCAAACTCAACCCGCGTGAACGCAAGATCACAGCGCTGGTCGCACGCGGTATGCGCAACCGCGATATCGGCGCTGAACTCGGGATTGGTGAGGGCACCGTGAAGGTCTACCTCCACACCATCTACCAGAAGCTCGGCATCGACAATCGCACCGAACTCGCGCTGCTGGCGGTCAACGAACAGGATGGGTAATGGGCCAGGACGGGTGAGGGGATCAATTGCCGGGCGTGATGCGTTAGGCTTGTCATGACCGCCCGCACCCTGCCATTCGCGCTGCTTGTCCTCGCCGCTACCGCCACCCCCGCCCACGCCGAATGGATGAGCGGCGAACAGTTGCACGAAACTTGCGTGGCCAAAGCCCCGGTAGACCGCGCGATGTGCCTGTCCTACGTGATCGGCGTGCTCGATGGCTTCCGCGATCTGGATCGCCCGCCCAAAACCCCGATCGATGCCAGCGCCGGGCAAGTGCGCGACGTCGTCACCCGCTACCTCGCAGACCACCCCGAACAGCGCATCCTCCAGGGCCGCGAGGTCATCCGCGCCGCCATCGTAGCGCAATGGCCGACGCTTCAGCCCGCCAAACCCAAACCCAAACCCCGCAAAAAGCGTCGCTAGTCAGGCCGGCTCCAGCAGCAGGCTCGCCGCGGCCGTATTGCTGATCGGGATGTGGTAATTGCGGCTCACTTCAGTCATCGCCGCATCGCCCATCGCCCCGCGCGCGGCGATCCAGTTGAGGATCTCCACCCCTTGCGTGCCTGCCAGCTCCGCCACCTGCTCGGCCGAATGCCCGGTCAGCGCGTCGGGATGGGCGGCCAGGTTGTCCAGGCAAAACATGTCATAGTCCGGGTTCATGAACCCCGCGCGCGGCCCGTCGAGCTGGTGCGATAGCCCGCCCGTCCCGCACGCTAGCACCCGCTCGTCACCGCCCCAACTCGTCAACGCCCGATGCACCGCGCGCCCCAGCGCCAGACAGCGCTTCGGGCTGGGCAGCGGATATTGCACCGTGTTGATCGATATCGGCACCAGCTTGATCGGCCAGCTCTCCACCCCCGGATAGATCAGCTCGAACGGGATCGACACCGCATGGTCCACCAGCATCTTCTGGCACGTCGTGATGTCAAACTCGTCGCGCACCAGCGCATCGATCACATGCCACGACAGCGCCGGATGCCCCGCAAAGCTCTTGTAGACCGGCAGCCCCCAGCCTTCGTCCGCATTGTCATACTGCGCAGCGGCCCCCACCGCGAAAGTCGGCATCGTGTCGAGGAAGAAGTTCAGCCCATGGTCGTTGGAAAACACCACTGCCACATCGGGCTTTGCCTGCGCCAGCCACTCGCGGATCGGCGGAAAGCCTGCGAAGAACGGCTTCCAATAAGGCGTCTCCTGATCGCCCCGCACAATCGCCCCGCCGATACCGGGCACGTGGCTGGTGAAATAGCCTCCGATGATCTTGGCCATCACACCGCCTCCCCAAAGTTTGCAGACAAAGGCACGCGCGCATCTGCCGGAACCTTGTCCGCCCAGCGCGCCAGCATCGCCTTGAATTCGTCCACCGACATGCCGGTCTGCAAAGCGCCCAGATCCTGCACGCCAAGCCCGAATATCCCCGCCAGCTTGGCCAGGTAATAGACGTTCCCACCCGCCTCCAGCATCGCCAGCACATCGCGCCGCGCCACCGCATCGCGCTGCTCAGGCGTCAGCCCAAACTTCGCGCAATAGGCCTCCTCGTCGGCCACAAAAGCCTCCCGGTTCGCCCTGTCATTGAACGAAAAGCACATCGCATTGAGCGCAAAGCCCCGCCGCGCCAGCCCGCCATCAAACAGCGGTATCGCCCGCCGGAGCTCTTTGTCTGACATGGCCATATTGTCGCTCACCAGATCAACTGACATCGAATCGCCCTCCCATTGGCTCGGGACAATTCATATGCAACACATACAATCCCGCCTTGACCCAGATCAAACACACCGGTCGCTGCGTCCCTCCATCCGTCAGAGGCCTGCGGCAACGGCCTGCTCCCCCGCCCGGCCACCCACGCAAGTATCCTGAATGGGTGGCCGGGCGGGGGAGCGGGCCGGTGCCGCCTCCGAAACCGAAAAGGTTTCGGCATATATAAGTAACGTAACGGAATTTCCCCACCCAAACCAAAGCGCTACCCCACGCGCCATGCCGCTCACCAACGCCGATCGCCAGCGCCGCTATCGCCAGCGCCTCAAAGCCAAGGCCAGCGGCGCCAATGTGGTCGAGCAAGTCCAATCCGCGGTTGAGCGCGCCATCCACGCGCTCTGGGCCTATCATCAGCGGCCCGGCCCCGGCGGCGTATCATGGGCCAATATCGATGGCTGCCACACGCTGGGCCAGTACCGGTCAGAGCTTGAACGCTCGCCCGGCAACCTCATCCAGGCCTGCCGCGCCTTCCTCCCCGGCTTCGAAGGCCTCACCCCTGCCGAGGCCCGCACCGTGGCCGATGTGATCCAGATCGCCGACGCCCTGCGCCTCGCCACCCCCACACCCATCCACATCTCCAGCACCTGAACCCGGAACCCCGTTCGCGCCCAGCCCCTGCTTCGACAAGCTCAGCATGAGCGGAACGTGTGCAAGGTCCAACCAACCCCGCTCATCCTGAGCCTGTCGAAGGATCATCCTGAGCCTGCCCCAGCGCCCGCGCCGCCAAAACCTCATCCCGCATCGCAAGCAACCGCGCATGCAGCGAAGCGCGCACGTCCTCGGTCCGCGCAAAGTCCTCCGCCTCCCGCTCCGCCGCCCACTTGGCCTTCAGCGCCTCATACACCGGATGTCCCTCGCGCAGATCGCCCAGCTTCACCGCCCCATACTTTTCGGGCCGCCGCGCGCGCAGCAGGAACATCAGCAGCCCGGTGTTGTGATGCGTCCACGTGGCGACGACCTTCCCGCGAGAGACCACCGGCCGCACTTCCCCCGCAATCGCCCGCTCCAGCGCACAATCCTCCAGCCGAGCATACCCCCGCTCCACCGCCGCATCCCACGCCGCGGCAAAGCCCTCCGCCCCTGGGCGATGCCGCAACTTGTAAAGCGCCTCCATCGAAGCCCCGATAGCCCGCGCCGCCTGACTCACGATGCCGGTCGCGGCCAGCGTAGCAATAAACCGCCGCTGCTTGTCCGGCGTGATAGAATTGCGCCGCGGCGCCACATGCACATAAGGCGCAAAGTCCAACACCCCCTCATCCACCAAATCCACCCGAGCCACCCGAGAAGTCCGCTTCGTTGATTCCTCCCCGGAACGGGGAGGGGGACCGCCGCGACGCGGTGGTGGAGGGGTCGAAACCTCACCACCAAGCGCCACAGAAAATACCTCCCCAGCCTGTCCCCGCGAAGGCGGGGAGGCCAAGCTCCCACTCAAAACCTCCCCAGCCTGTCCCCGCGAAGGCGGGGAGGGAGGGGGACCGCCTGCGTAGCAGGTGGTGGAGGGGTCGGAAGGCCGCAACCCGTCACAACCCTCCCCCACCGCCGGAAGAAAACCACCACAAACGCCACAGGCGCACCCGCCCCCAAGCGATTCACCCCGCCCATCCTGAGCCTGTCGAAGGACCATACCACCTCCGCTCCCGCCTCACCCCCCGCTCACCCTGAGCTTGTCGAAGGGGCATCCTGAGCCTGCCGAAGGGAAACTAACCCATACGGTTAAATGTAGGAAAGCAAAAAAGGAAAAAGCGCAAAAGCACCCACCAAAACCGCGAGGGTCAAAACCCTCGCGCTCCCAAAAATCGGAGCCAACCGAAATTCCTCCCCAGCCTGTCCCCGCGAAGGCGGGGAGGCCAAGCTCCCACCCAAAAACCTCCCCGGAACGGGGAGGGGGACCACCTCGGACCTGATCCGCGGTGGTAGAGGGGCACCCACCCCCCAAACCCCGCTACCCCGCGAAGGCGGGGGCCTCAGCCGTTTTAAGCCAAGCCCCGGCAACAAAGCCAACACCCCTCCCGCAAGCAGGAGAGGCCTCACCCTATCTTCCACCCCCAAGGTCTGTGAAGATGTTTGCCGAGAGCCGAAATTGTTGCATCAACTCTTCGAAATAGGCACTTATCCTGGCGACGACTTAAAACTGGGTGGGGTTCTTAATGATTGAAGGTCTGCGTTCCGGGGCACTGGACTCCATTTTCAGGATGGGAACGTTTCAAGCTTGTTGGCCTAGTTGGCGCGCTATGATTTTAGATCTGACCGACGACTTTTCAAATCCAACAAAGATTTACGAGCTTGGAGGTCGGTTGCGAGACGTATTCAAGCTCACAGCTGAAAGTGGCCGTGATCAGGGATCACTTTCCGGCGGGGGGGCGGCCTGGGAAGGATTAGTCTGCTGGTACCTAAACACGGTTATGACCGGATCGAGGGCAGTCGTGATAAAGCAAAGCAAAAATTTGATGCCATCACCACTTCTCAATGCTATGACCATTACTTACAAAAATGTCCCTACAAACACCGAGTCTGACTTGTCAGGCATAGTTTTTCCAAAGAATTTTTCTCTGGCTAATTCAGGCTATAACAAAAAATTGCTTGATGATTACATTGAGAAGCACATTCGCGATTTTTCACTTCACAATATTCAATGTAAAACAAATTGGAATGATAATGCGCAAGTTCCGATGCTTTGGGATATGATTTATCAATTTAGTGGAGTTGAGTCGAAGAGTGTGCATATTGGATCGTCTGGCTTTGATCTAGACGACTTAGCAGCTTTTACATACTCTTTCGTGACGGTGCCTAGCCAGAGCAAGGATATCAAACCGAATTCAATGGCAGTACGTAGGGTGGAGTCGCTTTCTGGTGGAAACTACTGGGGAAAGCCCAGTGCGGCAGGCGTTGCGGAAGGCGTATCGGAAATTTTCAAGCGCGTGTTTAAGTTGGCCTTTGACGGTGATATAAAGGGCCATATCGCCAGACAGATCGGGAATGGCTCCATTAGCCTCAGGGAGTCTTGACACAGGCATGCCTTGTTCGCGATTTGTACCGTATCTTCTGAGTTGATAGGACGCAGATATGCTGCTTGAAATTAGCCGTGATCTTGAGAGTGAAGCGGTGAAAGATTCTGCCGCATCAAAGATTGCTCGGCCAATGATTGACCTTTTTGCCGGGTGCGGCGGTCTTTCTCTTGGTTTTGAGCAAGCCAATTTTACCCCTGTTTTTGTAAACGAACTCAATGATGACGCGCGGGCTACCTATCTCGCAAACCGCTCGTATCTCATTGCGGGGAAGCCTTTTAATGAGCGACGGGAGCTTCACTCGGCTGATGTAAACGACTTGGATCGACCACGTCTTGAATCTCTCATGAAGCACTTGGAGTCGTTGGATATTGGCTTGAAGTTCGGAGAGCGTAGCAACTTGGCAGTTCTCGCCGGAGGGCCTCCGTGTCAGGGGTTCTCTGGTATTGGACACCGTCGGTCTTATGCTGTGGATAAAGCATGTCTGCCATCTAATCAGCTCTATGCAAGGATGGCCTCTATCATCGAAACTGTCAGACCTCGCATTTTCTTGTTTGAGAATGTGAAGGGACTCCTCTCATCCCGATGGACGTCCGAAGGTGAAAAAGGTGAAATCTGGCGTGACGTTTATGGTCGCTTTGTGCGCTTGGGTGAAGAGCATGGGTATGTCGTCCGTTGGAAACTTGTCCACGCCAAAGATTACGGCGTGCCGCAAAATCGCCCTCGTGTATTGATCGTCGGCTTTCGCAATGACCTTGTCGATAGTCTGGGTGAACGGGTAAGGCCTGACGCGCACAGCGAGGACGCTGTTTTATGTGGTATGCTTCCAGCATATGGCGACAAAGCGCCTGACCTTGAAGAGATTTTCGCTGACTTAGAAGATAAACAGGTCTCTCGAATGCTTCGGGCGCAAGATTTTGACGAGAGGTTTGCGACACATTTTTATCCCAAGGCAGCCTCTGGCAAATGGCAAGAGTATTTTCGCCCGGGATCAATGTCGAGGTCGATGGCCCCGCTTTTCGAACAAGAGTATAGTCGGCATTCAGCAAAGGTGGTAGAGAAATTCTCCGCCATGATAAGCAACGGAGGAAAAATACCAGAAGAGTTTAAGACGAAGAAATTCGCTCAAAGAGTTTTGCCTAGATCTTGGAATAACCAAGGTCCGTCTATTACTGCGTGCTCTTTAGCCGATGATTATGTTCACTATAGTCAGCCGCGCTCTTTGACAGTAAGAGAATGGGCACGTCTCCAGACTTTTCCAGACAACTACGTTTTTAAGGGCAAGCGAACGACTGGCGGTCTTCGCCGCGCGGGCAATCCTCAGGCAGGCAACTTTGACCGCGAAGTGCCGAAATATACACAGATTGGAAACGCTGTGCCCGTCAAATTGGCTGAAGCCGTCGCTAAGCATTTTTCGGCTCTTCTAGACGCTGCTGACGTTTAGCAGTGATGCAGACCTTCGATTTTTGATCGTGCTTGACCCCACCCCCAAACCCAACTAAGGGCGCTCACTTCCACAGGTGGGCCGACCCCTGCCAGTGGCTTGAGCTGAACATTGCCGGTGCGTCTGCGCTCACCCTGAGCTTGTCGAAGGGCCGAAGATAATCCGTCAAAGTAACCCGGCGACGAATGTTGCGGGTGGAGCGTTTCGGTTCGTGATCGCTTGAGGGCGGGGCGCTTGTGTTCCCGCGCACATGCTTTTGCGGCATCCGCGATCCTTCACCTTTGGCACCAGCGCCACCAACACAGGTGAAGAGTACTTCATGCCCACAATCAATCAGCTGGTCCGCAAGGGCCGCGAACCGCAGAAGGCCAAGTCCAAGGTCCCTGCGATGGAGCAGAACCCGCAGAAGCGCGGCGTTTGCACCCGCGTTTACACCACCACCCCGAAGAAGCCGAACTCGGCACTTCGCAAGGTCGCCAAGATCCGCCTGACCAACAGCCGCGAAGTCATTTCGTACATTCCGGGTGAAGGCCACAACCTGCAGGAGCACTCGGTCGTGCTCATCCGCGGCGGCCGCGTGCGCGATCTTCCCGGCGTTCGGTACCACGTCCTGCGCGGCGTGCTCGATACGCAGGGTGTGAAGAACCGCAAGAAGTCCCGCTCGAAGTACGGCGCCAAGCGCCCGAAGTAAGCCAATTGGTCAGGTCCGGTTCCGGCCCGCTCCCCCGCCCGGTTACCTTTGCGAAGGTAGCATTTGGGTGGCCGGGCGGGGGAGCGGGCCGGAACTGGAAGGCACGCCCGGATGGGCGGGCCGCACTCCGAAGGAGTTAAAAGTATGTCACGTCGTCGTCGTCCGGAAAAGCGGGTCATCCTGCCCGATCCCAAGTTCGGTGATCAGACCCTGTCGAAGTTCATGAACAATCTCATGCTCGATGGTAAGAAGTCGGTTGCAGAAAGCATCGTTTACGGTGCGCTCGAAACCATGCAGACGCGTGCGAAGGCGGACCCGGTTCAGCTGTTCCACGATGCGCTGAACAATGTCCGTCCGCAGATCGAAGTGCGCAGCCGCCGCGTTGGCGGTGCGACCTATCAGGTGCCGGTCGAGGTTCGCCCCGAACGTGCCCAGGCGCTCGCCATCCGCTGGCTGATCACCGCAGCGCGCAACCGCAGCGAAACCACGATGGCCGCGCGCCTCTCGGCCGAACTGCTCGATGCCGCCAACAACCGTGGCAACGCTGTGAAGAAGCGCGAAGACACCCACCGCATGGCCGACGCAAACCGCGCGTTCAGCCACTACCGCTGGTAATTGTCTTTGGAGCCGTTCAACCCGCGTTCCGCTCATCCTGAGCTTGTCGAAGGATCGAAGGACCAACGGACGAACGTCTTCAAACGGTCACACTGGTAACCATATGGGCGGGGCCTACCCGGTCCCCCCATACTCCCAAGGAAACGCACCATGGCACGCAGCCATCCGCTCGAGCGCTACCGCAACTTCGGAATCATGGCGCACATCGACGCCGGCAAGACGACGACGACCGAGCGCATCCTCTATTATACCGGCAAGTCCTACAAGATCGGCGAAGTCCATGACGGCGCTGCGACCATGGACTGGATGGAACAGGAGCAGGAGCGCGGCATCACGATCACGTCGGCCGCCACGACCTGCATCTGGAACGACCACCGCCTGAACATCATCGACACCCCCGGCCACGTTGATTTCACCATCGAAGTCGAACGTTCGCTGCGCGTGTTGGACGGCGCTGTCGCCGCATTTGATGGCGTCGCCGGGGTCGAACCCCAGTCCGAAACCGTATGGCGCCAGGCGGACAAATACAAAGTCCCCCGCATGTGCTTCATCAACAAGTTGGACCGCACCGGCGCCAACTTCTACTATTGCGTCCAGACGATCATCGATCGCTTGGGTGCCAAGCCTGCGGTGCTGTATCTGCCGATCGGCGCAGAAGCCGATTTCAAGGGGCTCGTCGATCTGGTTGAGAACCGTGCGATCATCTGGAAGGACGAGGCGCTGGGCGCTGAATTCTTCTACGAGGAAATTCCGGCAGACATGGCCGACAAGGCTGCGGATTATCGCAACCAGCTTATCGAACTTGCCGTCGAGCAGGACGATGACGCGATGGAAGCGTATCTTGACGGCAACGAGCCTGATGTGGCGACGCTCAAGGCGTTGATCCGCAAGGGCACGCTGAACCAGTCGTTCGTTCCGGTCATTTGCGGTTCGGCGTTCAAGAACAAGGGCGTGCAGCCCCTGCTTGATGCCGTGGTCGATTATCTGCCTTCGCCGCTCGATATCGAGGACGTGCAGGGTGTGCACCCTGACACGAACGAGCCGGACAGCCGCGCAACGGCAGACGACGCACCGTTCTCGGCGCTGGCGTTCAAGATCATGAACGATCCGTTCGTTGGCTCGCTCACCTTCACGCGCATCTATTCGGGCACGCTCAACAAGGGCGGCTACCTGAACTCGGTGAAGAACAAGAAGGAAAAGGTTGGCCGCATGCTGCTGATGCATGCCAACAGCCGTGAAGATATCGATGAAGCCTTCGCAGGCGATATCGTTGCTTTGGCAGGGCTCAAGGAAACGACCACGGGTGATACCCTGTGTTCGGAAAAGCAGCCGATCATTCTTGAGCGCATGGAATTCCCCGAGCCGGTGATCGAACTGTCGGTGGAACCCAAGACCAAGGCTGACCAAGAGAAGATGGGCATCGCGCTTAATCGTCTTTCGGCCGAAGACCCTTCGTTCCGCGTTTCGACTGATCACGAATCGGGCCAGACCATCATCAAGGGCATGGGTGAACTTCACCTCGAAATCCTGGTCGACCGCATGAAGCGCGAGTTCAAGGTCGAGGCCAACGTCGGTGCGCCGCAGGTGGCCTATCGCGAATACCTCGCCAAGCCGATCGAGCTTGATCACACCCACAAGAAGCAGTCAGGCGGCACAGGCCAGTTCGGCCGTATCAAGGTGAAGGTGACGCCGGGCGAACGCGGTTCGGGCTTCTCGTTCAAGGACGAAATCAAGGGCGGTAACATTCCGAAGGAATATATCCCCGCGATCGAAAAGGGTTTCCGTGAAACCGCATTGACCGGCTCGCTGATCGGATTTCCGATCATCGACTTCGAAGTGCTGCTTTACGACGGTGCCTATCACGACGTCGACTCGTCGGCCCTGGCCTTCGAAATCTGCGCCCGTGGTGCTATGCGTGAAACCGCGCAGAAGGCCGGCATCAAGCTTCTTGAGCCGATCATGAAGGTCGAAGTCGTTACTCCAGATGAATATTTGGGTGACGTGATCGGCGACATCAACTCGCGTCGTGGCCAGATTCAGGGCACCGATTCGCGCGGTAACGCGCAGGCTGTCACCGCCATGGTGCCGCTTGCCAACATGTTCGGCTACGTGAACCAGCTTCGCTCGTTCACGCAAGGTCGCGCAAACTACTCCATGTTCTTCGACCACTATGACGAAGTCCCGGCCAACGTCGCGACCGAACTCAAGGCGAAGCTTGCATAAGCGCACGGATAGCATTAGGGGCGGCGCTCGATTCAGCGGGTGCCGTCCATTTCCCGCAGTATCTGCACACATTGAAAAAGAAGGTTTGAACAATGGCCAAGGCTAAGTTTGAGCGGACAAAGCCGCACTGCAATATCGGCACCATCGGTCACGTTGACCACGGCAAGACCACGCTGACCGCCGCAATCACGAAGGTTCTCGCCGAAACCGGCGGCGCAACCTTCACTGACTATGCCAACATCGACAAGGCTCCTGAAGAGCGCGAGCGCGGCATCACGATCTCGACCGCGCACGTCGAATACGAAACCGCCAATCGCCACTATGCGCACGTCGATTGCCCCGGCCACGCTGACTATGTGAAGAACATGATCACCGGTGCTGCCCAGATGGACGGCGCGATCCTGGTCGTGAACGCTGCTGACGGTCCGATGCCGCAGACCCGTGAGCACATCCTGCTCGCTCGTCAGGTTGGCGTGCCCGCTCTGGTCGTGTACATGAACAAGGTTGACCAGGTTGACGACGAGGAAATCCTTGAACTCGTTGAACTGGAAGTGCGCGAACTGCTTTCGTCGTACGACTTCCCGGGTGATGACATTCCTATCGTCAAGGGTTCGGCGCTTGCAGCTCTCGAAGGCCGCAACGACGAAATCGGCAAGAACTCGATCAACGAACTGATGGCCGCTGTCGACAGCTACATCCCACAGCCTCCGCGTCCGACCGACAAGCCGTTCCTGATGCCTGTGGAAGACGTGTTCTCGATCTCGGGTCGCGGCACCGTGGTGACCGGCCGTATCGAAACCGGCATCGTCAAGGTTGGCGAAGAAGTCGAAATCGTGGGCCTCAAGGACACGCAGAAGACTGTCGTGACCGGCGTCGAAATGTTCCGCAAGCTGCTCGATCAGGGTGAAGCAGGCGACAACGTTGGCGCGCTGATCCGTGGTATCAAGCGTGAAGACGTTGAGCGTGGCCAGGTTCTCTGCAAGCCCGGTTCGGTCAAGCCGCACACCGAGTTTTCGGCTGAAGTCTACGTGCTGTCGAAGGATGAAGGTGGCCGTCATACGCCGTTCTTCGCCAACTACCGCCCGCAGTTCTACTTCCGCACCACCGACGTGACCGGTGAAGTTGTTCTCCCCGAAGGCACTGAAATGGTGATGCCGGGCGACAACCTTACCTTGTCTGTCAAGCTGATCGCTCCGATCGCGATGGATCCGGGTCTGCGCTTCGCAATTCGCGAAGGTGGCCGTACCGTCGGTTCGGGGGTTGTCAGCACGATCTCGAAGTAATATAGGCCGCGCACCGGCGGGGAGATTCGCTCTTCCCGCCGGTCGGTTTTCTTACGAACTGATCGCCTTTTCAGCCAGTTGGCCCGCTCTCCCCGAGCTTCAGAAAATGGGGTGGGGTAGAGGGCAGGTCGACTGACTTTTTGTTTTGCTCTTTCGCATCGGTAAACGGACATGGACGCCCAGAATATCCGCATTCGCCTGAAGGCCTTTGATCATCGTGTGCTCGACCAGGCCACTGGAGAAATTGCAGATACCGCTCGCCGCACCGGCGCGCTGATTCGCGGTCCTATTCCGCTTCCCACGCGCATCGAAAAGTTCACTGTGAACCGCGGCCCGCACATCGACAAGAAGTCGCGCGAGCAGTTCGAAGTCCGCACTTACAAGCGCCTGCTCGACATCGTGCAGCCCAATGCTGCCACTGTCGATGCGCTGATGAAGCTGGACCTCGCCGCTGGTGTGAACGTTGAGATCAAGCTCGCGTAAGCGGGCCAGCCCCCGCTCAGGCGGGGGCCTTCATCGGTTGGGCTGTCCGTTATCAGTTCCGAGTTTTTGAGGGTTGGTGCAAGCCGGCCTGAGGTCGCCGCCTTCGCGGGGACGCAAGTTGGGGAAGGCTTCGGTCTTCCCGAGACCTTCACGGAAGTGAAGGGCCAGAGTTTCCGGGGTAACAAAAGCCTCGTTGACAATGGGATACCTCCGGCGCCGCTCTTTGAGAGCATAGCCGGGCAAGCGTCCCCCGATTGCTTCTGCGTCTAGTGGAAGTATTCAGCCCGGTCGGGGGCGCGCTTCACATACGGGCTGAACACGCATGTCGGGATGGGCCTGGCATGCCTCTGTTATGGAGTATGGATCATGCGCACCGGCGTGATCGCGAAGAAGGTGGGGATGACTCGCCTTTTCCAGGAAGATGGTCGGCACGTGCCGGTTACTGTCCTGTCGCTAGAAAATTGCCAGGTGGTTTCGGTTCGCACGGAAGATCGTGACGGTTACGTCGCGGTTCAGCTCGGTGCGGGTCAAGCCAAGCAAAAGAATGTTGCCAAGCCGCAGCGCGAGCATTTTGCCAAGGCAGAAGTTCCGCTGAAGATGGAAGTCGCCGAGTTCCGCGTTGCAGAAGACGCGCTGCTCGAAGTCGGCTCGACGATCGCTGCTTCGCACTTCGCCAATGGCCAGTATGTCGACATCACCGGCAACACGCAGGGCAAAGGCTTTGCGGGCGCCATGAAGCGTTGGGGCTTCGGAGGCATGCGTGCAACGCACGGCGTCTCGATCTCTCACCGTGCGCATGGTTCGACTGGCAACCGTCAGGATCCGGGCCGCGTCTTCAAAAACAAGAAGATGGCTGGCCACATGGGCGATCGTCAGCGCACCCAGCAGAACCTCGAAGTCGTCCGTACAGATGACGAGCGCGGCCTGATCTTCGTGAAGGGCTCTGTCCCTGGTTCGAAGAACGCATGGCTGCTGGTTCGCGATGCCGTGAAGGTGTCACGTCACGCTGAAGCGCCCTATCCCGCAGGCCTCAAGCAGGCCGCCAACAGCAATGACTCGGCAGCTGCCGACACGCCCGCAGAAGTTGCGGCTGTCGAAGCCACCGAAGGTCAGGAGGGCTAAGTCGTGAAGGTTCAGATCCTCAATCTCGACGGCTCAGCCGGCAAGGGTGAAGTCGAACTGTCGGAAGACGTGTTCGGCGTTGAACCCCGCGCAGACATTCTGCACCGCGTGGTGACATGGCAGCTTGAAAAGCGCCGCGGCACTGCCCGCAAGGCGCGTGAGCGCTCGGATGTTGCACGCACCGGCAAGAAGCTGGGCAACCAGAAGGGCGGCGGTACCGCTCGTCACGGCGACCGTGCAGCACCGATCTTCATCGGCGGCGGCAAGGCTCATGGCCCGCGCGTTCGTGACTTCAACCCTTCGCTGAACAAGAAGGTTCGTGCGCTCGGCCTGAAGATGGCGCTGTCGTCCAAGGCGAAGGCCGGTCTGGTGGTTGTCGACAATCTCGACATCGAAGCCAAGACCAAGGCGCTTGTTGCCGAACTCGGCAAGGCCAACTGGGGCCGCAAGGTGCTGGTGATTGATGGCGACGCGGTGAACGACAACTTCGCCAAGGCTGCCCGCAACATCATCGGCGTGAACGTACTGCCCGCAATCGGTGCGAACGTTTACGACATCCTGAAGCATGACACGCTGGTGCTGACGCGCTCTGCTGTCGAAAAGCTGGAGGCGCGCTTCAATGGCTAAGGAAGCGATCGACACGCGGCACTATGACGTGATTGTGGCTCCCCACATCACCGAAAAGGCAACGCTGCTGAGCGAAAACAACGCCGTGGTCTTCAAGGTCGCCGAAAAGGCCACCAAGCCGGAGATCAAGGCAGCGGTTGAAGCCCTGTTCAACGTCAAGGTCACCAAGGTGAACACCCTGACGCAGAAGGGCAAGACCAAGCGCTGGAAGGGCAAGCCCTACAAGCGCTCCGATGTCAAAAAGGCAGTCGTGACCCTGGCCGCAGGCCAGTCGATCGACGTCACCAGCGGGATCTGAGGCTAGACCATGGCACTCAAGAGCTATAATCCGACCAGCCCCGCCCGGCGCGGCCTGATCCTCGTCGACAAGTCGTCGCTGTGGAAGGGCAAGCCGGTCAAGGCGCTGACCGAAGGCAAGTCGAAGACCGGCGGCCGCAACAACAAGGGCCATGTGACATCGCGCGGGATCGCCGGTGGCCACAAGCAGAAGTACCGCTTCATCGACTTCAAGCGTCGCAAGTGGGACATGCCAGCCACGGTTGAGCGTCTGGAATACGACCCCAACCGCACCGCGTTCATCGCACTCGTGAAGTACGAAGACGGTGAGCAGACCTACATCCTCGCACCCCAGCGTCTGGCTGTTGGCGATGTGGTGGTTGCCGGCGAAAAGACCGACGTGAAGCCTGGCAATGCCATGCTGCTCAGCCAGATGCCCGTTGGCACGATCATCCACAACGTGGAGATGAAGCCGGGCAAGGGTGGCCAGATCGCACGGTCGGCAGGCACCTATGTCCAGCTAGTCGGTCGTGACCGAGGGATGGTGATCGTGCGTCTGAACTCGGGCGAGCAGCGTTATCTGCGCGGTGACTGCATGGGCACCGTTGGTGCCGTGTCGAACCCCGACAATGCCAACCAGAACCTTGCCAAGGCCGGTCGTAACCGCTGGCTGGGCAAGCGTCCTTTGACTCGTGGCGTTGCCAAGAACCCGGTCGATCACCCCCATGGTGGTGGTGAAGGCCGTACGTCTGGTGGCCGTCATCCTGTGACGCCGTGGGGCAAGCCGACCAAGGGCGCCCGCACCCGTCACAACAAGTCTACGGACAAGATGATCATCCGTTCGCGCCACGCGAAGAAGAAGAGGTAACAACCATGGCACGTTCCGTCTGGAAGGGCCCCTTCGTCGACCTGCATCTGCTGAAGAAGGCGGAAGCCTCTCACGATGCCGGCTCGCGCGCGGCCCCCATCAAGACATGGTCGCGTCGTTCGACCATTATTCCGCAGTTCGTTGGGCTGACCTTCAGCGTTTACAACGGGCACAAGTTCATCCCGGTTTCTGTCTCGGAAGAGATGGTCGGTCATAAGCTTGGTGAATTTGCGCCCACGCGCACGTTCCCTGGCCACGCCGCTGACAAGAAGGGCAAGCGCTGATGAGCAAGCCTAAGGCACCCCGTCGCGTAGGCGACAAGGAAGCGCTGTCGGTTGGCACGCAGATCCGTGGTTCGGCTCAGAAGCTGGGTTTGGTTGCGGCGCTGATCCGTGGCCGTCCGGTCGAAGAGGCCATGAACATCCTGTCCTTCTCGAAGAAGGGCATGGCGGTTGACGCCCGCAAGGTTCTCGCTTCGGCGATCGCCAATGCGGAAAACAACCACAACCTCGATGTTGACGCACTGGTCGTGGCAGAAGCCTCGGTCGGCAAGTCGATCACGATGAAGCGCTTCCACACCCGTGGTCGTGGCAAGTCGACCCGCATTCTGAAGCCGTTCAGCCGGCTGCGGATCGTGGTTCGCGAAGTTGAGGAGGCCTGATCATGGGTCATAAATCGAACCCCATCGGTCTGCGCCTGCAGATCAACCGCACCTGGGACAGCCGCTGGTACGCCGAAGGGCGCAACTATGCGCAGATGCTCAAGGAAGACCTTGCGATCCGCAAGTTCATCGTCGAAGCGTTGCCGCAGGCTGCGATCTCGAAGGTGGTGATTGAACGCCCGGCCAAGCTGTGCCGCGTGTCGATCTATGCCGCCCGTCCGGGAGTAATCATCGGCAAGAAGGGTGCAGACATCGAAAAGCTGCGCTCGAAGCTGGCCGCGATGACCAACAGCGATGTGAAGTTGAACATCGTCGAAATCCGCAAGCCGGAAATCGACAGCAAGCTGGTTGCTCAGGGCATTGCCGATCAGCTCATCCGCCGTGTGGCTTTCCGCCGGGCGATGAAGCGTGCGATGCAGTCGGCCATGCGACTTGGTGCAGAAGGCATCAAGATCACCTGTGGCGGCCGTCTTGGCGGCGCGGAAATCGCGCGCGTTGAATCGTACCGCGAAGGTCGCGTTCCGGCGCATACGCTGCGTGCGAACATCGACTACGCCGAAGCCGAAGCCCTCACCGCCTATGGCATCATCGGTATCAAGACCTGGATCTTCAAAGGCGAGATCCTGGGGCATGATCCGATGGCGCAGGACCGACTGATGATGGAAGCTCAGACTTCCGGCGTCCGTCCGGCTCGTTGATCCTCGAGGTTAGAGAAGCACCATGCTGCAACCGAAGAAGACCAAGTTCCGCAAGACCTTCAAGGGCCGCATCCACGGTCTGGCCAAGGGTGGCACGGACCTGAACTTCGGCTCCTACGGCCTCAAAGCCCTGGAACCGGAACGCGTTACCGCCCGCCAGATCGAAGCGGCCCGCCGTGCGATCACGCGCCACATCCGCCGTCAAGGGCGCCTGTGGATCCGCGTGTTCCCCGATGTGCCAGTGTCGAAGAAGCCTGCCGAAGTCCGTCAGGGCAAGGGCAAAGGTTCGATCGAATATTGGGCAGCCCGTGTAAAGCCGGGTCGCATCCTGTTTGAACTCGATGGCGTTCCCGGTCCGCTGGCGGCCGAGGCTTTCAGCCGCGCCGCAATGAAGCTGCCGATCAAGACGAAGGTCGTTGCCCGCCTGGGTGATACTTCGCACCTTGGTGGCGAGTGATTGGGAACCGAATGATGGCCAAGATCGAAGACTTTCGCGCCAAGAGCGATGACCAGCTTACCGCTGACCTCGCCGAATTGAAGCGCGAGCAGTTCAACCTGCGTTTCCAAGGCGCGACGAACCAGCTTGAGCGCCCCGCGCGCATCAAGGAAGTCCGTCGCGACATCGCGCGCATCAAGACGCTGCAGACTGAGCGTTCTCAGTCGGCCCAGGCGTAAGGACGAAAGTATGCCAAAGCGAATCCTCGTTGGAACGATCGTTTCCGACAAGACCGACAAGACCGTGGTCGTGAAGGTCGAGCGTAAGGTGAAGCACCCGCTGTACGGGAAGATCATCCGCCGCTCGAAGAAGTATCACGCTCATGACGAGGCGAATGCCTTCAAGGCTGGTGAAACCGTGCGTATCGAAGAGACTGCGCCGATTTCGAAGCTGAAGACGTGGAAGGTCATCGACCGCGTCACGGCCAGCAAGGGCACCGCGGTAGAAGCGGACGTCTGAGCAGTTTGGGGTTGCTTTGCGGCACAAGTCGTATAGCGGACCCCGACTTGATTTTTGGAACTGCCGGACTGGTTCCGGCAAGCCAGTGAGAAGGAACCGGATCAATGATCCAGATGCAATCCAATCTCGACGTGGCGGACAACAGCGGCGCAAAGCGCGTTCAGTGCATCAAGGTGCTGGGTGGGTCTAAGCGTCGGTTCGCAAGCGTCGGCGACATCATCGTGGTGTCGGTGAAAGAAGCGCAGCCGCGTGCTCGCGTCAAGAAGGGCGATGTTCATCGCGCCGTGATCGTGCGGACCCGCAAGGATGTTCGCCGTTCCGACGGTTCGGTCATCCGCTTCGACGGCAATGCCGCGGTGCTCGTCGGCAAGAACGAAGAGCCCATCGGCACGCGTATCTTCGGACCTGTGGTGCGTGAACTGCGCGCCAAGGGCTTCATGAAGATCATCAGCCTTGCGCCGGAGGTGCTGTAATGGCTTCCGCTAAGATCAAGAAGGGCGACACTGTCGTCGTTCGTTCGGGCAAGGACAAGGGCCGCACCGGCACTGTCCTGCAGGTCCTTCCCAAGGATGAGAAGGTTGTCGTGCAGGGCGTGAACATCGCCGCGCGTCACCGCAAGCCAAGCCAGACCAACCCGCAGGGTGGCATCGATCGCTTTGAAGCGCCGATGCACATCTCGAAGGTTTCGGTAGCCGACAAGGATGGCAAGCCCACCCGCGTCCGCTTCGAAGAGCGCGATGGCAAGAAGGTCCGCGTGGCCGTCAAGTCCGGGGAGGCTATCGATGTCTGACAAATACACACCGCGTATGCGGTCGAAGTATGATGCCGAAATCGTAGCCGCGATGCAGGCCAAGTTCGGCTACAAGAACGTGATGGAAATCCCGCGCATCGAAAAGATCACGCTCAACATGGGCGTGGGCGAAGCGAGCCAGGACAAGAAGAAGGTCACGACTGCAGCTGCCGAAATGGAGCTGATCGCTGGCCAGAAGCCTGTCATCACCAAGGCGAAGAAGTCTATCGCGCAGTTCAAGCTGCGTGAAGGCATGCCGATCGGTTGCAAGGTTACCCTGCGCCGCGAACGCATGTATGAATTCCTCGACCGCCTGATCACCGTTGCAATGCCTCGCATCCGTGACTTCCGGGGCCTGAACCCGAAGTCGTTCGATGGCCGTGGCAACTATGCGATGGGTCTGAAGGAGCAGATCATCTTCCCAGAGATCAGCTACGACCAGATCGACAAGGTGCGTGGCATGGATATCATCGTCACCACAACCGCCAAGACCGACGACGAAGCGCGCGAGTTGCTGCGTCTGTTCGGTTTCCCGTTCCCGCAGGAAGCTGCTGAAGAGCAGCAGGCTGCTTGAACGTTGTTGGCTCACCAGAATTGAAGAAGAGAGCTTAAGTCCATGGCGAAACTGAGTTCCATCAACAAGAACGAGAAGCGCAAGAAGCTCGTTGTAAAGTACGCGGCAAAGTTTGCTGCGCTTAAGGCTATTGCTGACGATGAGTCGCTCGAAGAAACCGAGCGTCTGATCGCCCGCCTGAAGATGGCCGAGCTTCCGCGCAACGCGAACCCGACCCGGGTGCGCAATCGTTGTGCAACCACCGGTCGCCCGCGCGGCTACTATCGCAAGTTCGGCCTTTGCCGGATCGAGCTGCGGGACAAGGGCAACAAGGGCCTTATCCCCGGCCTGACCAAGTCGAGCTGGTAAGGATCATCCGATGGCAATGACCGACCCCCTGGGTGATATGCTCACCCGCATCCGCAACGGCCAGCAGGCGAAGAAGGACACCGTCCTTTCGCCCGCTTCTAAGCTGCGTGCACACGTGCTCGAAGTTCTCCAGCGCGAAGGCTACATCCGTGGCTTTTCGGAGGACGCCACCGGCGCCCACCCGCAGCTGCGCATCGAGCTGAAGTATTTCGAAGGACAGCCTGCGATCAAGCATGTTGCCCGTGTCTCCAAGCCTGGCCGCCGCGTCTATTCGGGTTCCAAGGAACTTCCGGTAATCCGCAACGGCCTTGGCATCACCATCGTCTCGACGCCAAAGGGCGTGCTTTCGGATGCCGAAGCGCGCGCTGCCAACGTCGGTGGCGAAGTGCTGGCGGAGGTGTTCTGATGAGCCGCATCGGCAAGAAACCAGTAGCGATCCCCGGTGGTGTTACTGCGAACATTGCGGACGGCGTGCTGACCGTTAAGGGCCCCAAGGGCACCCTGACGCTCACGCTCCGCGATGAAATCAGCTACATCGTCGAAGGCGACACCATTTCGGTGAAGCCCGCCAACGATACCAAAGCGGCGCGTGCCTTCTGGGGCATGCAGCGCACTCTGGTCGACAACCTGATGACGGGCGTCACGCAGGGCTACACCAAGGTTCTGGAAATCACCGGCGTTGGCTATCGTGCCAATTCGCAGGGCAAGAACCTGAAGCTGCAGCTTGGCTACAGCCACGACGTCGATTTCGCCGTGCCGGAAGGCATCGAGATCAAGACCCCGGATAACACCACGGTCGAAATCTCTGGCATCGACAAGCAGAAGGTCGGCCAGGTGGCCGCCGAGATCCGTCGCTGGCGCAAGCCCGAGCCTTACAAGGGCAAGGGTATCAAGTACCGCGGCGAGTTTATCTTCCGCAAGGAAGGGAAGAAGAAGTAATGGCAAAGCTGTCTCTCTTCGCACGCCGCCGCCGTCGCGTCCGTACGGCGCTGAAGGCGCGTTCGGGCGGGCGTCCCCGTCTGTCGGTGCATCGCTCCGGCCGTCACATCTACGTTCAGATCATCGACGATGCTGCAGGCAAGACGCTTGCTGCAGCCTCGACGCTGGTCAAGGGCGAGAAGTCTATCGGTGCGAATATCGATGCCGCCACTAAGGTGGGCACCGAAATCGCCGAGAAGGCCAAGGCCGCTGGCATTTCCTCCGTCGTGTTCGACCGCGGTGGGTTCCTTTTCCATGGCCGCGTGAAGGCGCTGGCTGATGCTGCCCGTGCTGGCGGGCTGGAGTTCTGACAATGGCTGACGAAACCAACCTGGATGGCGTCGCTCCGGTCGAGGCGACCGGCGGTGAGCCGCAGCAGCGTGAAGGTCGTGGCCGTGGTCGCGGCCGTGGCGGGAATGACCGTGGCGGCAACAACGATCGCGGTGGCAACCGTGGTGGCCGTCGCGATGATCGTCGTGGCGGTGGCCGTGGCGGTGACGATGATGGTGGTGAAGAGCTGATCGAAAAGCTCGTCCACATCAATCGCGTGTCCAAGACCGTCAAGGGCGGCAAGCGCTTCGGCTTTGCTGCACTGGTCGTGGTCGGCGACGGCAAGGGCCGTGCAGGCTTTGGCAAGGGCAAGGCCCGCGAAGTGCCTGAAGCGATCACCAAGGCCACTGCCGCTGCAAAGCGCGCCATGGTCCGCGTGCCGCTGAAGGAAGGCCGCACTCTGCATCACGACGGCAAGGGCCGTTTCGGTGCAGGCAAGGTCAACGTTCGCACTGCGCCTGCCGGGACTGGTATTATCGCCGGTGGCCCGATGCGCGCCGTGTTCGAAAGCCTTGGCGTTGCTGACGTGGTGACCAAGTCGGTCGGCACATCCAACCCATACAACATGATCCGCGCAACCTTCGACGCGCTTGTCAGCCAGACTTCGCCGAAGTCGGTTGCCCAGCGTCGTGGCAAGAAGGTTGCCGATCTGCTCGGCCGTGGTGGCGCTTCGGTGGTTGAAGCCGAAGCCGCTGCTGACGCCATTACGGAGTAATCGGTCATGGCTACGATCAAGATCAAGCAGATCGGCTCGCCGATCCGTCGCCCCGAACACCAGAAGAAGATTCTGATCGGTCTGGGCCTGGGCAAGATGAATCGCGTGGTTGAGCTGGAAGATACAGCTGAAGTGCGCGGCGCGATTGCCAAGCTTCCCCACATGGTGGCCGTGGTCGACTGACCCACGGTTTCCATTAGGGATTAAGGGACGCCCCGGCCATGTGCCGGGGTTTTCCGTTTGAATCGATTCACCAATAGGGGTGACATGCTGCGGCCTTTGGCCTAAGGGCGCCCCTTCCATTCAGCGCGACAAAAGCGAAAGCGAGTGCACGACATGAAACTGAACGAAATCTCCGACAACAATGGCGCCCGCAAGGGCCGCATGCGCGTTGGCCGTGGCATCGGCTCGGGCAAGGGCAAGACTGCCGGCCGCGGTCAAAAGGGAGCCAAGGCGCGTTCGGGCGTCAGCATCAACGGTTTCGAAGGCGGCCAGATGCCGCTCCACATGCGCATCCCGAAGCGCGGCTTCAACAACATCTTCGCCAAGGATTTTGCCGAAGTGAACCTGGGCATGATCCAGAAGTTCATCGATGCCGGCAAGATCGATGTTTCGGCTCCGGTCGATCACGCAGCGCTCAAAGCTGCAGGCCTTGCCCGTGGCGGCAAGGATGGTGTGCGTCTGCTCGGCAAGGGCGAGTTCACAGCCAAGGTCACCTTCAAGGTTGACGGCGTGAGCAAGGGCGCGCTTGACGCGGTGCAGAAGGCTGGCGGTTCGGTTGAACTGCCCGAGGCTGTGCCCAGCGAGCATGAAAAGAAGACGGCTCGTCGCGAAGTGAACAAGGCCAACAAGGCCAAGTAAGCACCTTCCCGATCCCCGCCCGCCAGTCGGGCGGGGATTTCGGCATTGCAGGGGTTCGACTTTTGTCACCCCGCACTATATGGGCTAGGACAAGACGTCCGAGACCCGGAGCCTTTGGCCCGGTTTCGCAGCAAGGCTTAGAACCCCGAAATGGCATCACGCGCCGATAACATCGCCAGCAATCTGAATCTGGCCAACTTCTCCAAGGCAACCGAGCTGAAGAACCGCATCTGGTTCACAGTCGGCGCATTGATCGTGTTCCGCTTCCTCAGCTTCGTGCCGTTGCCCGGCGTGAACCCGCTGATCATGGAAACACTCTACGATCAGACGCGCGGTGGCGTGCTTGATATCTTCAATGCGTTTTCTGGCGGTTCGCTGGAGCGTATGAGCCTGATCGCGCTGGGCGTGATGCCCTATATCACCGCATCGATCGTGGTGCAGCTGGCCGCTTCGCTTCATCCGACCCTTGCGGCGATGAAGAAGGAAGGCGAAAGCGGGCGCAAGAAGCTTAACCAGTATACGCGTTACGGCGCGGTGTTCCTGACCGCCATTCAAGGCTGGGTGCTCGCCTCCGGGCTTGAGGCTTACGGCGCGTCGAGCGGACTGCAGGCGGTGGTCAACCCCGGCATGCTGTTCCGCGTGGGTGCGGTGATTTCGCTGATCGGTGGTACGATGTTCCTGCTGTGGCTGGGTGAACAGATCACCTCGCGCGGGATCGGCAACGGCGTTTCGCTGATTATCATGGCCGGGATCGTGGCGCAGTTGCCAAAGTTCTTTGGCAACCTGTTCGAAGGCGGGCGCACCGGCTCGATCTCGCCGTTCCTGATCGTTGGCATCGTGATCATGTTGGTGGTGCTGGTGCTGGCGATCTGCTTCTTCGAACGCGCATCGCGCCGGTTGCTGATCCAGTATCCCAAGCGCGCCACGCAGCGCGGGATGATGCAGGCCGATAGCAGCCATTTGCCGCTCAAGCTGAACACCGCGGGCGTCATTCCGCCGATCTTCGCCAGCTCATTGCTGCTGCTGCCGCTCACGATCACGCAGTTTGCCGGCAACTCGATCTCGCCCGACACCACGATGGGTCAGGCGATTGTGACGCTCAACCAGTATCTGGGCCACGGCAAGCCGCTCTACATGGTGCTGTATGCGCTGGGGATCATCTTCTTCGCGTTCTTCTATACGGCCGTGGTGTTCAACCCGGAAGAAACGGCCGAGAACCTCAAAAAGAATGGTGGTTTCATTCCTGGCATCCGTCCGGGAAAAAACACCATGAACTACCTCGACTATGTGCTGACTCGCATTACCGTGCTGGGTGCTGCATACATCACCGTGGTTTGTGTGGTTCCGGAATATATCATGGCCGAAACGGGCATGGGTGCGGTGTTCTTTGGAGGCACCAGCCTGCTGATCGTGGTCAACGTGACAGTCGATACAATCACCCAGATCCAGTCGCATCTGCTGGCGCACCAGTATGGCGATCTGATCAAGAAGGCGAAGCTGAAGGGCCGACTGCGCTGAGGGTTCAATTGGGCTGAGGGTTCAATTGGGCTGAAGGACCATTTGGGCTGAGGGCCAATTGGACTAAGGGCAGCAGTCGCAAGAGGGGATAAAAAGGCGTGAACATCATCCTGTTGGGCCCTCCGGGCGCGGGCAAGGGCACCCAGGCACAGCGTCTGGTTGAGCGGCATGGCATGAAGCAGCTGTCGACCGGCGACATGTTGCGCGCCGCCGTGAAGGCGGGAACGCCGGTCGGTTTGAAGGCCAAGGCGGTGATGGAAGCGGGCGAGCTCGTTTCGGACGAGATCGTCTCGGCGCTGATCGGCGATGAGCTGGACGCGCTGCCCGAGGGGCAAGGCGCTATCTTTGACGGCTATCCGCGCACGGCTCCGCAAGCGGCATCGCTTGATGCGATCCTTGAAGCGCGGGGTAAGCGGTTGGACCATGTCGTCGAACTGGACGTAAACGAGGACGCGCTGGTCGAGCGGATCATCGGGCGCTACACCTGTGCCAGTTGCGGCAAGGGCTATCACGACGTGTTCGAGAAGCCTGTGGTCGAAGGCACGTGTGACAAGTGCGGCAGCCACGAATTCAAGCGCCGCCCCGATGACAACGAAGACACCGTGCGCACGCGGATGGCTGAATACCGCGCCAAGACAGCGCCGATCCTGCCGATCTATGACGCCCGCGGCATCGTTGCCCGGGTGGACGGCATGGCGGAGATGGACGCGGTGACGGCAGCCATTGAGGCGATCGTCGGCACGCGCTAACAGGGCTGGATGATGCCGCTTTTTCAGGGCGGTAGGAGGCCTTGGCAATGCGCATGATAGCAAACGTGGTGACCGCCGGGGGACTGGCGATGGCTTTGGCAGGCTTTGCCGCTCCAGCCTGTGC
Source organism: Novosphingobium sp. HNCC26BN242 (assembly GCF_057180525.1). NCBI lineage: Bacteria > Pseudomonadati > Pseudomonadota > Alphaproteobacteria > Sphingomonadales > Sphingomonadaceae > Novosphingobium > Novosphingobium sp. HNCC26BN242. The sequence goes on from NZ_JBXUGM010000003.1 coordinate 69,919, forward strand.
GGAAGTGGCGCTGAAGACCGAAGCGGGGTTCGTGCTGCGCGTTTCGGCAGAAGTGGCAGCCAGCCCTGCTGATGCGTGGAAGGCCTTTACTACGCCATCGCTCTGGTGGTCGGCGGAGCACACTTTTTCGGGTGAGGCGCTGAACCTTACGCTCGATCCGGTGGCCAATGGCTGTTTTTGCGAAAAGCTGCCTGTGCCCAAGGATGCCTTGGCCGCGCAAAAGCCCGGTTCTGTCATGCACATGCGTGTGGTCTATGCCGAACCTTATCGCGCCTTGCGGTTGGTTGGCGGGTTGGGGCCGCTGCAATCAGAGGCCGTGAATGGCACAATGACCGCCACCTTCAAGCCGGTGGATGGAAGCGGCGGCAAGGCGACGCGGGTTCTGTGGGAATATGTGGTCGGTGGCTTCATGCGCTATAAGACTGAGGTGATCTCCGGCGCGGTTGATAAAGTGCTCGAAGGACAATTGGCCAGGTTGGTTAAAGTGCTGGGCCCGGTGAAGGCCGTTGCTGCAGGACCGGAACTGCCGCTGGATGAGCCTAAAGCGCCTGAACCGCTGGTAGCAGAGCCCGTTAGCGAGGATGCCGCGCCCACCAATGAAGAGTCCAGTTATACGCCGGACCTGACGAAGGATGAAGTCGAGGCTGGCGAGTCCGTAAAGTCGGCGCTGGACAAGCTGTTCCCCGGCACAGCGAAACCGCTGCCAGAAGGTCGGTAAGCTGGTTGTAGCGAATCGGCGCTGTTAGAACTGGCGGTCCCTTCATTTCCGAAGCATCTTTTGCATCAATGTGTGGGCGGGCTACAGGCTTTCCCACAGGGTTCGTACGCTGCTGCGTGACGGAAATTGCTTTCCCCGATAGAAGTTTGGGAAGAGTTATCGCCATTGCGGAGAATTATTTTCGTTCCCCACTTGTTCTATGAGAACAGAAAGAGTACATAAGCCTTGTTGACGGTTCATGTGAGCCAACTCTAGCAAGGGAAACGAAGCCATGGCGGCTCAGCTCAAGCTCATCGAGGAAGGTAAGATCAAGGACATGGATCGTCAGAAGGCGCTCGACGCGGCCCTTGCACAGATTGACCGTGCGTTTGGCAAAGGTTCGGCCATGAAGCTGGGCTCGAAAGAAACGATGCAGGTGGAAGCGATTTCCACCGGATCGCTGGGCCTTGATATCGCGCTTGGTGTGGGCGGTTTGCCGCGTGGGCGAGTGATTGAGATCTACGGTCCAGAAAGCTCGGGAAAAACCACGCTGGCGCTGCATGTCATTGCCGAGGCCCAGAAGGGTGGCGGCACGGCTGCGTTCATCGATGCCGAACATGCGCTTGATCCGGTCTATGCCCGCAAGCTTGGGGTGAACATTGATGAACTGATCGTATCGCAGCCCGATACCGGTGAACAGGCGCTCGAAATCGTCGATACGCTGGTGCGCTCTAACGCGATTGACGTGCTGGTGGTGGACTCGGTTGCTGCACTGGTGCCCCGCGCCGAAATCGAAGGCGAAATGGGTGACAGCCACGTGGGTCTTCAGGCCCGCCTGATGAGCCAATCGCTCCGCAAGCTGACCGGTTCGATCAGTCGTTCGCGCTGCATGGTGATCTTCATCAACCAGCTGCGCATGAAAATCGGCGTGATGTACGGCAATCCTGAAACGACGACCGGCGGCAATGCGCTGAAGTTCTACGCCTCGGTCCGCCTCGACATCCGCCGCACCGGACAGATCAAGGATCGTGACGAGATCGTTGGCAACGCCACGCGCGTGAAGGTGGTGAAGAACAAGGTCGCTCCGCCGTTCAAGCAGGTCGAATTTGACATCATGTATGGCGAAGGCATTTCCAAGATCGGGGAAATCCTTGATCTTGGTGTGAAGGCCGGCGTGGTCGAAAAGTCTGGCGCATGGTTCAGCTATGATTCGATCCGCATCGGTCAGGGCCGCGAAAATTCGAAGAATTTCCTGCGTGAAAACCCCGAGATCTGCAACCGCATCGAAGCCGCGATCCGTGGCCGCACCGATCAGGTTGCCGAAGGACTGATGGCTGGCCCGGACGCGGACGACGACATCTGATCCTTCAAGGCGTCAGGCCGGATGCACCGCCCCGGACCCCTGATCGCCAGACCAAAGAGCCCGCGCGTTCCCCGGCAGGAACGTGCGGGCTTTTTGTTTAGGGATTAAATGGTTTGCAAGCACGTCCATTGGATGATTTCAGCGATCTCGTCGGCAGTCCCATGCGGAGAATGTGTTTCGCGCAGAGTCCGCAAAGGAAGAAGAGATCGCAATGGGGGCCAAGCGGCGGCAAAGCCGTTTAACGAAATCGAATGCCGCAGCTATCACAAGGTCATTGGGTTAGCTTGCCACTAGAACACTTTCCGACCAATCTGGATCACGGTGTTTGCGAGACGACGCTTGATGGCAAGGCGCGGCGCGCGGCCGGGGTTGGTTACACCTGTAAGCGACGTAACGCCGTCCAGCCAACTTCCATTTGCAACCGCTGCGCGGCGGGCCGAACTGGGTTCAGCGCAGCGTTGATCGACAGTCACAATGCAACTGCATTTCTCGTTCCTCGCGCCTTGCGCTGAAGCCAATTCGACCCCGTCACGGTGACCTAGATCGGTCGAAAAGTGTTTTAATCCCGGCGCACCATCTCTGCTTCCTTTGCGTCCTCTGCGCGAAACTCCTTGTCCTTAGGGCGACGCTCGCAACGTGCAGTTGAGCTGCTGGTCATTTGAGTTTGCAAGCGAGCCAAACACCTTTCGTTTGCGTTCTGAAGGTTGGGCCTTAACCTTGCGCTTAAATCATCGGGAGAGTCGCTGTGGGTATTGTCGTGCATCATCTCAACAACAGCCGGTCGCAGCGGGTGCTGTGGCTGCTGGAAGAGCTGGGGATCGACTATGAGATCCGGCACTATCAGCGCGATGCTGTGACCAATCTTGCGCCGCCCGAACTGAAGGCGGTGCATCCGCTGGGCAAATCGCCGTTGCTGGAGATCGACGGGCGCGTGATCGAGGAATCAGGGGCGATCGTGCAAGTGCTGTGCGAGCGCTATGGCAATGGCGCGTGGTTGCCTGCGGCGGGTTCAGACGAGGCGGTACGCCATCTGGAACTGATGCATTTTGCCGAAGGGTCGGCGATGACGCCGGTGCTGATGCAGATTTATACGTCGCGTCTGGGAGATGCGGCAGCGCCGCTCAAGCCGCGTATTGATGAGCAGTTGGCGGCGCACTTTGGCTATATGGAGCAAATCCTGCAGCCATCGGGGCACTTTATCGGCGATGATTGGACCGGGGCCGATGTGATGCTGAGCTTCCCGGCGGAAATTGCGGTGATGCAGGGTGCAGGGGTGCATTTCCCCAAGCTCGCTGCGTTTGTGGCTGCCGTGCATGCACGTCCAGCCTGGCAGCGGGCGCGGAAGAAGGGCGGCGATTACTTCGGCATGTAAAGGCAACGGTTGATGACGAGCGCGACGGATTGGCAAGGCACTGTAGGCCGCAGCTGGGCGCAGGAATGGCAGCGCACCGACATCAGCTTTGGCGAGCTGACGCCGCATCTGCTGGCGGCGATTGTGGCTGAGCCGGGGCGGCAGATTGTGGATCTGGGTTGCGGGGCGGGGGAGCTTGCGATTGCGGTGGCAAAGGCGCGCCCGGAGGCTGTGGTGACCGGCGTCGATATCTCGGTGGACCTAGTGGCCACGGCAAGCGCGAGAGCTTCTGCCAGCAATGTGCGGTTTCTGATGGCGGACGCTTCGCACTGGCAGCCCGATGGCGGGCGGCCTGATCTGTATGTTTCGCGCCATGGGGTGATGTTCTTTCCCGATCCGCCGCAGGCCTTTGCGCATCTGGCCGCCGTTGCGGAGCCGGGGGCGCGGATGATGTTTTCGTGCTTTCGCAAGGCTGCGGAGAATGGTTGGGCGCGGGAAATCGCTGGCTTGCTGCCGCCGAGCGAGCCGCCTGTGCCGCAGCGCTTTGCGCCGGGGCCGTTCGCCTTTGCCGATCCCGATCATGTGCGGTTGTGCATGGCAGGATGGACCGATCACGAGTTCGTGCCGGTAGACTTTGCCTATGTGGCAGGCACCGGGGCCGATCCGGTAGGCGAGGCGATGGCGCTGTTCCGGCGAATCGGCCCGGCGGCATCAGCACTGCGCACCCTGCCAGAGCCGCAGCGGAGCGAGGTGGAAGAGCGGCTGCTGGCGCTGGTGGAAGCCCATCTGGAAGGCGGCCGCGTGGCATTTCCTGCCGCAGCCTGGGTGGTAAGTGCTTCGTCCGATCACCGTAATGGATGAAACGTGCTTGTAGCGCGCCGACCGGTCGCCTAATCGACAGATTATGACTTCTACGAACGAAATTCGCCGGTCCTTCCTCGACTACTTTGGCTCAACCGGGCACGATGTGGTGCAGTCCGCGCCGCTGGTGCCCTATAACGATCCCACCCTGATGTTCGTGAACGCAGGGATGGTGCCGTTCAAGAACGTGTTCACCGGGTTCGAGACGCGGGCTACGCCGCGCGCGACGTCTTCGCAGAAGTGCGTGCGGGCAGGCGGCAAGCACAACGATCTGGACAATGTTGGCTACACTGCGCGGCATCACACGTTCTTCGAAATGCTCGGCAATTTCTCGTTCGGGGACTATTTCAAGGATCAGGCGATCACGCATGCGTGGACGCTGTTGACCAAGGAATGGGGGCTGCCCAAGGACAAGCTGATCGCCACCGTTTATCACACCGACGACGAGGCGTTTGCGCTGTGGCAGAAAATCGCAGGGCTTCCCGAAGATCGTATCATCCGCATTGCTACCAAGGACAACTTCTGGGCGATGGGTGATGATGGCCCGTGCGGGCCGTGTTCGGAGATTTTCTTCGATCACGGCGACCACATCTGGGGCGGACCTCCGGGATCGCCGGACGAAGATGGGGACCGGTTCATCGAGATCTGGAACTTGGTGTTCATGCAGTTCGAGCAGACCGCGGGTGAAATCACCGGAAGCCTGCCCAAGCCCAGCATCGATACCGGCATGGGTCTGGAGCGCATTGCCGCGGTGCTGCAGGGTCAACACGATAACTATGACACCGACACGTTCAAGGCGCTGATTGCGGCTTCGGAAAGCCTGACGTCGGTCAAGGCCGAGGGTGAGAATACCGCCAGCCACCGTGTGATTGCCGACCATTTGCGGTCGACCAGCTTCCTGCTGGCCGATGGAGTGCTGCCATCGAACGAGGGGCGCGGCTATGTGCTGCGCCGGATCATGCGCCGCGCGATGCGCCATGCGCACCTGCTGGGCGCGCGCGATCCGCTGATGCACCGTCTGGTGCCGGCGCTGGTGGCCGAAATGGGCGCGGCCTATCCTGAGCTGGGGCGCGCGCAGCCGCTGATCGAGGAAACGCTGCTGCGCGAAGAGGTTCAGTTCCGGCGTACGCTTTCCAACGGACTGCGGTTGCTCGACGAGACGACCGGATCGCTGGGCGAGGGGGACAAGCTGCCGGGCGAAACCGCGTTCAAGCTCTATGACACGTATGGCTTCCCCTATGACCTGACCGAGGACGCCCTGCGCGCACGCGGGATCAGCGTGGACCGCGAAGGCTTTGATGCGGCGATGGCGCAGCAGAAAGCAGCGGCGCGCGCGGCTTGGAAGGGTTCGGGCCAAGCGGCCGACGGCGAAGTGTGGTTCGACATTGCCGAGCGCGTGGGCGCGACCGAATTCACCGGCTACACGGCCACCACTGGCGAGGCGCAGGTTGTTGCGTTGGTCAGGGATGGCAAGGAAGTGGACAGCGCGGCGGCGGGTGATGTGGTGAGCGTGATCGTCAACCAGACGCCGTTCTATGGCGAAAGCGGTGGGCAGACCGGCGATGCGGGCACGATTACCGGGGCTGGCGGGCTGGTGCTGGCGGTGGGCGATACGTCCAAGCCGCTGGGCCGATTGCATGCGCACAATGCCACGGTCACCGCAGGATCGGTGAAAGTGGGCGATGTGGTGAAGTTGGCGATTGATGTGGAGCGCCGCGATGCGATCCGTGCGAACCATTCGGCCACGCACCTGCTGCATGCGGCGCTGCGCAACCGGTTGGGTGGGCACGTGACGCAGAAGGGTTCGCTCGTGGCGGCAGACCGCTTGCGCTTTGACTTTTCGCAGCCGACCGCGCTGACGGCAGAGGATATTGCCGCGATCGAGGCCGAAGTGAACGCCGAGATCCGCGCGAACGAGCCGGTGACGACGCGGCTGATGAGCCCCGAGGATGCCATCGAGGCCGGGGCCATGGCACTATTTGGCGAGAAGTATGGCGATGAAGTGCGCGTGCTGAGCATGGGCCGCGCGGTGGACAAGCATTTCTCGGTGGAACTGTGCGGCGGCACGCATGTGCGCGCGCTGGGCGATATCGGCGTGTTCCGCATTGTCAGCGAAAGCGCGGTGTCATCGGGAGTGCGGCGCATCGAGGCGCTGACCGGTGAGGGCGCGCGGCAGTGGTTTGTGGCGCGCGAGGATGCGCTGAAGAGCACCGCCGCTATCCTGCGCACGACGCCTGAGGACGTGGAAGCGCGCGTTGCGGCGCTGATGGACGAGCGCAAGAAGCTGGAGCGTGAGCTGGCCGAGGCGAAGAAGGCATTGGCGCTCGCCGGTGCTTTTGGGGGCGGCGGCGGGAAAGCTGAAAGCGCCGACGAGGACGTGGGCGGGGTGACGTTTTCGGGCCAGGTGCTCGAAGGATTGGACCCCAAGGACCTGCGCGGACTTCTGGATCAGGCCAAGCAGCGCATGGGATCGGGCGTGGCGGTGATCGTGGCGGTGAACGAGGGCAAGGCCTCTATCGCGGCTGCTGTGACCGAGGATCTGGTCGGCAAAGTTAGTGCGGTCGATCTGGTGCGTGCGGGCGTGGAAGCGCTGGGCGGCAAGGGCGGCGGTGGCCGCCCGGATATGGCGCAAGGCGGCGGGCCGGATGGTTCGAAGGCGGCGGAATCTGTGGCTGCGGCGAGGGCCGTGCTGGCGGGCTGACTTGTGTCTGCAACTGTGCTGGCATAGCTTCAAGCATGCTTTGACGATGAAGGAAGCGGTATGACGACGCAGGATGGTGCAAGGGTGCTGGCGATCATTGCGTTTGTGATCGGTTCCGCAGGTGCGGCGCAGGCGCAATCGACGAAGCTCGAGCCGCCGACCCGTGGGGAAATCATGGTCCCTCCACCGCCGCCAGCGCCTATTGCAGTTGCGCCTTCATATTATCCGTATTCGCGGCCTGTGCGGTTGAAGCCTGTGCCGGTGTCGGTTGAGGTCATGGGTGGCGGCGCAACGCTTTATAAGGGCGACTTGCGCATTGGGGACAGCAATGCGTCCTACAATATGAACTTGAACGAGGCTTATGACGCCTGCCCGGCGGATGGCAATGGCGTGCCACGGTTTTCGAACGTCACCAGCTCTTTCCGTGTCTCGGTCTCGCGGCGGGAAAAAGGGCCGAAGAATGTTGAGCAGTTCAACGTCAGCGTGAACTGGACGCGGCCCGGCCCTGCTTGCGAAGGCGGCGTTTCGAACGTGGGATTTGATCGTACCGTGGCGATCGCTCCCGGTGCAACGGTGACATTGACCGGGGACGCGGGTCTTACTGTGCGCGTCACGCGCGGCCAGTAGGCGCTTCAGGCGCTCCTTTCGCGTAGCGAGGCGGATTTTAGCCGGGGCAGGGAATTGAGTTCGCCCTCTTCCTTGATCTTCTGGCGGAATTCATCGCGCTTTTCGTGGATTGAGGCGATGACAGGGCCCATCGGGAAGCCGAGATCGACCAGCACGGCTTCGGACAGTTGCAGCGAGCTTTCCAGCGTTTCGGGCACGGCGTGGCTGGCGCCCGCCTTATAGAGTGCGGCTGCGTGGCTGGCGTCGCGGGCGCGGACGATAATTGGCAGGTCCGGGTGCGCGCTGCGCAGTTTCTTGACCATGCGCAAGATCAGGACGGGCTCGTCCATCGTCAGGATCATGGCTCTGGCATTGTCGAGACCAAGCCGTTCGATCGCGGCTTCGCTGTCGACATTGCCGAACACCACGGGCAGGCCGTCGTGGCGTGCGGCGCGCACAATGACAGGATCGGTATCAATCCCCAGCCATGCCGCACCGTGGACGCTGAGCATCTCGGCAATCAGCCGTCCGACGCGGCCAAAGCCCATGACCACCACGCGCTCGCCGTCCGGTTCTGGCACGGACATGGTCTGGCCTGCGTCGGCAGTGTCCTTGTCGAGGCGGCCGGCCAATGTTTCGCCAAGTTTAGCCAACATCGGTGTGATCGTAAGCCCGATGGCTGTCACGATTTGCCAGAACTGCGCTGTTTCGCGGTCGATCAGCGAGGCTTCTGCGGCGGCGGTCAGGACGATCAGAGTGGTTTCCGATGGGCTGGCCATCAGGATGCCCGTTTGCAGTGCGGTGGCGCGGGCCTTGCCCATGGCGCGCAAAGCAAAGCCGGTGACCACGGCCTTGAGAATCACCACGCCCAGCACGGCCAAGGTTAGCGGCCCGATCTGCGCCCAGACCACGCGCAAATCGATGCCCATGCCGATGGTGATCAGGAAGACGCCGAGTGCGAGGCCTTTGAACGGTTTGGTAATTGCCTCGACTTCGGAATGGTATTCGGTTTCAGCGATCAAAAGTCCGGCCAGCAGTGCGCCCATGATCGGGGACAGGCCGACCATCGATGTGGCAAGCGCTGATGCGATGACCACGAGCATCGTAGCTGCAAGGAACAGTTCGGGGCTTTTGGTAAGCGCGGCCTGCGCGAACAGGCGTGGGAGCAGTAATCGTCCGAAGACGAGCAACGCGGCAACCACAAGCGCCCCGTAAAGCAGTGTTTCGCCTAGCGATGGACCAGCATCGGCAATCGCATAGGGTGCAAAGGCCCCCAGAATGAAGATGATCGGAACCAGAGCGATATCTTCGAACAGCAGCATGGCAAGCGCGGCGCGCCCGACCGGGCCTTGCGTGCCGGATATGGGCAGCACGAGGGCGGTGGATGACAGCGCGAGCGCAAGGCCAAGTCCGAATGCGCCGCTGATCGGAAGGCCCGAGAGCATCAGCACTCCGGCCAGCAGGAAGGCTGACACGCCCAGTTCCATCGCGCCAAGGCCGAAGACGAGGCGGCGCATGTCCCACAGGCGGTTGAACGACAATTCGAGCCCGATTTCGAACAGCAGCAGGATGATCCCGAATTCGGCAAAGGGCGTGATCGCTGCCGGATCGGTGATCGTGACATGATAGAGCCACGGATACTGGCTGACGAGCGAGCCGAGGCCGAAGGGGCCGACGGCAAGGCCAACGAGGATGAAGCCGATGATTGGGGTGATGCGCAGCCGCGCGAAGGCCGGAATGACGATCCCGGCAGCGCCAAGGACCACGAGGACATCGGATAGTGCGGTTGTCGGTTCGAGATTGCCTGCCATGCGATAAGGTTAGGGGAGGAGCGACGCGAAGTCACCCGCTAGCTCTACCGATGTGCTTGAATTCTGGCCTTCTTGCGAAAAAAAGGCCCCGGTGTGAACCGGGGCCTTTGGATGTTTGGCAATGAATGTCCTAGGCTAAGGTCCCCAAATCAGGCCCAGGTTTTCATTTCGGCTTCGAGGTTTTCGACGATGGCTTCGAAGAACTTTTCGGTGGTCATCCACGCCTGATCGGGGCCGATCAGCAGCGCGAGGTCCTTGGTCATCTTGCCGCTTTCGACGGTTTCGATGCAGATGCGTTCGACCGTTTCGGCAAACTTCACAACCTCGGGGGTGTCATCGAACTTGCCGCGATACATGAGGCCACGCGTCCATGCGAAGATCGAGGCGATCGGGTTGGTCGAGGTCTGCTTGCCCTGCTGGTGCTGGCGGTAGTGACGGGTCACAGTGCCATGGGCGGCTTCGGCTTCCACCGTCTTGCCATCGGGCGTCATCAGCACAGAGGTCATCAGGCCGAGCGAGCCGAAGCCCTGCGCGACGGTATCGGACTGCACATCGCCATCGTAGTTCTTGCAGGCCCAGACGAACTTGCCCGACCACTTGAGCGCCGAGGCGACCATATCGTCGATCAGGCGGTGTTCGTAGCTGATGCCGGCTTCAGCGAACTTTTCCTTGAAGCCTTCAGTTTCGTACACTTCCTGGAACAGGTCCTTGAAGCGGCCGTCATAGGCCTTGAGGATGGTGTTCTTGGTCGACAGATACACTGGCCAGCCAAGGTTCAGGCCATAGTTGAGCGAAGCGCGGGCGAAATCGCGGATCGAATCATCAAGGTTGTACATCGCCATCGCGACGCCCGCAGACGGGTAATTGAAGACTTCGCGGTCAATCGTTTCGCCATTGTCGCCTTCCCAAACCAGGCGCAGCTTGCCGGGGCCGGGGACGAGGAAATCGGTGGCGCGATACTGGTCACCAAAGGCGTGACGGCCCACGACGATGGGATCGGTCCAGCCCGGAACGAGCCGGGGCACGTTCTGGATCACGATGGGTTCGCGAAAAACGACACCGCCCAGGATGTTGCGGATCGTGCCGTTGGGCGACTTCCACATCGACTTGAGATTGAATTCTTCAACTCGCTGTTCATCCGGCGTGATCGTGGCGCACTTTACGCCGACACCGTACTGCTTGATCGCATTGGCGGAATCGATGGTGATCTGGTCGTTCGTCTCGTCACGCTTTTCGACCGAGAGATCGTAGTACTTCAGGTCGATATCGAGATAGGGAAGGATCAGACGCTCGCGGATCCATTCCCAGATAATCCGGGTCATTTCATCACCGTCGAGTTCGACGACCGGGTTCTTCACCTTGATCTTCGCCATGTCCGTCCTGTCTTTCACACTGGGGAGATAAATCGCGGTTTCCCTTAGCAGAGGCGACGACGGGTGCAAGGCAGGCTGCCAGATGCCGCAATAATTAGGGTGGGGAGACTGGACACGGAAGGCAGGGCAAGGCAATGTTTTAAGTGACCGGTTAATGCCGGATGAGATTTCATGCGGAGAGAAGCAATGAGCGAGGCCGAAGTCCTTACCGAAGTTGATGGCAATGTGCTGATCGTCACGATCAACCGGCCCGACGCCAAGAACGCGATGAACAAGGCAGCGGCCGAGGGAATTTCGGCGGCGATGGACCGGCTGGATGCCGAAGCCGATCTGCGCTGTGCGATTCTGACTGGCGCTGGCGGGACGTTCTGTTCGGGCATGGACCTGAAGGGCTTTCTGCGCGGCGAATCGCCCTCGGTGCCGGGGCGCGGTTTTGGCGGGCTTTCGGAATGGACGCCGAAGAAGCCGGTGATTGCGGCGGTCGATGGCTATGCGCTGGCAGGCGGCATGGAACTGGCGCTTTCGTGCGACCTGATCGTGGCGAGCGCAGCGTCGAAGTTCGGCATTCCCGAAGCCAAGCGCGGGCTGGCGGCGGCGGCCGGCGGGCTGATCAAGCTGCCGCGCCAGATCCCGCCGCGCATTGCGATGGAATTGGCGCTGACCGGTGATTTCATAACAGCGCAGCGCGCTTATGAGCTGGGCTTCATCAACCAGATCACCGAAGGACCCTCAATCGATGCGGCCAAGGCACTGGCGGCGCGCATTGCCGAGAATGGGCCGCTGGCGCTGATCGCGTCCAAGGGCATCATCCGCGATTCGCACGAATGGACCGAGGCCGAGATGTGGACCAAGCAGCAGGCCTATATCGCGCCGGTATTTATGTCGAGTGATGCGCGCGAAGGTGCAGCGGCTTTTGCCGAAAAGCGCAGGCCCAACTGGCAAGGTAAATGAGCGTCGGGCAAGTAAGCGCTTCAGGATAGACAGGCCGGTCCCCGTGCGGCACATCCGGTGCGCATGGGGCCGGACGGTAAATCTGATGGGATATGGGCTGCGGCCCGAACAGGGGCCTGGCTGAACCCGCAGCGGGTGACGGCTTACCTGTGGTTACTCGCGCTGGCCAACGGACTTTCGCTGGCATGGCTGCTGATCACCGCACGCGGCGGGCTTGATCCGCAAGGACGGTTGCTTGGCACCGATTTCGTCAGCTTCTGGGCGGCGGGGCAGGTGGTGCAGGCCGGGGGCAATCCCTATGATCCGGCAGTCCATGCGGCGGCGCAAAGCGTGGTCTGGCCCAATCAGGCCGGATATACCGCGTTCTATTATCCGCCGCTGTTTCTGCTGTGGTGCTGGCTGCTGGGACTGGCCGGGTATTTCACCGCCCTGACGGGGTGGTTGGTGGCTACCGGCAGCGCATTGATTCTGATCGTGCGCGAATGGGCGTGGCGGATCAACTGGCTGGCGCTGGCCGCTTTTCCGCCTTTGTTGATATCGCTGACCCATGGGCAGACATCGCTGCTGCTTGCGGCTTTGCTGGGCGGCGGGTTCCTTTGTGCGGTGCGCGGGCAGGTGGCCACGGCGGGACTCCTGTTTGGCCTTGCCGCGTTCAAGCCGCAATTCGGCGTGCTGGTGCCAGTCGTGCTGATCGCGGCGCGGCAATGGCGTGTGATCGGTTGGGCCGGAGTGACCGTGGTGGCGAGCATGGCGCTGGCCACGCTGGCCTTCGGAGCGGATATCTGGCGACAATGGCTGGATTTGGCCGGACCCGCACAAGCCGCGATGGCGGGCGGCGCCATTGGCTTTGGCAAGATGCAGAGCCTGTTTGCCGGGCTGCGGTTGATCGGGGTTCCGGTGGGCACCGCCTATGCGGCGCAAGGCTTTCTGGGTTTCAGTGTTGCGGTGCTGCTGGCGCGGGTGGCGTGGCAGCAGGGCCTTAGCCGCGAGGTGGCGGCGGCGGCTTTGACCGGTGCGCTTTTGGCTACGCCGTTCGTTCTCGACTACGACTTCGTTGTTCTGGCCTTTCCGCTGATTGTACTTGTGCAGGGTGTGGCGATGCCGTGGGAGCGGACAATTGCGGCTCTGGCCTTTGCGGCCCCGGCCTTTGCCCGGCCGCTGGGCGTGCTGATCGGTGTGCCGATTGCGCCGGTGATCGTGCTGGCACTGTTTGTGGTGCTGCTGCGCCGTGCGAATCAACAGGCTGGACTAGCAAGCTAAAACAGAAAAGGCGGCACCGAAGGGCCGCCTTTCTATCCGATGGTGGGCGTAGCAAGGATTGAACTTGCGACCCCTACGATGTCAACATAGTGCTCTACCACTGAGCTATACGCCCGCACCATCGTGCTTTCCCGAACGCTGCGGCAGGCGCGGCGTGGATGGGAAGCGGCCCATTAGCCTTGGCACGAATCCAAGGCAAGTGGGAATCTGCGTCAGGGCTGGCGCGATCCGGCAAAAGGCGCATCTTCGAACACGCGTTCCACTTCCATGACCAGATCCTTCAGATGGAACGGTTTGGACAGGACACGCGCCTGTGGTGCTTCACGATTCGCCTTGAGCGTTACTGCTGCAAAGCCGGTGATGAACATGACTTTGGTAGTGGGGCTGATTTCGGCACAACGCTGGGCAAGTTCTATGCCGTCCATCTCTGGCATCACAATATCCGACAGCAGCAGGTCGAAATGCTCGTTTTCAAGCAGAGGGATGGCCGCCGTGCCGCGATCCACCGCGACAACGGAAAACCCGGCATTTTCCAATGCCCGGCTGAGATAGGTGCGCATCGCCTCTTCATCTTCGGCGAGCAGGATTCGGATCATGGCCAACCTGTTTTCTTCAAGAGCATCGTTCTGGGGCGGGGACGCAGGGGGTGCGATGACCTAACTATAGGATGGTCAGGTTAACAATCTGGTTTCCTCGCCAAGCCCTTTTGCGCCAAGTTACACGGAAATGGCTGCGACAGAAGCTTTGTTGCTGGACAGGATTTTGACTTGGCAGCGAATCGGTTGCACGGTTGTGAAATGATACAAACCGGTAAGCATGATGCTGATTCGGATGCGATCCATGGCGGGTCGGTCCCCGGCAACCCTGGCGTACCTGCATACACGCTGAAACTGCCGGATCCCTCGCCAATCCCGGTGGTCATAGCGGTTCCGCATGCCGGGCGGGCCTATACCAAATCCCTGCTCGACAGAATGCGGCATCCGGCTTTCGCCACGCCTCGTCTGGAGGACCGTTATGCCGATTTGCTGGGAGAGGCGGTGGCGAAGGTCACCGGGGCGGCGCTGCTGGTTGCGCGGGCACCGCGCGCCATGCTCGATCTCAACCGGTCCAGCGATGATGTCGATTGGGACATGCTGGGGGGGCCACCGGCCGATGCATCGGCTGCGCCCAGCGGCTTTGGACGCAGGGCGCGCAGTGGCCTTGGCCTTGTGCCCCGTCGTTTACCGGGCCTCGGCGAGTTGTGGAAGCGGCGACTGGATCATAGCGAGCTGAACGAGCGCATCGCGACGATTCACCAGCCCTATCATCGTGCGCTGGCCAACACGCTTGAGACGATTCGTGATCGGTGGGGTGCTGCGCTGCTGATTGATCTTCATTCAATGCCACCGCTGGCTGCCCGTTGCCCCGGGGAGCGTGCGCCCGAATTTGTAATCGGGGACCGGTTCGGCGCTTCATGCGATGGCGGCATCGTTGCATCGGCATTCAGTGTGCTGGCTGAATCCAGCTGCCGGACATCGCACAACCGGCCCTATGCCGGCGGCTATGTGCTTGAGCGCCATGCGCGGCGGCATGAGGGGCTGCACTGCCTGCAGCTTGAGATTGACCGGACCTGCTATCTTGATCCTCGCATGACTGAACCGGGGCCGGGCTTTGACGCAACTGTGGAACTGCTGATCGGACTTGTCCGCCGCTTGGCTGTGGATGCGGCCGAACTTGGCCGCACATCGGATCGTGGCCGCTGGCGCGCGGCGGCGGAATAGCGCGCAACTCTTTGCTCAAGAAAAGCTCAAGAAAAAACCACCTGGAGCAAGCTCCAGGTGGCCAAGGTTCAGGGAGGAGGTACACCGAAGTGTACCAAATCACGGTGGGCCATGAGGGGAGCCACACCGCAACATCTTCAAGATAGGTGACCAGCAGAGGGCCTGCAAGGCTTTTCGAGTGATTTTTGCAACACTCCAAACAAAAACGCGACGAACCGTGAGGCTCGCCGCGTTTTCTTTTCTGAGTGTTGCGCGTTTGCGAGGGCGTGTTTCAGGCTGCCGGAACGGCAATCGCCGGGATCGGGCCTTTGCCGAGTTGGACCTGTGCGCCGAAGATCTGGCTGATCAGTTCAAGCGAGAACAGATGGGCATAAAGCAGCGGCAGGAGCCCGCTCTGCGCCCATCCACGCAATACATCGCCGCGGATTTCGCGCAGCTTTTCCTGATTGATCATCTGAAAGCCGCGATAGATGAAAGGCTGTTCATTGCCTTCCTGCTGGATGGCAACTTCGCCTTCCATCAGCAGATCATGCTTCTTGAGTTCGTCAATGAACGCCTGCGTGCGCTGGCCTGCCTGTTCGAACTGTTCGCAGAAGCTGAGCGCGGCCTTGGTGGCGTCAGAAGGCTGGCCATCGGCAAACAGCGGCTGACCTTCGTCCGATTCGCCCAGCAGCCCGGCGGAAGGATCGAAGCACAAGGAAAGCTCTTCGCTGCTGGGATTGAGCTTAGCCAGAAGGAACGGATAGCGGCGCACATAGGCCGGAATGTAGATCGGCTGAGTGACCTTGCCACCCTCGTCCACAAAGACATTGACGCCTTCGTTGAGGCCCATCAGCGCCAGCGGAACGGGATTATCGCCCGAAGCAAAGATGATCGGGTAGTGGCGCGCGGCTTGCGGAAATTCCTCTGCCGTCAAAGGGATAGCGTGCTGGCCGATGAGCCAGGGCGCGGTATCCGCATTCTTGGCCTTCCACGTCGCGTGATCGCGACTGTTGAGCGGCATCAGATCGTTGTAGAACATCGGCAGGTTGGCTTGCGGCGCGCTGGCCATTTTGCATCTCTCCAATAAGCAACAAACAACGCGCGGCATAAACGGCGCTGGCCGCAACACGCGGGACGGGCGGTTCTTAGGGACTGCCAGAATAGCGCGCAAGCGGTGTCAGACAAGCTTTCCCGGGTTCAGCAGTTCTTGGGGGTCCAGCGCCTGCTTTACCGCGCGCATAACAGCGATCCGGGCCGGGTCTTCCAGACGAGCCAATTCATCCCGCTTCAAACGGCCGATGCCGTGTTCGGCAGAGATCGATCCGCCCCACGCGTTAACGAGGTCGTGCACTTGCGCACTGATCGCCTTGCCATCGTGCGCTTCCCATTCAGTGCGTTCGCGACCCGGCGGGGCGATGACGTGGAAATGCACGTTGCCATCGCCCAGATGCCCGAAACACACCGCGCGGGTGCCGGGCCAATCGGTTTCAAGGCGAGGCACGGCGGCTTCGACAAACGCCGGCATGCGATCAACTGGAACCGAGATATCGTGCTGCATGGCAGGACCAATAGCCCGTTCGGCAGGCGAGATCGTTTCGCGAATCAGCCAGAGGCGATTGGCCTGATCCTCGCTCGCTGCAATGGTCGCATCCGCGATCAACCCGCGTTCCAGCGCGGTGCCGAGCAGGGATTCGGCAATTTCGGGCAGGCGTGCTGCGGTCTTGGCATCGGTAGCAACAAGTTCGATGAGCGCGTGCCATTCATGCGCATCGGCCAGCGGCGCGCGCGCATCGGGCAGATAATCCAGTACCGCTTCGAGGCTGTGCTGTGGCAGCACTTCGAAACCTTCGAGCTGATCGCCAGCCATGTCTTGCGCCAGCAGGAGCAAGCCGCGCGCTTCATGCAGCGAGGAGGTGCCCGCCCACATCACCACGCGCCCGGCAATGGCTGGAACCAGCGCCAGAGTTGCGGCAGTGATGATCCCGAGCGTTCCTTCCGAGCCGATCAGCAACTGTTTGAGATCAAACCCGCGATTGTCCTTTTTCAGCGGCGTGAGCAGATCGAGCACCGACCCATCGGCCATCACAGCCTCAATCCCGAGCACCAGCGCCCGCATTGATCCATGACGCAAAACCTGCGTGCCGCCGGCGTTGGTGGCAATCAGCCCGCCAACGGTGGCCGATCCTTTGCCGCCCAGCGTGAGCGGGAAGCGCAGATCGAGGGCTTCGGCTGCTTCGTGCAGCACCTGCAGGATAACGCCTGCATCGCAGGTCGCCGTGCGGGCTGCGGGGTCTATTGCCCGAATGCGGTTCATTCGGCGCAGCGAGAGCAGCAGTTCGCGCCCGCTATCGAAAGGCGTTGCGCCGCCCGACATGCCGCTGTTGCCCCCTTGAGGCACGATTGGCACGCCATGCTGATGGCAAAGACGGACGAGCTGGGAAAGCTCGTCAGTACTGGCCGGAGACGCCATGGCCAGGGCCCGGCCAGTATATCGGCCACGCCAATCGGTCAGCCAGGGCTCAAGTTCGGTAGGCTCTGTTGTCAGCCCTTTTGGCCCGAGCAGGCGGGCCGCTTCCTTCAGGAACGCATCGCTCATGCCGCATCGGCTATTGCGGCCTGCGCGCAAGGGCAATTCATTTTTGATTGCTGGCAGGTTAAGCAAAGGTTCAAGCGTTCAGTCTAGGGGTAATCGTAAGCCGGTTTCGAGGCAGGGTCTCATCAGGCTTGCAGGGGGTTGACGAAAGTTCGCATAATCTGAATGTCCAGTCTTCTCAATCTTTTGGCCCCTATCGGGATGCTGTTGTCGTTTGGCACGGCAGAGCGTTTGGTCGCCCCGGAGATGCCGGATGAATGGGCTGGTGCCACCATTCCGGTTGCTTCGCCGATTTTCGAAGAAATTCCCGCAAGTGCTGACCTCCACTCGTTTTTGGCGCAAGGGCTGGGAGAGCAGACGTGGAATCAGGTGCGGATCGAACAGCGCATGATCATCCGCATTGCCCCGCGTATGCCCGGTTCCATGCTGGCGCCGCCGCCTGATCCGCGTTTTTCCGTGCCGCAGCAGCCTCCTCGCCTGTTCGAGCGCAAGGCTGACAAGTGCCTGCCGATTGCCAGCATCGCAGGGGTGCAGATCGGATCGCAGGACCGGCTGGTATTGATCACGCGCAACCGCAAGATGATCGGCGCAAGCCTCGACAAGGCGTGCCATGCGCGCGATTTCTATTCAGGTTTTTATGTTGATCGGAATGATGACGGGCGGCTTTGCGCCGGTCGCGATACGATCCATTCACGCGCCGGGACAAACTGCGCGATCACCAAGATGCGCGAACTTGTTCCCGATGATGACTGAAGCATTCGGGACCATTCGCATTTCTTGACTTTTCGGCCCGTTCCGGCATAGCGCGCGGGCGACGCTGGCGTCTTTGCACAAGGCAGGCAGTCCAGCAGGTGCCAATATTGCGCCGTCTCTTATTTTCGGAAAATTGCCTGCATGAAGTTTGCCGACCTCGGCCTCTCGGATGAATTGCTCCAGTCGGTGCTTGATGCCGGCTATGACGAGCCAACCCCGATTCAGGCGCAGGCTATCCCCGCCGTCCTGATGATGAAGGACATTATCGGCATTGCCCAGACCGGCACCGGCAAGACCGCTGGGTTCGTGCTGCCGATGATCGACATTCTGGCCCATGGCCGCCGCCGCGCGCTGATGCCGCGCTCGCTTATCCTTGAGCCCACGCGCGAACTGGCTGCACAGGTTGCCGAAAACTTTGAAAAGTACGGCAAGAACCACGATCTCAAGATGGCGCTGCTGATCGGTGGCGTGCAGATGGGCGATCAGGTCAAGGCGCTGCAGGACGGCGTTGACGTGCTGATCGCCACGCCCGGCCGCTTGATGGACCTGTTCGAACGCGGCAAGATCCTGCTCACGGGCTGCGATCTGCTGGTGATTGATGAGGCTGACCGCATGCTCGACATGGGCTTTATCCCCGATATCGAGAACATCTGCACCAAGCTTCCGGCCCAGCGCCAGACGCTGCTGTTCTCGGCCACGATGCCGCCGCCGATCAAGAAGCTGGCCGACAAGTTCCTGTCGAACCCGAAGATGATCGAAGTGGCGCGTCCTGCCAGCACGAATACCAGCATCGTCCAGCACAAAGTCCGTTGCTCATCGCGCCAGAAGCGCGAAGTGCTGCGCCATCTGCTGAAAACCGACAACGTGACCACTGCCATCGTCTTTGCCAACCGCAAGACGACCGTGCGCGAGCTGGCCAAGTCGTTGCAGAGCCACGGCTTTGCTGCGGGCGAAATACATGGCGACATGGATCAGGCATCGCGCAATGCCGAGCTGCAGAAGTTCAAGGACGGCCACATCACGATCCTGTGCGCCTCCGACGTTGCCGCGCGCGGGCTTGACGTGAAGGGCGTGAGCCACGTCTTCAACTTCGACACGCCCTGGCACCCCGACGACTACGTCCACCGCATCGGCCGCACCGGTCGTGGCGGCGCGACGGGCCGTGCGTTCACGCTGGTTTCCGACGAAGACCTCGAATCGATCGAGAACGTCGAGAAGCTGCAGGGCACCAAGATCCCCGAGTTCAAGATCGAGGTTGCCGAAAAGCCCGAACGTAAGCCCCGCGCAGCCAA
The DNA here is from genome assembly GCF_057180525.1 of Novosphingobium sp. HNCC26BN242. NCBI lineage: Bacteria > Pseudomonadati > Pseudomonadota > Alphaproteobacteria > Sphingomonadales > Sphingomonadaceae > Novosphingobium > Novosphingobium sp. HNCC26BN242. The sequence continues at coordinate 89,273 of NZ_JBXUGM010000003.1, forward strand.
GCCCGAGCGCGCAGAAGAGCGCCGCGAGGAAGAGCCCAAGCGCGAAAGCGGCCGCGAACGTCCTGCTCGCGAGGAACGCAAGCCGCGCGCTGAACGCGAAGCCAAGCCAGAACCCAAGGCCGAGCCGAAAGCCGAACCGCGCGCCGAACGCGCCCCGCGCCGCGAATCCACGCACTACCGCGACCAGTCTGAAGCGCTATCAAAGCCCGGCGAATGGAACGGTCCGATTCCGGAATTTCTAGCGGTTTCGGCGCTCTGACTAGGGCCACCCGGCTCCGTTCGTGTCGAGCGAAGTCGAGACACCGATTTCAGCGCAGGTGTCTCGACTTCGCTCGACACGAACGGATGTTGGGCGATTGGGACAGGATGCTGTGCAATGAATTCGTCGGCCCGGACTTGATCCGGGCCTTGGCTTTTCTCTTGTGGCGCAGCGCTGGAAGAATAGCCCAACCCCGTGTCAAGCACGGGGTGACGGGAGGAAGATCAAGGCAAGTTTGCGGGATGGCAGCGAATAGTCGGCTTTGGCCACTCCGCTGCTGAAAAACGAGATGGATTGCTGTCGTTCGCTTCGCTATTTCCTTTTGAGTGCGAGCCTCCAGCCATACTAGCCCCTATAAAAGAGGGCAGCGTTTCATGATCGCTGTGGTACTCGCCATGCCTGCTATTGTGTGGGGTGTTCCGCTCCTGTTGATGCCGTTCGATTTGCCATTTGAAACCGTTATGGTTGTGGTGATTCCTTTGGCCATCGCGTGGCTGATAACAGGCGGCGTCGGAAGTTTTCTCATCGCCTGTCGAAAGTGCGGGCGATCGGTATTTCTGCGCCGCTTCATGATAAGCACCCCGTGGCCGGCGCGAACATGCAGCAAATGCGGTTCCGACCTGACTACGACTTTAGGTTAGATTAGGGCTGTTTTCGGCGATCACAAATTCCTGCAGGAATGCCGATTGTGGGCAGATTCGGACGCCCAGCAATAGCGAGCGACAAAGGCAACGCCCTCAGGCCACCTTAACAAAGCTATCAATCACCCGCTTCCGCCCTGCGCTCTCGAAGTCGATCTCCAGCTTGTTGCCTTCCTGCTCGGCCACGGTGCCATAGCCGAACTTTTCGTGGAAAACGCGCGCGCCTACGGCGATGTCGCCGCGGGGTTTGGCGGCGAAGCTGGCGGCGCTGCGGGTGGGTTCGGCGATGCGGCGGGGGGCAGGGGTGAAGGGTTGCGCGGCGGCGCGTTGCCAACCGGGGCCGCGCGAGGCGGCGCGGTTGGCGTTGGCCTGTGCGACATGGGCGAAGGGATCGTCACGCTCGCTCCAGTTGGCGCGCCACATCGATGCGCCGCCCGATAGCGTGGTTTCCTCCTCGATATGTTCGGCGGGCAGTTCGCCGATGAAGCGCGAAGGGATCGAGCTGGTCCACTGGCCGTAGATCTGGCGATTGGCGGCGTGGAGGATCGTGCAGCGGCGGCGCGCGCGGGTGATCGCGACATAGGCGAGGCGGCGTTCCTCCTCCAGCGATGCAAGGCCGCCTTCGTCCAGTGAACGTTGCGAGGGGAACACGCCTTCTTCCCAGCCCGGCAGGAACAGGTTTTCGAATTCCAGCCCTTTGGCGGCGTGGATGGTCATGATCGTGACCTTGTCCTCGTCGGCAGTGTTCTCGTTGTCCATCACGAGGCTGACGTGTTCGAGGAAATCGCCCAGCGTCTCGTATTCCTCCATCGCGCGGGCGAGTTCGGTGAGGTTTTCGAGGCGTCCGGCGGCTTCGGCGGTCCTTTCGGCCTGCAGGGCGGCGGTATAGCCGCTTTCATCAAGCATCGTACGTGCCAGTTCGGCGGGGACCAGCGTCTTGGCCGCATCGCGCCAGCGCGCGAAATCGCGCATTAGCACGCCGAGGGTGTTGCGCGCGCGGGCAGGCAGTTCATCGGTATCGAGAATTTTGACCGCCGCCAGCGAGAGGGGGACCCCGCGCGCGCGGGCGTGGCGGTGCAGCTTTTCCAGTGTCTTGTCGCCAAGACCGCGCTTGGGAGTGTTGTAGATGCGCTCGAACGCCAAGTCGTCCTGCGGGCTGGCGATCTGGCGCAGATAGGCCAGCGCATCGCGCACTTCGGCGCGCTCGTAAAAGCGAAAGCCGCCGACGATGCGATAGCCCATGCCGATCTGGATGAAGCGGTCTTCGATTGCGCGCGTCTGAAACTGCGCGCGTACGAGGATGGCGACGCGATCAAGCGCTGCGCCCTCGCGCTCAAGCCGTTCGATCTCCTCACCGATCCGCCGCGCTTCTTCGGGCGCGTCCCACACGCCGATCACGCGCACCTTGTCTCCGCCGTCGACCTCGGTCCACAGCGTCTTGCCAAGGCGTTCGGAATTCTCCGCAATCAAGCCCGATGCCGCGCCCAAAATGTGCGGGGTGGAGCGGTAGTTCTGCTCCAGCTTGATCACCTTGGCGCCCGGAAAATCCTTTTCGAACCGCAGGATGTTGGCAACCTCTGCGCCGCGCCAGGAATAGATCGACTGGTCATCGTCCCCCACCACGCAGATGTTCTTGCGGTTCTGGGCGAGCAGGCGCAGCCACAGGTACTGCACAGCGTTGGTGTCCTGATATTCGTCCACCATCACGTATTTGAAGCGCTGCTGCCAACTCTCCAGAATGTCGCGCTCACGCCTGAAAATGTTCAGCATGTGCAGCGTGAGGTCGCCGAAATCGCAGGCGTTCAGATCCTTCAGCCGGTTCTGGTAGAGTGCGTAGAAGCGCTGGCCCTTGCCATTGGCATAGGCCTCATTCTCCAGCGCATCGAGATCGGCGGGGTTGAGGCCGCGGTTCTTCCACTTGTCGATCAGCCCGGCCAGCTGTTTGGCGGGCCAGCGCTTGTCGTCCACACCTTCGGCCACGATCAGCTGCTTGAGCAGGCGCAACTGGTCGTCGGTGTCGATGATCGTGAAATTGCTTTGCAGGCCGACCAGCTCGGCGTGGCGGCGCAGCATCTTGGCCGCGATGGAATGGAAGGTGCCGAGCCAGGGCATGCCTTCGACGGCTGGGCCAATCAGTGCGCCAACGCGCTCTCGCATTTCGCGCGCGGCCTTGTTAGTGAAGGTGACGCACAGGATTTCACTGGGCCAAGCCAAGCGCTGGCGCAGCAGGTTGGCAAGGCGCGCGGTGAGGGCAGCGGTTTTACCGGTGCCTGCGCCTGCCAGCATCAGCACCGGACCTTCGGTGGTCACCACCGCCTCACGCTGGGGCGGGTTCAGGCCGTCGAGCCAGCTCTGTTCTTGATTCGCAATCTGGGACACGCAGGAACGGTTAGAGAACATTGCCCCCGGTCACAAGGGGATGCAACAAGGGCCTGTCATCCGCTACCGCGTGGCTGAATCAGTTCTCGTAGTTTTCGTAATAGTCCGCGTTGTAATCGGAATGCTCGTGATAGGCGGCAGCCTTGTTGGCTCGCTCGTTATGGTGTTTCAGCTCTTCCTTTTGGTACCATTTGCCAATTTTTTCGGACGAACTGTTGACCGCCACAGCGGTGCCTGCGCCAACCATTGCGCACGATCCAAGCCAGAGGAGGCCGAGGCAGCCCACCCCCATCAGCATGTTCCGCAACAAATCTGCCACTTTAACCCCCGTTTTCGCGTCCGTACGAACAAATAGCGGGTGGGTGGTTAATGTTCTCTTTGCAGGGGCAGGCCTGTGCGGGTTTTTCATCCGATTTGGCGCTTTGACTGCGCCTCGTCACATATCCTGCCACACCTTATCGCAAAGCGGGAACTCTGGATCGATGAACGGACTGTGCAACGCATAGTCTGATATTCGAAGGAGCTTTCACAATGCGTCGTATTCTTTCCGCCAGCGTGCTGGCACTTACCTTGTCTTCCATGCCCATGGCGCTGTCTGCACAATCTGCAACGCCGCCAGAGACGCCGGGGGCATCTGCTACAATGCCGGATTCCACGGCTCCCATGGCACAGCAGGGTAATGCGGCAACTGATCCCTCAACGGCTGCAGCCTACTCACCTCGCCCGGAAGAGCTGAGCGTGATGGATTCATGGCCAGCTGAGCAAAAGAGCAAGTACGCCGCATGGCCATCAAGCCAGCAAGAATACTTCTGGACGCTGGATGAAGCCCAGCAAAAGGGCTGGTGGGCGCTGACGGACGAGCAGAGGGGGCAGGTCTATGCGATGACGCCGGAGCAGCGCGCGCAAGTGTGGCCTTCGATCACGGCCCAGGTCAATGGTCAGTCCGCCTCGGCGGCTGGCGCGGCTCCTGCTCAGCCAATGCAGTACCAGCGCGGATCGACCGGCATGACAGCCGATGCCGGTGCCGCGCAATCAGCCATGATCGATGCTGAACCTGCCAGCGCGCCGACTGCTGGTGCATCGGCTGGAGCGTCAACTGGTGCGGAGATGGCGAGCAACGCGGGCACGGCGTCGCCAAAGGACTATCCGCTGTGCAGCAAGACCATCAAGGACAGCTGCCGCAACCGTGGCGGTGTGTAAGAGCTTCATCTGATGCGACGATAGAGGGCGCGGGGCCAAGGTCCTGCGCCCTTTTCCGTAAGTTGCGGCCTTTGCGCTAACCCGCTTGCCGTAAGGGGAGGCGCACCGTAATCCCGCCATGCCGGTCATGACGCTGGCGGGAGGAAACGTCACCTTGCACCCTTTGAAAACCCATGCGCGGGTGTTGAGCGCAAGTCTGGTGGGTACGGCGGTAGAATTCTACGATTTCTACATTTACGCCACGGCCGCCGCGCTGGTGATCGGGCCGCTGTTCTTCCCCAGCGAATCGCAGACCGCGCAGACGCTGCTGGCGTTCATGACTTTTGGTTTGGCGTTCTTCGCGCGACCGGTGGGCGCCATCGTGTTTGGGCATTTCGGGGACCGGATCGGGCGCAAGTCCACGCTGGTCGCCTCGCTGCTGCTGATGGGCATTTCGACGCTGCTGATTGCGTTCCTGCCGACTTATGCGATGGCTGGCTGGATTGCGCCCGCGCTGCTGTGTTGCTTGCGCTTCGGGCAGGGCTTCGGCCTTGGCGGGGAGTGGGGCGGAGCCGCGTTGCTGGCGGTGGAAAACGCGCCCAAGGGCTGGGAGGCGCGTTTTGGCAGCGCCCCGCAACTGGGTGCGCCGGTCGGGTTCTTCTTTGCCAACGGACTGTTCCTGCTGCTGGGGCTGGGCCTTTCGGACGCGGATTTTGCCAGTTGGGGCTGGCGCGTGCCGTTTCTGGCAAGCGCATTGCTGGTCGGCGTCGGGCTGTGGGTGCGATTGAAGATCGGGGAGACGCCATCGTTCAAGGCCGAGCTGGAAAAGGCCCCTCCGCCCAACGTGCCGATCACCCGCCTGCTGCGCCATCACACACCTGCCGTGCTGGCCGGGATCGCAGGCGTGGTGGCATGTTTTGCCGTGTTCTATCTGGCGACGACTTTCGCGCTGTCCTTCGCCACCACAAAGCTCGGTTATGCTAAGCAGGAATTCCTTGGCATCCAGTTGGGCGCCAACTTGTTCTTCGCGCTGGGAATTCTGGTGGCGGGATACTGGGCTGACAAGTCTTCGGTCCAGCGCGTGCTGGGTACGGGCGCTGCGCTTACGGCGATGATTGGGCTTTTTTTCGGTTCGGGTCTGGGATCGGGCTCACTGCCGATCGTCTTCACCACGCTTGCTGGATCGCTGTTCGTGATGGGCCTTGCGTACGGACCGCTGGGAGCATGGCTGCCCACGCTGTTCCCGGTGGCGGTGCGCTACACCGGCATCTCGCTGGCGTTCAATATTGGCGGTATTATCGGTGGAGCGCTTGCTCCCTTTGCGGCGGCATGGGCTGCAGCGGTGGGGGGCACGGCCTATGTTGGCTTGTTCCTGACGCTGGCGGGAGCGACGACCGTGGCTGGCGTATGGTTCGCGCCGAAGCTGCGGGATTAAACGCGAATTCCTCCCTGATTTTCCGAAGGACAATTGGGGAGGGGGACCGCCAGCGCAGCTGGTGGTAGAGGGGGACCGCTCCTCCGTCAGTCACCTGCGGTGCCTGCCACCTCCCCATTTGTGCTTCGCAAAAACGGGGAGGACCTATGCCTTCAATCGCATCAGCGTGATCAGCGCCTTGCCGACCTTGCGCTCTGCATCGACCTCGCAAATACGTACGTCGGGGTTTTCCTTGAGGCCCGTTTCCAGGCTGATCCACGTGCCTTCGCCGATCCAGCCAAGCCGCGCCAGCTTCTCGATCGCCACTGCACCCGCGCCTGTGCCATAGGGCGGATCAAGCAGCACCAGATCGAGCGGCTGCGTCGCCTTGCCCAGTGTCAGCACCGACGAGGCGCGAACGTCGCATTGCGGGGCGCAGCGCAGCGCGGCAATATTGGCGCGGATGGCGCGGACGGCAGCGGCGTCGTTTTCAACAAACAGCGCTGTGGCGGCCCCGCGCGACAGCGCTTCAAGGCCGAGCGCGCCAGAACCTGCAAACAGATCAGCCACGGTCAGCCCTTCAAAGCTGCCAAGGCGGCTGGCGAGCATCGAAAACAGCGTCTCGCGCGTGCGGTCTGCGGTAGGGCGGGTGGTATCACCATCGGGCGCGCGCAACGGACGACCGCGCCATTCTCCTGCGATGATCCTCATTTGGCTTTCAACGTCTTGCGGAAGCGTTCGACCTGAACCTGCGGAATTTCTTCCACCGATCCGCGCTGCAGATCAGCCAGTTCGAACGGGCCATAGCTGGTGCGCAACAGGCGCGAGACTTCAAGGCCGAGGTGTTCGAGCACGCGGCGAATTTCGCGGTTCTTGCCCTCGGTCAGCGTCATTTCAATCCACTTGTTGCGGTTGGCGCTGCGTTCCAGATTGGCGTTGATCGGGCCATAGCGCACGCCATCGATCTCGATCCCTTCCATCAGCTCTTCAAGCCGTGCCTGGCTAATCTCGCCAAAGGTACGGGCGCGATAGGTGCGCGGGATGCCGGTTGAAGGCAGTTCCAGCGCGCGCTTCAGCTCGCCATCGTTGGTCATCAGCAGCAGCCCCTCGGTGTTCACGTCGAGGCGGCCGACGGGCATTACGCGCGGGGCGTTGGGGGGCATCGAATTGCGCAGCGCGGTGTAGATCGTCGGGCGGCCGGTGGGATCACGCTCGGCGGTGATCAGGCCTGCGGGCTTGTGAAAGCGGAACAGGCGAGGGGCGGCGATGGGGCCAACCGGCTTGTCGTCCACCGAAACGCCCTTGAGGCTGGTCAGCAATGTGGCGGGAGTGGTCACCACTTCGCCGTGGAGTTTGACGCGGCCATCCTCGATCATCCGCTCGACCTCGCGGCGGCTGGCGATTCCGGCACGGGCGAGCAGTTTGGCGATGCGGTCGCCCTCGCGCTCAGTCCCGTCTTCAGCCAGCGCGCGCTTGGCAGGCACGACGGGCTGCGAGGTGCGCGGGGCACCGCTGCGCATGGAGAACGGCTTCTTTTCGGGGGCGGCGTTGCGAGGGCTGAACCTCTTCGGGCGTTCGCCGCCATTTCTTGGGGGTAAAGTCATGCGCCGCCCTTACGCGCAAACGCGCAATCCGTCACCCCGAGTCATGAAGGTCTGGCGTCCCGACAATTGGGCGCTAGTCTGCAGGGCGAATATTGAGGGAGCATCCGCGTCGATGAACGCAGAAGAGAGCCGACCACGCAGCCTGATGGATTCGGTCCGACCGTACACAGAAAAGGAATCGCTGGCCGCGTTCTTCGTCGGCATGTCGTCGGGCTTTCCCTATGCGATGATCGGCGCAACGCTGACCACGCGGCTGGCGCAGGACGGGATCGACAAGAAGACGGTGACCGCGTTCACGCTGGCGTTTCTGGTCTACAATCTGAAGGTGTTCTGGGCGTGGGTCGTCGATGGCGTGCATCTGCCGCTGCCGGGCCGTATGGGACAGCGCGTTTCGTGGATGCTGCTGGCAGGCGTGCTGGTGATGGCGGCGGTGGCCAATTTGGCGCTGGTCGATCCTTCAGCCGATCTTGGCGCAACGGTGCTCGCCGCCGTGCTGGTGGGTGTGGCGGGTGCCACGTTTGATATCGTGATCGATGCCTACCGGATCGAGACGTTGAAGCCCTACCAGTTGGGCACCGGATCGGGGATGAGCCAGTATGGCTGGCGCATTGGCTCTGCAGGCGCTGGGGCTTTGGCGCTGGTGGTTTCGGCCCGATACGGCTGGAGCGCTGCCTATCTGATCTGCGCGCTGTTCGCGCTGCCTGCCATGCTCACCGCGCTTGTGCTGGGCGAACCTTCGCGCCACCGCGAGCCGGTGGGCAAGAAGGGCGTGGGCGAAGTATTCAGCGCCATTATCGGCCCTTTCGGAGAGTTTTTCCGGCGCAGCGGGGCGTGGCTGGTGCTGGTGTTCATCCTTGTTCACAAAGTCGGCGATACGCTGGCCAACCTCACCTTCCGTCTGTTGTTCAACGATCTGGGCTTCAGCAACGACGAGATTGCGATCTGGGACATTGGCGTGGGCTTCTGGGCCTATCTGATCGGCATATTCATCGGCGGCATTGCCTATACCCGCATGGGACTGAAGAATTCGGTGCTGCTGGCACTGGTCCTGATGGCGGTTTCGAACCTGTCGTTTGCCGCTCTGGCGGCGGCTGGCCACTCCAACCTCGGCATGGCGGGCGCAATCGGGTTTGAAAACCTTGCCTCAGGCTATGGCGGGGTGGTGGTCGTCGCCTATTTCTCGGCCCTGTGCGACTTGCGCTATACCGCCGCGCAATATGCGCTGATTTCGGCCAGTGCGAGCGTGGTCGGGCGGTTCGCCACCGGCACCACAGCGGGCGGGTTGATCGAGGCGATGGGCTACGTGAACTTCTATGTGCTCACCACGCTGCTGGCGCTGCCGGGCGTTGCGCTGTTCTGGTGGATGGGGCGCAGCGGTCTGGTCGATGCGGCGATGGGCACTGCGGGCGGGGAAAAGTCTGACGCTGACCCGTTTGCCTGATTAGTCCGGCACTTCCTCGTTCAGCCGCAGCACTTCACCCGCAAGGTAGAGTGAGCCAACGATCAGCACATCACCCTCCGACGGAAGCGCGGCCAGCGCTTCTGGCACGGTGGCAAAGCTGCGCACGGGCAGGCTGGTGAAAGGCGCGAAGTCTTGCGGCTTGTGCGCGTCATGCCCCGGTGCGGGGACGACCGAGAGTGATAGCGCGCGGTCTGCCAAAGGCTTCAGAATCGCCGACGGGTCTTTATTGGCCAGCATGCCCATGATGAGATGCACCGGTGGCTGCGAGGCAAGATGGCGGGCGATGGCGCGGCCTGCGTCGGGGTTGTGGCCGCCGTCGAGCCAGACTGTCCGTCCGCCCGCGTGCGCCGTCAGCGGCCCCGCGCCAAGGCGCTGAAGCCGCGCGGGCCAGCGTGCTTCGACGATGCCTTTGCTTATCGCAGCAAGTGAGACTGAAACAGCAGTCTGATGCCGGATCATCGCCACAGCCAGCGCGGCATTCTCGGCCTGATGTTCACCGGGCAGCGCTGGCAGGGGCAGGGTCAGATCGCCCAGTTCATCGCGGTAGTGAATAGCGCCGTCGATCTGCGCATCCCAACCACGTCGGCGCATGATCAAAGGCGCTCCAATGCGCGAAGCGGTTTCCGCCACGGAATCCGCCGCCACTTCCGGATAGGCCATCGTCACCAGCGGCACGCCGGGCTTTGCTATGCTGGCTTTCTCGAACGCGATCCGCGCCAAAGGCTCAGTCGGCACGCCCTGTTCAGGGGCCAACAGGAACGCTTCGTGATCGAAGCCCAAAGTCGCGATCCCGCAGACCGCAGCGGTCGGCATCACGTTGGTCGCATCAAGCCTGCCGCCAAGCCCGGTCTCGATCACGCAGACATCGGCAGGATGCCGCGCATAGGCGAGGAATGTGGCGACCGTCGTCACCTCGAAAAAGCTCGGGTCCAGTCCTGCGCCTGCATCGAGCACTTCCTTAAGCAGCGCGGCGAGCAGCTCGTCCTCGATCAGCTTTCCTGCGATGCGGATGCGCTCGTTATAGCGCACGAGGTGCGGCTTGGTGGCGGAGTGGACAGTCAGCCCCTCAGCCTCCAGCATATGCCGCAAGTAGCTGCAAGTCGAACCCTTGCCGTTTGTCCCGGCAACGTGGAACACGGGCGGCAAGTGGTTCTGCGGATCGCCCAACCGCGCACATAACTCGCGCACTGTATCGAGGCCGAGGCGGCCCGAAGGCAGCGATAGTGCCCCGAGACGGTCAAGCTGGGCTTGAACCGCCGGGCTATCCGAAATGGCGAAGTCCTTCATGGGAAGTCCCTCCCGCTAGCGGGAGGGGTTTGGGGTGGGCAGAGGCAGGCGCAGGTGTTGGAACAGCCCACCCCCGACCCCTCCCGCACGCGGGAGGGGAGAATGCTCACGCCGCCGCCTTGCCCGCCATCAGATAGTCGATCAACTGCGCCAGCGTGACCTTCAGATCGCGCCGATGCGTTACCATATCGACCATGCCGTGGGCATGGAGGTATTCTGCGCGCTGGAAACCTTCGGGCAGCTTTTCGCGGATCGTGTCCTGAATCACCCGCTGTCCGGCAAAGCCGATCAGTGCGCCGGGTTCGGCAATCTGCACATCGCCCAGCATGGCGTAGCTGGCGGTGACTCCGCCGGTGGTGGGATCGGTCAACACCACAATATAGGGCAGGCCCGCAGCGCGCAGGCGCGAAATCGCTACGGTCGAACGCGGCATCTGCATCAGGCTGAGGATGCCCTCCTGCATGCGCGCGCCGCCTGCAGCGGTAATGGCGATGTAGGGGCACTTTTCCCGCACTGCGCGTTCGCATCCAGCCACGAAAGCATTGCCTACGGCCATGCCCATCGATCCGCCCATGAACGCAAATTCCTGCACGCCGACGACAGCCTTCTGGCCCTCGATCTTGCCGAAAGCGTTGGTCAGTGCATCAGCGTGGGGATTGGCGGCGCGGGCGGCGCGCAGGCGGTCGACGTACTTCTTGCTGTCGCGGAACTTGAGTGGATCTTCCTTCACCTTCGGCGCGTGCAGCAGTTCGTAGCCAGCGTCCAGCAGCTGGTCGAGCCGCGCGTCTGCGCCGATGCGGCCATGGTGGTCGCAATGCGGGCAGACCGAAAGGTTGTCCTCATAGTCCTTGGTGAACAGCATTTCGCTGCACGAAGGGCACTTGATCCAAAGGTTGTCCGGCGTGTCCCGCTTCGGCGTGAAGGGGAGGGCGTTGCGGACTTTGTTGAGCCAACTCATGCGAGTTCCTTCCGGGCAGAGTGGACGGCAGCGGCCAGCGCGGCGGTGAGTTCCCTGACCGGACCTGCAGCATCTGCGCCATGTTTGGCGACGAGATCGACCAGCGCCGAGCCGACGACGACGCCGTCCGCGACCTTGGCGATGGCAGCGGCCTGTTCGGGCGTACGCACGCCAAAGCCGACGGCGACCGGGATCGTGGCCGAGGCCTTGATACGGGCAACAGCCTCGTCAATGCTGGTCTGTGCCGCCTGTTGCATGCCCGTGATGCCAGCGACCGAGACGTAATAGAGAAAGCCCGAAGAGCCATCGAGCACGGCGGGAAGCCGCGCATGGTCGGTGGTCGGCGTGGCTAGGCGGATCAGCGAAACGCCCGCGCCGCGCAGGGCAGGGCCAAGCTCGGGGTCTTCCTCAGGCGGAATGTCCACGCAGATCACGCCATCGACGCCCGCTTTCACGCATTCGGCGGCGAACCAGTCGGCCCCGCGAATAGTCATCGGGTTCGCATAGCCCATCAGCACCAGCGGCACCTCCGGGTGGCGCGCGCGGAATGCGGTGGCGATGCGGAAGATGGCGGCGGTGGTTGTGCCCGCGCCAAGGCTGCGCAAGTTGGCCAACTGGATCGCCGGGCCATCGGCCATCGGATCGGTGAAAGGCATGCCCAGTTCGATCACGTCAGCGCCACCTTCGACGAGCGCGTCGAGGATGGATGCCGTGGCGTCGGGTGTCGGGTCACCGCCGGTGACGAACGTGACGAGGGCAGGGCGGCCCTTGGCAAAGGCGTTTGAAAGGCGGGTCATTTGCGTCGCTTCCAGATCAGCCGGTCACCCAGCCACCACGCAACCGCGATGGCAAGCAAAGTGATCGGTACAATAGGCCAAGTTCGTTCCGAGCGATCAAGAACCATCCAAAGCAAAAGGAAAACTACGCTAAAGCCAAACATGAGGCCTTTTTGGGCAGCGTTTTGGTTCATTATCTTTGAGCCCATCACAACGAAACCCCCAGATGCTCCGCAACCGAGAAGATATCCTTATCGCCGCGTCCGCACAGGTTGGCGAGGATGATCTGGTCCTTGCCCATCGTCGGCGCGAGCTTTTGGACCGCAGCAATCGCATGGGCGGGTTCCAGCGCGGGGATGATGCCTTCGGTGCGGCAGAGCAGCTGGAACGCGTCCAATGCTTCCTTGTCCGTCACCGAGGTATAATCGACGCGGCCGATTTCCTTGAGCCAAGAATGCTCAGGCCCGATGCCGGGATAGTCGAGGCCAGCGCTGATCGAGTGGCCTTCGGTGATCTGGCCGTCCTCGTCCTGCAAGAGGTAGGTCTTGTTGCCGTGGAGAATGCCGGGGCGTCCGCCTGCGAGCGATGCGGCGTGTTCCTTGTCCAGTCCATGGCCCGCCGCTTCGACGCCGAGCATCTTCACGCTTGGGTCATCAAGGAACGGGTGGAACAGCCCGATGGCGTTCGATCCGCCACCGATGGCTGCAACCAGCACATCGGGCAGGCGGCCAGTGCGGTCCATCATCTGGACGCGCGCTTCCTTGCCGATCACGCTCTGGAAATCGCGGACCATTTCGGGATAGGGGTGCGGCCCGGCGGCGGTGCCGATGATGTAGAACGTGTTGTGCACGTTCGCCACCCAATCGCGCAGCGCCTCGTTCATCGCGTCTTTCAGCGTGCCCGCACCTGCGGTTACCGGAACGACTTCAGCACCGAGCAGCTTCATGCGGAACACGTTGGGCGCCTGACGCGCCACGTCGGTTGCGCCCATGAAGATCACGCAGGGCAGGCCAAAGCGCGCGCAGACGGTGGCGGTGGCCACGCCGTGCTGGCCAGCGCCCGTCTCGGCGATGATCCGCGTCTTGCCCATGCGCATGGCGAGCAGGATCTGCCCGATGCAGTTGTTGATCTTGTGCGCGCCGGTATGGTTCAGTTCGTCACGCTTGAACCAGATCTGTGCGCCGCCCAGCTCTTCAGTGATGCGGGGCGCGAAATAGAGCGGGCTGGGGCGGCCAACATAGTGCTCCAGCAGATCGTCGAACTCGGCCTGAAATGCCGGATCGGCCTGGGCCTTGCGGTATTCTCTTTCCAGATCGAGGATCAGCGGCATCAGCGTTTCGGCAACATAGCGCCCACCGAACTGGCCGAAGTGGCCACGGTCATCGGGGAGGGTGCGGAAGCTGTTTGGGGCAGGGGCGTTCATGCCACGTCGCTTGGCAGAGCCACGCAGGAAAGTCCAGATTTGCAGTGCCCCATTCGCATTGTCAGGCCCTTTGGGGCAGGGCCGCCACCCGCATTTCATGCTGCATTGCGAGAACCTGCATGAGACGTTCATCTTGCGGCAAGATGAAGCAGTCTAACGCCGAAGTGCCACATCGTGAAGGCGGCTCCGCAAGGGGTCGCCTTCTTTGCGTTAATAATGGGTAAATAAAATTCAAGTACTCAATTTGGTAAAATCTGATGTAATGTTGCAGCTATGTCACAATTTGTCATTGATTTATGCCAATTACGGTTTTCTATATTGGCAAGGATTTGATCAAAAACTATCTGACCGATCGCCACCTTCAAAACGAAGGGGCCAAAAATGTCAGGAGTACAAAATATGCGTCTGGTTCTCATCTCTCTTGCCGCCTCGCTTGTTGCGGCCACTCCCGCTTTTGCCAATGAAGCCCGCGTCGAAGCACGCGGTGGCGTGGCGTGGAGCGCTGGTGAAAGCGAAGCCATTGCAGGCGTTGCTGCAGGTTACGATTATGACCTCGGCGAAACCGCATTTGTCGGCGCTGAAGTCACGGCTGACAAGCTGCTGACCGATAACACCAAGGTCTCGTTCGGCTTCAACGGTCGTCTTGGTGCCAAGATTGCCGACGCGGGCAAGCTCTATGCCGTTGGCGGTTACAACACCGAATTCTGCGACCTGTGCGATGGCACGTGGACGGCCGGTGCTGGTTATCAGCACTCGTTCGGCAAGTTCTACGGCAAGGTCGAATATCGCCACTTCTTCGTTCAGGACAGCACCGATGATGTCGATGCCGTTGCTGTCGGCGTTGGCGTGAAGTTCTGATCCCTCGCGCGTTGCGCATGTGATCATGAATGCCGGCGGGCGGTCTCTTTTGAGGCCGCCCGTTTTCTTTGTGGATCAGACGTTGCGCGCGTTGAAGCAGAAGGTGCGGATGCGCGTCTCGTCCTTCACGCCCGGAGCGCTTTCCACGCCCGAAGATACATCGACCATCGAAGTGCCGGTTCCACGAACGGCGTCTGCGACATTGGCCGGGGCAAGTCCGCCCGCAAGGCCCCATGGCAGCGGACCCTTGTAAGCCTTCAGCAGGTCCCAGTCGAACGCCAGTCCCAGCCCGCCGGGAAGCGCAGCGCCCTTGGGCGTCTTGGCATCGAACAGGATGAAATCGGCGACACCGGTATAGGCCGCTGCCTTGGCCACATCGCCTGGCCCTGCCACCGAGATGACCTTCCAGACGGGTTTTCCAAACCGCGCGCGCAAGGCCGCTGCACGGGCCGGGTCTTCCTTGCCATGCAATTGGATCGCATCGAGACTTGCCGCAGCCACTGCATCGGCGATGAAGCTGTCATCGGCATCCACGAACACGCCCACGCGCATCACGCGTCCGGCGGCTTGTGCTGCCAGCGCGGGTGCATCGGCGAATTTCAGAAAGCGCGGGGATGGCGGGAAGAAATTGAACCCGACATGGCTCGCCTGCGCACGGATCGTGGCGTCGAGCGCTTCGCGGGTGGTGACCCCGCAAATCTTGATATCCGGTCCAAACATGAGCGGCGCGTTAGGAGACACGCGCCGCCCCTGTCAATTCGGCCTTACTGTGCCAGTTCGTAGCTGACGTTGACCGTCACCGTCATTTCCAGCTCGCCTGCGGCCACCGGAGAAGACTTTGGTGCCGATGCCATGTCGGCCCTGGCGAACATGACCTGCGGCTGCGGAGGTGCCCAACCGGCATTTTCGGTGATCGACAGCACGCGCACAACGCGCAGGCCCGCGGCCTTGGCATAGAGATCTGCACGCGCGCGCGCCGTCTTCATCGCGGCCAGGCGCGCTTCGTCCATCGCACCATCGGGCGTGTCGATCTGGAAGCTTGGGCCGTTCACCTGATTCGCGCCTGCTGCCACCAGTGTGTCGATCACCTTGCCATACTGGTCCAGCTTGCGCTGGCGCACGGTCACCTGATTGCTGGCTTGATAGCCCACGATCACCGGCTCACGCTCCTCCATCGATCCGTCGGGCAGGCGCTTGGGCTGGCCGTAGACGGGGTTGACTGAAAGATTGCTCGTCTGGATGTCGCGCTCGGCGATTCCGTTCTTGCGCAGCGAGGCGATCACGGCCGTCATGCGCTGGGCGTTCTCGGTCAGCGCTTCACCAGCGGTCTTGCCCTGCGTGGTCACGCCTGCGGTAAACACCGCAAGATCGGGCGTGCGCACGGATTTGCCCTCAGCCGCAATGTTCAGCAGCGTATTGCCTGCGCTTACAACCGGACCTGAAGACATGACTTGCGCCTGTGCTGCAAAGGGAGTGAGCGCCGCAAGGGCGACGGCGAAAAGGAACTTGCGCTTCATGGTGGGGTATCTCCGGTAAATGTCATTGCTGCCCAAGTGGGCGCAGCGACGTTACGCAGCGATGAACCGTTCAGCGCAGGCTTCGTTCCAGCACCACCATGCGGAAACGATCGGCGTCTCCATAAGGGAAGGGCCGCGTTTCGGCACTGCGGACATAGCCGCGCCGTTCGTACCATGCGATCAATTCGGTGCGCGCATCGATCACCGTCATTTCCATGATTTCGGCCCCGAACTCTTCTGCCGCCATATCTTCGGCATCGGCCAGCAGCGCGCGGCCAAGGCCTTCGGTCTGCAGATCAGGGTCAACACAGAGCATGCCAAGATAGGCGCGTGAACTGCCCAGATCGCGACCAAGATCGCGAATAGTCACCGTACCGGCCAGCTTGCCCTCGACTTCAGCCAGCAGCACGCGCGCGGCTTTATCGGCGATTGTTTCGGCCAGTTCGGCCTCGCTAGTGCGTTCATCGTCCAGCAGGTCCGCTTCATGCGTCCAGCCCAGCTTGGCCGTTTCGCCGCGATAGGCCTTTTCCACCAGCGCGCGCAGGCGCTGCACATCATGGGCTTTGGCAAGGGTAAAGCGAATCATCGGCTTATAGCGTACCTTCAATCGCGCGGGCGGCTGCAACGGGATCATCGGCGCGGCTGATCGGGCGGCCGATCACCAGTACACTGGCCCCGGCATCGCGCGCGGCGCGCGGGGTGACCGAACGCTTCTGGTCACCCAGCTTGCCATCAGCAGGGCGCAGGCCCGGCACCACGAAAAAGCCGTTCTTCCAGCGCTTGTGAATTTCACCCACTTCGTGCCCTGAACACACGATGCCGTCCAGCCCGGCTTCCTGCGCCAGATCGGCAAGACGCAGCGCCTGATCGTGAGCCGATCCGCTGATGCCCACGGTAGCCATGTCGCCGTCGTCAAGGCTGGTCAGCACGGTTACTGCCACAACCTTGCAATGCTCGCCCGCCGCTGCCTTGGCATCTTCCATCATCGCGCGACCGCCGCTGGCGTGGACCGTAACGATGGCAGGTTCCAGCACGTGGATAGACTGCATCGCGCCTGCCACGGTGTTAGGAATATCGTGCAGTTTCAGATCGAGGAAGATCGGCAGGCCCACTTTGGCCACTTCGTGCACGCCATGATGGCCATGCGCGCAAAAGAATTCCAGCCCCAGTTTCAGCCCGCCAACATGCCCCTTCACCTTGTGGGCAAGGGCAAGCGCGGCGTCGAGCCGGGGCAGATCGAGGGCAAGGTAGATCGGATTGCTCACAGGGTTTCGCTCTTCGTGGTTTCAGGGGATGCCGCATCCAGGCTGGTTGATGTCAGCGATGGCGCGGCCTTTACGTTCAATTGCGTTTCCAGCGTGGTGATGCGCCGGCTCATGCGCCAGCGCGTAGCGCGATACAGCAGCCAGGTGGGCACCAAACCCAACAGGAATGCGGCAATCACCAGCGCGGGCAGCCGGGTTTCCAGCAGCAAGCCATCCCAGATCCGCACTTCCACCGGCTGCCAGTTGGCCACCGTAAACGCGGCCAGCACGGCCACGACGAGAACCCAGAATATCGTGCGCAGCATTGCCATGCCTTTCGCTCCGTGAGCAGCCCGTCCTGACGTGTGCTTAAGGCAGCTTGGCGCAATTGGCCAGACCCTCGGACCTATGGGCTGCTTCACCGCCTTGCGTGGAATGCGCCCCCGCGAAGGCGGGGGCCTCAGGGTTGTTACGGGACGGTTGCGTTAGCTGCCCGAGGTCCCCGCCTGCGCGGGGACGCAACTATGTAGCAACTATGTAGTGATCGTACTCGCCTTCAAGCCTCGCCAAACACCCGTGCAAAGATCGTGTCGATGGCTTTGAAGTGGTAATCGAGGTTGAACTTGTCCTCGATCTGCTCTGCGCTCAGCACAGCGGTCACCTCAGGATCGGCTTTCAGCAGTTCCATCAGCGAAAGCTGCCCGTCTGATTCCCACACCTTCATCGCGTTGCGCTGCACCAAGCGGTACGAGGCATCGCGTTCCAGCCCCGCCTGCGTCAGCGCCAGCAGCACCCGCTGCGAGTGGACAAGGCCTCCCATCTTATCGAGGTTCTTCTGCATCCGCTCAGGATAGACCAGCAGCTTGTCGATCACCGAAGTGAGGCGGGCGAGGGCAAAATCCAGCGTGATCGTGGCATCTGGCCCAATAAAGCGCTCGACCGACGAGTGTGATATATCGCGCTCATGCCACAGCGCCACGTTTTCCAACGCAGGCGTGACGGCAGACCGTACCATCCGCGCAAGGCCGGTCAGGTTCTCGGTCAGCACCGGATTGCGCTTGTGCGGCATGGCCGACGAACCCTTCTGGCCCGGTGAGAAGTATTCCTCGGCCTCCAGCACTTCGGTGCGTTGCAGATGGCGCACTTCCACTGCAAGCCGCTCGATGCTGCTGGCGATCACGCCCAGCGTGGCAAAATACATCGCGTGCCGGTCACGCGGGATCACCTGCGTGGATACCGGCTCTACCGCGAGGCCCATCTTGTCGGCCACGTATTCCTCAACCGACGGATCGATATTGGCAAAAGTGCCCACCGCGCCGGAAATCGCGCAAGTGGCCACTTCTGCGCGCGCCGCGACAAGGCGCGCCCGGCAGCGGGTGAATTCGGCATAGGCTTCGGCCAGCTTCTTGCCGAATGTAGTTGGCTCAGCATGAATGCCGTGGCTGCGGCCGATGGTTGGGGTATATTTGTGTTCAAACGCGCGGCGCTTGATCGCTTCCAGAAGCGCGTCGATGTCGGCAATCAGCAGGTCTGAAGCCCGAGCCAACTGCACGCTGAGAGTGGTGTCGAGCACGTCGGAGCTGGTCATGCCCTGATGCATGAATCGCGCCTCCGGGCCGACCTGCTGCGCCACCCAATCAAGGAACGCGATCACATCATGCTTGGTCACCGCTTCGATAGCATCAATCGCGGCCACATCGATCACCGGGTTGGTTGCCCACCAGTCCCACAGCGCCTTGGCCCCGCTTGGCGGCACTACGCCCAGTTCGCCCAATTTCTCGGTCGCATGCGCCTCGATTTCGAACCAGATGCGATAGCGGGCTTCCGGCTCCCAGATCGCGGTCATGGCGGGGCGGGCGTAGCGGGGGACCATGTTCGACTCCAGTATCGTAGTGCTCGGGGCAAACGCAAAGTTCGTGCCCGCGCCGCTAGGGAAGGGGGCGCAGGATAGCAAGAGGGTGCGTATCAGCGGCCTGCGTGAGGTTTGTCAGCAGGTTCTGCCATTCGCGCTTCGATCACGGGAGCTATCCGGCCCACCACGCGGTTGGCGGCGAACCTGGTAAGATGCGACCAATCGCTGTAGAAAGACCGACCTTGCCGCACCAGCGCGCAACCTTGCGCATCGCACAGGACCTCTTCAGGATCGTAGTACGTCGTCTTGGGAAGCTGTTGGGCCAGATCCTTTAGCAGCGGATTGATGCGATGCCCTTCGGCCATGTGGCGGTCGAAGGACGTGGGGCAAATGACATTCATATAGGCAAGGCAGCGCAGATAGCCGCCATCCATTTGCGAACCTGCGGCCAGCGCCGTCGGCACATTGCCGACAAGAACCAACCTGGTTGAAGCAGGAAGGCTTGCCCGCACTTGCCGGATACCCTCGCGTAGCGCTGCCCACCCTGTGCCCGAACTTTGTCCTGCCTTGCGCAAAGATCCGCGCTCGAACAGTTCCCGGTCCCAACGTTGCGCCCAGACGACTGTTCCAACCCTGCGGTCCCTTGCCAATGACTCCAAGTCTTGCGGCAGCCGCGCGCAGGCTTCGGTATCGGGGGACGAATCATCGCGGCTGATGGCATTGGGAAGTGAAAGGCAGCCCGGCACGGTCAATGCCGCGCTATTCCCGAACCGCTCCTTCAGGGCCGGAAAATATTGCCAGCCATGACTATCGCCATAAACGACAAGATCGATCGGCGCAGACCCGGCAGGGATCGCAACACCTTCATCGCGGCCCGGCGGCGTCTCGTTGGCCAAGGTCACACTTGCGGCATAGCTGCGCGGCGTCAGCCATCGCAGGTGCCCGGAAAGGCCAAGGCCAATCGTGATCGCAAGGCCAGAAGCGCAGAACACGGTAAGCATCCATCTGCTTTGCAGGACTTTGCCGGAGCGCACGGGCTGTTCAATCCAAGCCAGCGATGCAAAGCCCAGCAACAACGAAAGCGCGATTGCCGTTGCCGTCATCCACCAAGGCGGCTCGCCAAACCAGATGTAGTCAGCCGTTGCCAGCAGAGGATTATGCCACAGATAGATGCCATACGATGCCAGGCCGATTGCCGTCAAAGGCCTGAACGAAAGCATTTTTCCGGCAAGGCACTTGCCGCTGCCGTAACGCAGGATTAGCGCGGCCCCGCACACTGGCAGCAACAAGGCCCATCCCGGCGTCGATTGCGGCACGGCAAACGCAAAGCCAGTGACAATCAGCGCAACGCCGGTAAGGCCCGCTATACCCGATGCCCTTCGCGGCGCTGGCAAAGCGGCGCACAGCGCACCTGTCAGCAATTCCCATGCCCGCGTTGGCAAAGAGAAAAAGGCAAGCGGTTGGTTTATCGGAAGCAGCCACAGCGCCAGCATCAAAGAACCGAGGGCAAGAGTTGCGAGGCCCGCCAGCAAAACCGGCTTCCACCGCGTTTTATGCTGCAGAGCCAGTAAGCCCAGCAGCAACAGTGGATAGAGCAGGTAGAACTGCTCCTCAGCAGACAGACTCCACATATGCAGCAACGGAATCAGGCCTTCGTCGCTATCGAAATAGTCGGTGCGACGGGCGAAGAGCATGTTCGCCGCAAAGCCCGCACTCGCTGCGAGTGCTGCTGAAAACTGCCGGAAATCGGCCGGAATCATGACGAACCAGGCCAGCAGCAGGCTTACTGCAAAGACCGGCAGCAAGGCGGGCAAAAGGCGCCGCGCGCGCCGCTCGTAAAAACGGATAAGCGAAAATCCGGTCGTATCGCGGCGAGCACTCAGAATGGCCAGCGTAATGAGGTAACCGCTGATGACGAAGAATACGTCCACTCCGGCAAAGCCCCCGCCAAAGCCCGGCACCTTGGCGTGAAACAGGACCACTGGCAGCACCGCCACGGCCCGCAGCCCTTCGATTTCACGCCTGTGCTGCAATGATCGCCCGCCCTCTGCCGGAATGCAGGCTTGATGGCGGATCGTCATCGTTGGCGCAACCGGCCTATGCCTTTGGCCTCAATTGCCAGCGCGTCGCTGCCGCGATATGCGACTATCGTTCAGTATTCTGGAGCAGTTGGATGATGCGCAAAGTTCTGGTTATCGCCGTGCTCGGGCTTTCGGTCGCTCTGGGTGGTTGCAACACCGTGAAGGGTTTGGGCCGCGATATCGAATCTGTGGGCAAGGCTGGCGAAAAGGCAATTTGATCAGATCAGCCCTTTGGCCTTCAGCGAGGTATGCCCTTCGCGCCCGATGATGATGTGATCGTGCACCGTCATCCCCATAAGCCGCGCTGCTTCGGTAATCTTGTGGGTGATCTGAATGTCAGCGCGGCTGGGCTGCGGCGATCCTGATGGATGGTTGTGGACGAGGATCATAGCTGCTGCGCCCACGTCCAAACCTTTCTTCACCACCTCGCGCGTGTAGATGGGGCTTTCGTCCAGCGTGCCATCGCCCACCAGATGATCGAGGATCAGCATGTTCTGCGTATTGAGATAGAGCACACGCACCCGCTCCACGTTTAAATGCGCCATATCGATGTGCAGATAATCCAGCAGCGCCTGCCAGTTTGATAGCACCGGCTGTTCACGCACCGTGATTTTTGCCAGACGCCGCGCGGCCACCCCCACGATATAAAGCGCCGCTGCGCTTGTCTCGCCCATGTTGGGATGCAGCGCCAGCGCTTGGGGATCTGCATTAAGCACCCCTGCAAGGTTGCCGAAGCGCTGCACCAGTGATCGCGCGATTGGCTTGGTATCGATGCGCGGGCGAGCGACCATCAGCAGGTATTCGATTAGCTCATGATCGGCCAGCGAATCGTCGCCTCCTTCCAGCAACCGCTTGCGCAGCCGCGCGCGATGGCCGCTGGGATCGCCGCCGTCGAACGAGGCTTTCTTGCCCTTTGCAGGCTCTCGTTCAGGAAAGAGTTGGGTGTGGTCGGCCATGCATCCCCCCGCGGGCACCGAAAAGGTGCTGGCGCGTTCCACGCCGTGCATTGCCCAAGCCGCGGGAGTGCGCAAGAAGGGGGCAGATGGCAGATCGTTTCGAAATGGCGGAATCCGGCGCTGAACAAGGCGTCAATCCTGCCCTTGCGCGCTCGCGAAATTGGCGACGCGCGGGGTTTTCAGCGCTTGCCTTGGTCGCCTTGGCAGGCGGCGGTCTGTGGCTGTCAAAGGAGCGTCTGGCCGACCGAATCATCGTGGGCCAACTTGCCGCTTATGGCCTGCCCGCCACTTATGAGATCGAAAGCATCGGCCCCGGCCAGCAGGTCCTGACAAAGCTCGTTGTCGGCGATCCCAAGCGCCCGGACCTGACCGTGGAACGGGCGGTGGTTTTGATCCGCTATCGCTGGGGCGCGCCTTATATTGGCGACATAACCCTCATTCAGCCAAAGCTTTACGGGCAATACCTCAACGGGAAACTGAGTTTTGGCGCGCTGGATAAAGTGCTGTTCGCGCCCAAAACCGATAATGCCCCGTTCGCATTGCCCAAGCTTGATCTGACCATTCAGGACGGACGCGGCCTGATGCTGACCGATTTCGGCAAGATCGGCCTTGCGATGGAAGGGCGCGGTGCACTGCAAGACGGGTTCACCGGAACCCTTGCCGCCACGGCACCTAGCTTCGCTCTGGCGGGATGCACGGCAAGCGCCGCGCAATTGTTCGGCAAAATCAGCGTCCGGCAAGAGCGCCCCTCGTTCACCGGGCCTTTGCGGCTGGCAAACCTTGCCTGTGATGGCGGAGTGCGTAGCGGACCGCTGACCGCTGAGCTGGATGCGCTGGCCGACAAGGATTTTGCAGGCGTCACCGGAAATGCAGCAGTGCGTGGGCAAAAGCTGGCCTTCCCCGGCGTCACCGCCGAATCTCTCGCGCTCGACACGCGGCTTGCCTTGCGTGATGGCGCATTGAGCGGACGGATTGAGGCCAATGCCGGCAGCGTGGCCAGCAACGGCGTCCGTTTTGGCCTGCTTGGTATCGATGGCGCCATTCGCGCCCGCGATGGCATGAACCGGGCAGAATTTCGCGGCACCTTGCAGGGGGAGGGCTTGCGGCAGGGCACCGCGCTGCTCGGCGCTCTCGATGCTGCCCAGCGCAGCGCCAGCGGCACCCTGATGGCCCCGATGCTCGCGCAGATGCGCGCCAGCCTGACCTCGGAAGAGCGCGGCAGCCGCCTGACTGGCGAAGTCACGCTGCGCCGCAATGGCAATGCGCTTTCGCTCGTGGTGCCGCAGGCGCAGTTGACCGGCGGCAGCGGGCAGGCCTTGCTCAACCTTTCCCGCTTCCAGCTTGCCAGCGCCAGCGCTGATGGCCCGCCGCTGCTGGCGGGCAACATCACGACGGGCGGCGCGGGCCTACCTCGCATCACCGGACGGATGGAGCGCGGCCGCGCCGGACAGGCCCTGTTCCGCCTCGCGCTCGCGCCTTGGCGGGCTCAAGGCGGATCGCTCGCCATCCCGGAAATGATGATCGCGCAAGTGCCGGATGGTTCGCTCGGCTTTTCGGGCACCGCCCAGGTTTCCGGGGCGATTCCGGGCGGTTCGGTGCAGAACCTCATATTGCCTGTGAACGGCAGCTATGGCGCGCGCGGTGATCTGGCACTGTGGAAGCGCTGCGTTCAGGCGCGGTTTGACCGGCTGGAGCTTGGCAGCGTCGCGCTTGATGGCAACACGCTGGCGCTCTGCCCGCCGGGCGGTGCGGCCATCGTGCGTAACGGCCAGTCTGGCCTGCGCATTGCTGCGGGAACCCCTGCTCTCAACCTGACCGGAAGCCTTGGCGACACCCCGGTGACTTTGACGACCGGCGCGGTTGGCTTTGCCTGGCCCGGCACGTTGAATGCTAAAGCCGTCGACGTGACGCTCGGTCCCCCCGAAAACGCCGCGCGTTTCCGCCTCGCCGATCTCGATGCACAGCTTGGCAGGGATTTCACCGGCCGCTTCGGTGGGGTGGAGGCCAGCCTTGCCGCTGTACCGCTCAATCTTGCCAACGCCTCGGGCCAGTGGCGCTTTGCCGATGGCAGGCTCTCGCTGACCGCCGCAGGCTTTGATCTGACCGACCGGCTCGATCCCGCGCGCTTCGAACAGCTGCGTAGCGATGGCGCGACGCTGACGCTGGCCGACAATCGCATCACCGCCAATGCCTTGCTGCGCGAAGCAAAGACGATGCGCGAAGTCGGCTCGGCTGCGATCCGCCACGATCTGAACACCGGCACCGGCCATGCCGACCTCTCAGTGCCAAATCTGGTGTTCGACAAGGGCTTCCAGCCTGCACAGCTCACGCGGCTCGCGCTCGGCGTTGTCGCCAATGTTGAAGGCAAAGTCACCGGCACCGGCCGCATCGACTGGAACCCGCGCACCGTCACCAGCACCGGCAACTTCGGCACCGACACCATGGACCTTGCCGCCGCTTTCGGCCCGGCCAAGGGCCTGAAGGGGCGCATCGAATTCACCGATCTGCTCGGCATGGTCAGCGCGCCGCACCAGAAGGTGACCGTTGCCTCGATCAACCCCGGCATCGAAGTAAACGAAGGCGTGATCGATCTCACGCTCCTGCCAGACCAGGTCCTGCGCCTGCATGATGCGCGCTGGCCGTTCCTCAACGGCACGCTGGTGCTGGAACCCACCGACCTCCGCCTCGGTATTGCTGAAGCGCGGCGCTACACGATGACCGTCATCGGCATCGATGCGGCCAAGTTCATCGAAAAGATGGAACTGGGCAATCTTTCAGCCACCGGCATTTTCGATGGTCAATTTCCGCTGGTGTTCGATGCCAACGGGGGGCGAATTGAGGAAGGTACGCTGCTGTCGCGCGCGCCGGGAGGCAACGTGTCTTATGTCGGCGCGCTGACGTATGAGAATATGGGTGCAATGGCCAACTTTGCGTTCGATGCGCTCAAATCGCTTGATTACAAGACGATGGCCATTGCCATGCGCGGCGATCTTGAAGGTGATATCGTCACGAACGTGAAGTTCGATGGGGTGAAGCAAGGCGTTGGGACAAAAAGAAACTTCATTACCAAACAGGTTGCGAACCTGCCGATCCAGTTCAATGTGAACATCCGCGCGCCGTTTTATCAGATCATGACGTCGTTCAAGGCCATGTACGACCCGGCCTTCGTCAAGGACCCGCGCACGCTGGGCCTCGTCGATGCGCAGGGGCGCGCGCTCCAGCGCTTTGGCAATGGCGTGCGCCCCGGCGGCACTCCCGTTATCGTGCTGCCCGGACAACAACAGAACATTCAGCCTGCAGAAAGCGGAACACTGCCATGAGGAACCCGGAATTGACCCGATCCGCGAACCCTGCAACGAACTGGCGCATGGAAAACGGATCACATTTCAGGCATCGCGCCCTGTTCGCGCTGCCGCTGATGGGGGCTTTGGCTATGGCTGGCTGCATCTCGGTGAACGCACCAGACAAGCCGATCGTGATCGAACTCAACATCAACATCAAGCAGGAGGTCGTGTACCGGCTCGCACAAGACGCGAACGCCACGATCGAGAGCAACCCGGACATCTTCTGATGCACCCGGCAGGTTTGAGGATAATGACCATGGCCACACTTTCGATGCGCAAGAGTTTCGCCACGCTGGCTGCAACCGGCCTTGCGCTGGCCGCAATCGCCATGCCTGCGGCCGCGCAGAATCGCGATCCGGCCTACGCCGCCGCGCGTGCTGCCGGTCAGGTGGGGGAGAAGATGGACGGCTATCTGGGCTTCGTCACCCCGGCGGCTCCTGCCCTGCGTGCCGTGGTTGAAGATATCAATATCAAGCGCAAGGCCGTCTATGCCGAAAAGGCGCAGGCTAACAAAGCCACCGTCGAAGAGTATGCTCTCACGTCAGGCTGCCTTTTGATCGCACAGACGAAGCCGGGTGAGAAGTATCAGGCGCCTGATGGCTCATGGCAGACGCGCGGTAACGGCCCTCCGCTGCGTGATTCGCGCTGCCCGTAAGGCAAAGGCACGCATACGAATCGCCAGCCGAAAACACTGGCTTTTGCGCCCTTCCTCGCAGTTGCGGGGGAGGGCGTTCGCATTTGCACTCGTCCCATGGTCCAGACACGGTTTGTGACGGTTGACTCGCATCTACCCCCCGCCTAAGGGGGCGGCGCCCTCGGCGGTGATACGTCGTTTATGCTGCACTTTGGTCGGGCAACTGACAGGAGAGAAGCATGGATGAAGAACCGTCCGGGATTGAGCCTATCGGCGAGGATGCGCGGATCGACGCGCTCGACAAGCGGCTGAAAGCCCTTCGAGAGCGGGAAGAGGAGCGCAACCGGCCAAAGGCAGGCGGGGAAACCGATGCGAATTACCGCATGGGCAACCGCGTGCTGGCGGAGCTGATCGGGGGTCTTGCAGGCGGCGCGTTCATCGGCTGGGTCATCGACCAGTTCGCCGGAACAAGCCCTTGGGGGTTATTGGTGATGCTGTTCATGGGGGTCGTCGTGGCCTTCCGCAACATCATCCGAATTTCGAGCCGGCGCCCCGAATAGGGCGCTGTTGTTGTATTCGACTGATACGGGGTTTTGCGCGTGGCCGAAGGCAAGGTCGATCCGGTTCACCAGTTCACGATTGAGACCCTTTTCGGGACCGAGAGCTGGGCTATCGGGGGGTACAACATCGCGTTCACCAATTCGGCGCTGTGGATGGCAATCACCACCGCTGCGATCGTGGTGTTTGTAGCTGGCGGTGCCAAGCAGCATCTTGTACCGGGCCGCTGGCAGATGGCCGTCGAAGGGCTTACCGGCTTTGTCGACAACCTGCTGATGGCTAACATCGGCAAGGCTGGCCGCAAGTACCTGCCTTATGTGTTCTCGCTCTTCGCCTTCATCCTGTTTGCCAACATGCTTGGCCTGATGCCGCTGGCGCTGGTCGGGGTTCACCCGTTCACGGCCACCAGCCACTTCACGGTCACCGGCGTGCTTGCAGTGATGAGCTTTGCCATCGTGCTCGGCGTCGGCTTTGCCAAGCATGGCCTTCACTTCTTCTCGCTGTTCGTGCCGCACGGCACACCTGTGCTGATGATCCCGATCATTTTCCCGATAGAGCTGATCTCGTTCATGGTGCGCCCGTTCAGCCTCGGCCTGCGTCTCTTCGTGGCGATGATGGCCGGGCACGTGCTGCTCGAAGTGCTCTCGGGCTTCGTCATCTCTGGCACCAATGCTGGCGTTGGCATCTTCTTCCTCGCGGCCCTTCCCAGCTTCGTGCTGATGATCGGCATCTGCGCGCTCGAACTTCTGGTGGCAGGCATTCAGGCCTATGTCTTCGCCTTGCTCACCTGCGTCTATCTGAACGACGCCGAGAACCTTCACTAATAACCCGCAACACTTATCCAGACGGATTGAAAAGGAGTTTTTTGACATGGACGCAGAAAGCGCAAAGCTGCTCGGTGCTGGTCTCGCTGCTGTTGGTGCAGGCCTTGCCTCGCTCGGCGTGGGCAACGTGTTTGCCAAGTTCCTCGAAGGCGCGCTCCGTAACCCCGGCGCCGCTGATGGCCAGCAGGGCCGCCTGTTCATCGGCTTCGCCGCCGCCGAACTTCTGGGCCTGCTCTCGTTCGTCGTCGCGATGATCCTGATCTTCGTCGCCTAAGACTGACAAATGACTGACCGGACGATTGCGCCAACCGGCGCAGTTGTCCGGCACGCAAACGGGCAACATCATGTCTCTTCTCGTGCAGCTTGCCTCAGCCGCAGCAAACCTTCCTTCTCCTGAAAAGAAGGGCGGCATGCCGCAGATCACCCAGTTGGCAGACACTTATGCGGGCCAGATTTTCTGGTTGCTGGTGTTTTTCGGCATCGTCTTCTTCGTGATCGGCCGGGGCATGCTGCCCAAGGTCGTCTCCACGATGGACGGCCGCGACAAGCAGATCGCCGATGACCTTGCCGCTGCCGAAGCTGCACGGGCCGCCGCCGATGCGCAGGAAGAGGCATGGCGCGTTCAGGCCAACCAGCAGCGCGCTGCCGCCCAGGCCGTTATCGCTGCGGCCAAGGCTGATGCCGCCAAGACTACCGAAGCCAGCCTCGCTGCTGCTGCGGCGCGCATTGACGCGACCGTGACAGCCGCCGAAGCCAGCATTGCCGCTGCTCGCGCTGCGGCGCTGGGCGAAGTGGAAGGCGTCGCCGCCGAAGCCGCGCAGGATATCGCAAGCCGCATCGCCGGCCTGTCGATCCCTGCCGATGAAGCCCGCGCCGCCGTGAAGGGAGTTCTCGCGCATGGCTAATCCGGTTGAAACAACCGCTGTGGTCGAACACGGTGCCGCCGCCGAACACCACGTCGAACCTTCTGCGCTGGGCCTCGGGCCAAGCGCATGGGTCGCGCTGTCGATGGCCATCTTCCTTGGTATTCTTGTTTACAAGAAGGTTCCAGGTCTGATCGTCGGCGGGCTCGACAAGCAGATCGGCGCAATCCGCAAGCAGCTCGATGAAGCCAAGGTGCTCCGCGCCGAAGCCGAAAAGCTGCGCGCTGAATACGCTGCCAAGATCGCCAACGCCGAAAAGGACGCGGCGTCGATGGTCGAACATGCAAAGACCGAAGCCGCCGCGATCATCGCCAAGGCCGAAGCCGACGCTGCCATGACTATCACCCGCCGCGAGAAGATGGCGTCCGACAAGATCGCCGCCGCCGAACGCGCCGCCGTGGACGACCTGCGCGCCAAGGCCGCCGAAGCCGCCACGGCTGCAGCCCGCCAGCTGATTGCCACGAACCACTCCGCCGGAGCCGACAAGGCGCTGGTAGATGGAGCCATCGCCGGTCTGGTGAACTGATCTGCTAACCGCGCATCAGGGCTGAAAGAATACGAGACCCCTTCCGGTGAAAGCCGGGAGGGGTTTTTGTTTGCTATTAAAGGTGACGCTCAACGTCCTGTTTGCCATGCAGGATGCGGATGATTTCAACCTCATCTTTCGTCATGCGGTAGTAGATCATGTGTGAACCACAGCGGTTTTTGAATAGACCCGCTCTAACACTAACCCTGCCGGTTCTGATGCCGCGCGCTATGTTTTCGCAGGCGTCCTGCAAGTTGTCCGTATAGCTCTCAGCTTGATCCACAGACCACTGTTCAGCCGTGTAATCCCAGATCTTATCAATGTCTGCATAAGCTGCTGGCGAAAACCGCAGAGCTTTCATCGTTCCTCGAATTCCCGACGTTTGCGCGCCTTAAACTCATCGAAATCGAACGGCTGCGGCTGACCTGATTCTTCGCCTTCGATCAGAGCCTGCTCAAGCGCCCGCACCTTGGCCTCATGGTCTTCAAGCAGCCGAAGACCCGCCCGCACGACATCGCTAGCCGAACCATAACGTCCGGTCTTGACCTGTGAGGCGATGAAATTGGTAAAGTGTTCACCAATGGTGACGGACGTGTTGCGCGGCACAATCGACCCTTTCAAAAAGGAGAGTACCAAAAAGTAATACAAATGCCGTCGATCTTCAAGCGGCCTCAAGCCCGCGTAGACCCCCGTATCACCAACCGCACCGGCACGCGCCGCCCAGATCCTTCCGTCCCGTTTATCTTCGCCAGCAACTGCTCCACCAGCAGCGCGCCAGCCATCTGGAAGTCGGGTTCGATCGAGGTGAGGGGAGGGGTAGACCATGCGCCCGCACGGATGCCGTCAAAGCCGATGATGCCCACCTGATCGGGGATGGCATAGCCCCGCGCCGTCAATTCCTTCAGCGCGCCGAGCGCCATTTCGTCGCACACCGC
Organism: Novosphingobium sp. HNCC26BN242; assembly: GCF_057180525.1. Lineage (NCBI taxonomy): Bacteria > Pseudomonadati > Pseudomonadota > Alphaproteobacteria > Sphingomonadales > Sphingomonadaceae > Novosphingobium > Novosphingobium sp. HNCC26BN242. The sequence goes on from NZ_JBXUGM010000003.1 coordinate 118,907, forward strand.
AAAGATCGCGTCGAACGGCTCTCCGCTTTCGGCCAAGGCAATCGCCGCAAGCCGCCCCTGCTCCTCGCGCGCCAGCCCGCTGTCCACCTGTTGCAGCCGCGGCTCCAGCCCGGCTGAGAGCATGGCCTCGGCATAGCCTTCATAGCGCTCCTGAAACTGCCGCTGCGGCGATGTGGCCGAACCGATGCACACGATCTGCTTGTACCCGCGCACCAGCAGGTGCCGCGTGGCCAGCGTTGCGCCTGAAAGGTTGTCGCTGCGCACCCACGGCATGTCGTTGTCGGGCGATCCCCAGCAGGTCCAGTGCGTGCCCTGCGGCATGTCACGGAAATAGTCCCACGCCTTTGTATTCGTGGTCGTGCCGATCACGATCATCCCATCGGCTTTGCGCCGCTCCTGAAAGTGCCCCCAGAAGTTCTCTGGCGCATCCTGAAACGCCACCAGCGTCTCATACCCGCGCGCCGATGCCGCCGCGCACGTGCTGCCCAGCAGCGAGAAATAGAACGGGTTGATGTCCTTGCGGTCCTGCGCCTCGCGGCAGATCATCACCACCGCCAGCGTGCCCGTGCGCCCGCGCCGCAGCCGCGCCGCGTTCTCGTCCACCTGATAGTTCAGCCGCCGCGCTGCCTCGATCACGCGCTGGCGCGTCGGCTCACTGATCGATGTATCGCCTGCCAGCGCACGGCTTACCGTGGATTGGCTCACGCCCGCCGCCTCGGCCACGTCGAACGACGTTACACGGATGATCTTCCTGTCGTTCACCAAAATACGTCCCCCGGGTCAGCCTGTCCTTAGCAGGAACAGCGTCAGCGGAAAGTGTCCTTGGCGGTGCGCAACGCGGCAAATGTCTCCACCGGGGATGCACCGCCCCATCGGTCGGCCATGTCCGCATCATCCGCACGCAGGAACGGGTTGGCGGCCAGTTCGGCACCAAGCGTGGTCGGTACCGTCCACTCACCCCGAGCACGCTTCTCTTCCACCTCATCGGCATAGGCCAGCAAGGCCGCATTGTCGGGATCGGCAAACACCGCAAATCGCGCGTTGGCCTGCGTGTACTCATGCGCGCTGTAAAGTGTCGTCTCCACCGGCAAAGCCTTCAGCCGGGAAAGGCTGGCCCAGAACTGATCGGGCGTCCCTTCAAACATGCGCCCGCAGCCTAGCGGAAACAAAGCGTCGCCCACGAACGCCACCGCCGCCTCAGGCACATGATAGGCGATGTGCCCCAACGTGTGCCCGCCGACATCGATCACGTGTGCAGAGTACGCCCCAAGCGCGACCACATCGCCCTGTGTCACCACTCGGTCCACACCTGCAATCTTCGCCGCGTCCCCCGCAGGCGCCACGATCAAACAGCCCGTCGCCGCCTTGATCGCCCCGTTCCCGCCCGCATGGTCAGGATGCCAGTGCGTGTTCCAGATCTGCGTAATCCTCCACCCTTTCGCCTCCGCCTCGCGCAAGTAAGCCTGCGCATCAGGCGTATCGATGCACGCCGTCTCCCCGCTCGCAGGGTCATGCACAAGGAAGCCGTAGTTGTCGGACAGGCACGGGAACTGGTGGATCTGTAGTGTCATGCCCTCAGCTTAGCCGCCTGCGCGCCACAAAGCAAAAGCCCGCCCGGATTTCTCCGGACGGGCCTTGCTTTGTCTCACCAACCGCTCCCCCGCCCTTCGGCTGGCTGGCAAGCCAGCCGCTCAGGGTAAACTCGGGGGCCTCAGTCGGCGTGGCGCTTGGTGGCCTGAGGTCCCCGCCTTCGCGGGGACGCACAAGCTGAACACTCTTAGTTGCGAGCCTTCAGCGCCGCACCCAGGATGTCGCCCAGCGAAGCGCCGGCATCCGACGAACCATACTGTTCCACCGCTTCCTTCTCTTCATGGAGCTGACGCGCCTTGACCGAGAAGTTGGGCTTCTTCGAACGGTCGAAGCCGGTGACCATCGCATCGAGCTTCTGGCCAACCTGGAAGCGGTCGGGACGCTGTTCGTCACGATCACGGCCCAGGTCCGAACGCTTGATGAAGCCGGTTGCGCCGTCTTCGCCAGCCTGCACTTCAAGCCCGCCATCGCGCACTTCAAGCACGGTCACCGTGGTCACTTCACCGCGGCGCAGCGATCCGGTTGCGCTTGCAGCAACGCCACCGGCGGCCGGAGCACCCTTTTCAAGCTGCTTCATGCCAAGGCTGATGCGTTCCTTTTCCACATCCACGTCGAGCACGACGGCCGAAACCTGCTCGCCCTTGCGGTGCAGGGCCAGCGCGTCTTCGCCCGAGATGCCCCATGCGATATCCGACATGTGGACCATGCCGTCCACGTCGCCGTCCAGACCGATGAACAGGCCGAACTCGGTGGCGTTCTTGACTTCGCCTTCCACGGTCGAACCGACCGGGTGCTTGTCTGCAAACGCTTCCCACGGGTTCTGCTGTGCCTGCTTGAGGCCAAGCGAGATACGGCGCTTGTCGCTGTCGACTTCGAGCACGAGCACGTCGACTTCCTGTGAGGTCGAAACGATCTTGCCGGGGTGGACGTTCTTCTTGGTCCACGACATTTCCGAAACATGGACCAGGCCTTCGATGCCAGCTTCCAGTTCCACGAACGCGCCGTATTCGGTGATGTTGGTGACAACGCCCGAAAGCTTTGCACCCACCGGATACTTCGCAGCCACGCCATCCCAAGGATCGCTTTCCAGCTGCTTCATGCCCAGGCTGATGCGCTGCGTGTCCTGGTTGATGCGAACGATCTGCACCTTCACCGTGTCGCCGATGGCGATCACTTCCGAAGGATGGTTCACGCGCTTGTAGCTCATGTCCGTCACGTGCAGCAGGCCGTCGATGCCGCCAAGATCAACGAACGCACCGTAATCGGTGATGTTCTTGACCACGCCGTCGATGATCTGGCCTTCCTTGAGGTTCATGATCAGGCCCGAACGCTGTTCGGCGCGGGTTTCTTCGAGGACTGCGCGGCGCGAAACCACGATGTTGCCACGGCGGCGATCCATCTTCAGGATCTGGAACGGCTGGGGCATGTCCATCAACGGGGTCACATCGCGCACGGGGCGGATATCGACTTGCGAACCAGGCAGGAACGCCACGGCGCCGTCGAGGTCGACCGTGAAGCCGCCCTTCACGCGGCCGAAGATCACGCCTTCAACGCGCTTGCCTTCGCCGAATTCGTTTTCAAGCTTGTCCCATGCGGCTTCGCGGCGAGCGCGGTCGCGCGAGAGCATCGCTTCGCCGTCAGCGTTCTCGACGCGGTCGACATAAACTTCCACTTCATCGCCGACCGAAAGGCCGTGCGGCTGGCCGGGCGAGGCGAATTCACGCAGGGCAACGCGGCCCTCGCTCTTCAAACCTACGTCGATGACGGCCTTGTCGTTTTCAATTGCGGTAATGGTGCCTTTGACGACGCGGCCTTCAAAGCCACCGTTGGCGGCTCCGCCAAGCGATTCGTCAAGCATCGCGGCGAAATCGTCGCGCGACGGATTGGTAGCCATATTCAAAGCTTCCTGTAACAAGTATCCCGGCCAGGCGGTTGTTTCCGCCGGTCTTTCCTCCACGTGCCGCACCATGCGAACCGTGGGCCAAAAAGGGCCGAACTGCCCACGGAGCCGGATGCTGCCGAAGGCATCCGATCTGGCCAAGGCCATTGCGGACCGCCGGCGCTTAGGCGGAGGGCTCAGGAAAAGCAAGGAAAATGGGGCTGATCGGTTGCTCTGTGCCTGCGGCGGCTTGGAGCGTGCGCGTGGTGTAGCGCTTCGTTAACCATAGCGGTGCGGTTTTCCCTAGCGCCACCCCCTAGGCGCGCTTTCACAAGTGCAAACACCCTCGGGACTATCAGGCAACACGCAACCCATCGATCTACGCTGGAGGTTGTGCCGAAACGACTGGGGGAACCTGCCATGAGACATCTGAAAACCTTGCTCGCCCTTACGCTCAGCGGGGTCCTTTCCGCGCCAGCCTTGGCCGATGACGGAGGCAGGAATATTACCGACGCGCAGACCGGGGCCGACACCGGCAACGAGAGCAAGACCGTGGATGCCGATGTGGCCAAAGCGAAACCGGTCGCCGAAATCTTCTCCACCGGCATGGCCAAGGGCCGCGACCGGCTCGACAGCGCAACATCGACCTCTTCGCTGAAGGGCGACGATATCGACCGCTTCGGTCCGCGCCCGCTGGGCGATGTGCTGCGGACCATGGCGGGCCTGCGCGTGGCCACTGGGATTGGCGAGGGCAACAACAACTACACCGTGCGTGGCCTGCCGCTGGCTGCTGGTGGTTCGAAGTATATGCAGTTTCAAGAAGATGGCCTGCCGGTGCTCGAATTCGGCGATCTCTTCAACGTAGCCACCGACGTCTATCTCCGAAACGATTTCACCGTGAATGCGATCGAGACGATCCGCGGGGGCTCTGCCTCGACTTTTGCCTCAAACTCGCCGGGCGGGATCATCAATGTCATCTCGCGCACTGGCGAACAGGAAGGTGGCCGCGCACAGATCACCGCTGGGCTCGACTTCGATGAAAAGCGGCTCGATTTTGATTATGGTGCCAAGCTGGGTGAGAATACCCGCTTCCACATCGGTGGCTTCTACCGGCAGGGCACCGGCCCGCGCGACATCGGCTTCACCGGCTGGCGCGGTGGCCAGATCAAGGCCAACATTACCCGCACGTTCGAAGGCGGCTACATCCGCGCCTACTTTAAGGTGCTCGATGACCGCTCGCCAACCTTTGCCCCTTACGCTGTAAACATCACCGGCACCAACGAGGCTCCGGTGTTCAGCAGTTTTCCCGGCTTCGACTTGCGCCAGGATTCGACGCTGTCGCCATTCCTCGGCCCGGTCGTAACGCTTGATCGCAACAACCAGCCCGTCGCCCTGCCGATCAATACCGGTCAGAGCGCCAAGTCGCGCTCAATCGGCTTTGAAGCATCGTTCGAACTGGGTGACTGGACCATCACCGAACGCGCGCGCTATGCGGTCAACGGCGGCGATTTCAGTCGCATGTTCCCCAATCGTCAGAACACCGTTTCTGCCTTCGCCAACTCGATCGGTGGGCCCGGGTCGACTGCTGCCTACGCCAGCGGCCCGCTTGCCGGGCAAGCCATCCCGAACGGCAGCATGATCAACGGCAATGGCCTCCTTTCGCTGTATTTCGTCAGCTTCGTTCAGGCCAACTCGCTCGACAACTTCACCAACGACTTGCGCGCCACCCGCGTGTGGGATGTGGGCGGCGGCAAGCTGACCACCACCGGCGGCCTTTACCTTGCCACGCAGGAACTCGACACGACATGGCTTCACACCGCGATGATCGTGGACGCGGCAGGCGATGGCCAGACCGCGCAGGTCGATATTTTCAACGCCGCAGGCCAACCGCAAACGCTTAACGGCTATTTTGCCTTCGGGCGTGAATCCAGCCTGTTCCGGCGCATCTTCAAGGTCGATTACCGCGTGCTCGCACCTTATGGTTCGCTCAACTTCCACGTTGGCAAACTCGCCATCGGCGGCAGCTTGCGGTACGATACCGGGCGGGTGCGCGGGCAGTTGTTCGGTGCAGATCTGGGCGGCGGGCGTGCAGGCCTGACCAGTTTCGATTTCAACCGCGATGGCACAATCAATCCGGCTGAGACACGCACCGCGTTCCTGCCGCTCGATCGGCCTGCGCCGGTCAATTACGACTATGGCTACCTGAATTATTCAGCGGGTGTGAACTACCGCGTGGCCGAACCCTTCTCGGTCTTCGCCCGCTATAGCCGCGGGGCGCGTGCTGCGGCCGACAAAATCCTGTTCACCCCCACCGTCGATGCGCTGACCGGCAATGTCGCAGCGCCTGATCGGCAGGACACGGTGATCCAGTACGAGGCTGGCTTCAAACTTCGCCGCGGTGGCATCACCGTTAACGGCACGGTGTTTCATGTCGAGGCCGAGGACCAGAATGTCCTTAACGGCGCGGCCAACGCTACCGACCGCACTTACACAGCCGAAGGTGTCGAATTGGAAGGCAACTTCACCCACGGGCCATTCAACCTGATGCTGGCGGCAACTTATACCAAGGCCAAGATCACCGAGGACCGGCTCAACCCCGCGCTGACCGGCAACGAGCCGCGCCACCAACCAGACTGGGTGCTTGTCGCCGTGCCGCAGATCGATTTTGGCACATTTGCTGCCGGGGCCAACATTGTCACGATCACCGGGTCCTATGCTCAGGACAGCAACCTCCTGCGCATGCCGGGCTTCACCACCGTGGGCGCCTTTATCGAGGCTCAGCCCGCCGGGAACCTGCGGTTGACGGTCAGCGCGCAGAACCTGTTCAACACGCTCGGCATCTTCGAAGTCAACCAGGCCAGCGTTCCGGCAAATGGCATCGGCTTTGCCCGCGCAGCAAACGGACGGACGGTGCAGACATCGCTGCGCTTCGCCTTCTGAGGATAGTCGCTTGCTAATCTGCCGGTCTGGCGGCGTTTAACCGTCTGCAAAGGAAGTGCAGATTATCCTGTCGCCACGATTGGCAGGGGACTGGCACGTGGCGACAGCACAACAGGATAAGACATTTTCGGAAGCAACCCGAATTTTTGATCGATCGGTCGATTCGACCAACTTCCTGCTTGATCTGTGGTGGCTTTGGCTGCTGGTGATCGTGGTGGTGCTGGCCCTGCTGAAGCTGCGGAGCCAGCATGCCTTGCTGGGCGAACTGGACGAGCGCTGCGGCGCGGCCTTTGGTGATATCGACGCCATTCTGGCCGAACGGCACGAACTGATCCCCAACCTGATCGCCACGACCAAAGGCTTCGCCGCGCAGGAGCACAAGGTGCTGAGCGATGTGATCGACGCGCGCGCCCGCGCGATGGCCTCTGCCGGGAACGCTCGGCTCGAAGCGGAACTGCAGGTCGGGCAATCGCTGAACAACCTGTGGGCGATCACCGAGAACTATCCTGAATTGGCCAGCTCCGTGCATTTCCGCGAGTTGCGGGCCGAAATGGTGCGGATGGAAGACCGGATCAATGCCGCGCGCAAGTTTTACAACCTGTCGGTGGAAGAGCTGAACGCGGTGCGCCGGTCCTTCCCCTACAACCTGATCGACGGCATGGCCAAGACAGCGCGGCACGAGAAGTTCAGCCTGGGCGAAAAGCGGGCGCAGTATAGCGAACCTGTAGTCGCCTCGTTCTGAAGGCGGCGAAGATGGCGGCGGAACTGCAAGCTGGCGGCGCACCTTTGGCAGCGCCGGGCGGGTTAACCGGGGGTGGCGCAAAAGGCTTCGTCACGCATACGCACGAAAACCGGAACCGCTTCTGGCAGGTATTCGGGCTCTATGTGCTGTCGGTCCACATGATCGGTGGGCTGGTGGCGATGCTGCCACTGCTGATGTTCGATCCGGCGCACGTGATCCTCGTCGATCCTGTGGGCTACTTTGTTCGCTATGGCCTGCCGATGACCGCGATTTCAGCGGCGCTGTTCGTGTGGCTCTATGGCTCGCACGCCGAGGCGATCCGCACCAAGCTTTCGGTGCAGGATGTGTCGCGGATCGATGAGCGGCGATTTATAGACATTGCTGAAGAGCAGTGCATTGCGCTGGGCATCCGTGCCCCGCGCTTCGGCATCATCGAAGTGGCACAGCCCAATGCGTTGGCCGTTGGCGAAGGGCCGCAGAAAGGCCTGATCGCGGTGACCCGGGGCCTGTTGCAACAGTTGGATGACGATGAACTGGCGGCAGTGCTGGCCAACCTTGCCTCGCAAATCCGCAATGGCGATACGCGCGTCTTGGCGGCAAACTTCGCATTGATGCGCACAGCAGTGCTGCTGCAGGTGAATAACGTGTTTCGCATAGAGGACTGGCGGCAACTGATCATCGTGGTCTTCCTGCCGCCTTTTCTGACGATCCTGCTGCTATCGGGCATGATCACCAAGGCTTCGTTGGAAATCGCACGGATGGCGCGGCGCAGCGTGAAGCTTTCGCGCTTTCATATCGCTGATGCCGACGCCATCCGCGTGACACACCGGCCCGATGCGCTGCATTCGGCGCTGGCAAAGATCGGCGGCAAAGGCGCTTTTGCAGGCAGTGAACCGTTTGACGATGTGCTGTTCGATGGGCGCAGTGACACCGATGGGGGAAGCCATCCGGCGGTGCTCGAAAGGCTGCAGACGATCACGCAACTAAGCGGCGCATTGATGCAACCGGGCCGGGCGCGGCGCGATACTCGCAACGGCGCTGCCGGGGGCTTACCGGCAGAAGGGCGCGTACGGTTCGGGCGGCGGTATAGCGCAGAGCATTTCGTCCCGGTGGCCCCGCCCGAGGAAAAGCCGCGTGAAAAGCCCCCATTGATCGATAACAATGCGTTGCTGGTCATGATGCTGACTGACTGGAAGGGCTACAAAGCCTACGTCTCGCAGTGCAACGACTGGTTCGAATGGCGCACCAAGGATGATCGCAACCTGTTCGGCCTGAAGCCGGAATTGCGCGTGCCGGTTGCGGCGGTCATGGCGGCCTTGCTGGTGTTCCACTGGCCTGCCGATGGCAACTGGCGCAAATATGCGAACACGTTCAACCCGGTATCCATGGCCGCGATGTTCGGCGGCATGAACATGGGCGGGACGTTCTGCAACAACAGTTCAGGCACAAGCAACGATTGCGCCCGATAGGATTACATGACGCGCTTGCGGCCAAATGTCGGTGCACCAGGGACGTCGCGCGTTTCGGATGCAGCTTCAGGCGCAGGTGCGGCAGCGTCAGAGGCCTGACGCTTGGCCAGATGGCGAGCGATCACGGCATCTGCATCGAAGTCCGTGCGCGGTTCTTCATCCCACTTGTTGGTCTTTAACGCTGCTGCCGCTGGCGTGGTGGCGGTGAATCCTACGCGCAACAGGCTCACCATGCCGCCAAGCCCCGCCAGCATGGCAAAAGTAGCCGTGCCGATAACGGTCGGCATGCCGGGGCCAGCCTCGCCCAACTCATGCCACTGCCACGCACAATAGCCCCAGAATGCGGCAAAGCCGAAGGCGATCATGGCCCGGACCATGTGACCCATGCTCTGGAACAGCTTCAACATGACGGCGCTCCTCGACTGCCTGCTATGCTGGCAGAAAGTCCCGCATCACGATTAAGATTGCGCTAATTCGCTTTGGGTCGCCTCTTTGCGACCCACAGCAGCAAGGATCGGCCAGCCTGCGTTCAGCGCGCCGCCATCTGCTTTTCTACCAGCGCAATTGCCATCGCCACCGCCATCTCCTTCGTCAGTTTAGATGTATCCAGCAACGCTGCGCCTTCGGCCTGCCGCAACGGTGCCTCCGTCCGGTTCCGATCGCGCTCGTCGCGTGCGGCCAGATCGGCTTCAATCGCCTCGCGTTCCACATCTTTGCCCAGCCCGCGCATCTCAACCCAGCGCCGCATCGCGCGCGCGCTGACACTGGCGGTGACGAACAGCTTGGCGTCCGCGTGGGGGGCAATCACGGTGGCAATGTCGCGTCCGTCCAGCACTGCGCCACCGGGCTGGTTCGCAAAGGCCTGCTGCCGCGCCAGCAGCGCCGCGCGCACGGCAGGATGCACCGAAACACGGCTGGCATAGCCGCCGGCTTCTTCGCTGCGCAGTTCGGGATCGTCCAGCACGCTTTCCGCAAAATCGCAGGCTGCCAGCGCGGCGGGCGCATCATCGGGATTGCCGCCGCTCAGCATCACCTGCCGACCCACCGCGCGATAGAGCAGGCCTGTGTCCAGATGCGGCAGGCCGAAATGCGCGGCCAGCGCCTTGGCAATGGTGCCCTTGCCTGAAGCGGTCGGGCCATCCACGGCGATGATCATGCGGCTCTGGCTCCGTCGAGCAGGCTCTCGAACACCGGAAAGCTGGTGGCGATGGGCCGCGTGTCGTCCACTTCCACGCCGCGCTTGCTGGCAATGCCGGCAATCGCCATGCTCATGGCAATGCGGTGGTCAAGGTGTGTGACGACGCGTGCGTCCTCGGCGGTGCCGGGCAGCGGATCGCCGCCGGTGCCATCGATGATCAGTCCGTCTTCGGTCTCGGTCACGATCGCGCCCACCAGTTCCAGCGCAGCGCGCATCGCGCTGATCCGGTCGCTTTCCTTCACGCGCAGTTCTTCAAGGCCGGTGGTCACCGTGCGCCCCTTGGCCAGCGCGGCGGCCACGAACAGCACCGGGAATTCGTCCACCATGCTCGGCACCACGGCGGGGTCCACATCAATGCCGGTCAGCAGCGAATGGCGCACGCGCAGGTCGGCCACCGGCTCGCCGCCCACATCGCGCCGATCCAGTTCCTCGATGCTCCCGCCCATCAACCGCAGCACATCGAACAGCGCTGCACGCGTGGGGTTCAGCCCCACGTTCTCCACCACAAGGTCAGACCCTTCGACCAGCAGCGCCGCCACCACAAAGAACGCGGCAGACGATGGATCGCCCGGCACCACAATATCCTGCGGCTTCAGTTCCGCCTCACCACGCACGCGGATCACCCGCGCGCCGTCATCGGCCAAATCAACCGTCAACTCCGCACCAAACCCGCGCAGCATCCGTTCCGAATGGTCGCGCGTGGGGATCGGCTCGATCACGGTGGTGATCCCTGGTGTGTTCAGCCCGGCAAGCAGAATGGCGCTCTTCACTTGCGCCGATGCCACCGGCAGCCGGTATTCAATGGGCACCGCAGGCGAAATTCCGCGCAGGGTGAGGGGGAGCCGCCCGCCGGGGCTGGCGGTAAACTCCGCGCCCATTGTGGACAGCGGATCGATCACGCGCCCCATCGGCCGCTTGGACAGCGAACCATCGCCCACGAACGTCGCGGTAATCGGATGCGTGGCGACAAGCCCCATCAACAGCCGCGTGGACGTGCCGGAATTGCCCATGTCGAGCGCACTTTGCGGTTGCAGCAGCCCGCCCACGCCCACGCCGTGCACGTGCCACATACCGTCTGCATCGCGCTCAATCGTTGCGCCCATCGCGCGCATGGCGGCCGCAGTGGAAAGCACGTCCTCGCCCTCCAGCAGCCCGGTCACCCGCGTCTCGCCCACCGCCAGTGCGCCCAGCATGATTGAGCGGTGGCTGATCGATTTGTCGCCCGGCACGCGGATGCGGCCCTTCAGCGGGCCATTGGCGGTGAAGCGGCGGGGGCGCATTTGCGCAAGGTCGTGTGAGGACACGTTCAAGTCTTTCGCATTGGGGAGGGCCAATAAAGCGCGCGGCTTTTGACAGCAGCGCGCCGCTATGGCAAGGCGCGCCCTCTCTTGATTCCGCGAAGCTGCGGACCCATCAAGCGTGCAGTTTCTCCGCCCGCGCGAAATCTTGTCGTGCCGGGCCAGTCTTGAGGAAGTTTCATGGTCAAGCCGGAATGGGGCGCCAAGCACGGTTGTCCGAAGTGTGGCACCCGCTTCTATGATCTGGGCAACACCGACCCGATCACCTGCGTCGAATGCAAATACACCTGGACCGCCGAGCCGGTGCTGAAGTCGAAGCAGCCGATCCCCTACGAGGAGATCCAGAAGGAGAAGGTTGACGCTGTGCCCGACGTCGATCTGGCCGACGAAGATCTGGACATCGACGAGGACGGCGATTCGCCCGACAACGACGTCGATCTTGGCGGCGACGATGATCTGGGCGTTCCGGGTCAGAGCGGCGACGACGACGAAGTTTGATCTCTGGGTGTAACGCATTTCGGAGCTGGCCAGGCAGGCTGGCTCCGAAAAATCATCCGGCGTCAAAAAATGGTCTTGTCAGCCGGGAAGCCTTCCCTTAGAGGCGCGGCTCCCGGCAGGGCCTACCCGCCGGAACAGTCTGCTTCCCACCGCAGCTGTTAGAAATATGGGGCCTTAGCTCAGCTGGGAGAGCGCCTGCATGGCATGCAGGAGGTCAGCGGTTCGATCCCGCTAGGCTCCACCATTTCACCAGAAAAGCCGCCTTCGGGCGGCTTTTTGCGTTTTACCGCGTCAATCAGGCTACGATTCCTGAAGTGCACCTAGACGCACCTAGCTGCGCCTGAGTGCGCTCAAGACGCAGCAAGACGTCCTGAGCGCACCGCTGAAAGCTACTTCTTCAATCCAATCTCGCGCAGACGCTCCTGCAGGTAATCGTCGGCGGTGATGGACACCGGATAGCGGTCTGGATTTTCATCGCTGATGCACTCGGGCAAAGTTTCGAACCGGAAATCGCTGCGCAGGTGCAGGAAGAACGGCATCGAATAGCGGCTGTGCCGCGCCCGCTCGCCCTCAGGATTGCGTACGCGGTGCGTTGTGGAGGGCAGGACGTGGTTGGTCAGGCGTTGCAGCATATCGCCGATGTTGACCGCCAGCGCGCCTTGGGGGGGCGATACGCTGATCCAATCGCCTGATTTCGTGCGCAATTCCAGTCCGGCTTCCTCTGCACCAAGCAGCAGCGTGATCAGGTTGATATCCTCATGCGCCCCTGCGCGAATCGCACCGGGCTGCGCATCGGCGGGCAGGGGCGGGTAGTGGAGCAGACGCATCACCGAATTGCCGTCTTCGATCGCCGGATCGAACCAATGCTCATCCAGCCCCAGCCAAACCGCGATCCGCGCCAGAATGCGCGCGCCGACGCGGTCAAATTCGGCATAGAGTTCCTCGAATGTCTCGCGGAAGCCTTCGGGACGGGTGGGCCAGATGTTGGGGTACATCGACATTGCGGCCAGCGGATGATCGGCCGGAAGATCGCGGCCAACGTGCCAGAACTCCTTGAGATCATGGACTTTTGCGCCCTTGGCAATTTCAGTGCCGAAGGGCGTGTAACCGCGCGCGCCGCCAAGACCGGCAATGGCATAGCTGCGCTTTTCGTCCTCGGGCAGGGCAAAGAACTGCGCGGTCAGGTCCCACGCGCGGGCGATGAGTTCCGGGTCGATGCCGTGGTCTTTCACCATCGCAAAGCCAAAGGTCTGAAAACTCTCACCCAATTCGCGCGAAAGGGCGTGCGGCTCGCTGTTCAGCGAAATAACCGGCAGTGTATCAAGGGGCATGGTGTTCCAGTTCGCACAATTGTCGCTATGGACCTGCCTGTAACGGGAAACGCGCGGGGTTTCATGACCAAAATCAACATCGCAGATACGACTGGCCGCAACTTGTGGCTGATGAAGTCCGAACCCGACGTCTATGGCTGGGATGATCTGGTGGCCGAGGGCGAAGGGACGTGGGACGGGGTGCGCAACCATCTTGCCGCGCGCAACCTGCGCACGATGCAGGCCGGGGACCTTGCGTTCTTCTATCATTCGAACATCGGCATCGAGATCGTGGGCGTGATTGTGATCAGCCAGGGCGGATTGACCGATCCGACGGACCCCGAAGGCAAATGGGCGGCGGTGAAGGTGAAGCCTGTGTCAAAGCTGCCGCAGAGCGTGACGCTCAAGCAGGTGAAAGCGACGCCGGAGCTTCAGGAGATGGACCTGATTCGCCTTTCGCGTTTGTCGGTGGGGGCGGTGCGGCCCGAGGAGTGGGCGCTGATCCTGAAAATGGCTGATGCCGTTTGACGGGAACCACCCTGCCCCTTTGCGCGTAGTATTCTCCGAGAGGGCGGACCGCTTCTGCCCCACAGATCAAGGAGATTCACGATGGGTGAACTGACCGACAAGGCCAAGGGTCTCGCCAACGAAGCTGCCGGCAACATCAAGCAGGCCGTGGGCAAGGCAACCGACAATGAAAAGCTGCAGGCCGACGGTTTTGCGCAGGAGCGCAAGGGCGAAGCGCAGCAGGTTGCGGGCAAGGTCAAGGGTGCGCTGGGCGACAACGTCTGACATCATCTGACTGATTGAATTTGAACAAAAGACTGGCGCAAGCTTCCCCTCGCCAGTCGTAAAAAGGGCCGTCCCGCAAGGGGCGGCCTTTCGCGTTTATCGGCCAGGCAACTTCTGTCCCGTGTTGGAACGATCCCGAGATGGCGGAAATCTGCCATTTCTAAAGGTAAAGAAAGCGTTAAGCAGATGGCATGAACAGGTCATTCGCAACCGCCGCAGGTGCCGCCTATGGCACCGCCCGCCACCCGTTTCGCGCATCTCTGCCACGACATGCATTGCGCGAACTGCCAAGGCTTGAGCCAGAAGTGATTGCGGCCATGCGCAAAGCCGAAGAACGCTTGCGCGATATGGATGTGCGATCCGATCCCGTTGATTTCAAACGCATCACCATGCAGGACGTGCGCGATTTCATGATCGCCTATTGCGCCTGCTTTCTGGCGGTGATGGCGTTTATCGCCTGACCTTCAGGCGGCCTGCGCGGCCTTTTCGGCCTTGTAAAGCAGCCAGCCGAGCCACGCCGAAACCACGCACATCGCTGCACCGAGCAGCAATTGGTCAACCAGCGCCACGCCCGCGCTGCTCAAGGCCCCGGCGATCAGTGCGCCTGCAACCATTGCGCCCGAATTGACGATGTTGTTGGCAGCAATCGTGCGGGCAGTTTCGGACTTGTCGACTACCGTCGTGAGGAAGGCGTAGAGCGGCACAACGAACATGCCGCCTGCCACCGCGATGCCCAGCAGGCTGAGCAGCAACGGGATGGCGAGCGGCTGGACAATGAAGGTAGACACATCCATCAATGCCTGCCCCGGCATGTCTGGCCACATCCGGCACACCGCGTAAAATGCGATAACGAACAGCCCCATCACGATCACCGAAGCCGGAGAATAGCGCGCCGATACCGTGCCTTTGAGCAGGGCGTTGATCGACATCGAACCGATGGCGATGCCAACCGAGAACATCACAAGGAACAGGCTGGCCACTTCCTTGCTGGCATAGAGCACGTTCTTGGCCAGCGGTGGGAACTGGATGAACAGCACGGTGCCCACCGTCCAGAAAAAGCTGATGGCAACGATAGCCATGAACACCTGGCGGTGCCGCATTGTATTGCGGATCAGGTTCCACGAGGCCGTAAACGTGTTGAAATCGATCTTTTGCGCTTCTTGCAGCGGCGGGGCAGGGGGCACTTGCCGTCCCGAGATATAGCCGATCAGCGCGGTTAGCACGACCCCGCCTGCGGCAACCTCTACCGGAATCCAACCAGCCAGAATTGTGCCGGCAAGGATGGCGATATAGGTGCCCGCCTCGACCAGACCGGTGCCAGCCAGAACCTCGTTATCGTGCAAGTGCTGCGGCAAAATTGCGTATTTGATTGGGCCGAAGAACGTGGAGTGGACGCCCATCGCCAACAGCGCGGCCAGCATCAACGGAATGGCGATGGATTGCACTTCCATCCCCAGCCACGCCATGAACAGGCCAGCACCGCCAACCACCATAATGGCGATCTCGGCCGCTTTGACCACGCGGATGATCTTGGCTTTATCACGCATATCGGCCAATTGGCCCGCCAGCGCAGACAGCAAGAAGAACGGCAGGATGAACAGGCCCGATGCAATCGCGGAAAAGCGCGCCTCTTCTGCCTCGGAGCTATAGACGTTGTACACGACGTACAGGACCATCGCGTTCTTGTAGAGATTGTCGTTGAAAGCCCCCAGAAGCTGGGTGACGAACAAGGGCAGGAAACGGCGCGTGCGCACCAGATGCGTCGATGTTGTCATTTAATCCGTTGCCAGCATCTCTACTCGCGCCACCCTTAGCCCGGTCAGGGGCTTGGGCAAGCAGTTTTGAACCTGCATGCGGTAGGCTGCGAATGTTGCGATTCCGTTTGTCGCATTTGCGCGCTATGGCCAAAGCCGATGCTGACCTTGCCAAACCTGCTCACGCTGTCGCGGATTGTGACTGTCCCCCTGCTTGCGGTGCTGCTGTGGTGGCCGGAATGGCGGCTGGGCTATGGCCTTGCATTCGGCGTCTATTGCCTGATGGGCATCACCGATTACTTTGACGGATACCTTGCCCGTGCGCAAGGTGCGGTCAGCAAGTTGGGCATTTTCCTTGATCCGATTGCCGACAAGATCATGGTGGTGGCCGTTATTCTGGTGCTGACCGCGCAGGGCATTTTGCGTGGGCCGTATGTGGGCGACATGCATGTGATCGCAGGTTTGATCATTCTGCTGCGCGAAATTGCCGTTTCGGGCCTGCGCGAATTCCTTGGCGGCATTCAGGTGTCGGTGCCGGTCAGCCGTCTGGCAAAATGGAAAACCACGTTCCAGATGATCTGCCTTGGCGCACTGATCCTTGGGCAGGCGCTGCCGGGCTGGCTCATGTCCATCGGCAGCATTGAAGTGAATGTGCCGCACACCGTGGGCCTGACCACGCTATGGGCGGCGGCTGTGCTGACGGTGATAACGGGCTGGGATTACTTGCGCGTCGGTTTGAAGCACATGGATTGAGGGGTCAGAACTGGCGGTATTTTGCCAGAGGAAGTCCGTGGCGCTCTACAAAGGCATTTGAACTTTCCACTGCTTCGCGATTTGCAAATTGCCAGCGTTTTGCCTGCAATTGTTTGCTTGCGGTAGCTTCGGAGCGCTGCTTGTTTTGCGGCTGCATGTTCTGTCAACCCGCCCGCAATTCACGCGCCAGCATCCGGAATTCCTCGGCGCGCGGGCTGTTTTTGCGCCACACCAGCGCGATGTCGCGCCAGGCGTGGTCGGAGGTCAGGGGGCGGACGACGATATTGGTATCATGCAGGATACCTGCATCGATGGCCATTTGCGGCAACATTGTCAGGCCAAGGCCATTGTCGACCATCTGTACAAGTGTGTGCAAGGACGTGCCGATCATCGTTGCGCTGGCCCGCATTTCGGGCCGGTTGCAGGCGGCCAGCACATGTTCTTTCAAACAGTGCCCGTCTTCGAGCAGCAAGAGCCGTGTCTCGTCGATCAGGTTGGCCGTGATCGTGGCGGGCGGATCGCGCGGGTCGTCCTTGGGGAAGGCGACGAAGAGTTCGTCCTTGAACAGGACCTCGGCTTCCACTTCGCCCGTGGCAAAAGGCAGCGCCAGAAGCACGCAATCGGCGCGGCCATGGTGGAGTGATTCGATAGCGGCGGCGCTGGGTTCCTCGCGCAGGAACAGCTTCAACTGCGGGCGCTCTTTGCGCAACCGGGGCAGCATCCGCGGCAGCAGGAATGGGGCGATGGTGGGGATGACGCTCATGCGCAATTCGCCCGCCAGCGGCGCGCCGTGGCTTTGCACCAGTTCGGAAAGCTCCTCAGCCTCGCGCAAAAGGCGGTGCGCTTTGGCTACCACCTGATTGCCGAGCGGGGTGAAGCGCACGACGCGGCGGGTACGCTCGACCAGCACCACGCCCAGCAGCGATTCCAGTTCGCGCAGGCCCGCCGAGAGCGTCGATTGCGAGACGAAACTGGCATCGGCAGCGCGGCCGAAATGCCCGTGTTCGTGCAGCGCGACGAGGTATTGCAACTGCTTGAGAGTGGGCAGGTAGGTGCTCATCGCATTTTCAGTCCGGGCGTGGTGCCAGCGTCCTTCGACAGGCTCAGGACGAGCGGGGTTGGGGAGTAGACCTAGTGCCTACGCAGCAAATCACAACATCTGCACGTGCGGAGCTTGTCATCCCAACATCCGCTCATCCTGAGCCTGTCGAAGCCCGCTCATCCTGAGCCTGTCGAAGGATCATTCCTCCACCGCACCCTCGGGTTCGGTCACTTCACCCTTTTCAACCACATCATCGATGTGCGTCATCTTCAGCTTGCCGTTCACCACTGCGAAAGCCAGCTTGCCCTCGACCAGATCGAGCGCATCCCGGCCGAACTGTTCGTAGCGCCAGCCTTCGAGAATCGACAGGTTCTTGCGCTGGCCAGCGGCGAGCAGTTCCAGATCATCGGTGCGGGCGAGCAGGCGGGCGGCGATGTCGATCTCGCGGCTGCGGATCTTCAGCAGCAGTTTGAGCAAGTCGGCGACCAGTGCGCCTTCTTTGCCCAAGGGGGCACCGCGCGGGGCCTTGGGCGGCATTTCGGCATCGGTCAGCGGTTTGGCATCGGCGAGCGTCTGCATCAGGCGGCGGCCGATGTCGTTTTCCTTCCATCCGGCAGAAAGCCCGCGCACTTTGGCAAGATCAGCCTGATCGCGTGGGGGATGGCTGGCGATATCGGCCAGCGTTTCATCGCGCATGATCCGCCCGCGCGGAATGTTCTTGTCGATGGCTTCGCGTTCGCGCCATGCGGCAAGAGCCTTGAGGCGGCCCAGCACAGCGGTGTTGCGGCTGGGCGCGCGGATGCGCTGCCACACGGTGTCCATGTCGACGCGGTAGTTCTCCGGGTCGGCCAGCTTTTCCATCTCGATATCCAGCCACGCCCCGCGCCCGGTCTTGATCAGGCGCTTCAGCAGCTTGGGGAAGATTTTGGAAAGGTGGGTCACATCGCCAATGGCATATTCGATCTGGCGTTCGGTCAGCGGGCGGCGCGACCAGTCGGTAAAGCGCGCGCCCTTGTCGATGGTGAGGCCGAGCCAGCTCTCCACAAGGTTGGAATAGCCGATCTGTTCGGACTGGCTGACCGCCATCATGGCGATCTGCGTGTCAAAGATCGGGTGCGGGGTCTTTCCGGTGAGGTTGTAGATGATTTCGACGTCTTGCCCACCCGCGTGGAAGACTTTGAGCACGTCTTCATTGTCACACATAAGGTCGAGCAGCGGTTTCAGATCGATGCCCGGAGCCAGCGGATCAATCGCGGCGGCTTCCTTGTCATCGGCGATCTGCACCAGGCACAGTTCCGGCCAGAACGTGTTCTCGCGCATGAACTCGGTGTCGACGGTGATGAAATCGGCCTTGTACAGACGCTCACACAGCTCGGTCAGCGCTTCTGTCGTGGTGATGAGGGGATGTATCTTCATCGGTCTTTTCTGTATGGCGCGCCTGTTAAAGCGGCCCGGTGGTGCCCCCTGCCGGGGACGTCGCCTTGGCCTGCAACTGGGCCGTGGCTTGACAAATCCGCAGCCATCGCCTGTTAGCCGCGTGTGTTTTCCCTGCCCGATTGCAGACCGAATGGAAAGAGTTTCGATGCACCTTTATCGTTCCCATACCTGCGGCGCGCTGACGCGCAGCGATGTCGGGCAGACCGTCCGCCTTTCAGGCTGGGTGCACCGCAAGCGCGATCACGGCGGCGTGCTGTTCGTAGATCTGCGCGATCACTATGGCATGACGCAGATCGTCGCCGATGTGGACAGCCCGGCGCTGGCGATCCTCGAAGGGTTGCGTGTGGAATCGGTGGTCACCATCGATGGCGATGTGAAGGCGCGCTCCGACAGCACCGTCAACGCGAACCTGCCGACTGGCGCGATTGAGGTCTATGCGCGCGGGGCCACGGTGCTTTCGGCAGCAGAAGAACTGCCGATGCCGGTGGCGGGTGAGCAGGAATATCCCGAAGACATCCGTCTGCGCTATCGCTTCCTCGATCTGCGGCGCGAGACGCTGCACGCCAATATCGTGACGCGCACCAAGGTCATCTCGGACATGCGCCGCCGCATGGAAGGCGCTGGGTTTACCGAATATTCGACCCCTATCCTGACCGCATCCAGCCCCGAAGGCGCGCGCGACTTTCTCGTGCCGAGCCGTATCCATGCGGGCAAGTTCTATGCGCTGCCGCAAGCGCCGCAGCAGTACAAGCAGCTGTTGATGGTGGCGGGCTTTGACCGCTATTTCCAGATCGCGCCGTGTTTCCGCGACGAAGACCCGCGCGCCGACCGTCTGCCCGGCGAGTTCTACCAGCTTGATCTGGAGATGAGCTTCGTCACGCAGGAAGAAGTGTGGGAGACGATGGAGCCGGTGATCGGCGGGGTGTTCGAGGCGTTCGCCGCTAGGGACGGAAAAGTCCGCAAGGTAACGCCTACCGGCAGCTTCCCGCGCATTCCTTATGCCGAATCGATGCTGAAGTACGGTTCGGACAAGCCGGACCTGCGCAACCCGATCATCATTCGCGAAGTGTCTGAAGAGTTCCGTGAATCCGGCTTTGGCCTGTTCGAAAAGATCGTCGGCGGCGGCGGCACCGTCCGCCTGATCCCGGCGCCGAACACCGCCGACAAGAGCCGCAAGTTCTTTGACGAGATGAACGACTGGGCGCGCGCCGAAGGCCATGCCGGGCTTGGCTATGCCACGCGCAAGGCAGGCGTGTTCGGGGGTCCGATTGCCAAGAACCATGGCGCGGACAAAATGGCCGTGCTGTTCGACAAACTGGGTCTTGGCCCGGACGACGGCTGCTTCTTCGCCGCGGGCAAGGCTGAACAGGCCGCCAAGCTGGCAGGCGCAGCGCGCACCCGGGTGGCTGACCAGCTGGGCCTGATCGACAAGGACGCTTTCGAGCTGTGCTGGATCGTCGATTTCCCGTTCTATGAATGGGACGAGGAGAACAAGAAGGTCGAATTCAGCCATAACCCGTTCTCGATGCCGCAGGGCGGTATGGACGCGCTGTGCAATCAGGATCCGCTGACGATCAATGCGTTCCAGTACGACCTGGTCTGCAACGGCTTTGAAATCGCATCCGGTTCGATCCGCAACCAGTCGCCCGAAACGATGGTCAAGGCGTTCGAGATCGTCGGCCTTTCCAAAGCGGATGTGGAAGAGCGCTTCGGCGGCCTGTACCGCGCATTCCAGTATGGCGCACCGCCGCACGGCGGCATGGCTGCTGGTGTGGACCGCATCGTCATGCTCATTTGTGGCGCGCAGAACTTGCGCGAAATCACGCTGTTCCCGATGAACCAGCGCGCCGAAGACCTGCTGATGGGCGCGCCGTCTCCCGCAGCACTCAAGCAGCTGCGCGAACTGAACATCCGCGTGGTGGAGCAGACCAAAAGCTGATGGGGGAAGGGTCGGTGGTGGGCTGATCCTCACCGCACCCCTTGCCAGCGCGCCTAACGTTTACTAGGGCGAAACCCGAAACAAGAACACCAACCGCTTTCCTTCGAAGGGGCTTTCCATGAGCGATACCGCCGAGCGCGTTAAGAAGATTGTAGTCGAGCACCTCGGCGTTGAAGCCGACAAGGTCACCGAAGAAGCTAGCTTTATCGATGATCTGGGCGCTGACTCGCTTGACATCGTCGAACTGGTGATGGCGTTCGAAGAAGAATTTGGCGTCGAAATCCCTGACGATGCGGCCGAGAAGATCTCGACCGTTCAGGACGCGATCAAGTACATCGACGAAAACAAGGGCTGATTGCCCACATTCCTCTTTTGCCCCGAGCTTGTTGAAGGGCTGTCTTGGCGCATTGTGCCGGGCAGAGGAGTTTTTCGGCAGGCTCAGTCCTCTTCGAGGGGCTGGGCCTGTTTGCTTATTTCCCGGAGATTTCAATGCGTCGTGTCGTCGTAACCGGACTTGGCCTTGTCACCCCGCTGGGCGCTGATGTGGAGACCGTGTGGAAGAACCTGCTCGCTGGCAAAAGCGGCGCAGGGCCGATCACCAAGTTCGATGTGAGCGACCAGAAGTGCAAGATCGCCTGCGAGGTGAAGCCTGCCGACCATGAATATGGCTTCGATGCGAGCAAGCGCGTGGACCACAAGATTCAGCGCCAGGTCGATCCGTTCATCGTCTTCGGCATTGATGCAGCAGGACAAGCACTGGAAGACGCTGGCCTTGTCGACATGGACGATGCGCTGAAAATGCGCACCGGCTGCTCTATCGGTTCGGGAATCGGCGGCCTTCCGGGGATTGAAAGCGAATCGATTGTGTTGAAGGAAAAGGGCCCTGCCCGCGTTTCCCCGCACTTTGTCCACGGCCGCCTGATCAATCTGATCTCGGGCCAGGTGTCGATCAAGTATGGCCTGATGGGGCCGAACCACGCGGTCGTCACCGCTTGTTCCACTGGCGCACATTCCATCGGCGATGCCGCGCGGATGATCCGCGACGATGATGCCGACATCATGCTGGCAGGCGGCGCGGAAAGCACGATCAACCCGCTCGGCGTGGCGGGTTTTGCACAGGCCCGCGCCCTGAATTGCAGCTTCAATGACCGCCCGACCGAGGCGAGTCGCCCCTATGACAAGGACCGTGATGGCTTTGTCATGGGCGAAGGCGCAGGTGTGGTGGTGCTTGAAGAATACGAGCACGCCAAGGCGCGCGGCGCAAAGATCTATGCCGAAGTGGTCGGCTATGGCCTCTCGGGCGATGCCTACCACGTCACCGCACCGCACCCCGAAGGCAAGGGCGCGGAACTGGCCATGCGCATGGCGCTGAAAAAGGCCGGGATGACGGCTGGCGATATCGACTACGTCAACGCCCACGGCACATCCACGATGGCCGACACCATTGAACTGGCCGCGGTAAAGCGCGTGCTGGGCGATGATCTTTCGGGCGCTTCGATGAGCAGCACCAAGTCTGCCATCGGCCACCTGCTGGGCGGGGCAGGCGCGGTGGAAGCAATTTTCTGTATCCTGGCCATTCGTGACCAGATCGTTCCGCCAACGCTGAACCTGCACAATCCTGATGAAGGTACTGAGGGCGTTGACCTCGTGCCGCACGTCGCCAAGCGCCGCAAGGTGCGCGCGGCGCTGAACAATTCGTTCGGCTTTGGCGGCACCAATGCCAGCGTGATCGTCAAGGCGGTGGAAGACTAAGGGGCGCAGAAGGCCGGAGACGCACCCGATGGCCCGCCGTCGTCGCTCGAAGCTGCCACTGCTGGCCGTGCTGCTTGCCATCGTCGGTGCTGCCGGATGGCTGCTGGGCGGCTGGATCGCGGCAGGCCCGCTTGAGCAGCAGATCGAATTCGATGTGCGGCAGGGCGCGGGACTTAGCGCGCTGGCCGATGATCTGGCTGAACAGGGTGCCATCCGCTCTGCCGCGCTGTTCAAGCTGCGCGCGCGGCTGTTGGGGGGCGGGACCGAGGTCCGCAAGGGTGCGTTCCTGATCCCCAAAGGCGCCAGTGAATCCACGATCCTTGAAATCCTCAAGGGCGACAAAGTCATCCGCCGCCTGATCACGATCCCCGAAGGGATGCCCTCGATCATGGTGGCCGAACGGCTGATGGCCAACAAGGATCTGACCGGTCCGGTGCCTGTGCCCAGCGAAGGTTCGGTCCTGCCCGACAGTTATGATTGGCAGAAGGGGCAATCCCGCGCCGCTGTGCTGAAGCGCATGCAGGCGGCGATGGAAAAGACGCTGGCCGAACTGTGGGCCAAACGTTCGCCCCGCACGGTCGCCAAGACGCCGCAGGAAGCGCTGATTCTAGCCTCGATCGTTGAAAAGGAAACCGGCAAGCCCGAAGAGCGCCGCATGGTGGCAGGCCTCTATTCCAATCGCGTGCGCAAGGGCATGCTGCTGCAGGCCGATCCGACGATCATCTATCCGATCACCAAAGGCAAGCCGCTGGGCCGCCGCATCCGCCAATCAGAAATTCAGGCGGTGAATGGCTATAACACTTACACCATGGTCGGGTTGCCTTCAGGGCCGATCACCAACCCCGGACGGGATTCGATCGCTGCGGTGCTCGATCCTGCCGAAACGGCAGCACTTTTTATGGTGGCGGATGGCACGGGTGGGCACGTCTTCGCGGATACACTGCAACAACATAATGCCAACGTTGCCAAATGGTTCGCCCTGCGAAAGGCGCGTGGTGAGCTTTAGGTGCAGTTGCGAAAAATTCTCCGAAACGGTTCGCAGTTTCTTCCAATTTTAAGAATTGAATACTAAGGAGGTCTACGGAGGCATTGGGTTGGAGTTCGCTCTGTCCAGATTCCGGGGAACATTGCGGCTGTACCGAACCGTCTGCTGATGTGGACACTTGCGGTTTTGCCGAATGTTCCCGCCACCTTGCGATTTGTGTCGAACAGCGCCGCTGATTTGTGCAAGGCAAGCCCATGCTCCCGGATCGCGCCCCTCTGGTCATCACCGCCACTCTGCCGCCCGATGTGCAGGGCTGGGCTGATCGCCTGCGCAAGATGCACTACCCGCCCGAACGCAATCAACTTGCAGCACATGTCACGCTGTTCCACGCGCTCCCGCCCAGCCTGCTTGCCGAGGCGCGCACGCTCTTGGCGGCATTGGCGAGCGAAGTCGCACCGGTTGGGGCATGGATCGATAGCGTGATGGACCTGACCACCGGCACGGCCTTAGCCATCCACAGCCCCGCCATGCTCGATCTGCGCGCACATATGGCCGAAATGTTCCATGGCATGTTGACCGCACAGGATCAGGGCGTGCCGCGCCTCCACGTAACTGTGCAGAACAAGGTGTTGCGCGCCCAATCAAGAGCGTTGCAGCAGGAACTGGCAGCAGAACTTCTCCCCCGCAGCTTCGCCTTTACGGGCCTTGAATTGCACCATTATCGGGGCGGACCGTGGGAAACTGCGGGCCGCTGGAGCTTTCGCGGCAAACGCAGGGCTTGATCGTGCGCGTGAAGCACGACAGGGCAAGGGGATGAGCGAACACCCCGATTGGTACAGGACCGGACGCGGCCACGTGTGGCTGCCCTATACCCAGATGCAGACAGCGCGCGCGCCGCTCCCCGTTGTCAGCGCACAGGGTGTGCGGCTGAAACTGGCCGATGGGCGCGAACTGGTTGATGGCATTTCCAGCTGGTGGGCCTGCGTCCACGGCTATCGCCATCCGCACATCGAAGAGGCCGTGCGCCAGCAGCTGGAAACCCTGCCGCATGTGATGTTGGGCGGCCTTGCGCATGAACAGGCCTACACGCTTGCCACCCGTCTGGCCGCGCTGCTGCCGGGCGATCTCAACCACGTGTTCTTCAGCGATTCTGGTTCGGTCGCGGTCGAAGTGGCGATGAAGATGGCCGCGCAATTCTGGCTCAATCGCGGCCAGCGCCGGGTAAAGTTCCTCTGCTTTCGCGGCGGTTATCACGGCGATACCTTTGCCACGATGAGTGTGTGTGACCCGGATGAGGGTATGCACAGCCTGTTCAAAGGGGCTCTTCTGGAACAGGTTGTGGTCGATCTGCCCCGCGATGCGGCAGGAGAGGATGCACTGGACGAAGTGCTGGCCCGCCACCGCGGGGAACTTGCCGGGATTGTGGTGGAGCCGCTGGTGCAGGGGGCAGGGGGCATGGTGTTCCACGATCCTTTCACGCTGCAAGCGCTGCGCAGATTGGCCGATGAGCACGATCTGCTGCTGATTTTTGACGAGATTTTCGTGGGCCTCGGGCGTTTGGGCGATGCAATGTTCGCCTGCCAGATCGCCAGCGTGCAGCCCGATATCGTCACGCTGTCCAAAGCGCTTACCGGCGGCACGCTGCCGCTGGCCGCCACCATTGCCAGCACACGCATCCACGATGGCTTTCTGTCGGATGATCCGATGCACGCACTGATGCATGGCCCCACCTACATGGGCAATGCGCTGGGCTGCGCCGCTGCCAACGCGTCGTTAGACCTGTTCGAAAGCGAACCGAGGCTGGGGCAGGCTCAGGCAATAGGACGGCAGCTGGAGTTGATGCTGGCTCCGCTGCGTGGCCTTCCCGGCGTAAAGGACGTGCGCACCCGTGGCGGTATTGGCGTGGTCCAGCTCGATCGACCCGCGCCCGCTGACCAGCTGTCGGCCGCCTGCATTGAACGCGGCGTCTGGCTGCGCCCCTTCCGCGATATTCTCTACACCACCCCACCGCTGACGATCAGCGAGGAGGAGTTGGCTCAAGTCGGCACCGCGATGGTAGCTGCCATCAGCACGTGGAGCCAAAACCTTTCACGCGACTAGCGGAAAACCTCTTGCCTAGCCCCCCACCGCTGGCTAAACGCCGCCCTTGCCCAAGGGCAGGCCGCTTTAGCTCAGTCGGTAGAGCACATCATTCGTAATGATGGGGTCAGGTGTTCGAATCACCTAAGCGGCACCATTTTCCCATTCGCCAATGCCCGCGTTTGGTTGAAAAACCCCGGAAATCTGCCATAAATTGGACTGGCTTAACCCCCAGCGCCCGCAGACGTTCGTCTCTAATCAGGCAATTCTGGGGGCCATTTAGCAACTGTTGAAAGGCATGGCCCCCAATGGCACTTTCGACGACCACAATCCGAAACTCGGAGCCGCAAGCGAAGCCCTAAAAGTTGATCGACGAAAAGGGGCTATTCTTGCTGGTCCAACCATCGGGCGGGATGCTTTGGCGCATGAAATCTCGCGTCGATGGCACCGACGCAGACGTCAATCCTCTTTGGCAACACGGCTTAGATGCCCTCGCCGTGATGCTGCAAGGCATGACGCGAATGAGACTATCCGGCAGCTAAGTCGAATGATTATATGCCGCCATGCGATTGCTCTCTAACGTCGGCACCGAACGTGTCGTTGATCATCTTCCAGCCGATGCGAAGCTATCTGTAGCGACCTTGGGAACCTCGATTCCGGGCATGGCGCGCCTACAGCCCACACATGTGCTAGAACGGCTGCTTCTTTCTCCCGAGACCGCACTGCAATCGGACCCCGGAGATAGGCGCAGACGCAACCGCTTGACACTTCGCGGCGAAGGCCTGAATTGCTTGAAATGGCTGGCAGACGCCGAAACTCGGATCACCGATCTGCCACTTCGTCAGTCTCTCCTTCTGTGTGCTGCGCCAAGTGCCAATCGTGCGGTTGTCGGGGATTGCGATCTTACCACAGCCGGTCTTGGAGTAGCGCCTAGCCGCGCTGCAGGAATGATCCAGCTGCTGGATGAGCCTGCCGAGGTTCACGGCCTTAAGGCTTGGTTCGAAGAGCTATGGAGCCGATCCCTTGCGCCGGAGGTGAACCCTCTTGAGGCTGCACTAAATGAGGCCACAGCGCCTTTCACCGCTGCCGACGTCTACCGTCGCTGTCTTGCTTCTTTGTTCACCGACATGATGTCCGATGACGATGTCCTGCCCGACCGTCGGCTTGGGCTTGAAGATAGTCGCGTCTGGCAGATGCTTTATCGCTTCCAGCGTGATGGTGTCCTCGGCGCGATAGGGAAGCTGCGGCAGTGGGGCGGCTGCATTATTGCTGACAGTGTCGGGCTTGGTAAGACGTTTGAAGCTCTTGCTGTCATCAAATATCACGAACTGCGCAATGAGCGGGTGCTGGTTCTCGCTCCTAAGCGGCTTCGCGAGAACTGGACGCTTTGGACACGCAACGACGTTCGTAATGCTCTGGCTGGCGATCGTTTTGCCTTTGACGTGCTTAATCACACCGACCTGTCCCGCGAGGGCGGATTGTCGGGTGACATTGACCTCGATCATGTGAACTGGGGCAATTACGGGTTGGTGGTGATTGATGAGTCCCACAACTTCCGCAATCGGCCTTCGGGGCGTGAGGGGGAGAGCCGGTATGACAAGTTGATGAAATACATTGTGCGGGAGGGGATTCCGACCAAGGTTTTGATGCTTTCGGCGACGCCTGTAAATAATCGATTAAATGATTTGAAGAACCAGATCGCCTTTGCGACCGAGGGGAATGACGCGGCGCTGGCGGGGGCGGGGATCAAGAGTATTGCGGGGACGGTGCGGCTGGCGCAGGCGGCGTTCAACAAGTGGCAGGCGCTGCCGGCGGAGCGGCGGACTTCGCAGAAGCTGTTGGATATGTTGGGTTTCGATTACGTGCGCCTGCTGGATCTGTTGACCATTGCGCGATCCCGCAAGCATATTGAGCGGTATTACGGCCTGGGCGAGACTGGGCGCTTCCCCGAAAAACTGCCGCCCGACAACCGCAAGACCGACGTTTCATCCGATGGCAGCTTTCCGCCCATTGCCAGCATCAATGACGAGATCCGCCGCCTGACGCTGGCCGCTTATGCCCCGCTGCGCTATGTTCTGAACAACAAGCGCGCCGAATATGACCGGCGGTATTCGCAGGCAGCCAAGGCGGGGGGATCGGTTTTCCGGCAATTGGACCGCGAAGAGAGCCTGGTGGGCCTGATGCGGGTTAACCTTTTGAAACGCATGGAAAGTTCGGTCCACGCCTTTGCCCTGACGGTGGAGCGCCAGCTGCAAGCGGTGGACGCCCTGATCGAACGGATTGCCGCGCACGATGATGCGGTGGAAGCGCCCGGCATTGAAGACCTGGCCGAAGATGACCCGCTGTTTGACGCGCTGGGCGTGGGCAAGCGGGTGAAAGTGCTGCTTTCCGATGCCGACCTGATTGCATGGGAGCGCGATCTGGAGGCCGACCGGGAGCGGCTGGTGCGGCTGCTGCGGCAGGCCTGCGCGGTGACGCCGGACCGGGATGCCAAACTGGACGAACTGCGCAAGCTGATTGCGCAAAAGCGCGCCGAACAGATCAACCCCGGCAACAACAAGGTGCTGGTGTTCACCGCCTTTGCCGATACCGCCGCCTATCTTTATGACAATCTGGCGCAGGACGTGGACGGGATTACCGCGCTGGTGACCGGCAGCGGCAGCAACCGCGTGTCCAGCCCGCGCCTGAAAGCCGACCTTGCCGCAATCCTGACAGCATTTGCCCCGCGCGCCCGCAACCGGCCGGAATCGCTGGCAGACGAGCCGCAGATTGACCTGATCATCGCCACCGATTGCATCAGCGAAGGCCAGAATCTGCAGGATTGCGACTGCGTGGTGAATTATGACATTCACTGGAACCCGGTGCGGATCGTGCAGCGGTTTGGCCGGGTGGACCGGCTGGGATCGATCAACGAACGCATCCGGCTGGTGAATTTCTGGCCCAACATGGACCTTGATGCCTATATCGGGCTGGAGCGCACGGTATCGGGCCGCATGAAGCTGCTGGATGTTTCGGCCACGGGCGAGGAAAACATCATCGAGGCCGACCCCGGCAACGGGATGAACGATCTGGAATATCGCCGCCGCCAGTTGGAGGCGATGCAAAATCAGGTGATCGAGCTGGAAGACCTTTCGCAAGGGGTGGCGATTACCGATCTGACGCTGAATGACCTGCGGCTGGATCTTGCCCAGATTTCGGACGATGAACGTGCAGCGATTGCGCGAATGCCGCTGACGGCCCATGCCCCGGTTCCGGCGTCTGATGACCTGCCCGAAGGCGCGATCTTTGTGCTGCGGGCCGAAACGCCCGCCGCGCTGGCCGCGCTTGATGCCAAAGACCCGTTGCGCCCCCACGCGCTGGTGCATGTGCGCGCCGATGGCAAGATCCACCTGCCGCATTCCGCGCCCAAGCGCATCCTTGATTCCCTGCGCAAACTTTCGCGGATTGACCCGGAAGAGGGGCAGAAGATGTGGCAGCGGTTTGACCGGGAAACGCGCAAGGGGTGCAGGATGGAGCGCTGGACGGCGCTGCTGGAAGCAGCCCTGGCAGGGGTGACCGGCACGGCGCAGGAACGGGCCGTGGACAGCCTGTTCACCACCGGCGCGCCGCAGGGGATGAGCGGAGCAAGCGGGCTGGACGATTGGGAAGTTGTGGCGTGGTTTCCGGTGATTGAGGCGGCATGAACGCGCCGCCGGGATTGGGCGAACGGCCCATCACCGCCGAAGACCTGATTGCGGCGTTTGATCTGCCACCGGGCCAAGCGCGCCAGCGTGTGAAAAAGGCGACCCTTGCCGATAACGCCCCCACCGCCGCCGACAAGCGGCTGATCGAGAGCAAGCTGGCGCGGCTGGACTGGATTGCCGCGATCAACCCGGTAACCACTGGCATTGCCACAGCGACAAGCGAGGGGTTGCTGATCCAGACGGTGAACCTGCTGCTGGCCCGCACGCGGGGGCCACTGCCAAGCCGGTTGGCAGAGATTATCCACCGGGCCATTCCGCAGCCGGTGATCCTGATCCACGCAGATGAAGCTGCTGATGATATTGGCGACGACATTCGGGATGATATTGGCGCTTTTGGGGCCAAAGCTGGAGCAGGCCTATCGCTGGCGCCCAAACGCATGGCCGAGCGCGAGGCGGGGCGCGTGGTGGTGACCGCGCTGCACGATACCGGCGCGCTGAGCGTGGCAGACCGGCTGTTTGTGGCCACGCTGGCGCTTTCACGGTTGCCATCGCGCGATCTGGCGGCGCTGTATACGGGCCTGACCGAGCGGGCCGAAGCGCTGATGGCGGCGCGGTTTGGCGGCAGGCCATTTCGGCTGGCTGCTGCGGGGGAAGAGCTGCGGCGGTGGCGCGCCGCCCTGGTGGAATGTGGCAGGCTGGAAGGGGAATTGGCGAGCGCAGGCGCTGCCATGCGCAAGGAAACCCGGCTGGCGCGGCGGGTGGAATTGGGTGAAAAAATTCACAATATCAAAGCCGCGCTGGACAAGTGGCGGGGTGATCTGGCTTAACACCTTTACCGGCAAATGGGGGCAACGTGGGCAAGGGCGGCTATATTGGCGGATCGACCATGCTCTGTCAGGGCAGAAAATGGCTGTTCGATCCCGCGTTTGATACCGCAGAAAAGGACAGCAAAGGTGGGAACGATGACCTGCTGTATTCCGGCTATTTGCAAAAGCGCAAGCGCGCACCAAATCCACCGGAGATAAAGGCTGGTGGCAAAGCGATCAGCACGAAAATTCTGAACAAGCACCGCATGGCCGCCGTGCAGCACATTGATCGGGACGTTGTGCTTATCGGCCTGCGTTGCCCGTTGCCCAAAAATCCGACAGAGCGGCAGGCAGAACTGAAGCGGCTGGTGGCAGACAGAATTCTGCTGCCAACAGGGGCCATCAATGTGGGCCATCAATGTGGGCCATCCCGGCGTTGCGGCATGGCTGAATAAGAACAGAAAGAAGCAGAAGTCCAATGTCTGATCAAGTGAACCCCATCCCCCGCGTGACCCGTGATGATCCGGCGGCGCATAGTGGTGATGTGGTGGCGGAGAATATTGCGGCGTTGAAGGCGCTTTTTCCCGCGATTGTGACCGATGGGAAAGTGGATTTTGATGTGCTGCGCCAGTTGCTGGGCGATGCGGTGGATGATGGGGCCGAACGGTATGGCCTGAACTGGAAGGGCAAGGCCCGCGCCCGCGCCTTTGCCCTGACCCCCAGCCTTGGCACGCTGCGCCCCGCCAAAGAGGACAGCGTGGATTGGGACACCACGAAGAACATCGTGATCGAGGGTGACAATCTGGAGGTGCTGAAACTGCTGCGCAAAAGCTATGCCGGCAAAGTGAAGCTGATCTATATTGATCCGCCCTATAATACGGGTGGTGACTTTGTTTACCCAGACAATTACACTGATAGTTTAGCAAATTATGAAGCATTGACGGGGCAGCGAGGTGCGGATGGCGTACGGTTGACCAGCAACAAGGAAGCCAGTGGACGGTTTCACACTGACTGGCTAAATATGATCTATCCAAGACTTACTCTCGCCAGAGAATTTCTGCGCGATGATGGTTTCTTATTTTTGTCGTGTAACGATGCGGAAGTGGCGAATGTTCGTTCGCTGCTCGACGAGATTTTCGGAAGCGAAAATTTCGTGACCGATATAATCTGGAAAAAATCATACGGTGGTGGGGCAAAAGTAAAGCACGTGGTAATCCACCATGAGCATGTTTTTTGTTACCTTAAGAACAAAACATCGGTTGATAGGATTGAACTTCCACCAGATCCAGAAGCGCTGAAATACTATAAGTTTCAAGATGAAAAATTGTCTGTAAGAGGGCCATTTCGTTTGCAACCTCTGGCTACTACAAGCAATGATGAACGGCCTAATCTGCGCTTCGCTATCCCTTACAACGGTGAAGAAATTTGGCCAGAAAAGCAGTGGCAATGGGAGAAGGGGCGGACACTTGCCGCTCTTGAAAACAATGATTTGGTGCTAGAAAAACGAAATGGAAAATGGTCTGTTTCCTATAAGCAATACCTTAAAAATGAAGACGGCGTAGAGCGTGGCGCGAAACCAAACTCTATAATTGATGGCCCCTACACGCAAACAGGTACTGCCGAAATTGTTGCACTTCTTGGTGATCCAAAGCTTTTTTCTTTTCCGAAGCCTATTGGTTTGATTGAGGCGTTATTGCAATATGCGCATCCCGAGCAAGATTTTGTAGTGATGGACTTTTTTGCTGGGTCGGGAACTACCGCGAACGCAGTGATGAAGCTGAACGCAGCAGATGGCAAACAACGTAGGTTTGTGGTCGTTCAACTGCCTGAAAGCCTTGACCCCGCTAAGGTTGAGCAAAAGACAGCAGCCTTATTCTGCGACAAACTCGGCAAACCCCGCACCATCGCCGAACTCACCAAAGAACGCCTGCGCCGGGCCGGGGCCAAAGTGAAGGCCGATAACCCCAGTGCGCAAGTCGATACCGGCTTTCGCGTGTACAAGCTGGCCACATCGAACCTGAAGCCGTGGCAGCCGGGGGATGATTTGCAGGCCGATCTGCTGGACGCCACCGGCAACATCCTTTCCGGCCGCAGCGAGGATGATCTGCTGGTGGAGCTTCTGCTGAAAACCGGGATCGACCTTGCCATGCCATCGCAATCGCGCACCATTGCCGGGCAAACCGTGCATATGTTTGGCGGGGGCACGCTGATGGTGTGCCTTGGCGATATTGCCGCAGACCACGCCCGCGCGCTGGCCGATGGCATGGCCGATTGGCTGGCCGAGATTGCTCCGCCCGACAAGACCACGTTCTTTTTCAAGGACAGCGGCTTTGATCCGGGCGGCACCCGTTCTGCCGAGGCCCGCACCAACATCGCCGCCACGCTGCGCCAGCGGCTGGGCGATGATGCGATTGAGAAACTGGGCGCGATTTGATGGGGGTGGGTTGCTTTGCCCCTTCGCCCTCTCCGCCTGTTCTGTCACCGTGGGCTTGACCCGGGGTCGTGCTTTTGCCCCGTGCGCGGCGCTGTGATCAGGAAGCGGGACCCCGGGTCAAGCCCGGGGTGACGAGGGGTGTGGGGTTGCGGGGGTGTGGGGTTACGGGGGTTTGGGGGTGCGGGTTTCGGGGTTGGGTTTCTGGATTGCGCAAGTGCTTCCACTGCTTGCGCTCACCATATCGTCACCCCGGACTTGATCCGGGGTCCCGCTTTTGCTCCGTGCGCCGGGTTGGCGGCGGGGAGCGGGACCCCGGGTCAAGCCCGGGGTGACGAGGGAAGGGGGGGTGACGAGTGGGGGTGGTGACGCGTGGGGGCGTTTTGATGGGTGGGGCTTGGTGAGGGTGCAGTGCGTAATGGCGAGTGGCGGCGGCGTGTTATGGGGATGGTTGGGATTGTGAGAAACCGCGCATGAAGTTTGTGTTCGAGAACGATCTGCCGCATCAGCGCGCTGCGATTGACGCGGTGCTGGGCGTGTTTGGCGATGCCACAGCGGGATCGAAGGCGACGTTCACGGTGGCTCCGCTGGAGATCGCCGGCCAGATGGAAATGGGCGAAAAGGGCGTGGGCATTGGCAATGTCTGCTCGCTGGAGGGGGACGACTGGCTGCCCCACATTCAGGCCGTGCAGCAGGCCAATGCGCTGGAGCCGGACAAGACGTTTGGCGCGGCGGACTTTACCATCGAGATGGAGACGGGCACCGGCAAGACTTATGTCTATTTGCGTTCGATCATCGAACTGAACCGCCGCCATGGCTTTACCAAGTTTGTGATCGTGGTGCCCTCTGTCGCCATCCGGGAGGGCGTGAAGAAATCTATCGAGCAGACGCGCGAGCATT
Organism: Novosphingobium sp. HNCC26BN242; assembly: GCF_057180525.1. Lineage (NCBI taxonomy): Bacteria > Pseudomonadati > Pseudomonadota > Alphaproteobacteria > Sphingomonadales > Sphingomonadaceae > Novosphingobium > Novosphingobium sp. HNCC26BN242. The sequence continues at coordinate 152,184 of NZ_JBXUGM010000003.1, forward strand.
TTGAGCGGCAGTTTGACGGGGTGCGGCTGAACGACTTTGTCTATGACAGGGGCAAGCTGGGCCGGGTGCGCGAATTTGCCACGGCGGCCGATATTCAGGTGATGATCGTTACCATTCAATCGATCAACAGCGCCAACAACGTGTTCTATGACGCCAATCAGGAAGCGCTGGGCGATCAGGCCGCGGCAGAATGGGTGGCCAAGACGCAGCCCATCCTGATCGTGGATGAACCGCAATCGGTGGAAGGCGGGCTGAAAGGGGCGGGGCGCAAGGCGCTGAAATCGATGAACCCGCTTGCCATGTTCAAGTACACCGCAACGCCGGTGAATGTGGTGCATACGCTATACCGGCTGGATGCGTTTGACGCCTTTCAGCTGGGCCTGGTCAAGCGCATCTGGGTGGATGGGGCGAGCATCAAGGACGCGGCCAACAGCCCCTTTGTGCGGCTGGTGGATGTGGAAGAGCGCAAAGGCCATGCGCCGCGCGCGCGGATCGAACTGGATGTGCAATATGGCGCTGGCCCGAAGCGCGAACTGGCCTGGGCGCATGATGGCGATACGGTGCAGGACCTTTCAGGGGGGCGCAGCATCTATGCCGGGCTGGAGATCGGCCACATCGATGCCGGGGCAAAGACCATGCAGCTTATGCTGCCGGGCGATATCCGCACGATGGCGCGCGGCGAGGTGCATGGCGATGGGACCGGCGACAGTCTGACCACGGCAATGATCGCGCGGACCATCGAGCACCACTTCCGCACCGAGCTGCGCAACCGTCCGCTGGGGATCAAGACGCTGTCGCTGTTCTTTGTGCCATCGGTTTGCGACTACCGTGTCTATACGCCCGAGGGGCCGAAGAATGGCCCGCTGGCCGATGTGTTCGAGCGCGAATATCGCAAGCTGGCGGCGCGCGAGGAGTTCAAGACGCTGTTCGTCACCACGCCTGCCGATCCGGTGCGGGCGCATGGCGGCTATTTCAGCCAGGACAAGCATTCGGTCACCCCGTTCGAGGACAAGGAGTTCTCGAAGAGCACTTCTGATGACAAGGTGGAAGAACGCACCTTCGACCTGATCATGCGCGATAAGGAAAAGCTGCTGGACGAGGGGGAGCCGCTGCGCTTTCTGTTCAGCCACTCGGCCCTGCGCGAAGGGTGGGACAACCCCAACGTGTTCCAGATTTGCGCCCTGCGCGAGATGGGCAGCGAGAGATCACGCCGCCAGTCGCTGGGCCGGGGCCTGCGTCTGCCGGTGGACAGCCACGGCCTGCGCCGCCGCGATGAAGGCATCGCCCGCCTGACCGTGATAGCCGACACCGATTATGCCACGTACGCAGATGAACTGCAGACCGAGCTGGAAAAGGAAACCAAGCGCCCGTTTGGCAGGGCGAGCGTGGAAGTGCTGGCCAAGCTCTATTACCCGGTAGCCGGGGCCAATGAACCGCAGGTGCTGGGCGTGCAGGAAGCGCGCGCAGTGTTCGAAGGATGGGAATCGGCAGGGTTGGTGGACGCGCTGGGCCGCGTGACGGATGCCATGCGCGAAGCCGTTGCCACACGGGCCGTGCCTTTGCCGCCATCGCTGATCCCCGAAGCGCGCATTGCCGTTGCAGCCCTTGCGGAACGATTGACTACCCGTCTGACCAACAACACCGAGACAAAGGTGCCAGTCGAGCGCAAGGAGGAGACCATCGCCTCTGACGCATTCCGCGCCATGTGGGCCAAGGTTTCTGCCAAAACCAGGTATCGCCTCAGCTTCACCGATGATGACTTGATCGCCAAAGCTGTCGATTTCCTGCAACGTATGCCCGATCCGGCGACGGCCCGCGTCACATGGGCCAGCGCCGAGCTGATCATTGCACGGGACGGTGTGGAAACTGGCAGGGCGAAGGTGGGGCACGCTCGCCATATTGGCGGTTTTGCGGGACCGATGCCTGACATTCTTTCGGAGCTGGCGGCGCGGACCGAATTGCCGCGCAAGGTCGTGGCGCAAATCCTTGTGAAATCAGAACGGCTTCAGTGGGCCAAGGACAACCCGTCCGCGTTCGTGGAACTGACGCACAAGGCGGTCGCATTGGCTAGACGCGACATATTGACTACCGGAATTACCTATGAACGCACCGGCGAGCATTTCGAGCAGACCCTTTTCGAGCCGTTTGAAGCTGATGAGGCAGACCTTGTTGCTGTGGATCATGCACCCACCACGCACATCAGGGTCGATTCCAAGACGATCGAACGGCCGATTGCCGAAATGCTCGACAGCGCAGATCAGGTAGGCCTGTTTGCAAAGCTGCCAGCGGGCTTCAAGATCGACACCCCACTTGGCACGTATAACCCTGATTGGGCAGTGACTGGTGGACTCAGTGGTACGCCGTCAGTGCACCTCGTTTCAGAGTCGAAAAGTGATTTCACAGCATTACGGGATAATGAGGTCGCGAAAGTCCGCTGCGGCGAGGCTCACTTCAAAGCCATCGGTGTGGAATACGTCAAAGCCGTAACCGCCGAGGACATCCTTGTTAGGCTGGTCAAAAGCGGCTGAAACGTCCGCGAACATCAGCACGCAACGGCGTATGGAACAGCGGATAAAGTGGAATAGGTTTAAGCTGCTGGGGGCCACATTGGGAGCCAAATCAAAATCGAACTGAAAATTTCAGAACGATTTCAATTCAGTAAATCGATTTTGCGGTTCCCCTAAGCGCTGGAAGCTTGCGCGCAACCGTGTGAAGTGCCGGGCGAAAAGGGGCTTTGCTTCCATGTCATGCCAGTCCTGTTTGTTGGCTGGACCTTGAATTACGAGATGGTCTTTTACATGATTTTTGCGCTGATGCTGGGCCTGACAAAGGCCAGCATCCGTCTGACTGCACTCCTTTCCATGGCATTGATCGTACTGCTTGTGCTGGCGGGGTTGCTTTTGCGCCCCGCAGCTTTGGAACTTCGCTTCTTTACCAATCAGCTTATGCTGGAGTTTGCATTTGGCATGGCGGTTGCGCTCGGGCTTGGCCGTGAGCGTGCGCTTGTGCCTGTAGTTGCAGTGCTGCTCATGGTGGCGTCGTTCATCGCCCTGTTTGCAAGTGCGATCTGGCTTGAAGGGTGGCCACGGGCGGTAGTCTCCGGTCTTCCGGCCACGTTCGTGGTAATCTGCGCGATTTCGCTTGATCGGTGTGGATGGCAATTGCGCAATCGTGGCATTGCCTTGCTTGGTGATGCCAGCTTCGCGCTTTATTTGACGCATGCGTTTTCACTTCAGGGGATCGGCAAGTTGGTGCCGCCGAATGCTCCGATGTGGGTTGTAATCGCCATGCTGGTGTTGGCCGTTGGTCTTGCCCATGCCACAGCCATTGCCGTCCACCTTGGCCTTGAAAAACCGGTGACGCGGCAACTGCGCCGCTGGATAGGACCACGACCCGAAGCAACATAGTGTGTCATTATCAACCAATACGGCGAAACAAGCCATTCATCGGTGGCTTTTTTACAATATTGTGCGATGCAGAATGCCAGAAACTACACCAAGATGGAAGATTCGTGCCTGATGACTGGCGTGGAAGGTAATCCCGTTCCTCTCACCGTACTAATTGCAAGCCGCAATGGCGGTAAGTGGATTGCCAGGGTTCTTGATGCCTATGCCGATCAGGCGACGGAATGTCCGTGGCAGCTTGTGGTAGTGAACAATAACAGCACCGACAATACTCTCCAAATAGTTGAGAACTATAGAGAAAAGCTTCCGATCACGATTGTGGATGAGCCTGTGGCAGGAAAGAATCGCGCGCTCAATGCAGGATTGCCTTTCGTTACAGGCGAACTGGTGATCACGCCCGATGACGATGCGATCCCGCACCCTGATTTCCTTACTGGCTGGATCGCAGCCGCAGCGCGTTTCCCGAACCACGATCTGTTCGGAGGACGGATCATTGCCCATTTCGATGGCAATCCACCGCGATGGATAGTGCGGCTTGCCCGGGAATCCAAAGCTGCGTTTTCCCAGCGTGATTTTCCAGAGGGTGAAATCGAGGCAACCGAAATTTTTGGCCCGAACATGGCTGTGCGCCGCCGTGTATTCGACAGCGGGCTGATCTTTGACGAAAAAGTCGGGCCGAATGCTCTTGATCCGAATTATCCGACCGGAAGCGAGACAGATTTTCTGCGAAGAGCTGCGGCAGCAGGGTGGCGTGCCGCCTTTGTAAAAGGTCCCACCGTCAATCACATCGTCAGGCCAAATCAGACCACGATGGCTTTCTTTCGTTCCCAGGCATTCAGGGATGGACGAAGCGGAGCCATGCTTGATCGCAAGTCCGGCTCGTTACGCTCTGCACCTTGGGAAGGGCGCAAATTCTTGCGCTTGGTGCCTTCCTGCGTGCAACTGGGCACGATGTGGCTGCGCGCCACATTGCAGCCTGATATGGTGCAACGTTCTTTCAAGTGGTGGGGTTACGAGTGGTGGCGTGGCTATATAAGCGAAGCTAGAAAGACGTGACGCCAAAGGGATTTGAACATGCACAGCGGGTGCTTGCCAGCACCATGCGCCTGGCGTTCAGCGACGCCCGGAATTTGTTGAAGATGCCATTTGCGATGGGCTGCATATGGATTGCCAACTCATCGCCTTCGCATGCGATTAAAGCAGATAGCGGCAAATAGATGGCTGGCGCAGCAATCGATATTCTGATCCCGGTCTACAATGCCGAGGAAACGCTCGAAGCTTCGCTACAAAGCGTGGCAGCGCAAACGTTTTCCGATTTCCGGGTGTTGATTGTGGATGACGGATCAAGCGACCGATCATCGCAAATGCTGGATGCTTTTGCCAAAACAGACCCGCGGTTTCACATCATCCACCAAGAAAACGCTGGAATTGTCGCTGCGTTGAACATGGCTCTGGCTCTTGCCAACGCGCCGCTGATCGCGCGAATGGATGCTGATGACCTTTGCTATTCTGATCGACTGGCAAGGCAGCATGCTTATCTGCAGCAGCATCCAGATTGCGTGGCGTTGGGCTGCCGGGTACGCCATATCGATCAAGATGATGCGCCGATAGCCGGCATGCCGCATCCTGGCGACCCGGCCAGCGCGGACATGGACTGGTTCCCTGTACGCGAGCCGTACATTGTCCATCCGTTCCTTATGGCCAGGACGGACGCGGTTCGCATCGCCGGGGGGTATCGCGCTATGCCTCATTCGGAAGACAGCGATTTGTATTGGCGTCTGGCGGAAATCGGGCGATTGCACAATTTGACCGAAATTCTGGGAGACTATCGGTTTCATACGGCCTCGATCTCTGGCAGTTCAGTGCTGAACGGCCGGATCATGGCAGTGGGATCGCAGTTGGGAGCTTTGTGCGCGCAACGCAGAAGGGCGCTTGTGCCCGAACCCGACCTGACCAACCTGACAATATCTACCCTTCGTGCAGCAAGCAGCCTTGCCGGTATGCTGGCGCTTGTTGAGCCCCAACTGGACCGGAACGAAGTGGCGCCGTTCAGGTTGCGGGTGGCTTTCAAGCTGCTCGAACTGGCCAATTATCGGCCATATGAACTGGACGAGGAAGACTGCCGGGTCGTAGCCGATGCATTGAAACAAGGCTGTGTTGTGCCCATGCGCAACGCCATGGAAATGCGCTGGTATCTGTCGCAAGCCTCGGCGCGCATGCTCAAGGCCGGACAGATCAGCAAGGCGACTTCCCTTTCGCCGATGGCATTATGGCCGCGTGCCTTGTTCAAGGCGATTTGGCGATGATGGAGGGAACGTGCACGTTGATGTCCTGATCCCGGCTTACAATGCGCAAAGTTCAATCGGCCGAGCAGTCGCTTCGGCTTTGGCGCAGCCTGAAGTGGCTTGCGTGATTGTGGTAGATGATTGCTCAACCGACGAAACTGCTGTTGTGGCGGAGCGTGCCGCGGCTGGCGACCATCGGCTAAGGATTGAGCGGTTCACCCGGAACAGGGGTCCAGCGGCTGCTCGAAATCACGCGCTGTCGCTGGGACAGGCACCATTCGTCACGATGCTTGATGCCGATGACTGGCTGTTGCCCGGACGCTTTCGAACGCTTGTGGCGGCTGGCGGTGACTGGGATTTGATTGCCGATAATATCTTGTTCCGGCCCGAAGAGTTTGAACACGCGGCGCTGCCGGTGGAGCGCCTTGCGGCGTTTCCAGACCGGCAGAGGGTGCTTGGGCTGGCCGAATTTGTTGATCGCAACATCTCGCGCCCTGGCCGGAGCCGCAGTGAACTGGGGTTTCTCAAGCCGGTCATGCGGCGCGCCATGCTCGAACGGTTAGGCCTGCGCTATGCGGAGGAGGTCCGTCTTGGTGAGGACTTCGTGCTCTATACCAAGGCCTTGATGGGCGGAGCAAAGTTCAAGCTGTCTTTGTGTTGCGGCTACGTAGCGATTGAACACGCCGGTTCGCTCAGCGGACGGCACTCGATCCAGGACCTTGAAGCACTTGCTGCGGCAAGCAAGGAATTTGCAAAGACTGCACAGGTATCGAGAGAAGCCAAAGCTGTTCTGAAACGCCATCAGGCCTCGATTGAACGCAAGGTGCAGCATCGCCGATTTCTTGCCGAAAAGCGTGACATCGGGCTTGTGAGAGCCGCCCTTTCGCTGGCTACAAGCCCCTTAGGATTGGCGCACGTCGGCATCGATATCATTCGCGACAAGCGAAGGGCGGGGGTTGTATGCCACACTACGGCCGACCGATTTTTGCTTTCTCAGTCTGATTTTCACATTGCATCAGACACTTGATTGGATTTGTCCCAATTGGACAGGTTAATCCTGTAGTTGTTTCAGAAATTGTGCGAGTCGCATTGGACATAATATGGAAATATTCTAGGCTGGCGATCGGTTTTCAGCCTGAGCTTCTGTCGGGAGAGCTTCCATTCAATCCGAATTGGGATCCGGCGAATTTAAATGATTATTGATGGCAGACAGATCGAGCAAACCCGCTTTTCAGTTGATATTGTCATCATCGGATCCGGTGCAGCCGGCCTGACACTGGCCGGTGAGCTTGATGATGGCAAGCGCCAGATACTTGTTGTCGAGGCAGGCGGCCTTGAGGTCGACGAGGATCTTCAGCCGGACACTTTTTTCGAATCCATCGGCGAGCCGGCAGACGAAATCACGGACCAGTTCCATGCGCTTGGCGGGCTTACACGCTATTGGACCGGTCGCGTTGGCATGCTCGATCCAATAGACTTGGCACCCCGCCCCTGGATCAACCGCAGTGGCTGGCCGCTTGAATGGAGTGAATTGGCAAAATTCGAGGACCGCGCGATGCGCTGGTGCGGGTTTGCGCCCGGCTGGCAGGATGAAGCCCCGCCGCTTTCCACGCTAACAGCGTTAGGTGGGCGGCCATCGTCGTTAGAGCCCTATGCCTGGCGCCACTGGGCGATGAGACGTGAACGCTTCCAACACTGGGGAACCCGGGTAAAAAAGGCTTTTCGCCGATCCGCCAACGTCACCGTTTTGCTCCATACGACGATGACCGGCGTGAATGAATGGCATGACAACAGGGTGAAGAGTGCAAGGCTCAAGACTCGCGACGGCCGGGAACTGGTGGTTGAAGCTGACGATTTCGTCCTTTCTTGTGGCGGGGTAGAGACCACGCGATTGCTTCTTAATCTTGCCGAAGCCGAGCCGATCCGTTTCGCCGCAGTGATCCCGATGCTTGGGCGCTGTTTCATGCAACACTTTCGGGCAGTAACCGCAACGATTGAAGCAGCGCCGCACCAGTCTGTCGTTCTTCAGCAGGGTTTCAACCGCTTTCGCAAGCCAAGAGGGCAGCACTTTCAGACCGGCGTCAGTCTTTCGGCAGAGGCACAACAGAGCAAGGAATTGCTCAACGCCGCTGCATGGATCGACTATCGGCGCTACGGCACCCGATTCGATGATTTTGCCGTGAAACGCTCTGCCCGTTCGCTCCTCCATCGCATCGCAGGCTTGCATCCAGTTTTCGGGCATGTGGGCGGAATGATCACGCTTGATGTTGAACAGGAACCCTGCGTCGACAGCCGCATTCTTCTGCGCGATCGGCGTGATCGCAATGGCATGAAGGAAGCCGTGATCGACTGGCGCATTTCGCCCCGCGATCGTCGTACGCTTGCCAGCGTGACTTCATTGATGGTCGATTGGATCAACCGCGCAGGTCTCGGCCATGCGGTGCCGGTTGCCGGGGTCATGGAGCAGGAACCCTTGCCCCGAGAATTCATGCTCGACAGTCATCACCACCTTGGGGCAACTCGCATGGCCGCGTCGCCTGCTGATGGCGTGGTCGATGCGAATCTTAAAGTTCATGGCACTGCGAATTTGCATGCCTGTAGCGGCAGCGTGATGGCCACCGGCGGGCACGTAAATCCGACGCTCTCAATCGTTGCGTTTGCCATCAGGCTTGCAGATGGATTGACGAAGCAAAAAAGCAGTTGATCACGTGATTTGGCAGGTACCGTCCTTAGTACAAAAAAAGAAATTGATCCGATTCAGAACAATCAGTCCAGATTGCAACAGCGCCCGTAGTAGAGCGTTTGCATTTGTTGCAGGTGCACAATAGAACGGTGCCAATAGCCTATCGCATTTGAGGCGGACGCACACCCATGAATGGCATACTGACGCGTGAAAACGCAGCGCTCGATCCGGTCGAGGATCCGCGCGCCTCGACTGCTACGCGGCCAGCCATCTTGCCTGATCCTCGTGTCTTGTGGCTTACATTCCGCCGCAACCTGCTGCTTTTCCTGGTGGTTGCCGGACTCGTGGTCACTGCCGTAGCCGCCTGGACACTGACCAGAACGCCAATCTACGAAAGCGTTGCCAGCCTGCTCGTGGAGATTGACAGTCCGAACGTCGTCGATGTGAAGGCGGTGTCCCGCGATATGGCAAACAACAGCGAGGCGATCGAAACGCAGGTGCGCATTATCGGCTCGCCTGAGATCGCGCGCCGTGCGGCTATGCTCTATGCCACCCGCTATCCAACCGATCCCCGGTCAAAATCTGCTGATCGCGAACTGCTTGCCCAGGAACTTCTGGAGAGCATTACTGTGGCAAGAGTGGGGGTGACGTTCGTGATTGACGTGACGGCCCAATCCAGTGATCCCGCCTTTGCAGCGGCAGCAGCCAATCTTGTTGCAAACGCCTATCTTGTTGCGCAGCGCGAAGCCAAGGTAAACGCCAACAGCGATGCTGGAAAGTTTCTGGCCGCGCGAACGACGGAGTTGCGGGCCGAAGCATCAAAAGCCGATGCGGCTCTGCAGCAGTACAAGATCAGCAATGGCCTGATGAGTGCGCAAGGCTCCACAATGGCCGAGCAGGAGATTTCCACGCTCAATCAGCAGATTTCCGAGGCAGAGGCTGAACTTGCCGAAAAGCAAGGGCGCCTTTCCGCTGCAGAAGCGCAGCTTCGAGCAGGTGGTGGTGGAGCCGATGTCGGTGCAGCGCTGGGTTCTGGCACGATTGGCAGCTTGCGGCAAAGCGAGGCTGCGGCCAGCACTAAAGTTGCCGAAATGTCGTCACGGTACGGTCCACTTCATCCCGACCTTAACCGCGCAAAGAGTGAACTCACCGAAATCCGTTCGCAAATCCAGCAGGAAATCGACCGTATTTTGTCCAACCTTAAAGCAGATGTTCGCGTCGCCTCTTCGCGCCTTTCATCACTGCGCGAAAGCCGGGCGCGTGCAAATGGTTCGCTTGCGGCCAACAATTCCGCCGCGGTTGGCCTGATGGAGCTTGAACGGCGCGCCGAAGCTGCGAAGGGCATCTATGAAACCTTCCTCAAGCGACTGCAGGAAACGTCTGCACAAGAAGGGTTGCAGGCCGCCAATGCCCGCCTGACCAATTCTGCCGCAGCACCGGAAAGCCCAATCTTCCCCGACCGCCGTTTGGCAGCTGTAATCGGCCTGGTTGGTGGCGTTCTGGCCGGCCTTGCCGCGATTGCCATTGCGGAATACGCGCGTGGCAATGTCCGCACGAAGAGCGACGTAGAGAAGCGCCTGCGCATCCGCTATGCAGGGGCTATTCCCGACGTCGCCTCAACGCTCAACGGCGTCGCCGCGGCTGAACCACCCCAGGAATACGTGCTTTCGCACCCGTTCTCGCTTTTTGCCGAAAGTTTCCGTTCGCTGCAGGCAGTGATGATGTTGGGAGGTGGCCGCGACCAGACGAAAAATGGTGGTCGCGTTATCGCGATTACGTCGGCTCTTCCACAGGAAGGCAAGACTACAACATCAACCTGCCTAGCACGCGTCGTCGCTTCCAGCGGAGTGCGCACCGTTCTGGTAGATTGCGATCTGCGGCGCAGGGGTTCAAGTGCGCTGTTGATCAATGCGCCTCGGCCCGGGCTTGTCGAATACCTTGCTGGCAAAGTGTCGCTTGATGACGCCCTGGTTTTGCATGAGCCAAGCGGAATGTACCTGCTGGGCACTTCCACTCCGCCCAGCGATGCACGAGATCCTCTGTCGCAGGAGAACATGGCGCGAATGACGGACGAACTTCGCCAGCGCTTCGATGTCATCATTCTTGATACGGCACCCGTTTTGGGCGTTGCCGATGCGCGCGTGGTTGCCGCAGCGGCAGACCGGGTTCTCGTCATTGCTCGCTGGGCCAAGACATCATTCGACGCGGTAGAGGCGACACTGGAAATCCTGATTGGCGCGGGTGCAAAGATCAGCGGTGTTGCGCTTAGTCAGGTTGATATTCGCAAGGCAGGTAGTGCTGGCCATAATGAGATGTATAACTACCAAAGGCAGTTTCGCGGTTATTACGTAAACTGACAACGCTGGGGGGCACGGAATTGTCATTAGATCAGACACGCAAAGTTGGCGCGTTTGCCTTGCTGGTAAGCACCTGCCAGGTAGCCTTGGTATCGCCAGCATTTGGGCAAAGCGGTGATACCCTCGGTGATGATGTGCGCTCGCGAGAGGCAGCCCGGTTGCGCGAGGACGGAATACGTGCAGGCGCTTTTACAATCCTGCCGATGCTTGATGCAGAGATGTCTTATAACGACAATATCCTGGCGAGTTCTTCCAATACTACATCCGACGGCATATTGACGGTTCGCCCGCACGTCGAAGTGGAGTCAAACTGGAACGTTCATCAGATTCGCCTGCTGGGATCCTTCCAGCGTGTGGCATATCTTGAGAATTCGTCCGAAGACGCTAGCGAGTATACCCTGGCGGCCAGTGGGCGCATTGATGTTTCAAGCCAGACCCGTCTGCGTCTCGATGCTGACCTTGTGCGCCAGGCAGAGCGGCGTGGAGATCTTGGCAGCATTCAGACAAGCGCTGAGCGAGCAACATTCTCTACCCTTGGAGGCCGGATCAGACTGGATCAGAGGTTTGGCAATCTTGCCCTTGGTTTCGAAGGGCGGGTGCGCCAATGGAAGTATGACGATGTTCTTTTGACCAATGGTCGGGACCTCGATCAATCCTTCCGCAACTTTGATATTGTCAGCGGCAGTCTACAGGCTGGGTATTATATTAGCCCGTTCACCCAGGTTTTCTCACGTTTTTCGTATGAAGCGCGGCGCTATGCCTTGCGTCGTGGCGATTCAGGCTTCGACCCTCTGACTGGCTTAGACCGAAGCGCTGACAGTACGCGGCTTGAAGTCGGCGTGCAGCGCGAGCTGAATGAACTTATCACAGCGACGATTCGGATCGGTTATCTTAATTTCCGCTATCCCGATCCGGCGGTGAAGGACGTGAAGGCATTTGCCTATTTTGCGACTGTGCGCTGGAACCCAACGCCTTTGACCACTGTCAGCTTCGACAGCGAACGCAACATAGACGAAACGGTCTCACCCAACACTGCAGGGAACTTGCGTGACGAACTGCGTCTGTCAGTGGATCACGAGCTTCTTCGCAAACTCATTGTTTCTGCGCGCGCCCGATTGGCCTGGATTAACCCGGCAGAGGCGACCGGGACCAATATAGGCAACAGTCGCGAACGGGAATTCTCGTTTGAGCCGCGCTATTATCTGACCAACCGGTTGCGACTGACGTTCAATTTGCGCCATGTGGCTCGTAGCTCTTCAAATAACAGAGCTCTGGAGTTCAGCGCAAACAGCGCGACGCTGGGTCTGCGATATGCATTCTGACCAGCGGGGGCCTTCAGTGCCCGATTTAGCAGTTCCGCATGCCGATCTGATTGGTCTTTTTTCGGCTGAACTCGCTGGCATTCTGCCGCAAAGTTTTGCCGTCGCGGCTGCAGGCTTGTCTTGGCAGCGTGAGAAAATCGTCATCGGTGCGCAACGTCCACGGCTTTCGATAAAGTCCGCGCTTTTTGGGCATCGCCGGGCACATCTGGGCATGGCAAACGTCATTCATGGCTGCGCGAGCAGAGTCTGAGACTGGCAGCTTTATGAAGGACTGCGCGATGCAGGCAGGCTGGTTTGGCGGGATGGCTGGCGCATGACCAAAGTCTATTCCTTCGATGTATTTGACACCGTGCTCGTCCGCAAAGTTGCTATTTCGAGCGATGTCATCAAGCTTGTCGGCCAACGTCTGGCCCAGCGGGAATGCTTATCCGGCAATCGCAAACGGTTCGTGGAGACATTCCTCTCGGCCAGAGATCTGGCATACGCGCGGGCTCATGCAGCCACAGGCACTGAAGATTGCACAATCGAGGCGGTATGGGCAGAGCTTGCTCGGCTGATGCCCGGACACATTTGCGCAGAAGATTGCGCAATCGAGATTGCCTGTGATGAAGAGCAATTGTTGCCCAACCCTGCAATAGCAGAGCGGATCGCGCATTTACGGGCTGCAGGTCACCGGGTAATCTTCATTTCCGACATCTATTACCGTTGCCAGACCTTGTTTCGATGGCTGTCCAAATTCGATCTATGCACAGACGAAGCCGAGATTTACGCATCGAGCGAAATTGGTTTGCTGAAGCATAGCGGCAGGCTGTTTGACCATGTTCTGATCAGCGAAGGGATTTCAGCTAGCCAGCTATTCCATCTGGGCGATAATCTTACTAGTGATTACAATCAGCCACGCCGTCGCGGGATCAATGCGGAACATTATCCTGATACACGGCTGAACGCCGCTGAGAAGGCCGTGCTGGCCGCACCGGGTGTAGGTATGGCGGCATCGCATATGGCGGCAGCGATGCGGATTGCCCGACTTCAGAGCGGTGCGGCACGGGCAGGTGACGAGGTTACTGCGTTTCTGGGACCGTTAGGCGTGCTGATCGCCTGCTGGACCGCGCAACTGGCGCGCAATGCCGGAACAAAGCGCATCTATTTTGTTGCGCGCGACGGTTATGTTCCCTGGCGCGCGGCGTCTTGCATGCCCACGGCAATGCAGGATATCGACGTTCGTTATGTCCGGCTGTCGCGTAGCTCACTTATTGCCGCCATTCCCCATCTGGGTGCCTTTGGCGCATTCTGGATCAAGCAATCCTGGAGTGACCTGACGGCGCGACAGATCGTTGAGCGGTTGGGCTATTTTTGGGCCGAGGTGGAGCCCGGCCTGGCAAGTGGCGACATCGGTATTTTGCCAGACACGCGTTTACGTGATGACGCGGCCATATACGCGCTAGTCTCGGCCATCGACAACGTGCAACTTTCCGATGTGCGCCAAAGAGAACTGGAGGAGCGCCGCGCCAACGTGGTCGGTTACCTTCGACAAGAGGGCATGTTCGATGGAACGCCCTTTCTGATTTTCGATGTTGGCTGGTTCCTCAATCTTCAGGCTGCATTCAAATCAATACTCGACGCCCACGGCCCTAATGGATTTGGCGAAGGCGCCTACCTTGCACTTTCGTTGCATCGCGTGACCGAAGCGATAGCAGGGCCGGCTTCAGCCATGTTTTACGAACAGGCATGGTGTCTCGATCGCAATGGCAGCGCAAACTTTGTGTTCGACCGCCGAATTCTTGTCGAACATCTGATGGGATTGGCGCCGCATGGTTCTGCGACAGGATATGCCCGCACTGCGGACGGCAACTATTGCGCAACCGAAGGCGATGTATCGAATGTCCGTCAAGCCGCGACACAGAACCTCTCCGACCGGATCGCTCAGTTTGCGGGTATCGCCGATACCATTTTTCTTTCAGATTGCAGCAATGACGAGGTGACTGTTCTGACAGATACGCTGTTAAGGCACTTCGTATCGCAAGCGCACCGCTATGAGCTTGCGGGTCTAACGCAACTGCTGGCCGAAACTGACGGCAAACAGTCTGGAGCCCATGCCATTGCGGAGCCCTGGCGGCTTAACACCGCGTTGATGCAACTTGTTCCCTATCGGTGGCGCCAACGTTTCAACCTTGGTCATGGGCCGACACTATGGCCAGAGATGGCAGAGGCGCGGGCAGGGCTTTTGGCACGGTGGCTGCTGTTATGGATCCGTACTGGCCGGCGCGTGGCAGCGCGGTTACTGCGCAGGCGGCATTGACTTAGATCACGATCGTTACGTTGCCCTTCATCCTTGGAGGCGTTTGCAACGATGACAGGCCGGTCTTGTGGTTGCAACTTCAGGCGAATTCTCAAGAGTAACGAGCGGTTTGATCGACCGTTCGGGTCTATGCAAGGAAGGATGGGAGGCGCGAGGTTCTGCGCATCGCGCACGATACGGTGCGGCGCGGATGGGAACAAACCGATCCACCTGCGCCGCAGTCAACTTTAATCAGACTAAAGTGAGTTGCGTTAAAATTGATATCCGAAGATCTGGATATCTTTGCGATAAATTTTTTCGACCCGATCTTTCAAATCATCAGTGTAATATTCACGGTAAGTCTTGCGAACCAAGGTAACGTTTTCGTTTCTACGGCTCTTGTTAGGCAGGCCAATGATGTCGAAGACAGTCCCGAGATCTTTCTCAAAGTTCTCCATGCGACCCAGAAAATCGCAGTTGTCAATATCAATCATTGTGACTTGCTGCCGCAGGTGAATATCTGCCGTCTTCTGATCCAGACCTTCCACCCACTCGACGAAATTCGAGAAATCCTTCAGTTCGCTATGTGTTTTTTCATCGAATTTATAAAAATTCCGATCAACCACCTTATTGTGCCACGCAGAAACCAGACGATCCCAGGGATTCCTGACGAATGCGAACTTAAAATATTCAGAATAAAGCTTTGGAAGATAGTGAATTCCGTAAGGACTATCGACTTCTAATTCAACCGCATCGTCAGCGAGACGATTAAAAATGGTCTGCGTCCCGACCTTGGGATTACGAAACCATACAAACTTGTGCTTAGTGCTTATTGTAATGTCATAGCGTCGTGGGGATGGTATGAAAGGCGTTGCTACCGCCATACGGATCAACTTTTGTGCTACACGATCGGGGATTGTAAGAGTGCTGGGATTTCGGGAAGTAGTTTTCATCAATTGTTCCTTTTCCACGAAAGAATTGCAAACCAGACAGTTTTAGAACTGAATGAGATTGTCCGATCCGCCTTTACGGTATGGTCTTCCCGGTTGCGTGCGATACCTTGCTCAGGACCTTTCTCAGAACGACCAGTCCTTCAGATTCAGGACCTGCTGGACAGCCCTGCACTCTCCACAGAAACGCCATTGAGGTCAGATACGTCACGGCACCTCCCCCAACCAGCGACGCCAGCCTGATCACTTGAGATAACCAATCGCTTCCCTTTGGAGTGAACAGATCACCCGAGACTACAAAAACCGCCATGATCAATACTGACACCAAAGCTCGGTTGTTCGCAAAGATTTGGTGAAAAACTGCTATTTGAATCAGTCTTTTCACGAATACAAGGTTCAGAAAAAGTATGAAAAGACCCGTTGCCACCACGGCTACTATGACACCGGGAACCCCCATCAGCAAGGCTCCCCCGATTAATGCGACAAGTCTGACCGCCAGAATCACGATATCGCGCTGAAAAAGGCTGCGGGTTTGATCGAGCGACATCGCCAGCGGACCCACCAGCATGCCGAGCGCTTGCAGCCCCCCGATGATCGAAATGGCCTGAAGCGAGGGAACACTTCCAATCCATTTCGAGCCAAGGAAGAGCCGGACCAGTGGCTCGGCAACCAATGACAGGCCCACCCCGACAGGAAGCGCAACAGCCGTCACGATTGACTGTACGCGCAGATATGCTCCAGCTAACCTCGCGGTATCTGATCGTATCGCGACGAAAGCCGGAAAGAGTGGCTTGGTCAGCGGCAGGATCGCTTCGCGGGTCGCAATCTGTGCAAGAGTGCTGCCCATGTTGTAGGTGCCAAGGGTCTCTGCCCCGAACATTTTGCCGACTAGAAACTGGTCGAAGCGCCAATTCAGCGTGTTGACGATCTGACTGGCGAGGAGCCAACCTGAAAAGCCGAAGAACTCTTTGAAGTGACGAAACAATATACGGGGGCGGAACGGGATGACCACATAGGAAAGGATCAAGTAGGTGACCTGCGAGGCGACAGATCCGACAACCAGAGCCCAGTAATCGCGGAAAGCATAGGCCCAGCTGAAAGATGCGACCAGACCGGCCAGCTTCTGGCCTATCTGGATGACAGACTCCTGCCAGAATTGCAGATCGCGCTGAGCGATGGCTATCCGCGGGTTTGCCAAACCGGAAATGAACAGACTACCCCCGAAAACGCATAGCAACGGGACAAGACGCTGGTCATCGAAAACATTCGCAATCGGCCAAGATATCGCACAGGTCAGAAGTCCGATAGCGAGACTGCGTACTGCGTTCAGTGTCCATGCTGCACTTAGGTGGGATTCTTCTGGTGCCGCATGCCGAACGAGCGCAGATGAAAGTGACAATTCGGTCGACACCGAAACGATGAAAATGACTGTGCTGGCGATGGCGACGATACCGAAATCTTCGGGGCCAAGAAACCAGGCGAGCACGAACGTGCTCATGATCGCAAGAATATTCACCGCAAACCGGGCAAGCGATACCCACAAGGTGCCACGCAGCACGCGATCAGTAATGCTGCTCATGACCTCGAAAATACCCTGTAATTCTGGCTTACCTGCTTCTGGGTTGACGATAATTCAGTACCATAGTCTTGTATAGTGCAGTGCAGCATTCAAAGGGTCAGTGCATCCAGAATGGGACAAATCCTCGTGATCAACACGCGTCAATCTTCGCGGGCATTTTCAAGAATGTTTTGTAACTCAACGGCAAATCGATCTGCTGCCATGTCAATTCTTGGCGTCTGCATTTCCAGTCCGGCAAGCGGAGCTGGGCCGCCGTCGTCCATAAAGCAGCGGGTGTAGCCTGCGATCCGCAAAAGTTCGGTGATGCGACTATCGGCCATGCCCATGGGGGGGGCCACAGTCGTGATCGGCGTGCCGGTTATTGCCTCCAGACGCAGGCGGGATGTAGCGGCGACTTCAAGCAATTCGGTGGAGGGCAAAGTATCGGGCGCGCGGCCATCAAGGCGGCTGCCAAAGGTCAGGCCGCTGGCGATCCAGCGATGCACGGTCGCTTCGTTGCCGGCAACGGCCAGCAGCTCATCAGGCGTAGTTAAGACGTGAGCTGCAAAGCCGTTGCGCAGTACGGTTCGCCAGCTGTGTTCAATCAGTGCGCGATCGAGGAAGTCGAAGGTGATCAACAGCGGTTTGCCACGCAGCCTGCCGCTGTAACGCGCGGCGCGATCCCATTCGGCCATGTCGAGCGAGCGATAGCCGTGGCGCCGAAGCTGGCGCAAGCAGTGGTTTAATTCTTTGGATGTCAGGCGGAATGATTCTTCGGCAAGATCGGTCCTGATCCCGCGCACGCCGTGGAACAACAGGACGGGAACGTGACGGTTGGTGAGCTTCTGCAAGGCGGCGCGCCGGGTGATGACGGCACCATTCCAGATGACATCGGCGGCGACGCGGTCTTGCAGGTCACATTCCAGCGGTAACTCCTGGATAACGGGCGCGGGCAGCAGCAGCTGTGCCGGGTCGGCCTTTTCGAAAAGGTCTATACGATAAAGATCGGTGACGATGGAGCGAACGTGGTGCAGGCCGAGGGTGTTGGACAGGATGCTGAAGATGCGATCCCCTCCTGCGGTGCCATCCCAATCGAAGCCGGTGCGATCAGGTCTTTCATCGATAAGGAACGCATGGGCGTGGACGAACTGCCCGCCAACAGGCAAGGCTGCTGCGATCTGCGTGGCCAGTTGCGCGACTGCCTCGACCGATGGGGCGAAATAGAGCATTTCCGAGCAGGTGATCAGATCGAAGCTGCCCGAAATTCCGGTTCGAAAGACGTCGGCCTGTTCGAAAGTGATGTTGTTGCACGCAGCGGTGCGGGCGCGGGCCCGTGATATGGCACGGGCGGATATGTCTCGCGCAGTCAGCTTGTCGAACAGGGGGGCTAATTGCGCGGTGAAGTGCCCTTCGGCGCAAGCGATCTCTAGCGCGTGACCGTCTGCCTTCGGGCGGATCAACGATAGCGTGCGTGCATACTTTGCCTGCTCATAGTCACTGTCATAGCGCCATGGATTGTCAGTTTCAAAAAAGCGGTCCCAGTCAGCAGCGGTAGAGGTATGATCCGGGTGCTGAGCAGCGCTGGCCAATGATGCGTGGTTTGCGACAGAGCGTGCGCTGCTGATTTCGGCTTCGACCTTTTGTACTATCGGCCTTGCGCTGTCTGGAATCCGGGTTGCAGCATTGGGCCTTGCCCTTTTTGGCAGGAGTCTGCGGATAAGCGCTAGTGTTCGCGCCAGCCTTGCGCGAGTTGGCGCGGACAGTACGGGGCGTTTCACCAGCCGCTGCTCTATCCGGGTCGTGATGCTGCGCCCGATGATGTGTCGCACATCGCGACCGGTCAAAGGCCCGGTCAGTGGGCCATCGAAACTGAACCAGCTGACGGGGCGAAACGGCAGTTGAAAGACGATCTGATCGGCGTTGGTCTGCGGCCGGTAGCCCCAAATCATAGTCTTCAGCCGCAATGGGACAGCGATCACCAAGCCAAAGTCCATTTGCCCTTTAACATGACCATTGCGAGCAATCAGGTTCTGCAATGCGTAGGCAATGGGGCGTGTCGTTTCACGCGCACGAGTATGATCGCTGAGGGTTGCCAAAAGCCTTTCGACCCCGACGCGAAGACCTGTCCAGCGTTGCGCAAGTGCGACAAAGCCCGTTCCGCTGCCTATGGCCAGGCCGTTGTAGAGACGCAGCACAAGCTCATGCTTCTGGTAACGACAATCGACTTCGTGCGTTAGATCGTCAAATTCAGGCGGTGGTTCGCGACCTTGACCGATGGCGACACCAGCACTCCACATCCAACTGCGCAAAACCAGATCATCGACTGGGAAGGCGCTGGTATCGAAC
Organism: Novosphingobium sp. HNCC26BN242; assembly: GCF_057180525.1. Lineage (NCBI taxonomy): Bacteria > Pseudomonadati > Pseudomonadota > Alphaproteobacteria > Sphingomonadales > Sphingomonadaceae > Novosphingobium > Novosphingobium sp. HNCC26BN242. The sequence continues at coordinate 171,367 of NZ_JBXUGM010000003.1, forward strand.
TGTTCAAGGCCCTCGCGGGGGTGGATTTTCAGGTTGCGAATACGTTCTATCATCTGGCGTGAATCGCACACCATCTGCTGCATGTTGCGGGTAAGGGAATTGGGCGTGGACCAGTAATGGGAAAGCCTGAGGGGCGTTGTGGCGAAGCGGCTGCCGTTGATGGCGAGCCTGAGCCAGAAGTCCCAGTCCTCATTGGTCTGGAGGCTTTCGTCAAAACCGCCCGCACGCGTTGCTGCTACTTTGCGTACTAGAAAACTGTGGATCGCGCCCGGTGGGCCGGCGGCGCAGATGCCAAGTCCATCTAGGTCCAGCGGAAGCGGCGGAAAACTTCCACAATTGCGGCCAAGTTCATCGAAGCGATCATATCCGCAAGCAATTATGTCAGCGCTGGGGTTGCGTGCGGCAACTTGAAGCATGTGGGTCATGAAACGAGACGAAACTGTATCGTCCGCATCGAGAAAGAGGAGCCATTCACCACTGGCCTTTTCGATGCCGGCATTTCGCGCGGCCGAAGGGCCGCGATGAGGCAGATCGAGCGCCATGATACGCCGGTCGTATTCGGCCGCCTTACGGGCAATGTCCAGCGTTCCATCGGTAGCCCCGTCGCAAGCAACAATCGCCTGCCAAGTCTTGTGCTTCTGGGACAGCAGACTTGATAGCGTACGCGAAAGCGTGGTCACGTTGCGGTATGCCGGGATGATGACCGAGACCAATGTCACAGTTGGCAACATCTTTGGCGGATGATTGTCCAGCGCGGTACCATGAAGCAACCGCCGCCGGCGTGATGCCACGTATGAGCGTTGGCGGATAGCGGAAGGGGCGTTGCAGATGCTTTGATAGGCTTTTCACGCCCGCGGCATGAAAAATGGGCAAAGACCCAAGAGCCTGCGAAAGTTTTGAGTGTATCGAACTGCCCAGCGTGCGCGCCGAACCTTATTGAGGTTTCGCTTTGCGAACTCGCCATGCGGGTGATGACCGGGGCGGTCATGCCAGATCGATCCGGTGCGCGGCAGGGATCGCTTCGTCAATTCTGTGGCCTATCAGGATGACTGTCCGGCCTTTCATGCGGTCGGCGATGGCAGCCATGATTGCTTCGCTTGAAGCGATGTCGAGAGCGCTCGTAGCCTCATCCAGGATCAGGATCTGCGGATCGGTGATCAGCGCACGCGCAAGGCCTACGCGCTGCCTTTGCCCGCCCGAGAGTGTAAGGCCGCGATCGCCCACGCGTGCGTCATGTCCATCGGGCAGGGCTTTAACGACACTATCAAGCCCGGTAACCTGCATCACTTCGATCAGACTGGCATGGTCGGCATCTGGCCGTCCGAGTAGAATGTTCTCCGCCAGTGTCCCATCGATGAGCTCCACATCCTGGCCGCTGACTGCAAGCGTAGCCCGCCATTCGTCGATGTCGATCTCCTGCAGCAATCTGCCATCGACACTCACGCTGCCCTGTTGCGGATTGAGAAAGCCCAACAGGATATTGACGAGCGTGGATTTGCCACTCCCACTGGGACCATCGATCAAGGTCCATTTTCCTGCCGGTATCTCAGCGGACAGGGGTTTCAATGCAGGAGTTGACCGACCGGGATAGCAGAAGCTGGTGCTATCAAGCCTTATCCCCGTGCTCATTCCGGTAAAGGGGGCACTGGTCCCGCTCCGGGTCATGCTCTCAGGTGCGGCGCGACAGATTTCGGCTACAGCATGGACTGGAGCAACGAGAACCGCGAGCCTGAGGCGGTGAGTGTCAAACGCAGAAACATAGGGCTGCATCCGATAAAGCAAGCCGACGGATGCCAGCAGCAGCGACAATGTCAGGCCCTGCCAAAGTGCAACCAAAGTCATGAGCACAAGAAGGAGGAGAGAGGTTACCTGGCTTGCCGAACCGCCAATGCTCGACAGCAGGTCGCTGGTATTGGCAGCCACATGAAGACGGCGGGAATGTTCGGCAAAAGCCTGCAACTGGCGCTTCGAACCGCTGAAGGCCTTTATTGCCCTCATCGATTGCAAGGTGCGCAGTGCGATCATGCTCAACTGGCGCGATTCTTCGGCCACCTGCTCACCCGCACGTTCAGAAGCGCGCGCCAATGGCCTGAGCGCGAACGAAAAGGCGAGTGTGCCGGCGACAGCAACTGCACCGATCTGTGGAGTGAGCATAACGATTACTCCCCCAAGCGTTATCACGATCACGCCGTTGAGAACCATGTTTGAAATTGCGTCAGTTGCCTCTGCAATCCGCCAACTGTGGTGATTTACGACCACCAGCGCATCACCCGCTGGGCGCGCGTGTGCCGTTTCCATCGGCATGGCGACCAGACTTTGAAAGAGTGATACGCGGACGCGGTCAGATATGCGACCTTCAAGGAATGTCGTCACGATATCGTTGGTGACACTGACCGCGATGCGCAGAGCCATTATGCCAGCAGTCAACGTGGCCAGCACCCAGATTTGGCCACCAGTCACTGCGATGACCGAAGCCGCAAATTGATCGAGAATGCCCTCATCGAAAAGGGAAGTGGTGGTTTCGCCGTTTAACAAGCTTGAAAGCAGCAACAGCACGACGCCAATTCCCGCACCCTCTGCGGCAGAGGCAATCAGGCCAAGAACTATGACTGCGGGAACTGCCCACATCATGCCTGACCAGAAAGGCATCACATCGCGCACAACGGAAGCCAGTCCAAACATATCGATCGTGGCCGTGCCCTGATCGTCGAATTCGTCAAATGCTTCCAGTGCTTCGACTGTAACTCTTTTGGCAGTGCCACCATCCGAGTCCAGTTCGACACCGGCTTCCTTCAAAGTCATGCTTTGCTCGATCGGTGCAGGCGCCCGGTCTGTTGATCCATCTGCCGAATGTTCAACGCAAATGTCTCAAGATCATCGAAGCCATTCACGTCGATACGAGGGAGCCGCATTACATCGTCAAGCATGGTTGCCGAAGCATTTCGCGTGCCGAAGCCAGTGGTGTAGCCAGCATTTGCAAATGCCTGGACTGCTGCAAGATCCTCTATTCCATATGGCCAGACAACTGTTTCGGGTGCGCTGCCGATGGCTTTGCGGATCGCCTCGCGGGACCGTAGGGCCTCCTTGACCAGTTCGGTGCCGGACAGTGCCGTCATCGGAGCGTGGCTTGCGCTGTGGCTGGCGATAATGGCACCTTCTGTTGCGACCGAGGCAATCTCTTCCCAACTCATCAACGGAGCAGTGTTGCCGAACCGGCGGTCCCATTCGGCGGATTTGCCGACCAGATCTGTGACCACAGCGACCGTGGCAGGAATACCGAAACGACCGAGAATCGGCCACGCTGTCGTCGCGAAATCCCGATAGCCATCATCGAATGTTAGCATGAACGGGCGCCCGCTGATGGCGCGGCGCTCCTGCACTGCTGTCAACCATTCCTGAGGCGTTATGCCGTGATATCCATTACTGCGCAGCCAGCGCATCTGCGCCTCGAACATGGCAGGCGACACCCTGTACTGCGCAAGACTTTCCGGTCCATCATCAGCTTCGGCAATGCGGTGATACATCAGAACGGGGACTGCGAGGGCGCGCTCGTGTTCAACCTCCTTCCACGTGGACTGGGTGCCACCCCAAACGACGTGGTATGCATATTCACGTTCGGGTGGAGCGCCCATGTCTTCGCTGCGTGATTGGCAGGGTATGCCTTTTGCGGTTCGGCGATAGCGCTGAACGCGATAGAGTTCACACTCGATCTGGGCCTCAAGCTGGAGCTCACCTGTAGCAAGCAGCGCTTCGGTTATGGACTTTGCACCAAAGACACCGCCCCAATCGAAACCAGACCTGTCACGCTCCTCGGTTACCTCGATGATATGGGCCGTTACCAGCACACCATCTGGATTGAGATGCGTGGCGATGTTCTGCGCAATCTGGTTCAGCTTCTCTCGGGTGCCGGCTTCATAAAGAACTTCGCTGCAGACGATAAGATCGAACATGCCCGGCAAAGGGTTGTTGAAGAAGTCGAGCTGATCGAAGCGGACATGCGGTTGTCCTCCTGCTCTGCACCTTGCCGCGGCCCGCCCGATGGCTGTGTGTGAAATGTCGGTGGCAAGCAGATCGTCGATCAGTGGCGCAAGCTGGGCCGTGAAGTGCCCTTCGGCACAGGCCAGTTCGATCCCGCGCAGCGGGCGATCGCGGGGGATCAGTTCGAGTGTCTGCTCGTATTTACGCTGTTCATATGGACTGTCATAGGCCCACGGGTTCTCGGTGGCGAAGACCTGATCCCAGTATGCCACGGAGTTGACCTCCACACTGGTATCCCATTGCGCTTCGGCTGGGGCGACCGGCATCTTTGCTGCGGGGATATGCGCGCAGGTTTCGATTGCTTCGGCTGTAAGCCTGGCAAGTACGCTGTCGTCCTGCGTCAGTGAGGCTTCGGGCCCTCGCAAATTGCTCGTAAGCAGTTGCCCGAACCCGTGGACAACTGACGCCCTTGCGCGCTGCTTCACTGAAGCGGCACGGGTTCTACCATTGCTGATCAGGCGCCTGATACCCCAGCCGCGATTGCGGAGCAGATCTTGCGTAGCGTGCGCCAGAAGTTCTGCCTTTTTCAAAGCTGGTAGCGACTTGATCGTTTTTCGGCGGTCGATGAAGTAGGCCGCGTTACGGCTGATCGCCTGCGCCAGCATCTGCGCAGAAAGCGTGCCGACAGCAGGAGTTGTGACCAATCCCAGTGCGATGCCGCCCTCGACAAGTTCGACCAGCACAATGTCGGCTGAACCCGGATCTATAGCGGGAAGCGGTTTTGCAATGTCCACCACAACAGCATGGACTGTAAGGCCACGGTATCTGGAAACCCAGGCGACTGGCCCGAAAACAAGCCGGAGTTGGAATGCGCGGGCCATGTCGACAGGGCGCTGGTGGCCAAGCCTGACGCCGACGGCTTTCCAGAAGGTGTCTGCGCCCGGTTCAAAATCATCCCATATGGCAGCTAGGCCAGAAACATCCAAACACCTGGCAAATGCAAGTGCGCCGATGAACGACCCGGCAGCGTCTTGAGGGAACAAGAAAGCATCACCGATGTCCGGGACCAGATCAAGAAAGGCGACAGCGTCCATATCAAATGCGACGGCATTCCCCGCACACATCACGATCCAGTCAAGCAACAGCGGCAGACGATCTTCGGCTGGCAAGCCGTTGCGATATCGCGGATTTGCCGACGGAACACGCGGATCGGGGCGAAACATGCGTTCGATCACGATAATGCCGTCTGTGGCGAGGGCTTGCACCTTGCGCCGCGACAGCGAGTTGGGCCGCGTAACATAAAATGCCAGAATTTCGCGGATGCCTTTGAATTCCGTGCCAGTCCGTGCGATCCGCTGCCACAGGTCCCAATCTTCGTTGATAACGATTTCTTCGTCAAACTCTCCGGCTTTGCGCATGATGTCTGCACGCGTCAGCGCACAATGGACCGACAAAGCGCAGTGCCTGGCCAGCACGCCGAACGGATCGGACAGATCGGGAACCCGTTGTTCTTCCTGAATAGTGCCCTTGGCATCGACCAACGCGAAATCGCAGTAGAGCACGCCAGCATCGGGATGTGTTACGTTGATACCAAGCAGGGATTGCAGGAATTTTGGATCGAACCAATCGTCCGAATCGAGAAACCCGATCCATTCGCCGCGTGCTTCGCGCAGGCCCACGTTGCGTGCCGCCGATGCTCCGCGATTTTGCTGAGTGAGCACACGGATACGTGAATCCTGCACCGCAAAATCGCGGGCAATTGCTAGAGTACCGTCCGTTGATCCATCATCGACAATCAACAGTTCCCAATCGGCAAAGGACTGCGCGATGACGCTACGAACAGCGGCGCCTAATGACGCTTCCGCTTCGTAGGCTGGCATGACGATGGAAATTCTGGGCATAGATCCTTGCGCTGTTTGCATAAGTGGCGGCGGGTATCGCACAACTGTCTGGCGTCCGATACTATCCTTGGATTAGAGAAATGGGCCAAATTGAGCCAAGCTGATACGCTAGAGGGTGTTGCCACAGCTTTACCTCGACGATACGTTTTTGCATTGCAGCATGCAATCTGGCATCCGTATCTTCACCGCGCTGGCCTTGGGGGCATATGAGGATCGCTTACTTCGTCCACGATTTGCACGATGCCGCTGTTGATCGCCGGTTGCAGATGTTCCGCGCGGGAGGAGCCGACGTAATTGTTGCCGGTTTCCGGCGGAGGCATGAAAAACTGACCGAGTTGCACGGTTTTCCTGTGGTCGATCTGGGGCAAACGGGCGATGCGCGGATGATGCAGCGGGCTCTTGCCGTGTTATGGCAATGGCTTCGCCCCGGCACGATCCGGCAGGTGGCGGCGGGTGCAGATGTGTTGGTCGGGCGAAATCTTGAGGCTTTCGCATTGGCGGCGAAGGCGCGCACAGCGGCGCCTCGGGCAAGACTTGTGTATGAATGTCTTGATATCCATCGTTTGTTGATAGAATCATCCATTCCGGCACAAACTCTTCAGAAAATGCAGAAGGCCTTGCTGGTGAAGACAGATCTTGTCCTGACTTCGTCGCCTGCCTTCATACGCGAATACTTTAGCCAGCGAATCACCAATCTTCCGCCAGTGCACCTCGTCGAAAACAAAGTGCTCAAGCTTGGCGAACCAATCGCGCACGAAATAAGGCCACAATCACCTGTTGCGCCTTTGGGGCCGCCGTGGGTGATTGGGTGGTTCGGCATGCTGCGGTGCCGCAAAACCTTCGACATTCTGGCGCGTCTTGCCCGGCAGTCTGAAGGGCAGGTGCGTATTTTGATCGCCGGGCGGCCATCGCCTGCGGTTTTCGAAGACTTTGAAGCGATGGTGGCTGGCGTGCCGGACTTTAGCTATCTTGGCCCCTACACGGCCGCTGATTTGCCCGGCCTGTACAGTGAGTGCCATTTTGCGTGGGCGATAGATTTCTTCGAGGAGGGGCTGAATTCGGAATGGCTGTTGCCAAACCGGTTGTATGAAGCGCTGGCGCATGGTGCCGTTCCGATCGGCCTTCGGACGGTCGAAATCGGCAAGTGGATGTCTGATCACACTGTCGGTTTGATCGTCGATAACGCTGAGGAAGCGGTTCTTGGGGAAATAATGGCAATGACCAAGGATCGGTTCGACCAACTTCACGCCGACGTAACAGCGGTTCCCTCGTCGGCCTTGATCGCGAACCAAACAGATTGCGTGGACTTGATCGACGCGCTTGCCGGATCATCGCGAGTTGGCGATTAGGAATGAACGCGCCGATGCTGCTGATCATCCCTACCTTGGACGAAATCGTTCATCTTCCCGAATTGCTTCGGCAATTGCGCGATGAATGTGCCGACGCAACGATTGTTGTGGCAGATGGCGGCAGTACGGATGGTACCCGCGAACATGTGGAGCAGATTGCACAACGTGACGCGCACGTTATCCTGATGCACAACCCAGACCGTATACAGAGCGCGGGGATCAACCGGGCGGTCGCCACATACGGCCATGGTCACACATGGTTCGTGCGGATCGACGCGCATTGCAAATATCCGAAAACATATGTCACAGACTTGCGCCGCGCGGTTGAAGCTTCAGGGGCGGTATCGGTTGTGGTTCCGATGCGCACCATCGGCAAAGGGTGCTTTCAACAGGCGGCAGCTGCGGCGCAAAACTCTGTGCTTGGCACAGGTGGATCGGCCCATCGATCGGCCGATTCAAAGGGTAGATTTGTCGATCATGGGCACCATGCCTTGATGAGTGTGCAGGCGTTTATGGCCGCCGGCGGCTACAATCAGGCGATGTCGCACAATGAAGACGCCGAGCTCGATCACCGGCTGGGACGCCGTGGCCGGATCTGGTTGGAGCCGGAATGCATGATCGAATACTATCCTCGGCGAACGCCAGCAGCTTTGTGGAAGCAATACCGCAATTATGGCAAAGGACGGGCGCAGACTTTGGCGCTTCACCGAATGCGTCCAAAACTGCGCCAGATGGTGCCGCTGCTTGCGCCAATGGCCTGCGCATGTGCATGTCTGGCGCTGGTGTTCGGCGGCCTGCTTGGGTTGGTGCTGGCCTTGCCGCTGGTTGGCTGGCTTGGTCTATGCTTTTGTACCGGTGCCATGATCGGTTTGCGAGCTCGGTCGTGGTGTGCAGCGCTTAGCGGAGCGGCCGCAGCGATCATGCATCTGGCATGGGGTGCCGGGTTCATCGGCCAAGTCCTGTTTGGCAAGCTTCCCCGCCACACAACTGAACCGCTGGCCGGACCGGCCTGATCTCGATGCTACGAAGGAGATGGTTATACATGGTCCCGCTGGCAATTCTGGTGGCAGCCCTTGTCGTTGGCCTGCCTTCGCAACCAGACAAGCCTGCGTCCGGCCCTCCGGCTGGAGTTGGTGCAAGCCCCACTTTCGATGACGAGTTTGAAGGCAGGGCGGTGGATGACAGCAAATGGGTCTTCACTTTTGCCCGGCCCGAAAAGGAAGAACCCACAATTGCCAAGCGCAATTTGTGGAACAATCATGAGCGGCAAGTGTACTTTGACCGCGATTTTCTTGGGCTGGGTATTGATCCCTTCAAAATCGCCAACGGCATCTTGACTATCGAGGCGAGGCCACTGTCAGCGGCTCAAAAGGCGATCGTGGTCACCGATGTGGCACTTCAGCCGCCCGAAATAGCGCGTACCGAATTGCGCAACGTTGCATATAGCTCGGGCCTGATATCGTCGCGCAGGGCTTTCAGCCAGACTTACGGCTACTTCGAGATCCGCGCCCGCTGGAGCGGGGGGAAGGGTGTCTGGCCAGCATTCTGGCTGCTTCCGGCCAAGGGCGGTTGGCCGCCAGAGATCGACGTTATCGAGGCGCATGGCGATAAACCGGGCGTCAGCTATCAGACGCTGCATTCCAAGTTCGGCTCGGAAGGAACACACACAATAAGCGGGCCAGCCGATGATCGGCAATTCCACAACTATGGTATGCTTTGGCAAGCAGACCGCATCAGCTTTTTCATTGATGACAGGTTGACGGCTAGCGAGCCGACGCCTGCGGACATGCATCAGCCGATGTATGTCGTTGCGAACCTCGCGATCGGAGGAAAATGGCCGGGTGACCCTGACACAGAAACCCGTTTCCCCGCTCAAATGGAGATCGATTACATCCGGGCTTGGTCGGTTACGCCGAAATCAGATTAAACCTGATCGGCACCCTGATTGCTGGCAGAAACCAGCCACTCCCGAAATTCCGAGAACGCAACATTCTTACCGAAGTGGGCCTCGGCAGCCAGTCGTGCCCGCTCTGCCAGTCCGGCCCGTGCTGCAGGGGCGTTCAGAAGCGTGATGATTGCTTCGGCATAGGGCTTGGCTTCATCTGCACAGATAACAGCATCGCCCAGAAGATCGGCGACACCTTGCAGAGTTACGCTGGTCACCACGCAGGCTTTGCCATGGGCGATTGCCTCGACCAACTTGATCTTGAGACCCGATCCTTGGCGGAGAGGGGAGATGACGACACCTGCGTTGACGTAGAGTGGTGCCAGATCGGGAACCAGCCCCAGCATCGCAACACCAGCCGGCTTTGCATGAATTGCGTCAGCAACCTTACCGGCAACCTGCAGCAAGGCATCGGGGCAGGTTTGCAGCACCAGTGGCCATACTTCTGCAAGGAACCAGTTCAATCCATGCACATTCGGTGCCGTATTGCTGCCGACGAACAGGAGTGTGCGGCTGTCACCGGGGGTGGCGGAGGGGGCCACGTCTGCGGCCATCGGTGCCAGAATTGCCCGGGTTGAGGGAAGGCGTGTGCGAATGAAGTCTGCCTCATCCTGCTGGATGGCAATAACCGCACTAGCTTTACCCAACAACGCAATTTCCTGAGCCTCATCGAGCAGCGCAACGCTGTCTTGCGCATTGGCATCGAACTGGGCGGCGCGCGCGCTGAAACGATCGTGCATGACGATAGCGCTCTGTGCATCGGGAGCCATCAGGAAAGGCAGGGCCTCGGTCTGAAAAAGATAGTCCAGCAGCACGACCGGGCGATAACCACGCGCACGGGCATGGCGCGCAACAAACAGTTTATCCGGCACAGTCCACGGTGTGGAAATGGCATATGGTGCCTTGCGTTCCGCGAGCAATCCCCGCGCCAGACCAAATGTTCCCGCGATCCGTGTCGCCATGCCATGGATTGCGCGCAGCCAGATCCCGGCCGACAGCGCAACTTGCCAGTCACCTATCCTTACCGTGCTGCGCGTACGGATGGATGCAAATACCGCCATTTCCGGGGAAAGGCTATGGAATGGCGTGCGACCGAACAGTGCAGGAGATGGCTGAAGGAGATGCGGAACGCGACCAGCATCGCGCACGGCTCCGGCCAAAGCGAGCAAGTAAGCCGAACTGCCGTTGTTTGGGCCAGTAATTCGCTGGCGGCTGATTATGATCACATCCTTGCTGTTCAGCGAAGCCACCGCTGAAGGTTTGTGCTGCGGAAACAAGCGGGCCAGTTGCGCGCCAATGGGCTGCCGGAACAGCGCAAGCGCCATCGGTTTGGTCAGAGCATGGCGCACCAATCGGCCTGGCTGGCGCTGCTTGATGGCATCGATCATGTGCGAGAAGGCGCAAGCCGCCTGGATTGATCGGCTACGCGTGGACCACGCTTTGCGCACATCTGGTGATTGATCGACGAATTGCGGTGCAAGCTGCTCAATTGCCGCGACCATCCGGTCTGCATGGTCAGGCGACAGACGGTGCGAGATCGAAGCGCCATGCTTGCGATAGAAGTACAGTGGCTCGGGCAAGAGCCGGTAGCGCGCACCCGCTAGCAAGGCGCGCAGGCACAAGTCATCATCCTCGGCAATGCGCAGCTTTTGGTCGTACCGCAACTTCTGGTCAATCAACCAGGAACGCCGCCAGACTGGTTTGAGGAAACCGAGATTTGGCGCGCGGCCATGCATTTTTGTCTGTTCGAGATAGTCAACCAAACCGATCCACTGGCTGGTTTCGGTCCTGCGACGGTCGAGAAACCGATGGGGCGCCAGAACGCCATCATCGTCAAACAGCACGAGGTCATCTGCGATCATGTCAGCGGCGGATGCTTCGGCTTCGGCAATCAGGCGGGCAGAGCGATCAGGATGCAACAGATCATCGTTGTCGAGTACCGCAACCCATTCGCCGCGTGCAATTTCGAGGGCGGCGTTTCGCGCTGCAGCAGGGCCACCATTTGATTCGAGTGCGACAAATCGAACCCGGGAATCATTCCGCGCCAAAGTGGAGGCAATATCGGCACTGTCGTCAGTCGAACAATCGTCGGCTATGATCACTTCAACTGCCACGGAACGCTGATTCAAGGCCGAATCTACTGCCGAACGAAGAAATTTCGTTCCATTATAGTTCGCAATCAGAAAGCTTATCATGCAGCGACCTTTGCAACAGGGCTCAAGACATGTTAGCTTTTTGCATTGCAACATTCCACGATATTTACCTCTGGCTGCGGTGCTCCAGTATCAGCTATGACCTTGGCGGTGACGGAAGAACGAGAACCGACACCCGTGTTCCATCGGGCGGGTATACGCGTTGTCGAAAGGGTATTCCCGCCATTGATGCGCAAAGCCTGGGGTATCTTGCCCAGCAGCTTGCCGCCGTCAAAACGCTTGGTTGCGATCGGGGACATACACGGCCGCTGGGATCTGCTGTCAGCGCTCATTCCGGCAATCAACGCAAAAATCTCACAGCTTTCAGAAAAGCAGGCGAAGCTGATCGTGCTCGGCGACTTTATCGATCGCGGCCCGGGTAGTGCGCAAGTAATCGAACTGTTGCGTAAGGCGAGCCGCCGCTATCCGAACTTCGTGGTGCTGAGAGGAAACCACGAAGAGTCTTTCATTGCAGCCACCCATGGCGATGAGAATGCACAGAAACTCTGGTTGGCGCATGGTGGCCATGCGATGCTCCAGAGCATGGGTGTGGCGCCACCGCACGAAGGAGAAGGCAGCTTTTCCTTCGCGGCAAGACTGCGCGACGGCATTGGGATCGATGCCCTTGAATGGATGATGGATTTGCCGGTTCGGCTATACGAACCGCCGTATTTCTTTTGCCATGCAGGCGTCCGTCCGGGCGTTTCTTTGCACAAGCAGGATCAGCAGGACATGTTGTGGATCCGTCGGGAGTTCATGGAAAGCCCGGTCGATCATGGCGCGATCATCATCCATGGCCATAACGTGGTAAACGATGTAGAAGTCCACGCCAATCGCATCAGTATTGACACAGGAGCCTATAAATCAGGCATTCTTTCGGCCGTGATTCTGGACTGTGATCAGATCGTTCTTTTGCAGACGGCAACCAACTGGTCCTGAAATGCCAGAGGATACACAGTCTGACGATGCGGCACAGCCTGGGACCAAGCGCCGGGATCGGTTTGGGTGAATGAGTTTGGGGGCGACCCCCGAGGGAGCATGCTATGAGTTTTCGGTTGGTTCTGGCAGTGGCGGTTTCGCTGGTGGTGTGTTCTGGTTGCGCGGCACAGTCGGGTGTCGCGTCAGATGTTGCTTCGGCCGTTGCGCCGCCGGTTTACCGTCTTGATGCGGGTGACAAGGTTCGTGTCACGGTCTACGGTGAACAATCGGTAAACGGAGAATATGCGATAGGCCCGGAAGGCGACATTGCCTTTCCGCTCATCGGCAGCGTCGTGGCAAAACAGCAGACCGTTGAGGAGCTTCGCCAGGCTATCGTTGCCAAGCTCGCCGCAGGTTATCTGATCGATCCGCGCGTGACGATCGAAGTACTCAGTTATCGGCCCTATTATATTCTCGGAGAAGTCAGCCGACCCGGGCAGTATCCCTATGCCAATGCCCTGTCTGTCGATCAGGCCATCGCAACGGCAGGGGGATATACTTACCGTGCAAGCAAGTCGAAGGTGTTCATTCGTCGGGCGGGCGGTGCCGAAGTCGAACTGAAACTCGAAAAAGGACGGCCAGTGTGGATCAACCCTGGCGACACTATCCGCATTGGTGAACGCTATTTCTGATACTGCTGCAAGCAAGGCAATATGATGCGCGCAAATGGCATTGAATTTGCAGACAATGGGACGGTCGCCCGCCCATTGGGCTCGGTGGGCCGGGCTCGCGACATGCTGGCCTGGTTTGATGGGGCCTGGATTGCCACCGTGATGACGGCGATGCTGTTCGTCCAGCTACTTGGTTCGGTCAGCGCCCTGATCATCGTAGCGTCCGTGCCTGCCTTCCTTTATTTCCGCCGCGACCGTCTTGGCCAAATGGCACCTGCATTGGCTTTGCTTGGCATATTGCCGCTATGGGCTTTATTTTCAGCTTTGTGGTCCAATGTTCCTGGACTTACGATCTATTACGGCATCGAATATCTTTTAACCATCATCGTCGGCGTAATCCTCGGAGTGGCCTTGAGCCGGGATCAGGCCATCGTTGGATTGTTCTTTGCTTTTGCCGCGCATGCTATCGCTTCGCTTGTGATCGGCAATTATGTCGATGTGGGCAGGGCGGGATCCACGGTTGTGGAGCAGGCATTCGTTGGCATCATGGCCAGCAAGAACATTGCCGCCGATGCCTCTGGCGTAGGCATCCTTGTTTCAGGAGCCGCAATCGTCGGTGGTCTGCGCAACCGGCAACCACTGCTTGTGTTGTCTGCCGTGGCAATTCTGGCTGTCGATATCTGGATGGTGCTGAAAGCGGATTCGACCGGGGCGCTTGTTGCTGCTGTCATTGCAACTGCAGGCATGGTTTGCATGCAGCCCGGGCGGGTGTTGCCCTTGTCGGCAAGAATGATCCTGCTTCTGACAATTCTGAGCGGTTGCGCAATTGCTTTTGCGCTGCAGGACCTTTGGTTCCAGCCACTGATGGAAACCGTGATGACAAGTGCCGGCAAGGACGCGACCCTGACGGGGCGCACATATATCTGGGCACGTGCGTGGACGGTTATCCAAGCACATCCTGCGCTTGGCTTGGGGTACAATGCATTCTGGTATCCCGGCAACCCTGAAGCGGAAATCATTTGGAATTTCGCCGGCATCTCGGGAAAGCGTGGCTTCAATTTTCATAACTCGCTGATGGAGGTTCTTGTCCATTTTGGATACGCGGGGGCCGTGCTGTTTGGCGCGATTGCTGCTGCACTGGCGCTGAATTTGCTCTTCCGCGTAACTTTGCGGCCGACAGAGTTCGGCACCTTTGCCGTTTCATACTTGTGCTTTGTCGGTGCGCGCGCACCTGTTGAATCGTTCGGACTTGTCCCGTTTCTCCATTCCACCGCCCTGATATCTGCTTGCCTAGCTTATGGGCTGCGTCGCAACCCCGGCAAAGCCTTGATGACTGAGGCATTGTCCTGAAGCACCTGCAGCGAACCTGACGCAGTTCCAGCGTGCACGAGCTTCGCCCAAGGCCGGATCACGAACATAATGAAAGTCCATGCTCTGCAATTGTGTCGTAGTTGCGGGGAGGGATAACGGAATACGCTCACGGTCGGTCCATCCCATAACAACGCAACGCGGCCGGACACCGCAAAGCGCTGCTGCCAGAATTGGCAACCGGGAGCCGTCATATTTTCCGGTAATGCGGGCAAGTATGATGTTGGAATCACCACTGATTCTCTCGGCCAACAAGCCTGCATCATCAGTGCAGCCATTATCGCAAGTGACGCCATTCGGCAGGGCGGTACCAACGCTGTTTGCGGCCAGTGCTATTCCTTCAGGATTTTCGGAAGTTTCGGCGTGTACTGGTGACAAGCTCGCCAACCGGGAAATTGGCGCTTCGCTGCCTGATGGTCGAACCGAAAACGCACTTGGCGTTCCCCACCAGCCATCCCATCGGAAAAAGAGGTGATCACCAACCGCGACGATCTTGTCGAGGCTGGCGCTCCAGTAAGGCACTACCCAGTTGGTATGGTAGTGCGTTGCATGGCCGACGCTACGAAAGACGTAACCTGCCAGCGCAAGGCGGGCGACGGTGCGGGCGCGCTGCCAGGCAATTGGCGAAGGCTTGCGGCGTACCATCGAGCCATCGCATGTGAAAGTAAACTGGCAACCGGTTTGCCGTTCTGCGCCTTGAAAAACTACCGAGCAGATGGATGGCTTGAATGCTGGATGGCGTGCGCGATTTATAACGACCTGCGTGACCGATTGTTGGCCGATCAGATCATCCCCCGCCTCATACCAGGCGGCTGCAGCCAGACAGTCTACGGCACGTTCATAGCCTGATCCGGTCGTAGGAAAAAAGTATGGCGCTGCTGGCGGGTTCGGCTCATTCGAAAACGGAACCTTCGCGTTGGTAGCGCGCGCATCGTCAGGCGCAATTGTCATCAGGACGAGATCATCAACCCGGGGAAGCGGAACTTGCGGATTGACCAAGCCTGAGGCGCGGTCGTTTGCAAACCTTGGAAGGCTGTCCGCTTTGGCAGAAGGTTGCGATGCAAGAAGCAGGTAAGCTACCGCCAGAATAGCGCCAGTGACGGCAATGATCGCCAATATTGCCACTATAGGACCTGGCCGCGATCTTCGGCGCGACTGAGAGTACACCCGCATATCGTTCATGATGGCGTTATCTGATGCGTCGACAGGGCATTGATTGTCAGGCGCATCTTCAGCCCTTAGCTTCTGCACGGTCGATTGATCCTAAGTGGGAGCACTTCTTGAGCATGCAACGTAACGACAATCTGGCATCATCGATTTTGCTGTGATACGCTACATCGGAAAAATGAGAAGCCGCGAAGACGGCTGGGTCAAAGAGAGGGTCGCAATGGGCAAGGTTGTCGTCACAACACGCATAGTGCAAAGCTCGGTCAAATCGATCAGGCTGACAAAACTCAAATTCGCAAACGGTAGAAATTCTACCACACCTTTTCTCCGCCACAGTGAGCATATGCTAGTGGCAGTGGTCGTTTCGGCTAGCATGTGGGCCATGCTCGTATGGCTTGCGACGACAGGTTAGCAATCTGGCCTGACGTTGGATGCTTGCCTGAAGTTGGAGGCTGAGGCTTCCGGCTTTACTGACGGGCGGATAAATCGTTCGCAAGGCTGCTTGTCTTGATTTTCAACCTCAAGAAGCGCTGCATTTCGGGATGCCTGCGCTTTTGCGGCGTATTTTCATGTACCAAGCGTTTCACCCTCGCATTCGGATTATGACGATCCACGCGTGAGAAGCACCGCAGGTACGGTCATTATCAGGATCCTGAGGTACAGCGAGATGGATTGAGAGCGTGCATAAGCCACATCCATTGCGACACGACGACGATAGCTTACCTCATTCCTGCCGCTGATCTGCCACAGCCCTGTGATGCCCGGTTTTACCCCGATGTAATAGGGCAGGTAGCGACCGTAGCGAGCGCGCTCGTTGTCGATTATGGGGCGGGGCCCAACGATGCTCATGTCACCCACAAGAACGTTCCAGAACTGCGGTAGCTCATCAAGACTGGTCTTCCGAAGAAATTTTCCAATCGGCGTTATACGTGGATCGTTGCGCAGTTTCTGGTCCCGCTCCCATAGTAGGCGAGCTTCGGGGCATGAATGCAAAAGCTGCTGTAACCTGATGTCTGCGTCCTGCACCATTGAACGGAACTTCAGACAATAAAAGTATTGTCCGTCCTTGCCGATCCGACGGTGAGCAAAAAGAACTGGTCCCGATCCTCCTGCAAACAGTACGGTGCAGGCAATTATCGCCATAAGTGGCAAAAAGAAAATCAGCGCAAAGGCTGCCAAGGCAATATCGCACGCGCGCAGAACAAAATCGCGCGGGCCGCACGACTGCTGCACTTTGCTGCGCTGGCTTGCATAAGCCAAACTCGCCATGGCGCCATTACCCCACAATACACAAGTGCCTGAACCGATAAGAGACTCGGGCAGCTTGCAGTTCTTGTTGCAGTGCAGCGTTAACCGGACTTCGTTAATATGGCAATCTACCTTTACAAGGAGAACAACCAAAACCAATAAATCTGCAATATTAATACTTCAAAATGGACTAATATGAGCCAAGTGGAGCAAAATGAGACGAAAATGATGGTTAATCTGATCAATGAGGACTGAGAGTTTTGAACGAAAGTTAGTTTTTGGTCGCTGGAGTTGCAGGATGACGCGTGCCAGTCCGCAACCTTGCCGTTACGTTACTATTTGCAAACTCCAGCACTAACGACCCCCTTTGAGGATGGGTTTCGGCCGAAGTTTGCAGGCAATGCGGAAAGAAGGAGGGGGGCGTTCCAGCGTCCCAAAGGGATTTGGCCAAAATGGCCTATCACCGCGTTGGATGGCCATGAAATAGAACCACTATTCCTTCGCCCATCCGCCTTGTTCTGGGCCATTTTGCCTCAAACCTCGAAGGCGCAATTACCAATTCCTGACCCTAAGCACATCGCAGCGCTTTCATTATGTGGGGGCTGCATCAGGTCCCTGATCCGGGCAGGCTTCTGGACTTCAGATCGCAATCAACAAGTATCCTTGAAAAAATACCGGCAGGTGCGCTGCATTCGGGGGTGTGTTTCGGTGACTGTCTCGAAGGCTGACGGCGCTATGTTAACACCCAGTTTATCCGCCGAAGCTGAGCGCGCAGTCATTCAAAGCTATATACACAAAATGACCAGCCTGGCCGCCATGATACTGCCTACTGGCAACTGGATCACGGCAATGTACTGATTTAACAAGAAGTTTTTTTGTAAGATGCAATAAGGCTAAGGCCAGATGACATTCTCATGTCGTCTGGCTCAACCAACAGGGTCTATAATTGCAATAAAGAATGTTTGGCGAAAATCCTTGTTAAAGGGTCGCTTTGTTTACTGACTGGAAGCGGCATCGACGTTCAGAACCCGAAGGTCCAGGTAGCTTGGAGCGCTTTGATCGTGCCGTTCGACACACTGACTTAGTGCAACGATTTGTCCGTTCAGGGTTTCTTCGCGCTCAACAGCCCCGTCATCGGCCAGAAGGTCAGCGTGTGCACGTCATGTGCGCTGGTCCACACGCCTTTGGGGGTGTAGCGCAGTGCGCCGCTGCCTTCGGCTTTGCCATAGCGGCCGGTTACCGTCATCGTCTTCGGGTCGATTTCGGCCATGGTCTGGTCAAAGGTTGTGCGCAGCCACACTTTGCCGCCGCCCACATCGATATCGCCGTATTTCAGGTTTTCGCCCACTTTGACGCGGCCCACGACTTGCCCGGTGGCGGGATCGGCGCGTACCAGTGTGCCTTCGCCCTGTTCCTGCACCCATACGCCGCCTTCGCCTGCGGCCAGGAAGCCTGGCATCTTGCCAAGGGCCGCGCGGGCGACAACGGTGTTGGTCTTGGGATCGATCTTTTGCAACGTCTGCTGCGTGGCGCTGACGGCCCAGACCGAGTCATAGCCGTAGGTGACGTACCAGGTGTCGGCATCTACGGGGATGCTGGCGACGATGGTGTTGGTCGCGGGGTCTACGCGAGCCACTGCGCCTTCGGGTTTGCTGGCGATCCAGACCGAGCCTGCGCCGGTGGCCACGATCAGTTCACCCTGCTTCTGGTTGGCGATGCCGGTGGGGATGGTGGCCACGATCTTGGCGGTTTCCAGATCGATCCGCACCAGCGTGCGCGCGGCACAATCGGCCACCCACAGCGATCCGAATTCCACCGTCATCGCGCCGCAAGGCTTGGCGATGGCGACTTCGGCCACTTTGCCGATGCGCGACCACTTTTCCACGCGGCCGCGATTGGTGGCCCACACTGAATCGCCATCCACGGCAAGGAAATCGGCGAATCCGGGCACGGTTTGGGCCCGTTCCACCACTTGCGCCTGGGCTGCGGTGGTTGACAGAGCAGTAGCGGCGGCAACGGCAAGCGACTTGCGGAGCATGGGAGAGGCCTTTCGCGGCAAGAAATGCGGGAGGATCAGGGTTTGCTGGCGATATAGGCGCGCCATCCGCCTAGATGCGTGATGTCTTCGGCGCCGGTCAGCGCGCGCGGTTCTGACACGAAGCCTTTCACGCTGCTGCCATCGGCCAGCGTCACTGTGCCAATGGCCAGCGGCGGGGGCACGTCCACCACGAAGCTGCCGAATTCGGCCACGCCAAGCTCGTAGACCTCAAGCTTGATGGCCGCGCCGCCCTCTTCGCTGAATACCAGCGCGGGCTTGGGCGGAACACTGTCGGCAATGGCAAAGAGCTTGTAGGTTGGCGCGGTTTCGAATGCGCCCACGAAGGTGGCGTTGCGCGATGTCAGCTGCCAATGCAGCGGCATTCCTTCCAGATGAGCACCAACAACGGCCAATTTCACGGTCTGCATTCTGCCCTCCAGATCGAGCGGGGGTGGGGGTGGTAATTGGGCGGCGGACAGCCAAGCCTCGGCGGCCGTTATCAGGGCGCGGTCCGTATTCGCCGGGCCGATCAGCGTGATGCCGAACCCGGTGCCGTTCGCGCGCTGGCCTGCAGGCACGGCCACGGCGGCCATGTCGAGCAGGTTCACGAAGTTGGTATAGGCGCCCAGATTGCTGTTGAGCGCCACGGGGGCGGCCAGCAACTCGTCCACGCGATAGGTTGTGCCGGTGGTGGGGAGGACTAGCATGTCCACTTGCTGCAGCAGTTGGTCAGCATGGCGCTTCAGTTCGGCCATGCGGTAGATGCCGTTCCAAAGCTCTACAGCGCTCTTGTTCCATCCGGCCTGCACTACGGTGCGCACCGTAGGGTCGACCGCATCGGGATTGTCGGACAACAGCTTGGCCATGGCCGCGGTGCGTTCAGCCACCCATGGCCCGTTGTACAGGAGCAGCGCGGCTTCCTGCAGCGGGGCCATGTCAATTTCGACGACTGTTGCCAGTTCCGCCAGCTTGGCCAGCGCCTGATCATAAAGGTATTCGGATTCCAGATCGCCAAACCACAAACGCTGGTCGCGCCGGGGCACGCCGATGACTTTGGCGGCGAGATTGTGATCGGCCAGCGGTTTTGACCATGGATCGGCTGGATCAAACCCTGCGATCACATCGTCTACCAGCCGAGCGCCTGCGGTGTCATCGGTGAACACCGTGATGCAATCGATGCTGCGGCAGGCGGGGACGAGGCCATGGGTGGACCAGCGGCCCTTGGTGGGTTTGAACCCGATCAGGTGGTTGAACGCGGCAGGCACGCGGCCAGACCCGGCGGTATCAGTGCCCAGCGCAAAGGGCACAAGCCCGGCTGCCACGGCCACCGCAGAGCCGGAACTCGATCCTCCGCTGACATAGGCCAGGTTCGAAGCATTGCGTGGAATGCCATAAGGGCTGCGCGTGCCGACAAGGCCGGTGGCGAATTGATCGAGATTGGTCTTGCCAACGCAGATAGCACCTGCGGCGGTCAGACGTTCGATGACGGTTGCGCTGGCTTGGGGCATGTAGGCAAAGGCCGGACAGGCAGCTGTCGTTTCGAGGCTTGCCACATCGATGTTGTCCTTGGCGGCATAGGGCACACCGGCTAGCGGCAGATGTTCTCCTGCGGCCACGCGGGCATCCACCGCGCGCGCTTGCGCCAGCAGTTCATCGGCAGAGGCCCGGCTGATCCACACTTGCGGCTGTATGGCATCATAGGCGGCAATGCGTTCCAGCGTGGCTTCCATTACGGTCACCGCGCTTGTCGTGCCAGACCCTACAGCCCCGGCGATGTCCGTCGTGCTCTGGCGGAAAGACGCGCTCATGCCGCTTTCTCCAGCGCAAACATCGGCGCGCCGGGCTGCAACGATTGCTTTTCGGAACAATACATTGCCACGACCTTGCCCGAATTGGGGCTGAGCACCGGGCATTCCATCTTCATCGATTCCAGCACGGCAATCGTATCGCCCGCCTGCACCTGATCGCCGGTGGCGACCAGAAGCTTCCACACGCTGCCGCCGAATGGGGCTTCGACGACATCCGCGCCATCGGGCACAGTGATTGCGGATTCAGCCGGGATGTCCGAATCGCTGAGCGCAGAGACGCGATCGAACTCGCCCTTGGCCTGCCAGTCGGCACGCTCGGCATCGAAGGCAGCCTTGCGCTGCGCTTCGAAGGCGCTGATCGCTTCGGCATTGTCGGCCAGATACTTGCGGTAATCCGAAAGGCGGAATTCGGACGGTTCGATGGTGATGGAGCGTCGCCCGCTCGGGAAATCTCGCCGCCATTCGGAGAGGTCCTCGGCGCTCACCGGATAGAAGCGGATCTGGTCAAAAAAGCGCAGCAGCCACGGCTTGCCTTCGATGAAGTCCGCCGTCTGCCGGTGCGTGTTCCAGACCTGAATGGTGCGCCCGAACAGCTGGTAACCGCCCGGGCCTTCCATGCCATAGATGCACATGTAGGCCCCGCCGATGCCGACCACGTTGGGCGGCGTCCAGGTGCGCGCCGGGTTGTATTTCGTAGTCACCAGCCTGTGTCGAGGATCGACCGGGGTGGCGACCGGCGCGCCGAGGTATACGTCGCCAAGGCCCATCACCAGATAGCTGGCCTCGAAGATCAGGTTCTCCACCGCCGCCACATCGGGCAGGCCATTGATGCGGCGGATGAATTCGATGTTGTCCGGGCA
Organism: Novosphingobium sp. HNCC26BN242; assembly: GCF_057180525.1. Classification (NCBI taxonomy): domain Bacteria; kingdom Pseudomonadati; phylum Pseudomonadota; class Alphaproteobacteria; order Sphingomonadales; family Sphingomonadaceae; genus Novosphingobium; species Novosphingobium sp. HNCC26BN242. The sequence continues at coordinate 192,810 of NZ_JBXUGM010000003.1, forward strand.
CCACGGCGCATCATCGCGCACCGCGCCCATGTACTTTTCGATAGTCTCGATGGTGGCGGGATCGCGCCAGCTCAGCGGCAGGTGGACGATGCGCGATGGGATCGCAAAGTCCTCAAGATCGCCCAAGCGCTCCTCTGCCGCAATCAGAGCGGCCAGTGCAGCTGCCTGATCCAGCGCTGCGCCATCGAAGTGCAGTTGCAGCGAACGGATGCCCGGTACGATGTCGATCACGCCGGGCAGGGCCATGCGCTCAAGCTCTGTCATCAGCGCGTGGACGCGGATGCGCAGTTCGATGTCGAGCACGATCGGGCCGTATTCGACGAGGATGTTGCGATCACCCTGCTGGCGATAGACGGTGCGCGGACGGCTGGGGCCTTCGGGCAGGTCAGCCAGCACCGGAGTCTGCGTTGCTACCGCGCAGGTGCGGCTAGGTGGCGTCTTGGTGCCGTTCAGGAGCAGCGCTTTTTGTGCCGACGAAGCGGCGGTGGCTTCTGCCATCGTCACCGGCACGAAGCGCACCTTGTCGCCTGCCGAAAGCTGGCCGACTTTCCACAAGTCTGCCGCAATCACTACGAAGGGGCACACAAACCCGCCCAGCGAGGGGCCATCGGGGCCGAGGATTATCGGCATGTCGCCGGTAAAGTCCACCGCGCCGATGGCATAAGGGTTATCGTGGATGTTCGACGGATGCAGCCCCGCTTCGCCGCCATCGCGCCGTGCCCATTCGGGCTTGGGGCCGACAAGGCGCACGCCGGTGCGGTTGGAGTTGTAATGCACTTGCCAGTCCGCTGCGACGATCATGTCGATATCGTCGTCGGTGAAGAAATCAGGCGAACCGTGCGGGCCATACAGTACGCGCAGGGACCATTCGGTCGGTAGGGCGGGCAGGGGGATTGCCGGAGTTGCGCCGCTGGTGGGCGCGCCTGCCAGATGCAGGACATCGCCCGCCACCAGACGCCGCGCGGCATGGCCGCCGAACTGGCCGAGCTCGAACGTGCTGCAGCTGCCAAGATAGGGGGCAATGTCTAGCCCGCCTGCGATCAGCAGATAACCCCGCATTCCGCCGCCCGAAGCACGGCCCAAGCTAAGCGTCTGTCCGGCTGCGATCTCGAAAGCGGTGCCCAGCGGCACGGGTTGGCCATCCAGCGTCGCGCCGAAATCCGCGCCGGTCAGGCACACGCGAGCCGCAGACGAGAAGGCCAGCGTCGGGCCGGTGACGGTCATTTCCAGCCCGGCCATGCCTTCAGGATTGCCGAGCAGGCGGTTGCCGATGCGGAATGACTGGTCGTCCATCGGGCCTGAAGGTGGCACGCCAACGGCCCACAGCTTTTGCCGACCGGGCCAGTCCTGTACGGTCGTAGCCGTGCCCCCGCTGATCACGCGGAAGCTTTGCGGGGTGTAAGTCACGCTTTCCAGCGCGCGGGTGGAGACCTCGCCGCTGGTGAAGGCGGGGCAGGCCACGACATCGCGCAGCCAGCGCAGGTTGGTTTCGATCCCGTCGATGCGGCTGGCGGCCAGTGCCTCCTGCATGGCGGCCACAGCGGCCTCGCGCGTGTCGGCATGGACGATCAGTTTGGCGAGCATCGGATCGTAGAAGGCGCTGACTTCGCTGCCCGCCATGATCCACGTTTCGGCTCGGACGCCTTCCGGGAACTGGACGGAGGTCAGCGTGCCTGAAGTTGGCCGGTAATCCAGCGCGGGGTCTTCGGCATAGAGCCGGACTTGCACCGAATGGCCCTTGGGTGTGGTCGGCGCGCTATCGAGGAAGCTATAGTCGCCCGCAGCGCCGCGGATCATCCACTCAACCAGATCCACACCGAAGACCATTTCGGTCACGCCGTGTTCCACCTGCAGGCGGGTGTTCATTTCGAGGAAGAAGAACTCCTCGCGGTCGGCGTCGTAGAGGAACTCTACGGTGCCTGCGCTGCGATACTGCGCCGCCTCACCAAGCCGGATTGCGGCGGCGAAGAGGGCCTGACGTACGGTTTCGGGCAGGAGCGGGGCGGGGGCTTCTTCGACCACTTTCTGGTTGCGCCGCTGCAGCGAGCAGTCACGCTCGCCCAGCGCCACCACGCGGCCTGCGCCGTCGCCGAAGATCTGCACTTCGACATGGCGCGCGCGCCGCACGAAGCGTTCGAGGAACACGCCGGCATCGCCGAAGTTGCTTTGCCCGAGGCGTGCCACGGCGGCAAAGCCTTCGCGCACGTCGGCCTCGCTCTCGCACACCCGCATGCCGATGCCGCCGCCGCCTGCGGTGGCTTTCAACATCACCGGAAAGCCGATGGCCTGCACCGCAGCAATGGCCGCTGCCTCATCGGTCAGGAGGTCGGTCCCCGGCGCCAGCGGAAGGCCGTGGGCTGCTGCCAGTTCGCGCGCGCTGTGCTTCAGGCCGAAGGTGCGGATGTTGTCAGCCGTCGGCCCGATGAATTCGATCCCAGCTTCGGCGCAAGCCGCCGCAAATTCAGTGTTTTCCGAAAGGAACCCATAGCCCGGATGGATCGCGCCTGCGCCGGTGGCCTTTGCCGCTGCAATGATCTTGGCGATATCGAGGTAGCTCTCACTCGGCCGCGCACCGCCGATGCAGACCGCCTCGTCGGCCTCTGCCACATGCAGCGAGCCTTCATCTGCCTCCGAATAGACCGCTACGGAGCGCAGCCCCATGGCGCGCAGCGTGCGGATGATCCGGGTGGCAATCGCACCACGGTTGGCGATCAGGACAGTATCGAAGGTCATGGGTTTGCCGGTCATGCTGCCACGATCATGCGGACAGGGGTGGGGTTGAAGGCGTTGCACGGGTTGTTGATCTGCGGGCAGTTTGAGACGACCACAGTCACGTCCATCTCGGCATAAAGGTCCACAGTCAGCCCCGGTGCGGAGATGCCATCCACGATCCCGAGCGTCCCGTCAGCCTCGACCGGCACGTTCATGAAGAAGTTGATGTTCGGCACGATATCGCGTTTGCCGCGCCCTTCGAGCAGGTTGGCCTCAAGGAAATTCTCGACGCAGGCATGTTGAGACTTAGTGTGATGACCGTAGCGCAAGGTATTGGATTCGCACGAACACGCCCCGCCGATCGTATCGTGATATTCCACGGCAGAGGCGGCGATGGTCATCATCGGGCGGCCTTCGTTTGACATCAGCTTTGTGCCGGTGCGCAGGAACAGGTTGCCCTGCGCGGCCACGGTATCCTGCGCGCTGTAGCGCTCGGCATCGTCAGCCGTGCTGTAGAGCAGGAAATCGACTGCCTGATTGCCTTCAAGGTCGACTATGCGCAGCGTCTGGCCCTTGGCCACGTGATAAAGCCACGGCGCGCGGGAGGGCACGATCTCGTCATGCACGATGGTGGCAGGCAGGCCGGAGAGGTGGGGATCGCTCATCAGATGGTTCCTCGCTTCAGCGACGGTAGTAGTCTTCGACGTTCAGGAAGGCGCGCAGGCCTTCGGGCGTCGCATTGCGGATCGTGTCTTCAGCAGCGGTCACGGCCCCGAGCCAAGCGGTGGCGCGCAGCGGTGTGACCGCGTATTCGGCGCGCGGATCAAGCACGTGCGGGCAATTGGCGATCACCACGATCACCTCCATTTCCGCGCGCAAAATCACTTCGCGCCCTGGCGCAAACGGGCCGACCACGGGCGTGATCGTGCCGTCCAGCTCGATCTTCGTGCCCTTGAACAGGTTCACGCACGGATGCACATCGCGCCGCCCCAGCCCATGCTTGGCCGCGCCCAGCAGGAAGCGGTCCCGCCCGTTGGGATAGGCCCCGCTGTTGCGGCCCTCGCCATACTTCGCCAGATTGGTGGCCGCATTTGATGTGCCGCTGAAGCAATCGTGCGTTTGCGCATCGTCCGCCTCGATGCTCATCAACACGCGGCCCATGTCGGACAGCAGCAGCTTGCCTGCCTCAAGATAGGCGTTCCACTGGACCTTGACCGTATCGGCCACATTCAGGCGCTCGGTGGGCATTTCAGCGTTGAACACTTGCAGCCCGGCGCAGGCATCGCCCTTCAGATCAATCAGCCGCAGCCGGCTGCCGCGTGCCAGACGCCGCGTGGCATAGCCGCCCGCAGCGATTGTCTCTTCCCACACGACATCTTCGGCGGAAACGCCCTCGGGCAGATCACTGACCACCGGTGGCAGCACTGGCATAGCTTCCACCACGGTGCCCCCCATGCTGCGCGCATGGTCGCGCGCGGCCATTGGGTTTGCGAGAGTTTCGGTCATGTCACCGCTCCATCGGTTTCGCCTTCGCTTCCGTCTTGCTCATAGAGCGGCGGGAGAAGGGCGGTTGTCGTTACGAGTTCAAGCTGCTGCACGCCGCGCACACGGCGCAGTGCATCGGAAAGCTCTTTCAGCCGCTCCGCCGCGCCCTGGACCAGCAGCACTTCAAGCGATTGATCGTCCTGCAAAAAGACATGCTGCGACGAGATCACCTCCTTGAGGTAATCGGCCTGAGTCTGCGCCAGCTGGTGCCGCACCCGGCCCCTGTCGCCGCGATAGACCACGGTGACCGTGCCCGCGAGCGTCTCCTCAGGCCGGGTATAGGCCTCGTGCGCGGCCAACGCGTGGCGGATCAGTTCGGAAATCAGCTGGGATCGCGATGGCAGGCGGCGTTCCTCCACCATCATGTCCAGCTTGCGGAACAGGCTGGCGGGCAGGCTCATGCTCAGCCGCGCAAGGGGTTCGGGCGTGGGCGTCATGCCGCAGTCCCTTCGGCAACCTTCGCGTCTGCTTCCACAGGCGCAGGCTTGACCAGCGGCAAGTCATAGACCGCCGTTGCGCCATAGCGGTGCGGCGCGTGCGGATCATGGCGACGCTTGTCGAGCGCCAGTACGCGCGTGCCGAGCGAAAACGCCTCGCGGATGTCGTGGGTCACCATGATCACGGTCAGGTCATACTGCCGCCACAGCCGGGTTATCAGCGTATGCATATCGGCCCGAATGCCCGGATCGAGCGCGCCGAAGGGTTCATCCAGCAGCAGGATGCGCGGGCGCTTGATCAGGGCCTGCGCAATGGCGAGGCGTTGTTGCATCCCGCCCGACATTTGCGCCGGATAGAGGTGCATGCTGTCCTTCAGGCCCACAGCTTCCAGCATGTCTGCCGCCTCAGCCTCAGCCGCCTTGCGCCGGGCACCAAACAGGCGGGCCAGCAGCGGCGCTTGTGTGCACTCCAGCCCGAATACCACATTGCCCAGCACGGTCAGGTGCGGAAAGACCGAGTATTTCTGAAACACCACGCCCCGGTCCGGCCCGCATTCGGGAGGCAGCGGCGCACCGTCGAGCGTGATCGTCCCGCGCGTTGCCTGCTCTTGCCCCAAGATCACGCGCAGGAACGTGCTCTTGCCTGCGCCCGATGGCCCGACGACCGAGACGAACGAACCTGCGGCCACATCGAGATTGACCTTTTCGAGGACGATGCGGTCGCCATATTCGACCCACACGTCCTTCAATGTCAGCAGCGCGCTCAATGTGCTGCTCCATGGGCCCAGGGGAAGGCCTTTGTGCTGAGCTTTGACAGCGCCACGTCCATCACGATGGCCAGCAATGCGATCCATGCGACGTATGGGATGATCACGTCCATCGCGAGATAACGGCGGACGAGGAAGATGCGGTAGCCAAGGCCCACATCAGACGCGATGGCCTCGGCCGAGATCAGAAACACCCATGCCGGGCCAAGCGCCAGTTTCAGTGCCACCAGCAGCCGGGGCAAGGCTTGCGGCAAAGCCACGCGCAGCATGATCTGCCAGCTGCCCGCGCCCAGTGTCTGCGCCTTGACGATCTGCTCGCGCGGCAAGGCGCCTACATGCCCTGCCACATCGCGCACCATCACCGGGGCAATGCCGATCACGATCAGCGCCACTTTGGCGGTTTCACCAAGGCCCAGCGCAATGAACAGGATGGGTAGCAGCGCGATTGGCGGGATTACGGCGATGCCGGTGACCAGTGGGCCAAACATGGCGCGGACTGGCGGCAGAACGCCCAGCAGCAGGCCCACCAGAAGCGCCATCAGCGTGGCAATGCCAAGGCCAAGCCCCAAGCGCTGCAAGCTGGCCAGCGTATCGGCCCAGAACACCAGATTGCCGCTCAGCACATCGGGCTGCTGCATCATCTTCCAGATCGCTGTCCCCATGGCAGAGGGGAGCGGCAGGATCTTGTCGGCAGGATTTGCGGCGTGGCGCTGGGCCGATGCCACCAGATAGCCGATGGTCAGCAAGCCAATCGGAATCGCACCCAGCCCGAAAGCCTGTCTGCGCCCGATGTGTCGGTTTACCCAGCGCATCTGTGCGCCTCCTTGAAAACGTGGTGGCCGGACCGTTGAGCCTGCGTGGTGATCACAGCTTGTTGTCGGCGGCCAGCTTCATGAAGCTTTCATCGAAGCGCAGTGTTACCCGCGCCGGATCACCCAGTGTGACGCCGCCGGGAAAGCCCATGCCCACCGCATCGGCAGAAGTCGCGCCCTGGAACAGGCCCTTGGAGAAGCTGAAATCGCGCACTTTGGTCATGGTCGAGATCAGTTCGGGCGAGGTGGTTGCGGCCACGGCTTCCTTGGCATCGATGTAAAGGCGCGTGGTCTTCAATTGGGCGTCGAACACATCGGGCGTGGTCCCGGCCAGCTTGGCCATCGCTGCGCGCGCTTCCTTGCCCTGCGCATCATCACGCATCATCAGGCTGACGGTTTCATACCAGATTCCCGCCAGAGCCTTGCCCAGATCGGGGTTGGCTTTCAGTGTGGCGGTATCGACCACCAGCAGATCAAGGATTTCGCCGGGAATGTCCGCCGAACTGAACACTTGGGTTGCACCTGCCTGACCGCGCATCACCGACAGCTGCGGGTTCCACGCAACAGCCGCCTTGGCATCGGGGCTGCTGAAAGCGCCAACGATATCAGCGTCGCCGGTGTTGATCGTCTTCACATCGGTCAGCGACATGCCATTGCTGTTGAGCGCACGGGCCAGCAGGTAGTGCGAGACCGACAGTTCGACGAGATAGATCGACTGGCCCTTCAGCGCGGCCACGCTGTTGCCGCCCTTGAGCAGCACGCCATCATTGCCGTTGGAGTAATCGCCGACGATGATCGCGCTGGTGTCCTTGCCACCTGCGGCCGGGATGGTCAGCGCGTCCATGTTGGCCACGGTCACGCCGTCAAACTTGCCGGCGGTGTACTGGTTCACCGATTCGACATAATCGTTGACCTGCACGATGTTGATTTTCAGGCCATATTTGTCGGCCCACTTCTTCACGATGCCAGCCTGCTGGGCATAGGGCCAGGGCATCCATCCGGCATAGATCGACCAGCCGATGCTGAATTCGCTGCGCTTTGGCGCAGGCGCATCTGCCGATGGAGAGCACGATGCCGCCAGCAACGTGGCGGCAATCAGGAGTGCTTTTCCGGACTTGCCGATCAGCCTGAACATGCGTGATTTCCCTTTTTCTTGCCGGAACGCCATTACACATGGGGGAAAGTGACCGGTCTGCGTATTACGCTTTTTGCGTATGGTAATAATCTTACCGGGCCGCGATGCCGTGGGGTCATACCGGTTTGGCCCGCGCATGGGCGGGCGTCAACGCGCTGAATCAGGGCTGTATTACGTCATTCGACGTATGCTAAGCTTGGCCAAACGCTGCATACCAACCTCGCACAAATGTGCCCGGATTTTGGAGAGGTGTTCGCGCATGTCCGCTTCAAGCATGACCAAGGCCAGTGACACAACCGGGGGCATCGCGCAGCGCCTCGTCAATCTCTTGCCGCCGATCATGGTGGCGATTGCCGTATCCTTCTGGGCTTTTGCACCCGATGCGTGGGTGCAGAACACATGGGTGGTCATCGGGGTCAGTTCCGCGATCACACTCATCGTGTTGCTGCTGGAAATCCCGCTGGAACGGCATGAAGGCTGGCGGATGAACCGGCGCGAATTCTTCACCGATCTGTTCTATGTCGTACTCAGCGCCACAGTAATCTCGAAAGCCACTAATTTCCTCGCAGATCGGCCCCTGGAATCGGTAAAAGAATCACTCGGCATCGCAACGCCGTGGGCGGAACAGATGCCGTGGCTGCTGCAGGTGGCGTTTGTCGTGTTCCTTGTGGAATTCGGGCAGTACTGGATGCACCGGCTGATGCACAATTCCACGCCATTCTGGATGACACACGCCCCGCATCACCACATCACGCAATTGAACGCCATGAAGGGCGCGGTGGGCAACCCCATCGAATTGTGGCTGATCAGCCTCAGCGTCGTGATCCTGTTCGATCTTCAGCAGTCGGCCGCATTGGCAGGATACAGCGTGATGGGCGTGGTTTCCACGTTTGCGCATGCCAATGTGCGGTCAAACCCGCCGCTGTTCTATTCCTATGTGTTCACCACGATCCGCCATCACAGTCTGCACCATTCGGTCCCCTATGAAGACACGCGGTGCAATTACGGCAATTCGTTGATCCTGCTTGACCGAATTTTCGGCACCTACAAGGAAGGTGAAGCATCGCTGGTGGGCCAGGATGATCGGCGGCGGCTCTCGATCAAGGAACAATGGCTGTTTCCGTTCATGCCACTGATCGCAAAATTCAAAACTGCATTGGCAGACGGCTCGAAGGCCGCAGGCTGAACACCTTGGCGCAAATCGTTGGCCACTGATAGTCGGATCGGTGGAACTTGCTTAAGGCGCAAGCGTTTTGATGGTGTTGCAAGATGGGTTGGCCCACGGTAGTCAACGGGCTGTTCGATCTTGAATAAGACGATCTGGGCTCAAGAGACTCGAAGGGTTTCCAAGCCCAAAATACCATGTTGCGCCTCGTGCGCTCTCGTGTTTATCTGATGATGCGGATCAATTGAGGTGCTCATCATCTCGGACTATGGGTGGATGCAAATGCGGCAATCTTTACAGTTTATTGCGCTTACAACTGCGACAATGCTCCTCGCATCTTGCGGTGGCGGCGGCGCGGACAAGGCAGCCGAAGGTTCGGCAGCCAAGACCGAAGAAACCACTACAGCTGCAGCTCCTGCTGCTGCCGGACCAGCGGCTGCGACCAGCGCAGCGGCTCCGACGCCGGACTCCACCGACACACTCGATGGTACGACGCTCGCTTCGCTGACGCCTGACGTTGCGCACGGCAAGACGATCTTTGCACAGTGCAAGGCTTGCCACGCTGTTGAAGAAGGCAAGAACATGGTCGGCCCGTCGCTCGCCGGCATCGTCGGTCGCGCCGCTGGGTCGGTGGCTGGCTACAGCTACTCGAACGCCAACAAGAACAGCGGCATCACCTGGACGCCTGAAAAGATGTTCCAGTACCTTGAAAAGCCGGCACGCGTTGTCCCGGGCACCAAGATGGCCTTTGCAGGCCTTTCGAAGGCGCAGGACCGTGCAGACGTGATTGCCTATCTCAAGGCCCCGAACTGAGCCATTAGGCACAATCGGGTTTACCCAAAGATGAAGGGCGCGGAACCATTGGTTCCGCGCCCTTTTTCGTATTCCGGCCCGATAGCTCAGGCGGCGGCGGAACGCCGCGCCAGTTCGCACTGCGACCAGATGTCGCTCAAAGCGTTGATCAGCTTTTCTACATCGGCATCGCTGTGGACGGGCGATGGCGTGATGCGCAGGCGTTCTGTCCCGCGCGGCACGGTGGGATAGTTGATCGGCTGCACATAGATGCCGTGGTTGTCCATAAGCCAGTCGCTGATGCGCTTGCACTTGTGCGGATCGCCCACCATGACCGGGATGATGTGGCTGGGATTGGGCAGGTGGGGGATGCCCATCGCGTCGAGCTTGCGCCGCACGGTGGCCACGCGCTCCTTGTGCCGGGCGCGTTCGATCTCGCTGGCCTTCAGGTGGCGGATGCTGGCCGCAGCGCCTGCAGCCAGGGCTGGCGGAAGCGCAGTCGTGAAGATGAACCCGCTGGCAAAAGTGCGCACGAAATCGCACAGTGCGGCCGATGCGGCGATGTAGCCACCCATCACGCCAAACGCCTTGCCCAGCGTGCCTTCGATCACCGTGATCCGGTCCATCAGGCCTTCACGTTCGGCCACACCGCCGCCGCGCGGGCCATAAAGGCCAACGCCGTGAACTTCGTCGATATAACTCATCGCGCCATGCTTTTCACACACGTCCAGAATCTCGGCGAGGGGGCCGATATCGCCGTCCATTGAATAGACGCTTTCAAAGGCCACCAGCTTGGGCACGTCGGGTCCGTATTCGGACAGCAGCTGATCCAGATGCTCCACATCGTTGTGCCGCCATACGCGGCACGTGGCGCGCGAGTGGCGGATGCCTTCGATCATCGAAGCATGGTTCAGCGCATCGGAAAACACCACGCAGCCCGGCAGCTTGGCACACAGTGTGCCAAGGCCCGCCCAGTTTGAAACATATCCGCTGGTGAACAGCAGCGCGGCTTCTTTGCCGTGCAGATCGGCCAGCTCGTTTTCAAGCAGCACGTGGTGGTGGTTGGTGCCCGAGATGTTGCGCGTGCCACCAGCGCCCGCGCCGCATTCGTCCAATGTCTTGTGCATCGCATCAAGCACGGCTGGGTGCTGGCCCATGCCAAGGTAATCGTTCGAGCACCACACGGTGACCTGTTCGGTGCGGTCTTCGACATAGCGGGTGGCGTGCGGATAGTTGCCGCAGCGACGCTCGATCTCGGTAAAGATCCGATAGCGTCCTTCGTTACGGACCGCGTCAAGTTCGCCCTGGAAGTAGGCTTCGTAATCCATGTCGTCGGTCCTCTTCGTGTGTTCTCGTTCGAGTACGTAATTGCGAATTTATTTAGCCAAAATCAGTTAGCTGGCCGTCGTGTAGGCAAAGCCCAGCCCCATAGCGCGCCATCGCGCACCGGCAGGGCCAGAAACAGGTGTTCAAGCGCACCCAGCGCGGCGAGTGCGAAGAGCAGGCTGGCCCCTGCTGCACTGGCACTGCCCTCGGGCGCATTGAGCGCGATCAAACCGAGCCAGATTGCGAGGCCTGATGTGCCAGCAATCGCCAGCACCAGTTCGATGCCCAGACGGCGCGGGCCGAAGTAGGTTTTCAGATAGGCAAGGTGCGGCGGGAAGATCTCGGTGCTCATGTTGGGCACGCCGAAGAAGATCACCATCTTGGTCGACAGCCGCATGACCAGCAGCAGCGTAAAGGTCATCGCGCCGAGCTGATTAGGCGCATCCCAGCTGAGCGAGATCAGGCCAAGCGCGCTGAGCGCGAGCGCGATTTCATGCCAGGCAATCGCCCCTACAGCGTGGACGAAGCGCTTGGCCCCGCGCGCATCAGCAGGGCAAGGCTCACGCCGGGGGCCGGTGATGGCACCGGTTAGGAACGTGATCTCGTGCCACGACCAGATCAGGATGGCCCCGGCAAACGAGGCATAGACGCCCCACAGTGAGGCAGATTTCATCGTCTGGGCGACCATGACCAGTCCGCCCACGCCCGCTGCGCCTGCCAGCAGCAGGCTGAGCGGGAAAGTGCGGCGTTCACGGTTATCGGCCCACGCGATCAGTCCTGTTGCCAGGAACCAGACCGCGATCGTGGCAACGACCGGCAGGACATGGCCGGTCCAGCTTACCATGCGGGCTGCATCCGCACAGTGGCAGGCAGTTCGTTGGTGCGGGGGCGCAGCAGGTACATGCGGGCAAAGTTCAGGCCAGCCACGACAGTGCCCGATGCGCGCAGGAGAGCGCCGGAGAGGCCGCCCTGCTTCTTGCCCGCTTCGATCTTCTGGCTTGCCACCAGCAGACGGTCCATCGCGCGGCGGAAGCGCGGATCTTCGGTATCCAGCTCTACCGGGAAAACCTGACGGCTGATGGCCGTGGTGATCGCAAAGACATTGTAGTCATATGTCTTGGGATCAAGGCCGAGAGCCTTGTGGAAAACCGGGCGCGCGTGATCGCGCACATACATGGTGGAATAGACCGCCAGCAGGAAGAACCGCACCCACAGCTTGTTCATGCCGGTCAGCAGTTTCGGATCGGCGCGCAGCAGCAGGGCAAAAGCCTCGCCATGACGGAACTCGTCATTGCACCACGATTCGAACCAGTTGAAGATCGGGTGGAAGCGCAGTTCGGGATGTTTGGCGAGCTGACGATAGATCGCGATATAGCGGGCATAGCCAATCTTTTCAGACAGGTAGACCGAGTAGAAAATGAACTTCGGCTTGAAGTAATGATACTTCTTGGCCTTGGTCAGGAAGCCCAGATCGATGCCGATACCGGCGTCCTTCAGCGCTTCATTGATGAAGCCAGCGTGGCGGCTTTCATCGCGGGCGAGCAGTTTGAACAGCTGCTTCATGTCCGGGTTCTTGGTCCGTTTGGCCATTTCGGCATAGAGGATGCAGCCCGAAAACTCCGAAGTCAGCGAGCTGACAAGGAAATCGATGAATTCGGCGCGCAGTTCAGGCTCAAGCCCTTCGATGATCCCGGCAAAGCTGCCTTCGCGTTTGAAGTGCAGCTTGTTGGGATCGCTGACCATTTCGGCCATCAGCGCATCCCATTCCTTGCGCACCAGCGAGACGTCGATCGAATCGAGTGCGGCAAAATCGGTGGTGTAGAAGCGCGGGCTGAGCACGGTTTCGTGTTGGACCATCGCGTGAACATCAGGCTTTTCCGGGAGGGCTGCGGCGCTTTCATAAGGCCGGGCGATAACGGTGTGGGCGTTCATTTCATGCTCCCAGGATTGAAGCTGACTTCGTAAAGTTCAGTAAGGCCAAGATAGGCCACGAGCCGCGTCCAGCTGCGCAGGATGGGTCCTGCGCGTTCCACGGTCGCCATCCGTTCGATCACCATGCTCTGGCCGAAAGGAATGCGGATGGGGTCGCCGTGGACATGTACCCGATCACCGGGTTCAACGGTGATATTGTCGGCCAGTTCGACATGGGCGTGAAAGTGCGCCTCGCTTTGCTCAACCGCAATGCGGCAGGGCACGTCAAAGGCGCGCGGGCCGTTCATGTCGGGTTCGCCCCAGTTTGACTCTTCGCAGAGGTCTGGCTCTTCAGGAATTGAACGAAAGCGGCCCGATTGTCCGGGCCGAACGAACCGAGTTCAACCGAGCGGCCCGTGGCCGGATCAAGCAGCGAGAGCGAGCCGTTGCCCCAAAGCGACAATTCGAAGGGGGTTGCCTGTCCGATCCCGTTCATCTTGCGTTCGCGGGCCATGCCGCGCATCACGCCGCGAACAAAGCCGCCGCCGTCATTCTCGCCCTTGAGCACGGCAAGCGTTTCGCCGCTGTCGGTGTCCTTGACCACGACCGCTCCATCGGCGCGGTCATCGAACGCCAGATGGCGCACTTCGACGGCAACGACACCGGCACTGGCCCGCGCCACTGAAGGGACGGCTTCGCGGTTGAGCACACCGGTCTGCACCAGCGTGGTCAATGCCAGCGTTGTAGCGATTAGCCCACCGGCCAGCAACAACGCTGGACGCGGAACGGTGTTCTGGTGATCGTGGACGAGGCTCATGCCATGGCTCCCTGCATACCGTTGTCCTGCATGCCGTTATCGCGCGCCGGTGCAGCATTGGTGCGCTGTTTGGCGGGTGCCGCGTTTGGCACGACTGCAGCGCAAGCCTGGGCCAGCACTTTGGCAACAGCCTGAGCATCCGGCAGGGCGCGCAGCATCGGCTGCGGCTTTGACAGGTGCCACGGACGGGCATGTGGCCAGATCGTGGCAAGGCCAAGGCGGTGGCTGCCGGTCAGGACCAGGGCGATTTCACCATGACCTGCGCCAAGTTCGCGCATGTTTGCTGCACCTATGAGGGACAGCGGCAGGTTGATGCACTTGTTAAGCGCAATGCCTACACGCAGCACCACGCGACGGTTGGTGATGGTATAGACCGTAGTCCGTGCCACCAGCACCGCAAACAGCGCCAGCAATCCCAAGGTGATCGCGCCGCCGATGACCGCTGCTGCTGCACCGATCAGCTTGCCGCTGGCAAGGCCCAGCACGGCAAGGGCTGCGAAATAGGCGCTGACCCAGCGGGTATGCAGCGCGCTGCGAGCGAAAGTCCGCCATTCGGGCGCCCCCTGCCAGATGATGTGTTCACCGGCAGGAAGTTCGCCCGGAAGGCCACGGACGGGTTCATGATCGTATTCGGTCACACCAGTGGCTCCAGACGGTCGGCGTTGGCATAGAGATAGCCAGTGCCGTAGTAAGCAACGGTCCGCTCTTCTTCATAGCGGGTGATTTCCTGCGGGTTGGCCGGGAACGGCGCACCTGCGAAATCGGCGGCATTGATGGCATCGATGATCACCGCATTCTTGCGGACCACTGCCATCGGCATCGGTGCCAGCACGGTATTGGTGCCGGTATCGACAGCAAGGTAGCGCACCATGTGTTCTGCGCGATCAACCCACAGATCGGTTACGACACCGGCCTTGAGGCCATCGGCGCCATAAACGGGCAGGCCGCGCGGATCGGTGCTAGCCGTGGCGACGGTGATTTCCGGCACGACGCCCATGGGCACGATGCGCGGATTGCCGTGGGCATCGATATCGGCCCACTTGGCGCGATCAGCGTAAGAACCGGGGCCAACGCCTGCGGCAAACACATCACCTACCGGGGTGAAAGGCGCACCGCCAAAGTTTTCGCGGCGCTTGGCATTGATCTCGAACGGATCGCGGCTGCCATTAGGGAACGAGATCGTGCCCTTGCCGAATGGCAGGATGAAGGTTTTGGGTGCTGCTGTTGAGAGCGGCCCGCCTTCGGGATCGAGACGGCCGGTCAGCGCGTCTTCGAGGGGATAGCCTTCACGGCGGTCTTCGCGGCGCAGCCAGAAGACCAGCGCGATGAAAAAGCCGATGAATGTTATCATTGCGATCTGTGCGGCATCTATTGTGCCAACGATATTGCCCGTGTTCATGTCAGTGTCCTTCCGGTTCTCAGCTGGCCCGCTCTCACTTGTCCCGGCCTCATGTGGGAAACTCCGTCAATCCGAAGCGATTGCCACTGGAGTTGATGCCGGTTGTCCGGGCGGCAGCCGGGGTCTGACCTACCAGCGGGCCAAGCACGACAAGCGTGGCAAGCAAGAGGCAGATTTCGATGATGTAGATGGTGGCATAGCCGGTGCTGCGGTGCGCCAGCGTGTGGCCGAGGCCATCGGCGACAGCGAGGCTGGAGACGACATCGCGCAACACCCCGCCCAAAGCTATGGCAACGCCTGCAAAAGTGGTCTGCACAGCGCCCCATGCGCCAAGCGCAAGGCCTGCGGTTTTGGTATCGGACAGCGCCATGGCAGTGGTCAGCGTCCCGACCAGAAACAGGCCTGCGCCTGCACCGATCAGCATGGACCCAAGCCCGAGCGCGACCGGGCTGGCCATCGGGGCAGCAAAGATCACCAGCATGAAGGCGGCAATGCCAACAACCACGCCATAGCCTGCGATCCGCAAGCTGTCAGTGCCGCGGCCGAGCCAGCGGGCCGACAGCGTGAAAGCAATCAGAGCACCCAGCGCCCATGCGCCGGTTAGTGCGGTGGTGGCCCCGACAGAGAGCCCGAGGATTTCACCGCCATAGGGTTCGAGAAGCGCATCCTGCATCGCAAAGGCCGTTGCACCAAGGCCCACGGCAGTGAGCAGACGCATTGTTACGGGTTGCGCGGTAAAGGACTGCCAGACTTCGGAAAAAGCCGGGCGATAGGTGTCAATCGAAACTGTGGCAGCGCTGCGGGCTTCTTGTTTCCACAGGGCGACAAGGTTCAGCACGAAAGTTAGCACGGCTGCGCCCTGAATGACTTGCACCAGACGGGTTGGGCTGAACTCTACCAGCAGACCGCCGATCACCAGCGATGACAGCATCATACCGGCCAGCAAGGACAGATAGAGCAGCGAGACCGCGCGCGGGCGGTGCTCGTCATCGGTCAAGTCACCAACGAGAGCGAGGCCTGCCGTTTGTGTGGTGTGCATACCGAACCCAGCCAGCAGGAAGGCAAGCGCACTGGTGGCAACCCCCACGCCGAACAAGGCAGGGTCGCTCATCAGCAGCAGTGCGAAGGGCATGATAGCCAGGCCACCAAATTGCATCAGCGTGCCGAACCAGATGAACGGTACGCGCTTCCACCCCAACACCGACCGATGCACATCCGACCGGTGGCCGATCAGCGCGCGAAATGGAGCAGCCAGCAGCGGAATGGCGATCATTAGCGAGACCAGCCACGCTGGAATGCCCAGCTCGACGATCATGACGCGGTTTAGTGTGCCGTTGAGAAGCACCATGGCCATGCCGACACTGACCTGAAACAGCGACAGGCGCAGCAGACGCGAAAGGGGAACCTGAGCCGTAGCAGCATCGGCAAAGGGCAGCCAGGTGACTGCCACCCGGCTCCAGTTTGCGTAAAAGGCCCGCCTTTGCTGCATCAGCGCTTTACCAGTTCCATACCGTGCGATTTGTAGAAACCGCTTGAGATGCGGCCGCTGCGGCGGACTTCCCAGCCATCAAAACCGGCGAGTTCGGCGCGCAGCGCATCCTCAGCGATGGGCACGATGGCTGGCGAGCGATCCGAACGCGGAAACAGTTTGCCGACGTTGTTCATGGCGCCCAGCAGCGGGGTGTACGGTGCAAACGTAAACACGATCGAGCCGGTGCAGCGGCGCGTGAGTGCTGCCAGCGCCCAGACCATATCGGGCAGGGTGTAGTGGATGAGCGAATCCATCGCGACGACATGGTCGAACGTGCCCAATGCCGGATCGAGCATATCGCCTGTGCGCCAATCGATGCGGCCATGGCCAAGGAACGATGGTGCGCGTTCGCGGGCGATATCAACCAAGCCCTGCGCCACGTCGATGGCTGTCACCACTGCGCCGCGGCGCGCGGCTTCAACACTGAGGCTGCCAGTGCCGCAACCAGCATCGAGCAGGTTGTTGCGGCGCAAGTCTTCGGGCAGCCAGCCCAGCAGCTGTTCGCGCATGGCATCGCGCCCGGCGCGGACCGTAGCGCGAATGCCGCTGACTTTGGCATCTGACGTCAGATCGATCCACGCCTTGCGTGCGGTGCTGTCGAAATACTCGGTCAGCTTCTCGCGCTGGTCGTCGTAACGACGTGGTGCTGCCTGATCTGAAGAGTATTGCGTGGCCATCATTCGAACCCCAGAAAGTCGAAGATATCGCGGTCCTTCATGGGTTTGGCTTCGACCGGATCGACGCCGTCCCACAGCAGTTGCGCAAGGCGGAGGTACTCAAGCTGCGCGCCGATCACTTCGGGCGAGGGCTCCATTTCGAACAGCGTGCACTTCTTCAGGCGGCTGCGGCGAATGGCATCGAGATCCTGGAAATGGGCGAGGCGCTTCATGCCGATGGCGGCGCTGAAACGGTCGATCTCGTCAGTTTCACGCGAACGGTTGGCGATGACACCGGCGAGGCGCACGTTGTAGTTCTTTGCCTTGGCACCGATGGCGGCAACGATGCGGTTCATCGCGAAGATCGAGTCGAAGTCGTTTGCGGCAACGACGACGGCGCGTTCGGCATGCTGCAGCGGGGCTGCAAAGCCGCCGCACACCACATCGCCCAGCACGTCAAAGATCACGACGTCGGTGTCTTCGAGCAGGTGGTGCTGCTTGAGCAGTTTCACCGTCTGGCCAACGACATAGCCGCCGCAGCCAGTGCCAGCGGGCGGGCCGCCTGCTTCGACACACATCACGCCGTTGTAGCCTTCGAACATGTAGTCTTCGGGCCGCAGTTCCTCGGCGTGGAATTCAACGCCTTCGAGGACGTCGATCACGGTGGGGATCAGCTTCTTGGTGAGCGTGAAGGTGGAGTCGTGCTTCGGGTCGCAGCCGATCTGCAGTACGCGGTGGCCGAGCTTGGAGAAGGCGGCGGAGAGGTTCGACGAAGTGGTCGACTTGCCGATGCCGCCTTTGCCATAAACCGCAAAGACCTTTGCGCCTTTGATCTGGTCCTGCGGGTCGAGCTGGACCTGTACGGAACCATCGCCGTCGGGTTTGCTGAAGGTGGCTCTAGGATCGAGCAGGTTCATGGTATTCTCCTATTCCGCCGGGATCGCGACGGGTAAACTGGTCTGGCTGGCACCAACGAAGACACCTTCGAGGCGGTCTTCGAGTTCGTCATTGGCCATGCGCAGGGCGGCGAGTGTTTCTTCATCAGGCTCCCACAGCTTGCGTTCGCAAGCTTCGAGCAGGCGGCCAGCAACGCGGGCCGAGCTGGTGGGGTTCAGTTTAGACAGGCGCTCGCGCATCGCGGGATCGAGCACGAAGGTTTCGCTGATCTGTTGGTAGACCCACGGCGCGACCTGGCCGGTGGTGGCAGACCAGCCCACGGTGTTGGTTACGTGCTGTTCGATATTGCGGACGCCTTCGAAGCCGTGCTTGAGCATGCCTTCGAACCATTTGGGGTTCAGCGTGCGGGTGCGGGTTTCGAGGTTGATCTGTTCTTCCAGCGTGCGGACTTTGGCCGACCCTTGCGTCGCATCGACGATGTAGACCGGGGCTTCGGCACCCTTTGCGCGGGCGATGGAGCGGCTGATGCCGCCAAGGCTGTCCACGTATTGGTCAAGGTCGGTGATGCCGGTTTCGACGCTTTCAAGGTTCTGGTAAACCAAATCCACGCTGCGCAGGGCGCTGCGCAGCAAATCGCGCTGCGCCACCGGCACGCCGCGCACGCCATAGGCATAACCCTTGCGCGTTTCGAAGGCGTTGGCCAGTTCATCGGTATCGGCCCAGACGCCGCCGTCGATCAGCTGATTGACGTTTGCGCCATAGGCGCCTTCGGCGTTGGAGAACACGCGCAGGGCGGCGGTTTCCATGTCACACTGGTGCTCTGCCTGATGAGCGAGGCTGTGCTTGCGCACGAAGTTCATTTCGAGCGGTTCGTCCGCCGTGGCCGCGAGCAACGCGGCCTCGGCCAGCATCCGCGTTTGCAGCGGCAGCAGATCGCGGAAGATGCCCGAAAGCGTGACCACCACATCAATGCGCGGACGGCCGAGGTCAGCCAGCGGGATCAGTTCGGCACCGGCCAGACGGCCATAGCTGTCCATGCGGGGACGCGCGCCGAGCAGGGTGAGGACTTGCGCAATCTGCGAGCCTTCGCTCTTCATGTTGTCGGTGCCCCACAGCACCATCGCGAGGCTTTCGGGGCAGGGCTGTCCGGTTTCAGCATGGCGGGCGAGCAGGCGTTCGGCCTGATCGTGGCCCTGTTCGCACGCGAAACGGCTGGGCAGGCGGAACGGATCGAAGCCGTGGATATTGCGGCCTGTAGGCAGGACCTGCGGGTTGGCAATCACGTCACCACCCGGGGCAGGGCGGATGTAGGTGCCATCCAGCGCGCGGATTACAGCGCCCAGTTCATCGCAGGAATCAAGCGCCGCCTCGAGCGAAGCCGTCGCCGCTTGTGGATCGGCAATGGCCAGCGCCTCGATCATGTCGGCGCGTTCTGCCCCTTCGAGCCTTGCGCCAAGCACGTGCAGGCCGTGCGGGATCAGGGTGCGTTCCAGTTCATAAAGATCGGCACCAAGCGTGGCGATGTCTTTCACCGCGATATCAAGCTTGGCACAATCTTCGCGGATGATCGCTTCAAGCTGGGCCTGTTCGCCCTCATCGGTTGAAGAGCGCCAGCGTTCCACGCTCGTCTTCAGATCGGCAAAGCCGCGATAGAGACCGGCTTTCGACAATGGCGGCGTAAGGTAGCTGAGCATCGTGGCGCCTGAACGCCGCTTGGCCAGAATGCCTTCCGAAGGGTTGTTTGATGCGAAGAGATAGAAGTTGGGCAGATCGCCCAAAAGGCGTTCTGGCCAGCACTTGCCGGTCAGGCCAACCTGTTTGCCTGGCATGTATTCCAGCGCGCCGTGTGTGCCGAAGTGCAGCACTGCGTGCGCACCAAAGTCCTCACGAATCCAGCGATAATAGGCTGAGAATGCGTGCGTCGGGGCAAAATCGCCATCGAACAGCAGGCGCATCGGATCGCCTTCGTAACCGAACGTAGGCTGGACGCCGATGAACACATTGCCGAATTCAGCACCGAGGACCTGAATGTGCGAGCCATCAGACTGGATCTTGCCGGGAGCCGGGCCCCACTGTGCTTCAATCTCGGCCAGATAAGGCTCGCGCCGAACATGCTCGTCGCAAGATACGCGGGCGGCGACATTAGCATCCGAGCCAAAGCGTTCGGCGTTGCCTTTGAGGATTGTTTCGCGCAGCGCATCCACGCTTTCCGGCACGTTCACGCTGTAGCCTTCGGCAGACAGGCGGGTGAGCGTGGCGTGCAGCGATTCGAACACCGCCAGGAATGCCGCAGAGCCGGTGGCCCCGGCGTTGGGCGGGAAGTTGAAGATGGTGATCGCCAGCTTGCGGTTAGCGCGTTCCGAGCGGGCCATCACGATCAGCGCGGCGACCTTTGCAGCAAGTGCATCAGCGCGTTCAGGGCAGGCGCGCATCGCGTTGACTGGACCTTCATCACCGAAAACGCAGGCACGAGTGCAGCCAGTGCAGGCCACGCCCAAGCCATCTGACCGTCCACCAAACACGGTTGGCAGGATTGAACCATCGAGTTCCGGGATCGAGACCATGATCGTCGATTCGATCGGCATCAGGCCCTGGCGCCCAGCACCCCACTGTTCGAGCGTCTGGAATTCAAGCGGGTGAGCGGCGATGTAAGGCACGTTGAGGCCTGCCAGAACCTCTTCAGCAGCCTGCGCGTCATTATACGCCGGGCCACCAACCAGCGAGAAGCCGGTCAGCGAAATCACAGCATCGACCGTCGGCAGTCCGTCCTTGACGAAGAACTTTTCGATCACCGGGCGCGAGTCCAGCCCGTTGGCAAAGCCGGGAATGACCCGCAGACCGGCCGCTTCGAGCGATGCGATCATGCCATCGTAATGGCCTGCATCCTTGCTGATCAGGTACGAGCGCAGCAACAACAGGCCGACCGTGCCCTTGGCACCGGGCTTGGTTGGCAGGAGGCGGATGCTTTCCGAAAGCTTCTGTTCGGTGCGCGGATGATAGACGCCAAGTTCAGGATATTCGCGCGGCGCGGCGGCTGCGGTCATGCCGCGGCGTGTCAGCCGATCGCCTGCAGCGTAACGATCGATCAGCGAGCGAACCATCGACACGACATTGTCGTCCGACCCCGAGAGCCAGTACTGCAGCGTCAGGAAATAGGCGCGCACATCTTGTGCGGTGCCGGGAATGAAGCGCAGAATCTTGGGCAGGCGGCGCAGCATCCGCATCTGGCCTGCGCCAGTGCTGGCGCCGGGCTTGCCCGATCCGCGCAGCTTCTTGAGCATGGCCAGCGGGCCTTTGGCGGGCGCATCCATGCGGTAGCCGCCCATGCGAGTCAGCTTTACCACTTCGCCTGCCGACATCATGCAGACCATGGCGTCGCAGCTTTCGCGTCGCGCTTCGAGTGTGGGCAGCATGGCGCGGATGTGATCATCAAGGAACAGCATTGTGACGATCACGATGTCGGCGTTGGCAATTGCCGATTTCGTGCGCTCCAGCGAACCTCCGGCACGTTCCCAATCGGTGGCTGCGTGCAGCGTCAGCGCGATGTTGTCTTGCGCAAGTTGCGCATTCGCACGCTCAACCGCACCTTTGAGGTGATTGTCGAGCGTGACGATGGCCACGCGCACTTGGGGATGACTACCGGGCATAATGCGCCTTTGCGTCGTATAGAGTGACAAGATCGATCACGGTACGGCCCTGGGCGGTCGCATACGCTTCGGTATTCCGCCGGGCCTTGCCACGGACGAAAAACGGGATTTTCCGCAATTCTCGCTCAGCTTCGGCGGACCAACTGAGCGCAACGTCTGCAAGGGGTTCGGCCAGAGCGAGATTTCCGACGTTCAGGTCGGGCTGCAGATCGACGTGATGCTCTGGTTTTGCGGCGGCTTCGGTTGGTGCGGCATGAGCCTTGGAATGGAGGTGCGAGGGGCCAGCAGAGTCCGAGAATTCGAAGTCATCGCGGAACATCGTGAGCAGATGCTCTTCCAGACCCATCACCAGCGGATGAATCCAGGTGTCGAAGATCACGTTTGCGCCTTCGAAACCCATCTGCGGGCTGTGGCGAGCGGGGAAATCCTGCACGTGGACCGGCGAGGAGATGACTGCGCAAGGAATGCCAAACCGCTTGGCAATGTGGCGTTCCATTTGCGTGCCTAGCACCAGTTCAGGCGCTGCGCTGAGGATTGCGTCTTCGACCAGCAGATGATCGTCGGTGATCAGCGGTTCGATATTGTATATCTTGGCCGCGGTGCGCATTTCGCGTGCGAATTCACGGTTGTAGCAACCGAGACCGCAGATTTCGAAGCCGAGTTCCTCGTGCGCGATGCGCGCTGCAGCAATGGCATGGGTGGCATCGCCGAAGATGAAAACGCGCTTGCCCGTGAGGTAGGTCGAATCGACCGATCGGCTCCACCACGGCATGCGAGAGTTGGCGTCTTCCAACGCGGGCGAGGGATCGACACCGGCCAGCGCCGAGACTTCCTCGATAAATTCCTGCGTTGCGCCAACGCCGATCGGCACAGTGCAAACCGAAGCCTGGCCCAGTGCCTGCTGCAGCCAGCGCGCAGCTTCGGCGCCGATTTCAGGATAGAGCACGATATTGAAATCAGCACGGCCCAGCGTGCGGATATCGTCAGGTGAAGCCCCGAGTGGAGCAACGCAGTTTACATCGATGCCAAGTGTATCAAGCAGGCGGCGGATTTCGAGAACATCGTCACGATGGCGAAAGCCAAGTGCGCAAGGTCCGAGCAGGTTAACCAGCGGGCGGCGGCCTTCACGCGGGGCGGGACGTACGGTCGTGTCCACCAGCTTGCGCGCCATGCGATAGAAGGTTTCAGCTGCGCCCCAGTTTTCCTTGCGCTGGTAACTGGGCAGTTCAAGCTCAATCACCGGGCAGGGCAGGTTAAGTGCTTCGGCAAGCCCTGCCGGATCATCCTGGATCAATTCGGCAGTGCACGATGCGCCAACCAGCAGCGCCTTGGGCTGGAACCGTTCGTAGGCATCGCGCACGGCGTTCTGGAAGATGCTGGCGGTATCAGTGCCGAGATCGCGCGCCTGAAACGTGGTGTAAGTGACCGGCGGACGCTTGCCGCGCCGTTCGATCATCGTGAACAGCAGGTCGGCATACGTATCGCCCTGCGGTGCATGGAGAACGTAGTGAACCCCGTTCATGGCCGTCGCTACGCGCATCGCGCCGACATGGGGGGGACCTTCGTATGTCCAGACCGCGAGCTGCATTGCTCTATACCCTCAACACATCGCGCCGACGCAGCGGGCGAGCAAAAAGTTCAGCGAGATCACCCGCCTGTTCGAAACCATGAATGGGCGAGAACACCAGTTCGATGGCCCATTTGGTGGAAAGCCCTTCGGCTTCGAGCGGATTGGCAAGGCCAAGGCCGCATACCGTAAGATCGGGACGATCAAGCCGGACACGATCAAGCTGAAGATCAACATCCTGACCTTCGCTCAGGCGCGTGCCTGCGGGAAGGAGTGCCAGCTCACGCGCATTGAGTTCACGGTTGAGGTAGGGCGTGCCCACTTCGACCGGGACCATGCCAAGTTCGGTCGCGAGGAACCGCGCCAGTGGCAGTTCCAACTGCGAATCGGGCAGGAACGTGATGGTCTTGCCTTCAAGACGTTCACGACAATGGGCGATGGCCTTCTTCGCCCGTTCGCGCCCGGGGGCGACGACGCGGTTGAAATGCGCCGGATCAACGGCAAACGCATCGGCAGCGGCGCGCAACCAGTCTGTCGTTCCTTCGGCTCCGAACGGGAACAGGGCATCGAGTCGTGTGCCGCCGCGCCGTTGCAGCGCGCCTGCAGTTTCGGTGAGGAAAGGCTGGGCCAGCAGGAAGCGGGTGTTCGGGCCGATTGGCGGCAGATCGGCCATGCGGCGGGCGGGCAGGTATCCGACATTGGTGATGCCAAGTTCGGCAAACAGGCGGCCGAACTGGTCTTCTACGATATCAGGAAGCGCACCCACGATCAGCAGGTTTGCGGCATCGGTGGCGGTAGCAGCGGGCATCTCGGGGACGATTGCGGTGAGGCAGGCGTCTTCGCCCTCGGTAAAGGTCGTCTCGATCCCGCTGCCCGAATAGTTGAGGATGCGGGTTGAGGGTGAGAACTTCACGTCAAGACGTTGAGCTGCTTTGGACAGATCGAGTTTGATCACTTCGGACGGGCAGGAGCCGACCAGAAATAGTGTACGGATTTCCGGGCGGCGCGTCAGCAAGCGGTCAACGATGCGGTCCAGCTCGTCCTGGCAATCGGCCATGCCAGCAAGATCACGCTCTTCGATGATCGCGGTGGCAAAGCGGGGTTCGGCAAAGATCATAACGCCCGCCGCCGATTGCAGCAGGTGAGCGCACGTTCGCGAGCCGACCACAAGGAAGAAGGCGTCCTGCATCTTGCGGTGCAGCCAGATTATGCCAGTGAGGCCGCAGAATACTTCGCGCTGGCCCCGCTCTCTGATGATACCGGCCCGCAAAACTTCGGGCTGACGGGCGGGGGCGCAGCCGGTTTCTGGCGCGGTCAGGGTGGTGTCGCCGATCATGCGGCAAGCCTTTCATGTTCAGCTTGGAGACGGGCGGCGCGCAGTTTTAGCAGGAACTGCGCGGCATTGACGACGTAGGCGACGTACCCTGCCAGCGCGACATACATGCGCTGTTCAAAGCTGCCGTAGTTGCCGAACAGCATGACGAGGTATGCCGTGTGCAAAGCCAGCACGAGCATCGAGACCACATCTTCCCAGAAGAATGCGGGGGCAAAGAGCCACTTGCCGAAGACGACCTTTTCCCAGATCGAGCCGGTCACCATGATCGTGTAGAGCGTCAGAGTCTTTACCAGCACCGATACGTCGGCTGCAAACATGCCCTCGCCAGTGGTAAGGCTGCGCAGGACAAGGCCGATGCTGATAAGGAAAACAACGAACTGAAAGGGAGCGAGTAGGCCTTGGATCAGGGTCCACCGGGTCGAGTCGCGGCGGACCCGTTCCTCGGGAGTGTAAAGCGCACTGGACGCTTTTTGCTTGCCGATCATCTGATCAGGAGCATCAAACTGGAGTGCTTTACCTCTCATACTCGGCCAACTGTCCTTGCCGTTGAAGTTTGGAGAATACGCCTCACCGCAGACAAGTGTCAATCTATCTTGACGACAAATAACTATGACACTTTTGGTTTGTCAGGTGAATCTTTTCAGGGTAGGCTTTTGGTCCCGAACAGAGTCGAATTATCGATGCGGCAGTCCGGGCGGATGTATTCTGCATCCAAAACCAGGCCGGAGGGGTCTGCTATGGCTACTGTCTACGGTGCGGGATCTACCAAACGAACCCAGCGAGGTGGACGAGTGGCGCGTGTCCATGCGACGCGGGCCACCCCAGCCGGGCGAGACGCGGCAAGAGACGGTGGCCGGGACGTCGTTCGTCTATCGCCGACTTCGGTCAACAATCTCATTCAGGAACAGATCATTCCACGTCTGCTGCAGGCGCACACGGTTGGCATGGCTCGCACAACGGCGCCCGGCATCCTTTCGGTTGCTCCTGAAGATGCGGCAAAGTTTGTGTCATTGCCGCTAAGCCTCGAAGCAGACGAGCTTCTTGAGCTGGCAGAAGGTTATATTGCGAAGGGCGTGTCGGTAGAATCGGTGTTTATCGATCTGTTGGCGGCGTCGGCGCGAAGGCTGGGCCAGCATTGGGAAGGGGACGAGTGCGATTTTCTGGACGTGACCATGGGGTTGTGGCGCCTTCAGGAAGTCATGCGGCAGGTCGCGCTGTGCCACCCGCCTGAAGTGCCGGTCGACCCGCGTGGGCGCTCGGCTCTGTTTTCTCCTCTTCCTGGGGATGAGCATTCGCTCGGAACCTTGATGGTGGAAGAAGTGTTCGCGCGGGCGGGGTGGCAAACAGAAGTTTTGATTAACCCTAAGCGACGGGAATTGCTGCAGATTATTGCAGAGCGGCAGTTTGATCTTGTCGGGTTGACCATCTCATGTGATTGTCCTACGGGCGCTGTAGCTGACCTAATTTCAGCTATCCGCAGCATTTCCCGCGCGCCGAAAGTTCAGATATTGATCGGTGGTCAAATGGTGAATGCCAATCTCGGCATGGTTGAAGAAGTGGGGGCTGACGGCACTGCCGTGGATGCCAATTCCTTTCTCTCACTGGCTGACAGGCTGGTGAAAAGATCGGCACGCCTCTGTCTGCCGAACGCGTAGCCGGCCACAAGATGTCAGCTCGCAAACACAGTTTACAGGGGAAAATTCCCTTCGGAAGTCCCGAACGCCACTTCGATGCGCTTGCCCCGGGCGCTGCAGCGAAGCTGGCCATGATTGCCGGTGACATCGCACTTGTTATCGACGAGGCTGGAAAGATCATCGATCTTGCCGCTGATCCCGAAGAGTTTCCCGATGCTACCCAGTGGCTGGGTCATGATTGGCTGGATACGGTCACGATCGAGAGCAAGCCCAAGGTCATGGAAATGCTGGCTAATGCCCGCAAAGGCGTGACTCAGCACTGGCGGCAAGTAAACCAGATCACGGCGGATAGCGAAGTGCCGGTGCGTTTCGTTGTCGTCAACATCGGCCCCGGTGCCTGCAGCATCGCATTCGGGCGCGATATGCGCGATGCTGCAGCGCTGCAGCAGCGTGTCTTGCAGGCTCAGCAGTCGCTTGAACGTGATTATCTGCGTTTGCGGCAACTCGAAGCACGCTATCGCATGCTGTTTGAGCAAACTGAGCAGCCGGTGTTCATCGTCGATGCTGATACATTTAGAATCCGCGAGGCGAACCACGCAGCGCATGTGCTGTTCCGGGCGCGTTTTGGCACGCTGCAAGGCGGCAAGCTCACATCCATGTTTGCAAAGCCTGCGCGTGAAAGTCTGATTGCCTACCTCGGGTCAGCTCTCGTTAGCAATTCTTTGCAACCGTTGCCGGTTGAGCCTTCTGACGGCGGTGCTGGTGTCATGCTGTCTGCCAGCGGATTTCGCGAAAGAGGTGGACAGTATTTGCTGATCCGCCTGCTTGCTGCCACCGGCGCGCCTGAACAATCTTCGAATGCAACCCTGCAGGTTATCGAGTCCATGCCCGATGCTTTCGTGCTGACCGATGATCGGATGCAGATCATCGCAGCCAACGCAGCCTTTGTCGAACTCGTTTCGGCGGCCAGCGTCGAGCAGATTCGAGACCGCCCACTCGGTGATTTTCTCGGCCGCCCAGGGGTGGACCTCGATCTGATCGACGGTCAACTGACAAAGCATGACATTGCACGGAATGTGGCGACCGTCGTTGGCGCACGGGATGGCTATGACGGTGAGCCGATAGAGCTTTCTGCTGTAAAGACGTCGGGAGAACATCCTCATTACGGTTTTGTTATTCGTCCGATCGGCCGGCGCTTGCGTGATCTTCCGGTATCGAGTGATGCACCACGGTCTGTGGAGCAACTCACAGAGCTGGTGGGCCGCATGTCCCTGCGCGATATCGTGCGCGAATCAACCGACTTGATCGAGCGTCTGTGCATAGAGGCGGCGCTAGAATATACTTCGAACAACCGTGCATCGGCCGCCGAAATTCTGGGGCTGAGCCGCCAGAGCCTTTATTCCAAGCTGCATCGCTATGGTTTGGGCAATTTGGTCGACAGCATTGACACTTGAACTGTCAATTTGATTTGACACTATTCGGCCCGGGGCATAGGGTCTTGGTATGGTGCGATCCGCAATCTCAACCGGGATAACGCCGCCTCCGGCGGCACGTGATGTCCTTGAACTGCTCAAGCCAATCACTTGGTTTCCGCCGATGTGGGCGCTGCTCTGCGGCATTGTGTCATCAGGCGTTGCACCTGCTTCGCGATGGACTTTTATCCTTGCTGGAATAGCGCTGACAGGCCCCCTGGTTTGCGGCACCAGCCAGGCGGTGAATGACTGGTTTGATCGCCATGTCGATGCCATCAACGAGCCGAACCGGCCGATCCCTTCCGGGCGCATTGGCGGGCGCTGGGGCCTTGCCATAGCGATCATCTGGACGATGGTGTCGCTCGGCATTGCTGCGTTGACCGGCAAATGGGTGCTGATTGCAACCGTGTTCGGGCTGATCTGCGCATGGGGCTACAGCGCACCGCCTTTTCGATTCAAGACCAGCGGTTGGATCGGTCCTGCGGTCGTTGCTCTGACGTATGAAGGTTTGAGCTGGTTTACGGGCGCTGCTGTGATGGCAGGCGCGCTGCCATCACCTCATATCCTGATTGTGCTGCTGCTCTATAGCCTTGGTGCCCATGGCATCATGACTCTTAACGATTTCAAAGCGGTGGAGGGTGACCGTGCGACCGGATTGCGGTCGTTGCCGGTCGTTCTGGGTGAACGCCCTGCCGCATTGCTGGCCAGTGCGGTCATGGCGATACCGCAAGCAATTGTGATCGCGTTGATGGTGGCTTGGGGGCATTCGATTTCTGCCATCGCCATTTCCATCATGCTGGCAGTGCAATTGTGTCTGATGCCCAAGCTGGTTTCAGCCCCGGCCAAAAATGCCCCCTGGTACAATGCGACCGGTGTCTCGCTTTATGTCTTCGGCATGATGGCGGCGGCACTCGGCCTTGGAGGTTATGTGTGATGCAAAGCAGTTTCGGATGGTGGTCGATCGTCCGGCTCGGCGCAGTACAAGCCTCGATCGGGGCGATGGTGATGATTGCCACGTCGCTGCTGAATCGCCTGATGGTGCTCGAATATGGCCTTGCCGCCGGCGTGCCAGCAGGCCTTGTGGCCTGGCATTATGTGGTGCAACTCTCGCGTCCGATCTGGGGGCACGGCTCAGACATGGGTCGCCGCCGCACCCCATGGGTGCTTGGCGGCATGGCGATGCTTGGCCTTGGCGCACTGATGGCGGTGAAGTCTACCACTATGCTCGATGATGCGCGCAGTGCCGGAATAGCACTTGCTGTGCTGGCGTTCACTTTCATAGGCGCCGGCGTTGGCGCGGCGGGCACATCGATGCTGGCTATTCTGGCTTCCGGCGTGGCACCTGAACGAAGGGCAGCCGCTGCTGCAACGACGTGGATCATGATGGTCATGGGTATCGTCATTTCAGCTGGAACTGCGGGCGCATTGCTTGATCCATATACCGAGGCCCGATTGTTCAACGTTGCAACTGGCGTTGTCGGGGTTGCCGTGCTGGTCACTTGCGTTGCGATGTTGGGCCTGGAAAACAAGGTTGGCCTTGCCAAACGAAACGACGCAGCAGAGCCACCGGCGAACTTCGGCGATGCCTTGCGGGAAATCTTTCAAGAACCCGAGGCGCGCCGGTTCACGCTGTTCATTTTCGTTTCGATGCTGGCCTACAGCATGCAGGATTTGATACTTGAGCCGTTTGCCGGACTGGTCTTCGGTATGACACCAGGGCAGTCCACCAGCCTTTCGGGGTTGCAACACGGCGGCGTTCTGATTGGCATGATCGTGACCGGGATTGGCGGCAGCGCCTTTGCCGGACGTATGCCGGTGGAACTGCGCGTGTGGACGATGCTGGGTTGTCTGGGATCCGCGCTAGCGCTGACCGGTTTGGCCATGGCGGCAGGATATGGGCCGGGTTGGCCGGTTGCCGCCAATGTCGCAGCCCTTGGTTTCTTCAACGGGGCGTTCGCCGTTTCGGCCATTGGCTCGATGATGGGCCTTGCCGGAAAAGGTAAGCGAACGCGTGAAGGGGTGCGCATGGGCGTTTGGGGCACGGCACAAGCTATTGCCTTTGGCCTTGGTGGGCTGTCAGGCGCTCTCGGCGTTGATCTGGTGCGCGGCTTTACTGCCCAGGCAGGCACCGCTTTCCAATTGATTTTTGCGGTCGAGGCTGGACTGTTCCTGTTCTCGGCAGCGCTGGCAATGCGCGTATCGTCGCGCCTTGTTGCACG
The DNA here is from genome assembly GCF_057180525.1 of Novosphingobium sp. HNCC26BN242. Lineage (NCBI taxonomy): Bacteria > Pseudomonadati > Pseudomonadota > Alphaproteobacteria > Sphingomonadales > Sphingomonadaceae > Novosphingobium > Novosphingobium sp. HNCC26BN242. Next base: position 222,587 of record NZ_JBXUGM010000003.1, read on the forward strand.
CACCGAACTGAAGGTTGCAGGCATATGAGCATGATCAGCAAATACGATGTCGTTGTCATTGGCGGCGGTCCATCGGGAGCCATCGCGGCATGGGATCTGGCGCGCGCGGGGCGTAGCGTGCTCCTGCTTGATCGGGCAGGGCGGATCAAACCTTGCGGCGGAGCCGTTCCACCACGTATGCTCGAAGAATTCGACATTCCACAGTCGTTGCTGGTGGCCAAGGCGCGCTCGGCTCGCATGGTCGCACCGTCGAACCGCGCAGTTGACATGCCCGTGGGCGAAATCGGCTATGTCGGCATGGTGGACCGTGATGTCTTTGATGAATGGTTGCGGGCACGGGCTGGCACTGCGGGTGCAGAACGTCGCACCGGAACGTACGAACATATCGAACGTGATGGCGAAGACGGCGCGATTGTTTGTTATACTGAAAGTCGTGGTGGCGATGTCACGAAGGTTCGTGCCAAGCTGGTGATTGGTGCCGACGGTGCACGCTCGGGCGTTGCGCGCGAAAATATCAAGGGCGCAGAGCGAAACCCTTGCGTCTTTGCTTATCACGAAATTGTGCGTTCGCCCGCATCGACGCCCGAGGGATTTGACGGATCGCGCTGTGACGTGATGTATCAGGGGCGTCTGTCGCCTGATTTTTACGCTTGGGTCTTCCCGCATGGCGATACCGCCAGCATCGGCGTTGGCAGCGCAAACAAGGGCTTTTCGCTGCGCGGTTCGGTAAAGAACCTGCGCGATGATCTGGGCCTTGATGGGTGCGAAACGCTGCGCCGCGAAGGCGCGCCAATTCCGCTAAAACCTCTGAAGCGCTGGGACAATGGGCGCGATGTCATCGTCGCCGGTGATGCTGCGGGCGTGGTTGCTCCAGCATCGGGCGAAGGCATCTATTATGCCATGGCATGCGGCCGAATTGCTGCGCAAACGGCAGAGGCATTCCTCAAAACAGGCAATCCAGCAGTGCTAAAGCGTGCGCGCAAAGCTTTTCTGAAAGAGCACGGCCGCGTGTTCTGGATTCTCGGGATCATGCAATACTTCTGGTATTCCAGCGATAAGCGGCGCGAACGCTTTGTTGATATGTGTGCAGATACCGATGTGCAGCGGCTGACTTGGCAGGCGTACATGAACAAGAAGCTGGTTCGGGCTGATCCGATGGCGCACGTGCGCATCTTCTTGAAGGACTGCGCGCATCTGCTTGGCCTCAAGCCGGCGGTGCGATGAGCCGGGCAGCCTTCGTACCGATCGGCGTTGCCTCCTTGGCCGCCATTGGCGTGGCGCTGGTGGGCGGAACGATCACTGATCTTGGTCCGTGGTATGATTCGCTCGCCAAACCATCGTTCAATCCGCCGCGCCCGGTATTTCCGATTGCCTGGACCACCATATTCGGGCTTACCGCCGTGGCTGGTGTAACAGCATGGCGCGCATCGAGAGACGCCCGAACTTCAGACACGATCATTGGCCTTTTCGCCTTCAACGGGTTTTTGAACCTTTTGTGGAGCCTGCTGTTTTTCCGCGTGCAGCGTCCCGATTGGGCTATGGCGGAATTGGTTGTCCTGTGGCTTTCGATCGCGTTGTTGATCGTTTATTGCGCGCGGCTTTCCCGGCTCGCCGCAGCGCTGCTCGTGCCTTATATCATCTGGGTGACTGCGGCAGGCGTGCTTAACTGGGAAATCGTCAAGCTCAACGCGCCCTTCGGCTGAAGGCAGCCGCGCATGGAAACTCTATTCTCCAGCGGCCATGCGGCCGATGTCGTGCTCGCCGCTCTGATTGCCGAAGGCCTGTGGCTGTTCTGGCGAGGCTGGCCGTTGAGAACCCTCCTGCTGATGCTGCTGCCGGCAGCATTGATCGTGCTGGGCCTGCGGGCGGCACTTGTCGGCGCAGCATGGCCTTGGATATCACTGCCGATCGCCATGTCATTCCCCGTGCATCTGGCTGATGTCGTAGCTCGCTCACGCAAGCGCTGACGCCCCAACACTTTACTTCTGCACTATCGATGTTGGCTTGCCACATGGAGAGGCCGACCATGTTCTGCTGGAGCGCAGGCAGGGCAGCGTCGTGTTGATCACGAATCGGCGCAGGGCAGTCAAAAAAAGGGTCCGCCGGGGACAAGCCCTGGCGAACCCTTGAAGGACCCACATGTCTGCGGGGGATCAGTGCGTTGCGGTGCTCACTGCTGCAGCAACCGGAGCAGCTGGCTCAGCCGGAGCAATTGCAGGCACTGCCGCTGGGATGGAGGTCGGCGGGCCCCACAATGCGGGGTAATCCTTGGCCATCTTGTATCCGCCCATCGGCTTGTTCTTGCCTTGGTGACAGGTGGCGCAGCTGACCTTGAATGGATCGCCCATCGGACCCTTGCGGTGTGCCGGGAAGGCATCCTTGAGGGGGCTGATGTATTCACCATTGATGTTGCGGACCATGCGCAAACCATACCACGCGGTGGCGCGTTGGGGCGTGCTGATGTTCCATGGCTTGAAGGCTTGGGCGTTGTGGCAGTAGGTGCAATTCACACCAAGCGACTGCGACAAGTGCATCATCAGCGCATACTGCGATTCTGTTTCCATCGTCGTCAGCTTGTTGGCAGGCGTCGGATGCATGCCTTCAGACACGACGCGAATGCTCTTGTCGGTCTTGGGATCGCCGGTCAGATACATCGCCAGCGAAGCATTTGGCAGCGATGCATAGGCGGTGGCGGAGACGGGGTCGTTCTGGCCGTGCAGGTTGCCGGTGATACCCTTTTTGCCCGGCTCAGGCAAAGCCCAGTAGTTTACAGGAACGGCATTGCCACGGTGGCAGGTCCAGCAGGTGACGCCGGTGGCGCCAACATGCTTGTTCCAGTTCTGGTTGATGTTGCGCGTCATCTGCAACATCTTGCGTGCAACAACCTTGGTGTAGACCTCGTCAGAAGCCATGTTTTCAGGGTTGTGGCAGTAGTTGCAGCCTTGTTCAGGCGCGATCCAAGCGGTAATCGCGGCCATGGTGTAGGTGAACTGCTCTTCCGAGACATCACCCAGCACCTGAACATTTTTGTAGGCTGCGCCTGCGCGCGGACCTTCGGTTGAAGGCGGATCGTAGGGCGGGGCGGGCACGTCGTCCTTGGCCAGGGCGACTTTTTTCAGGACGATCTGATCCATGCCCGTGCCGCGATACCCGTTCTGGGTCGATTGCTTGGGCCCCAGATCGCACCCGGTCAGGGCGAGAGCGGCGGTCGCCAAAGCGGCGATTGCTATGGTCCTTTTCATTGGCCCGTACTCCCCATCCCCGTGTTGTCCAACGTTGCGGGATCGATCACTCCGGTATCGGGATAGAGCGAGGCATAGCCGTGCTCTTGAGCCCACAGGTACCAGTTATCGACTACGGTCCCCGTTAGCAAGATGCCGATACCACCGGTAATCGTGGTAAGCACTGCGAACCACCAAGCCCAACGATGGATCGATTCCATCGTGGCATTGAAGCCCATCGTCCAGCGCCAAAACAGCGCTGCGCGTTCAGAAGCTGTGCCGCGATCGGTGATCTGCTCGATTTCACGCTCACCGCCATAACGGCCCACCGCCAGAATGGTCGCGCCGTGCATCGCAAAGAGCAGCGTGGAGCCATAGAGGAAGGCGATCGAGAAAGCGTGGAACGGATTGTAAAACAGGTTGCCGTACCGGATCGAGAATGCAGCTGTCCAATCAAGGTGCGGGAAGATGCCGAAAGGCACTGCTTCCGACCACGAACCCATGAACATCGGACGGATGAAGCCGAGCACGAGGTAGAGCCAGATTGCAGCGGCGAAGGCCCATGGCACGTGCGTTCCCATGCCAAGAGCACGAGCGCGTGAGTAGCTGCGCACCCACCACAGCAAGATCGATGCGGTGAGCAACATCCCGGCCAGGATCCACCAGCCACCTTCGGCCAGCGGCACGAACGGACTGAAGCCATACTTCGGCGCAGGCGGCTCAAGCGAGAGCCAGGGCAGCATGCGTACGAACTGGATTGGATCCCAGTTGACCGAGGCGAGCATGTTCAGCCCGATGATCTCGAACGCCAGGAACCCGCAGATCAGCGCGATTACGCCGGTCCAGCCGAGGTATACCGGGCCAATCTGCGCATGGCCGATAATGCCCATGAGGTGGTTGAAAGTGCCCTTGCCTATCCGCGGCTCGCTGCCGGGGGGAAGGGCGATCCCGGCTTCGGGCTCACCCCGAAGCTGGACCTGTGTGAAAATGTTTTGATAGGTCGCCATCGCTCAATGCTCCTTCACGACCAGATCGGCAGGTTAAGCCACCAGGTCCACCATTCGGGCCAGCCCTTGGTCCACAAAGGCCCGCTGATCACGATGCAAACCGCGCTCCAGAACCCAGCATTCAACGCCAAAAGCAAGCCAACCCGGTGAATGCCGAGAGTGCCGACCGAATAGCCGATGAAATCGCGGAAGAAGGTGTCTTCGTACTCCGGTGACTTCACTTCACCACCTTTTGGCGGATTGACCGCAGAAAGGACCAGTGCGCCGTGCAGTGCCAGCGCCAGGGCTGTCGTAAAGAAGAACGATACTGCAAGCATATGCGCCGGGTTGTAGTGGAAGTGCAGATACTGGTATCCCGTATTGGAAACCCAATCGAGATGGCTGAAAATCCCATAAGGAAAGCCGAAATGCCATCCGCCCAGAAGGACGGGGCGAACCACCACCAGTGTTGCGTAGGCGAAGATCGCCATGCCGAAAGCTGCAGGGACATGGAAACCCATGCCCAATTTGCGGCAGATCTCTACTTCACGTAAGGCCCAGCTCGTGAACGAGACAAGTGCGCAAACCGTAATTACCTGCCAGAACCCACCTTCGGCCAATGGCGCAAAGCCAAGACCGTACTTGAGATCTGGTGGTTCGATCGAGATCAACCAGGGATTCCACGTTGGCCCTTGAGAGGCAGCGTAGAAGATGAGTGCGGTGCCCAGAGCTGCGAAAATCGCAGTCACAACACCAAAGAAACCGACGTAGAACGGACCCACCCAGAAATCGAACAGGTCGCCGCCGATCAACGTGCCACCGCGAACGCGGTATTTTCGTTCGAAACTAAGGAGTGCCATAATTCTACCCCTCCCCATCGCGGCGCGACGGGATAAAAAAGTTTAGTAATTCAAGAAACCGGAGGCGGCGACGGGAATGCCGCCGCCTCTCGCACAAGCAAGGTTCAGGGTGCCGCTGGCGCCGCTGCTGCTGCCTGTGCCATGCCCTGGGCCGAATTCGGACCGTCGAGCCAGTTGAAGGTGTCGGTGCTGAGCAGGATGAAGTGAATCACCAGTGCGAGCACGAACAGGAAACCGAAAAGTGCGACCAGCGCGCGGCGCGGATCGAATATAAGCCAAACTCTCCACATGGGACAGCTCCTTGTCTAATTGGAAGTAAACCCGCCTGAAGCAACATTGCTGACGGGGTGGATTGTTAAAGCCAGGGCTTCCACATCCAAACGAGAACGTGAGCGACAACTGCAACGGCGGTGAAGCCGACGAAGCTGCTCACGAACAGTTTGTGGAATTCCTTAGCTTCCTCTGGGGTGAGGTAAGTACTCAGCCCGAAGCGACCATCTTGATCACTCATAGCCATTCTCCAATCGTAGTTGGTGTGCGAGAGGCGGATATACCTCTTTCGGTATCCACGCAGGTTGCCCTGCTAGGATGGGTGTGGCGCGGCTCCGCGAATGCGGTTGCCGGGCGATTTGTTGAAGCGCAGGAGTTGTCTGCGCTGAAAAGGGTAAGGAGGCGGGTCATCCGACTTGAGCCTCCAGAAGGGCATCGGCCAACCGGTCGGCCGAAACACGGGTTTCACCAACGCGGCGCGCTGCACGCTCGGCCGCATCGCGCAGCCGCTTGGCAGCGGATATCCGAACCAGCACGGGCTGGGCTTCGACCACTGCGTCTAGCTTGGCCTTGGCATCAGTGTCCCACGCCAGTTCACGATGATCGCGGGTCGGCGTCGCCTCTACTGCATCAAGCTGCGTCGATAGCGGGATGATGTTGAACAGCGCATCGAACAGCGCGTTGCACACTTCCTGCACCAGATAAGTGGCACCGGAGTAACCCATAAAGGGCGTGCCGATATGCCGCCGGATCGCAGCACCGGGGAAGCTCGCGGGGATATAGATCGACCGCCCGCCACGTTCGGCGCTATACATGCGTTCGTTGTAGCTGCCGAAAAGCACCAGCGGCGGGTTGGCATGAATGGCCGCGCGCACATCTTCGTTCTTCGGCTTGATGCCGGCACTGCGCGAAAACGCAAAGGCGCAGGGCAGGCCCATATCGTCTTCAAGGAAGTGGCGGATGCCGCGCGCATAAGTCTCGTTCGCCACGATGCCGAAGCTTGCCGTGGCAAAGAAATCCTGCGTCACCGAACGCCACAGATCCCACAACGGTTTGATCGTGGTGTGCTTTTCGCGCGCGATGAACGGTTCGGGATCAAGCCCCAGTTCCGCACCCAGCGCGCGCAGGAACCGGGTTGTGCTGTCCAGCCCGATGGGGGCTTGGAAGAATGGCCGCTCCATCAGCTCGCACAGATTGCGGCCGAATTCGCGGTACATGCACACGTTTGCTTGTGCATCAGCCAGCTTGCGCACGTCAGCCAGGTGGCTGCCAAGCGGGAAAGCCATGTTCACTTCTGCGCCAATGCCTTCGATCAGGCGGCGGATCTCGTGAACGTCGCTCGCCATGTTGAACATGCCGTAGGCGGGGCCAAGGATATTGACCTTGGGCTTTTCGCCTTCTTTCACCGGCTTGACCGGAGGAACGGCTTTCGGGCCGAATTCCGACCAAAGCCAGCTCATCGCGCGATCGGCCGATTGCCACTGATCTTCATCGATTGTGCGTGGCAGGAAGCGCTTGATGTTGGTGCCCATCGGCGTCACGCCGCCGCCGATCATCTCGGAAATCGAACCGGTAACGACCACGGCGGGAAGTTCTGGATCGAGCGTCTTCCACGCCCGCTTCATCGCCGCTTCGGTGCCGATCTTGCCCAGTTCTTCTTCACCTAGCCCGGTGACGACAATCGGCAATTCGTGCGGCGGGAGGCCATCGGTGTAATGAAGGACCGAGGTGACCGGCAGGTTTTCGCAACCGACCGGGCCATCGATGATGACTTGCAGGCCTTTGATGGCGGTGAACACGTAAACCGCGCCCCAGTAGCCACCAGCCCGATCATGGTCGAGAACGAGCGTCATGATCCCACCGCCTCGGCGGCCTTGCGGGCTGCCTCGTTAAGCGCTGCGTACTTCTTCTTGAACTGCGGGCGATCCTGCGGGGTGTCGGTCCAGATGCCGGCATTCGGTCCTGCGCCTACACCTTCAAAGAACGTTGTCATCTTGTCGAACCGAGCCTTGTTGGCCATCGCCGCGTTGACGACTTGGGCCAGACTGCCAGCCCCTGCCACGCCCATCAGCGGGCGGGCAGAGATCAGGTTGGTAAAGTAAAGCGCCGGAATTGCCTTTTGCTTAGCATGCTGCACAACCGGGGTTGTGCCGATGGCCAGATCAGGCTGGAATTCCTCAACCGCAGCAATGTCTTGCTCAAGACTGGCGCGGAAATTGACGCGGACGCCGCGTGCTTCCAGCCATTCACGATCCGGGTCGGACCACTTGGTGCGCGGGCAGGCAGAGCCAACATACGGCACATCCGCGCCGCTTTCGATCAGCAGCCGGGCGACCAGCAGTTCAGAGCCTTCATAGCCCGATACAGTAATCCGGCCCTTGATCGGATTAGCAGCCAGAGCCGCCTTGATTGCCGGAAGGAACTTGTCCTTGGCCGCAGCAATCTTTGCCTGATCGATATTGCAGGCCGCGCCAATCGCGTCGAGCCAGGCTGCTGTACCATCAACTCCGACAGGTGCGGAGCCAACCACCGTGCGGCCCGCATGTTCGAATTCACGCACGCTTGCGGTGTAGAAGGGATGGATTGCGGCAACGACAGCACAATCAAGCGCGGCATAAAGCTCGCGCCATTCGCGCGTTGGCACAACCGGCCCTGCAGCAAGGCCCAGCGGCTCAAGCATCATGCCGATGCCGACGGGGTCTGCCGGGAACATTTCACCCAGCAGCGTCACGGTCGGTTTGTCAGGCCTGATGGAAGGCGCGGCAACAGGGCCTTGGGCCACTTCCTCGCGGGCATAAGCCAGCATGGCACCAGCCAGAACGTCCTTGGCTTCGGCATGGGTCGGTATGCCAAAGCCGGGCACATCGATACCGATGATGCGCACGCCGTTGATCTGCTTTTTCAGCAACCGCAGCGGTACGCCGCTGGCGGTGGGCACGCACAGGTTGGTAACCACGATGGCGTCATAGTTTGCCGGATCGGCAAGGCCTTCGACCGCTTCCTTGATATCTTCGAACAGCTTGCCGGTAACCAATGTTTCCGAACTGAACGGAACGTAGCCCACCGTGCGGCGCGCGCCATAGAAGTGCGAGGTGAAGGTCAAACCATAAACGCAGCAGGCCGAGCCCGAGAGCACTGTGGCCGTGCGCCGCATCCGCAAACCAACGCGCAGCGATCCGAAGGCAGGGCACATGCTTTGCGGCTGATCGTGCGGGCCAACCGGATAATCGGCAGCATAGCGATCAAGTAGTTCAGAGCCTTGGGCCTTGTTGGTTGCTTCGCGCAGAACGTCAGCGCCAGCATGGCAACCGCCACCTTCTACAGGAGGATCAAGCGCGATCCTGTCGGGCTGGCGGGCAAATTCCGCAATGTCGGGGGCAAGATCGCTCATGCGGCGCGCCCTTTCATGTCAGACTTCGTCATAAACCACCTCCAGCGAAGGCCGCGTTTCAAAAGTTCCGCCGCGCATGTCAGCCTGTGTCGCCGGGATGAGTTTGACGTCACCACCGGTGTCTTCGGGGGAGAAGAGGCCAAGCAGTCCATCCTGGTCGAGGGGCTTGGGCTGCCGCGGCGGGGCCGAGGCGACATTGGAGGCCAGCTCTTCGAATAGGCTGCTCCACTGTCCACCGGGCTTTCCGATAATCTGGTAATTGGCCGACTTGCGGCGAATGTCGTCATCCGCCGGGATCGCGCAAAGCACTGGGATGTCGACTGCGTTGGCAAAGGCTTGCGCCTCACCAGAGCCATCATCCTTGTTGATAATCATGCCGGCCACGCCGACATTGCCGCCCATCTTGCGGAAGTATTCCACCGCCTTGCAGACGTTGTTCGCCACATAGAGTGATTGCAGATCGTTCGATCCGACGACGATGACCTTCTGGCACATGTCACGGGCAATCGGCAGGCCGAAGCCGCCGCACACCACATCGCCGAGGAAATCGAGCAGGACGTAATCGAAGCCCCAATCGTGGAAGCCGAGTTTTTCGAGCAGTTCGAAACCGTGGATGATCCCGCGTCCGCCGCAACCGCGACCGACTTCAGGGCCGCCCAGTTCCATTGCGAACACGCCGTCGCGCTGGAAGCAAACGTCTTCGATCCGCACTTCCTCGCCTGCCAACTTCTTGGCCGATGAGGTTTCGATGATCGTCGGGGTGGCCTTGCCGGAAAACAGCAGGCTGGTGGTGTCAGACTTGGGATCGCAGCCGATCAGCAGCACCCGCTTGCCTTGCTGGGCCATCATGTAGCTGAGATTGGCAAGCGCAAAGCTCTTGCCCGAACCGCCCTTGCCGTAGATCGCGATGATCTGTGTTTCCTTGCGCACTTCACCGGTGTGCGGCGCATCGGGTTCGATCGAGGCTTCATCACGAAGAGCCTGATCCAATTGCGCAAGTTCGTGTTCCAGCATGGTCATGCGCATTCGCTCCAGTCGAGGACCATCTTCAGACAGTCAGCATCGAGAAAGGCTTCAGGGTAGGCTTCGGGTGCATCGGCGGCATCGCGCTGATGAGTCACGAGGCCCGAGAGATCGAGCGCGCCGCTTTCGGTCAGCGCACGGGTGGTGGCCAGATCGTCAGGCCCCCATTCCGCTGCCACGCGAAAGCGTGCTTCGGCGCGGAACGCGGGGGCAAAGGCAAAACTGGGCCGGTTGGCGTAAAATCCAGCCAGCACGATTTCGCCGCGATGCCGTAGGCGCGGCACCAGCATATCAAGGCAATCGGCATCGCCGCTGGCGTCGTAAATGTTGCCGTAATCGCGGCGGTCATCATCCTTCGGGGCGATGACATCGTACCCTTGCGCGCCAGTACGGCGGGCGGGCTTCATTTCCCAGACGACTGGCGGGGGCGCTCCGGCCGCAATTGTCATGCGGGCCAGCAAGCGACCAAGTGTGCCGTGGCCCACGATCAGGTCGGGCGGATCGCCGCCGTTCATGGCGTGAAGAGCCGTGGCGGCCAGCGCAAAGAGAACGCTGTCACGGCCAAGCGATTCGTTAACTGTATGAGCGCGCGCCGAAGGGACGATCACGCGCTGGGCGGTTCCGCCAAACAGGCCGCGGGCATCCCGATAGCATGTGGCGCCGGGAACAAAGACCCAGTCCCCGATGCGATCTTCGGCATCGGTCCCGGCATCAACCACGCGGCCAACCGATTCGTAGCCAGGTACGAGCGGGTAACCCATGCCCGGGAAGTTGGGCATCTCGCCACTCCACAGCAGCTTTTCGGTACCGGCGCTCACGCCGCTCCATTGGATATCGACGAGCACGTCGGAGGGACCGAGCAGGCCTGCCTCAGCTTCCGGCGCGGCGCTGCCAGTCAAGACAAGCCTGCGCAGTGCAATCCGCCTCGGTGCTTCCAGTATGACCGCCAGCGACTCCATGCCGGTCTTCCCCTCTTATCGGCCGTCCCGGCCTGCCGCAGGATCCGGATGGGACCTGTTCGACGATGTTCACCATACGCTTGTCAGGGGAAGTGTCAAACAGATTGGACGCTTTATACCGTCAAAATGAGCAGACAGTCAGACTTGTGATAACTGGCATGGATGTGGGCCTGCGTGAAAATGACGTGAATCCTGCCTTTGCCGCCATTGCGTGATACTCTTTTGGCGTGCGCGGTCGTCCTGCGTTCATCGCCCAGAGATAAAAGCCGAAATAGGCATCCCCCATGGCCTCTGCGCCGCGAACTCCAGCCATCGGCTCAGCGATAACCAGCCTGCCTCCCGGCGGCAGCGCGATCCTTGCGGCTTTGAGGATGGCGAGCGCGCGATCATCATCGTGGTCATGCAGAATGCGGACCAGTGTGATGCAGTCGTAGCCCTCGGGCAGCCGAGTCGCGAAGAAGTCGCCGGGATGGCGCGCGATTCCCGGCGCAAGGTTTGTGGCGCCCGCCAGAACTGGTGGGAGGTCGAACACGCCAAGTTCCAGATTTGGGCATGCCTCTGCCACAGCGCTGACAAAAGCGCCGTGTCCACCGCCCAGATCGAGCAAGCGGCGGTGGCGGGCAAAGGGGTAGGTGGCCAAAGCCTCGCGCGCGACCATCGCTTGCGAAGTGGCCATGAGTTGGGAGTATTCCGAGGCCGTTTTATCACTGGAATCAGTGCTGTAATGCCAAAACTGCGACAGTGACGTGGGCTGCTTGCGATCCTTGCGCAGCAGGACCAGAGGGTCTGCCAGATCTGCGTAGAGCAGCGGGTGGTGGCGGACCATGGCCAGTGCGCCGGGGTTAGACAGCAGCGCTGCGCCTTGCTGGCCCAGCATCCAGCAGCCCGGCGCCACCTCTTCGGCAAGATCCAGCGCGGCCGCTGCACGCACGAGTCGCGTGGCTGCATCGAGGCTCAAATCGGCGATCCGCGCCAGTTCGTCGGCTCGCATCGGCCCTTTTTCGAGCCGCTCGAGCAACCCGCTCTGAACAGCACCTAGCAGCACCTGCGAGTAACAGAACCCGGCCACAAGATCGAATGCACGGCCCGCACGGCTGCGTGAAACGCTTGCAAAAACAGGCAGTCGCGCGGCCCAGTACTGAAACTTCAGGCTGCCCAAAATCCGGTTGCGCAGCATGACCCAGCGCCTCCGCCATTCAGGAGGAGACGGCGCGGGTCGCGCTTCGCTGTGGGGGGAAATATTCAGCATATGTCCAAAAGATTGGACATTTGAACTGTAAACGTCAATTGTATTCCCTTGGAGGCATTCCCTCCGGGAGAAGAGCCTTGGCATCGCGCGTGGCGATCATCGGCGCAGGAATTGGCGGATTGGCATCAGCGGCGCTGTTGGCAGCGCGCGGGTGCGATGTGACCGTTATTGAAAAAGCCCCGCAACCCGGTGGTAAAGCACGGCAACTCATTGTCGATGGCGCTTCGGTGGATGCCGGGCCGACCGTGTTTACCCTGCGCGATGTGTTCGAATCGATCTTTGCCGAATGCGGTGCGGATCTGTCCAAATACGTGACCGTCCGCCGCGCCGGAGTGATTGCCCGGCACGCCTGGGATGCCGATCGCCAGCTTGACCTTCACGCCGATCCTGCGCGCAGCGAAGAGGCTATTGGCGATTTTGCCGGGGCTGAGGCAGCAGCGGGTTTTCGCAAGTTCCGCGCAGAGGCAGCACGCATCCACGGTATTCTTGATCAATCCATGATGCGCGGGTCCAAAGTATCGTGGCCACTGCCGCTGATGTGGCGCATCGGCCTGTGGCGCATGGGAGATCTGCTGGCGATCCGTCCGTATGAATCGATGTGGAAGGTTCTGGGCGAACATTTTGCCGACCAGCGCCTGCGCCAGCTGTTTGCGCGTTACTCCACTTATTGCGGATCATCGCCGTTCGAAACGCCGGCCACGCTGATGCTGGTCGCCCATGTCGAAGCACAAGGCGTGTGGCTGATCGACGGCGGCATGAGCGCGCTGGCAGGCGCATTGATGCGGCTGGCGCAGATCCACGGGGCCAAGTTCCGGTTCGGTACGGGGGCGGCCCTGATCGAGGCCGCGCAAGGCCGCGCTTCGGGCGTGATCCTGAGTACGGGGGAGCGGATTGCCGCCGATGCCGTCATTGCCAATGCCGATCCCGAGGCTTTGGCGGCAGGCCGTTTCGGCCCGCTGGCGGCGATGGCGGTTAGCAGCCATGGGCCGCGCAAACGGTCGCTTTCGGCGATGGTCTGGTTGGCCTACACGCGCACGAATGGCTTTCCATTGCAGCGCCATAATGTCCTGTTCTCTGGCGATTATCCGCGAGAGTTTGCGAATATTGCCGGGGGGGCTACGCCATCAGACCCGAGCGTTTACGTCTGTGCGCAGGATCGCGAGGGCGGGGCAGATGTGCCGGATGGGCAGCGCGAACGGCTGCAGATCATCGTGAATGCACCCGCGAACGGCGACACCCACACTTATTCTGATGAGGAGAAGGCGCAATGCACTCTGGCCATGAGGCGCAGCCTGCAACGCTGTGGACTGGAACTGGAACAGGACTTCCCGCACACACTGTTGACGCCGAACGCCTTCGAGAGCTTTTTGCCAGCGACGGGCGGGGCGATCTATGGTCGGGCCTCGCACGGCTGGGCGGCGTCCTTCCTCCGGCAGGGCACCCGGACACGGATCCCTGGGCTTTATTGCGCGGGTGGAAGTACCCATCCGGGGGCCGGGGTACCGATGGCCGCCTTGTCCGGGCGGCTGGCGACGCAGGCAGTGCTGCAAGACCTCGTTTCGATGCGCAGATCCCACCCGGTGGCTACGGCTGGTGGTACGTCGATGCGATCAGCGACTGCGGACGCCACGGCCTGACAATCATCGCGTTCATCGGCAGTGTCTTTTCGCCGTTTTACAAGAAGAGTGGCCGCCCTGATCCGCAAAACCACTGCGCGCTCAATGTGGCGCTCTATGGCCCCGGCGCTCGCTGGACTATGACTGAGCGCGGGCGTGGCCATGTGGCGCGCGATGCTGATACGCTGCAGATCGGGCCAAGCACGGTGCGCTGGACCGGCGATGCGCTGGAAATCGATATCGAGGAAAAGGACAAGCGCGTGGGCGTGCCATGGCAGCGCCGTGTGGCGGGCAAAGTGCGGGTCTATCCCGAAGCTTTGAATGATCGCGCCTTTTCGCTCGATCCCGAAGGCAAACACCGCTGGCACTGTGTTGCCCCGCGCGCGCGGATCGAAGTGGTGATGGAAAAGCCCGGCCTTAACTGGAAGGGCAGTGCCTATCTCGATTCGAACTTTGGATCGGAGTCGCTCGAAGAAGGATTCCGCGTCTGGCACTGGTCCCGTGCCCATGCAAAACGCGATTCGGTGGTCTGTTATGAAGGCATCCGGCGCGATGGGCAGGCCTTTGCCAGCGCGCTGCGCTTTGGCCCCGATGGCGTCCCGCATGAAGAAGACGTGCTGCCCCCAGTGGCTCCGCTGCCCAACACGCTGTGGCAGATGGAGCGCAAAACCCGCGCCGACAAAGGCCTCGCCAGCGTGATTCGCACTTGGGAAGACGCGCCGTTCTATGCCCGATCAACGCTGGCTACGCGGTTGTTTGGTGAGCCAGTGGTGGCGGTGCAGGAAAGTCTGGACCTTGACCGCTTTGCCTCACCCATTGTGCAACTGATGCTGCCCTACCGGATGCCGCGGGTGGAATAGTTAGGCGAAGAACCAGAACCAAAACCAGAGCCCGTTCGCGTCGAGCGAAGTCGAGACAATTTCCGGCGTGCCTCGACTTCGCTCGACATGAACGGGTGTTTGTTTGAATTCAAGTGATAGCGTCCTAACTCTTCGCTGGCTTGGTCTTTTTCAGTTTGTGCGCTTCGATCAGCTCGTCCAATTCTGCAACCCGCATGCGTTCCTTCGTGTCCTTGGCCAAGCCTTTGAGGCGACAGCTTGCCCACAGGCTTTTGCGTTCGGATTCGAGCGCCTTGAGATACAGATCGGCCATGAAATCTTTGCCTCGTAAACTTTGGTAATTTCGGGAATTTGGATGGGTATCTGACCGGCTTTGCCGGCGCTACCGGCGTGATCGGTAGCCCTGATTTTTTGCCATGGCCTGTGCAGCATTCTGGGCAAGGTCGGCGCGCTCTCGGCGGGTTGAGCGGCTGGCGGAATTGGTTGATTCTTCGGCGGCCAATTTGCGCCAACGATCAAAGCGTGCTGGATCAAGCGTGCCCTGCGCAACGGCGTCCTTGATGCCGCACCCAGCCTCTCCCTCGTGCGAGCAGTTGGAAAAGCGGCACTCCAAAGCCAGCTGCACGATATCGTCAAAAACTTCGGCAATGCCCGATGCGACCTCGGACAATTGCAACTCGCGCATGCCCGGTGTGTCCATCAGCCACCCACCGCCTGCCAGACGGTGCATTTCACGCACGGTGGTGGTGTGGCGACCCTTGCCGTCTTCTTCGCGAACTGGCTGAGTCGCGATATCGTCCCTGCCGGTCAGCGTGTTGACCAAAGTTGATTTGCCGACGCCCGATGAGCCCAGCAGGGCAACGGTCTGGCCCGGTCCGCACCATGGCGTAAGCCGCGTAACGCTTTGCGCATCTCGGGCGTTGACAGCTTCCACCACAATATCCGGCTGCAGAGCGCGGGCCTTGGCGATATAAGTCTCGGTATCGTCTGTCAGATCCGCTTTGGTCAGCACGATAACCGGCGTCACATCCACTTCGCGCGCCAGCACCAGGTAACGCTCGATTCGCGCAATGTTGAAATCCTGATTGCACGATGCGACGACGAACAGCGTATCAACGTTTGCGGCGATAACCTGCAACTTCTGGCGTTCTCCGGCGGCAAGCCGTTTGAACAAGTTGGCGCGCTGCAAAAGCCGGATGGGTTCGAGGGTTTGACGGTCTAGCAGCAGCCAATCGCCGACAGCCGGACGGTCTGCCTCGGCATCAGCGCCGGGGATGCGCGGCTCGATCAGCATCTGGATGTCGGCGCCTGCCACTGCAATCTTGCCGCGATGCACCGCCGTCACCCGAACCGGCAGGGACCCGGCGGCTTCATCGTGCGATATTTGGGCGCTGAAGAAACTGGTCCAGCCAAGTTCGTCCAATTGGGGGCAATGAGCAGGCATAAGAGTGTGGTTGCGGCTTTCGGAGCGGATTGATCATTGAGCCCTAGTCCGCATCAAGCGATTGCGCACCCAAATTCAGAAGTGCGCCGTGTCCAACCTGCTGACTGGCCTACTACTGCTGAACGGCAGACGGACCTTGCCTGATGGTTGAGTAGTCCGATTCGGCCTGCTGCATTTTCAGGTTGCCGCTGGTGACGAGCCGTTCACCATTCACGCGGTCATTGCGGGCGTCCTCGATGCGGCGTTGGGCTTTGGCCATATCGTCTTGCGCTTTTTTCAAGGCTTTTTCGCCGTCGGACACTTGCTTTTCGCTGCGCGAAACAAGTTTCTGACCTTCGCGCTGATCGCGCTGACCATCGGCCCAAGATTTGCCGCGGGCGGAAATGTCACCGCCCCGTTGTGAGATAAGATCGCCATTGTCCATTCCGCCAGACGCACACGCGGACAGGGCGAGGGCTGAAATCATGACAGTTGTCGCTGCAAAAATACTGGAAAATTTCATGATCGTGCCCCTATGGTAATCCAACGTGATAATTACCAATGGGAATTTTTTGCAATCCACAGATAACAGGTCAACAAACGCGTGAAGCCGGTATTGTATCCCACTTTGACGAAAAAGAAATCAATGCTCAGCTATCGTCATTTTTCCTCTGTCTGTCTTCAGCCGCTTGTTTGTCTTTTGCGATCTCGCGATTGATTGACCGCAGTTGCCACAGCCCGAAGCCCAGAGCGATGCCTGCGAACACGACGATTTCGATCCATCCGAAGTTTTCACCGACAGTGTTCATGCAGGCTCTCCTGTCTTTTGGCCAACTTCTTGCGCCAGAAATGCGCCGATCAGGTCTGCGGCGCGCTCGGGCTGTTCTTCGTGCGCAAGGTGGCCCAGAGCAGGCAACACTTCCAGACGGCAATCGGGGATGAGCTTGGCCGCGCGATCAACCGAATCAAGCGGTACCGCTTTGTCTGCGCTCGAATGGACCAGCAAGACCGGGCTGGCGATTTTTGGCAGCAGGCGGCTTAGTGCTTCCAGATCCCAGCTGGCCATCATTTCCATCGCTCCGCCGCAGTGGCGATGGTGGCTCATCAAGGCTTCGTAGGCGGCGATGCCCTGAGAATCGATTTTCGACCCGGTGGCGCGGCCCAGAAAGCGGCCAGTCTCGCCGGGGATGCGCGCAATTCCGGCCAGCATCCGTGGGACGAAAGGGTTGATGAACAACGCTTTGGCCAATGATGGAAACAGCTTTGCGGCAAGGCCGGGGAAGGGCATCAGCGCGGGATTGAAGCCGACGACGGGCGTTTTGCAGCCCTGCGCGTGCACCAGCTGCAGCGCTATGGCCGCTCCTGCGGAATGTCCGGCGATCAAGGTAGGGCTGGCCTCCAGCTTGGCCAGAAGATCGGTCAGCGCGCTGGCCATGCCGTTCAGGGTCAGTCCCTGCTTCGGGCGGCCTGTGGTAAAGCCATGGCCCGGCAGATCGGGCGAGATCACGGTGAAGTTCCGGGCCAGCAGCGGCAGCACATCGCGCCAACTGTGCGTGGCCGCGCCCGTGCCGTGGAGCAGCAAAACGGCGGGCCCTGCGCCCGCCACTTGCACGTGCCATTTCAGCCCGGGCGTTTCGACAAAGCGGCTGGTCGTTCGGTTGGGCCAATTACGGCCATCAACATCCCAGCGTGGTCCGCTCATGCCCGCTTCCTTTCCGGCTGCGTGGCAAGGGCAACCGCAGCATTCAGCGTTTTGGCATCGGCAAAGGGCAGCGGCAAGTAGCGTGCACGCATCGCTTCGGCCACGCGGGCAGCTTCGGGGCGGGGGCGGGGGGAGATATCGATCACCACCGCATCGATCCGCGCCTCGGCAATCGCACGCGCGGCGGTGAGCGCATCGGCATTGGCCTGCACGCGACCGGGCGAGCCATCGGCGGCGATGTTGGCGCTCCCGTCGGTCAGAAACACCAGCATCGGCGTGCGCCCGCGCGAGGCGATGGCATCGGCCAGTTGGCGGGCGAGCGCGATACCGCTGGCGAGCGGCGTGCCACCGCCGCCTGGCAGTTCCGACAAGGCCCGTTTGGCGCGAGTGAGCGAGCGGGTGGGCGGCAGCAGCAGCTCTGCACCAGCGCCGCGGAAGGCAAGGAGCGCCACTTCGGCCCGCTTTACATAGGCTTGCGCAAGGATCAGTTCGACCGCACCCTTGGCCTCGGCAAGGCGCGACATCGCGGCGGAACCTGAAGCATCGACACAGAACAGCGTGACCGTCGTGCTGCGCTCTTCAAAGCGGCGCACGCGCAAATCATCGCGGCGGAAGCGGATGGGGCCTGCGCCTTCCGGAGCGGGGTCGCGGCGGCGCAACGGCTGCCAAGGGATGGCGGCGCGCAGCGTATCGACCAGCGCCATGCGCACGCCGCCGCCGGGCATGCCGGGCCGTGCGCCCAATGGCTTGCCACGCATGGCTGAACCGGTGCGGCGGCCCTGTCCGCCCCCGCGCGCGGACCTCTGGGCGCGGCCCTTGGCAATCAGATCCAGCACATCGGGCGGGATCATCGCGCGGGCAGCCTCGATCAGCAGGTCTTCGGGAATATCGGGCGGGGTATCGTCATCGTCGTCGTCGCTGCGATCCTGTTCAGCCTCGGGCGGTTCGGGCTCCGGCTCGGGAGGAGGGGGCGGCGGTGATTGCTCTTCGGGCGGAAGCTGCGTGGCGCGCGGAGCAATGACAAGGCGAGTGGCAGCCTCAAGGTCGGCCATTTCCGCAAGATCACGGCCTGCCAATGCGGCGTGGGCACGGGCTGCAGCGGCGGATTGGAGCAGCGGGCGGAGTGAAGCCACGCCCAGCGCTGTGGCCGTGGCGGCAAGCGCGCCCAACGCTTCGCTGTCGAGCGTGGCAGCAGGGCCGGGTGCTCTGGCGTTCGGTAATGGAGTGGCCAGATCGGCAGGGCGCACCGCATTCAGCGAGAGGTCGAAAGCGATCCGTTCCATCAACGCAGGCGGGGGCCGATCATCACCGTCAGCGCCATCGTCTAGCAGGATAAGCAGAAAAGCGGCGTCGTTATCCATCGCCTGCGCCACGCGGCCCGCAATGTCGATGCGCAAGCGCTCGGCCATCGGCACGATCAGCACGCCGCCCGCCACTTCGGCCAGCAAACCGCGCTGGAGCACGAGTGTGCCGCTGGAAAGGCTGGCGGCGATATCGGTGCCGCCAGACAGGCGATCATCATCGATATGGCCGGGCAGGCGGCGGAACGGGGTTTCAGGTGGGAGCAGCGCGCGCAGGGCATCGATCACCATATCGCGCGCCGGGCCACCGCCGCGCAGGCAGATGCCGCCAAGGCTGGTACGCGAATGGGCCAGCAGGCGCGCTGCCAGCAGCGCATCTGCCAGCTGATTAATCATACAAAATGTTCGGCAATCGCGCGTTCGATCCGGGCGGTCGATCCGCTTTCGTCCAGCACATCGCGGCGCAAGCGGTGGCGCAGGGCAAGCGGTGCGATGTGCAGTAGGTGTTCGCGCCGCACCAGCTTGGCGCCTTTCAGCGCAGCATAAGCACGCGCTGCGCGCATCAACGTGAGTTCCCCGCGCAGGCCATCGACGCCGATAGCGCTGCACAGTCGGGCTGCATCGACCAACACGTCATCGGGTACGTCCATTTTGGCCAAACGCTTCTGGCCGCGCGCGATCTGGTGGAGGACCTTGTCGTCTTCCTCCGCCCAACTGGCGGAAAACGCCTCGCTGTTCGCATCGTGCGCTGCGCAGCGGCGCATGATTTCCACGCGATCATCTATCGCGCGTGGGGTGCGAACCTCAACCGAAAGCCCGAAACGATCAAGCAATTGCGGGCGCAACTCGCCTTCTTCGGGGTTGCCGCTGCCGATCAGCACGAAGCGCGCCTTGTGGCGCACTGAAAGCCCTTCGCGCTCCACGACGTTTTCGCCCGATGCGGCAACGTCGAGCAGCAGATCGACGAGATGATCTTCGAGCAGGTTGATTTCGTCGATATAGAGAAAGCCGCGATGCGCGCGCGCCAGAAGGCCGGGTTCAAACACCTTTTCCCCGGTGCGCAGCGCGCGTTCGAGATCGAGCGAGCCGAGCACGCGGTCTTCGGTCGCGCCCAAAGGCAGGTCCACGAAGGGCACCGGACGCTTGCTGGCTTTGGTGCTCTCACACGGGCCGGGGCAGGTGCGCGGGGCTTCGGGTGAACAACCGAAACGGCAGCCATCCATCACCATGATCGGGGGAAGCAGGCTGGCCAGAGCGCGGGCGGCGGTAGATTTGCCGGTCCCGCGATCGCCAAAAACCATGACCCCACCAATTGTGGGATCGACCGCCGCAATCAAAAGCGAGAGTTTCATCTCGTCCTGACCGACAATTGCTGAGAAAGGGAAGCGCGCCATCTGTCAAACACTTTGGACAGTTTACTGCGTCAGGACAAGCGGATTATTTTGCGGCGGCCGTCTTGATCAGCCGATCCTTCAGCACGTGCATGGTCCACCATACGCCGAGGACCATCGGGATAACCAGCAGACCGATCAGCAGATTGTCCGAAACACCCAGCAGGTCGTCTGGCACGGCATAGAGCGCATATTTGAGCAGGCTCAGCGCATAATAAGTCAGCGCGACCGCTGAGAGTCCCTCGACCAGTTGCTGCAATCTGGCCTGCATCGATATTGATTGCTCCATCGAACGCAGCAGTTCAGCGTTCTGGTTCTCGATTCGCGTGTCAATTCTGGCGCGCAGCAGCGATGCCAACTGCTCGGTACGGCTACCCAGTCGTTCGACGCGTTCGTTGGTGGCAAGGCAGGTGTTCATCGCCGGGCGGAAACGGCGCTGGGTGAAATCGACCAGCGAGGCAAACCCCTCGACCGCGCGAACATCAAGCTGTTCAAGCCGCTCTTCCACGATCTGACCGTAAGCGCGGGTCGCATCCATGCGAAACGATATTGCAGTGGAAACCGATGCCAGATCCAGCGCGAGGCCGGACAACTGTTCAAGAATGCTGTCATCACGGGCATCGCTATCTGCAATACGGTCGGCCAGTTCGCGCAGACGCGCTTCGGCTGCATCAAGCTTGGGCCAGCATTCGCGGGCAATTGGCAGGCCAAGCAGCGCCTTGTTGCGATAGTTGCCCAGTTCCTGCATCCGCTGCAACTGGCGTGAAAGATCGCGCCGGTCGGCCCCATTGGCGGCTACAAACAAGCGTCCGAAGCCATCATCCACGATGCGGAAATCCGACCAGATCCGCACGTTGTCTCCGAGTTTGCTGGAAATCAGCTCGTCCCGGTTCAACAATTGGCGATCAAGCAGGCGGGTGACACTGGCGTCGTCCTCGCCCAGCCACACGCGAGTACTGCGGATGATCCTGCCGGGCAGGGTTTGTGCCCAAACGATTGCCGCTGCGATATGCCGGTCGCTCTGCACATCAAGAAAGCCGTCTTCATCGCATGGCGATGCAAACAGCGTCAGACTGCTGCCCTCACTTTGCCGTTCCCACGTGAAGCCTACCGATTCGTTGATTCTGCCTTCACGGTGAGACGGATTGCCAACAACGTCCTTGCCGACTGTGAGGGCCTCAATCGCGGCAAGTTCGCTTGCGCGTTCGTCTTCATCGACAGCCAGAACCCATTGCACGATATGGCATGGCACCGGCAGCACCGGCCAGCGGCGCAAATGCATTTCGCCAACCGCGCGGCGCCTTAGTTCATGATCACGCAACAGACCCCACTCCCTTGATAGGTTGCCCGCATGGCTGCGTGTTCCAGCGGCGCTCTTGCAGCAAAGAGCTAAGCCAAGTCATCCGGCAGGCCAAACGGAATTCGGTTCAGCCATATTTGGTCCTGATGTATGTTGGCAAAAAGAGCACAGCCCCTGCCTTTCCCGCCACAATGGCGCTTGACCACGTGAACGTTCTCATTTAGGTGAACGTTCACAAGGCGGCGTATTGGCGTCCGCTTGTGATTTGCATCCGAGCTTCGAGATTCAACTTCGCAGCCGGAGAAGGGGGAGGATCATGAGAGTTTCCACGACCCGTTCTGTCGCCGTCCGTGCATCAAGCATGGCCGCTTTGGCGCTGGCACTCGCCAGCCAGTCTGCGCAAGCGCAGGAAGCTGCGGCCACCGCTGCCCAAGCCGATGCCCAGATTGCTGATGAGCCTGAAGGTGAAGCGATTGTCGTCACCGGTATTCGTGCCTCGCTCACGCAGGCGCTCAACATCAAGCGCAGCGCGCAAGGTGTCGTCGATGCGATCTCGGCCGAAGACATTGGTAAGTTTCCTGATACGAACCTCGCCGAATCGCTGCAGCGCATCACCGGCGTTTCGATCGACCGTTCGAATGGCGAAGGTTCGACGGTGACGGTTCGCGGCTTCGGCCCTGAATTCAACCTTGTGCTGCTGAATGGCCGCCAGATGCCCACAAGCTCGTTGGGCGATGGCGCCAGCGCCCCGTCCACACGCTCGTTCGATTTTGCCAACCTGGCCTCAGAAGGCGTTTCAGGCGTCGAGGTCTACAAGTCGGGCCGTGCGACGCTGCCGACCGGCGGCATCGGCTCGACCATCAACATCAAGACGCCGCGTCCGCTCGACAAGCCGGGCGTGTCCGGCAGCATCGCCGCGCGTGGAGTCTATGATACCTCGCTCAACGAAGGCACGAAGATCACGCCCGAAGTTTCGGGCATCGTTTCGGCCACGTTCGGTGAAGATGACATGTTCGGCGTGCTGGTGACTGGCACCTGGCAAAAGCGTCAGGCCAGCGTCAATCAGGCCAATGTCGGCTGGCGTGATGGCTATCTGGGTTCGGAAAACAACTGGGGCTCGCTGCCGCAGGCACCCGATCCACGCGCTGCCAACATCACCAACCGTCCGGGGCCAACCGATGTCTATCAGGTGCAGCAGAACGCCAGCTATGACCTCAATGACATTGATCGTGAGCGTCTGAATGGCCAGCTGGTGCTGCAGGCTCGTTTGGCCGACAACCTGACCGCAACGTTCGACTATACTTATTCCAGCAACACCGTGCAGGTGCGCAATTCCAACGTCGGCGTGTGGTTCAACTTCAACGACGTTTCGAGCGCGTGGACCAATGGTCCGACGGCTGGGCCGCTGTTCTATTCCGAACGCTTTGGGGCGAGCGAAGGCAAGGATCTGTCCTATTCGGGCGCGCTGACCGAGAATCGTTCGGAGAACAATTCGTTCGGCGGTAACCTCAAGTGGAAGAGCGATTTTGGCCTGCGGGTTGAGCTGGATGCGCACCATTCGACCGCGCAATCGGGTGCCAACAATCCCTATGGCACCAGCACTTCGGTCGGCACGGCGGTGTTTGGCATTGCTCAGCAGTCGGTGAACTACGAGAAGGACCTGCCGGTCATCTCCTACACCATGCACCCGGGCATCAATGCGCTTGATGCAAGCAACATCCAAGCCACTGGCAACGCTTTCCGCAACGCCTTCTTCCGCGACGAAATCAATGAAGCACAGCTGCGTGGCGGCTGGGACTTCGATGACTCCGTCCTCGAAAGCCTCGATTTCGGCGTCGTCTACACCGAAAACAAGGTGCGTTCGGCCTATGGCTTCATTCAGAACGATACCTGGGGCGGTTCGACCACCAAGGCGCAGATGCCCGACGATCTGTTCACGCTGGAAACCCTGCCCGACAAGTTCTCCGGTGTTTCGGGGTCAAACGATCCGGCGATGATCCAGAGCTTCTACAAGTTCAATTTCGAAAAGATGGTCGAGTTCCTCGATGGACTGAATGGCATCTGCGGCGGTGACAACAACTGCCTCTCGCCCTTCCAGGTCGATCGCCGCATCCGCGAGCGCACCGTTGCGCCTTATGTGCAAGCTAACACGAAGTTCGATCTGTTCCAGAACCCGGCGCACTTCCGTGCAGGCCTGCGCTATGAAAAGACGAACATCACGTCATCGGCGCTGGTGCCGATCCCAACCGGCACGCAGTGGGTTTCTGCCAACGAATTCAACCTCGTCTATGGCAACACCACCGATTTCACGACGTTCAAGGGCAGCTATGAGAACTGGCTCCCAGCGGTCGACTTCGATTTTGAACCGATTGAAAACGTCAAGGTTCGTGCCAGCTACAGCCACACCATCACGCGGCCTGACTATGCCTCGATGCAGGGCGGGCGCACCGTCGATCAGCTGTTCCGCATCGGCGGCGGCTTTGGCAGCCAGGGCAACCCGGGACTTAGCCCGTACAAGTCGAAGAACATCGATGTTTCGGCAGAGTGGTACTACGACAAGGCCAGCTACCTTTCGGTCGGCTTCTTTGACAAGCGCGTCAGCAACTTCATCGCGCAAGACCGCATCGACAGCGAAGCCTTCGGCCTGACCAACCCGGCTGATGGTCCGCGCTATCGCGCCGCCATCGCTGCGCTGGGTGCGAATGCAAGCACGACTGCGGTCCGCAACTACATCTTTGCCAACTATCCGGGCTCGGTGGTTGTCGACAGCTTCGATCCGGCAACCGGCAACTACACCGGCAAGATCCTTGGCCTGCCTGAAGACAACGCGGTCAACTTCCAGATCACCACGCCGATCAACTCGGATCGCACGGCGCGGCTCTATGGCTTCGAATTCGCCATTCAGCACAGCTTCTGGGACACGGGCTTCGGCACGATCCTGAACTACACCGTGGTGAAGGGCGATGCGCGGTACGACGTGACGCAGCCTTCCAGCGTGCCCCAGTTTGCGCTGACCGGTCTGTCCGACAGTGCCAACGCGGTGCTGTTCTATGACAAGAACGGTTTGCAGGCCCGCGTTGCCTACAACTGGCGCGACAAGTTCCTTGGCGGCACCGGCCCGAACCCGTTCTTCATCGAGGCCTATGGCCAGGTCGATGCCAGCGCGAGCTGGGAGTTCAAGAAGGGCTACACGTTGTTCCTCGAAGGGATCAACATCACCAATTCGAACCGCCGTGGCCATCTGCGCAGCACAAACAACGTGTTCTTCTCCTCGCCGGGTTATGCCCGGTATCAGGTGGGTGCACGCATCAACTTCTGAGGCCTTGATAACGTTCAAGCACAATGGGAAAAGGGCCGGACCGAAAGGTCTGGCCCTTCTTCTGAAAACCGGGGCACAGCGGCGCAGATCGCAAAGTCCCGCAAGGATGAAGTCAGGCACACCATGACCCAGCACGCAGTCCTCGATTCGCTGAAACATCGCTATTTGCGTGTGCGCACAGATCGTGCTGCCACGCTGGGTGATGCGGTAATGGCATGCCTTGTCATGCCTGCTGAATTCCGGCGCGCGCAGGCCCATTATCCCATCGTGTTCCAGCGTGATCTGGAAAGCGGGCGGCTCTCGGCACTGGCGCTGTTCGGCTTTGAGAACGGCGAGAACCTGTTTCTGGGCGAGAACGGGTGGGACGCTGCCTGGATTCCGCTGGCCCATGCGGTGCAGCCCTTCCTGATCGGCCGCACCACCGATCCTGCTGCCACACCCCAAGTCCACATCGATCTGGCCAGCTCGCGCGTATCGGAAGCCGAGGGCGAGCGCCTGTTCGATGACATGGGCAATCCCGCAGCCCTGCTGGAAGACATTGCGCAAAACCTTGGCGATCTTGATGGAGCCTACCGTGCATCGAGCGCGTTCTACGAAGCGCTGGAGCGGCATGATCTGGCCGAACCGTTCATGTTCGAAGTCCCGCAGGCCGATGGATCGCGCCAGTCACTCGCAGGCTTCCTGACCATCAACGAAGAGCGGCTTCGCACTTTGCCCGCCGATGTGCTGGGTGAGCTTCACGCCGCCGGGCATCTGTTGCCGATCTTCATGGCCGTGGCCTCGGTAGGCCGCTTGGCTGATCTTGTCGCCCGCAAGTCCAGTCGTGCTCACGGTTGAAGCCTTGCCCCACGTGCCAGAGGCCGCAGCGCAGGCGCTGTCCGGCCTGATTGCCAGCGGAGAGGCACCGTTTGTGGTGCGCGGTCTTGTGCGCGAATGGCCGCTGGTTGCAGCTGGTTTGGCCTCGGCGCAAGAGGCGCGAAGCTATCTGTCGGCCCATGCGCGCGCGGTCGATCTGCCCTATTCGGTGGCTGCGCCCGATCAGGGCGGAAAGCTGTTTTATGACGCGCAGATGGCAGTCAATTTCCAGATGGCATCGGGCCGCCTGCCCGATGTACTGGCCCGTTTCGATGCACCGGGAGATCAGCCCACGGTCTATCTCGGCTCGATTGACGTTCATCGCTATTTCGATGGCCTGCATCAGGCCAACCACGTTCCCGCCGTGCCGGATGACGCCTTGGCCTCGATCTGGATCGGGAATGCCACGCGGATTGCCGCGCATAACGATCACCCGCGCAATCTGGCGTGCTGCGCGGTCGGCCAACGGCGGTTCACGCTGTTCCCGCCCGATCAATTCGCCAACCTTTACCTCGGTCCACTTGATGTGACGCCTGCAGGCCGACCGGTCTCGCTCGTCGATTTCGACAATCCCGATTTTGATCGCCACCCGCGCTACCGTGAAGCGCTGGCCCATGCACAAGTGGCGGACCTCGACCCCGGCGATGCGCTGTTCATCCCCTCGCTGTGGTATCACCACGTGGATGCCACAGCGCCGTTCAACGTGCTGGTCAACTATTGGTGGCGCGATACGCCGCGCTACCTCGGTCAACCGCAGACCGCGATGACGCACGCGATTATGGCCATCCGCGATTTGCCCGCAGCCGAACGCGCGGTGTGGCGCGACATGTTTGACTATTACGTCTTCTCCGGCGGCGAAGACGCCCGCGCCCATGTGCCCCAAGCCGGGCAGGGCATCCTCGCCCCCATCGACGCGCGCACCGCCCAGCGCATCCAGCAGTTCCTCCTCAGGAGCCTGAGCCAATGACCACGTCCCATAACCCGCGCCGCATCGTGATTGCAGGCGGCGGCACTGCCGGTTGGATGACCGCCGCCGCGCTTGCCCGCACGCTCGGATCCGTGGCGCAAGTCACGTTGGTGGAAAGCGAACAGATCGGCACCGTGGGCGTGGGCGAAAGCACGATCCCGCCGCTCGTCGCCTACAATCGCATCCTTGGCATTGCCGAGGCCGATTTCATGCGCGCCACGCAGGCCACGTTCAAGCTGGGCATCAATTTCGAAAACTGGCGCGTTGCCGGGGAAGCCTATTTCCATTCGTTCGGCGGTACCGGCAAGGATCACTGGTCGGCAGGCTTCCAACACTTCTGGATGAACGGCCTGACGCGCGGCCATACCGTACCCTACAGCGAATATTGCCTTGAGCTGAAAGCGGCAGAGGCCAGCCGTTTCGCCCATTTGCCCGAAGACCGCATGAATTACGCCTACCAGCTCGATTCCGGCCTCTACGCGCGGTTCCTGCGCGGCATGGCCGAAGCGGACGGCACCCGCCGTGTCGAAGGCAAGATCGCGCAAGTCCAGCTTGATGGCGAATCCGGCGATATCGCTGCGCTGCTGCTCGACAGTGGCGAGCGCATCGAAGGCGATCTGTTCATCGATTGCACCGGCTTCCGCGCGCTCCTGATCGAAGGGGCGCTGCGCGTTGGTTACGATGACTGGTCCAACTGGCTGCCATGCGACAGCGCCATCGCGATCCAGACCAGCAGTGTCCGCCCGGCAGTCCCTTATACCCGCGCCATCGCGCACGAAGCTGGCTGGCAATGGCGCATCCCGTTGCAACACCGGCAGGGCAATGGCGTGGTCTATTGCAGCGACTTTCTGGGCCACGATGCCGCGCTGGAAAAGCTGCTGTCCACGGTTGAGGGCGAAAAACTGGTCAAGCCCAACCACATCCGCTTCCGCACCGGCGCGCGGCGCAAACAGTGGCACCGAAATTGTGTGGCCGTGGGCCTTTCGGGCGGTTTCATGGAGCCGCTGGAAAGCACCTCAATCCACCTGATCCAGCGCGCGATCCTGCGCATCGTGCGGATGCTCCCGGCAGGCACCATCAGCCAGCGCGATATCGATGAATTCAACGATCAGCAGTTCACCGACATGGAGCAGATCCGCGATTTCCTCGTCTTGCACTACAAAGTGACCGACCGTCGCGACACGCCATTCTGGCGGCATGTGGCGGCGATGGACGTGCCGGAAAGCCTGACGCACAAGATCGAACTGTTCCGCGAAACGGGCCGTGTGTTCCGCAAGAACGAGGAACTCTTTGCCGAAAACTCATGGGTGCAGGTGATGATGGGGCAGGGGATCATGCCGCAAAGCCACCACCCCGTTGCGGCCAAGCTGCGCGATGATGAAATGGCGCATTTGCTCACCACCTTGCGTGAACAGGTGGCGCGCACCGTGGCAGCGCTCCCGTCTCATGCCGATTACGTCGCGCGCTATTGCGGCGCAGACATTCCGGCTGCGGCATGAGTATTCTGCTGCTTGCAGCCGCTGCGGCGACGCAGCCGAATTGGCAAATGGTCTGGGCCGATGAATTCGATGGTGCGGCGCTGGATCGCAGTCGTTGGGTTCTAGCCGAGGATTGCTGGGGTGGCGGCAATGAAGAACGCCAGTGCTATACCGCCCGCAACGCCAACCATGAGGTGAAGGACGGCGTCCTGCACATCATCGCGCGCAAGGAAAACCACACGGGCCCCGCCTTCACGCTCGATCAGCGTGACAGTACCGAAAAGTCTGCCGCCACCCGCACGAAGCCGTTCACCTCGACGCGCCTCTCCACCGCTGGCAAAGCGGCATGGCTTTACGGCAAAGTGCAGGTCCGCGCCAAATTGCCGCAAGGGCAGGGCACTTGGCCCGCCATCTGGATGCTGCCCGAAGACTGGTCCTATGGCGCATGGGCCTTGTCGGGCGAGATTGACATCATGGAAGCGGTCAATCTGGGAGAGGCTTGCGACACCTGCGCCTCTGGCCGCGAAGACCGCGTACTGGGCACGATCCACTTCGGCGGAAAGCCCCCGCGCAACCGCTATATCACTGCCGAAACCAGTCTGCCTAGCGCTGGGGATGCGTTCCACACCTATGAAGTGGAATGGGATGCAGGCGGCATGGTCTGGCGGATCGATGGCAACAACTATGCGCGCCGCGCCGCGCACGAATGGCACACTCTGGCCTCGGACAAGCCCGGCGCGCCGTTCGATAAACCCTTTCATCTGATCCTGAACCTCGCCATCGGCGGTCACTTGTCCGAAACCCGCAATGCCAAAGGCGTCGATCCAGCAGGCTATCCAAAAAGGATGGAAATCGATTTCGTCCGCGTCTGGCAAAAGCTGCCCATTGCAGATACCGCTCAGAGCGTAATGAAGAACGAGGGTAACTGACGACCATGGCGCGCAGGCGGCAGGCGGTGACGATCAAGCATGTGGCGGCCGATGCGGGCGTCTCGTTGCAGACGGTCAGCCGCGTGATCAACAACGAAGCCAACGTCCGCGCCGAAATGCGCGAAAAGGTGCAGGCCTCGATCGACAAGCTGGGTTACGTGCCCAGCATTGCTGCTCAGCGGATGAGCGGTTCGCGTTCCTATTTGATCCTCGCGCTTAACGACCGCGAACGCACGATTGCCGACTGGCGCGCGCGGCAGGGCACCGACTGGGTGGACCAGATGCTGCTGGGCGGCATGCTGGAATGCGCCGAACATGGCTATCGCCTGATTTTCGAACTGGTCGATACGCACAGCGATCACGTGGAGCGCGAACTGAGCGCTGCCATTGCCGCATTGCAGCCCGATGGAGCCATCCTCACCCCGCCGCATTCGGACAATCCGCAAATCCTGGAAGTGCTCGCGCGCCACAATATCCCTTTTGCCCGCATCGGCGCGCAATCGGGTGAAGATGGCCTGCCCGAAGGCATTTGCGTTTCGATGGACGATGAAGGCGGCGCAAAGCTGGCGACAAATCATCTGCTTGAATTGGGCCATCGCCGTATCAGCATGATCTCCGGCCCCGCCGAATACCGCCTTGCCGGAGCCCGCGTTGATGGGTGGCGCGCGGCGATGGATGCTGCCGGGTGTTCCACCGAAGGCCTGCTCGAAGCGGGCGATTTCACCTTCGCTTCGGGTGTACGCGCGGCCCGGGCGCTGCTGATGCGCGATGATCGGCCCACCGCCATCATCGCCAGCAATGATCAGATGGCGCTGGCCACATCGGAAATCGCAGGCGAACTGGGCCTTGCGATACCGGCAGACCTGTCGCTCGTCAGTTTTGATAATACCCCGCTCGTGCGGTTTACCCGACCGGCATTGACGGCGGTGGATCAGCCCATTGCCGAAACCGTGGCAACTGCCGTGCGTCTTCTGATAACTTCACAACGGGATGATGTGCCACGGCTGGAACCGGTCATCATCCCGATGGGCTTTGTGGTACGCGGATCAACCGCCGTTCCAGCGGATTGCCTGCAGGAATCGTGACTTTTCAAGAAGCACGCGACCGGCGGTTTCTGGCGCTCTACGCGCTGGCTTGGGCCGGAGCGACAGTTGCCTATGTCCCGCTGCTGACGCTACTGTTGCCGATGCATGTCTCACAGCTCGCAGGCGGTGAAGCCGTGCGCTGGCTGGCGCTAATCACCTTTGCCGGTGCCATCTTTGCCAGCGCGGCCAATATCGGCGCAGGCTGGCTCAGCGATCTTCTTGGCCGGCGCAGGCCATTCGTTCTTGCCGGGCTGGCGCTGTCCACGGCGATGCTGCTCGCCATGCCTCATGCCGCCACGCTGGGCGCGCTGCTGGGCGTGATCGTAATCTGGCAATTGGGCTTGAACCTCATGCTCGGACCGCTGTCTGCCTGGGCCGGGGACCGCGTGCCCGATGCGCGGCGCGGCATGCTGGGCGGATTGCTGGCCTTCGCGCCTGCCTCTGGCGCGCTGGCCGGAGCACTGGTGACAATTCCCGGTGTGGCTGATCTTTCACTGCGCTTTGGCATCGTCGGCGCGCTTGTCGTCGCCTGCGTCCTTCCGCTTGCCGTGCTGGGAGAGGAAGGGGACCAGAAGAACGGCTTTGCTACAAGCCAGAGCAGTGAAATGGCGCGCAAGGTGCTGCGCGGCATGGCCAGTCGCATGTGGCTGGCCCGGTTGCTGGTGCAAGTGTCTGAAGCCTCACTATTCGCCTATTTCTACCTGTGGCTACGAACCGTTGATCCGGCCTTGCCCGATGATGCGATTGCCCGCGTGCTGGTCGTTGCCATGGTGATTGGCGCGCTGACGGCGCTTGGCGCGGGACGTTGGGCTGATCGGCAGGGCAGACCGGTTGCCCCGCTGGTGCTGGCAGCGGGTGGCGCGGCAGCTGGGCTGATCGTCATGGCCCTGGCGCAAGGGCGGGAACTGGCGATTGCCGGATATCTGGTGTTCGGGCTCTCCACCGCCGTGTTCCTCGCCCTGCACAGCGCGCACGTCTTGCGCGTTTTGCCAGACAGCGCGCGGCGCGGGCGCGATTTGGGATTGTTCAACCTGACCAACACGATCCCTTCGCTGGTAATGCCTTCGCTCACGCTGGCACTCGTTCCGGCGCTAGGGTTTGGGTGGTTGTTTGCGGTGCTGGCGCTCTTTGCCGTTGCGGCCTTGGTCCTGCTGCTGCAGCCACCGAAATAGCTAGCCAAGCAGGCTTGATTTATCGCGCAAACCATGGAAAACACGCAATTGAGAACGTTCACGTAAAATTGGGGAAGAAGATGTCGATGCTCCGCCAAGGATCACTTGCGATTCAGATGGTTGCGCTACCATCCACGCTGGCATGCGCGCTGCTGGCAACCGCACCGCAAGCGGCTGCACAGGCACCGTCGGGCGTCGCGAATCCCGCAAACTGGCCCGCAGCAAAAAGCCCGGCCGCGATCACGGATCGTGCCACTGAAAAGGCGATTGACCGTCTGATCCGCAAGATGACGCTGGAGCAAAAGGTCGGGCAGGTTATTCAGGGCGATATCAGCGCGATGACGCCCGCCGATCTCCAACGCTATCCGCTCGGCTCGATCCTTGCGGGCGGAAACAGCGGGCCTTATGGCGATGAACGAGCAGACGCTGCCAAGTGGTTGAAACTCGTGAACGAATACCGCGCGGCTTCGGTAAGGGCAGGTGCTGGTATCCCGATCCTGTTCGGCGTCGATGCGGTCCACGGGCACTCCAACGTTCCGGGCGCGACGATCTTTCCGCACAACATCGGCCTTGGCGCAGCGCGCGATCCTGACCTGATCCGGCGGATCGGTGAAGCAACTGCAGAAGAGATTGCCGCCACCGGCATCGAATGGACTTTCGCCCCCACTTTGGCCGTGCCGCAAGACTTGCGTTGGGGTCGCGCCTATGAAGGCTATTCCAGCGACCCCAAGGTGATAGCTGCATACTCGCCGGTGATGGTAGAGGCGCTTCAGGGGCGCTTAGGTGCACTTCGGAAACTGCCCGCCAACAAGGTTGCTGCCAGCGCCAAACACTTCCTTGCCGATGGTGGGACGACCGGCGGCAAGGATCAGGGCGATGCGCAGATTTCCGAAGAGGAACTGGTGCGTATCCATGCTGCGGGCTATGCTCCTGCCATCGATACTGGCGCGCTGACGATCATGGCCAGCTTTTCCAGCTGGAACGGCGTGAAGAACCACGGCAACCGCTCACTCCTCACAGACGTCCTCAAAAAGCGCATGGGTTTTGAAGGGCTTATCGTGGGTGACTGGAACGGCCATGGCCAGATTCCGGGCTGCACGCCAACAGATTGCGCCGCCGCGATCAATGCCGGGCTTGACCTCTACATGGCGCCAGACAGCTGGAAAGCCTTGTTTGACAATACGTTGAAGCAGGCGCTCGATGGCACGATCCCGATGGCGCGGCTCAATGATGCCGTGCGCCGCAACTTGCGGGTTAAGTTCAAGCTGGGCCTGATGGGCGCAAAGCCCGTCAACCGCGGCAATCCGGCCATGCTGGGTGCTGACAAGCACCTCGAAGTTGCCCGAGAAGCCGTCGCCAAATCACTGGTGTTGCTCAAGAACGAAGGTTCGGTACTGCCGATCCGCCCCGGCGCGAACGTGCTGGTTACGGGGCCGGGGGCCGATAGCATGGCCATGCAAGCCGGTGGCTGGACGATCACATGGCAGGGCACCGATACCGCCCCTGCCGATTTCCCCAAGGGCCGCACCATCGGCCGCGCGATTGTCGAGGCGGTGACGGCAGCGGGTGGCAAAGCCGAAATTGCCGCAACTCCGGGCACAGCGAAGCCTGACGTGGCTGTCGTGGTGTTTGGCGAACAGCCTTATGCCGAATTTCAGGGCGATGTTTCCAACCTGATGTTCCAGCCGCAATCGGGCGAGCTTGAGCTGATCAAGTCTCTTAAAGACAAGGGTGTTCCGGTCGTTGCGGTGTTCCTCTCGGGCCGCCCGATGTTTGTGGGCAAGGCCATGAACCTCGCCGACGCCTTTGTGGCCGCATGGCAGCCGGGATCGCAAGGGCAGGGCGTGGCCGATGTCTTGGTGGCAGGCCGCGACGGCAAGCCGATGCGCGATTTCACTGGCACACTGTCGTTTGACTGGCCGCAGGATGCCCGCGCGCCGATGGTCGATCCACTGTATAAGGTGGGCCACGGCTTGTCCTATGCCAAGCCTGCAAAGGTCGGCCCGGTCAACGAAGATCCGCGCGTGGATATTGGCCCAGCGCTCAGCGAGACGACCTATATCCGCGCAGGCAAGGTGATCGAGCCGTGGCGGCTGGGCCTCGACAGCGTAGTCACCACGCGCACTGTTGATGTTTCGGCGCAGGAAGATGGTCGCCAGTTCACGTGGGGTGGCAAGGGCGCCTTTGCGCTTGATGGTCCGCCGATCGATGTACAGCGGCAGATGGGCGGCGGCTACGTGTTGCGGCTCGATTGGCGGCTGGATGCGCGGGGTAGCGGGCCAGTGACCGCATCGTTTGGCGGCGTTGCGCTGGATATCAGCGCATTTCTGCCTGCTGCAGGTGCAACCGGTATGCTCCGCATCCCGCTAACCTGCTTTGCGGCACACGGGGCGCAAATGGCCGCTGTTGCACAACCGCTGCGGGTAGGGGCTGACAAGGGCCTTGCCGTCAGCATTCGCAACGCCGTGATTGAAGGAGTGGGCGAAGCTATCCCTTGCCCGCCTGTGGCCAGATAGCGCTGCATGGGCCATGCAGGTTTTACCGCATGGCCCTGCCTTGCTTAAAAGAAAGTCGGCTCGAAGCCTTGCTTGCAAGAAAGTCGTGTCAAAAGGGTCTTGTTTTTCCGTCTTATTTTGATGGCAGCAGCTTGATTCTGACTGCGCCAATGCGGTTTGTCGGAACAATGCTCAGTCGCTCGTCACCGTTCAGAGCGCGGCCTGGCTGCCAACCTTGGGTGCCAAAGTGTCCCTCTTCAACGCGATCTACTTCGGCCAGCGTCGAACCTTTCGCGAAATCAGCTGTAAACCCCTTGCCGACGATCAGGAACGTGTCGTTTCCTTCGGCGATGATGAAGCCGAAAGAGCGGCCATCTCCGGGTGCTGGACGGGCATCTGGACCTTCCGTTTCGCTAGGAAGGGGTTGTGGTGGCGGTGGTGCCTGCAGGCCAACGTCCAGCAACATCTTTTTGAGCAGGCCCATCGTTTCCTGAACAGTGATGGTATAGCCACCCAGTTTTATGACTGAGGGCTTCTCATCTTCCAGCAGAACTCCGGCGATGCGTCCTTCTGCTTGCGCTCGGGCGATCACTTCATCCATTCCGGCCAGAACGGAATAGGCTTGCGCCAACTGGCTATCGACGCGCCCGTCGTCGATGCCGAACACCGAATAGCCTATGGTCCTGTGCTGCCCAAGCGCCCAGAAGATATCACCAGTCTTGAATTGCGCTTCGGGCACGAACAAAGGATTTCCGGCATGATCGTAGTCGGTCAGCACTTCCTTGACGTTCGGTGCGTAAATGTCGGGTGAAAGCATATCGAGCGAAGGCGCGGCCGCGCGCCACACATCAAGCACACGCTTGGTAGGTCCACCACTGGGGTACTGGCCTGCGGTCGGCTGGCCCTGCTGCGGACCAAGCCAGCCATTGGCGTAGAGCGGAAGTGGCAATGCCTTTTTGCCCGCAGCCGCAAGGCCTTCCATATAGCTGGCAAAATGCCACGCCATGAAGATCTCGTCTGCCTGCCAATCCGTTCCGAAAACTTGTGCCCAATTGCCCGAAGTGCGCTGACCCTGACGATCCCATACTGCGAGCAATTCAGGCTTCAAGGCGGCACGGTTGACTGCCATAAACTTGAGCAGTCGTTCTGGCACTTGCGATTTCCACGCGGCTTCGGCCAAAGCTGAACGATCCCGGCTGTCGCGCAGTAGCCCCGGTTCGTTATTTACTTGCACCATGATCACGCGATGGTCTGGATCGACTTTTGCAAGATGCTTCATGAAGGCCACAAAAGCCCTGCGGTCGGCCGCCAGCAATTCGGGAGAAAAGACGCTCAAAACAGGCTTGGGCATCGCGCCGTTGTAAGTGAAAGCCTCTTTCAGTGCTGAAGTCGCCACTGCGCGCGGGAATCGCTTGGTATCGCTGCGGACCCATGTTGGAGCATAGGTTGAAGCCGCATTCTTGAAAGCCCCGAACCAGATCAGAACCAATCGCATATCGCGCTTGCGCGCCTCTGCAATCTGCGCATCAACCAGGGCGAAATCGAATTTCCCTTCTTTTGGTTCAGAATCATCCCACGCCGCTGTGCCGA
The DNA here is from genome assembly GCF_057180525.1 of Novosphingobium sp. HNCC26BN242. NCBI lineage: Bacteria > Pseudomonadati > Pseudomonadota > Alphaproteobacteria > Sphingomonadales > Sphingomonadaceae > Novosphingobium > Novosphingobium sp. HNCC26BN242. The sequence goes on from NZ_JBXUGM010000003.1 coordinate 258,008, forward strand.
TCACCGTGCGCACGTTCATGGCCTTTAGCTTGTCCCAGACAGGTGCCATGAACTCTGGATCCGAAGCGCTCGAATTGTGAAGTTCGCCGCCAAGCGCAAGATAAGGCTTCCCATCGACCAGAAGCTGACGGTTGCGTATTTCCGGCATCGATTGGGCGCAGGAAATTGATGACGACGAGCACAAAATCGCCACCGTCATGGCGACGCCGGACAGCATATTCTTCACAGATAATTCCTCTTCACGCGAAGCATAGGAATTAGAAAACTTATTCTTTTTCAGCAAGGGCCAAGATTTCAACAAAGGCCAAGAGTCGCCTGACATCCGCAGGCCGCAGGCCAATCGCGTATGCCGTGTCCCGGCTAAAATCTTGTCTGTTCGGAAGTGGCGCGCCCGGCAGGACTCGAACCTGCTGCCTCAAGATTAGAAGTCTCGCGCTCTATCCAGATGAGCTACGGGCGCGCGCCGGACTTCCCATAAGCATGCTTTGCGGATCGTGCAAACCGCGCTAGCGTGCCGTTCCATGACCGATCCCCAGCTTTCGCGCATCGATGGCACGTCCGGCGCTCGCCGCCATTTCCGCTATTTCGATTATGTCATGGCATCGTTTGTGGCGATTTTGCTGCTTTCGAACCTGATCGGCGCGTCAAAGCTGGCGCAAGTTGGTGGGTTCACATTTGGCGCGGGCATTCTGTTTTTCCCGGTATCCTATGTGCTCGGCGATGTGCTGACCGAGGTCTATGGGTATGCCAATGCGCGGCGCTGCGTGTGGATGGGGTTCTTCGCGCTGATCTTCATGGCGTTCATGAGCTATGTCGTGGTCGCCATGCCGCCAGCGCCCGATTGGGGCGGGCAGGCGGCGTATGAAAGCGTGTTCGGATCGACCTGGCGCATCGTGATCGCATCAGTCGTGGCGTTCTGGGCGGGGGAATTCGTCAATTCGTTCGTGCTGGCGCGGATGAAGGTGTGGACCGGCGGCAAGCATATGTGGAGCCGCACGATTGGCTCCACCTTCTTCGGGCAGGCTATCGACAGTATGCTGTTCTATCCGATTGCGTTCCTGGGCATTTGGTCTGTGAATCAGGTGCTGACGGTGATGGTCACCAACTGGGCGATGAAAGTAGCATGGGAAGCGGGACTGACGCCGGTAACTTATGCCTTAGTCGGCTGGCTGAAGCGCCGCGAAGGGGCTGAAGTGTTCGATACCGACACGGATTTCTCGCCCTTTGCAAAAGCGCCTCAGGTCTGACGCAGGTATTGACCCGGCATCCTGAGCCTGTCGAAGGATGCTCCACACTCGACTCGCACCGCAAAAGAAACCCCGCCTCTCCGGGAGTGGGAGAGGCGGATAACGGGGCACGCGGCTTGCCTGCGTGCGCAATCGGCAAGGTTAATCGGCGATCAGGCCGATCAGCAAGTAGACGATGATCGCAGAACCGAGGCCCAGCAGGGTCGCCAGGGCAAAGGCGACGCGCACAAGCGTCACGTCCACGCCGAAATAATTGGAGATACCGGCGCAAACGCCCATCAGCTTGCCGCGCGCTTTGTCGAGGCGGAACCCGCGTGAGGTTTCAAGCGGGCGGGGGGCCGAATCATCGAAGCGAAGCTGGGACATCAAATCATCTCCTGAGCGACAGCAGGCGCTGCACTGTTGGTATCGGAATGGGCAGGAAGGCTCACGGTTCCGGCAATAAGCGCAAGGCTGAGGGCAAAAGCCCCCGTTGCAGCGGCGAACTGGCTGAAAAGCTGGCTCATCAGATCAGGCTCTGTGCTTGCGCTGCCGGGGCGCCGGTGCTGGCAGGAACGCTGACAGTTCCGGCAATCAGGGCAAGGCTTAAGGCAAAAGCGCTGGCAGCGGCGGCGATACGGTTGGTGAATTCGGTCATGGGTCAAGTCCTCCTGTTTGTCTGGTTGAAGCCGTTCAGCTTCGTGCAGACCTCTTTGCACAGGCCGTGCCAAACTCCAGAATTGGCTAAAATCCGACGTTTTGGTTCCACGTCGCCATGCGCATAACCTTTCTCGCTCCTGAACAGTGGGGAATTTTCCCATCTTTTGGGAAGTGCATTTTGATCGACTGCTTGTGCCGTGCCTGAAGCGTCGATTGCGACTTGCTTTTTCGGCAAGACCTGCCTAATTGCGCCTCATCCCGACATTGTGAAAGCAAAGTCAGGCTGGTGCCAACAAGCACCGGCACGGATCGGCTTTTGCCTTATGGGTGTAGTGGAGAATGCATGGCGGATATCGCGCGGATCACGGAAGTTATCGAGCCTGAGGCAAAGGCCCTCGGATTTGATCTCGTGCGCGTGCGTTATTTCAAGGGCGGCGAAATCGGTGATGAGGAGCATACGCTCCAGATCATGGCTGAACGCCCAGACACCGGCCAGTTGGTGATCGAAGACTGTGCCGCGCTGTCGCGCCGCGTGTCTGACCGGTTCGATGAACTGGAAGAGCAAGGTGAAATGCTGATCGAGGAGGCCTATCGCCTCGAAGTATCGTCGCCCGGGATTGATCGTCCGCTGACCCGCGCAAAAGATTATGCCGCATGGATCGGCCATGAAACCCGCATCGAGCTTTCCGAACTGCTCGGAGAACGCAAGCGTTTCCGTGGTGATCTCAAGGCTTTCGATGCTGAAACCCAGACCATTTCGATCGAGGACGATGGCATCGTTTATGACGTGCCGTTTGCCCTTGTCGCCAACGCCAAGCTGATCCTTACGGACAAGCTCATTGCCGCATCCCGCCCGCTCGACACCAGTGGCGCGGACGAAATTCTCGAAGAACAGGAAGACTGAGCCATGGCCAGTACGATTTCTGCCAACCGCGCCGAACTGATCGCAATCGCCAACGCGGTTGCTACGGAAAAGATGATCGACAAGTCGATCGTTATCGAAGCGATGGAAGAAGCGATCCAGAAGTCCGCCCGCAATCGCTATGGTGCGGAAAACGACATTCGCGCCAAGCTCGATCCGCGCACCGGCGATCTGCGTCTGTGGCGCGTCGTCGAAGTGGTCGAAGTGGTTGAGGATTACTTCAAGCAGGTTGATCTGAAGGCCGCAGAAAAGCTGCAGCCGGGCTCGACGGTTGGCGATTTCATCGTTGATCCGCTGCCTCCGGTTGATCTGGGCCGTATCGATGCGCAGTCGGCCAAGCAGGTGATCTTCCAGAAGGTCCGCGATGCTGAGCGTGACCGCCAGTATGACGAGTTCAAGGACCGTGCGGGCGAAGTCATCACCGGCGTGATCAAGTCGGTTGAATTCGGCCACGTGATCGTCAACCTCGGGCGCGCCGAAGGCGTGATCCGCCGCGACCAGCAAATCCCGCGCGAAGTTCCCCGCGTGGGTGAGCGTGTCCGCGCATGGATCATGAAGGTTGAGCGCCAGAACCGTGGTCCGCAGATTTTCCTGTCCCGCGCGCACCCTGAATTCATGAAGAAGCTGTTCGCGCAGGAAGTGCCCGAAATCTACGATGGCATCATCGAGATCAAGGCCGCCGCCCGCGATCCGGGCAGCCGCGCCAAGATCGGCGTGATCAGCCGCGATAGCAGCATCGATCCGGTCGGCGCTTGCGTCGGTATGAAGGGCAGCCGCGTTCAGGCCGTCGTGCAGGAACTGCAGGGCGAAAAGATCGACATCATCCCTTGGAGCGAAGACACCGCGACCTTCGTGGTCAACGCGCTTCAGCCCGCCACCGTCAGCCGCGTGGTGATCGACGAAGAAGAAAGCCGCATCGAAGTCGTCGTGCCGGATGACCAGCTCTCGCTCGCCATCGGCCGCCGTGGCCAGAACGTGCGCCTCGCCTCGTCGCTGACGGGTTCGGCCATCGACATCATGACCGAGGCCGAAGCTTCGGAAAAGCGCCAGAAGGAATTCGCAGAGCGTTCGAAGATGTTCGAGGAAGAGCTCGACGTCGATGAAACCCTCTCGCAGTTGCTGGTGGCCGAAGGCTTCACCGAGCTGGAAGAAGTCGCCTACATCGATCTGGCAGAAATCGCTGCGATCGAAGGCTTCGATGAGGAACTGGGGCAGGAACTCCAGAGCCGCGCGCTTGAAGCGATTGAACGCCGCGAAGAAGGCCTGCGCGAACAGCGCCGTGGCCTCGGCGTCGAAGATGCGTTGGCCGAACTGCCCCACCTGACCGAAGCGATGCTGGTCGTGCTGGGCAAGGCCGGGATCAAGACGCTCGACGATCTTGCCGATCTGGCGACAGACGAACTTATCGCCAAGAAGCGCGTCGAACAGCGCCGCCGCAACGACAAGGGCCCGCGTGAAAAGAGCGAGCGTTCGGAGCGGACCGAAGACAAGGGCGGCGTGCTGGGCGAATTCGGCCTGAACGAAGAGCAGGGCAACGAAATCATCATGGCTGCGCGCGCGCACTGGTTCGACGATGAACCAGCAGTTGAGCCAAGTTCCGAGGAGGCCGCCCATGCGGAATCCTCACAATGAGCCGCTAAGCTCCGACATCGCTGGCAAAGCGGCGGCGGGTGCCCCTTCAAAAGAGGGGGCCCAGCCAGAGCGCAAATGTGTGCTTACCGGGCGTCATGATGCGCGGGACGATTTAATTCGTCTTGCCATCTCGCCCGATGGTGATGTGCTTCCAGATGTAATGGCGCGTGCCCCCGGGCGCGGCGCATGGATTGGCGTAAACCGCCAAGCCCTTGAAATTGCGATCACCAATGGCAAACTTAAGGGAGCCTTGGCGCGTGCGTTCAAAGGCGCCCCGCTAACCATTCCCGCTGACCTTGCCGAACGCATTGAACAGGCGCTGCGCCGCCTGCTGACTGATCGCCTCGGCATCGAATTGCGGGCCGGCAACATGCTGCTGGGCACCGAAAAGATCGCCCAAGGCGCGCGTTCAGGAGCGGTCACGTTCCTCGGCCACGCCAATGACGCGGGCACCGATGGTCCGAACAAGCTGGCACAAGCCTGGCGCGTCGGCGAAGGAGCTGAAGGCACTGGCAAGAAAGGCATCATCTTGCCGCTGGACCGGGCGACGCTGTCTGTGGCATTGGGCCGGGATAACGTCGTTCACCTCGCGCTGACCGATCCCGCCGCGACCGCACGAGTCGCAGCGCCATTACAGCGCTTGATGCACTTTCTCGGGCACGAAACCGAAACCGAAATTGACGCTGCCAAGCCCCAGATGGGCGAAGGTGCGGACGACGATATTGATACGAAGGGCGAATGAGTTCGATGAGCGATAGCGACAAGAAGCCGACACTGGGCCGCAGGCCACTGGGCCTGAAGACCGCAGTAGAGGCAGGAGAGGTCAAGCAGACCTTCAGCCACGGTCGCACCAACAAGGTGGTGGTCGAAGTTAAGCGGCGCAAGGTGCTGGGGCGCCCGGGCGAGGCTGCTCCTGTTGCTGCGCCTGTAGCACCTGCGCCGGTAGCGGCCCCCGTTTTGCCGCCTCCGCCGCCGCCCCCGCCCCCGCCACCTATGGCCAATCGTGAAACGCGCCAGGAACTGCAGGCCCGTCTGCTTCGTGAAGCTGAAGAAGCGCGGCTTTCGGCAGTCGAGGCGCAGAATCGGCGTGAACAGGAAGACCGCCTGAAGGCAATCGAGGAAGAGCGTCGCCGGGCCGAAGAAAAGAGCCGGGCCGAAGCAGCGCCTGCTCCTGCCCCTGAAACGCCCGCACCAGAAGCACCTGCAGCCGAAGTCCCTGCTGCGCAAGCTGCCGAAACGCCAGCAGCCCCTGTTGCCGAAACAGCAGCGGTCGCCGATCAGACACCCGCTGCCGCTCCGGCCGAACCGGCAGCTGCTGCCGCTCCTGCGCCTGTCACCACAGCGCCGCGCCGCTTTACACCGGTGCAGTCCACAGCCCCAGCCAAGCGGCCTGAAATTGCGGCCAAGAAGCCCGTCACGAACCCGCGCGATCGCAAGACCGAAGACCGTCGCGGCGGCAAGCTTACCGTCACACGCGCGCTGAACGAAGACGAAGGCGCACGTGCCCGCTCGCTCGCCGCACTCAAGCGTGCGCGCGAAAAGGAAAAGCGTGCGCACTTTGCCGGCCAATCGCAGCCGCGTGAAAAGCAAGTCCGTGATGTGGTGGTGCCCGATGCCATCACCGTGCAGGATCTGGCCAACCGCATGGCCGAAAAGGCCGCCGATCTGGTCAAGGCGCTGTTCAAGATGGGCATGATGGTCACCATCAACCAGACAATCGATCAGGACACCGCCGAACTGCTTGTCACCGAATTTGGCCACAATATCCAGCGCGTAAGCGATAGCGACGCCGATATCGACACGTCAGTTGATGTGGATGATGAAGGTTCGCTGGTTGTTCGTGCGCCGGTGGTGGCGATCATGGGCCATGTCGATCACGGCAAGACCTCGCTGCTCGATGCGCTGCGCGGAACCGATGTTGTGCGCGGTGAAGCTGGTGGCATCACGCAGCACATCGGTGCCTATCAGATCAAGACCAAGGGCGGCGATCTGATCACTTTCCTTGATACGCCGGGCCACGAAGCGTTTACGGAAATGCGTATGCGCGGTGCCAATGTCACCGATATCGTCATTCTGGTGGTGGCAGGCGATGATGGCCTGATGCCGCAGACGATCGAGGCGATCAACCACACGAAGGCCGCAGGCGTGCCGATGATCGTGGCAATCACCAAGTCGGACAAGCCCGAATTCAACCCGCAGAAGATCCGCGAACGTCTGCTTGAACACGAAATCATCGTGGAAGACATGTCGGGCGATGTGCAGGACGTGGAAGTTTCGGCCAAGAGCGGCGCAGGGCTTGACGAACTGATCGAGAAGATCCTGCTTCAGGCCGAACTGCTCGAACTGCGCGCCAACCCTGATCGTGCAGCCGAAGCAACCGTGATCGAAGCCAAGCTCGACAAGGGCAAGGGGCCGCTCGCCACCGTTCTGGTCAATCGCGGCACGCTCAAGGTCGGTGATATCCTCGTCGTCGGCACCCAATCGGGCCGCGTTCGCGCGATGCACGATGATAAGGGCCGCCAGATCAAGGAAGCCGGGCCATCATTGCCGGTCGAAGTCCTCGGCCTTGGCGGTGTGCCAATGGCAGGCGACACGCTGACCGTGGTGGAAAGCGAAGCCCGCGCGCGTGAAGTGGCGGCCTACCGCCATGAACGCGCCACGGCCAAGCGTACCGTGCAGGCTCCCGCCAGCCTCGAAAACATGTTCTCCGCGCTTGCCGCCAAGAACACGGTTATCGAATATGCGGTCGTCGTTCGCGCCGACGTGCAAGGGTCTGCCGAAGCCATCGTCAATGCGCTCAACAAGATTTCGACCGACGAGATCAAGGTACGCATCCTGCAATCGGGCGTGGGTGCGATTACCGAAGGCGACGTCAACCTTGCCCAAGCCAGCGGCGCGCCGATCATCGGCTTCAACGTCCGTCCGAATGCCAAGGCGCGCGAACTGATCGAGCGCAACAAGGTGCGGATGAAGTACTTTGACGTGATCTATCAGCTTACCGACGATATCCGTTCGGAAATGGCGGGCGAGCTTGGACCAGAAGCCATCGAAACGGTCGTTGGCCGGGCCGAGGTCAAGGAAGTCTTCCCCGCGGGCAAGAAGGACAAGGCGGCAGGGCTCCTCGTGGTCGAAGGCGTTATCCGCAAGGGGCTGCATGCACGCCTTACGCGCAACGACGTCATCGTCAGCCGCACGACCATCCAGTCGCTACGTCGCTTCAAGGACGATGTTGCCGAAGTGCGCGGCGGTTTGGAATGCGGCGTGCTGCTGACCGACACGAACGACATCAAGGCAGGCGACCAGCTGGAAGTCTTCGAAGTCGAAATGCGCGACCGGACGCTGTAAGAATCGTTCCGCGAAGCCGGAACACCTTAAATCCCCCTCCCGCTTGCGGGAGGGGTTAGGGGACGGCCTGTTAACGCAGAGCCCAACCCAACAAGCCCTCACCCGGCCCCTCCTGCAAGCGGGAGGGGAGGAGGTTGGCATCCTTCCCGGCAAGCCGGACGGATGGAGTTTTCGCCCTGACCCGCTACGTCGCCCTGTTCGGTTCCATCAACGTCGGCGGCAATCGGCTGACGATGGCAGACATGCGCTATGCGTTTGAACGTGAAGGGCTGACGGGAATCGAAACCGTTGTCGCCAGCGGTAATCTGCTGTTCGACTATGATGACCGCCCGCTTGATGGCCTTGAGGACCTGTTCTCCCACGTCATGCTCGACCGGTTCGAGATCAACAGCTTCGTTGCGGTACGTGATCGCACTGCGATTGCCGAGGCAGTGGAGGGCAACCCCTTTACCGGCATCGGCAAGGACAATCTGGTTCACACGCTGTTCCTTGAACGCCAGCCAGACCAAGCCGCATTTGACAAGCTCGCGGCGGATCAGGCGATGCGGGGCATGGAAAAACTCGCAATCGGCGATCGCAGCATATACATCGATTTCGCCAACGGAGTGGCGGAAAGCAAGCTAACAGGTGCTTTCATCGAACGCCGCCTTGGCTGCCGGGGCACCGCGCGCAATGTGCGCTCACTCGCCCGTATTCTTGCAAAGATGAGTTGAATTTGGCCAAGCAGACCACCCCAGAAAACCGCTCCGTCCGCCTGCTGAAGGTGGGCGAACAGGTGCGCCATATCCTGTCCGAACTGCTGACGCGGCAGGAAGTGCACGACGAAGTGCTGACCGCGCATACCATGTCGGTCACAGAAGTGCGCATGTCGCCCGATTTGCGCCACGCCACGGTCTTCATGAAGGCGCTTTTGGCGCAGGACGAAGACGTGGTCCTCAAGGCTTTGCGCACCAATACCGCGTTCTTTCAGCGCGAGGTGGCGCAACGGCTGCGGCTGAAATATGCGCCCAAGCTGAAATTCCTGGCTGACGAAAGCTTTGACGTTGCCAGCAAGATCGAAAGCCTGCTGCGCGACCCCAAGGTTCAACGCGATCTGGATGAAGCTGGAAGCGACGAGGGTTGACGCTCAGTTCGGCACCATTTGCGCGTTGATGGTGATTGTCACGGTCTTGGCCACGATCAGCCGGTAGGCATCCATGCCAAAATCGGTGCGGTCGATCTTCGTTTGCGCGCTCAGGCGGATTGGTTCGCGCCCTGTGGCTTTGGCGGGCGGATTGGCGAAGCTTACCGCCAGGGTAACCGGGCGGGTCACGCCGCGCGCGGTCAGATTACCGTCGATGGTGGCCGTCACAGGCCCGGTCATGGTCATGCGGCGACCGAGGAAGTGCACGGTGGGGTGCCGTTCGACATCGAAGAAGTTATCGCTTTTCAGGCGCTTGAGCGTCACTTCGTCGCCTGCTTCGAGGGCGGTGGTATCAAGCGTCACGTCCAACTGGATCGTGTCGAGCCGCGAGGGCTGAAGGTCTATCCCGCCGATCACCTTGGGAAAACGCGCCGTCTTGCTGGCGATGCCGAAAAAGCCGACTCGGGCTTTCACATTGCTCTTGGGCGCATCGATCCGATAGCGCAGTACGGACCCGGACGGGGTGACTTGCGCCGCCGATGGTGCGGAAAGCACCAGCATGGCTGCCAGCACTAGGCGTATCGGCTGTAATGTTCCAGCGATCATGCGCACATCGGGTGTTCCTTATCGAATAATCAGCGCTTCCCTCTGGCATTCGGGAGCATCGCGATTATGGCGTGTCAGTGATGGCCAAGCTCTATTTCTACTATGCCAGCATGAACGCCGGCAAATCGACGAACCTGCTGCAGGCGGACTTCAATTACCGCGAACGCGGCATGGCGACGATGCTTTGGACCGCAGCCATCGATGATCGTGGTGGAGCCAAGGGTGATGACTTCGCCATCGAAAGTCGGATCGGCCTTCATGCTCAAGCCCAACGGTTTGATCCGACTACGGATCTGTGGGCACGGGTAAAAGATGTCCATGCGGTACAGCCCCTGTCCTGCGTGCTGGTGGACGAAGCGCAATTTTTAACCAAGTTTCAGGTCTGGCAGTTGGCAAAGATTGCCGATGAGGCCGGAATTCCGGTTTTATGCTATGGACTTAGAACCGACTTTCAAGGTCAATTATTCGAAGGGGCAGCAGCGCTGCTGGGCATTGCGGATTCGCTGGTGGAACTCAAAGCCGTATGTCACTGCGGCCGCAAGGCGACCATGAACTTGCGTGTGGATCAGGCTGGTGCAGCAGTGAAAGCGGGGCAGCAGACTGAAATTGGCGGCAACGATCGCTATGTGGCGCTTTGCCGCAAGCACTTTTCAGAGGCGATGGCGTGATTTCCGATGATGGTCTGTATGTTCCGCTAGCCGATGGTGATCTCCGGCTTGAAACGCTCTGCGAGGATCACCGCGAGGGCCTTCGCGCAGCTTGTGCACAAGATGCTGAAATATGGCAGCTTTATCCGTTCAGCTACTGGGCTGAAGCTTTCGATCCCCAATTCGACAGCCTGCTGAACAGCGCACCCCAGCGCCGCCCCTATGCGGTCTTCGCGGGCGAAACGCTGGTCGGCATGACGGCATGGATCGAACACGGCGCGCCGGGCTGGTCGGTGGAGATCGGCAATTCCTACATCGTGCCCTCGATGCGTGGCACTGGCTTCAATCGGCGGCTCAAGCATCTGATGTTGAACCATGCTTTTGCCAGCGGGATCGAACGCGTTTGCTTCAAGGTTGATGTGTTGAACACGCGCAGCCAAGCAGCGGTGCGCAAGATTGGCGGGGTGCAGGAAGGCGTGATGCGGCGCGAACGGCGCACGTGGACCGGTCGGGTGCGCGATACGGTGATGTTCTCCATCCTGCGGGACGACTGGCTAGGCGCAAGTGCATGAATCCTAACGGTATTATCTGGCAAATCGCGACCATTGCCATTCCGATGATTTTGGCCATCGTTTTCCATGAAGTGGCGCACGGCTGGGTCGCCCGCGCGCTGGGTGATCCCACGGCGGCAGAGCAGAACCGCTTGAGTCTCAATCCCTTGCGCCATGTCGATCCGTTCGGAACGATCATCCTGCCCGGCTTGCTCAAGCTGTCCGGCGCGCCGGTGTTCGGTTGGGCCAAGCCGGTGCCGGTGGACTTTGCCCGGCTGCGCAATCCGCGCTGGGGGATGGTGGCGGTGGCCGCCGCAGGGCCGGGCGTGAACTTTGTTTTGGCTGCATTTTCTGCCGTGGCGCTGGGATTGCTGGTGCGGGCGACGGACTATGCAGCCGAGCCCGGGCTGGGCGTCATGTTCCTCGCAGATAACCTGCGCAACTTTCTGATCGTGAACCTTTTTCTGGGCGCGTTCAATCTACTGCCGATCCCGCCGTTCGATGGATCGCGCATCGTGATGGGCATTCTTCCTGCACCGCTCGCGCGCGGATACGCGCGGCTGGAGCCGTTCGGGCTGATCATCGTGTTCGGATTTCTCGTTATCTTGCCGTACTTTATGCCTGAACTGCGGCTGGTGGACCGGCTGATCGGGCCGCCGGTGCAGTGGCTGGGTGAGCATCTGGCAGGGCTGGCCGGTTTCATCGCCGGGCCGGAACCGCGCTGACCATGGTGGACGGCTGGATCATCCTCGACAAACCACTGGAAATGGGGTCGACTCAAGGGGTTGCAGCGGTGAAGCGCAACTTGCGGCAGGCGGGCTTTGGCAAATGCAAGGTTGGCCACGGCGGCACGCTGGATCCGCTGGCCACCGGGGTGTTGCCGATTGCGGTGGGAGAGGCGACGAAGCTGTGTGGGCGGATGTTGGATTCGGACAAGATCTATGCCTTCACGGTGACCTTTGGGACCGAGACGGATACGCTTGATCTAGAGGGCAAATCGGTGGCGCAAAGTGACGTGCGGCCGACACTTGCTGCGCTTCAGGACGCGCTAGGTGCGTTTAGGTGCACTTCAGAACAAGTGCCTCCGGCCTACTCTGCGCTGATGATAAACGGCCAGCGCGCCTATGATCTCGCACGTGCTGGGGAAGCGGTGGAACTGCCATCGCGCACCATCACGATCCGCGAATTGACGCTCGATGCCTTCACCGGAACCAACGCGGCGGTTGAATCTGCCACGCTCACGGCGCACGTCACGAAAGGCACTTATATCCGCAGTCTTGCGCGCGATATTGCGCGAGCGCTCGACACGGTTGGATATGTCACGATGCTGCGCCGCCTCAAGGCCGGGCCGTTCGGCGTTGATCAGGCGATTTCGCTGGACAAACTGAACGATGTGGGCCAAGGCGCAGCCCTTGAACACATACTCTTGCCGCTGCAGGCAGGGCTGGTCGACATCCCGGCTCTGAACCTTGATCCCGAGCAGGCGAGGGCGGTCCGTCAGGGCCGCGTTCTGGCGGGATTGCCCCACGACGACGGGCTTTACTGGGCGAAAGCTGGCCATGTGCCGCTGGCGCTGGTGGAGCTTTCGGGCGGAAGCCTGAAGGTCTCGCGGGGGTTTAACCTTTCCGATGTCGCGGAGTAAATGCAATGTCGATTACCGCAGAAAAGAAGCAGGAAGTTATCGCCACTCACGCTCGCGCCGAAGGTGACACCGGTTCGCCGGAAGTCCAGGTCGCGATCCTGACCACGCGTATCCAGACGCTGACCGAGCACTTCAAGTCCAACCACAAGGACAACCACTCGCGTCGCGGCCTGCTGATGATGGTGAACAAGCGTCGCTCGCTTCTCGACTATTTGAAGAAGAAGGACGTGGGTCGTTATAACGACCTGATCCAGAAGCTCGGTCTTCGTAAGTAATCAAGCGAAGCGGCCCCAAGTGGGCCGCTTTTGCTTTGAGGCATGTTCGCAATACGGCGAACCGCCTTAGGGGCACGACAAAAAGGCCCCAAACCGGACCGGGACGGGATTCCCCGGCAGCAAACCCCGCACGCAATAGGGCGCGCGGGCTGAAGGAAATACAATGTTCGACGTCAAAACCGTATCCATGGAGTGGGGCGGAAAAACCCTCACCCTCGAAACCGGCCGTGTTGCCCGTCAGGCTGACGGCGCGGTCCTTGCCACTTATGGCGAAACTGTTGTCCTGTGCGCGGTTACCGCCGCCAAGTCGGTCAAAGAGGGTCAAGACTTTTTCCCGCTGACTGTTCACTATCAGGAAAAGTATTCCGCAGCCGGCCGCATTCCCGGTGGCTTCTTTAAGCGTGAGCGCGGCGCGACGGAAAAGGAAACGCTGGTTTCCCGCCTTATCGACCGTCCGGTCCGCCCGCTGTTCCCCGAAGGTTTCTACAACGAAATCAACGTTATCGCCCAGGTTCTGAGCTATGACGGTGAAGTTGAGCCTGATATCGTTGCGATGATCGCGGCGTCGGCTGCGCTCACGATTTCGGGCGTTCCGTTCATGGGCCCCATTGGCGCGGCGCGCGTTGGCTATATCAACGGCGAATATGTGCTGAACCCCAAGCAGGACGTGGCGCTGGCCGAAGGCCGTCTCGACCTGACCGTGGCTGCCACCGACACCGCCGTGATGATGGTGGAATCGGAAGCCAAGGAACTGAGCGAAGACGAAATGCTCGGCGCTGTGCTGTTTGCGCACGATGAAATCCGCAAGGTCATCGGCGCGATCATCCAACTGGCCGAAAAGGCTGCGAAAGAGCCTTGGGACATCGACCTGTCGGACAACACCGCCGACATCAAGAAGAAGCTCAAGGAACTGGTCGGCGACGATGTTGCCGCAGCCTACAAGCTGACTGACAAGTCTGCCCGTTCCAACGCGCTGAACGAAGCCCGCGCCAAGGCGAAGGCTGCGTTTGCTGCTGAAGGCGCGCAGACCCAGATGGTTGCGATGAAGACGATGAAGAAGGTGGAAGCCGACATCGTCCGTGGCGCAATCCTGAAGGACGGCACCCGCATCGATGGCCGCACCACCACGCAGGTCCGCCCGATCGAAGCGATGGTGGGTTTTCTGCCGCGCACGCACGGGTCTTCGCTGTTCACGCGCGGTGAAACGCAGGCGATCTGCACCACCACGCTGGGCACCAAGGACGCCGAGCAGATGATCGACGGGCTGGAAGGCCTGCGATATGAAAACTTCATGCTGCACTATAACTTCCCGCCCTATTCAGTTGGTGAAGTTGGACGTTTCGGCGCCCCGGGCCGCCGTGAAGTGGGCCATGGCAAGCTGGCATGGCGTGCGCTGCACCCTGTGCTGCCTGCCAAGGAAGAGTTCCCCTACACGATCCGTGTTCTGTCAGACATCACCGAGTCCAATGGCTCATCCTCGATGGCGACCGTTTGCGGTGGCTGCCTTTCGATGATGGATGCCGGTGTGCCGATCAAGCGTCCGGTTTCGGGCATTGCGATGGGCCTGATCCTGGATGGCGACAAGTTCGCCGTGCTTTCCGACATCTTGGGCGACGAAGATCACCTTGGCGACATGGACTTCAAGGTAGCCGGCACGTCTGAGGGCATCACCACGATGCAGATGGACATCAAGGTTGCAGGTATCACGCGCGAAATCTTTGAAGTTGCTTTGAAGCAGGCTTCGGAAGGCCGCGCGCACATCCTGAACGAGATGACCAAGGCGCTGGGCGAAGCCCGCACCGAGCTTTCGGCTCACGCCCCGCGTATCGAGACGCTGCAGATCGACAAGTCGAAGATCCGCGACATCATCGGCACCGGCGGCAAGGTGATCCGCGAGATCGTGGCTACCACGGGTGCCAAGGTCGACATCGATGACGAAGGTCTGATCAAGATCAGTTCTTCGGACCTGACGCAGATCGAAGCTGCACGTCAGTGGATCCTCGGTATTGTCGAGGAAGCTGAACCGGGTAAGGTCTACAAGGGCAAGGTCGTCAACATCGTTGATTTCGGCGCTTTCGTGAACTTCATGGGTGGCAAGGACGGTCTCGTCCACGTGTCCGAAATGAAGAACGAGCGCGTGGAAAAGCCGACCGACGTGGTGAAGGAAGGCCAGGACGTTTACGTCAAGGTCCTCGAAATCGATCAGCGTGGCAAAGTTCGCCTGTCGATGCGCGTTGTCGATCAGGAAACCGGTGCCGAACTGGAAGACACACGTCCGCCGCGCGAACCCAAGGGTGACCGCCCGGACCGTGGTGGTGATCGTGGCGACCGTCGTGGTCCCGGCGGCGGCGGCCGTGGTGGCGACCGTGGTCCGCGTGGCGGTGGTGACCGTGGTCCACGTCGTGAGGGCGGTGATCGTCCGCGCCGTGACCGTGAAGACGGTCCGGCCCCGGATCACATGCCTGCGTTCCTCAAGTCTGACGACTAAGGTTCGGCGCAAGCTGCAAGATGAACGAGGCCCCGCCGCAAGGTGGGGCCTTTTTCGTTGGCGTGCAGCGTTTGCAAAGCGGTGAGGAATTCCTGCGAAGGTGCGATCATGGAAGCCGCATCCGAAACCGTCCTGTTGTTCGAACGCAGCGCGCGGCGTGATGTGCGCTGGTGGGTGATGGCGATGGTGGGAGCGGTGTTTTTGGCGGCATCCCAAAGCGTGCGGCCGGAGGACAATTGCAGCCAAGACGGCGAGTGCGCGCCATGGCTAGTACCGGTGGCGGGCGTGATGGGCGCTTTGGCGCTGGCCGGAGGCGCCGGGCCGTTGCTGGCAAACACGCGCCGGGGCAGCCGAGTCAATACGAACGCAGGAACGCTCGAATGGTGGCAGGGGCGCACGGCAAAGCATCCAGGAGACCACGGTGCGATTGCATTGTCCGACATTGCCTTTATCCGCATCGAACGCTGTGATGACAGCACTGACTCCGTCAGCCTTTATGACCGGACGGGCGAGCGGCAGGCTTACTTTGATAGTGAAGTGATCCCGTGGCGATACGAAGAATGGGTGCGCCAGATCAAGGTAATACAACCTTCAATTGAATTTCGATTGCTGGACTGACCATCCTAGCAACAACGCCATTGCGCTTTCTCTTTGCTATTTCGCCATTTCAGGTGCAGGGCAAACCATCGGCGGTCACACTATTGTAGGCACCTCCGGCTGAGAGACCCTCGCGCTCCCGCTTACGCATCGGGAGCCGCCTGTGGACCACAGCACAAATCCTGTCCGGTCTAGGCTTTTCCCAAGATGCGAAGCTGCGCGCGTTGGCGATGCAGCCCTTGGCCTTGCGCCCGCTGACCTGTTTTCGAAGGAGTACCGACCATGAGCCGTGCCATGAACCTGAGCCTGACCGAAGCCGTTGTCCGCAGCCGTTGCGATGGGGCAGGCGTTTCCATCAGCGCGCTCGAATCGCTTCCTTCGGGCGGCACACGGCTGGTCTGCACCCGTGAAGAAGGTGCCGATGAAATGCGCATCAAGCTGCGCACCAGCATCATTGAAGGCAAGGTGGCGCGCTTTGCATTCCAGCGCGCACAGAACTCCCAATACCGCTAAGATAGAGGTACAGCCTGACGCCTGTCAGGCTGCGTTCTCAAGCGGCGGTGGCTCTTGTCCGGCAAGCAGAATCTGGTTCCGGCCGGCCTGCTTGGCGGCATAAAGCGCTTCGTCTGCCGCGCGCAGAGCCTCACCCTTGGTGGGATAGGCAAAGGCATCGGCAATGCCGCCTGAAAAGGTGATGCGGCCAAAGGGCATGTCTGTGGCACGATTGACGAGCCGACGTTCGGCAATCTCCTCACGCGCCTGATCCAGGCGGTCCCATGCCTTTTGCAGGCTCAATGCGCGAAACAGCACTGCGAATTCCTCTCCGCCATGGCGGGCGACGTGGCAGCGGGCGTCTGAAATGCGTCCAAGCGTTTCCGCGACAATCTTGAGAACGCGGTCACCTGCGGCATGGCCGTGAGTATCATTGATACGCTTGAAGTGATCAATATCGACAAAGGCGACGCACAGGGGCTCGCCCCGATCGGCAGCCACGGCCAGTTCCTGATCGAGCAGCGCTTCGAAGGCGCGGCGATTGGGCAGGCCGGTAAGGTGGTCCTCGTCAGCCACGCGGCGCGCTTCATCCAGGCTGTTTTGCAACGCCATTGCCCGCTCTTCGGATTGAGCAAGGTTATGCTCAATCTCGCGCGTACGATGCATCATGGCCTTGGCCAGCGAAGCCAATTCGGTAATTACCACGCCAGCGCGGCTGACCTGCTCCAGATCATCGACATGCTGCTGCAGCGCAGCGCCGTATTCGCTGGTTGCGGTCCGGGCGCTGCTGGTGGTGCTGGCAAAGTCTTCAAGACTTTCCTCAAGGCGCGACATTAGCGCAGCGAGCATTTCTGCAGAGCCTTCGCCACGTTCCTCGCGCATGACCTGTTCAAGCCATGCCAACGATATGGTCTGGCCCTCTTCGGTGCGTTCGAGGATCAGCTGCGCAAGGCGGGGGTTGGCGCCGGTCACGCAATCATAAGCTATTTCGAGAGTCCAAGGCATCACTTCCAGATCATGATCGATCAGGAAATCGGCAACCTTGCCAAGCAGGCGGCGTTTGGCCGGGAGCCAGATTTCGCGCGCGCTGGGATCGCGGAAGTTTGCAACCTCGGGCCGTGCTGGTTCTTGGTCTGCATCATCATCGGACGCGATACCGAGCCATTTGAGCAGGCGGGAACGAGAACCGCGAGGCGAAGGGTCGTGTGTCATGTCCGGTAGGACGGCAAACGCCGCATGGAATTAACCATGCGGCGTTGCACAAATGCGACATTGGCGAATGGTCCTGAATACATTTTAACAAGGACCAGTCGGCATATGGCCAATACGGTCAGCGTACGCGCGGTCCACCGAAAGGCATTGGCGGGGGAGGGCGGCGATGTCCGCGTGGCAATTGTGCCTGATAGGCGCGGCCGCAATGTTCGACGCAATAGGGGAACCCGGGGTTTACCTTTTCACCGCAGAAGTGGAAATCGGGCTCACCCGGATGGCCCATCGGCCAGCGGCAGATGCGATCATTCAGATCAAGCAGACTGGTCTTGTCTGCGATTTCGGGGCTGGGACGAGCGGGCACAAGACGGCGTGGCGGCGCGGGCGGGATGGGTGCCTGCTGATCGCCGGGGCCTTGGCGAAGGAAGCCTCCAGGGCCGACCGAGACGATGCGCGGCTGCGTAGGGGCAGCAGGCGCATCGGATGCGGTCTTCGGCTCTGGCGTAGGGGCCGGAGCAGGTGGTGCCGCGCGTGGGGCCGGAGGAGGCGGAGGTGCCGGTGTAGGCCGCGGGGCTGCTACTTTGGGCTCAGCCGGAGGCGCCGCAACAGGGGTTGCGCGTGGTGCCTTGGGGACCGACGGTTCGGCCGAGGCTTCGCTTTTGTCGCTGGCCTTGACCGGGGATGGACGTGCTTTCAGGCCAAGGCGGTGGGCCTTGCCAATCACCGCGTTGCGGCTCACGCCGCCCAGTTCTTCGGCGATCTGGCTGGCGGTAGAGCCGCCTTCCCACATCTGCGTCAGTTTCTCAATCCGCTCTTCGGTCCAGCTCATGCTTCAAACCTGTCCTTCAGGGCCACGGAAATGCGGCCGACGTAAAAATCGTAATCCGACCAGCCGGGCGGGTTGGCACTGGCTTCGCTTTTGCGGGCCTTGCCTTGGCCCCGCCGCCGCGATACCGCCACAACCATGGTCGATCAAGCGCTAGCCCGCGATGGGGCAACTTCCCGCAACACCGGAACTTTCACCCCGCCGGGGCAACCGGTTTTTCGTGGCTTCAATAAGTTGGGGCTGTGGACCCTCTATATGAAGGAAGTTCGCCGGTTCTTCAAGGTGCAGACCCAGACGATCTGGGCCCCGGCGGTAACAACGCTGCTTTATCTGATGATTTTCACGCTGGCGCTGGGCGGCGGCACGAATGGTGCAGCGCGCGAAGTGCTGGGCGTGAACTTTGCCAGCTTTGTTGCGCCAGGGCTGATTGCGATGGGGATGATCAACAATTCCTTCGCCAATTCCAGCTTCAGCATGCTGGGAGGAAAGATCCAGGGCACGATCGTGGACTATCTGATGCCGCCCATCTCAACCGGCGAACTGCTGCTTGCGCTAACGGGGGCGGCGGTTACGCGTGCCGTGCTGGTCGGCCTTGCTGTGGCAGGTGCAATGCTGCTGTGGCCGGGCGTGTCGCTGTCGATGGCGCACCCTTGGGCGGTGGTGTGGTTCGGATTGATGGGGGCGATTCTGCTGGCACTGATCGGGGTGCTAACCTCGATCTGGGCGGAAAAGTTTGACCATAACGCCGCGGTTACCAATTTCGTGATCACGCCGCTGTCGATGCTGTCGGGCACATTCTACGTGATCGACAACCTTGCCCCGGCGTTTCAGGCTGTCAGCCGGATGAACCCGATTTTCTACGTGATTTCGGGCTTCCGCTTCGGATTTCTGGGGCGCAGCGATATTGGTAGCAGCAACATGGCCGTGCTTCAGGGCGCCATCGGGTTGGGCGTGCTGAACCTTGCGCTGAGCATCGGCGTATACTTCGTGCTGCGTTCAGGGTGGAAGCTGAAAAACTGAGTGCGGTTATGGCAGTAGTGCTTCGCCCTAAGGCAGCGCCCGGTTAGTGCGAAAGGCTGCGGCGCAGGCGATAGCGCCCATTGCGAAAGCCTTCGAACATTTCTTCAAGCGAAGGGTGTTCGACCGGGCCAGATTCAGCATCGCCCTGCAGGTTCTGCTGGCTGACATAGGCGACATAGCTGCTTTCATCGTTCTCGGCGAGAAGATGGTAGAACGGCTGGTCCCGCGGTGGACGGATGTCTTCGGGGATCGATTCGTACCATTCTTCGCTGTTGGCAAAGACCGGGTCGACATCAAATACGACGCCGCGGAAGCCGAACATGCGATGGCGCACCACATCCCCGATTGAAAAACGCGCCGAAGAGACGGGAGGGGCCGAAATAGCGCGTCCGGCCTGAGACGAAAAGAAGCTCGCACGATCCATAGGGAGAATATAGGAGCGTGCCGCGGCGCGCACAAGCGTTACGCCAACAAAGGCATTGGGACCAAACACTCGCAAAGCCGCGATACCAGTGCACAAGCTGACCGCTTTTAGCTTGGCAAGCCAGCAACCATGCGCTAACGGCGCGCTTCCTCGACCGGGAACGCCCTTTGTGGCACCCAGATTGGCACCATGGAGAGGTGGCAGAGTGGTCGAATGCGCCGCACTCGAAATGCGGTGTACGGGTAACCGTACCGTGGGTTCGAATCCCACCCTCTCCGCCAATACCCCTTGCCACCATATGCCATAGCGTGCCAAAAACTCGAAAGAGGCCGGGCGATCTGTCCCATTGGGACGTGCAGCGACGCGATAGGCCTTGCCTTCGCGTCCGCGCATACCACGCCGCTTGGCGTTCAAATCGGTCAGCGAATGGACGATGAAATTGACCGGTGCATTGAGTGCCTTGGTGATCGTCTTATCACGCATCAGCAGGTCCTCGGCTGCCGACCAATATTCGTACTCGGTCAGCCGCTCATCGTTGACGACGACGAGGATGTCATAGTCCGACTGATAACCTTCAACCGGATCGTCCACCCAGTCGCCCCGCGCGAACGATCCGTAGAGCACGAACTTGAAGATGCGCCGGGCCTTCTTCCAATCCTTGGTGCCGATCGCATGCGCGGCCTCGAACTCCTCGCAGAGCACGCGCATTACATGGGCAAGCTCGCGCTGCCGGGAGGCCGGAAGATGGTCGAGAGACGTCCGCAACATTGTTGTGAACCTGTCGAACGCACACTGTAGCTCGTGTATCCGACGGAAGCCGATTTCGACGCAGGTCGCATCTCGATCCTGTCTCTGGTCGGAGCAGGACTCCTCAGCCTTAAGGCGGGCCAGTCGATTACGTGGCCTAATCGCGCTGGAGAGGAGCGACGTCTGCGGATAATCGACGTTATGCAAGGGTAGAAGCTGAACAAAGGCCGTCGCTGATGGAACTAAGCGTTCGGGCGGCCTTTGCTGGCTCGTGCTCAGGCCTTGGTCGGCGGGCTTTCTGCGTAACCGCTGGCCACGCGTTCGAGCGACACGATCTGTGTCAAAACAGACAGAAGTTCGTTCGTTGCGGCGTCCTTTTCCCATGCGTAAGCCGACAGGACCATCGGCGGGACGGGTTCAAACTGCCGACAAGTCTGGACTGCGTAGGGTTTGACTGTGGCAACAGGCACGAGCGAAACGCCAAGCCCGGCTTCCACGGCGCGCAGCACACTGACAAGACTGTTCCCGGTGAAGGCCAGATACCAGCGCAATCCTGCGGCCTCGATCTGTTCGACCATCTGTCCCCGGTAGAGCCCGCCCGGCGGGAAGGCGACGAGCGGTATCGGTTCAGACCACTGCTGCAATTCGTTGGCACCCTCGATCCACGCCAGCGGCTCGGAAAAACTTGCGACCGCGTCGGCCTGCGCGCGGGGTTCCTTGACGATGACCACGTCGAATTCCCCTTCGCGAAACTGCTGCGACAGATCCCTGCTAAGCCCTGTCGTGACATCGAGGCGAATTTCACGGTAGCGCTTGGCAAAGCGGGCAAACCCCTGACCCATCGTGGCCGTCATCAGATCATCAGGCAAGCCGATCTGGAGGATTCGGCTGCCCGAAGGATCAGCCAGCAAAGCGGCAGCCTCGCTCTGAAGGGCGAGAATGCGCCTCGCATATCCGATCAGGCGTTCGCCCACTGGGGTGAGCTTTACGGGCCGGGCAGAGCGATCGAGCAGAGCCTTGCCAATCAGGCCTTCCAGTCGGCCGATCTGCTGACTGATCGTTGACTGGGTCGAGTTCAGTCGGTGTGCCGCAGCTGTAAAGCTCCCGGCATCGGCAACCGCCACAAACGCCTCGAGAAGTCTGGGATCTAACACGACATTATTATAATTGTGAATGATAGGCATTCAATCATTTTATTCGAGTATTATTAGGCTTTTCGCTAGGGGCCTATATCCCCACTCCCCGGGCCCAGCCAAAAAATCAGGATCATACCGATGAAGATGACTAGCTCGCTTGCGCCGATCGTACTCAGCCTCATCGCGGCGCCGGCCGCGGCCGCAGAGATATCGACCCATGTGCTTGACCTCGCAGAAGGTGTCGGCGGCGCAAATGTCCCTGTCACTCTCTCAAAGCGTGACACCGCTGGAACCTGGGTGGAGGTCGGCACGGCTCGCACTGACCAGAACGGCCGCGTGCGCAGCTTCGGCCCGGGCGCCGATTTTGAGACCGGCACCTATCGGCTGCAATTCGATATGTCGGCCTACCCGAATGCTGAAGCGAAGCCGTTCTTTCCCGAGATTACCGTAACCTTCAGTGTGTCAGGCAAGGCAGGGCACTTTCATGTTCCTGTCGTGGTCAGCCCCTATGGTTATTCGACCTATCGCGGCAACTGATGATGATTGGCCTGCTTATCCCACTTGGGCTTGCTGCCGTGACCGCCGTGCCGGCGCCTGCCTCGCAGCGCTCAGTTTCGCTAGAGATGGCCAATGCGCTCGCTGACGCGACACTCGCATCGTGCCGCTCCACGAACAGGGACGCTGTTGTCGCTATCGTTGATCGCGGCGGTAACCTGATTGTGCTCCAGCGGGGGGATGGCATCGGGCCGCACAACACTCGTGCGGCCGAACGCAAGGCCTTCACGGCCCTGTCAACCAAGACCAGCACATCTGCTCTGGCCGAGCGGGCTGCAACCGATCCCGGATCACGCAACCTGGCGAATGTTCCGGAACTCCTGCTGCTGGGCGGCGGCTTGCCGATTATGCACGGCGGAGAGGTGATTGGCGGAATCGGGGTCGCAGGCTCGGGCGGATCGGTAAGCGACGAGCAATGCGCCAGCGCAGCGCTCGCAACACTTGGCCACCTTCTTGATCTTCGTGTCGGAGAGCATGCCAACCCTCTGCCTGGGGGTATCGGTTTCACCCGTTACCCCGACTGCTACCGCCGAGAGGGCTGTTCACTGGTGGCAAGGCATGGCACTCGGCGCGATTTCAGTCACCCGCGTCGGCCTCAATAAGCGCGACCATCGCCTCCGCCATCCGCCGCTTGACTTCACCAAGCGCAATCCAGAGACGCTGGGCGATCTCGGCATAGCCAAGGCTGTCCAGCCGATGCATCAGGAACGCCGCATGAAAGGACCCAACGATGACCGAAGCCGTTGACCGAATTATCCGTCTTCCAGCGGCGCTTAAAGCTACAGGCCTCAGCCGCTGAACGCTGTATCGCAAGATCAACCAGGGAACCTTCCTCAAGCAAACAGCAATCAGCGAACGATGCGCAGGCTGGCGCGAATCTGCCGTCAATGCATGGTTATTGAGCCCTGCGCGCTATGGCCGTTCGAAGGAACCGTGAACTAATCTAAGTCGCAATGCCCAAGCGATAGTCGCGCTTAATAACGGCGTTCTTAACGCCTAGCGGACTGATGATACACGGCAGCTTCGCGCCCTGTATCGGTCCTTACGTACATACGTCACCCTGCCCAAGACCGGTCACCAGGAATCCGGCGGTAATATCAGCTTCGGGCATCACCGAGCCGGGCGCTCTATGGCTGAATGTGGGTAGAACGCGGCCGCTAAGACGCTGGCGTTAGATCTGCTTATCCATTCGGAAATTATGGATTGGCACGCCGCCAATGACGAAGTCGCGTCGATGGCCCGCAGTGAAGCCCATGCGCAAGAAAAAGCGCCGCGCCGGCTCGCTGGCTTCCACGTAAAGATGCGTCAGCTTAAGGGCGCGCGCCTCCGTTTCGAGGTGATGATAAAGTGCAGCGGAAACACCCGTCCCGGCCCGATCAGCACGGCAAAAGAAATGATCGATGTGACCATCCTGCTCCAGATCTGCGAAAGCCAACGCTTCACCGTCATCTTCGGCGACTAGAAAAATTCGCCCGTCTCTGCCCCAAGCGTCAATGCGTGCTGGATCTGGGACATCAGGCACCCATGCTCGAATTTGCTCGGCTGTGTAATATTGTGCCGCGATTTGATGCACCGAGGCGTAGAACAACTGGGCCAAATTAGGGGCGTCTGAAGATCGGAAAGGGCGGATAAGCATGCGCTTCCATAATCTACAGAACCGGGGACCGCTACTGGGTCGGCACAAGAAAGTCGGCTTCTGGCAAAACCTGTAGCAAAGCTGCTTGACCGGTCTTGGAATCGCGGAGGGCCATCACCTTGGGCGGGGAGCTGCCATTGACGTTAGCGGTCATCGTGTGTGACTTTTGACCAGCGCTTCTCGTCTGCTGCCTCGCGCTGATGGGCTTTTTCTTTGGGGAGCCGTAAAGCACCGCCCTCGGAAGTTGATCTCGATATTGCGCGCGTATCCTTCATGAAATCGCAACTGCCATGGGATGGGACCGTGCATTGCAATCGTATATGCGCGCCGCAAAGTCGGCTCGCCTCAAACGTAGTGATGATCCATGGCGGTAGGTTAGCGGCGACCTGCCAGTGTGCAGTATCACTACAGTCGAATATCAGTCGACCGCTTCGGGGTTGGTTCCTCACTGGCAGGAAATCGCGACCTTTGTGAAAAAGGGGCCTTTCAGGTGTCTACCCAAAAGCGATCCTCAAAGAATGAGTTTTGAGATCCCAACAGCCGACATCGTCTTGATCAAACAAGGTTCGGTCAGTATCAGCTGCGGCCAAATAGCGGAGAACGAACGTGGACAACAGGATCAGTGACGGATTTTGCCCTCCCCTGTTTGAAAATACGGTTCTCTATGTCTGCTCTACTTACGCTCGACGCGCTCTCAGCATTCACGCCTGACCGGCAAGTTCTTTTTCATGATTTGACGCTGTCCATCGGCATCGAAAGAGTGGGCCTTGTCGGACGCAACGGATCTGGAAAATCGACCCTGCTGCGCATGATCGCAGGTGAAAATGAATTATACTCCGGCACGCTGAGCGTTTCGGGGTCGGTCGGCATGCTTCAACAGGAAATGCCCGAGAATTGGACCGTCGAGGAAGCGTTGGGGGTGGCCCACCAGCTCGAAACGCTCCGTCGTATCCTTGCCGGAGACGGGAGTGCTGACGATTTCGACCTGGCCGATTGGACCTTGAACGAGCGAATTGGAAGCGCTCTGGAGGCGGTGGGCCTGTCCTCAAACCTGCTAGCGCGTAGGATTGGCACGTTGTCCGGCGGTGAGAGAACCCGCATCGGTGTCGCTCGGCTGCGAATCGAAGCGCCCGACCTCCTCCTGCTGGACGAGCCTTCGAATAATCTAGACTCCGCGGGACGCGAAGTCGTCGAAGCGTTAATCCGTGACTGGAAGGGCGGCGTCCTCGTCGCGAGTCATGACAGGCATTTGCTGGGATGCATGGACCGGATCGTTGAATTGAATCCGATTGGGGTGCGCGCTTTTCGCGGGAGCTGGTCCGCTTTCGCACAAGCGCGCGAAGATGAAAGAAAGCGATTCGCCGTTGAGAGCGAGCGGGCCGAATCCGCGCTTCGCCGGGCTAAAGGATCGGCTCAGGCTCAACTCGAAAACAAGGCTCGGCGCGACAAGGCGGGACGTAAATTCGCCGCCCGGAAATCGGAACCAAAAATCCTCCTTGGTGCAAAGGCAGAGCGTGCCGAGAACAGCAGTGGTCGGGAACAGTCCGTCGCCGATCGGATCGTCGCAGATGCCAGAAAACGCCAGGAGGTAGCGCGGGCTCTGGTGGAAATCGTCACGCCTCTCAGGATTGACGTGCCGACAAGTGGACTGCCACTGGGCAGCCGCTTGCTGGCTTTGGATGGGGTGCAAGCACAATTCGGTGGTCGCCGGCTCGGGCCCTGGACGCTTCGCGTCGATGGTCCGGAACGCATCGCGGTGAGGGGACCGAATGGTGCCGGCAAGACAACGCTCCTGAGGATAGCGGCTGGGCAACTCGACCCGGTGGACGGCCGCGTCTGGCGAGCGAATGAACGGATATCGCTGCTCGATCAACACGCCGCAATGCTGGATGCCGAGGCGAGTGTGGTAGATAACATGCGCGCCTTACATCCAGAGCTGGACGCAGAAGCCGCGTTCGCGCTGTGCGCCCGCTTTGCTTTCCGAAACGACGACGCCCGGCGGATAGTGGGCTCGCTGTCTGGCGGAGAACGCCTACGGGCAAGTCTGGCCGCGACACTAGGCGGGGCCGCCGCGCCTTGGCTGCTGATCCTAGACGAGCCGACCAATCATCTCGACATTGAGACCGTCGAACTTCTCGAGAACGCTCTTCGGAACTTCGACGGTGCGCTGCTTGTCGTGAGTCACGACCGCTCTTTCCTTGAGCGGATCGAGATCGGACGGTTTGTCGACATCTGATCATGGCGCTCCGCGCAATGGCTAGTTCTCGCTAATCTTGTCAAAAACCGACCGTCAGAATTCCACCCCATCACGTCAGCGCTATTCCCGTCGTTCATCCTATCGTGCAATGATCCCTAAATCGGCAGATTTTCTGGGCTAGTGTATGGCGACGATTGTTCCCGCTTAGGTGCGAGCGACGTCGCGACACTATTTGGAGGGCATGCGTTTACCAGAGGCAGTTCGGTGCGCAGCTGATCCCTGCATCGCTCAAGCTGCAGCGCACGACAGCCTATGCCAGTTTCTCATAGTTGGCGTATGGGTTCGACATGCGGCGACAAGCGCCGATAGGGCGACAAGGATCAGTAAACTTCGTGCCAGTTCTCGACCGTGGACTCACGGTTGGCGAGGCCGAAGCAGATGAGGCCCGGGCGGATCGCCGATGCGGTGCCGCGCACCAGCTTATATTCGAGGCGGCGGCACTTTAACCCGTCGACCTGCTCTTCGGTCACGACGGTGATCGTTCCGGTCGACGCCTTGCCCTTCCAGCGGTGCACATGACCGACCGGCCAGCTACCTGCACGACGCGGCCATTCAGCATAGTTGCCGCTATATTGGTCGTAGGGCGCCGTCGGCTTGCTGTCGAAGGCGATACCGCCCTCGCAGTCAGTGCACGAGACCTCGCCGAATTTGCGGAAGGCATCCTTTCGGGCCTGGGCATCGGCGGGCGGCTTGAGGTTGCTGACATAGCGAACCGGCCCATTCGCGATGGCGTGACCGGCGGTGCCAAGCCCGATCAGGCCGAGGGCGATGAACGCAATGCGGAGCGAACCGTGCATGATAATCTCCTGATTGAAAGAATTGGGGCTGGATTCAGCCGGGAATGCCGAGCGCGCCGCCGATGACGCCGCGCAGCAAGCCGCGCTTCTTCTTCGGCTTTGTCTCTTTTGCTGGGGCATCGCGATCTGCGCCGTCGTCGTCACCGCGCATCATCGCGGCGAGATCGACGCCGAGCACACTCATATGCGTCGCCCTGGTACGCAGCTTGACCGCCCAGCCAAGCGGCGCGTCCTTCGGCGATCCGTAGTTCGCTTCGGCGCCAAAGGCGGTCATCATCAGCATCGCCGAATCCGACGCTTTTGCCACCGCCGCCGGGACCGCGCACTGGGTCGTCTGCGGCGAGAGGAGAATGCGCTGCTGGACCAGCCGTGCTGCTTCACTTTCCGCCAGATAATCGGGCAGTGCCATGCCCGGCATCCGCACTGCACTCGACGACCACATGACCGTCGTCCCGTCTTCTCGCGCGGCCACCACGGTCATGATGGTGCCGCGTCCATGGGTGAGGGCAGGCCAGCTCACCATCACCGCTCCAGACGGCAAAGCGTCGTGCTTCGGCGTCAGCGGGCCGAGAAAGTCGGCTCCGTTGGCGATCGTGAAGCGTATTTCGGGCGCGTAATTGGCCTGGACGATATGCTCCCCGGCAAGCGAGGCATCGCGCGGAACGCGCGTCTCCTTTCGGCCATTGGGCCATTCGCCGTAGGTCGCGTGACGCCCCTGGGACGGCGGCGTCATCGCGCGCACCTGGGGAACCGCACCAAAGGGCGATTGGCCGCCGGGGCGGAACGTAGACAGATCGACGACGAATGGCTGTCCCGATAGCGCGTTCTCGCCGCAACCCCAAAAGAGCTCGATCCGCCCCTTGGGCCCGTTGGGCATTCCGGGCCGATAGTCGGTCGGAGCGTCGGCCTTTTGCTCGATGCCCCTCGGCGTGATCAGCGGGAGCCGCTCGCCCGTCTTAAGCCCCTGGGGCGGAAGATGCGCCGCGCTCGGTGCCGGCTGGCTGCGGCTGGAGCCGAGCTGGAGTGTCAGACTTTTCTCGACGCCGTTCGGCTGGCCGGTCGCCATGCCGGACGTGGTTTCGGCGGAGAGCCAATAGACCGCCTCGATCTTGGGCTTCGTCGCCTGCTGGGCGAATGCGTTGCAGATGATGGCTACCGCGCCGATTGCAGCGCCGGTGGACAGGATGACCTTCATGCCGGGTTTACCTCGCTTGGAGTCAGGGCGCGACCACGCGCAGTGCGGGCGGAGAGATGTGCAGGCGCAGTCCGGGGTGATCGATCACGAACCGCCGGTCGGCGAACATGTCGATGCCCAGGATTACGGCAGGCTGATCGAGCGTGAAGCCCAGCACATTAAACACCGACAGATCGGCAACCCGCACCTTGGGACGCGCGATCTTCACATCGCCGATCGCGAGTTCGGTCAGCGGTGCCTCGACGCTCGCGGTGGTGTGGCTGCTCGCGCCCTTGATGTCGCTGGCCTTGGCCACCCCGGGGCTGTCGGGCGACAGGCCAATCGCCTTCGCGGCCGCCCAGTTCAGGATCGTTCCGCGCGCCCCGGTGTCGAGCACCGCCGACATGTTGACTCCATTGATGCGGACGGTGAGCCGAGGCGCGCGTTGGTCGTCGAGGGTGAAGGGCACCGATCCGGCGATCCGGTTGAGCATGGCGGGCTCGACCGTATCGGTCATGCGCCATCGCCCGCCGGGCATGTCCATCTCGACCACAAAATTCGCGATGATGTCGGCACCCAAAATGCCGTCGATGCCCAGCGCGTCAGTCGGGCTTGGCGGGAGCAGCAGCAGGTCGCGTTTGCGGAACGTGCGGCCTGCCAGATGAAGCCGTTCGACAACCGTGCTCTCAATCGCAGTCGATCCACTGACGGCCTGAAGCGGAGCGCCACCGGCTTTGGCCACAATGCCCGGAATCGCCGCGCGAAGCTTGGGCATGATCGCGGTGATGCTCGCGGCAGTGTCGATAATGAACCGCTTGGGAGCCGAATTGTCGAGCGTTACGAGAACGACGGGATGGCCCGACGGGAGTACCTCAAGCGAGCGCTGCGCTAGGATCGCGGCGGGCACCGGCGTTTCGCTGATAAGGGCAACCGCCTGTGCGGCAGCGAGGGCACCGATCAGGCCTAGTGCAGCGACGCAGCAACGATGAACGTGATGAGCCATGATCGACCTCCCGGCGGCAAGGCGCCGCGAATAGGGGCCGGGATATGGTTGACCGCGTTGGACCGCCACGGCTTCGCGACCGATCCCGATACAGGTTCGGCAAAGGCAGAGTCGCGCGACGAAGTCCGATCTGGGTGCGACGAGGGCAGGCGTCAGTCGCCTTCGTTTTCGCTATCAGCAGAGCGTGCTATCCGTGGGGTCGTATGCAGCTGAAGACCGAACATCGCCAAACGCTCACGTTGGTCATCGCGACCTGGACGCTGTCGGCGGTGCTCTATCTTATCCCCTATTCGCTGTTCGGCGACCCCAGCGCCTATGTTGCCATGTCGGTCGTAAACATCTGTGTTCTGGGCGGGCTGTTCTCGGGGGGGATCTACTGGGCGGCGCGGCGCACCCGCCATCGAAACATGATCGTCAGGCTTGCCGCGATGATCCTGTCGGCATTCACGGCATCCGCGTTGCTCGCACTGATCGATGCGGTGATGGCCCAATGGGTTGACGAGTATCTGGACACGCCGGTGCGCTCGGCGCCATTCGCGCTGCGGGCGACCAACAACTTTGTGGCGCTGGTTTGGCAGTTCGCGCTGCTCGGCGCGGCATTCACAGTGATCGAGACGAACAAGCTGGCGCGTGCGCGCGAACTGGAACTTGCGGTCGCGCGGGAGGTTGCAAGCCGGGCCGAGGCGGCGGCAAGCGCGGCCAGTCTCGCCGCCTTGCGCTACCAGCTCAATCCGCATTTCCTGTTCAATACGCTCAACGCGATCTCCTCACTGATCGTGACCCGTGACTATGATGCGGCCGACGCCATGCTGGCCAAGCTGTCGGAGTTCCTCCGTGCGACCCTGTCGTCGGAGTCCAACGCGCTGCTGCCGCTGGAGGATGAGCTGGCGACGCTCCAGCATTATCTGGAGATCGAAAGCGTGCGGTTTGGCGAGCGGTTGGCGGTCGAGTTCGTCTGTCCGCCAGAGCTGAACCGCGCGTTGGTGCCGGGCTTCCTGCTTCAACCGCTGGTCGAGAATGCGATCAAATATGCGCTCGCGCCGTCCGCCGATCCGGTCACGATCCGTGTTTGCGCCGAAACGCAGGCGGACATGCTGAACCTGTCGGTCGAGGACGATGGTGATGGCGGGAACGGTGATGTTCGTCCCGGCACCGGGGTCGGCCTGGCCAATATCCGTCAGCGGCTCGAAACGCTGTTCGGAGAGGCGGGCAGCTTGGAGGCCGGGCCGCGCCCACGCGGTTTCGTTGCGCGGGTGCGCCTGCCGCTGGCGCGGCGAAGCGGGGAGGGTGCGGCATGACCGCGTTGAGGGTTTTGCTGGTCGATGACGAGCCGCTGGCGCTGCGACGGCTCGATTCGCTATTTGGCGACATCGACGCGGCTGATGTCGTCGGCACTGCCGCTACGGGCGAAGAAGCGGAGGACCAGATCGCAACGCTGACACCCGACCTGGTAATCCTCGACATCTCGATGCCCAAAAAGAGCGGAATACGCGTTGCTGCTGACCTTGCGGTCGATCCGCGGCCCGAAATCGTCTTCGTCACCGCGTTCGAGCAATATGCCCCCGACGCATTCGAGGTGGATGCCGCCGACTATCTGCTGAAGCCGGTGCGGTTCGACCGGCTGCGCCAGGCGGTCGAGCGCGCGCGGCGGCGGCGCGCGCTGCGCGATGCCGCCGACCGGCTGGCGACCATGCCCGAGCCTGAAGCGCGCGATGATGCAATCTGGGTGCAGGTCGCGGGCGGCAACCTGCGCCTCCCTATCGCCCAGATCGAATGGGTCGAGGCGGCGCGCGACTATGTCCTCTTCCACACGGCCACGCGCAGCTACATCCATCGCATCTCGATGGCGGCGCTGGAAAAGCTGTTCGACGCCGACGAGTTGATGCGGGTTCACCGCTCGACCTTCATCCGCCCGGCGCTGGTCCAGGGTGTACAGCGGCTCGGCAAAGGTCTCATCGCGCTGGAGATGCGCGACGGCGCGGTGGTGCAGGTTGGGCCGAGCTATGTGAAATCGGTGCTGGAACGGCTGGGGCTTTCCTGACCTCCCGCCATCGGATTCGTCGCTGAGAAATCCGGGTTCGTCTTCATTCCCCTGACCGGTCGCGGGATGGGCCGCTTCCACCGAACGCGCGCTGGTCACGGCCGGCCTGCCCAGTAGCGTGTTCCTCCACGGCGATTGCCGCACTGGAGGACATCATGATCGCGATGCACAGTAGTTTCCCTGCCTTGGCGCTGGGCGTCATCCTCTCGGGCGCAGCAACCCCGGCGATCGGCGCGCAATGCGCGAGCGGCTGGGGCGGGACGGTGCATTATTCGCGCACCCAGGAAACGCGCGACAGCAAGACCGTGCCCAAATTGTCGGGCAAGGGCAGCCATTCCAGCACCACGTCGATGACCTACAATTATGCCGCGCAGGTCGTGGTGCGTCCGACGTCCGATACGGATACGAATCTCGCCAAAGCCAACATCAATCTGTCACAGGTCGCATCCGAGACCGTTCGGACGACGGACGAGGATGTCTGCCTTCAAGGGCGACAAATGGGATGGCGCAAAGCCCGATGGCACGATCAACGAACTGTCGGTGATCGTGCCCGCCGGCCAGCAGCGCGAGGTCAAGTTCAACTGGGACAGCTCCGGCTATGCTTGGTACGACGATGGTCGCCCGCGCCCGATCCAGCGCATCCGCACCGAGCTGGAGGACAAGGGCAAGAAGGTCGATGAGCAGACCCGCAACCTCAAGGTCGCGCCCAAGCCGCTCGTCCTCGTCCATGGTCTGTGGTCCAACTGGGGTGCCTGGGCATCGTGGCAGAATATCCTGACTACGACCCACAGCTATGACTGGAAGGCGTTCGCGGTCGGCGAAAAGCCCGAACATGGCCGCATGAATACCGGCGAGGAGGTCGGTAATTTCGGGGCGACCTACACCATCGCGCAAAACGCCTTCGAACTCGCCAAATATGTCAGCTACGCCCAGAAGGATCGCAACGCCTGGCATATCGACCTAGTCGCTCATTCGATGGGCGGGCTGATCAGCCGCCGCTATATTCATGATCTGATGCCAAGCTATGCGGATGGCCGGCCGCAGGTGTCGCGCCTCGTCATGCTCGGCACACCGAATATGGGCAGCGTATGCGCTGATCAGATCAGCGCGGCGCTCGAATATCTCGAAATTCCCATGCATGCGCTGAGAGAGTTGCGCCCGAGCGTCGTTGCGCAGTTCAACGCAACGACGACCGAGCGCAAGGGCGTCCAATTCTCGGTCCTCGCCGGCAATGTATTCCCGGCCATCTGCACGATGGCCAAGCCCAATGACGGCGTAGTGGCCGTCGAGTCCGCACGGTGGACGATCGCCGACGCCGCCGAAGACGACGTGATCCATACCGCCATGACCGAGACCGGACCCTTCTCGTCCTTCGTCAAGCCGCGCCTCGCGCAGGGGCCATCGGCCTATCGCGGGACCGGCGGTGGAAGTGGCGGTGCGACGGCGCGGATCATGCTGACCGATGACGGAGCACCTGCGCCGGCACCATCAAGCAAAGCCGACTTCGCCAAACTGGTGAAGCTGGCACCGGGTCAGACGATGGATGTTGCGATCCCGGTCAAGGCGGCGCGCAATCTTGGCCTCACGCTGGTCGCGGCAAGCGTCGTGTCGGCGACGCTGATCGACGACACCGGCGCGGTTGCCGGTCGCAATGACGCAGCAACCCCGGAGGCTAGCCAGACCTTCCGATCAATATTCGTCGATCGCCCCGCCACCCGCGGCAGATGGACGCTCAAGCTCCACAATAGCGGCGAGACTGAGCGCGAAGTGCTGCTGTCGAGCTGGTCCAGCGCGCAGTGACCCGCGCCATTTCAATCAGGAGAAACTCATGAAACCTGTGTTGCCGATAACCCTTGTCGCGGGTCTGCTGTTCGCGACCAGCGTCGGTCTGCCGCTGCCCGCCCACGCCCAGTCCGATTGCGCCACTCAGGCGAAGAAGCGTCGCCCCAGCCTGTTCGGTGCCGAGGGCGCCGGGGGGCTGCTCACGCGCCTCCAGGGCGCAGCGCGCGGCCAGCGTAACCTCGGTACCGACATCAAGGACGCCGCCCAGCGCGGCGCCGAGCAACGCGCGAGCGAAGCGGCGACTGTCGCCGGGTGCAAGGCTGCCGAAAAAACTCAACCCAAGCAGGGTGAGGCTCCAACGCAGGCAGTCGACGAGGCGCAATCGGCACCTGAAACCGCCACTCCGCGCGCGGCACGGCGGCCGGCGGAGAGCGACACGCAATATCCCAGCCGGATGGAAATCCCGCAGGAATGGCAAACCGCCAAGGACGCCTATATCGAGTTCGGCAAAGTGCGGTGTACCGGCTGTGAGGGTGGCTTCGCTTATTCGGGCTGGCCTGTCTGGCCGCGTGACCAATATTCCGCAAAACATGGTGGAGACGAGCAGCGTCTTGCCAGTCTTGCGATTGGTCACGTCCATCGCTGGGCTGCCAACGGCTTTGCCGGATCGCTCCGCGTAGACAGTGAGGAGCAGGTCAATGGCTTCCGCTGCCGCAAGATGACCTACCGCCTGGAAAAGGACGGCCAGAGCGTCGAGCGACCCGGCCTGATGTGCTGGGGGAAATCCAACCAGCTTGCCGCCAGCGAGAGCTGGGTCGGCGTGTTTTGATGCGATTGCGGAGACCTCCGATGAAAATCCTCTACCTCGCCGCGCTGGCCGGTGCCGCCTTGCTCTCGACTCCGCCTGCGTCCGTGGACATCACGGGGCGCTGGACCCAGTCGAGCACCGGCAAGGAGCTGGTGCTGATCCCACGGATCAAGCTCGTTCCCAATGTCGGCGTGACGGCAGGCACCAGCCTTGGGGGCACGGTGGGCTATGGGTCGATGACCCGTACCACCATCGTCACCGAGCCGGTGACAATGACTGTCGCCCGGTCGATGTCCTTGGCGGTAGACGCGGACGGTCGATTCAACTGGACGATTACGCGGCGACATCCCGAGAAGGATGGCTGCACAATCAGCACGACGCAGGAAAAGCATGGGCAAGTTGATCAGGCCGGCACGAAACTCACCTTCGCCATTAGCGGAGGCATCGAGTCCTTCACTACGAGTTGCGGGCGCCGGGGAGAAACCCAGATTGGTCGATCAACAGAGATTTACACCGTTCAGAAGATTCCTCATGGCATTGCCATGTCCGGCGGCACTAGCCGGTGGGTGTTTAGGCGATGAGGGCCCAGCTTCTGCCGATGTCAAGGCGATGAGAAATGTCGGCTATTCCGGTCGTTCGCCGAAAAGCTGACTGTCTCTTACCGGTCCAGTTCTGGGCACGCGTGCGGGACTCTGGCGTGGTCTCCTAAGCAGTCCGCCGGATCGCAACCACCTTCGGCGTTTTGGATGCCCCGCAAAAGCTGCTCCATGCATCCATGAGCTTGCGCCGCATTTCAAACAGGGCGCCGCGCCGAAAGGCGGCCTCGGCCATTTTTAGCGTTGGTATTAGCTAATGCGATCTCGCACACCTCGTGCCGGTAACTGGTTACCTCGGACGCCCAGTCGCGGAATGTCGAGCGAAAACCGTGAACAGTGACATCGACCTTCATTCGTCGCAGCAGCATCGCCATTGCCATTGAAGACAAGGGGTGTACCCGGCTTGGGGCCTGAAAAGACAAACCTCTCGGTGCCCATATCTGCCACCGCTTCGACGATTTCGATTGCTCGTCGCGATAGCAGCAAGCCTTGTTCGCGCCCTGCCTTCATCCGCACGGCCGGCACCGTCCAGAGCTTGTTCTGAAGGTCGATCTCGTCCCAGTGCGCGCCGAGCACCTCGCCCGACCGCGCGACCATCAGGATGGTGAACTCCAAGGCGCGTGCGGCCGTTGCGCTGCGTCCCCGCAAATCCTCCATGAATGCAGGTGCCGTAGCATAGGGCAGCGCGGCATGATGGCCGCGTGACAGCCGCTGGCGCTTGGGCAGTAGCTGATCCGGTGACCGCGCCACAGCGCCGGGTTCTCACCTGACCGATACCCTTTGGCCTTGGCTGCGCTCAGCACATTCTCGATCCGACCGCGCAGGCGTTCGGCGGTTTCTGGCGTGCGCTTCCACAACGGCTCCAGCACCCCGAGGACTTCGTGCGTGCCAATCTTGTCGATTGGGCGGTGTCACAGCAGCGCGGCATATCTGGTCAGCGTCATCTTCCACTGCGCTGTATGCTTGGGATTGCGCCAGGAAGGCGTCATTGCCTCGACATGGGCGTCGGCGAAGTCCCCGAAGCTCGGGACACCCTTAAGCTTGTCGCGTTCTGCCTTCGGGTCGTCGCCAGCGGCAAGGATCGCCCGCAGTGCAGCAGCCTCAGTCTGGGCAGCTGCGGGCGACATGTCCGCCCGCCTCCAATGCCAAGCTCGGCGCGCTTTCCGCGTCGGGTATACATGAAAATCCAGCGCCGCCGCTTGGCGTCGTCGATGAACTGGTAAAGCCCGCCGCCATCCGAATGTCGGCCCGGCGCGGTCAGCTTTGCGGCCTGAATCGCTGTCAGCTTGTTGAGTGTGCGCGCCGCCATCTCGATGTCTCTGCCGAACCTTTTGGGTCCCACTTTCAGTCCCACTTTGCAGGTTATATGAAGCGAAATGTCCAGGAAAGCCTTCGGATGCCGAAATCACCAAAGAACTGGAAAACGTTGAAAATATGAGATGTAATGGACCGCAGAAAAATGTCCTGAAACAGGCGGTTCGCATTCAACCCTCTCCGCCAATTGGTTTTGCCCCAAAAGGTCTTATATATGGAGCAGTGACCTAAGGCTTGGCCGAAGTAATTGCCCCGCTTGTAGCCGTTAATCCGTGAAGGTCTGGCGGGCCAGCAGGCTGCGCTGGAGGACCGTGAGCAGGCACAGTATGGTGTAGCCGAGGGCGATGGCTGGGAAGTAGGCGGGCCACAGGCACATGGCGACAAATACGGCGATGGTTTCTGCGCCTTCGGCAAGGCCAGTGGAATAGAAAAAGCTCTTGGCGCCGTGCTTTGCGGTTTCCTGTCCGCGCTTGGCGGCAATCGCGGCAAAGACGAGGAAGCTGGCGCAGGTGAGGGTGAAGCTAGCGATCAAGAGCATCGCGGGCACCGTGTTGTCCGCCGCGGCAAGGCCAAAGCCGATGGGCACGGCGACATAGAAGGCAAAATCGGCGAGGGTATCGAGGTAGCCTCCGAAATCGGTCAGTCCGCTGGCCCGCGCGACGGCTCCATCGAGCCCGTCGATCAGGCGGTTGATGAGGATCAGGGCCAGCGCGATAAGGTAGTGGTGGTGGGCAATGGTATAGGCAGCGGCTAGGGCAGGGGCCAGACCAGCCAGCGTGACCGCATCAGCCCCGATGCCCCGGCGCGCGAGTGCGCGGCCCATCGCGTTCAGCGGCGGATCGATCAGCGGGCGCAGGCGGGCATCGAACATGGCGTGTTCCTTAGGTCTCGGTCATGACCATGTGACCAAGCCGATCACCGCACCGGTCATCATCGAAACCATGTTTCCGGCCAGCCAGCTTTTCATGCCCAACTGGCCAACCTCGCCCCGGCGTTCGGGCGAGAGGGTGGCGATGGTGGAGACGATCAGGCCGACAGAGGCCAGATTGGCAACGCCGCACAGCGCATACGTCACGATCAGCAGACTGCGCGGATCGAGCGTTCCTGCGGGCAGGGCGGCCAGATCGAGATAGGCGACATACTCGTTGAGAATGGCCTTCGTGCCCATCAGGCTGCCGGCAGCAGGCGCTTGGTCCCACGGCACGCCGATGGCCCACATGGCAGGCGAGAGCAGCCAGCCCAGCGTGCGCCGCAAGGTGAGTGGTGCGCCTTCGACGAGCGGCAGCAGGGACAGCGCCTGATCGATGAGATTCACTAGCGCGAAGACGGTGATGATGATGCCGATGACCGCCAGAACCAGCGTAACGCCCTCCATCGTGCCGCGGATCACCGCATCCATGCTGCTTTCATAGCGCAAGTCGGCCTCGGCCGGGGACGTATCGTGCTCACCATCGCCCGGCACCATCAATCGCGCCACGAGGATGGCCGCTGGCAGCGAAATCAGCGAGGCGACGATCATGTGGCCGACCGCATTGGGCACGGTCTTTGACAGGGTGGTGGCATAGAGGACGAGGATTGCGCCCGAGATTGTCGCCATAATCAGCACCATGATCATGAACAGGTCCGACCGGCTCATCCGGCCAAACCACGCGCGCAGCACCAATGGAGATTCGACCACGCCCAGAAAGATCGTTGCGCCACCGCCAAGGCCCACCACGCCACTGACGCCCAGCGTGCGTTGCAGCGCCCACGACAGACCGCGCACGACCATGCGCAGCACGCCCCAGTGCCACAGCAGCGCCGAGATGGCAGAGAAGACGATGATCAGCGGCAGGATCTGGAAAGCCACGACGACCGGAGGTTCCGCTCCCGTTTTCAGCAGAAAGGGGATGGGCCCACCGCCGGTGTAGCCGAACATGTAGGATGATCCGACCAGCGTTGCCGCCTCGATCGCCGAAACCGCCCTGTTGGCATAGCCGACCACGGTCCACACGAACGGCACTTGCGTGACGACCAGCGCAATGGCGAATTGCAGCAGTAACGCGCCACCCATCCAGCGCCAGCCGGGGCGGGCCTTGCGGTCTTCTGACAGGGCCCATGCCAGCAGCAGGATCGCCGCGATGCCGATAAGGCCCTGAAGATGTTGCAATACCGCCACGTTCGGTGATTCCCCGTCAGAACTTAAAGGCCGCGCCGAACTGGAATTGGCGCGGCGGTCCGGCATTGCGCTGCACGAAAGGTACGCCTCCGCCGAACTGCACCTGATTGGACGTGGTGGCGGCATTGGCAAAGCCGGATTCGTTGTTGGTGTTGAAAAGGTTGAACACATCCGCGCTCAATTCAAACCGGCCGCCAAAGCCGGCAATGGCATAGCGCAGGCCCAGATCGACCGTGGCCGACCATGGCAGCCGCGCGGAGTTGCGCGTCTCGCCCGGATAACGATCCGAATTGCCGACAAAGTTTTCGCCGAAGGACGCGCCATCGCCATTGAGATCTTGCGTGCCGAAGATGCGCGCATCGGGCACGAGGTTCACCGGCTGGCCCGACTGGAACAGGCCGGCCACGCTCAGCGTCAGTCCATCGAGCGGGTAGATATAGCCGACCGCCGAAATCACATGGCGGCGGTCATTTGCGGACGGGCCTCGTTCGGTGCTGAAGTCGTTCGCATTGGCGGCGCGGAAATTGATGTCGTCGGTATTGTTGGTGAGCTTTGACAGGGTGTAGCTTAAGCGGAAGGCGTAGGCATCGGCTCCACGCACCTTGTTTACTTGCAGGATCAAGGCTTTGTATTCCGCTTCACCGGCCATTTCGGTCACGGTGATCTGCCTCGCGCCGCCGGGGATCAGCTTAACCGGGCGGGTGACATCGGCAGCAGCTACCGAGCGGACGAGGCCCAGCGCTTGGGCGAGCGCGAAGCGGGCGGCGTTATCGGCTTGGCCTTGCAGCAGTGCGATGTTGGCGGGGGTGAGGTTCGCAAGGTTCGGGGTAAAGGGCGCGGGCGCGTTGAGATCACGCAGCCGCGCCAGATTGCGGGTGCGGCTGTAGATCAGATCAGCCGACAGCGTGAGCGCATCGCTGGCCTGAAACTGGTAGCCCCCGCTCAATTGCAGGCTCCACGGGTTCTGGTAGCCGGTGGGACTGAGAATGCGTGCTTCGCCCAGTGTGGCACTATCGCGCAAGATTTGGACTTGTGCTGGGGGCGGGCAGGCGGCAGCCGTGGCGCAGGTGGGCGACACTGTGAGATTGCCATCGAAGGTCACCCGCGAAAGGTCGGTCCCTGCGGGCAGGATACCCTGCGATTGCAGTGCCGCAAGTTGGGCAAGGAACCCGGGTGAAGTGGTATTGCGCTGAAGCGCATCTGAAATGACGGCGTAGGACAGCTTGCCGTTGAACAACCCCGCGCCAAACCGCAGCGTGGACCGCGCATCGGGCCGATAGTTGAGCGAGAAGCGCGGCGCGATGTTGTCGGTATCGCCACTGCCGCTGCCTTGCGCGGTCAGGCTGTCATAGTCCCAGCGTAGGCCGAGCGTCGCCGTCACCTGCGGGCTGAGCTGCCATTCATCCTCGACGTAGAAGGCCAGCTGAGTCTGTAGGGTGCCAAAAGTCTGCGGGCGCAGTTCGACCGCGTAGTTGGCGACGGCAGGATTGAGCGCGAGCACATCCTGCGCGGTCAGCGCCAGCCCTCTGCCGCCAGCGGCCAGACTGGCGAGTTGGCCCGCTGTCAGGTCCACCGTGTAGTTGCCATCGGGATTGCCGCCGCCCAGCAGGGCAAAGTCGGCGTGGATCACATCGGCACCCACGCTTAGCTTGTGGCTGCCCAGCTTGCGTTGCAGCCGGTGCGTGGTTTGCCAGGTTTCTTCCAGATTGTTGAAGACAAAGCCCGGATGACCAACGACGCCCACGGTCAACCCGCTGGGATCGCGGATGGCCACTTGCGGCCCAGCGGGCCCTTTGGGCTTGCCATAGTTCCAGCGAAAGCGGCTGAACTGGACCGCACCGTCATAGCTCCATGAATCGCCTGAATAGCTGGCAGTTGCGGCAACAAGTGTGGAGAAGCGGTCCTGATCCGATCCCGCCGAAGGAAAGGTCACATTGCCGCCGCCAAGCGCTCCGCCCGGGCGGTCAATCGTGACGCGGCCGATATTGGCGCGCAGGCCCAGCGTCCAATCCTCGGTCAGCCGATAATCGAGCCGGACCGAACCGAGCAGGAATGCGTTGTTGCCGGTCACATTGGCCACGGTTCCCAAGGCGGGCGCATCGACCACCTGCACATTGCGATCACGCGTATATTCGAGATTGGCGTAGAAAAAGGTCTTGTCGCGCACCAGTGGCCCGCCGATGGCACCGCCTGCCTGATAGCGCTCGAAACTTTCACCCACGGCGTTGCCCGAAAGGTCGCGGCGCGGGAAGGGGGAGCGGGCGTCGAAGGGGCGGCCGGGGCGCACCAGCGCATAGGCTTCGCCGTGGTAATCGTTCGTGCCCGATGGGGAGGTGTAATTGACTATGCCATTGGCGGTGCGCCCATAGGCCACCGAATAAGAGTTTGCGAGCACCGTCACTTAGCGGGTGAAGCCCAGCGGCACCGGGAATTTTATGCCGCCAAGGAAGTTCTCGTTGTTGTCCATCCCATCGAGCAGATAATTGGTATCAAGGCCGTTCGAGCCGTTGATCGAGATCGAGGGCGCTTCGGGAAAGAAGCCGGTCGATGCTACCACCCCCGGCAGGCGGACGAGCGCGCCCAGCACATCGCGCCCTTCGATCGGCAATGCGGCCAGTTCCACGCGGCCAATCGAAGCCGAAACCTCGGCATTGACTGTGTTGAGCCGGGTAATGCCGCGCGCGCCGGTGACGACGATGGCCTCAGTGCCCACGGGCGTCAGGCGCAGGGTGACGCTGCTGGTGAAGTTTGCGCGCAAAGTGACGCTGGCCTGCTGGTCGCTGACATAGGCCCCGGCAACCCGCGTGGTGACGCGATAGGTCCCCGCTGTGGTGAGGCCTTCGACGCGGACAAAGCCTTGCGCATCAGACCGCAGGGTGCGGGAAAAGCCGATGTCTTCGTTCTCGATGCGCACTTCGATATCGGCGGCGGGCTGGTTGGTGGCAGCGTCCACCAGCGCGATCTGGATGCCCGCCTGCTGGGCCATGGCAGGCGCGGCACAGGCAACGGCAGCAATAGCGGCAGACAGCAGGAGACGAGACGAAAGCAAGCAGGTTCTCCGGTTCAATCCACGGTTTTGCAAAGCACGGGCTGTTTGTGGCGAGTGCGCGGCAAAGCTTCCAGTGCTTTGCTTCGCCCTATCTGCGTCGCCATGTGTGATAACGCTGCACCCACCGCAATAGGCCTTCGGGGGCGTGCTTCTTCTTCCACGCTCCGGCGGCAAACTTATTGGCTTCGGCCATGGTTGGGTAAGTGTGGATCGTGCCTAAGATCTTGTTCAGGCCAAGGCCGTGCTTCATCGCCAGCACATATTCAGCCAGCAGTTCTCCGGCATGTTCGCCGACGATGGTAACGCCAAGGATCTTGTCTTTGCCCGGAGGGGTCAGCACTTTGACGAAGCCTGCCGTGGCGCTGTCGGCAATGGCGCGATCAAGTTCGTGCATCGGGAATATAGTGACTTCGTGGGGGATGCCCTGTTCGGCCGCTTCCTGTTCGTTCAGGCCCACGCGGGCAACTTCGGGATCGAGGAAGGTTGTCCACGGAATGACGCGGTAATCGGCCTTGAAGCGTTTGAACTGGCCGAACAGCGCATTCACGCTGGCAAACCACGCCTGATGGGCGGCCACGTGCGTGAACTGATAGGGGCCGGCAACATCGCCCGCGGCATAAATATTGGGATAGATTGTTGCCAGATATTCGTCGGTTACGACGGTCTTTTGCGTTTCGATGCCAAGTGCTTCGAGCCCATAGCCAGATAGCCGCGCCTTGCGCCCGACCGCCACGATCAAGGCATCGAAGCCGATGGCCATTTCCTGCCCTCCTGCTGATACGACAACCTGCCTGTCTGGCCCGTTTTCCACGCGCAGCGCTTCATGGCCGGTCAGCACGGTCACGCCTGAGGCTTCCTGCGCTGCGCGGGCGAGGTCGGACACGTCAGTGTCTTCGCGCGGGAGCAGGCGGTCGCCCCGCTCGATCTGAGTCACTTGCGCGCCCAGCCGGGCGAAGGCCTGCGCCAGTTCAGAGCCGATAGGGCCGCCGCCCAGCACCACGATGCGCCGGGGAATTTCGTCGAGGCGGGCAAATTCTTCCCACAAGGTATCGCTGGTGAGATAGCCTGATTGCGCCAATCCTGGCAGGTCGGGCACCAGCGGTTCGGCCCCGGCGGCGATGATGATCGAGCGTGTGGTGAGGCGCTGCGATGTGCCATCGTTGCGCGCGATTTCGACCGTCCACGGATCGATGATCCGGGCATAGCCCTGAACCACGTCAACCCCGAGGCCGGTGTAACGCTCCACGCTATCGTTCGGTTCGATGGTGGCGATCACATCGTGGATGCGGCGCATCACCGCCTTGAAGCTGAAGCGCGGGTCGGTGTTTTCAAGACCATAGTTTTCGGCATGGCGCATGGCATGGGCAATACGCGCAGACTTGATCAGCGCCTTGGACGGCACGCAGCCATAGTTCAGGCAATCGCCGCCCATCTTTGATGCTTCGACCAGCGTGACCTTGGCACGCACGGTGGCCCCGATCAGCGAGGATACGAGCCCTGCTGCACCAGCCCCGATCACCACCAGATTGCGATCAAACCGTTTTGGCTTGCTCCAGCGCGCATAGACGCGGCGGCGCTTGATGGCGGCCATCACCCATTTGCCCAGCCACGGCAGCAGGCCAAGCGCGGCAAAGGATGCCAGCAGCCCGGGCGAGGCGATGTCTGCCAGCGTGCTGATCTGCGCCAACTGCGTGCCCGCGTTGACGTAAACGATGGTGCCCAGCAACATACCAACCTGGCTTACCCAATAGAAAGTCCATGTCCTGATCGGGGTCAGCCCCATCAGCAGGTTGACCGCGAAGAACGGGAAAACCGGAACGAGCCGCAGCGAGAACAGATAGAACGCGCCATCGCGCGCAACGCCATCGTTCACCGGCTTCAGCCGTGCGCCAAAGCGCGCCTGCACCGCATCGCGGAATAGGTAGCGAGACGCCAGAAACGCAAGTGTTGCGCCGATTGAGGAGGCAAAGGAAACCAGAACCGTCCCTGTCGCCACGCCGAAAATAGCGCCTGCGGCCAAAGTCATGATCGCCGCGCCCGGAATGGAAAGCGCTGTGAGCAGGACATAGACGAGAAAAAACACCGCGAGAACCTGCAGCGGGTTTGTCCGGTAAAATCCGTCAATGGTCGATTGCTGCGCTTTGAGCGCGTCCAGCGTCAGATACTGCCCGAGATCGAACAGGAACCATGCGGCAAGCCCAAGCAAAAGCAGCCCAGCAACGGCAATGCGTTTCAAAAAATCGCTCCTTGATTAAGCGGCAGGCCGTTCAATTTTGGGCAACGGCATATTGGGATCATGACGCGCGGCCTGAGTGTATAGCCTAACGAAACGCCGGTCGATCCAATCCTTGAGCGCCCATGCCCAGCGCCCGGTCGAAACAAAGCGGCCCCATGATGCTATCGCCCGCTTGTCGCCCGTTGCCAGCAAGTAGAGCGTGCTGCTGCGAGGCTGGTACTGGCTGAGCGTGGTGCCGTTCAACGTGGCGCGCAAGTTTGCCGCGAGTACCGGGCCTGCTTTCACAGCATGAACCCCAGACCGTTCGAGTTTGCGGTCGGTCCGGTTTATGATGTCTCCAGCGGCAAAAATTGCGGGGTGGGAAGCGCTGCGCAAATCCGCACCAACGGCCACGAAGCCTGCCTGGTTGCAGGCAAGGCCGGATCCGGCAAGCCAGCGCGGGGCCCTGCTGCCGGTTGCTGCGATAACACAATCAACCGGCAGGAATGTGCCATCGGACAGGCGCAAGACGTCTTCGGTGGCTGCGGCGTGGGCAAAGTGCACAGTTATCCCGCGTCTTACCAGTTCTGCCAAAGCTCGCTCGCGCACGGCGGCAGCGTGGCCTGCGAGCAAGCCCTTTTCCGAGGAGACGAGCGATATCCGTGCGTTGGTGAACCTGTGGTGGACCGCTGCTGCCGCGCCCAGCGCGAGTTCCACGCCTGCAGCGCCGCCACCCACCACGGCAATGTTGATGGACGAAGTGCGGGCGTTCTGTTCCAGCAAAGCGGACCAACGCTCGATGAATGCGCCTACCGGCCTTACAGGCAGGAGCCGGTCGCCTAGCATCGTGAGGCTGGAAATGTCGGTCTCACCGCCGGTTGCCAGCGAAAGCAGATCGAACGCCACCTCCTCACCCGTAGACAGGGTCAGAAACTGGCGATCGGGATCAAGCCCGACCACATCGGCAATCACCAACTGCGCCCCGGCCTGCTGCGCCAGCGGAGCCAGATCTATCAGCAGGTCACTGGCCCGATAATGCCCCGCAAGCCAGCCCGGAAGCATCCCGGAATAGGCGGTATGGCGCGAGGACGTGATAAGCCAACACTCCGTATCGGGCAGTGGAGCGGAAGCCCAGTCTGCCAGCACCGCCAGATGGGCATGGCCGCCGCCTGCAAGGATTACACGACGTGTCATCGTTAGGCCTGAGTTCCGATGTCAGCAGTTCGTGGTCGTACGAACATGCTTGGCCTTACACCGATCCCGGCAGGATGCGCGCAATGATTGACGCGGACTCGCTTTCCTGCTGACTTAAACGCATGAACCTGAATAACCCCGATATCATCAAGCGCGCGGGCCGGGCTACCGGCCTTGCGCGGTGGTCAATGCGCATCGCCATTGCATCTGTTGCCATAGCGGCCATCGGTCTAACGCTGGCGCGCTATGATGTGATAGCGAAAATGGCCGGATTTTCGGCACTGCTCGGTGGCGCGTTGGTTGCGCTGGTGGCGCTGCTGAT
Source organism: Novosphingobium sp. HNCC26BN242 (assembly GCF_057180525.1). NCBI lineage: Bacteria > Pseudomonadati > Pseudomonadota > Alphaproteobacteria > Sphingomonadales > Sphingomonadaceae > Novosphingobium > Novosphingobium sp. HNCC26BN242. The sequence continues at coordinate 302,477 of NZ_JBXUGM010000003.1, forward strand.
CGGGTTATGGGCGCTGTTTGCGGGGCGCAGTGCAGTATGGCCAGCCCGCACTAAGGCTTGGGCGGCTATTGCTATTTCCTTGGTCTACGTCGGTTTTCTGGCAAGCCGACCGTTGGTGGCGGGCGATGGGCCTGCCATTCATGATCTGACCACCGATCTTGCCACGCCGCCGCAGTTTGAGGTTCTGCCGCTCAGAGCTGATAACCTTGTGGGCGTTGACACAGTCGAAAACTGGCAGCGTATTCATGGCCAAGCCTATCCCGATCTTGGCCCTGTCACGATTGCCAAACCGGTGGCGGCCGTGACAGCTGATGCTGTCCGCCTTGCCGAAGCCGCTGGTTGGGACGTTGCCAAAGCCGATCCGGCGCGGGGTCATGTGGAGGCCACGGCCAGCGTTTCGTACATCCGATTCAAGGATGATGTGGTGCTGCGGATCGTGCCAACGCCCGACGGAAAAGGCAGCCGGGTGGATATGCGCTCGGTCAGCCGCGTCGGGGTTGGCGATCTTGGCGTGAACGCGCGCAGAATTCGTGAATTTCTGGCAGCGCTGGCTGCAGCTTGATCCTGCCGCTGGGATGCTGAGGCCAATCAGAGCACTTCGTAGAAGCGCAAGACCACCTGTTTAAGCGTGCCATTGGCATCCATCACCGGTTCGATGGTGGACGTGAAGACCGACTTGTTGAGCCAATCGTGCGGGCCCACTGGTGCGGTGAAAACCGGATTGGCGCGGGCATAGGCCCCACGCGCTTGGCTGGGCGGGCAGGCAAGGCCGACATTGCGGATGTGGATCAGGCTCTTGTCATCTGCGCGGATGAAATAGTCCGCGACGATTTCGGAGCAGCCGTCCTTGCGGATCAACTGCCAATCCGCGCCACCGGGCAGGATCGTGCCATTGAGTGCCGGGCCTTTGACCGTTCCGCCTAGCAGCCCGATACGATTACCTGCGCCGCGCGGCCCTTCGCCTGCCGGTTCGGGCGTTTCAAGGTCCACGCGTTCTTCGAATACGAAACGCAGTGCAGGCGCCGCCGGGTCTGCGGCTTGCGCAGCAACAGGACCTGCAGCCAGAAGGACACAAACCAAAAGCGGTGCGATACGGATCATGTCAGGCTCCGATAGGTTGGGTGGCAACGAGCGTCCATGCCACAAACAGCCCTGACACTAGCCCAGCAGGCACCACCGTGCCTAGACGGCGCTGAGAGACCGCACCAAAGAGGCCGCAAAAGCCAAGAAACACGGCCAGGCCGATGGTTTGGATCACGCGCAAGCCTTCGTTGGGCAGCAGGAGATGCCCGGTGGCGGCAAGGGTGCCGTACTGCGCAATCAGGAACAGCACAAAACCTCCCGACACGGCGGCCATTGCACGGACGGTCGCCAGGGCAAGGCTTCCCTGCTCAAGTGGTGCAACGGTCTGGATCAACCGCAACGATGCAAGGCTGCTGGCGATGAAGAACGGCGCATAGAGCAGGAAATCGCCCAACCGTTCCGCGTCAATCGTCCTGATCGTGTTGAACCACCAGCCAGGATTGACGTGCAACAGCCGCTCCGCCAAAAACACGAGCGCATAGGCAGGAGCAAGCGCCAGCAGGGCCACGGGCAGGGCTGATGGCGCTTCGCCAAGACTCAATGCTGCGCGCTTACGCCGCAGCACGAGTGCTGATAGGGCAAAGTTCAGCAAGGCCCAACCCGCGATCTGGTTTGTGAACGTCTGCCGGAAAAGCACGTTCTGTCCCAGCAGCGCCTCTGTTGCCATGCAGGCAGGAATGAACAGCAGCGCTGACACGATGGCAGTCGCGGCGAGTTCGATGTTGCGCCGTGCTGATCGGGTGGTGCTGGCAGGTGCCGCAGTGCTTGCCGGGCCAGTGGACATCAGCCCTGCAATCACCAACGGCAAGGCCAGCAGGGCGAGGAGCCCACCAAATTCGCGCCACGGCCAGATCTGGTCCTGCGCGGGGATCAGCTTTGCCCCGTCCAGCGTCTGCGCGAACCATTCAAGCGCTGGCGTGATGCCGGTGGAGGACTGGTGAAGCCATGCGTGGGTTACATTGGGAGTCAGCAGTTTGCGGGCACTGCCATCGGCAAGGTTGCCGTAAAGTTTGCCCGGAACCACTGGTGCGGTGCTGCCAAACAGATCGCGCAGCTTTTGCACCGATCCCGTCTGCAGCGGGGCTTCTGGCCCCCACATGATGCCGCCAAATTCATCGCGGGTGCCGTAAACTACCAGCAGGTTGCGCGGGAAGGCGCGGGTGCCCTCGGGTGCGAAGGGTGCGCCGACGCTTGACCCTTCAAGCACCAGCGAGCGGTAGCCATCAGGGTGGGCCTTGGCGGCGCTGAGCACCGTCCAGCCCCCCAATGCTGTGGCCTTCCAGACCGATGTTGTTGCGATCAACGAAGGGCAAGCTGCGTAGGTGCGCCAGCGCATCGGGGCCGCCAAAGCCATCGGCAAAGGCCACCGGATCGCTGCCACCGTGCCCGCGCTGATCGGGGGCCAGCACAACATAACCGCGCCGCGCATATTTCGTGGCAAAATTGCCCTGCATTTCAGCGCTGTTAAGGTAGCCATGCACCGCCAGAATGGCAGGCGCAGGGCTTTGCGGGGTGGCGCTATCTGGCCGGAACTGCAACGCGCGCATGGTTGCGCCGCTTTGGCCCCGGAAGTGGATTTCAGAAACGGTCACCCAGTCGCCTACCTGAATCCTTGCAGCAAGGAACAGGCCTGCCATGGCAACAAGCAAGGCGGCAAAGGCGACCAGCGCCCCTGCCTTGACCCTGTTGGAAGAACCTGTTGCCATGATCAGAACTTCGCCTGAAAATCAACGTCATAGCGGCGGGGATAGGGCACCGTGCCAAAACGCAAGTTGGTGTTGGTTTCGATCCCCACGCCGACCAACATCTTGTTATCGCTTAAGTTCTTGCCCCACAGGCCCAGTTCGTACTTGCCATCATCGAAGGACACGCCAACGCGGGCATTGTATTCCTCAAAGCCGGGCGTGCGCCCCAGGCTGAAGGGGAACACCTTGTCGTTATAGGCGGTGAAGAACTGCGAGCTTTTGTGCACCATATCGCCATGGAGCGAAAGCTCGGCCGATCCGCCCAGCGGGACGGTATAGTCCGCCGCCGCGCTCATGGAGAACTTCGGCGCTTCGATCATGCGGTTTCCGGCAAGGTCGGTGCCGTTCAGCACAAGGCTGGTGTACTTTGCATCAAGATAGCCCAGTCCTGCGGAAAGGCGGAATTGGGGGGTGAGGGCGGCGTTTATCTCTGCCTCGATCCCGTTGATCCGCGAACGGCCCGCGTTGACCAGCGCCTGATTGATCACCGAGATCGAATTGATGAATTGCTGATCCTTGAACTGATAATGGAACGCTGAAAGGTTGAGCGTCACCTTGCGGTCCAGCAGGCGGCTTTTGATGCCCACTTCATAGGCATCGAGAAACTCGGGCTTGGCGATGTTCAGATCGCCGGGGAAGACCAATGCCCCGCCATTGAAGCCGCCGCTGCGATAGCCGCGGGCATACTGCACAAAGGCCATGAAATCGGACGACGGCTTGTAGCGAAGGCCGAGCCGTCCGCTTGGCTGGGTTTCGGTGTAATCGACATTGGTGGTGGGAATGCCAAGGCCGGGAATGTTCACGACCGAGCGGAAGTTGCGCATGGTCGCCTTATCATGTGTCACGCGGATACCGCCATAGAGGCTGATGGTGGGCGAAAAATCGTATGTCCCGTCCATGCAGGCCGCATATGATGTGCGGGTCTGGACATATGTATGGCGTCCTTCAAATCCGCCATCGACTTCATTGAGGAAGTAACCCTTCAAGTATGACGAGATCGAGGTGAGCGTAACATCAGCCAAATCCTTGTTGATCGTAAGATTGATGTCATCGCCGCGCACGCGGATGCGGCCATCACGATCATAATAGCCCTCACGCGCATCAAGCCGCGCTCCGGTGGTGGGATCGCGGCGTTGATCGAAGCCGAAGGCATTGGTATTGCCCGGCAAATAGCCGGTGACATTGGTGCCCACCGCTTCGGGCGAACTGCGTATGTAGCTGTAGCGCAGGGTCGCGTCGAAACCGGCATCGTCCTGATACTTCAGCGCGGCGCGCACGACGACTTTGTTGAAGTTCGATTTGTCACGGCCACCGGGCAGCAGGTTCTTGACGAAACCGTCGCTGTCGCTGGTATTGAACGAAACGCGCAATGCAAGCCGATCTTCCACAAGCTGAGTGTTGGCCGCACCTTGAAGGCCGACGTAATTGTAGTTGCCCAGTTCGCCCGAGATGAAGCCTGAAGTATCGAACTGTGGCGCGCGGGTTACATAGCTGACCGCACCGCCCACGGTTTCCTTGCCAAACAGCGTCCCTTGCGGCCCGCGCAGCACTTCGACGCGGTCCATGTCGAACAATTATGCGCCGCCCAGGAACGAGGCGCGGACGAAGACTTCATCATAGAAGATGCCGGTGGGAGACGAGGCATTGAGATCAAAAGCCGATTGCGCAATGCCGCGCACCGAGAATTTGGGCTGATCTTCATTGCCCAACACGCTAACCGACAGGTTGGGCGTCTGGCGCGCAAGTTCGGTGCCGCTGCGCATCTGCAGCATGCCAAGCGAGGAGCCAGACACGGCGGTGATGGCGATTGGCACGTCCTGCACGCTCTGTGCGCGCTTTTGTGCCGTAACGATGATTACGTTTGGATCGTTTGACGCTGTTTCCGCAACGGACTGGTCTTGCGCGTAGGCTGGTAGAGCTACGGCGATGATAACTGCAGCGGACACAAGCAGATTCAGGCGTCTGGTGCGCATGCTATTTCCCTCCCATGATGGTCTCACCCGCTTGACGGGGTGACGACCGGCGAATTGCTGATTTTCCTTTGGTTCGTTTTGGATTGGGAAAATAGCGGCCTATTTGACTCCCTGATCAGCACGGGGCGCAGGGCGGGGGGAAGGGGCGCGCGCGACCTGAACTTGCGCGACTGGCGGGTGTGCGCAGGAGCAGGGTTTCATGGGGTGAGGTTGGCCGTGCGCGCAGGCGCTACCAGTAGTTTTCGAGCGCCTTCTGGCAGCGGGACTGGGCTGAAGTGATTGGCGTTACCGGTGCGCTGGTGATGTGATCGAGGATCTGCTGGCTGGCGGCCAGAAGTTCGCGCGCCGCATCATCGGGCAGTTCTGCACTGCGGGTGCGGCGCATCAGAATGGAAGATGCCAGTGCGCGTGCAACGAAGTGCAGCAAAGTGTTGTCGGCCATATCGGCGATATCCCGGATTAAACCGTACCAAGCCTTGCCCAGTTCGGTTCCGTTGGCCGCATGCTGCATCTGGTTGAAGGAGCGCAGGATGTTGGCAAGGCCTTCTGTCGTGCGGCGCTGGCGGGCCAGTTCAATCATGCCCGTGTTGATGCTGCCCAGCACTTCGCGGCAGGCAGAGGCGGAAACGCCATTGGTGGCGAGATAGGCATTGGCGATATGCAGCGCACGGCCAGCATGCGGCGCAGCGGAATAGACGCCGCCACTCCGCCCGCGCCGCACTTCGACATTCTGCGCATCGGACAGAATGCGGACGGCTTCAACCGCTACCTCAAGGCTGACGCCATAATCATCTGCAATAGCGCCTAGCGAGCCCAGCGCCACTTGCGGTGCGCGTGAGAGCGTGATTGCATCGAGCAGGCGAGAGGCAAGCCATCCGGCAAGGCTCTCTGAACGCGGTGGGGCCGTGCTGCTGAATGGCCCAAGCGCTCCTTGCTACAACATTGACCGCACCAGTCTGGCAAGGGCATCATCCCGGCCGTCAACAGCAGGTTCCAGCCAACGGCTTGCCTCGCCAATCGTATCAGCAGCCTTGCAGAGAACCACTTCTTCGGAAACAGCCATCAGGGCCTGATCGAGCGTGGGCGTTACAACCCACAAGCCGCCAAGCCCATTGCCCTCACGGCGCGGTTCCAGAATGCCGCGCAACTGCAGGATACGGCTAGTTTGCCGCACAATTCGACGGCCAACACCAAATTCGCGTGACAATGTGCCTTCGGTGATGGGCCGCAGCTGATCCGGGCCGTTGCACACGGCTTGTTCGATCCGTTCGGCAATGGTCGATGAAGTGGATGCGCCCACGGTTTGCCCATTGACGACCTGTCCGAATAGCTCGCGCGGGCGGGCGAGCGAGGGCGTATCGGGAGGCAAATATCCCGATTTGCCTTCATCACTAGTCAAGATGACTGCGCTGACTATGGCATGCTCCGAACGGACCGCCGACATCAAAGTGAAGGGCGCCTTGAATCACAGACCGGAATTTCGTGTTCAAGGAGAACTTTGGGACTGTTCCCAGATGAGGCCAATCAGCGCGCTTTGCCATCAGGGCGATGCGCCTTTGCATCAGAGGGCGGGGGCATGGTCATCATGACGCGAACTTCAGCCTGTTCGCATACTGCAAGCAAGGCTGGGTCATCGATATGATCGGTTACGAAGACATCGATATCGCTGATATGCCCGATGCGCACGGGTGCGTTGCGGCCCAGCTTGGTCTGGTCAGCCACCAGAGTGACCGAACGGGAGTTTTGCACGATGGCGTGTGATACCTGCACTTCGCTAAGATCGAAATCGAGCAGCGAGCCATCAGAATCGATAGCGCTCGAGCCGATGACGGCAAAATCGACCTTGAAATTGCGGATGAAATCAACCGCTGAAGGGCCAACCGAGGCACGATCGGAATGACGGATGCGCCCGCCCACGACGATGACTTCAATGGCTGGATTTGGCGTCAGGATATCCACCACATTCAGATTGTTGGTGATGACCAGCAGGTTGGTGCGTTTGGCCAGTGCGCGGGCCACAGCCTCGGTTGTGGTGCCAATGTTGATGAACAGCGATGCGCCATCGGGGATCAGCGCGGCTGCGGCAATGCCGATGGCATCCTTGCTTTCCGCCGCCAGTTTCCGCCGCGCTTCATAGCCTACGTTTTCGACACCCGAGGTGACAATGGCGCCGCCATGGACGCGCGTCAGCAGTTCCTGCTCGCAAAGTTCGTTCAGATCCTTGCGGATTGTTTGCGGCGTCACAGAAAGCTGGGTGACAAGATCGTCAACACTCACCCGCCCCTGTTGCCGGGCAAGTTCGATAATCCGGCGCTGACGGGCACTGTTTGATTTGCTCATGCACTGTTTATGGAAACAGACGGTCGGTTTCACAACCTTCTACTTGCGGTGGAAAAGGGCAGCCAGCCTTCCAAAGCCTGCCGTTGAACAGGCTTTGGATCGGCGTGGATCAAAACTTCTTTGACATGGAAAGGCCGATCACACGGCCCAGGGGATTGGCGGTCTGCGGATCAAAGGCACCGTCACCGTTGCCATTGAAGGCAATGTTCACAAACGGCGGATCAGTATCAAACAGGTTGCGCACATCCAGACCGATACGCACGCCATTCAGCACCGCATTGTCCGATGCAAATGCATAGGCAAAGCTCGCATCGATCGTGGTGTAGGACGATACGCGCTTCACAGGCGCGCCCGGCGTTTGCGTGAGGCGGTAGTTGAAGAAATAGGTGCCGCTTATGCCAAGGTCGAACTGGCCTGCGCTTTCAGTGGCAATCCGGTGACGCAGATCGAAATCGAGGCCGGCGGTCCGAGTTGTGGCAAGGTTCTGGTCGCGCCCGTCAACGAACACGGCTTGCGAGGCGAGGATCGGGCCGAACACGGGCAGGGGGGACGCATCGGAGCCGACGCCGTTGATGAACTTGTCGATCAGGGCAGAACAGGCCGCAGACGGGCAAGTGTTGATCTCGCCGGCAAAGGGCGCAGGGTTCTGCAGTATGTTCAGGTTGCTGAGATAAGAGCTGATCTGGTTGCTATAGCTGATGTTGAAGTAGTTTATCGAGATCTTGGTGCCGGGGCTGGCGTCAGGCTGCCATTCTGCGCCGAGGGACCAACTCGTTGCCGTTTCCGGCCGCAGATCAAGCTTGCCGCCACCTGTGGTGTATCCCAGAACCGGGCCGTTCGGCGTGGCATATTGCTGCACGAATACGGCGGCGACCGGGCCAACCAACTGCGTCAGACCCGGCGCGCGGAACGAGCGGCCATAGCTGCCACTAACCAGTTCACGCCAACCTTGGGATTGGTGGAACGGCTCACCACTGAAATCTTGGTGGTGCGGATACCAAGGTCGATTTCCAGCTTTTCCACGCCGGGCATGGTATTGCCCTCGCCAATGATGGGAAGCAGTAGTTCGCTATAAAATGCGTCAGAATCCCGCGAAAGGTTTTTGAGGCCTCCGAATGCCGCGAACGAATTGTCTGGAGTGCCAAGCATCAGCCCGTTGGTTACCTTGTCGGTCTGCCGCTGATAGCCGACGGCCATACGCACGTCACCGCCGGGAAGGGTGATGACAGAGCCGTCCAGCTTCACTTCGCCCACGAATTGCTTGCTGATGCCAGAGGCTGCAAACAGATCGTTGTTGATCGATTGCAGCACGGCAAGACTGTTCGGCCCGAACAGGTTGAGGGCAGCGGCGGGGTTCGTGCTGGCGAGCGCCGCGGCAACTTGCGGCGAAAAGGCGTTGATCCGCACCTGATAGGCCAGATCCTCGTTCCGGCCACAGGTGCCGGTGACGGTCGCCTGCCAATCGGCCCAAAGCTTTGCATTGAGACCAAGGTGGATGACGTAGTTTTCGGACGAGCCCCGATCCGTCCAGGTATTGCCAAGCGCTTGACCGCCAAACCAGCAGTCTACGATGACCGATCGGGCATTGCTGCCCGGAGGTGCCACGAAAAAGGAATTGGCGTTGGTCAATGGTCTGTCAATCAAAAACGAACTAAACGAATTTCGTTTGTCTCTATTAGGAAGCGTGAGGCTCTCAAGCGAAAATGCTCCCCGAACGTTGGTTCGGAGAGTAGAGCAGGGGCAGGGAAACTGGCAGGGTTGGGGTCAGACCGGGTGTTTGTACAGTGCCTGCGCCACCGCCTTGCGCCACCCTGCGACCATCTTTTCCCGATCAGCGCCAGCCATTACGGGTTCAAATCGCCGCTCAAGTGCCCAGATCTCTTCTAGCGCGGAGAGCCCGTCCCACACGCCGGTGGCAAGCCCTGCCAGTGATGCTGCGCCTAGCGCGGTTGTCTCGACAATGCCGGGCCGTTCGACGGGTGCTGTCATGACATCGGCCAGGAACTGACAAAGCCAATCGTTGGCGGCCATGCCTCCATCCACCCGCAAGGCACATGTCGCAGGGCCAATGTCGGCACGCATAGCATCGACAAGGTCCAGAGTCTGATAGGCGACTGCTTCCAGTGCTGCCCGCGCCAGATGGGCCGCGGTAACATCCAGCGTCAACCCGCAGATCAGCCCGCGTGCTTCCGGGTCCCAATGCGGCGCGCCCATGCCGACGAAGGCCGGCACCATGTAGACACCATGGCTATCAGAAACGCGTGTCGCCATGTCGTGCGTTTCGGAAGCGTGGATGATGATACGCAGGCCATCGCGCAGCCATTTTACCGCCGCACCTGCCACGAAAATGGACCCTTCGAGTGCATAAGTGGTAACGCCGTTCAAGCGATAGGCAGGGGTAGTCAACAGCCGGTTGCGTGACATGACCGGCGCTGTGCCGATGTTCATCAGGGCAAAGCAGCCGGTGCCATACGTCGATTTGGTCATGCCAGGATGGAAGCAGCCTTGGCCGAAAAGCGCGGCCTGCTGATCGCCTGCCATCCCGGCAATCGGGATCTCCCGGCCCAGGATGCTTGCCTCCATCATGCCGAATATATGTGCATTGTCATGCACTTGTGGCAGAACGCTGGCTGGAACATCAAACAACTGCAGCAGCGTAGCGTCCCACTGCTGTTCCACGATGTTGAACAACGCGGTGCGTCCGGCATTGGTCGGATCGGTGGCGTGGACTTTGCCTTGCGTCAGCCTTGAGAGCAGAAAGCTGTCGATTGTGCCAAAAGCCAGATCGCCTGCATCCGCTTTTGCCCGCGCGCCATCGACATGATCGAGAATCCACGCAAGCTTTGTGGCCGAGAAATAGGGATCAAGCAGCAGCCCCGTGCGCGCGGTGACTTCGGCTTCGGCACCGGATTGCTTCAGCCGGGCACACACATCGGCCGTGCGGCGGTCTTGCCAGACGATTGCATTATAGATCGGTTTTCCCGTTGCGCGCTCCCATACCACAACCGTTTCGCGCTGGTTGGTTATGCCGATCCCAGCGATATCCTGCACCGCAACGCCCGCGTGGGCCACGGCTTCGCGCATTACAGTAACGGTGTCGTTCCAGATATCTTCAGGATCGTGCTCCACCCAGCCAAGGTGCGGATAATGTTGCGCAAATTCACGCTGTGCCACAGATACGATGCGTGCCTTTGCATCAAAGACAATGCAGCGTGTGGATGTGGTGCCCTGATCAATGGCAAGGATAAAGGGTGCAGTGAACATGGCGGGTCCTATCCTGTCTGAGAAGTGCGGTTGTAGCGGTTCATTGGCGGCTGTGCACCGCCATCAGCAGCAGCAATGTGAGGCTCACACGGCGGAATCGAGCCCCGCAGGTGCGGCGTGGCGGGCGGGCAGGAAAGGGCGGATAAGCCATTGATAGATCGAAGCGCCAACCAGCCCTCCGCAGAACGGCCCGGCCACCGGCACCCACCAGTAATTGCCTGCTGCCGGGAAGGCTGATGGACCCCACCCGGCAAGGAAGGCAAACAGGTGCGGACCGAAATCGCGCGCAGGGTTAATAGGCCAACCTTCCAGATAACCTGCGCCGCCGCCAATCATGGCCACAAGCAGGCCGATAATCAGCGCGCTGGAATTGGCTTGTGGCGCCTGTGTGTTGTATTCCTCGGTAATCGCGAAAATGCCGAGCACCAGAATTGAGGTCAACACGATTTCGTTGAAGAAAGCGCGGATCGGGGTGATGCCCGCACCTGGCGAGGTAAAGAATACACCTGCGGCTCCGCCCTGTTCACGGGTCAGGCCATGTAGCGTGTTGAAATTGTCGATGATGGGTGTGAAAACTATATAGACGATGGCCCCGCGCAGAAACGCGCCAAGCACTTGTGCTGCCCAGAACGGTAACACTTTGCGAACCGGAAACTGGCGATAAACCGCAAGGGCCAGCATGACAGCGGGATTTGCGTGTGTTCCCTATACCGCGCCGGTTACATAGATTGCGATAGTCACCGCAAGGCCCCAAGTGATGCCAACGCCCCAATAGGCGTTCTGATAAGGGCTAGAGTCATAAAGCAGCAGCATGGACGCTGCGCTTTCACCGATAAGGATGATGATCAGTAAACCAATGCATTCCGAAATCAGTTCACCAATAAAGGCCTTTTTCGAGCCAATGACCCCCTCCATACTATTGTTATTGTTAGACTTGTGCCGTCACGCATGATTTTTTGGTAATGTAGTTTTCAAGTTCGGCGTGGCGGACTGCAGGAATGTGCAGGCCCAGCTTTGATCGCCGCCACAGGATGTCTTGCGCGGTCACAGCCCATTCTTCGCGCATCAGGTAATCGACTTCGGCCTGGCTAAGTCCGCCACCGAAATCGCGCCCCAAATCGGCCTTTGAGTGTGCACCGTTCAGGATGCGCCGGAAGCGTGTGCCATAGCTTTGGCCGAGCCGTTTGATCGTGGCAGGATCGAGGAATGGCGCTTCAACTGCGATGTCATCCAGAATTCCAGCGAGGCCGCGCGGCCCTGCATCGCCGCCGGGCAGTGGTGCCGTGGCTGTCCATTCACGCCCCATGTGTGACAGATCAGCCTGCAGCATGTTCGCAGCGCGCTCCCCCAAAGCACGGTGCGTGGTGATCTTGCCGCCAAAGATCGAAAGGAAGGGCGCACCGCTCTGCTTGTCGTATTTCAGCACATAGTCACGGCTAATTTTTGAAGGATTATCGGATTCATCGTCATAAAGCGGTCTGACTCCGGCATAGGCTGACACCACATCGTGCGATGTAAGCGGGCTGCGGAACCAGTCTGACACGGCTTTGCACAGATAATCGATCTCGGCCTGAGCAACCTTCGCCTTTTCCGGCGAACCAGTCCAGTCAACATCGGTCGTGCCGATCAGCGTGAAGTTGCTTTCGTAAGGGATAGTGAAGATCACGCGGCCATCATGGTTTTGCAGCAGAAACGCATGATCGCCCTCATAAAGCTTGCGCGTGACAAGGTGGCTGCCCTTGATCATGCGCAAAGATCCACCCGCGCTTTTGGGCGCGAAAGCGCGCGAAAAATCGGCAGCCCATGAACCCGTCGCGTTGACGATGGCCCGCGCACTGACGGTGAAGGGTACTCCATTTGCGGGGTGTAAACGCGCTTGCCATCGCCCACCCATGGACTCTGCAGCTTGAAGCCGGGTTCGCGTCATGATCGTGGCGCCACGCTCTGCAGCATCAAGGGCGTTGGCGATCACGAGCCTGCTGTCATCTCCCCAGCAATCTGAATAGGCATACCCACGCTGTACTTCGGCCTTGAGCGGTGCGCCCATCGGATCGCTCGACAGATTGACCGACCGCGAACGGGGCAGGCGGCTTTTGCCGCCCAGTCGGTCGTAAAGGAACAACCCGGCCAGCATCATCCAGCGCGGGCGCATGGATTTGTCATGCGGTAGCAAGAACGTCAGCGGGCGGATCAGATGAGGCGCGGCCTGCATCATCCGCTCCCGCTCGGCCAACGATTCACCGACGAGACGGAATTCGTACTGTTCGAGGTAGCGCAAGCCGCCGTGGATCAGCTTGGTGCTGGCCGACGAGGTGTGCGCTGCCAGATCGTCCTTCTCCACCAACAAGACGCGCGCATCCCGGCCTGCGGCATCGCGGGCAATCGCAACGCCGTTGATGCCGCCACCAACCACGAGAATGTCGTACTGAGTCATCATGCGTTTGCTCTCGCAAAAAATACATACGAAAGTCAATAATGTTCGTTTGTAGCGTTTTTTCTCGAAGGATGGTGCGGCGGGGATCGCCTTCCATCAGAATATAATACTGAAATTGTTTAGATATCTGAATAAAAATCTGAAAGTCATCGATTGCGGCGCTGGTTTTGCGAAGCATTTTTCCGAACTCTATTATGCTAATTTTCAAAAGGAACGAGATTTCGAAAACAGACACTTGCAACCGGCTGGACATCAAACTGGCCTTGTACAAGCGCATGGATAAGGTGCAGGGCACAAGTCGGGCCGGTGGTGGGTAAGCGATGAAGCAAACATTTCAGGCGCGTATCGGATTGACCGCGCTGACAATTTCTTGCCTTCTGGCCACTCTGCCGGGATGTGCTGCGCAATCTGCGGCTTATGGTGGTACAGCCCAAACCACGTCGTCGGCCACTTCGCCCGTAACTTCGAAAAGCTGGCTGACACGCCTGCACACGCCAGTTGTCTACTTTGAAGGCGGCAAGACCGATATCGCTTACTCCAACGGCATGGATGATTTTTCAAAAATTGCGCATGTGCCAACCATGATGCTGAATCTTGATGTCGGCCATGGCGGCACATTCGCCCAGCCTAATGGCGGTTTGGCTGCGATGGCTGCGGTGAACTGGCTTGAATGGCAATTGCGTGGATCGGTCAGGTCGGCGGCGCTATTTGAAGGCGCAGATTGCGGGCTGTGTCGCGATCCGCGCTGGACGGTTGAGCGCAAGAATTGGCCGCAAAATCCGTAAGGTGGCTATCGCAGTATTGTCGCATGTCGGTCAGAATGTCTGCAGCCCGAGGGCGCGGGACATGTCTACCAACGCTGCTGCCTGATTTCCGCGCGCTTCGGCGAGGCGCAGGTGCGCTTCTGCCAGTGCGCTTTCCGAAGCTGACAAAACTTCCTTGCTTATTGCACCTGCATGGAATGAGGCTCGGTCGCGGTCTCTGGCCGCCAGGCGCAGGTCCACCTCGGCCTTGGTGCTGGCAAGTGCGGCTCGGGCGGCGATCAGTGCTGCTTGCGCCACTTCAACATCGCCTGTCGCGCGCAACACGGTTTCGCGGTAAGTAGCCAGCATTTCGCGGTTGCGCCCGCGCGCAGAGGCGACTTGTGCATCGATCCGGCCAAAATCGAATAGCCGCCAGCGCAGCCCGACCGCGCCCTGCATGGCAATGGAATCGCCGGTGAAAAGTTGACCGAAGCGGTTGCTCTGCACACCTGCCAGCGCGCTGAGCGAGACGCTTGGCCAGTATTCCGCCATGGCCGCGCCGATGGCAGCGTTGGCGGAGATCAGCCGCGCCTCGGCCATGGCCACATCGGGGCGTCCGCGCAATACGATGGCTGGCAGCCCGGCGACCGGATCGGGCGCATCGGCATATAGCGTGCCATTGAGATCAATCGGTAGCGACGGTGAACGCCCCAGCAGGATGGCAATCCTTGTGCGCTCTGTTTCGATCCTTGCATCGATTTGGGGAAGGGCGGCTGCAGCTTGTTCGGCGGCTGCTGATGTGCGCTCGGCTTCTGTATGCGAAGCGGCCCCGCTGGCCAGCCGGGCGGCCATGATCGCCTGGCGTTCGCGCGCGCGGGCAGCCAGTGTTTTCAGCGCAAGGCCTTGCGCCTCGGTCACGCGCATGCGGAAATAAGCCTGCGCCAGTTCGGCAGACACCGCCAGCCGCGCAGCGCCTACACCGGCTTCGGCTTCAGCCGTCCCGGCGCGCGCAGCCTCCTGCCGTCGCCGCAATCCTCCGGCAAGGTCGATATCCCATGACCCGCTTAGCGTTGCGTTGGCGCTGTCCACGGTCCGTGGAAAATTGGGGACGAAGCGCGAGAGCTGGCCAAGGCCTGCATTCAGCGATTGCTGCGCCCTGGCTCCAGAAGCGCCAGCGTCTGCCGCTGGCAAACGCGCTGCGCCTGCCGCAGAGGCTGTTGCCTGAGCCTGATCCAGCCGGGCCAACGCCTGTTCGATCGAGAGATTGGCCGAAAGTGCCTCGGCTTCCAAACGGTCCAGCACCGGATCATTAAAGCCCTGCCACCAAGGGCGGGCGTCAGGTGTGCCGATGGCTACCGGCCGCCGCCATAGGGGTGCAACAGGCAATTCGGGCGCGGCATAGTCTGGCCCGGCAGTGCAGCCTGCCAACACAGCAGTCAGCGTGAAGAGAGCCAAGTGACGCAGGTTCATGTGGTTGCTCCTGCCCAATCAGCAGTTTTGCGGGGATTCTTGCCTGCCAGCAGCAAATACATCACCGGCGTGGCTATGCGGGCGAGCAGTGTTGACGATATCAGCCCGCCGATCATGGCAATGGCCATTGGGGAGAACAGACCGCTGTTTTCCACTGCAAGCGGCAAGAGGCCGCCGATGGCAGTGACCGAGGTGAGCAGCACCGGCAAAAAGCGGAGCTCTCCGGCACGTTCGACCGCTTCGCGTGATGACAAGCCATCACGTTCTAGCTGGTCGGTGAAGTCCACCAACAGAATGGAGTTCTTGATCTCTATCCCGACCAACGCGATCAGACCGACCGCAGCGGTGAAGGACAGTGAATTGCCGGTGAGCCAAAGCGCGACAACTGCGCCAAGGAACCCGAACGGCACTATGCCCGCAACAACCGCCACGGTGCGGAATCGCCCGAATTCCAGCACCAGAACGGCAAGTATGCCAAGCGAGGATATCACAATTGCTGGCACGAGCCCGGCAAAGCTGCGCGATGATGTTTCGGCCTCGCCACCCAAGGTGATGCGATAGCCCGGCGGCAGATCGAGTGCGCCTTCGACCTTGGCCTTTACCTCGCGCGTGGCTTTTGACACCAGTACGCCGGGTTCGGTATAGGCGGTGAGCGTCACCATGCGCGAGCGGCGCAAGCGGTCGATCCGGGCGGCTTCGGACCGCAGTTCGGGCGTTGCCAGCGCGCCAAGCGGGGCACTCGCCCCGTTTGCCGTGGGGACGAAGATCTGGCCGAGCTGTGCCAGCTCTCCGCGACCGGTATTCGGCAGGCGCACGGTCACGCTGTAATCATCGCCATCGCTATCGCGAAAACTTGCGACTGAGATGCCTGAGAGGCCGATGCGCACCGCATCCTTGATTGCGCCCGGAGCCACGCCAATTGCTGCTGCTGCAGGTTCATCCACGGCCAGATGAATATCGGTTCGTAATTGGCGCAGGGGATTGCCGATGTCACGCACGCCCGAGACCGCTGCCATCGCTGCTTCGGCTTTGCCCGAAAGAGTGGCCAGCCGCTGCATGTCCGGCCCTGAAATTCGCACTACGATCGGAGCTTCAACTTCAGGCCCGTTGACAAACGTGATGATGCTGATGCGCGCACCGGGGTATTCATCAAAGCGGCGGCGAAGATCGTTCAGCAAACCATCCGATTTGCCCGGTTCCCACGCTTCCAACGCCACCGCGACTTCGCCAAAGGCAGAATCGGTCTCACGCTGCGCGACATTGTAGTAAAGTTGGGGGTTGCCTCGGCCGACATTCGCGGATGTCCAGCGCACTTCTGGCCGCTCGGCGATAACTTGCTCTACCCAGCGCACCGCCTGATCGGTGCGGCGCTGCGCGGTGCCTTGGGGCATTTCGATGCGGACGAGGAACTGCGGGGTTTCGGCGGGCGGAAAAAGGCTTGATCCTATCACGCTGACCAGCGGCAAGGATAATGCGCAAAGCAGCAGCAGGCCGATCATCCAGCGCTTGGGCCGATCAAGCGCGCGGTGCAGGACGGGGGCATAGAAGCGGTGAATGCCACGCTGCACGGCCTGCAGCAGGCGGTTGCCCTCAGGGTGTTCATGGCGCGAGAGGATCACGCGGGCGGCAAGGGGCGTGATCATGAAGGCCACGACGAGTGACCCCATCACCGTAGCAATGACTGCCACCGGGAGCGACCGGATGAATTCGCCCGAGGCTTCGGGCAAGGCCAGCAGCGGCACGAAGGCAAAGACAAGGCACGCGGTGCAGCCCAGCACGGCAGGGGCGATCTGGCCGGTGCCCTTGATCACGGCGGTCGTCCGGTCTGCCCCTTCGCGCAGCCAGCGCGCGATGTTTTCGACCACCACGATGGCGTCATCGACCAGAATGCCCAGCGCCAGCACGAACCCGGCGATGGCCAGTTGGTTCAGCGTAAAGCCCAGCCCTGCGAGAATGGCGACGCCAATCAGCAGTGAGAGCGGAATGGCAATCATCACCACGCCCGCTGCCCGCAAGCCCAGCGGCAAAAGGGTAAGGCTGACCAGCGCCAGCGCGATCAGGAAATCGCGCGTCAGCCCTCCGATGCGATGTTTCACGTTTTCAGACTGGTCAAAGCCGCGCACCAGTTTCACCCCGCCGGGCAGGGTCTGTTCGAAGGCGTCTAACTCTGCAGAGATCGCGGCGGACAGGCGCGTGACGTCCTGATCCTTGCCCTGTGTGGCGGTAATCAGCAGCGCACGCTGGCCATTGAAGCGGGTGATATGGTCAGGTTCATCCTGCGCCCAGCCCACCGTGGCCACATCGCCCACATGCAAGGCGCGGCCATTGCCCGCAACAAGTGGCACCGCCGTGATAGCCTCGGGAGAGCGGAAAGCGCCGCCATACTTGACGGTGAAGCGCCGGTCGCCAGCATTGACCGCGCCGACCGGGCTTTCCTGCCCTGCGGCACGCAAGGCGTCGGTCACGGCGGAAGGAGGCAGGCGAAGCGCGGCCAGCCGCGCCATATCGAGCGCGACGCGCATTTCCGTGCGGCCAGCACCCCAGTACTTCGCCTCATTGATCCCCGGTATCGTGCCCAGCCGTTCGCGCAGACCGTCGGCCAGCTTTTCCAGCCGGTGCATCGGCAGAAGATCGCTGACCAAAGCCACTTCGACGATCGCCACGTTGATGGGCCGTCCGCGCACGATATCGAGCCGTTGCAGGCCCGCAGGCAGGCTGGCGCGCAGGGCGGATACCTCGCGCGTGATCTTGTCATAGCTGCTGTCAGGATCGGTGCCCCAGTTGAATTCGATGCGCGTGACCGAAAGGCCATCGGTGCTGCGCGAGCGCACTTCGCGGATGCCATCGAGCCGGTGGACGGCATCTTCGACTGGCCGGGTGACCAGCTCCTCGACCTCGGCAGGGGAGGCGCCGGGCAGGACGGCATTGACCACGAAGATCGGCGGATTGAGCTGCGGATCTTCGGTGCGTGGAATGGTGTACAGCGCGGCAAGGCCAAGCGCTGCGAGCAGGAGCGCAGCTACAAGCGTGAATTGCCAGCGCGCCAGTGCGAAGGCTGCGGGGTTGAAGGTCATCGGGCGTCTACTCGCACTTTCTGACCATCCCGCACAAAGCCTGCGCCAGTGGTGATGACGCGCGCGGTGGGAGCCAGCCCTTCAACCGCGATAAGATCACCCGAAAATCCTTGCAGTCCAACGGCCTGCCGGCGCACGATGGACGATTTGGGATCGAGCACGAAGACGTGGCCCTGTTTTCCATTGGCATCGAGCAAGGCTTCGGCGGGAATGGTCAGGCGGCCTCCTGCGGCGTTCGCGTTCCCTTCTGGAATGATCAGGCTGCCGGTCAAGCCGCTGAGCAACCCGCGC
This sequence comes from Novosphingobium sp. HNCC26BN242, assembly GCF_057180525.1. Lineage (NCBI taxonomy): Bacteria > Pseudomonadati > Pseudomonadota > Alphaproteobacteria > Sphingomonadales > Sphingomonadaceae > Novosphingobium > Novosphingobium sp. HNCC26BN242. Next base: position 320,894 of record NZ_JBXUGM010000003.1, read on the forward strand.
CCTGAGGGAAGGGCAAAATCGAGATCGAGCGTGCCGGTGATTGGATCGGCTAGACTGGCCTTGCGCAGCAGCCGCCCTGTGACTTCGCCGTGGCTGGCGAGCGAGAGCTGAACAGTGGTGCCTATCGGCATGCGCATGGCGATGCCAGGGGTGACGGCGGCGCGGGCCAGCAAGGGGCTGGTGAGATCGGCAATCCGAACGATGGGCTCACCGGGGGAAACCGTCTCGCCCACCTCGTGCATGCGAGCCAGCACCAGCCCGGCAAAGGGCATGCGTGCGGTGGTGGAGGCGCGGTCATAGCGCGCGGCGCGCAAAGTGGCGCGGGCAGCGGCCAGCGCGCTTTGCGTATCTTCGCGCTGCGCTTCGGACACTGCGCCTGCGGGCAGCAGCGTTTCGGTGCGGCGTTCGGCGCGGCTTAGCCGATCGACCTCGGCGGCGGCGCGGCGTTCGGCTTCGGCCTGCAGTGTTGGCGTGATTGCGACTAGCAGTGCGCCTGCCGGAACCCGGTCTCCCGGATGCACCGGCAGCGCCGAGAGGGTGCCGCCCAGCCGCAGCGATACCGCCACTTCGCGATCATAGAGCACGCGGACGGGAAAGCTGCTGCCATCGCTGGCGCGCCCAGACCCGCTCATCGGCAAGACTGCTTCGACCACAGGCAAGGGCTTTTCCTGCGGCCCATCAGCGCCTGAACATGCCCCCAACAGCAACGCAAAGCCGAGCGCCCCGAGGCTGGCCTGACGATATGACATTCAGTTCGACTCCGAAACCTATCGCTGATAGCCTATCAATGATAGGTTGACGAAGGATCGTCAAGGCGCAAAGAGGCACCATGGAGCAAGAAGGTGACAAGGCGCGGAGTACGATGCCGGGTAAGGCGCTCGACCGGCGCGAACAGATCCTTGATGAGGCGCAGCACCTGTTTCTGCGGCATGGTCTGGATGGAGTAACCACGCGCCAGATCGCAAGGGCGGTGGGGATCAGCCAGCCTTCGCTTTATGCCCATTTCCCCAACCGCGATGCGATTGCGGTGGAATTGTGCATTCGCGCTTTTGGCAGTTTGGAGCTGCGGCTGCGTAAAGTTGATACGACGATGAAGGGGCATGCGCGGCTGCGCGAACTGTGCCGCGCCTATATCGATTTCGGCCTCGAAGAACCGGCGGCCTATCGTGTTGCTTTTATGGCTGATATTGCGATGGATGAGGCCAGCGGAACGCATCGCGGGCTTGAAGCAGGGCTTGCAGCGTTTTCGATTTTGCGCGGTGCCTATGGGGAAGTGGTTGCCGACCCGGATGCTGCAGAGCTGGCTGCACAAACCGTGTGGGCCGGGATGCATGGACTGGTTTCGATCATGCTGACCCGCCCTGAGTTCCCCTTTGTCGAAATCTCGCGTTTGATTTCAGCACATTTGGACTTATTGCTGGGGCGAGTTGAGCTGTGACGTGGCGGGTAGGGATTTAGTGTGCCTCGTTCGGCTTTGGCCCTGCCAACAATTGTGAAATCAGCGATTTTCAATTCCGGCCCGGCGTACCACGACCAAGATTTGTTACCGCTTGCTTTAACTGATTGCGCAGCCAGAGGAGCCCACCATCGCTACGGCGGAGTGGGTGATACATCATGATATCGTCCAGTGTCGGCATTTCGAGCGGCACTTCCCAGAGGACGAGCGGAAAGCTTAGCACGGATGCTTCGGCCAGCCTGCGGTTGAGGATGGCGATCCTTTCAGTCTTGACGAGGCATGCCGGAATACAACCGAAATTGGGCGAAATCAGCGCGGTGCGGCCTCTGCCGGAATAGAGTGACAGTTGCTGTTCGTTAAGGAAAAGGCCCAGCCTGTACCGATCAAAAGGCACGATGACCTGCCGTAACGACAAAACGGTTTCCATGTCGGGCTGGTGCTGCAGACAAGGGTTTTCCTTGCAGCCCAGGATAACCAATTGGTTGGTGGCAAGGACTTCGTGCACGAATTCCGGGTCGGCATAGATTCCCGGTGTCAGGACGAGATCCAGTTCTCCGGTTGCAAGCGAGGGGAATGGATCACGGCTGGGAGGGCGAATGTCCATAATGACCCCGGGCGCTTCGGCGGACATTTGGCGCATCAGCATCGGCAGGACCACCATTTGCAGATGGTCAGGCATTTCCACCGTAAAATGCCTTGTGGAACGCGATGGGATGAACTGGCGTTCGGTTTCAACCAGGCTGCCGATTTGAAGGATCACGTCCTTGACCGGCTTTTGCAAAGTGGCGGCAAAGGCAGATGGAACCATCTGGCGCCCCGAGACGATCAGCAGATCGTCTTCAAAATGCTGCCGTAGCCTAGCCAGCGCTGCACTCATGGCGGATTGGCCCACGTGCATCCTTTCTGCGGCGCGGGTGACGTTGCGCTCTTCCAGCAGAACATCAAGTGCAACGAGCAGGTTCAGATCGAGACCTTTGAAGCGCATAAGGTATTATCCAAATCGTTTGCTAAGCATTGTATCAAACAATTAACACAATACGCGCGGTGGGCCTATATTGAAAACGCGCTGGACCTCAGGAAACCGGTCAGCGCGAATAATGACGCGTCGGAGGGGCCATCCCACCAGTTCGAGTCCGCCTGTTCGGGCCCGCTTGTTCGGAATGGTGATCGATCACGAAGCGCGGGATCGAGGAGTGCTGAATTGCGGCACGGCTACGTTCCCTTCGTTGCGTCTTCAGGAGGGAGGATTTCAATGCGCAATCTTACACTTACTCTGTTGCTTGGGGCAGCTATGCCCGGTGCGGCATTTGCCGCCGATGCCACGATGTTGCCCGCCGAACCGCAAGCGCAGCAAGATGCTACGGCAGATCAGCCCCGCGATTACGACATCGTCGTCACCGCACAACGCCGTACCGAGCGCCTGCAGGATGTTCCGGTCAGCGTGACCGCCGTTACATCTGAATCGCTGCGTTCGCTTGGCGTCACCAACCTGAGCCAGCTCAATCAGGCTGCCCCCAGCCTGCAGGTGAGCGGCGAGAACAACTTCACGATCCGCGGCGTAGGCACGCTGGCTTTTCAGCAGACGCTGGAAGCAAGCGTGGCCATCCAGCAGGACGAAGTGAACCTTGCCAACTCGATCTTGGGCGGCGCAGTCGGCACGTTTTATGACGTGGCCCGCGTTGAGGTTCTGAGCGGTCCGCAAGGCATGCTGTTTGGCAAGAACGCTTCGGCGGGCCTGCTCAACATTGTCACGAACCGCCCGAAGATCGGCACGACCGAAGGCAATGTGCAGCTTGAAGGTGTGCACCGTCCGACAACGCCGAACAACGGACTGGGCTTCATCGGTCAGGCGACGGTCAACGTGCCGGTGTCCGAAAATTCAGCGCTGCGCCTGAATGCGGTGTTCTCGACGCAGGATCCGGTGGTGAAGTTCATCGGCAATGGCAAGGGCGATTTCGGCCAGGAACAGTGGGGCGTGCGCGCCAAGTATCTGGTGAACTTGAGCGATGCGCTTTCGCTCTATGTCATCGGGGACTACAACAAGGAAAAGGGCATCGCGACGTACTTCGACCGCCCTTACCGCAACCTTTCGTCGCTGGCGGGAGCGGTGCCGCTTAACACGGCGCTGGGCATCGTGCCGAGCAATGAGAACCTGCTGATTGCGGGCAATGGCGATTTCTACCGCGACGTGACCCGCGGCGGGGTTCAGGCGACACTGGCCTATGAGCTGTCCTCGGGCATCGAAATCAGCAATACCGTGGCGTGGAAAGCTGCCGACCGCGAGCAGAACTTCGACACCGACTATACCAACAACAACGGGGCGGATCGCAACTATTCGGACACGCGCTATCGCCAGTTCACCAACGAATTGCGCGTGGCGTTGCCGGCGGGGGATCGCTTTACCGGGCAGGTTGGCCTGTTCTTCTTCAACGCGCAGACCGATGTAGAGGCGCAGCTTGGCGGCAACAGTCTGCGTCCGCAGAACCTGCTCACGCCGTTTCCGTTCTGCGTTGGCGCGACCAACATCGGCGGCCCGCCGCCCGCATGCCCGCGTAGCAACGTGTTCTTCCTTGGGCAGGACCGCGATTATTCGCTCGACAGCAAGAGCTATGCAGCGTTCGGCCAATTCACCTATGAGGTGGTCGATAACCTGAAGCTGATCGCCGGTGCGCGCGTTACGCACGACAAGCTGAAAATCGACTCGGTCCAGAACAACAGCTTCTACTTCGTCACGCTGGGCGGACCGCGCCGCGAAGTGAAGGCGACCACATCGAACACTGACTTCAGCTATCGCCTTGGTGCGCAATACAACTTCGCCCGCGATGTGATGGTCTATGCGACCTATTCGCGCGGGTATAAGGGGCCGGGTTTTGCGGATCTCCTGCCCGCTACGGCAGCTTCGCCGGTGGTCGAGCCTGAAACGAACCGCAACATCGAGCTGGGCCTGAAGTCCACTTGGATGGACGGCAAGCTGTTGTTCAACCTCACAGCCTTCCATTCGAAGTTCAAGAACCTGCAGGTGTCTTCGTTCAATGCGCTTGCCGGGGCGAGCTTTGTGCAGAACGCTGCCGCTGCAACCAGCAAGGGTATCGAGTTGTTGACCGTGATCCGTCCGGTGACCGGCCTTTCGTTGACAGGTTCGGCCACCTTGCTGGATTCGACGTTCGAGGACTTCCCGGGTGCGGAATGCTATCCCGGTCAGCAGACGCCTTCGTGCCTTGCGCCTACAGGGCGCCAGTTCAACGCAGGCGGGTTGCGCACGCCCGTTTCTCCTGAGCTGGTTGCCAATGGGCAGGTCAAGTATGAATGGGCGCTGGGCAGCGCGATGGATGCCTTTGTTGAAGGCAATATCACGCATCGTTCCTCGCAGTGGTTCACGGTCAACCAGGTACCCGGCACGCAGTTTCGCGCGCATCAATTGTTGGGTGCCAGCTTGGGCGTGAGCGGCAAGGGCGGCTGGCGTGCCTCGGTATACTGCCGCAATTGCACTGATGAGCGCGTGCCGACCAATATCAGCATCGATCCAGCTGAAGCCAATGCGGGCCGTGTCGGGCTGGGCCACCTATTCGGCTTCAACTCCGTGCGCCAGATCGGTGTCACGTTCGGCTTCGATTTCTAAATTGGTACTAAGGCCGGGCGGTTGGCAACAACTGCCCGGCTGACATTTTTGAAGAAGGCCTGCGATGTCGAAGATCAAACGGGGCGTCAGCCTTTACTCCTTTCAGGAAGAGATGTTTCTGGGCCAGATGGGCGTGGAGGATTGTGTTTCCTTTGCCGCTTCCATCGGTGCAACAGGTATTGAAATTCTGCCAGAGCAGAACATGCCGACGTTCCCCAACCTGTCAGATGCCCAGGTTGATGAATGGAAGGCTATGGTTGCGCGCCACGGCTGCCACTTCACCGCTTATGACATGTTCCTCGACACGAAGCTGCGCAAAGACCAGCTTATGTCGGATCACGAACAGGTTGAAAGCATTGTGCGCGATCTGACGCTGTGCAACCGGTTGGGCATCAAGAACATGCGTGTGCTGGTGTTCGTCCGGCCCGACATCCTTGGCCGCTGTGTGCCTTTTGCCGAAAAGCTGGATGTCCATATGGGCGTTGAAGTTCATGCACCGTGGCATCTGGAACATGCGTGGATCTTGCGCACCATCGAAGAGGCTGACCGGCTGGGTACTAGGCACCTTGGCATCCTGCCCGACATGGGCATTTTCATGAAGCATTACCCGCCCGCATTCCGCGCCCGCTTTGAACGGCAGGGTGCGCGGCCTGAAGTGGCGCAGTTCATCGTCGATAGCCATGAGGCCAAAATCATGGCCGAGTACACGATCTATGAAGTTGCCGTGAAAATGCAGGGCAACAAGGCCGAAGTGGCGATGGCTGAAACGCTGCGCCATGCGCCTTATGCTAACCCGAAGCGGCTGGCCGATTATGCCCCCTATTTCCATCACATTCAGGCCAAGTTCTATGAAATGAACGAGGACTGCACCGACCCAGCGATTGCCTATGAAGAAGTGATCGACGCGCTGGTGGGCTGCGGATGGGAAGGCACGCTTTCTAGCGAATACGAAGGCAACCGTTGGATTCAGGACGTGAGCGAAGTGGACAGCCGCGAACAGGTGCGCCGCCAGCATGTGATGTTCGAACGATTGATCGCAAAGGCCGAAACGCGGCACGGCGTCAGGGAGGCTGCGTAATGTTCGACAAGTACATCATCAATCCGGCAACCGTGCGCAACACCGGGCCGGAGGACGCGCCCGATGGCTTCGCGTTTGAAACCAAGCTGGGCTACTATCGCGGCTTGCGGCTTTCCATGGTCGAGGAACTCAATGTCGGGATTGATGGCGAAGTATTTGCACGCGATGCCATTCGCTTTGACGAGGGCGCTGGGCCATTGACGCTGGACGAAATGGAAACCACCTACGATCGGCGCTGGGCCTTTGGTGCACCTGCGACAATCTTTGTGCGCTGCGCAGGCGGCTTCCCCAAAGGTGACCATACGCTTACGCTTCAACAGAAATTGCGCATTTCCTACATGCCGTTCCCGTCATTCAACAATGATGAAAAGCAGATCAGTTTTGCTTGAACATCTCCGGATGAAGTCCGGATCTCAATTGTGAAGACACAAGATGGCTTAAGCCACATGCAGGGAAAGTCCGGGGATGCAAAAGGTGCAGAGCGATATGATTGAAACTGATCCCTTGTCGCGCAAGCCCGGACTTGCCCAAGGCTGGACGATCATTCTGGCAGGCTTTTTGCCGATTTTGGCTATCGTCTCGCTGTTTCCTGCAGTCCCTTCGATCATCGCACACTTCAGGCTTGATCCCGGTGCGATGACCAAAGTGCCGGCAATGGTCTCTGCGCCGGGTTTGACAATCGCATTTGTTGCCATGTTTGCCGGGTACTTTGTTGACCGCTTCGGCAGGCGCAGCCTGTTGATTACGGCTGCGGCCGTTTATGGTTTTGTTGGCATGGCACCGCTGATGCTGACGGATCTCGATGCAATTTACGTGTCGCGCCTGCTTCTGGGTGTGCCCGAAGCGATCCTGCTGACGTCCATCAATACCCTGATCGGTGATTACTGGGACGGGCAGCCACGGCGCAACTGGCTTGCGTTGCAGAACATGGTCGGACCGTTTCTGGCAAGCGGTACGATACTGCTGTCCGGCTATCTGACCGGAATCTATTGGAATGCCTCCTTTGCGATCTACGGGATGGGATTTGTAATCTGCCTGCTAAGCTGGGCATTTATCTATGAACCCCGGCCGTTCGGATCAGTGCCCCAGCAGGTAGCCGTTTCAACCCCAGCCCAGGTTGCGTTCCCGTGGAAAGGGGTTGCCACTTATGGTCTCGTTACCCTGCTGTCATCGGCGTTGTATTATGTGTTCATCATCAACGGCGCGATTGTCTGGGGCGAAATTGGCGTGACCAGCGCGCAAGAGGTCGCCAACCTCAGCGCAATTCCCAGTCTCTTCATTATTGCGGGCGCTGTCCTGTACTGGCTCACCGGACGTTGGGGTATGGGGCCTTGTGGACAAATCACCCTGTTCCTCGGATTTCTTGGCATAGGGCTTTTGCTCATCGGCAATGCCCATGACTGGCGTTGGATGACCGCCGGCATGATCGTGCAGCAAACCGGGGCAGGCATGGCCATCCCGGTGCTGATCGGGTGGGCGCAATCGTTCCTGCCATTTGAACATCGCGGGCGCGGGATGGGGGTGTGGACGGCCTGCTTTTTCCTCGGCCAGTTTACCTCGCCCTTGCTGATCAGCCTGTCGCGTCAGGCCATGGGCACGATGCAGGGCGCGTTTGTGGCGGCAGGGGCCATCGGGATTGTGGGCGCAATTGCGGTTTGCCTCTTTGCGGGGCTTGGCGCAAAGCAGGACACGCGCGGAGCCACGGTATGAGCGCTTGGACGCGGCGCGATTTTCTGGGCGGCGCTGCTCTGTTCGCGCTCGCCATCGGTGTGCCTGTTGGCGCGGTTCAGCTAACCGGTCTGGGCGATGACGAGGCTCCGACCGAGCGGCAGCGCAAGCTGCTGCGCGAAGTGAGCCAGCTGGTGATTCCGCGCACCGCCACACCGGGCGCTGGCGATGTTGGCGTGGGGGATTTCGTGGCGATTGCTCTGGCGCACGGCCTGGCAGGCACGCGCAAGCCTGTGGCGGGCGGCGACTATGGCCCGCATCTGCGCGCCGATGGTTCGCTGCGGCATGTGCCATGGCTGGAGCAGACGCTGGATCAGCGGGCGGGCGGAGACTTTCTGAAGCTTGCGCTGGCCCAGCGCGCCAGCGTGCTGGCCGCACTGGATGCACAAGCGTTCCCGCAGGGGCCGCCGCTGCGCGAACCTGCGCCGTGGAGCCGCATCAAGGGCCTGATCTTGACTGGATACTACACCTCCGAGGCAGGTGGCTCGCAAGAGTTGCAATACGAACTGGTGCCCGGCCGGTTTGATCCAGACGTGCCTGTAACGCCCGAAACCCGCGCCTTTTCAAGCGACTGGACGGCAGTGGAGTTTGGGTGATGGCAGGCACTGACATGCAGTTTGATGCTATCGTTGTCGGGTCGGGCATCACGGGCGGCTGGTCGGCGATGGAGTTGACGCGGGCGGGCCTGAAAGTCCTTATGATTGAACGCGGGCGCAATATTGCGCATCAGCAGGACTACGAAACCGAGACCAAAGCGCCATGGGATATGCCGTTCCGTGGATCAGGCGATGCAGCGATGTATGCGCGTGAGCATCCGGTGCAGATGCTCAACAGGCATTTTACCGAGTTTACGCAAAACCACTTTGTGAATGACCGGGAAAATCCCTATTCGCAGGGTCCGAACACCGATTTCACCTGGTTTCGCAGCTATCAGATGGGTGGGCGGTCGCTGACATGGGGGCGGCAATCCTATCGCTGGTCAGACTACGACTTTGGCGCAAATGCGCGCGATGGGCATGGCACCGATTGGCCGATCCGCTATGCCGATCTGGCCCCATGGTATGACAAGGTTGAGGAATTCATCGGTGTTTCGGGCGCGGCAGAGGGACTTAAGCAATTGCCCGATGGGCGCTTTCAGCCGCCGATGGCGCTCAACGTGGTGGAACAGGCCGTACGTGAACGCATCCGCGCCAAATGGCCAGAGCGCTGCCTAACCATTGGCCGGACAGCCAACCTGACCGAGGCCAAGCCCGACCAAGGCCGCGCAGCCTGCCAGAACCGCGCCATTTGCGCGCGTGGCTGTTCGTACGGTGCCTATTTTTCCACGCAATCAAGCACTCTGCCCGCCGCCATGCAGACTGGACTGCTCACAGTGGTGACCGATGCCGTGGTGGAAGCGGTGGAATATGATCCCAAGACCCACAAAGCCACCGGCGTGCGGTGGGTGAACACCAAGACCAAAGCGCGGGAGCGGGCATCAGCGCGGGTAGTGTTCCTCAATGCAGGCGCCTTCAATTCGGTGCACATCCTGCTGAATTCGGCAACCGAGGCTGCGCCGCAGGGGCTGGGCAATTCCAGCGGTGTGCTGGGCACACACATCATGGACCATGCCAACACGCTGTCATCAATGGCCCTTTTCCCCGGTTTCGAACAGCACACGACTTATGGCAACAGGCCCACCGGCACGGTGATCGCGCGGTATCGCAATATGGATGTGCTGGATGGCGATGGCTACACGCGGGGGTTCTCGTTTCAGGGCGGCGCGTTGCAGCCAACATGGACGCAGGGCAAGCGGATGGCGGGCATCGGCAAGGACTTCAAGGGCACGCTGCGCAAGCCCGGCATGTGGAAAATGGTGCTGGTGGCCTTTGCCGATTGCCTGCCGCGCAGCACCAACCGCCTGACGCTAGACCGCACCCGCACCGATGCCAATGGCCTGCCGCTGCTCAACATCGCCTTTGCCTTTGGCAAGGAAGAGCATGCCGCGCTGGCCCAAGCCAAAGCCGATGCCGCCGAAATGCTGACCGCAGCAGGTGGCAAGGTCATCATGGGCCTTGATCGGCCCGGCGCGGGGGGATCGGCCATTCACGAAATGGGCGGCGCGCGGATGGGGCATGATCCGAAAACCAGTGTGCTGAACAAGTGGAGCCAGGCGCACGATGTGCCCAACCTGTTCGTCACCGATGGCGCGCAGATGAGTTCGTCTGCCTGCCAGAATCCGTCGCTTACTTACATGGCGTTGACAGCGCGCGCCTGTGATTACGCCGTTGGCCAGATCAAGGCTGGAGTAATTTAACAAGGAATACCGACAGCGGAATGAAGAATGGAGCCTTGCTGGACTGCTATTGGTCAACAGTCAGGGATCGCGCGGCCCGGCCAGCGCGAGGAGCGCGGCACCGCATTCCCGCGCAGTGGCATTGAGCGCTGTATCGAGCATCCGATACTGCTTCAGTACCTCCATTCCTGCAGGCGTAAGCATCGCTCCGCCACCTGTGCGACCGCCCTTGGTGGTGCAGACCAGCGGTTCGCGCCAGCACGTGTTGAGCGTATCGATCATGTCGCGCGTGCGGCGATAGCTTAAACCCAGCGCCCGTCCGGCAGCGGCGATCGAGCCGGTGCTTTCAATTGCGCCGAGCAGATCGGCTTTGCCGGGGCCAATCGCAATCGCTTCGGCCACCAGTACCTGCACTTTCAGCTTCAACAGAGGTTGCTTGCTTTCTCCGGTCATGCGCTTTGGCCAATCCGTCCTGATCGTTCGTGCAACCGCGTTGACAGGACTGCACCCTTCCTGCGATGTGCGTTGAGGTATACATCGCAGGAAGGGTGCGGGGAAGTTGAGAATCCTGACAACACGGCTGGGGTTTCTGCTCCTGGCGTTGGGATTGGCTACGCCCGCTGCGGCGCAGACAGTGCCGAACATTGCTGCTGCCGCTGACCTTCGTCTTGCCCTGACCGAAGTTGCTGCTGCTTTCTCGCGCGACACCGGGCAAAAGGTATCGCTGACGTTCGGCTCATCGGGCAATTTCTACCGCCAGCTTCAGCAAGGAGCGCCGTTTCAGCTGTTTCTGTCGGCGGATGAGGACTATGTGCTGGCTCTGGCAAAGGCGGGCAAGACGGTGGACCGGGGGACGCCTTATGCCATTGGGCGGCTCGCGTTGGTGGCGCCCAAAGGTTCGCCGCTGCGTGTGGATGGCAATCTGGCCGGTCTGCGTGCGGCGCTGCAAGCAGGCCAGATCACGCGCTTTGCCATCGCAAATCCGGCTCACGCGCCTTATGGAAAGCGGGCTGAAGAGGTGTTGAAGCATGCCCGGCTGTGGAAACCGCTCGCTGGCAAGCTTGTGCTCGGAGAGAATGTTTCCCAAGCGCTGCAGTTCGCCACGGACGGGGGCGCGCAGGGCGGTATCGTGGCCTATTCGCTGGTGCTGGACCCAGCGTTTGCGGCCCGCGCCCGCTATGCGTTGATCCCGGCGGCATGGCATCGGCCGTTGCGGCAGCGGATGGTGCTGATGAAATCTGCAAGTCCAGTGGCCCAACGCTTTTACCGCTATGTCCAGCAACCTGCTGCGCGGCGGATATTCGTGCGCCATGGCTTTGCTTTGCCCGGCGAGGCGAGTTGAGAGGTGATGGACTGGCAGGCCCTCCAATTGTCCATGTGGCTCGGCGTGCTGACGATTGTCATCCTTTTGCCGGTTGCAGTTCTGGTAGGGCGTTGGCTTGCCACCACACAGATGCGCGGGCGGGCCGTGATCGAGGCCTTGCTGACCTTGCCGCTGGTGCTGCCGCCAACGGTCATCGGCTTTTACCTGCTGGTCGGCATGGGCCCGGATTCTGCGGCTGGCCACGCGTGGACGGCGCTGTACGGTGGTTCGCTGGTGTTCAGTTTCGAAGGCATCCTTGCAGCGTCGGTGCTGGTCAACCTGCCGTTCGCCATCCAGCCCGCACAGCGGGCCTTTGAGAGCATAGGGCAAGATCTGCGCGATGCTGCGGCCACGTGCGGGCACTCGCTCTGGCGTACGCTTTGGCGGATTGAACTGCCGCTGGCCTGGCCGGGCATTGTGACCGGCGTTGTCCTGGCCTTTGCGCATACGCTGGGCGAATTTGGCGTTGTGCTGATGGTGGGCGGCTCCATTCCGGGCGAGACGCGCACGCTAGCGCTGTCGATCTATGATCGGGTTCAGGCGTTCGATAACCCGGCGGCCGCGCGCATGGCTGCGTTGCTGATGGCGATTTCACTGGTGGCAGTCACGGCCAGTTTCGTGCTGAGCAGGCGGACCAACCGGCATGGCTGAAGGCCTGTCGATCCACCTGCGTCAGGACGCGCCGATTGCGCTTTCGGTGGACATTGCCGTTGCTGCCGGAGAATCGCTGGCCTTGGTTGGGCCTTCAGGCGCAGGCAAGACTACGATTCTCAAGGCGATTGCCGGGCTCTATCGCCCCGCCCATGGCCGCATTGTCTGCGATGGGCAGGTGTGGCTCGACCGTGAACTGGGCACCGATGTGGCGGCGCAGGCACGGCGTGTCGGGATCGTGTTTCAGTCTTACGCGCTGTTTCCGCACATGACTGCGCTGGGCAATGTGGCAGAGTCCATGCTGGACCTTCCTCGCGCCGAGCGTGAGGCGCGCGCGGCCGCCTTGCTTGATCGGGTCCATCTCGACGGGCTGGGCACGCGCTATCCTGCGGAACTTTCAGGCGGCCAGCAGCAACGCGTCGCACTTGCCCGCGCTCTTGCCCGCGATCCGCATGTCTTGCTGTTGGATGAGCCGTTTTCAGCAGTGGATCAGCCAACGCGGCGGGCACTTCACGCCTTGCTGGCAGAGATCAGGGCGGCAAGTACCATGCCGATCATCTTCGTCTCGCACGATGTTGAGGACGCCGCGCGCAGTGCCGACCGCATCTGCTTTTTGCATAATGGGGTGAGCATTGAGCAAGGAGCTACGCGCGCCATTCTAGATGATCCGATGAGCGCCTTGGTCCAATGGTTGAACGGTTAGCGCTAGTGCGCGAATAATGCACACGCAACGTCCGGTTAATGGCAATGGACGCATGCACCTCCGCCCGATAGTCCGCACCGCGCAGCAGGTATTTGGCCAGACCTGCTACAACGGAATAAGGGGCGCATTTCGGATGAAGCCGGGTTGGCGGGTTCCCGCCGGACGAACTGCACTGATCGCCAGCGTGCTGCTAACCGGCACTTGCCTCTTCGCCTCGACGAATGCTGATAGCTCTCCTGCTTCTGGGCTAGCCAATGGGCGCGCGGCGATGATTGAGCCTATGCTCGATAAGTACTGTTCGCGTTGCCACAATGATTTTGACAATGTGGCGGGGCTATCGGTCGCCGATCTCAAGGCCAGCGATGTTGCCACCGGCCGCAATGCCGAAGCGTGGGAGAAAATCCTGCGTCGCGTGGCATCAGGAGAAATGCCGCCGCATTCCAAGCCGCAGCCTGATATGGTGCAGCGCGCGGCGATGGTCGAATGGCTGGATACCGTACGCGCGCAATATGTGGCCGCGCATCCCGATCCAGGCAAAAGTGCGGTGCGTCGCCTGAACCGCGTGGAATATGCCAACGCTGTCAGGGATTTACTGGGGGTTGAGGCCGATGTGGCGCGCGATCTGCCGCCGGACAATTCGGGCTTCGGCTTCGATAACATCGCCGATGTGTTGAGCGTCTCGCCCACATTGATGGAACGCTATGTGGCGGTGGCAGGCAAAGTGGCGCGGCAAGCGACTGGCCTTGTACCAGCGCGCGCCTTTGTAACGACTTGGCAGGTGCCAAAGGATGGCTCGGTCGGCAATTCGGGCATTCCAGCCTTCAACGAACGGGCCACCACCAATCTGGGTGGAGGCGACCTTCCGCTGGCATCGCGCGGGGGCGCGGCGGTGCGCTATTATGCGCGTTATGATGGACTGTATGATGTCGTCACCTGGCTCAATTCCAATACCAACAACGAGAACGACCGGCTGACCGAGGACCGTTATACGCTGCGGGTGCCGATGACGGCTGGGACGCACCGCATCAGCGTTTCGTTCCGGCGGCAGACCTGGCCCGATGAAAGCGTGCAGTGGCTGCGCAACAATACCGATTATGTGCCACTGCCGCTCGACAAGCCCAAGCTGCTGCCGCTGGACGTGTGGGTGGATGGCCAGCGCGCGGGCACATTGCAGGTGCCGTCGTGGCGCATGCATCCGCGCTATTCGCAGCGCAATTTTCCGCGCGATGTGCTGCAATTGGATGTGGCCGGGCCTTATGACGTCAAGGGTATGGCCGAAACGCCAAGCCAGCGCGCGGTGTTTCGATGCCGTCCACGCAGCGCCGCTGAAGAAGAGCCTTGCGCGCGCAAGATCGTCTCGTCGCTGGCACGACGCGCATGGCGGCGGCCGGTTTCGACAGGTGATATCGCGCCTTTGATGCGGCTCTATTCCGCTGAGCGGGCAGGGGCCTCGTTCGAGCAAGGGATCGAGGCGGCGGTCGAGGCCATTCTCGTTTCGCCGCAATTCCTGTTCGTGGTGGAAAGCCCGCCGCCTGCGGGGATTGCGGGTGTGGCCTATGGTGTGTCCGATCTTGATCTGGCCACGCGCATGGCGCTGTTCCTGTGGAGTTCGATTCCTGATGAACGGCTGCTGTCGCTGGCGGAAAACGGCGGCTTGCGCGCACCCGGCATGATCGATGCAGAAATTGCGCGTATGCTGGCTGACCCCAAAGCGCAGGCACTGACCGAGAACTTTGCAGGCCAATGGCTCTATCTGCGCAACCTTGAACAGCAGCGCCCCGATATCACCGAGTTCCCGGATTTCGATACCCGCCTGCGTACGGCAATGGCGGGCGAGACGAAGATGTTTTTCTCCTACGTGATGGGCGCGAACCGCCCGGTGACGGATTTCATCCGCGCCGATTACACGTTCCTCAACCAGCGGCTTGCCAAGCACTATGGCATTGCGGGCGTGAGCGGCACGGCGTTCCGCAAGGTCAGCCTCGATCCTGTCATGCAACGGGGTGGGCTGCTTGGGCAGGCGAGCATCCTGACAGTCACCTCCTATGGCAATCACACTTCGGTGGTGAAGCGCGGTAAGTGGATTCTTGACAACATGCTGGCCTCACCGCCGCCCCCGCCACCGGCTGATGTGCCCGCGCTTAAGGCAGAGCATGATGGCCGCAAGCTTACCGCGCGCCAGCAGTTGGAACTGCACCGCGCCAATCCCAGCTGCGCCGCCTGCCATACCAAGATGGACCCGCTGGGCTTTGCGCTGGAGAACTTCGATGCGGTGGGCGCGTGGCGCACGGTCGATGCGGGCCAGGCGATCGACAACACGGCCACGTTGCCCGAAGGCCGCGCGATCAAAGGGTTCACCGGGCTGCAGCAAGTGCTGCTCGACCGGCGCGATGAATTTGCGCAGGCCTTTACCGAGCGGCTGATGACTTATGCCCTCGCGCGCGGGCTGGGGCCGAATGACATGCCAGCGGTCCGTGCAATTGCGCGCAAGGCCGCGCAGGAGGACTATCGCGTGCAGACCATCGTTCGGGGCATTGTCACCAGCCCGGCTTTTACCATGCGCAAAGCTCCCGCAGCGCTGAACGTCGCGCGTGCAGGAGCGGCCAAGTGATTGTGCGCCGCGCAGCCCTTTCGCGCCGCACCGTGTTGCGAGGGCTTGGCACCACGATGGCGCTGCCGTTCCTTGAGGCGATGATGCCAAGTGCCGGCGCCGCCGATGTGGCGCAGCGGCCCAAGCGCTTTCAGGTGTTCTACACGCCCAATGGCATGACCATGGCCGAATACCGGCCCACCGGCACCGGCGCGGATTTCACCTTGCCGTCCACGCTCGGGCCGCTTGAGCCGCACCGCAAGGATATTCTGGTGGTCAGCGGCCTTGGCCATGCGCAGGCGGCGGCCTTTGGTGACAGGCCAGCGGGGCATGGCCGTTCGTGCCCGGCGTTCCTCACCGGCACCCGGGCCAAGCAGACCGAAGGCCCGGACATTCGCTGCGGCGTGTCAATGGATCAGCTGTTCGCCGCACATCTGGGAGACGCGACGCAAATCCCCTCGCTCGAACTCGGCGTGGATCAGGCGAGCCTACTGGGTAGTTGCGACATCAACTATTCCTGCGCCTATACCAACGGCATTTCGTGGCTGACGCCAACCGTGCCGCTGCCCGTAACCGCCAATCCGCGCGAGGTGTTTGAGCGGTTGTTCGGCGATGGCGAAGCGCTGGACGAGAAAAGCCGTCTGGCGCAATTGCGTCGGCAGAGCTCGATCCTCGATTTCGTGCGCGAGGATGCGGCGCGGTTGACGGGCGCGCTAGGCATGGAAGACCGGCACAAGCTGAACGAATACATGGACGCCACCCGCGCCATCGAAAAACGCATTCAGCGTGCGCAAGCCTCTCCAGCCACTGCGCAGACCACCTCGATCCAAGCCCCGGCGGGCATTCCTGATGATTTTGCCGAACATGTGAAGCTGATGATCGATCTGCAGGTCATGGCGCTGCAGGCCGATATGACGCGCGTCGGCACGTTCATGATCGGGCGTGAGATTTCCAACCGGACTTACCCGGAAATCGGCATTCCGGATTCGCACCACATGCTCAGCCACCATGGCAGCAGCCCGGACAAGATGGGCAAGCTGGCGGTCATCAACCGCTATCACATGCAGTTCTTCGCCTATATGCTGGCACGGCTGAAGGAGACTCGCGATGGCGAAGGCTCGCTGCTCGATAGCATGCTGGTGCTTCGCGGATCGGCCTTTGGTGATTCAAACGACCATGATTTCATGGACTTACCCGTAGTCCTGGCCGGCGGGCTGGTGAAAGGTGGGCGGCATCTGGAGGTAGCCAAGGGCACGCCGATGTCGGACCTGATGCTGGCGGGACTGAACCTGCTGGGCGTTCCGGCGACAAGCTTTGGCGATAGCATCGGGCCGCTCAAGGGTTTGGCTGATGCTTGAGCTGGTGGCAGGGCTTCTGCTGGCTGGCGCGATGTCGGTGCCAGATGTCATTGCGACTGCGATTGCGGCAGACGATGCAGTGGCTCTGCAGGCAGCGCTTGAGCGCGGTGCGGATGCCAACGCGGCGCTCGATTATGGCGAAAGCCCGCTCGCCCGCGCGGTGGAAGTGCAGGATCCCGCTCTCGTCACGCTGCTGTTAAAGCATGAGGCCAAGCCGAACCTTGCCGATGCCAATGGGCTGACCCCGCTGGCGCTGGCATGCGAGCGTGGCAACGCCGCCATCGTGCAGGCGCTGCTGGATGCCGGTGCCGATCCACGCAAGCCGGGAGCCGAAGGGGCCTGGCCGCTGGCCCTGTGCGCGCGGTTTGCGTCTGCCGAAACCGTGGCCGCGATGTTGGTTAAGGGTGCCAAGCCCGACACCCCCGATCCGCGCAGGCAAACCCCGCTGATGTGGGCCGCTTCTGCCGGGAAGGCAGATGCGGTGGCGCTGCTGCTCAAAGCGGGCGCGAAAGCAAACCGCAGGGCGGCGGAGGGCTTTACGCCGCTGTTCTTCGCCATTGCGGGCGGCAATGGTGATGCGGTGGAACTGCTGGTCCAGGCAGGCGCAGACATTCGTCATCGCGGGCCGGAAAACACCAGTGCCTTGCAATTGGCGCTCTATCAAAAGAACTGGGGGGCGGCGCAACTCTTGCTGGCGCGCGGCAGTTGGGACCTGGCCGAAATTGACCGCAACGGCACCCGCCCGCTGCATGTGGCGGCAGCAGCGGGGCAGGGGGTGCTGGTTTCAGCACTCCTGGCAAAGGGGGCCGATCCCAATGCTCTGACCGGCCCATCGCGCGTCGTCTGGGTGACCGAGGCCAATTTTGGCGTGCCGCCGCCGCCCGTTCCTCCCACGCCACCGCTGTTCAGTGCGGCGCAGGCCGGGCAGGCCGAGGCGATGCGGCTGCTGGCGGCTGCGGGGGCAGACAAGGCCTTTGTTCTGGCAAACGGCACTAACATCTTGCTGGCTGCTGCATCCGGGCAGAGCGCAGATGCGCTCGCGCTGGCGCTCGATTATGCACCCAACGTCGACATCACTGATGCCAATGGGATGACCGCACTGCATCGCGCATTAAGCAGTGGCTGGCATCCTGACCTTGAACCAATGCTGCGCGTATTGGCAAGCCGTGGCGCGCGCACAGACATTGCCGACAAGTATGGACGCACGGCCGCAAAAATGGTTGAAGATGGCCTTGCCACAGTCCGCGAGGCATATTTGAAAGTGTTTCCCCAAAAGCCGCCTTCCGCTTTGGCGCTGAAGCCGTTTTGATCACGCTGCAACAAGACAGGACCTTGCCATGAACAAGCCCCGTATCCGCACTATTGCCGCCGCTATCGCTCTTGTCGCCGCAGCAGGCGGAACGCTTGCCATCGCAGCATCTCCGGCTGACACGATCGGCGCGCGCCAAGCCAACTTCAAGAAAATGGGCGGCGCGATGAAGGTGATCAAGGATGAGTTGGCCGGCAGCGCGGACAAGGTGAAGATGGCAGGAGCCGCCAAGACCATCGCCGCCATGGCCCGCGCACAGGTTCCTCTGTTTCCCAAGGGCACCGGCCCGGGCGCTGGCGTGAAGACAGACGCACTGCCCGCGATCTGGACCGACCGTGCGACGTTTGATGGTCACGCCAAGAAGCTGATTGCCGAAGCGGACAAGCTGGTTTTGGTCAGCGGCACCGGCAACGCAGCAGCCATCGGCGCGCAGTTCAAGGCTGTTGGCGGCACTTGTGGTGCATGCCACAAGCAGTTCCGCGCCGACGATTGATCGGCGATAAGGCTGCAAAAGGGGTTTCGTCGTGACGGAAAAAGTCCGCGTCTGGGATGTGCCGGTGCGGCTGTTCCACTGGTCGTTGCTGGGGCTGTTCACGTTTTCGTGGTGGAGCGGGGAAAACCATGAGATGGAATGGCACCGGCAATCGGGCATGCTGATCGTGGCGCTGCTACTGTTCCGGGTGTTCTGGGGCCTTGCCGGATCGCGCACCGCGCGCTTCGCACAGTTTGTAAAGAGGCCGGGAGAAGTCCTTGCTTATGCGCGCAAAGCTTCGGATGAGCATGCTACCGATGGGCATAATCCGCTAGGTGGGTGGAGCGTTGCGGCGCTGCTGCTGGTCTTGCTGACACTGGTTACGGCAGGGCTGTTTTCGGTGGATGTGGATGGGCTGGAATCGGGGCCTTTGGCCGGATTTTTAAGCTTTGATGGCGGCCGCGCAGCGGCGGAAATTCATGAAATCGCGTTCAAGGCGGCGCTGGCGCTGATCGGCCTGCATGTCTGCGCGATCGGCTACTACCAGTTCCTTGTCGGGCGCGATCTGATCGGCCCGATGATCACCGGCAGGCGCGATCTGGAGGCTGGTGAAACCATTGAAAGCGTCCGCTGGTCTCCAATTCGGGCGCTGATCGGGCTGACAGTGATCCTTGCGATAGTCTGGGCAATCTCAACGGGCTTTCAGTTCGCCAGCGCGGGCGACGTATAGGCCGGATCGTGCGCGAATGGCAGCGGCCCGCCCTCGCGCAAAGCGTCGAGCACTTGCGGAAATCCGGTTTTGCAGCGGAACCCCAAACGGCGTTCGGCATGGGACGCATCGTAAACCCGTCCGATACTCGTGGGCAGGGTCCAACCACGCTGTTCATAAAGGCTGGCAGCATCGGGAAAATAGCGCGCGATTACCGCTTGTGCGTCTGATTTCAGTTCACGCACTTCGTTGCGGCTGAAAGGCGTGGGGGCAGACAGCAGGAACAGATCGAAGCCCAGGTCTGGCGCACGTTCCAAAGCGGCGATTTGGGCATCTGCCGCATCTTCCACCGTCAGTCGGCGGTTCAAAAGCTCGTTGGCTTTCAGATTTTCGCCTGACGGTTGCCTCAGCGTATCGTCATCTTCGGGGAAAAAGCGCCCGGTGCGCAAGACCACACAAGGCAGGCCATGTTCGTGTGCGTAGATGCGGCAAAGGCCTTCGGCGGCGAGCTTGGTCACGCCATAGATGTTGCGTGGCGCCAGCGGGCCGGTTTGCTCGTCCAGCCATACCGCAGCGTCACTCGCCTCATCGCGCACCGTCTGGCTGATCATCAGCGATGTGGTTGAGGTGAAGATAAAGCGATCATGCCCCGCAGCCTTTGCGGCGCTCAACAGGTTGCGCGTGCCAGTGACGTTAACGTCGATGAACGCTTGTTCCGGGTAGCGAACGATATCGGGCTTATGCAGCGCGGCGGCGTGGATGACGGCGTCGATACCGTGGGCAAAGCCTTCTTTCACCACAGCCGGATCGGCCACCGATCCGATAACCTTTGTGTCAGGACCAGGCGCGACATCGAGGCCGACCACGCTGTGTCCCGCGCTGCGCAAGCGGGGTGCCAGAAACCGGCCAAGCCAGCCTGTCGATCCGGTCAGGAGTATCCGCATGATGTCATGCCAAGCGTTCGGGCACGGCCTGTGCTTCTTCTGCCAGCGTTTTTGCGGTCATCACCGCTTCCCATGGGAACACGAACCAGCGCTTGTCCTGCGCACGGTCGATTTCCTCAGCCGCGTAATCGACGCGCGCTTGCGACCGGCAATTGTCCATCAGCACCGCAAACCGCAAGTTGTCAGGGTTGCAGCCGTTTTCGGCAAGAAGGTTGCGGATATAGACGATGGTGCCGCCGCTGTCGTTGATATCATCAACAAACAGCAGCCGCGTGCCATCGGCTGATTTTCCAGCCACTTTGCCCAACAGTTCGTCGGCAAAGCCGGGCACTTTGGAGGAATGGTCGACCGACAGCATCGGCACTTGCAGTTCGTGGCTGATATAGACCGCCGGAACCAGCCCACCACGCCCGATGCCGATGATGAAATCAGGCTTCCAGCGATCAGCCGCCAGCGTGCGCGAAAGGCCGCGCACTTTGGCGAGGAAGTCCTCATACGCGATGTAATTGAGCACCGGAGCGGCGGAATCGATCATGTCCGGAAAGTCCGTTTGCAGCTTGACAAGATTTGCAGGTATCGCCTGATGCCGTGCAGAGCAATCGCGGTTCCCACGACTTTTTGCGCCGCTCTGGAGCCCGCTATGCGGTTTTGGCTGCGCCCGCCGGATAGGCCAACCGGCCAAACGCGGTTTGCATCTCGCTCAGCACGATATCGGCAGCGTAAGACGGCGGGCGCGCCGTGGCGGTGCACAGGGCCAGCGTCATTGGGCGCAGCACGGGATCGGAAATTCGGGTGAACGACAGCAGTCCTGCCTTCACCTCTGTTATCACATCAAGCGAGGTCAGGATCCCGATGCCCACGCCTTGCAGCACCAGCGATGTTATCATCTGGATGTTGTTGCTGGTCACCTTCTTGTCGAGCGTGGCGCGGGTGGTGCCCTCCAGCACGGCAATCTGCTGATGCACGGCCAACGCAGTTGATGGCACGACTACGGGTGATCCGATGCAGGCGGAAAATCGCGCCTCTCCCTGCTCGCCAAACGGGTGCCCGGCCGGCGTGATAAAGCCAAGGTGCACGTCCACAAAGGCGCGCACGGTGATGTCGCGGTAGGATTGCGGATCGAAGAAGATGCCGAAATCCACCTCGTTGCTGGCAATCATGCGGCGGACCTGGTCGTTGCCGGTCACTTTCACATCGATGGTAATGCCGGGATAGCGGCTCTGGATCGATTGAATCGCAGCTGGAATGGCACCTTTGGTGAGCGCATCAATCACCGCAATCTCAACATGGCCGCGCTTCAATCCGCGCAAATCCTCGATCTGGGCGCGTACTTCGCTCAGGCTCTTTTGCCAGCGCCCCCCGGCGGCCATCATGATCTCGCCCGCTGAGGTCAGACGCAGCCCAGTAGGCAGGCGTTCAAACAGCGGCATGCCGATCTCGGCTTCCACATTTAGGATCTGTCGGTCGATGGCCGAGGCGGAGACATTGAGTTCATCGGCGGCCTTGCGGATCGAGCCAAGGCGGCCAACCGCAATGAAATATCGCAGGAATCGGGAGAAGGCTGGCACGGCTGGGGGCTACCTGTTTTTTGCAACGCTGTGTCGGATTCATTGCGTTTGTGTGAAACAGGTCAAGTCCTTAACGACTCACCATCGCATTTTTCGCGATGGAGGGACCATACATGGCAGGGACGTTCACGGCATCTGGCTGGCGCGCACGCATGCGCGAAGCGGTTGTCGTGGGGGCGCTGGCAGTGTGCCCGGCTGTTGCATCGGCCAATGCCCCCGCTCCCGATCTTGCCCGCGAAGCAGCCGTGGCGGCCTTGCTGGATCAGGCAAAGGACAGCCCTCCCGCCTTGCGCGTATTCCTGCGGGGAATGCCCAAGGGCGGTGATCTGCACAACCATCTGGCCGGCGCGATCTATGCTGAGGATTTCATCGCTTGGGCTGGTGCCAAGGGCTTTTGCGTCACTGCCAACGGATTGACGATAGAGCCACCGCCATGCCCGGCAGAACGAGCGATTGAGCGTTTCGCGGTGGCGGACGAATTCGGCTATGACCGGCTGGTCAATTCCATGTCCACGCGCGGCTGGCAGCGCGGGGTTGGTCGCAACGATGTGACCGGTCACAACCAGTTTTTTGAATCCTTCAGTCGGTTCGGCCCGATCGCAGGCGAAACGGCCAAGATGCTGACGGCAACCCGGCGCATCGCGGCAAGCGACAATCTCTCCTACCTCGAACTCGATCACAACACGGCCACACTGGGATCAACGGTGCTGGATGCACCGGCTGGTCCTCTGACCGAGGCTGATTTGGCCAGCCGCTATGCTGCAGAGTCAAAGACCCTTGCCCCGCTGCTGTCCAAGGCGCAGGCCGAACTCAATGCCGATGAGGCGGCAGCTGAAAAGGCTATGGCATGCGGCACCGCGGCGGCCGAGCCGGGCTGCAAGGTTGCGGTGCAATACCTGTTTCAGGCACTACGGGCCTTGCCACCGGGACAGGTGTACCGTTCGCTGATCCTGGGCTTCATGATCGCCGATGCCGATCCGCGCTTTGTCGGCGTGAATATCGTCATGCCCGAGGACGCTTACCCCGCGCGGCGCGATTACAAGCTGCACATGGCGATGATCCGCTTCCTCGCTGCCAAGTACCCGAAGGTAAAGCTCTCACTCCATGCAGGCGAAGTGACGCTCGGCCTCGTGCCGCCGCAGGATTTCCGCGATCATATCGCACAGGCTGTAGCCTTGGGCGCAAAACGCATTGGCCATGGCACGGGCATTGCGTTTGAAGATGCTGCCGAAGACACGATGGCTCGCATGGCGCGCGATGGTGTGGCGGTCGAAATCAATCTCACCAGCAATGATGTGATCCTTGGCGTCAAGGGCGCAGATCATCCGCTCAACCTTTATCGCGCGCACGGCGTACCGGTGGTCCTGTCTACTGACGATCAGGGCGTATTGCGGTCTGACATGACCAATGAATACGTTCGCGCCGTGCGAGAGCAGGGGCTTTCCTATGCCGATCTCAAGAAAGTCGCCCGCGCCAGTCTTCATTATTCCTTCCTTCCGGGCGCAGCGCTGTGGAGCGATCCGGCGGCGTTGAAACCCGTCTCAGCCTGCACTGATCCCGCATCGTCAGGATGCACCAAGTTCTTGTCAGAAAACAAGAAAGCTGCCCTGCAAGCAGAGCTGGAGCAGCGCTTTGCACGGTTTGAAGACGAACGTTTGAAGCGGGCAAAAGGGCCATGAGTATTCCGCAGCGCTCAACTTCACTTGTGGCAACAACGAAAGACAAGGTGCGCGACTTGCGTATCGCCCGCCAAGCTGCGGCGTGATCGAAGGGACGACGGCACGGGAAAAACAACTGGGAGAGGCGTGGTTCAACCAAGCGCATCTGATCTTCGATGGGGAAGACGGAGCGTAAAAAGCGTCCAAGGGGGGTTACGTCAATGCAAGACCGGATCAAACTCGCAGAACAGACAAAGCGCCGCACCCGCTACCTCGCCCGTGGCCTTGCCACCCTGCTGGCCTGTACGGCGCTGACAGGTACAGCCTTCGCGCAGGAAGAGCCGCAGGCTTCGGACGGCAACGCAGAGCAAATCGTCGTCACAGGCTCGCTCGGCGCTCTGCCTACAGCAGACGTCAGCTCGATCTTCGGCTTCGACAAGACGATTGTGGAAACCCCGCGTTCGGCGTCGACCGTCAGCCGTGAACAGATTGAACGCTTCGGCATTACCGAAATCTACGATCTCGTCTCGCAATCGCCGGGCGTGTTCACCAACTCGTTCTTCGGCGTCGGCGGCGCGCTCGACATTCGCGGTACACCTGGCGAAGTCTACTTCCGTGGTATTCGCCGCCTTGATAACTCAGGCAACTATCCGACCCCGATCGCAGCATCAGATCGTATCGATATCGTGCGTGGACCGGCCTCGCCAATCTACGGTCCGTCAAAGACCGGCGGCTACATGAACTTCACCCCGCTTTCAGCACGCGCTGCTGGCGGCAAATATCTGGGCACGGTCGAAGGCGAATTTTCTTACACGGCTGGCAGCTGGGCACGCAATGTGCTCTCGGCGCAAGTGCGTGGTCCCGGCAAGATCGGTGGGCAGGAATTCGGCTTCAGCCTCTATGGCCAGGTTGAGGATTCGGGCAGCTACTACCGCAATATGGAAACCGCCCAGACTGTGCTTCAGGCTGCGTTCGATGCTGATATCGCGCCCAACCTGCGCCTCGAATTCGGCGGCATGTATCACAATTACAAAGGCCAGCAGAACGGCGGCTGGAACCGCCTGACGCAGGATCTGGTCGACAACGGCAATTACATCACGGGTCAGGCACAGTCGCTGGATACCAATGGTGATGGCCAGATTTCGCATGCAGAGGCGCGCGTTGCCAATCTCAATCCGTTCGGCGGATTTGCATGCGGAGGGAACCCTTTCGCATCGTCGATCACGGCTGCGTGCTTTACCAACACTGCGCTGAATCTGCAAAATGTCGGCACAGCCAAGCTTGACCGCCGTAACACGCTGACGGCCGAGGATGACAAGCTCGATAACATTGCCAAGACGGCCTACCTCGACCTGATCTTCGATGCCGGAAACGATCTGGAGATCAAGAACCAACTGTTTTATGATGGTTACTCGCACGACAGTGAAAACCAGTACGGCTTTTCGCAATTCCACGATTCCTACGTGATCGAAAACCGGATCGTGGTATCGAAGAAGTTCAAAAGTGATATGGGCACGTTCTCGTTCCAGGTATCGCCCTCAATCCGCTATACAAACTTCAAGCACGGCGACGATTTCAACTACGAGTACTTCAACCGTGTCGATCTGACCAAGGGCTATGATGCCCGGTCTGACCGTTTGCTGTCGACAGAGTGTAATTGCGAGTTCACGACCTACAACATCGGTCACTACACCGACTATGGTATGGCCGCGCTTGCGGACTTTGACTTCAGCTTCGGTCTCGATGTCACGCTGGGCGCGCGTTACGATCATATCGAAGTGACGACCGCCGATTTTGCGCCGCTGCTTGAAAATCCGGCTGCAGCAGGATCGGCCAAGAGGTCCAAGGGTGGCTGGTCATGGTCGGCTAGTGCCAACTATGAATTGCCGTTCGGCATCATCCCCTACGTCACCATCTCGCGTCAATCGACTGTGGTGGCTGGGCAAGGCGCTGAAATCACCACCGCAGACGCTCTGTCCGGGGCCTTCATCAGTGCTTCCAAGCTCTATGAAGGTGGGGTCAAAGGCAGCTTCCTCGACAGCCGCCTCTATGCTGCTCTGGCGGTTTACAAGCAGACTCGCGTTGACCGCAACGCACAGGCCATCGTGACCAACCAGGCAGTCGAGACGAAGGGGATCGAAGCGGAAATCCGCTGGTCGGTTGACCGGCACTTCCTGATTTCGGCCAACTATACCAAGACCAAGGTCGAAAACCTGACCGCCATCGGCGATGGGTCGCTGTTCAGCTTCTTTGGCGCCGAAGACCTGAAGGGCATCAACCCGGCGCTGTTTTGGGGTGGTCAGCCCATCGGTCTGGTGCCGATCCCCAACCGAAACGCATCGCGCCGCGCGGGTATTCCTGAAGATCTGTACTCGGCAACGGCAACTTATTCTTTCGACAACGGTCTCGCCGTTGCTGGAAGCATCAGCCGGGTGCCCGCAGTGTTCTCGGGACAATCACAGGTGGTCAAGCTTCCTGCCTACACGCTGGTTGACTTGAGCGCCTCGTTCAAGACCGGGCCGTGGCTGTTCCGCGCGGTGGTAAAGAACGCGACCAACGCCAGCTACTTCCGCGCCAACTTTACCGAATTGTTCGGCGCAACGATTGCGCTGCCCGAACGCCCGCGCAACTGGCAGGCTTCGGTGGTCTACAAGTTCTGACGTTTGGTCCGGTCAGAACTCTTGGTGCGAGGGGCGGTTTTCTCTCCCGCCGCTCCTCGCACTGGCTATATTAAAGGACAGATAATCCATGCGTTTCTCAGCGGCTTTCGCTGCGGCCTGTCTGGCCGCAGCATCCCAGGCTCATGCCGCTCCCGTGGCCGACGCTGCCACAATTGCGGCGGTTCAGGCTTGCACGCCAGCACGCGCCTGCTTGGCCAAGCTGCCGGTGCGCGCAGTCGTTGTCACCATGTTCGAGATCGGCAAGGACACGGGCGACAAGCCCGGCGAATTCCAGATGTGGAAGGAACGCCGCAACCTTTCGGTCACGCTGCCCTTTCCGCAAGGCTGGCATGACCTTGCCTATGATCCTGAAACTGGGGTGCTTGTCATTGTCACCGGCATGGGTTCGATCAAATCGGCCACTGCCACTCTGGCGCTCGGGCTGGATGAGCGGCTGGACCTGTCCAAAGCGTATTGGCTCATTGCAGGTATTGCCGGGATTGACCCCGAAGATGCCTCGGTAGGTTCAGCCGCATGGGCGCGCTACCTGATCGATGGCGATATCGCGCACGAGATTGATGCACGCGAAATTCCGGCGGACTGGAAAAGCGGCTACTTTGCGCTGCACAGCAAGGGGCCGATGGACCCCACGCCGCTACCGCCCGAGAATGGCGAAATGTTCGAATTGAACCCGGCGTTGCAAGAATGGGCCTTCGCGCTCACCAAAGACGTGAAACTGCCCGACGACGCGCTCATTGCGGCTGAACGCAAGAAGTTCACCGGCTTTCCCAATGCGCAAAAGCCGCCATTCGTCCTGAAGGGCGATAACCTTGCCGCGATGACCTTTTGGCACGGGGCAAAGATGACGCAATGGGCCAACGACTGGACCAAATTCTGGACGCGCGGGAAGGGCGAATTCGTGACTTCCGCGATGGAAGAGACCGGCACGTTCCAGTCGATCGAGTACCTTACCAAAGTGGGCCGTGCCGACCGAAATCGGGTGATGGTGCTGCGCTCCGCCAGCAATTTCACCATGCCACCCCCAGGGGTTGAGCCTGCAGGCTATCTGCTCGGCGAAAATCAGGGCTATGCCGGGATGACGGCGGCGCTTGAAGCGCTTTACATTGTCGGCGGCAAAGTGGTGGACGAGATTACCGGCAATTGGGACAAATATGAAAAGGCCCCGCCGAAGTGAGAGGGGCTCACTGACATGGCACTGACGCTCATCCGCAATGCTGCCGTTGTCGCCACGATGGATGATGCGGGGACCGAGATTGCAGGCGGCGCAGTAGCCATGCGCGATGGTGTGGTGCTGGCCGTTGGTACTACTGCCGAACTTGCCCCATTGGCCGGACACGCGAGCGAAATTGTTGAGGCTGCAGGCTGCGTGGTCACACCTGGCCTCGTCAACACGCACCACCACCTTTACCAGACGCTGACCCGCGCGCTGCCCGGCGCGACTGAAGCTTCGCTGTTTGGCTGGCTCAAGCGGCTCTATCCTATCTGGGCGACCTATACGCCCGACGATGTCTTTGCCGCCACGCAACTCGGCCTTGCCGAACTGGCGCTGTCGGGCTGCACGATGAGTTCAGACCACCTCTACTTGTTCCCGAACGGCGTAACGCTGGATGACACGATCCATGCAGCGCAAGGCATTGGCCTGCGCTTCCACGCCACGCGCGGCAGTATGAGCGTGGGGGAAAGCGCGGGCGGGTTGCCACCTGACAGTCTGGTTGAGCGCGAAGATGCAATCCTTGCCGACTGCATCCGCGTGATTGACCGGTTCCATGACGCTACGGACGGCGCGATGGTGCGTGTGGGCGTTGCGCCCTGTTCGCCGTTCTCGGTCAGTCAGGGCCTGATGCGCGATGCCGCACTGCTGGCGCGCGAAAAGGGCGTGATGCTGCACACGCATCTGGCCGAAGACGCCGACGATGTGGCCTTCAGCCTTGAACGCTTCGGGTGCCGCCCCGGCCAATATGCCGAAGAACTCGGCTGGACCGGCGCCGACGTATGGCACGCACATTGCGTCCAGCTCGACCGCCAAGAGATTGACCTGTTTGCCCGCACCCGCACGGGCGTGGCCCATTGCCCCGGCTCCAACTGCCGCCTCGGTTCGGGCATTGCCCCGGTGCGGAGCATGGTGGACGCAGGGGTTAATGTAGGACTGGGCGTTGATGGCTCGGCCTCCAACGATTCCGGCAACCTGCTGGGCGAGGCGCGACAGGCCATGCTGCTGCAGCGCGTGGCGCATGGTGCCACCGCCTTCGCCACCCGCGAGGCGCTGCGTCTGGTGACACGCGGCGGGGCAGAGGTGCTGGGCCGCAGCGATCTTGGCAGCCTGACCCCGGGCAAACGCGCTGATTGCGCAGTGTGGGACATGGCCACTGTTGCCTCCACCGGCGCGTGGGATCTGGTCGCAGGACTGGTGCTCGCGCCACCTTCGGGTGTGCGTGATCTGTTCGTCGAAGGCCGCGCGGTGGTGCGCGATGGCGAACTGGTGCGTACCACGCGCCGCGCTGTCGTTGCCGCCGCGCAGAAGTCGCTCAACCGCCTGACGGCGCTGGCATAGGAGGTCGGCACACTGTGACCACGCTCGGCTCCGTCACCCGCGAACAGGCCCGCGATCCCGATTTCTTCCCCGGCTTCGGCCTCGCCGTGCCGCTGGGAATCCAGCATGTGCTGGCGATGTTCGTATCAAATCTTACCCCGCCAATCATCATCGCGGGTGCGGCGGGCTTCGGCTTTGGTTCGCCCGATCCGTCCGAGTTGATCTACATGATCCAGATGTCGATGCTGTTTGCCGGCATTGCCACGCTGATGCAGACGGTGGGCATGGGGCCGGTCGGCGCGCGCCTACCCTTGGTGCAGGGCACCAGCTTTGCCTACATTCCGGTAATGATCCCGATTGTTGCGGGTAAGGGCGTGGAGGCCATGGCGGCGCTCACCACCGCAGCGCTGATCGGTGGGCTGGTTCACGCCTTCCTCAGCATATTCGTAGGCCGCGTCCGCTTCGCTCTGCCGCCGCTGATCACTGGCCTCGTAGTGCTGATGATCGGCTTGTCGCTGATGCGCATTGGCGTGCAGTATTCCGCAGGGGGCGTCCCTGCCATTGGCACGCCCGCGTTCGGGGCAGGGCAAAGCTGGCTTCTGGCCGGGACTGTCGTGGTCGCCACCCTTGGCCTCAAATTCTTTGCGCGCGGCATTTGGTCCACGGCCTCTGTGTTGCTGGGCTTAATGGCGGGCTACCTGCTGGCGCTGGCCATGGGCCGCATCTCGTTCGATGCCGTAACCAGCGCGCCTGTTGCGATGCTGCCAAACCCCTTTCACTTCGGCTTTGCCCTGTCCGCCTCGGCCATCCTCGGCTTCGTCCTGACAGGCTTCGTCTCCTCCATCGAATCCATCGGCGATGTCGAGGCTATCTGCGAAGGTACCGCAGGCCGCCCCGCCACCGACGCCGAACTGCAGGGCGCCGTTGCCGCCGATGGCGTCGGCACGGCGCTGGCTGCGGTGTTCGGCGCGATGCCCAACACCACCTTCAGCCAGAACGTCGGCCTTATCGCCATCACCGGCATGATGAGCCGCCATGTCGTAACGCTCGGCGCAGTATTCCTCGTGGTCTGCGGTCTGGTGCCCAAGATCGGTGCAGTGATCACCACCATCCCTATCGAAGTGCTGGGCGGCGGGGTCATCGTGATGTTCGGCATGGTAGCCTCGGCGGCGCTTTCAATGCTGGCTGGGGTCACCTGGAACCAGCGCAACATGCTGATTTTCGGCGTCAGCCTATCGCTGGCGCTGGGCCTGCAGCTTGAACCTGATGCCGTGGCACACATGCCCGAAACCGCGCGCATCCTGCTCACGTCGGGCGTCCTCCCTGCCGCCGTCGTTGCCATCCTGCTTAACCTGCTCCTGCCGCAGGAAACGGCGGATGCAGAGCCGCCAACCTTGTCTCCCGCAGAATAGAGATGCATGAACGTGCTCTCTTTTTTGCAACAAACCGTGCCGATCATTGCGTTGGATCGGTAGGGTCAGGGAGGGCATAGCCAAATCAGCATGGCCAAGCGTTTCAAACTACCGTCGGTCGATCCTTTCCTGCTCTGGCTGGTCGGCACCGTCGTGCTTGCCAGCATTCTGCCCGCACGCGGAACCGCGCTGGCCGCGTTCGACATCGCTGCCGACGCCGCCATCGTGCTGCTGTTCTTCCTCCACGGCGCCAAACTCTCACGTGAGGCCATTCTGGCGGGCATCGGCAACTGGCGCCTGCATCTGCTGACGCTGGCCTTCACCTATGCGCTGTTCCCGGTGCTGGGCCTTGCCGCCGCGCGCGTGACGGGCCTGGTGATTGATCCATCGCTGGCCGTGGGCCTGCTGTTCCTCGCGCTGCTGCCCTCCACCGTGCAAAGCTCCATCGCTTTTACCGCCATGGCAGGCGGCAACGTCGCGGCAGCCGTCTGCAGCGCCTCGCTTTCAAACCTGATCGGCATCGTGCTGACGCCGCTGCTGGTTGCGCTGTTCATTAACTCAGGCGGCGCGGGCGAGATGGACGGCCTCGGCTCGGTCCAGAAGATCGCCACGCAGCTGCTCCTGCCCTTCGTGGCAGGACACCTGCTGCGCCCCTTGATCGGCAAATGGATCGACAAGCACAAGAAACTGCTCCAGCCGGTGGACCGTTCCTCGGTGTTGCTGGTCGTCTATTCCGCATTCAGCGCCGCCGTGGCGAACGGCGTATGGCAGAAGGTGGGGCCGTTCGATCTTGGTGTGCTGCTGCTGGCATCGGCTGTGATCCTCGCCATTGTGATCGCGGTGAACGGCGTGGTTGCAAAAGCCGCCGGTCTCCCGCGCGAAGACGCTATCGTCCTGCTGTTCTGCGGCTCGAAGAAAAGCCTCGTTTCCGGCGTTCCGATGGCGGGTGCGCTCTTCGCTCCGGCGCAAGTCGGCATGGTGATCCTGCCACTGATGATCTTCCATCAGTTGCAGTTGTTCGTCTGCGCATGGCTTGCTGGCCGCTACCGCGCCGAAGGCGAAGCCGCCGCTGCATTACCCCCGCAGGGCGAAGCCGAGGCGCTCGCCCGCGCCAAGGCCATCGGCCTGCCCATCCCCAATGAATGCCGCCCCGGCGTGACTGCCAACCTCGAACTGCTCACCCGCCATGCCAAGACTTTGCACGGGCAGAGCGACAAATGAGAACCGCCGCCGCAATCGCTGCCGCCGTCCGGGCGGGTGAGGTCACCGCAACAACGGTGGCGCAGCAGGCGATTGCGGCATTGAAAGCCGACGACCACGTTGCCGTTACCCGCGTTCTCGAACAGCGCGCGCTGGCCGAGGCTGCGGCAGTCGATGCAAAAATCGCGCAGGGGCAAGACCCCGGCGCTCTCGCTGGCGTGCCATATGGCGTCAAAGATCTGTTCGACGTGGAAGGCCTACCCACCACTGCAGGCTCTGCCGTCCGCGCTAATGTGGCCCCGGCCAGCACCGATGCCGAAGCTATCCGCCGCCTTAACGCGGCTGGAGCTGTGCTTACTGCCACGCTCAACATGGACGAATTCGCTTACGGTTTCGCCACGATCAACGCGACCCAAGGCACCACACGCAACCCGCACGATCCGGCAAGGCTTGCCGGAGGCTCTTCGGGCGGTTCCGCCGCTATTGTGGCCGCGGGCTTGCTGCCCTTCGCGCTCGGCTCGGATACCAACGGTTCCATCCGCGTCCCGGCCAGCCTCTGCGGCCTCTACGGCCTGAAGCCAGCCCACGCCTCGCTGCCGCTGAAGGGCACGTTCCCCTTCGCCGAAAGCTTTGACGATATCGGCCCCTTCACCGCCAGCCTTGACGATATGGCGCTGGTCTGGGGCGTGTTGCGCGGCGAACCGATACCCGAAGCACCGGGCAAAACCCGCATCGCCCGCCTTGGCGGACGCTTCCGCGAGAATGCCGATCCTGCCCAGCTCGCCGCAATCGACGCCACTTCCCCTGACGCCCCGCTGCTCGAATTGCCAGACATCGCCCGCGCCCGCAGCGCCGCCTTCCTGATCACCGCTTATGAAGGCGGTCACTTGCATCGCGCGACACTTGCCACAAGCGCACTTGCCTATGACCCGGCTGTGCGCGACCGGCTGATTGCAGGCGCGCTGCTGCCAGAAGAACTCTATGCAAAAGCAAAAGCTTTCCGCGCAGACTTCCTGTGGCGCCTGAACACCCTGATCGCCGATTTCGACGTGCTGCTCGCCCCTGCCACGCCGTGTTCTGCGCCCCTGATCGCAGACCCGCGCATCATGATCGACAGTGCGCTCAGCCCCGCGCGTGCGGACCTTGGAATTCATACGCAGCCGATCACCTTTACCGCGCTGCCCGCGCTGGCGGTGCCGCTCCGCCGCCCCGGCCAATTGCCGCTCGGGCTGCAACTGATCGGCAAGCCCGGCGGCGAGGGGGCCTTGCTCGCGCTGGCGGCGAAACTCGAACTTGACGGAATGACCGGCGTAACCGCGCCGGAGCGCTTGATTGCGGGGGAACTGACATGACGGGGGCAATTTCGGTGGAGCCTGCACCAGTGGCGGAAACGGGCTTGCTCGAACGCCATTTCAAGATGCGCGAACGCGGCAGCAACACGCGCACCGAAGTGCTGGCGGGCTTCACCACCTTCCTGACGATGGCCTATATCGTGCTGGTTAATCCCGCGATCCTTGGCCAGGCGGGGATGCCGGTGGCTTCGGTTGCGGCGGCCACATGCTTTGCCGCTGCCTTCGCCTCGATCCTTATGGGTATGGTCGCCAACACGCCGCTGGCGCTGGCACCGGGCATGGGCCTCAACGCCTATTTCAGCTTTACCGTAGTG
Source organism: Novosphingobium sp. HNCC26BN242 (assembly GCF_057180525.1). Taxonomy (NCBI): domain Bacteria; kingdom Pseudomonadati; phylum Pseudomonadota; class Alphaproteobacteria; order Sphingomonadales; family Sphingomonadaceae; genus Novosphingobium; species Novosphingobium sp. HNCC26BN242. The sequence continues at coordinate 353,864 of NZ_JBXUGM010000003.1, forward strand.
CAGCAGATGGGCGTGCCTTGGCCGATTGCGCTGGGCTGCGTGTTCATTTCGGGCGTCGCTTTCCTGATCTTGACGCTCACCGGCGTGCGCCAGCTGATCGTCTCGGTCGTCCCGCAGCATCTGTTTGCGGCCGTGGCGGGCGGCATCGGGCTGTTCATCGGCTTCATCGGGCTGAAAGACGCCGGGATAGTCGTGGCCAACCCCGCCACCTTTGTCGGTCTTGGCAGTGTGACAGAGCCGGGACCGGCGCTTGCGCTGTTCGGCCTCGTGGTAATCGGCACGCTCAGCGTGTGGAACGTGCGCGCGGCAATGCTGATCGGCATCGTGCTGACCACCATCGCCGCATGGCTCACTGGGCAAACCAGCGCGCCGACAGAACCTTACAGCCTTGCCGCGCTCACCGGCACCGCATTCCAGCTTGATATCGCAGGCGTGTTCGGCCTGTCCGGCCAGCAGGGCATCGGCCTTGTCGAAATCCTGTTTGTGTTCCTGTTCGTCGATCTGTTCGACAACATCGGCACGCTGGTCGCCGTCACCAAGCGCGCAGGGTTGATGGATGCGGCGGGCAAGATTCCTGGCCTTAACCGCATCTTGATGACCGATGCCGTCGCAACAATGGTGGGCGCGGTAGCAGGCACGAGCACAGTAACCAGCTATGTCGAAAGCGCGGCAGGCGTGCAGGCGGGTGGGCGCACCGGCCTGACCGCCGTGGTCTGCGGCCTGCTGTTCTTCGCCACAATGTTCGTCGCGCCCTATGCCCAGCTCGTGCCGCTGGCCGCCACCGCGCCCGCGCTGGTCGTGGTCGGCGGCTTGATGCTGCTGCCGCTGACCGAGGTGGACTGGGAAGACCCGATGGCCGCGATCCCGGCCTTCCTGACCGTGGCGATGATCCCGCTCACTTTCTCCATCGCCAATGGCCTTGCCTTCGGCATCACCGCCCACGCCCTGCTCAAGCTGCTGAAGGGCAAGGCCACGCGAGCCGACTGGTTCCTTTTCACCCTCGCCGCCCTGTTTGTGGTGCGCTTTGCATGGATGGCTGCAGAATGATCCGCCGTATCGCTTTTGCCCTTGCTGCCCTGCTGCTGCCAACCGCTGCGCAGGCGCAGAAGCTCGATGACACACCCCGCACCGTGGTGATGACCGCGTTCCGCCCCGAATGGGAATCGCTGGTCGGCACGGTAAAGGAGGCCAAGGAGCACAAGATCAACGGCGGCACGTTCCTGACCGGAACGATGGAAGGTAAGCCGGTCATCCTGATGCAAAGCGGAGTCAGCGTGGTGAATGCCGCGATGAATACGCAGCTGGTTCTGGATCGGTTCACCGTAAAGCGCATTGTCTTTTCTGGCATTGCGGGCGGGGTGGACCCGAAGCTGTCGATTGGCGATGTAGTCGTGGCCGAAGACTGGGGCCAGTATCTCGAAGCTTCGTTCGCGCGAAAGACTAAGAAAGGCTGGATGCCGCCCGATCAGGGCAGCGCTGAAAGCCCGGCCAACTGGTTCTTCATCTTCCCTCGCGGCACCGTGATGGCCAATGCCACCACGCCGCCAAAGCGCATCTATCGTGTGCCGGTCGATCCCGCCCTGCTCGATCTGGCGCGCAAGGTTGTGCCCACGGTGACGCTGGAACGCTGCGTGCCGCCATCGGAAAAGATGCTGGCAGGATCGGAACTGTGCCTGCCGCGCGTGCCCAAGATCGAAGTGGGAGGCACGGGCGTGACGGCGGGCATCTATGCCGACAATGCCGAGTTCCGCATCTATCTGCACAAGGCGTGGAAGGCGCGCGTGCTCGATATGGAGAGCGCTGCGGTGATGCAGGTGGCCTATGCCAACACGGTCCCGGCCATCGTCTTCCGCAGCCTGTCCGACCTTGCCGGAGGCGACAAGCACAAGAACATGGAGGACACCTTCGAACATCTCGCGTCAGTCAACTCCGCCCACGTCGTGCGCGCCTATCTCGCCGCGCTGCCGGATTGATCGCATGAGCCTTACCACCGTCACCGGATCAAAAGGCATGGTCACCGCGCCGCATTACCTTGCGGCGCAGGCGGGGCTTTCGGTGCTGCAGGATGGCGGCAACGCGGTGGAGGCGACCGTCGCCATCGCCGCGTGCCTTGCGGTGGTCTATCCGCACATGACCGGGATTGGTGGCGATGGGTTCTGGGTGATCCATGAACCGGACGGTGCGGTGCATGGCATCCACGGCTGCGGCGGGGCTGCAACTGCGGCCACGCTTGAACTTTATGCAGGGCTGGAAGTGGTGCCGTTTCGCGGCCCGCTCGCTGCGAACACCGTGGCGGGCACGATTTCCAGCTGGCAGGCGGCGCTGGAAAGCGCGGGCGGCTCCCTGCCGCTGGCGCGCCTGCTGCGCGATGCGATTGCTCATGCGGAAGCAGGCGTTGCCGTCACCGCAGGCCACGCCGCCATCGCTGCTGCCAAAGGGCCGGAATTGCGCGTGCAGCCGGGGGCCTATGTCTCGACGTTCGAGCCTAAGGGCCGTCCACTTCATGAGGGCGATGTCCTGCGTCAGCCGCTGCTGGCGCAGACATTGCGGCGGTTGTGCGAGGAAGGGCTAGGCAGCTTCTACACCGGACCGTTGGCTTCTGATATTGCAGCAGATTTGGAAGCATTGGGAAGCCCGGTTTCCGGGCATGATCTTGCTGCGCATTGCGCCACCCGTCCGCAGCCACTGACCACTCGCTTACGCGATTGCCAACTTTGGAACAGCGCGCCGCCAACGCAAGGCTTTGCCTCGCTATTGATCCTTGCGCTGTTTGACAGGTTGGCAGCTTGCGGGGCTGACAGCTTCGATCACGTCCACGGATTGGTCGAGGCAACCAAACAAGCCTTCCTGATCCGTGATATCCATGTGAGCGATCCGGCGTATCATGACTTTGACTGGCAGGGCCTGCTGTCCGATCCCGCCGCACTCGATGATCTGGCCGCGCGGATTGATCCCGCAAAGGCGCTCCCTTGGCCGCAGCCGCCCCAGTGGGGCGATACCTGCTGGTTCGGCGCGGCAGATGGGCAGGGCCGTGTGGTCAGCGCGATCCAATCGACCTATTTCGAGTTCGGCTCCGGCCTCGTTCTGCCGAAAACCGGGATCACCTGGCAGAACCGGGGTAGCAGCTTCCGTTTGGCGGAAAGCGGCTGGAACGCCCTGAAACCGGAACGCAAACCCTTCCACACACTGAACCCGGCGCTGGCGCGCTTCGATGATGGCCGGGTGATGGCCTATGGCACGATGGGCGGGGAAGGGCAGCCGCAGACGCAAGCCGCGTTGTTCAGCCGCTACGCCCGCTTTGGCGCTGACCTGCAAGCCGCGATCTCTGCGCCGCGCTGGCTGCTGGGGCGGACTTGGGGGGAGCAATCGACCACGCTCAAGCTGGAAGACGGCTTTGATCCTGCGCTTTATCAGGCACTTGCCGCAGCGGGGCACGATGTTGAACGCGTAGGCCCCCTAACCGCAACGATGGGTCATGCAGGGGCCATCGTGCGCCATGCCGACGGGCGGCTGGAAGGCGCTACCGATCCGCGCAGCGATGGCGGGGTGGCCGCATGGTAAGTAGCGGATTTCGTGCGGTTTCCCGCTGTGATGACCTCGCCGTGCCGCCGTTTAGCGACAGCGCGGAAGGCCTCACTCGCACCTACCTCTCATCCGCCTACCACGCCGCGCAAGACAAGCTGGCGCAGTGGATGGCCGAGGCGGGAATGTCGGTGCGCCGCGATGCCGCGATGAACCTGATCGGGCGGTATGAAGGCGCTGTGCCCGATGCCCCGGCTCTGATCATCGGCAGCCATCTCGATAGCGTGCGTAATGCCGGGCATTATGACGGGCCGCTCGGAATAACGTTGGGAATTGAAGCAGTTGCCGCGCTTTCCTCAAGTGGCACGCGAATGCCCTTTGCCATCGAAGTCTATGCTTTCGGCGACGAGGAAGGCTCCCGCTTCCCAGCTGCCATGCTCACGAGCCGCGCGGTGGCCGGGACACTAAATCCTGCGACACTGGAAGTTGCGGACAGGGATGGCGTGAAACTGGCAGAACTCATTGATATAGAGGCCTATTCCACGGCTGCCCGCGCGCCGGAATCTGTGCTTGCCTACTTCGAGGCGCATATCGAACAAGGGCCGGTTTTGGAGGCGCAGGGGCTTGCCGTCGGCACCGTCACCGGCATTGCCGCGCAGCTTCGGTTTGAGGTCACAGTCGGCGGCACAGCGGGTCATGCGGGCACCACCGCAATGGATTTGCGGCGCGATGCGGTGGCCGGAATGGCGCAAATGGTTCTGGCTGCTGAAAGTGTCGCCAAGGCGGGGCCTGCTGACCTTGTGGCCACTGTAGGTGTCGTTCAGGTGCATCTAGGTGCAGCTAACGTCGTTTCAGGAAAATGCAGTTTCACGCTGGACGTGCGCGCCGGTGAGGCTGAACGCCGTGATGTGGCGGCAGATGAAATCCTGCGGCTTTTCCGCGAGATAGCCAATGCGCGCGATCTCGGTTTGGCGGTGCGCAAGGTCCACGATCTGCCCGCCAGCCCCTGTGATCCGGCACTGATGGACTTGCTTGACAATGCCACAGGTGCCGTTTCGCAAACACCCTTCCGCCTCGTGTCGGGCGCAGGCCACGATGCGATGATCATGGCCGCGCTGTGCCCCACTGCGATGCTCTTCATCCGCTGCCGGGGCGGGGTGAGCCACAATCCTGCCGAACATGTCGATCCTGCCGACGCCGACGTGGCGCTACAGGTCATGCTCGGCTTTATCAAACACTTGGGAGCGACATTTGACCCCGCTTGATCCAACCCTGTTCGGCGAAATCGATCCTCCGCAGCGCCTGCTGATGGGGCCAGGTCCGGTCAACGCCCACCCGCGCGTGCTCCGCGCGATGTCGGCGGACCTGCTGGGGCAGTTCGACCCGGAAATGACCGGTTTCATGAATCAGGTCATGGCGCTCTACCGCCCGGTCTTCGGCACGTGGAACCAGTGGACCATGCTGATCGATGGCACTGCCCGCGCTGCCATCGAAGCATCGCTGGTGAGTCTTGTGGAACCCGGTGACACGGTGCTGGTGGTAAATTTCGGGCGCTTCGGGCTGCTGCTGACCGAAATTCTCTCGCGCCTGGGGGCGAAAATCGAGCAGGTCAGTGCGCCTTGGGGCGAAGTGGTGCCGACGGAGGCCATTGCTGCGGCAATCGAGCAGTTCGGGCCAAAGGTCGTGGCGACGGTCCACGGCGACACTTCGACAACGATGGCGCAACCGCTGGAAGGGCTGGGCGCGCTGTGCAAGGCGGCGGGGGCCTACCTTTACGTCGATGCTTGCGCGACGCTGGGCGGCATGGAGATTGCGGCGGACCGCTGGGGCGCTGATGTGGTGACGGCAGGCTTGCAAAAGTGCCTTGGCGGGCCTTCGGGCAGCGCGCCGATCACGATATCGGACAGCGCAGCAGAGCGCATTTTTGCGCGCCGCCATGTGGAGCAGGGCATCCGCCGGGCCGATATTGTCGACGGGATAGGGCCGCGCATTCCGTCCAACTATTTCGATCTGGCCATGATCATGGACTACTGGTCGGACAAGCGGCTGAACCACCATACTGAGGCGACATCAATGCTTTATGCCGCCCGCGAATGCGCCCGCGTGGCGCTGGGTGAAGGGCTGGAGACGCGGTTTGCACGGCACTGCAAGGCGGGTGCGGCGATGACGGCGGGCCTGCGCGCGATGGGGCTGACAGTGTTCGGCAATGATGCTCACCGCATGACCAATGTGACCGGCGTGTACATTCCCGATGGCATCGATGGCGAGGCGATCCGCGCGATGATGCGCGATCACTTCGAGATCGAGATCGGCACTGCCTTCGGCCCGCTTCAGGGCAAGATCTGGCGGCTGGGCGCGATGGGTTACAACGCGATGAAGCACAAAGTGCTGCTGACGCTCGGCGCGCTGGAGGCTTGCCTCAAGGCGCAAGGCTTCAGCCTGCCGCTGGGCGAGGCGGTGCCTGCGGCCATGGCTGCATGGGAGGCGGCATGACGCTTTCGCGCGATCTGATTGGATATGGCGCGACGCCCCCAGCCGCGCAATGGCCGGGCGGCGCGCGCGTGGCTGTGCAGTTCGTGATAAACTACGAAGAAGGTGCGGAAAATTCCGTTCTGAATGGTGACAAGGGTTCAGAAGCGTTCCTGTCGGACATGGTGGGGGCGGCAAGCCATCCCGCGCGGGCGATGGCGATGGAAAGTCTCTATGAATACGGCAGCCGCGCTGGTTTCTGGAGGTTGCACCGGCTGTTTTCCGCGCGCCGCGTGCCGGTGACTGTGTTTGGTGTGACCGCTGCGATGGAGATGAACCCGGCAGCGGTTGAGGCGATGCTGGAAGCCGATTGGGAGATTGCCAGCCACGGCTACCGCTGGATCGACTACCAGTATCAGCCCGAAGAGGTGGAGCGCGAGCATATTGCGCGCGCGATCGAGCTGCACACGAAGCTGACCGGCGAGCGGCCGCTAGGCTGGTATCAAGGGCGCACCTCACCCAACACGGCGCGGTTGGTGGTGGAGGAAGGGGGCTTCCTCTATGACGCTGACAGCTATGCCGATGATCTGCCCTACTGGGACGAGCGCCACGGCAAGCCGCAACTGATCGTGCCCTATTCGCTCGACGCCAATGACATGAAGATGGTGGCGCTGAACGGTTTTACCGAGGGCGAGCAGTTTTTCAGGTACTTGCGCGATACTTTTGAACAATTGCGCGAAGAGGGTGGGCGGATGATGTCGGTCGGCCTGCACGGGCGCATTGCAGGGAAGCCCGCGAGAGCGCGGGCGGTGGCGCGGTTCCTCGACCACGTGATCGAAAGCGGCGATGCGTGGATCGCGCGGCGGATCGACATTGCTCGGCACTGGCTCGCGCTGCACCCTTATTCGGGAGGTGCGGCGTGACGATCGATGATCCTGTGTTGCTGGCGGAAGTCACGCAAGCGTTTGAAGCGTATGAGCGCGCGCTGATGGCTGATGATCTGCCCGCGATGGACGCGCTGTTCCACGATGCGCCAACGACCAACCGCTTCGGCGTGGGCGAAGTGCTGTGGGGGATGGAGGCCATCCGGGAATTCCGAAAGGGGCGCGGGGGATCGCCGCAGCGCAGGCTGGGGCAGGTCGCGATCACGGTTTACGGCGAGGGCTTTGCGACCGCCGACGCCGAGTTTTTCCGCGAGGGGAGCGACCGGCGCGGGCGGCAGAGTCAGGCCTGGGTGAAGTTTGTCGATGGCTGGAAAGTCGTCTCCGCGCATGTCAGCCTTGAAGGGAGCGGATCATGACCGCGCTGTTCGAACATAGCCCGTGGGTTGAGGCGCGGGCCGATGCGCGGCCTTCTTGTGGGGACCGTCATGCCGATCTGATGGGGGTGGTGTATGATGCTTCGCCCGAGGAGCAACTGGCGCTGATTTGCGCGCATCCTGAATTGGCGGGCAAGGCTGCGATTGACCGGTCTCTGACCGATGCTTCGGCGGCGGAGCAGGCGTCAGCGGGTCTCGACCGGCTGAGCGAGGCTGAATTTGCGCGGTTTCATGAGTTGAACACGGCCTACCGGGAACGGTTCGGCTTTCCCTTCATCATCTGCGTGCGGCTGACCGACAAGGCCGGCATTCTCAGCGCAATGGAAGCACGGCTCGACAATGATCGCGAGACCGAGATCGCTACGGCCATCGCGCAGATCGGCGAGATTGTCCGGCTCAGGCTGGAGGATGCCCGATGACCATAGACTGGGGCGAATGGCTGAACCTTGCAATCCGCTGGTTCCACCTGACCGCGGGCATCGCGTGGATCGGGTCGTCATTCTACTTCGTGTGGCTCGACAATCATCTGGTGCCGCCCAAGGAAGGTGAGGCCACTGGCGAGGTGTGGTCGGTCCACGGCGGCGGGTTCTATCACAAGCAGAAGTACGCAGTCGCCCCGGCCAAGATGCCTGAGGATCTGCACTGGTTCAAATGGGAGGCCTATACCACTTGGATCACCGGCTTCCTGCTGCTGGTCCTGATCTACTGGGTGGGCGCTGAGAGTTTTCTCATTGATTCTGCCAAGGCGGAGCTTTCGCAAATGGCGGCCATCGCGATTGGTGCGGCGGCATTGGTGACGGGCTGGCTGGTCTATGACGCGCTGTGCCGATCACCGTTGGGGCGTGACAACCGCACGCTGGGCGTGGCGTGGTTTGCGTTTCTTGTGCTGGCGGCATGGGGTCTCGACCGGGTGTTCAATGCGCGCGGGGCCTATCTACACATCGGCGCGATGATCGGCACGGTGATGGTCGCCAACGTGTTTTTCGTGATCATCCCTAACCAGCGCAAGGTGGTGGCGGCGCTGATGCGGGGCGAGGTAGCTGATCCGGCGCTGGGCAAGGCGGGTAAGCAACGCTCGCTCCACAATAACTACATGACGCTGCCCGTGCTGTTCATCATGATCAGCCATCATTACGCGATGACGTTTGGCGCTGCGCGGCCCTGGCTGGTGCTGGCGTTGCTGGGCCTGACTGGCGTTGCCATGCGCCATGTGTTCAACTTGCGTCATCGTGGCGAGAAGACCGGGCGGGCGCTGGCAGTGGCGGGCGTTATGGCGCTGATTAGTGTGACATATGTTTCGGCGGAGAAGGCGACGTTGCCCTCGGTGGCGCAGGAGGCAGATGCTTCCACCGGGCCTGCAACATGGGCCAGCGTCCAGCCGATCTTCCAGAAGCACTGCACCAGTTGCCATGCAGCCAAGCCCACTAGCGAGGCGTTCACCGCGCCGCCGCTGGGGGTGATGCTCGATACTTATGACCACAGCCGCACGGCGGCGGACCGTATCAAGAAGGTTGCCGTAGATGCCGAGATTATGCCGATGGGGAACATGACTGGCATGACCCGCGCCGAGCGCGATGCGCTGGGCCGGTGGATTGCTGCAGGAGCACCGCAATGACCACGCTTTCCACCCATGTGCTGGACACGATGCACGGTTTGCCCGCCAGCGAAGTGAAACTGCGGTTGGAGGACAAGGCGGGCACGGTGCTTTACACCGGCGTGACCAATTCTGATGGGCGCTGTCCGGGCCTGAGCGAGGCGATGCCTGAGCTTGTGCCGGGCCAATATGCACTGGTCTTTGCCGTGGCAGCCTATTTCAGCGGGATGGGCGTAACCCTGCCGGAGCCGCCGTTTCTGGATGAAGTGCGCATCGCTTTTGGTCTGGCTGGTCCGGGGCATTACCATGTGCCGCTGCTGGTCTCGCCCTTTGCCTATTCCACCTACCGGGGGAGCTGAGCGATGAGCGTGAAGTTTCTGCTGGATGGTGATGTGGTGGAGATTACGCCTTGCGATCCAACGGGCACATTGCTGGAATATCTGCGCGGACCATTGCGCCGCATCGGCACCAAGGAGGGCTGCGCCGAGGGCGATTGCGGGGCCTGCACGGTGCTGGTGGGAGAACTTTCTGGCGATCAGGTGCAATGGCGTGCGGTCAATGCCTGTATCGCTTTTCTGCCGATGTTGCACGGTAAAGCTTTGATGACAGTGGAGAGTCTTGCTCGTGGAGGAGCGCTCAATCCGCTGCAGGCCTGCATGGCGGCCAATGGCAGTTCGCAGTGCGGGTTTTGCACGCCGGGGTTCGTGATGTCGCTCCACGGCCGGGCGATTGGTGCGCTGGGGAGCGAGTTGCCGGTGGCCGATGTAATTGCGGGCAACTTGTGCCGCTGCACCGGCTATGGCCCGATCCTGGAGGCCGGAGAGACCGTATCGAGGTTGGTGCAAGACGATAGTGGACTGGCGCAGGCTTTGGCCGGATTGGGCGATGATGCCAGCGGGACTTTTGAGGGGAGGCAATGGTTTGCGCCGCGTTCCTCACAAGAGCTTGCCGATATTCTGGCAGCGCATCCTGATGCGCGGATCGTGGCGGGCGCAACCGATGTCGGTCTGTGGGTGACCAAGGGCTTGCGCGATTTGCAGACCGTGGTGTTCATCGGCGATGTGGCCGATTTGAAAGGCATCGAGGAGACGGGCGCGGGCCTGAGGATTGGGGCGGGGGTGCGCTATGCGCAAGCCCATGCGGCCATGGTGCGGCTGCATCCAGATCTGGGTGAGCTGGTGCGGCGCATCGGGGGCCTGCAAGTGCGCAGCTCGGCCACGGTCTGTGGTAATATCGCCAATGGATCACCGATTGGAGACGGCCCGCCCGCGCTGATCGCAATGGGGGCGGAATTAACGCTGCGGTCTGCGGCGGGGCGGCGGACGATGCCGTTGGAGGACTATTTCCTCGATTACGGCAAGCAGGACCGCCAGCCCGGCGAGTTTGTGGAGAGCGTGTTTGTGCCGCGTCCCGCAGCTGGAACAGTGGTGCACATTTCCAAGCTTTCGCGGCGGTTTGACAGCGATATTTCAGCGGTGCTGGGAGCCTTTGCGCTGACGGTTGAGGGCGGGATGATCACGGCGGCGCGCGTGGCCTTTGGCGGCATGGCGGCAACGCCCCGGCGCGCACAGGGGTGTGAAGCGGCGCTGGTTGGGCATCCGTTCGCCGAGGTTACTATAGCTGCTGCGGCAGAGGCCTTGCGCGGGGACTTTCAGCCTTTGACCGATGTGCGCGGGACGTCTGCCTATCGCATTGAGGCGGCTTCTGCGCTGCTGTGGCGGCTGTGGCATCGCGAGCAGGGCGCGGGCGTTTGCGTGCTTGATGTGGAGGCGTGCTGATGGCTGACGCCGATCCGCTCTGGCCGGTGGAGGCCAAGCCATCAAACCCGCATGACAGCGCGCATCTGCACGTGGCCGGGCAGGCGCGCTATGTGGATGATGAGCCGGAACCAGTGGGCATGCTGCACCTGGCGTTCGGACTTTCTACCGAGGCGCGCGCGCGGATTGTGGGCATGGACCTTGCGGCGGTGCGGGCGTTTCCGGGCGTTGTGGCAGTCTATACCGCAGCCGACATTCCGGGCGAAAACAACGTCGGGCCGATTGCGCACGATGATCGCGTGTTGGCCGATGGCGAGGTGGTCAGCCATGGGCAGCCGGTGTTTCTGGTGGCGGCAGAAACACGCATGGCCGCGCGCAAGGCGGCGCGGCTGGGGCGGATCGATTATGAACCGCTGGAAGCTGCAATCACGGTGGAGCAGGCGCGGGCGGCGGGTATGCGGATCGAGGCGGATCAGCGCATGGCGCAGGGGGATGCCGATGCTGCGCTGGATGCTGCGCCGCACCGGTTGGCAGGGTCCTTGAAGATTGGGGCGCAGGATCACTTCTATCTTGAAGGGCAAATTGCCCATGCGCGGGCGGGGGAGGATGGGCAGATTCATGTCGTTTCGTCCAGCCAGCACCCCAGCGAAGTGCAGCATCTGGTGGCGCTGCTGCTGAACAAGACCAGCGCCGATGTGACCGTGGAAGTGCGCCGCATGGGCGGGGCATTCGGCGGCAAGGAAAGTCAGGCCGCTCTGTTTGCCGCTGCCGCCGCTTTGGTGGCGCATCATACCGGGCGGCCCGCCAAGTTCCGGTGCGACCGCGATGACGACATGATCACGACTGGCAAGCGCCATGATTTCGTGGTCGATTACGAAGCGGGGCACGATGTTGATGGGCTGCTGACGGCGGTGCGCTTGCGCTTTGGCGGGCGCTGCGGGGCGACGATGGACCTGTCGCCGGGCATCAATGACCGTACGATGTTCCATGCCGACAACTGCTATTTCCTGCCCGATGTGGAGATCGTTTCGGAGCGGTTGAAGACCAATACCGTCTCAGCCACCGCCTTCCGCGGTTTTGGCGGGCCGCAGGGGATGCTGGCGATTGAGCGGGTGTGCGATCATGTAGCGGCGCGGCTGGGGCTCGATCCGTTGGAAGTGCGGGCATGCAATCTTTATCGGCCGGGGCGCGATGTGACGCCTTATGGCATGAGGCTGGAAGACAACATCGCCCCGCAACTGATTGAGCGGCTTCGGGAAACGTCGCGCTACGATGCCCGGCGCGAGGCCATAGCGGCGTTCAATGCGGGCAGTCCGGTGCTGAAAAAGGGCATTGCGCTGACGCCGGTGAAGTTCGGGATCAGCTTTACCACCACGCACCTCAACCAGGCGGGCGCGTTGGTGCATGTCTATGCCGATGGCTCGATCCAGGTGAACCATGGCGGGACCGAGATGGGGCAGGGGCTTTACATCAAGGTAGCGCAGATCGTTGCGGACGTGTTTGCGGTGCCGGTCGGGCAGGTGCGGATCACCGCGACTCGGACCGACAAGGTGCCCAATACCTCGGCCACGGCGGCGTCATCGGGGGCGGATCTTAACGGCATGGCGGCGCACCGTGCGGCCATGGCGATCCGCGAGCGGATGGCGGCGTTCTTGGCGCGGGCTTTTGGTGGGGATGTGCAGTTTACCGCAGATGGGGTGATTGCGGGCGACACGCGTCTGAGCTTTGCCGATGCTGCGCGCAAGGCGTGGCTGGGGCGGATTTCGCTGTCATCAACGGGGTTCTATGCGACGCCCGAGATTGAATATGACCGTTCGCGTCACAAGGGCCGCCCATTTTATTACTTCGCTTATGGCGCGGCGGTTTCGGAAGTGGTGATCGACACATTGACCGGTGAGCACAAGGTGCTGGCGGTAGACATTCTGCATGACGTGGGCCGCTCGCTGAACCCGGCGATTGACCGGGGGCAGATCGAGGGCGGGTTTGTGCAGGGGCAGGGCTGGCTGACCACCGAAGTGGTGGAGTGGGACACCAAGGGACGGCTGCTCAACCATTCGCCCGCAACCTACAAGGTGCCTACTGCATCGGACCGGCCCAAGCGGCTGCGCATCGATCTGTGGGATGGGGAGAACGCCAAGCCGACGATCCACCGCTCCAAGGCGGTGGGAGAGCCTCCGCTGATGCTGGCCAATTCAGTTTTCTGCGCGATCAGTGCAGCGATTGCTGCGACCAACCCAGAGTGGCGCGAACTTCCTCCGCTCGATGCCCCAGCCACGCCTGAGGCAGTGCTGCGCGCGATTGCGGCGCACAGGGCAAACGAGCATGGGGGAGGGGCGTGATGGAGTGGATCGAACAGTTGCGCACGCTGCCACGGCAGGGCCCTGTGGCGATGATCAGCGTGCTGGCCACCGAGGGCTCTGCCCCGCGCGGGGCGGGCACGCGGATGCTGGTGACCGCGCAGGGTGAACACGGCACCATCGGCGGCGGCGCGCTCGAATTTCGGGCAATTGAGCAGGCTAGGGCAATGCTGGACCATCCGGCGGGCACGTGGCGGGTGCAGGACTATCCATTGGGGCCGCTGCTGGGCCAGTGCTGCGGCGGGCGCGTGCGACTGCTGATCGAACATGTCGATCCTGCTGCGCTCGGCTGGCTGGGGGATGCAGGTGAAGGGCGGGTGCTCGTTAGCCACCTGAAGCCCGGCACCATTGAGCGGCGGGTTGGCGATGGGCCGGCCATGCCGATTTCCGCGCGCGGGGACCGTCCGCAAGCGGGATCCAGCCTTGCCGAAGCGATCGGTATCTGGCGCCGTCCACTCTATCTGTTTGGCGCGGGCCATGTGGGGCAGGCGATTGCGCGCCATGTCGGTGGTTTGCCGCTGCGGCTGGCGTGGTTCGATACGCGCCCGGCATTCGAAACCATCGATGGCGTGGCGGTGGTGCCCGAAAGCGCGATTGCGCAATGTGTGGCTGACGCGCCGGATGATGCAGCGATGGTGATCATGACGCACGATCACGGGCTGGATTATCGGCTGACCCACGCGGCATTGGCGCGCGCACCGCTGGCCTTTACCGGGTTGATCGGATCAAAGACCAAACGCGTGCGGTTCATGGCGCGGTTGGAGCGTGATGGAATTTCGGCAGCGGCGCGCGGGAGGCTGACTTGCCCGATCGGTCTGCCTGGGGTGACCGGCAAGGAGCCGGATGTGATCGCCGTGGCCGTTTTGGCCCAACTGCTACAATTGCCGCAATTGGCACAGGTGCAGGCTGTGGCGGCATGACCTTGCAGGGTTTTCGTGGGGAAATTCTGAGTCTCGCCCACGATCCAGCCGAAGCGCCCGATGCGCTGCAGCATGATGCTGATGGCCTGCTGGTGGTCGAAGCCGGCCGGATTGTGGCGCGCGGGGCTTTTGCGCAGGTTTCTCCGCGTTTCCCCGGTCTCGAAATCGAAGCTTTGTCGGGGTTAATCGTCCCCGGCTTCATCGATGCACATGTTCATTATCCCCAACTGGACCGGATCGCCAGCCATGGCGAACAACTGCTGGACTGGCTGGAGCGGCACATCTTTCCGGCGGAAAAGGCCTTTGCCGATCCGGCCCATGCCAGCGCCGTGGCAGAGGTGTTTCTGGACGAGTTGCTGCGCCATGGCACGACGAGCGCGCTAGTGTTTGGCACAGTCCACGCAGCATCGGTCGACGCGTTCTTTGCGGCGGCGCAAGCGCGGAACTTGCGCATGGCTTGTGGCAAAGTGTTGATGGATCTGGGGCCAGAGGGGCTGAAGGATACGCCGCAGAGCGGAATGGCCGAAAGCGTTGACCTGATCCGGCGCTGGCATCGACAGGGTCGGCTGACCTATGCGGTGACGCCGCGCTTTGCGCTGACGTCAAGTGATGAGCAGCTGGAAAGCGCGGGCAAGCTGGTGGCCGATCACCCCGGCGTGCTGCTGCACACCCATCTGGCCGAAAACACGCGCGAAATTGCTGAAGTGGCTGCGCGTTTCCCGATGGCTGCAGATTACCTCGACGTTTATGACCGCTTCGGGCTGGTGACCGACCATTCGGTCTTTGCCCATGGTGTGCATCTGCCAGACCGGTCTTGCGCAAGATTGGCGAAGAGCGGCGCAGGGGTGGCCGTTTGCCCGAGTTCGAACTTGTTCCTTGGCTCTGGCATGTTCGACTTTGCGCAAGCCGAACGGCTTGGCGTACGGCTCGGCCTTGGGTCAGATATCGGCGCGGGAACGTCGCTGTCGCTGCTGCACAACGCGGGGATTGCCTATCAGGCGGGGCTGTTCAAGGGCTACCGGCTGGACCCGTTTCGCGCGCTGTGGCTGGCAACCGGCGGTTCGGCGCGGTTGCTGCATATCGATGGGGATGTGGGCATGCTGGCCGAAGGGCAGGAGGCCGACTTCGTGGTGCTGGACGACAAGGCAACGCCGCTTCTCGGCCGCCGTACCGCCGGGGCGACATTGGCCGAGCGCTTGTTTGCGTTGCAGGTGCTGGGCGATGACCGCGCGGTGCGCCGAACATACGTATTGGGACGCTGTGCTTGGGACCGGGATGGAGTAAGGCAATCGGCATGACCGATCTCGACAGCTTTATCGTCCGCCTGCCCAAGGCCGAACTCCACCTGCACATTGAAGGCAGCCTTGAGCCGGAACTGATGTTCGCGCTGGCCGAACGCAATGGCATCGCGATCCCCTATGTCAGTGTGGATGAAGTGCGTGCGGCCTATGCCTTTTCCAATCTTCAGGACTTCCTCGACATATATTACGCTGGGGCAGGCGTGCTGGTGACCGAGGCGGATTTCCATGATCTGGCGATGGCCTATTTTGACCGGGCGGCGGCTGATGGCGTGGTGCATGCCGAGATCATGTTCGATCCGCAGACCCACATGGACCGAGGCATTGCCTTTGACACGGTGATCCGAGGACTGCTGACCGCCATGGCCGGGGCCGAAACCAAGCATGGCATGACCAGCGCGCTGATCATGAGTTTCCTTCGGCATCTGTCCGAAGAAGCGGCATTTGAAACGCTGGCTATGGCTGAACCGTGGTTGGACAAAATTGCGGCAGTTGGTCTGGATTCAAGCGAAGTTGGCCATCCGCCGGCAAAGTTTCAGCGTGTTTTCGCCGCAGCGCGTAAAAAGGGGCTGAAACTGGTGGCCCACGCGGGCGAGGAAGGCCCGCCGGAATATGTTTATGAAGCGCTGGACCTGCTGCATGTGGACCGGATTGATCATGGCAACCGGGCACTGGAAAACGCTGCGTTAGTGCAGCGACTGGCGCACGAGGGGATGACGCTGACGGTGTGCCCGCTGTCGAACCTGAAGCTGTGCGTGGTGGGCGATCTGGTGGACCATCCAATTGACCGGATGCTGGCCGAGGGTTTGAAACCGACGATCAACTCCGATGATCCGGCCTACTTTGGGGGCTACGTTGCTGACAATTACCGAGCGGTGGCAGCGGCGCGCGGACTTTCGCGTGATGATCTGGCCAATTTGGTGCGCAACAGCTTTACCGGATCGTTCTTGCCGCACGACGCCGTGGTGCGTCACCTTGGGGCGATTGACGCATTCATGAGCGAGGCATAGCTCTTTCATCGGGCCGGGAACCATGTCTTCGGGCGCGGGTTCAAGGCCGTGAAAGAGGAGTTCACATGCTGGGCAAGATTGTAACTGCAATGATTGGCAAGAAGATTGCCAAGCACACCCCCGGAATGAGCGAAAGCGGCGGCGCAATGGCTGGCGTGGTCGCCGCGACAGTCGTGCCTATGGTACTGCGGCGCATGGGACCTGGTGGAATGATTGCCGCCGCTGCGGGCGGCTGGCTTGTATCGCGCGCGATGAAGAAGAAGCAGGGCCGGTAAGCAGGTCCGTCGCTCCAATCTGTATATTTCGTCGGGAAGCCATTCGATGCCAGCAAAAAAAGCAAAGCCCGCCAGGAAAGAGCAGGAAACCCCTGCGCAAGCCAAGGCAAAGGGCGTCGCAAAGGCCAAAGCGATTGCGCCGGATGTACCGGCACGCATTGGCCAGACGCCCGAGACGGACTTGCGCGGACTCCCAGATGTGTTTGGCAGGTTGATCGAAGATCATGACCGTCACCGCGCTTTGCTGGCCATGATCGAAGCGACTGACGGCAAGTCCAAGGATCGTGTGGCGCTGTTCGAGGAACTGGTGCTCGAATTGAAATCGCATGCGGCGGCCGAAGAACAGGCCTTGTGGTCCACCATATTGCGCAACCCGGAAACAACCGAGGATGCGCGGCATGCTGTGGCTGAGCACAAGACCATCGACAAGATGCTGGATGACCTGACCGCACGCGATATGGGCACGAAGAAGTGGATGGAGCGCTTTGCCGATCTCCAGCACAAATACCTGCACCATATCCGCGAAGAGGAGACGGAGCAGTTCGTGGCCAGCGTCGAGGTTCTGACCGAGGCTGATCGGCAATACATGCTCAATGTTTTCGAGCGGCGGAAGCGCGAAGAGAAAGCGGCAACGGAATTGAAGCCGAAGCTGAAGATCAAGGACATCGCTTGATCATGCTGTATTGACGGCGGCCCCGCGATTGGGGCCGCCGCTGTTTTTACTTTAGACTTTGCGTTGCTTAGCGCGCTGCTTGCGCCGCCGGATGTCTAACCATAGCCCAATCCCAGCCATCAGCACGATCAGCGCAAGTGTTGCTCCACCGACAATGCCATTGAGCGCGAGCTTGCCCACCGGGAACAGGAAGTTCCATTTGTGGATCAGGCTGAACACCACGCGTTCGGGCTTTTGCCAGTTCTCCACCCGATCTGCGAGCACGCCGGTAGCTGGATCGACGAACAGGCTGGCATCGACCGGCTCGCCGAAATCCACTTTCCACACCGGCAGGCGCTTGTTGCGGAAATCGTAGTCCGTGCCAAAGCGGGTGACCAGTGTGGCGCCGGTAACGGGAGCGTCGGCCCCGGCCAATCGCTTTGCAATGGTCAGCGCCAGTTCACGGTCGGCCAATGGTAGTGGCTTGCCCGTGACGACATCGACATAGAGCGCAGCGCCGCCCGGTTGCAGGCCATCGAAACGTGCCTTGCGGATGGCGTTGGCAGACGTGGGCATTTTATGCGCATGATGATCATGTTCGCCGCCCGAGGCCATTGGGGCAGCAGCAAGATCGAGGCGATAGAGCGGCTGGCCTTGCGGGCCTTCGACCAGCGACAATCCGCGCACCTGCCTGCCTTGCGCCAGCTTGGCCCAGTCCTGACCCACCGGATAGCGCCCTGCCGACAAG
Organism: Novosphingobium sp. HNCC26BN242; assembly: GCF_057180525.1. Classification (NCBI taxonomy): domain Bacteria; kingdom Pseudomonadati; phylum Pseudomonadota; class Alphaproteobacteria; order Sphingomonadales; family Sphingomonadaceae; genus Novosphingobium; species Novosphingobium sp. HNCC26BN242. Next base: position 371,784 of record NZ_JBXUGM010000003.1, read on the forward strand.
TCCAGAGGGCGGGCCATGCGCAACTGGCTCACGGGCGGTTCGAGCGAGAATTGCACAAGGTGGTAGATTCCGCTGAGCGAGAACATCAACAACGGGAGCGCAAGGACATAGCCCGACATGCGGTGCCACCCGCGCGCACCGGGAAGACGTTTGGCGCGGCGGATTGCCACCAGCATCATGATGCCGGTGATCGCCAGCGCGGCGAGGCTGGAAACCATGAGGCCTACGACGGCCACGCGCAGCCATTCGGCAGATTGCGGGAACCAGTCCCATGTGTGGAGCCAGCGGAATACGCGCTGCTGTGCGGCCTTGGCGTGGGTACTCACCGCAGCAAGGCTGCCGGTTTCGGTGTGGATATAGGCGACAAGGCCTTCGTCACCTGCAAACCGCACTTTCCAGACTGGAAGCTGCCGATTGACCCAAGGATAATCGTCATCGAACGCGGTTTGCAGATTGATTGAGGTAACTGCGCGCTTTTCAGCCAGCCAGTGCCGGGCCAGGTACTCAGCCTGCAACTGGTCCTGTCCCGCTATTTCGGCCCCGCTGGCTGGATTAAAATAGCGTCGCTCGCCCAGTGGATCGGTTGTCACCTGATACAGCGTGCCGTGAGCCGAGGGCACGGTGCGCACGGCGACCGGGCGGGTGATGCCGGCGGCGGCAAGTGTTTGCGCCACCGGCTTCGATCCCGCCAGATCGACGGGTTGGGTAGGCGGCATGAACACCGCCTGCTGTGGCCCAAACAGCGAAAGCCACACGTGGGTGAGGCCGGAGAGGCCCCAGATCAGCAGCGAAATCCCGCCGATCAGGGCCAACCACTGGTGCTTTGAAAACGACCAGCGGCCCATTTTTGCTTTGGTAGTCATACCGCCCGCCCCTTAGAGACCGAAGCTCAGGCCGCCATAAATGGCGCGGCCCTGACCCGGAGTGTAGATCGCCGCACGTTCGCGCGACTGGTTTGTGACGGTGGAGACGTTGGAAATGTGGCGTACGTCGAACAGGTTTTCGACCGAGGCGAACAGCTTCAGGCCCTTCATCAGATAGACCCCGGCAGTCAGCCCGACCCATTCGTAGCCATCGGGGCGTTCGGTATTGGCATAGTCCGCCCATGGCCCCTGCGGCACCCAGCGCACATTGGCCGAGAGGTAGAAGCTGTCCTTGCGATCAAATCGCGCTTCGGCATTGAGCAAGTGGCGGGGGACACCTGCCAGCGTGTTGTTGCCGAACAAGGCGTCCTTATCGAAGCGGAAGTCGTTAAGCGTGTAGGCTAGGCTCAGGCGCAGCTGTTCTCCGCGAGCCTGCAACGCTTCCTTGGCGATGAACAGATCGAGACCTGCCTCGATCCCCTGATGGATCGTGCGGTTGGCGTTTACGGTTACCGTCGTTGCGCCGTTGTTGATCGCATTATCGATGAATTCGTTTTCGATCTCGGCGCGATAGACGGCAATGTCCCAGGAAAGCGCGCCTTGCTGACCGCGCGTGCCGATCTCGAAGGTCGTCGCACGCTGGGGATCGAGCGGCGCGAAAGGCGTGGCTCCGCCTGATGTGAGGTCGGCAAGGCTGGGCGGTTCGAAGCTGCGGCTCACGTTGCCAAAGACCTGCGCGCTTTCCCCGACCTTGGCGATCAGGCCGAAGCGCGGATTGAACTGGTCGTATTCGCCGCGTCCGCTGACCGTTACGAGTTGCCCGGTCACATCGCGCACCACGCGCGAATACTGGCCGCTGCCGATGGCATTCAGCCAGCCGGAGAGCGGCACATCGATTTCGGCAAAGCCCGTGGTGGTGGCAGAATCCTGATCCGACCGCGTGCGCAATGCGCCGCGCGCGCCCGAGACATTGGCGAACGTCTTGGCGTCGTTGGACGAAAAGGCATGCCAGCCGCCAACGGTCCAGCGCGCATCGCCAGCACCAAGCGCGAACTGGCCAGACAGGCGCAACGAGCCGCCAAACTCGTCTTCTGCTTGAGCGATGATCCCGGCAAAGCGGGTGATGGCGTGATCGAGCACGCGGCGGGCGTACCAGCCGCCAACCTCGAGCTTCGTCTGGCCGAAGGAAAATGCCGTCACATTGGACAGGCGCAGCACATCGAGATTGCGGTCCCAGTCATCGGCGACCGGGCCGGGATCGAGCACGGTGACGGCACCGCCCGGTGCGAACGGTCCGACAGTTACCGGGCGGCCTGCCGCGCGCGGGTTGGCCAGCGCGTCGGCAAGGCGCAGCGATCCGGCGAGTTCGAAGTTGTCGCTGAGCCCGGTGAAATAGAACCGGGTCTCGATTTCGGGCGAAAGCTTTATGCCAATGTTGCCATGGCCGTACACGCTCTTGACCGAACTGTGCTCGCGGTAGCCCTGGCTGGTGAGGCCCGTGAGGCCGACGAAGTAATCTACCGTATCGCTCGCGCCCGAGACCGAGAAGTTCCCACGCACGGTTTCAAAGCTGCCGCCCTCGATCCGCGCTGCGTTGGGCGCTTGTGCGGTGCGGCCGGTTGGGCTGACGACGTTGACGGCGCCGCCCAGCGATGCTGCGCCGAATTGCAGGCCGTTTGCGCCCTTGTAGACTTCCAGATAGCGGATCGTGAGCGGGTCGACTTCCTGAAACTCGGTGCTGCCACTGGCCCGGCTGATCGGCACGCCATCGCGCAACACGGTCAGGCCCCGCCGCTCGAACCCTGAATTGAGGCCTGAGCCACGGATCGAGATGCGGCTTTCGCGCTGGGCGCTGTTATCGGCGAAGACACCCGGCGTCAGCGCCAGCGCATCGCCGATGCTTTGCGTGAAGTCGTCAGCGAAGGTGCTGCTATCGACAAAGCCGATGGCACCCGGAATGCGCTCAAGTGCGGCGCGAGCTTCATCGGTGGTGGGGGCCGTGAGCGTGCCGGTGCGCGATGCGGTGACGATGATGACGTCTTGCTGCTGACCGATGCCCTGAGCTTGGGCGGGCACACTGGCAGGCGTGAGTGTGGTGACGCTGGCCATCATGGCCGCGCGAAAGGCGTAGTTCGACATGGATTGGGATCCTGAAAACGTGTCAGATCAGGCCGGGAGGCCTTTTAAGGTTGGCTCGGTGGCCGACCGGACGCTTCAGGGAAAGAAAGTGCGCCGTCGGCCTGTCAGGCCAGCGCAGGCGGTCCGCGCAAAGGCGGACGCAGATGCGACAGCCGCCGGGGCTGGGGCACGCTGACTGGCGCAAAGCCCAGCGCCAGAATGAACAGAAGGGCAAGCGCAAGCTGGATCGGGTCCATGCCCGGCAATGCGGCCATGCCGTGCGAGGCAAACGGACAATCGCCGTTCATGCCCTTGGCTGCGGGTTTGCCGGAGCCAGGTTTCATCGGCACCGCGATCTGCTTTGCCGCGTGATTGCCGAAAGATTCGTCGCAGATCAGCACAGTCAGGGTTTTTGACTGCGCCCCAATCATGAAACCGGTGGGCACCACCGCCTTCATGCACAGCGCCGCCAGCACCAGCATCAGGGCCAGAGCACGATTTTGCCGCAAAAGAGAGCGCAACGAATCCATTCTGCGCGCCGGATAGGGGCAACGTGCGGCCTTGTCACGCCTGTAGGGCGCAGGTCAGCATGCCGGAATGATGCCTCCCAACTGCATTTTGCGGGACGCAAAGGGCAAAAGCGCATGTTTATGCTTGCCGAAAAAATGTGTGTTACTACGAGGGCCGCAACCTGCCAGAGGGCGGCTGGCCGTTGCGCTTTGGGTGTGCGGTTTTGCCTGCCCGGACCTCTGGCCAGGCTTATACATTTCGTTTTCCTCTAGATTTTCGAGTTCTGCCCATGACCGCCGAAACGTCTGAACCGTTTGTCGAACTGGAGCCCACAGGCGCGCTTTCGGTCGAGAAAGTGTGTTCCGTGCGGCATTGGAACGAACATTTGTTCAGCTTCACGATCACCAGGCCTCCTTCGTTCCGCTTCCGTTCGGGCGAGTTTGTGATGCTGGGCTTGCAGGTGAATGGCAAGCCGCTGCTGCGCGCCTATTCGATCGCCAGCCCCGCATGGGCAGAGGAGCTCGATATCCTCTCGATCAAGGTCGAGGACGGCCCGCTGACATCGCGGCTGCAGCATGTGCAGGTGGGGGACCAGATCTATCTGGGCCGCAAGCCGACCGGCACACTGGTGACCGATGCTCTGCTGCCGGGCAAGCGGCTGTTCATGCTGGCCACCGGAACCGGTCTTGCGCCCTTCCTCTCGCTGATCCGCGATCCCGATGTGTATGAGCAGTATGAACAGGTGATCGTGGTGCACTCCGTGCGCCGGGTCAGCGACCTTGCCTTCCGAGAGGAACTGGAAAGCAAGCTGGCCGAAGATCCGCTCGTATCAGAAGAAGCGGCGCGGCAGTTCACGTATGTGCCAACCGTAACGCGCGAGGCGTTTCACACATCCGGGCGGATTGGCGAATTGATCGAAAACGGCCGACTGTTCGATGGTCTTTCAGGTCCGCGTGCGCTGGATCCTGAAACCGACAGAGTGATGATGTGTGGCAGCATGGACATGATCAAGGAGTTTTCGGAAAAGCTACAGAGCATGGGCTTTACCGAAGGGTCGAACGCCAAGCCGGGCGATTTCGTAATCGAGCGGGCTTTCGTCGGCTAGTCCGCGCGTCTGCCAAACAGGCAGCCTTCATCGATCTCGTTTAGCGTTTGGCAGCCTGTCAGGGCCATGGCGAGTTCAAGTTCGGCGCGCAATACGCGCAGTGCATGGGCAACACCCAGCGCGCCTGCCGTGGCCAGTGCATGGAGCACTGGTCTGCCAACAAGAACGGCATCCGCGCCAAGCGCTAGTGCGCGCAGCACATCAGTTCCGCGCCGGACGCCGCCATCCAACAACAGCGGCACCCGTCCGGCCACAGTCTTCGCGATAGCAGGCAGCAGATCGATCGCGGCCGGAACCCCATCCAGCGTGCGCCCGCCGTGATTGGAAACGATCAGGCCATCGATCCCGCAATCCAGCGCGCGCTGGGCATCCTCAGGATCGACAATACCCTTGATCACCAGCGGCAGGCGTGTGAGGCTGCGCAACCACGCCACATCCTGCCAATTGGGCATACTTTCGATCAGCGGTGTGCCGAACAGCAGGGCACCATCGGGGCCGGGTGCCAGGTGGCGCATCCCTTCAAGATTTACGGCGCGAATATGGTGCGGCAGGGCAAAGCTTGCTCTGGCCTCGGCATTGCGGACGCCGTTGACCGGAGAATCCACTGTCAGCACCAAGGCTTGATACCCTGCAGCTTCGGCGCGCCTGACAAGTCGTTCGGTGAATTCCCGGTCTGGCTGAATATAGAGCTGGAACCACAGTGGTCCAGCCGCCGCTGTCGCAATGTCTTCCATCGTGACGCTCGATTGCGTGCTTACCACCATTGCGCTTTCCGTGGCCCCTGCTGCCAGCGCGGTTGCCAGTTCGCCATCTGGGTGGACAAGCCTGTGAAAGGCGGTGGGCGCAATCAGGATGGGGGCGGCGAGGTCTGCTCCCAAAAGGCTTAGCGCGGTGGTTGCCCCCTGCATCGGGCGCAACGTACGGGTGCGCAGCGGAAGGCGCGCAAATGCCGCGGTGTTTTCGCGGAGCGTCCATTCATCGCCTACTCCGCCATTGATATAAGCCCAGGCGCCGGGTTCGATGCGGTCCTGAGCATAGATTTCATAATCGCAGACTGCGGCGATCTGAGGCGGAATGCGCTGCAACGGCGGGAGTAGAGCGCTCAAAGCATGGCCTCAAGCGCAGGGCTGAGCCATTCGTCGCCTTTGCGCAACACAATCCGCACTGCCAGATCATGGCGCTGGGCAAGCGTTTGGGCCTCGCCCAATTCACTTACGCTGAGTGCGGTTGCCCAAGCATCGGCTTCGATGCAGCGCGGATGCAGGACGGTGACAGCCGTCGTATCGTGAATGGCGGGCCGTCCAGTGCGCGGGTTCAGCGTGTGTGCGCCGCGCAGATAATCGCCCGATGTGGCAACAGCCAGTTGGTGCAGCGCGATCCGAAGGCCGGGTAGGCAAAAGTCCGGCGGGTTCTCAACATCCACCCACCATGGATCGCCATCCGGGCGCCTGCCACGCCCAACCAGTTCGCCGCCGATTTCCACCAGTGCATGCCTGATGCCACGATCGGCAAGATAGTCTGCCACGGCATCTGCCGCATACCCTTTGGCAATCCCGGACAAATCAAGCCATGTCCCGCCCGGTTGGCGCAACTGGGCCGTGCTCCAATCAAAAACAAGGCGGGTCCAGCCGGAAAGATGCTGGGCCTGCGCAATGGCGGCGTTCTGAGGTCGTCGATTGGCAGGGCGAGGGCCGAGGCCCCATAGGTCCGTCACCCGTCCGATGGCCGGATCGAACGCGCCTTCACTTTTTCGAGCGATTTCAAGCCCACATTCGATGACTTTCGCAAAATCTTTGGGCAGAGTGATAATCGTTCCGGGTGCAGATCGATTGAACCGAGACAGGTCCGATGCCGCATCCCAATGGCTCATTTGGTCTGACAGCCTGTCCAGAAGCGTCTGTATCCTGCCTTGCAGCGAGTTTGCTTCATGGCTGATGTTATTTGGAATGACGGCCTGAACTTGCCATGTCGTACCCATGGTCCTGCCGGACAACATGCGCACTGGCGCTGCGGGATCGCCACCCCGCAGCGCTGCACCATCTATTTCAACAGGCACCGCAATTCTGAGAAACGGTGTGAATGCATTCAAGGCGCAAGTACTTCCAGTGTGGCGGTGTAGGTCATGCGGCGTTTGGATGCCTTCGGGTTGCTGGGCTTATCGTCGGAATGCGCGGTATTGAGCCAGTAAACACCTGCGCCCGGCCACGTGATCGTCAGCAGGCCCTGTGCGTCTGTTTTCAGTTTCTGGGTCTGATCCGTTTCGCGATAGCGGCGTCCACCGGGGATCACTTCGACGTCGAGCCCTGCAGCGGGCTTGCCATCGATGAGAAAACGAAACTGGCCGGGTTCGTTGGACACGAGATCAGTCGGCATTGTTACAGGCATGAATTCCAGCCCTTTGTTCGCTGGTTTGAACAAAGCGTCATTCGGTTCCCCTGCACTGACGAAGAATTCATTGCGGCCTGTGGTTTCGGTAAGAGCAAGATCGGTTGCGCCGACAGGGATTTCATCGATTGAGGCGATCACATGGCTGGGATCAATCTGTGGTCGGCTTCCGGTTGTTACCTGCTGGGCAGGTGGCGAAGCAGGCGTTGAAGCAGGCGTTGAAGCAGACGGGGTCATGCCGGACGCTGCCTGCTGTGAAGGCGCAGGTCCTCGGCGGCGGCCGATCATCCACGTTTCACCATTCACTTTGAACGTGCCGCCTATGCTATTGTTTTCCATGCCGATTCGCCACGTACCAGTTTTGTCGATCTTCACATCGAATGTCGAGCGGTAGCGTCCGCGTGCAGCATTTTCGATTGTGCCCATCGTGCCGTCAGGCGCCCAGACCTTGACGTTCTCTGCTGGAAGAGCGGCATGGTTTGCCTCGAAGGGGGCGGTTGATGCGCCCATGTCCACGGTCACACTTTGTCCCGTGTCGGACAGCACTGTGGTGGAAGGCAGAAGCCAGGCGTTGTGTGCGCTGGCTGGCGCGGCAAAGCCGACAGTGGCGGCCAGCAAGAGGGACTTGGCAAACATGAATAAGCCTTTCGGTTAAGCGGAGGTGGCAGGGCTTCAGCGTGAGGAAATGACGATGGAGCCCAGTTCGGATTTGCCAGAGGCGCGTCCGCTGGTTGCCGGGATCGTGAGGGGCACAGACACCAGTTCGCGCCCGCCATCTTCGCGCGCGGCTTCTATATGCAGGGTGTAAGCCCCAGCTTTTATGTTCGCCGGAATCGGAATGCGGTAGGCGCCCGGAGCCCGGGTTGCGCCACTTACGCCATTTGCGGGCAGTTTCAGACTGCGGCCTCCCTTGCGCCACCATGTGCGCAAGTCGGCCAGCCACTTGGTGCCGGGCTCGTTGCCGACTTTGTCGATATCGTACCACAGGGCAAGCGTACGCGCCGTGCCGCCGCCCACAGGTTCAATCCACGCAGCCACATAGGGAACATGATATTCCGACACGGCAATGCGCGGGATGGTGACAGTGATCGTGCCGGCGGTGGCTGGAGTGGCGACTGCACTTGCCACAAGGATCAGGCTTCTTTTCATGGGGTTATGTCCGATCAAGGAGGTTAGGCGTGCATAAAGAATAGGATGATGATCAGGGGAACGGCTGTGCCGAGGCCAACCAGCGGCCACGTTGATGGTCGGTTGCGGGCGTGGATTTGCAGCAGCAGCAGACCGGTAAACGTGAACACCACGCAGGCGACTGCCAGCACGTCGATGAACCAGAACCATGCAGCACCGGTGTTCCGCCCTTTGTGCAAATCGTTCAGAAACGAGATCCAGCCACGGCTGGTCTTTTCCGCTTCGATGCGGCCGTTGATGCGATCAATGCTGACCCAAGCATCACGCCCGGGGCCGGGGATGGCGACATAGACTTCGGCGTCTGACCACTCCGCGGCAACCTCTTGTGTCTTGACACCAACAAGGCGATGCACATCGTCTGCCACTCTTTTTGGCAATGGCACTGCTTCCGTTATCGCTGCAATTGCCGGACCTGAAGACAGAGTTTTCAGGGATTCACGCGGCAACTGGGCTTGCGCGGTCTGAATCTCAGGTTCGCCGCCGATCATTGCCGCATGATTGAGCGTCAGGCCTGTGATCGAAAAGACAAACATTGCGCAAAGCGAAACCGCAGCACTGACCCAGTGCCAGGCGTGAAGCTGTTTCAACCAGAATTGCCGCGCTGCCTTTTTTGATTTGCGAGAGCCCTCTGCCGCGCGGTTAGGCGCACAGGTTGGGCCTTCAACGGGCGTTGCTGACCGCGCGGTGGTCTCGCGTCCTGTTTTGACTTTCGCACGCCGCAACACTTCCAAGCAGGCCTCCTGCAATACGGTTCCGATCATCATTTGCAGAGCTATATCCTTATAATGAGAATAATATGCAAGAACGATTGTTGCGGTAATTTGTCGCAAATCTCCTAGTTTCGGGGAAAAATCTTCGATTTTTGGCGGCTACGGGAGGGAGTGGGAACCTGCATGAAGATAAAAAAGCATAGAAAGTTAGAGGCTTGCATTGACAATGCGAGTGAGTCGCAATAGCCGTAAATGCACAGTTTGCAACGTGCTTGTTACATCCGGGGGACCGCATGACACCTACAAAGACTCTTCCACCCTTTCTCGCGCTTGGCTGCGTCGGCGCCATGGCCTTTGCCGGACCTGCGCAGGCGCAGGATGTGCAGGAGGGAACACGCTTGGGCGGCATGACAGTCACGGATACGGCGATCGAGGAGTCGGCTGTGAAGGTGGAGCGGGCTGCATCGCCCAAGTACACCGCACCACTGCTCGACACGCCGCAGACGATCACGGTCATTTCGGCCAAGTCCATCCAGCAGCAGAACCTGCTGACCTTGCGCGATGTGCTCCAGACGGTGCCCGGTATCACGTTCGGTGCGGGCGAGGGGGGCTTTGGTTATGGCGATCGGATAATTCTGCGCGGCCAAGACGCCAAGAATGATGTAACAATCGATGGCGTGCGCAGTGGTTCGTTCCAGAACCGCAATGAAACCTACAATATCGAACAGATCGAGGTCGCCAACGGCGCAAACTCTGTTTTCAATGGCGGCGGTTCAGTTGCGGGGAACATAAACCTCGTCACCAAAAAGCCCTTGGCCGCTGATCAGAGTGTGATCAGCGCGGGCGCTGGCACGGATAACTACTATCGCGCCACGGCAGACATCAATCGCCGCGTATCCGATCTGATCGCAGTGCGCCTGAACGCGGTTTACCATGAAAATGACGTGCCCGGGCGCGACGTCGAGTTCTTCCGTCGCTGGGGCGTTGCGCCCTCAATCAAAATCGGCGTCGATGGCCCCACCAGTCTGACCTTGCAATACGAACACCTTGATGACAAATCCATGCCCCAATACGGGTTGCGATACTACGCGCATCTTGGCGGATTTCTTTCGGACTTTGACCGCAGTGGATATTATGGTTTTGCCAATCTCGACCGGCAGAATTCTGTCACCAATGCGGTGCAGGCAATCTTCGCCCAAGAATTGGGTAAGGGCCTTTCTGTAAGAAACCTGACTCGGTACGAAAAGATCGCTCAGCATACGGTAACAAGCCAGCCTACGGGCACGTTCTGCCTTGCTTCCACAGGCTTGCAGCCCGGCACTTTCGCCGTGCCGTCGGTCGAGGCGGCATGCCCGGCAAATGTGCCCGCTGGCTTCTATCTGCCCACTGGTGGCCGCGGAGTGCAGCGGTTCATCAACAATAGCACGCTCTACGATCAGCTAGATCTGACTGCGACGTTCTCGACAGCTGGAATCGAGCATTCGCTAGTGATCGGCGGCTCGGCGTTATGGGAAGACTTTGATCAGACAAGCGGTAATCTGCCACGCAATGCCGATGGTACCACGCCTGCTTTCCCGCTGGTCAGCATATCCAACCCTGGCGAGGTGGTGCAAGGACCGGCTGGCTTCACGTATGGCAGCAATGCCTACACCGGCCCGGTCAACTTCATCCTTGGCAGCGTGAACCGGGGAACACGTCGGGCGATCTCGGGCTATCTGTTTGATACCGCCAAGTTTGGTGACATGTTCGAAATCAACGGCGGTGTGCGGTATGAAAATGTGCGCGGTTCCAACCGCACGGTTTCCTATGCCACAACAGGCGCCACGCTGGGCGAGGTAAGTGCCACCACCGGCCCGTTCGAGATTAACAATAACCTGTTTTCCTATCGCGTGGGGGCCGTATTCAAACCGACGCCTGACACCAGCCTCTATGTCGCTACCGGGACATCGAAGAATCCCTCGCAAACGGCGGTCGATGGATCATGCGCTGCAGACAATTGCAATCTCGCCCCGGAAACGACCACGAACTATGAAATCGGGGCAAAGGCGGACCTCTTCGGCAAGAAGCTGCTGGTCAACCTTGCATGGTTCCGCAATGACCGGGACAGCATCCGCGTGCCATCGGGTGACCCGACGATCATCGAGCAGCGTCTGGATGGAAAGCAGCGCGTTCAGGGGGTGTCATTCGGCGCTTCGGGCAAGATTACCGAAAACTGGACGATCGTTGCCAACTACATGTACCTTGATGCCAAGATTCTGCAGGGCATTTCGGACCTTGCTTTGGCAGCCGGAACGCTTGATCCCACCGGAGGCACGCAACTGATCAACACGCCCGAGCATTCGGGCAGCCTGTTCACCACCTACCGCTTCGGCTCTGGTCTGGAACTGGGCTACGGCCTCACGTATCAGGGCAAATTCCTGCTGAATTCGCCCACTGCGGCGCAGGTGACGGCTCGCACTTACGTGCCCTATTACGTGCCCAGCTACACCATCCACCGCCTGATGGTTTCCTATCCGGTGACCGACCGCCTGCTGGCACAAGTTAACGTCCAGAACTTCACGAACGAAAAGTACGTAACGACCGTGCGAAACCAGCTTGGTGGAAGCTGGGCCCAACCCGCACCGACACGTTCGGCTGTGCTAAGCCTCAACTATAGCTTCTGACCGGCAGTTCGATGGAACGGCCCGCGTTGCAGTGGCGGTGCGGGCCCCACCTTGATTTCCTGCATTTGGAGTTTGGCATGTTCCTCAGCCAAGAGCTTCTCGCAGCAACAGATTACGGGCCATCGTTCGTGTCAGACCCGGATGAACCCATGCTCATTGCTCCTGCCGCTGCCGCTGTCCCTGTCACTGTCCCTATCATTGCAGCGCAATCGGTGGGCGGGGGGCGCTATGGCGAGGGCAGAAAAACCAGCATCGGCAGCATTGGCCTTGCCGTGGGGGTGCATCTGGCAATCGTCCCGGTCCTGCTGGGCATCGGCTATCATTCGGTTGGCAAAAGGGAGGAGCGGCTTGTCGCCATCAATTTGTCGCCACCGCCAGCACCTCCACCGGCCAAAACGAATGAGCAGCCCAAGCCGAAGCGACTTGAAACGCAGATTAGCCCGCCAAAGACGTCATCGATGTTGCCGGTGAGTCAGCCACTTGTGTTCCTCACTCCAACTGTTGCCCCACCCGGTGCGATCGTACCAGCGCCAGTCCCTCCTGCACCGTCATCTGCGTCTTCTGCGCCTGCGGTGCCTGCTACCGTTTCGTCGGACTCTCTTGGCACCCGCATGGTGGCCGGCAGCCCACCTCGCTACCCCCTCGAAAGCCGTCGTCGCAAGGAACAGGGCACAGTGAAGCTGCTTTTGGTTCTGGGCGTGGATGGCGTGGTCGAGACGATCTCGATAGCCAGCAGCAGCGGTTTTGACCGGCTTGATGCGGCCGCTCTGTCTGCGGTGCGCCGTTGGCGTTGGCAACCGACGCTGCAGGGCGGCGTGCCAGTGAAAGTCAAAGGCGTGGTCGAGATTCCTTTCGTTCTTACAGCAGGCTGACCATCAATCATGTTGCTACCCATTCCTGCTCTCTTGCAACCAGCACAGGTTGCGTCCCTGCGCGCGCTCATCGACGCAGCTCAGTGGGAGGACGGCAACGCCACATCCGGGCACCAGGCACGGCTGGTAAAGCAGAATCTGCAGTTGCCCGAAGACAGCGAGGCTGCGCGCGAGGGCGGGAGAATCGTCTTGGAGGCGCTTTCAGCCAATCCGCTGTTCATCGCCGCTGCCTTGCCCAGCCGCATCACACCGCCGATGTTCAACAGCTATTCGGGCGGGCAGACTTATGGTCTTCACGTGGACAATGCCGTGCGCATTCACGCAGGAACAGATTGGCGCGTGCGGTGCGATCTTTCGATGACGGTGTTTCTGGAAGAGCAGAGCGCCTATGATGGCGGAGAACTGGTGATTGAGACGAACTTTGGCCAGCAGAGCATCAAGCTGGGTTCTGGGAGCGCAGTGCTTTATCCTTCATCGTCATTGCACATGGTGCAGGCAGTTACGCGCGGCAGGCGCATCGCCAGTATCTTATGGGTTCAGTCCATGATCCGCGATGATGCTGCGCGGGCCAATCTTTTCGAACTGGATCAGGCGATCCAGACTTTGGCTACGCAATCGGGCCAAAACGATCCAGCAATCGTTCGGCTGACCGGCGTTTATCACAATCTTCTGCGGCAATGGGCCGAGGTGCAATAGCCTGATTGCAAACCGAGACACCGGTTAAAGCTGGATGATTGAAGATTTCCTCCGAAATGCGGTTGACCCGGCGTGCTCGCATGATTAGACGCGCGCCCTACCGGCAGGGTCGGCGCTGACAAAGCGCAGTTGGCCCAGCATGGCGGAGTAGCTCAGCTGGTTAGAGCAGCGGAATCATAATCCGCGTGTCGGGGGTTCGAGTCCCTCCTCCGCTACCAATATTCACCGTAATCGCAGGGCTCCAGGTCAAGATTTGAGGGCCAAGGAAGCTCAGATAGTCCGCTGGCTACTTGCCAAAATGCCGCTCGGTATATTGATTTCAACGCGTCTCTCGACGGACCCGAGCGAATATGGCTAAGCACCGTGAATACGTTTATCTCACGGAGTGCGAGCACCTTGGCCGTCAAGAAGTCTCAAATTTACAGTTCGCTTTGGGCTAGCTGCAATGCGCTGCGCGGCGGCATGGATGCGTCCATCTATAAGGACTACATCCTCGTCTTACTGTTCGTGAAGTAGGTCTCGGACAAATACGGCAACGATCCCTATGCCCCTGTTGTTGTGCCTGAAGGCGGCAGCTTCGCCGACATGGTCAAGCTGGTCGGTAACAAGAACATCGGCGAAGGCATCAATACGATCATCGCCACGCTGGCCGAAGAGAATAGCCTTCGTGGCATCATCGATAATGCTGATTTCGACGATAGCGAAAAGCTCGGCAAGGGCGACGAAAAGGTCAAGCGCCTCTCGAACCTGATCAACATCTTCAAGCGCCCCGATCTCAGCTTCAAGGCCAATCAGGCCGGCGGCGACGACATCTTGGGCGACGCCTACGAATACCTCATGCGCCACTTCGCCACGGAAAGCGGCAAGAGCAAGGGGCAGTTCTACACTCCGGCGGAGGTCTCGCGAATCATGGCCCGCGTGATTGGAGTGCGCGAAGCGAAAAGCTCTAGCCAGACGATCTACGACCCCACTTGCGGATCGGGTTCGCTGCTGCTGCGCGCGCACCATGAGGCTCCGGTCGATCTTACCATCTATGGGCAGGAAAAGGACGTCGCGACGCGCGGTCTGGCCGTAATGAATATGTTCCTGCACAACGTGCCGACCGCCGATGTGAAGCCGGGCAACACGCTTACGGAACCGCAATTCCAGAAGAATGGCGTGCTGGATCGGTTCGATTTCGTCGTCGCCAATCCGCCCTTTTCCGACAAGGCCTGGATGACGGGCCTCACGCCGGACAAGGATGAGTTCGAGCGGTTCGAACATTTCGGCATCCCGCCAAAAAAGAATGGCGATTACGCCTATCTGCTCCATGTTGTCGCCTCGATGAAATCGACCGCCAAGGGCTGCATCGTCATGCCGCACGGCGTGCTGTTTCGCGGCAACACCGAGGCGGCGATCCGCAAGAAGCTGATCGAGCGGAGATACATCAAGGGCATCATCGGCCTGCCCGCCAACCTCTTTTTCGGCACGGGCATTCCCGCCTGCCTTATTGTGCTGGACAAGGAGAACACGGCCAGCCGCGAAGGCATCTACATGATCGACGCCTCCAAGGGCTTCGTTAAGGACGGCCCGAAGAACCGGCTGCGCGATCAGGACGTGCACAAGATCGTCGATTGCTTTATCTGCCGGACCGGCTCTGGATGACTTGTTCCGCTGCCGGGCGGAAACGCGATCCTCGTGTCGGACAGCATCTACAACGCCTGCCGTTATTACGATATGTTCCAGCAAACCCCGCTCAAGGGGCAATGCGCCATCGTCACCAACTATGAACCCACGTCCGCCGATATCAAGAAAGAGGACACGGGCGAAGGAATGACCGAAAAGCTGCGCCAGCACCAGATTTACACCGACATGCTGGCGGGCAAAACCACCGAAGAGTTCGAGAAGGCCGCCAAGAAGAAGTTCATCGAAGAGCCGGGGCAAATGCGGCTGCTTATTGTGGTGGCCAAGCTGCTGACCGGGTTCGATGCGCCTTCGGCGACCTATCTCTATCTCGACAAGCAATTGGCCGACCACGGCCTGTTTCAGGCGATTTGTCGGGTCAATCGCCTTGACGGCGACGACAAGGAATATGGCTACATCATCGACTACAATGACTTGTTCAAAAGCCTTGAGCGGTCGATGACCGACTACACATCGGAAGCCTTCGATGCCTACGCCAAGGAGGATGTAGAAGGGCTGCTGACCAACCGGCTCGAAAAGGCCGGGCAGCGGCTGGAGGACGCGCTGGAGACGATCCGGGCGCTGTGCGAGCCGGTGGAAGCCCCCCGCGTTACGCCTGCCTTCATCCGCTTCTTCTGCGGCAGCAACACCAGCGACAAGGAGGCGTTGAAGGAAACCGAGCCGAAGCGCCTGGACGTGCTGCCAGCGATCCAGTTTGATTTTGCCGGATCGCGTTTTTTGCTAACCGAGATCAATACCGGCCAGCCCTTCAGGCATTTCCAGAAAACCTTACCGGCCAATTTTGTCAGCGGGCTAACCCGCGCACAATTCCTTGACGAGATCGGCAGACCGGGAGCGTTCTGGAGAAAGGGTCAGGGTTTCGAAGATAGCGTGATCTTGCAGCAAGTGGATGCGGATTATCTGGATTTTTGGTCAGCCCAGTTGGTCGGCAACCCTGCCAATACATATTGCAGCCCGTCGCTTCCTCTGAAAGTTGGTTTCTACACGCGGGACGTGGAACCGGATTTCTGGGCATGGTCCCCGATCAGCGATTTCCCCGGCGCTGCCATGCCCAGCCTTTCGGCCTTCAAAGCGGCGGTTAAGGCGCTGACGCTCTCTGCCGAAAGTAGCCATTTGGCTGGCTTCGAGGCCGAATAATGGCGGCTATAGCTATGATGATAGCGGCGGTGATTTGCATTGCCAACGTGCATGACGGTGATAGCCTCCGCCTCTGCGATGACGAGCGCATCCGCATATGGAGCAGGCAGGCAATACGGCAGGCTACTGGCAAAGCGTTGCCCTCGGATCGATCTGGCATGGATGATCCGCAGGGGCTTTGCCCAGCCGGGACAATTGTGCGCTGTAGCACATCTAATTGACCCCCGTTTTTGTCGGAGGCAGCAGATTCCACTTTTCTTTTTGGAAACTCACATAATGAACGAAAAGCAACCGGTGGCAGTTCACACGGCTTACGAAGCCATTGCCAAAATGGCTGATTATAGCGATGTGCTTGCCTTCGCGTGGGCAGTTAGGGAGCAGGAAAGCCTCTGGTTCGCCCATGATCACGCAGCATTAGAGTCTGCAATGAATGGTTGGCATGATGTTGAGATGCGCAGGATGCTGCGGACGTATGGGCTGTTGCGTGGTAATGCAGCGACCTTGTTGGCGGGAGATGGTAGTAATGGCGCGATAGACAACAGCGCGAACAGGCAAATCTTTGCAACGCTAGCGAAGAAGTTTTCCGGTGAGCTTAGGGACGCCGATGCTATTCACAACTCCATAACCTGGCAAAAATTCGGCCATGAGCTGGCTCAAGCATATGGGCAGCCGGTCGATAAGAAGGGCTGGTTTCTGCCGAGTGCCACGGCCAAGATCATGTGGTTCGATCGCCCAGATATTGTGCCGATGTATGATCGCTATGCGGCTAAAGCAGCAGGTGTTCAAAAAGAGGACTTCTTCTGCCAGTGCTACGCTTTGCTGGCCAAGCATGAGACTGCGATCGCGAACGCCAAGCAGCTTTGGGGGAGCGCTTATCCCTATGACATCCGTATCCTTGACAAGTTCCTATGGGTTAGGGGCAATGACAAGGGCGATGCGATTTTGAGAGCATTCAAGGCTGGCAGTGGAGCACTAGCACCCACAAAGAACAAAGCAGCATCCTGATGGCTTTCCTTCCCCTTACGAAGGCTAGAGCGCTTTTTAACGCCAAGGTCTACGACGGTGGCAGTCATTGGCTTCTGCCACGCAACCCTCGGTATAACCGATGAAATTCCACCCCGGCGTATCGGCAGCAGCCGGATGCACGCTGGTCCGAACTTGTAGGACTTCCATGTTTTTCAAACCCGCCTCAGGGCCTATTGCTCACCCCGGCACGGCAAATGGATCGTAAAATTCCCAACGACCGCTGTTCTCCACGGTCCAGCCT
This sequence comes from Novosphingobium sp. HNCC26BN242, assembly GCF_057180525.1. Lineage (NCBI taxonomy): Bacteria > Pseudomonadati > Pseudomonadota > Alphaproteobacteria > Sphingomonadales > Sphingomonadaceae > Novosphingobium > Novosphingobium sp. HNCC26BN242. Next base: position 388,981 of record NZ_JBXUGM010000003.1, read on the forward strand.
TTCTGGTCCTGCAGAACGATCTCTCCTAGCCCCTTCAAGGTTTCGATGTTACGAGGGTTCCACCGTGTGACAGCATATTCAATGACCGGCAAATGCCCGAAACCACGGTTCATGCACGCAACGAAATAGTCTGCAGCACGGTCACGGCTCTCCGCAAGTACAGTGTAAGGCTCGACAAGGTTGATGTCGGAAATTTTAAACAGTTTCATGGTTTTACTCGCTTCGTTGTTGATGCGAGTGTTATGACAGACTAATTCATTGAAATCGGGTGAGAAATGGTCCTCACGAGTGATTTTGAAGACTATCCAATCAGGTTAGACCGTTTGCATGTCTTAATGCCTTGATCGTGGGTAGCTTATCTTACGCTAAGATTACGTGTGGAACACCGCTTTACTTGTAGATTGATCTTGAGGATAATTTGTGAAAGGCGGGGTTCCGCAGGTTTCTAAGTAGGTAGTCACATAACGGGGCAGCAGAAACTTGATTGAAAAGATTATGGCAACTGTCGAGAATTCCGTCATCTTCGAAAGAAACGCTCTCTATCTTGGTTGAGCAATGTCAGGTTTGTGCAGCGTCAAGGAGCGTCAAATACTCTTTTCGCGCTTTAGCAAGAAAGGCAAGGCTGCAAAGCGCCGAAACAGATGAGGTGAGCGCCAGCGACATGCCAACCATACCTTCGTCTTTGAAAACATGATCCGTAATCAGTGCGACAATTGTTGGCGCAGCGCCCAAGCCTATGACCGAAACCACGAAAACGTAAATCGCGTTTGTAACGCCACGCATGCGATTAGGCGTCACAATTTGAAGCGCCGACAACGCACCTGCCATCGGAAGGGAATAGCTGAAACTGGCAAGCCCTCCGATCGCCAACGCAACATGATATGTCGGAGCAAAAATGAGTGATAGAGCCAGTCCGGCTACGAGAAGCGCCGATAGCAGCGGCACGAAAAGCTTTGCATCACGACGACCGCGGCGTTCCAACCAGCCGGTTAATGCCGGGCCGCTCAGTACGCCCAGAGACCCGCCGACCAGCACAAGAGCCCCGTATTCGACGCCGACATCTGCAGGCTGCGCACCGAATTGGCGCATCAGGACGGCCGGCAACCACGCAGGAAAAGCATATAAAGTTATCACCAACCCGCCGATCCCGGCGTTAAAATTAAGGTAGAAGCGCCAGTTTTGTAGGAGGCGGCGTCCCACTTCAGCGAGCGGCATCGTTTCTCCCGACACTTCACCAAGGCCAAGTTTGCGCACTGGCTCTTTGACAAAGACGGCGAGTAGCGCGGCCACCACGATGCCCGGCGCCGCGACTGCGATGAAGACAAACTGCCAGGGCGCTAAATTGCCGAAGTCACGGCCATCTGCGTAATCAAGCAAGATTCCGCTAAAAATCAGGGCCAATCCGCCCCCGAGATACGGCCCCATCAGAAGGATCGACATTGCACGTGGCATCAGGTTGGGCGGGAACCTGTCAGCAATCATCGACCACGCCGCAGGCGTTAAACTGGCTTCGGCTGCTCCCACGCCGAAGCGTGCTGCAAACAATTGCCAATAGCTGCGCGATAGGCCGCACAGGGCAGTTGCGAGGCTCCACAGAACGACGCCTCCAAATAGAAGATTTCGCCGACTCGAGGTGTCAGCCATCCGCCCAAGCAAAGGACTGAAGGCGATGTACGCGATCGTGAACGCCAATCCTTGCAACAAGCTAAGTTGGGTATCAGACAGGCTAAATTCGGACTTCAGTGGCCCAACGAGAAGGTTTAGGACTTGCCGGTCAATAAAGCTGAGCGTGTAGGCAAGGGTCAGTATTGCGATCATGCCCCATGCATCCCAGCCAACTTTCTGGTCTGCCTGCTGGGGTGACTTCATTTGCAAGGAAGCTTTCTGCCTATCGTACACCCCTGCATCCAGTTTCCTGACATTGGCTGATATCCTTTTGTGTTCAGATGCTTGATCATGGCAAACAAAACGAGACGCGCCTTACCTTAACTGGAGAACCCGGTTGCTGTTGGGTGGGTGGGCCTAAGGATAGTGACACGATCCACGATGTTGCAGAAGATCCTCGATACCGCTCTTGCGCAGAAGAATTGCAAGACGCCTGTTGCTGCAACCCCTCTGCGCTCAAATCGGCTTAGCACCGACAACAAGTCACCAGTGCCACGTTGCCTGAAGCATCACTGTTCGTGGCAGGCTGACAAATCCCATCTGATCGGCGGATATGCCTGCAGGCGTGCCGGTGCCGCTGCCAGTGGCAGGACCGTCATTAACGCCTGTCACAACAAATTGATTGGTGAGGTTCTTTCCAATCAACGAGAGGTCCCACTTTCCGGTTTCGGCACGCACGGTTAGGACCGCATCGAGATTGACAAACCGGGGTTGGCGCGACAGCTCCTGACCAAAAGGCGAAGCGAGATAGCTTCCGCTATAACGGGCATTGACTGAAGTACCCAAGACCAGACCGGCGCTAAGCGGGGTCTCGTAATCAACCCCCAACGCGCCTGTCCAAAGTGGCGCGACCGAGGTTGGCTTTCCTTGCAGATTCTGGCCCGGCGTTCCGGGGCCCAAAAGATTGAGCACGCATCCCGCAGTAGACGTTTGACCGGTGTAGCATGGAGCCAGCGCGTTTCCGTATCGCGCCTTGTTGTAATTGGCCGAGCCATTGATTGTCAGACCTTCGATACCGCGCGGCGCAAAGGCAAAGTCCACTTCAACGCCTCTGGTGCGAACGCTACCGGCATTGATCGAGTTGAAAGACAGCGAGGCAGAGTCCAGATATGTGACCTGCAGATTGGTGTATTGATACGTGTATAGACCGACATTGAAGCGCAATTGCCGGTCAAACAGCAAGGTTTTCACGCCGCCTTCAAATCCTGAGGCTTCTTCAGGATCGAAGGTAAAGAACGACAAAGGCGTACTTGGGGCCTGAATTGAACTGTTGGAAAACCCGCCGGATTTGTAGGCTGTCTTGTACGCCCCGTAAACCGTCACCTCCGAAGTCGGAGTCCATGTCAGGGTGGCTTCGGGTGACCAGTTACTGAATGCCTGGTCCGCCAAAAGAGGGGAATTTACGGCAAAGCGCGTTCCGGCAAAGACTGGCGCCGCATAAGGCTGGAAAAACTGGCTGTCCTTTGTTTCATAAATGTAACGGACGCCCGCAGTCGCCTCCAGAGTGGGAATCACCTTCCAAATCATCTGACCATAGGCAGAGAGCGTTTCGCCAGCCGTATCAGAATCCTTTACGTAGGAAGAAAAGCGATAGCCTTGCGGAGCCTGACTGTTTTCGACGTTGCCGGTAAGCACAACCTGATCATACGCAATGTCGGTGCTCTGGTAATAACCGCCAATGAGGAAATTGACCGGTGAATCAAATTTACTGAGGATGCGCATCTCTGAAGAAAACGCATGAAATTGCGTCTGCTCGGTGACGAAAATGTTTACGCGGGAGCTTGACTGGGTATCAGTATCGTTGGCGAAAGTGTTCTGGTTCCAGTTGTAATTGGTCACCGATGTAATGGCCAGCTGGTCGAGGTTGTATTCGATTGTGCCCGTTGCAGCCCAAGACTTGTAACGGTTGAAGGTGGTGCCGTTCGGGTCGGCAAATCGGGTCTCGCGTGCCACGGCGGCTGGAAAGTTATTCATGTTGCCGACAAACTTGCGCTCGCACGGCACACCGGTAGCAAGACTGCTGGTACCACCCGGGCAGGCATAAGCGACGTAGTTCCACGTCCCCGGAGACGTATTGTTCTCACCATAGCTGGCTTTAAGCGTTGCGGTGAGACGATCACTTGGCTTCCATTGCAGTGTGCCCCGCATGAGCAGTTCACGTTGCCGCGGTCCGTTGTCCGATGCGGCCAGCGCAGTTTGGGTTGTAGGAATTCCGGGTGAAGTTGCAGTTGGTCTGTCGGTTGTAACATAGCTTACCGGCCCAGCCCGGTTGCCGAACAAGGCACCGTAGTCCTTCGAGTATCTGGCAGCGATACGCAAGCCGAGCGTGTCTGTCAGCGGCCCTGCGACAAAGCCCTCCAACCGCACTGTCTGCGCATTGAATTCATAGCTGCTACGGACTTGACCCGTCAGCGTATCGGTCGGGTTGGCCGTGGAAAGCGAAATCACACCCGCCGTTGCATTCTTGCCGAAAAACAGGGACTGCGGCCCTTTGAGAATTTGCACGCCTTCAAGGTCAAAGAAACCTTCATTGATGGTGCGGCCCTGACCATAATAGACGCCATCAACAATCACGGCGATCGATTGCTCTGTACCAATTGACAGGGAATTTGAGCCAATACCGCGCAAAACCAATTGCGCGCCGGATCCCGAAGCCGAGCGACCGATCGCAAGTTGCGGCGTAATGGCGGCAATCTTTTCAAGGCTGGTCAAATCATACCGTTCGATCTGCAACTTTGAAAGCGCAGTAATTGAAACCGGAATGGTCTGCGCTGTTTCGGCGCGCTGACGCGCGGTGACGATGATTTCCTCAATGCCAGAATTCGCCTGAGCCTCAGATGCAGCACCTGCCTGCACGCCTTGCTCCTCCGCGCCATCGTCGGCCCGGTCGAGATTTGCCGCTGCAGCAGAATTGGCCCAAAGGCTGCTGACCGCAAGTGCGCTGGTCATCAGCATGACGCGTTTATGGACAGATATCCCGAGCAAGCGCCCGTTTGAGATACGAAGCATCGAACCTCTCCCCTTTTCCTCTGATCGCCGGGCCTTGTGGCCGTACTTTTTGGCAGGGACGGTCAAGGTAACCTCAGTCCGTCTCTGAGAAAAATATTTAAGGTAGGCTCATATTTTTGCAAGGGAAATTTGGTTGCTGTCAGACTTGATTGATTTCATTTCAATTATTTTCCATTTTTTCAATGGAATAAGTGAAACAAATGGGGTGCTGCCAATTAAATAGTGTCACTCATCACTGGAATTTTAGACCGAGTTTTTCCGAGGCGAGCGCGGAGACCGCTACCTTATCGAGGCTCGACCATTTATTGAGGCATGCATCGCCTTGAATGCACTCATCCAACCGCCAGACACCGGATTATGCTTTTTTGCGAAGAGCGCTAACCCTGCTTGTCTTTTTTGGTAGCATGGTGCTCCAGGCGGTCGATCAATGTCGATAACCTGCCCAATTCGTCGCTAAATGTTACCCGTCCCGGATTGGGAATGCTGCCGGGCAGCATCATGTCGACATAGCGGGCTGCCGCAAGTTCGACGTTAAGGGGGCGGCCAGCAAAACTGGTGCGCAGGGCAATATGCTCCAACCCACCGAACAACATATCGCGGAACATCGCCGGGTCCACATCGCTGTGAAGCTCTCCCGACCTAATCCCATCCTCAACCGTGTGAACGACCGTATCTGAGAATTTCCGGTTCAGGCGGTGCATCGAAGAGCTTGTATAATTGGACCAGCGAATTTCCTGAAAGATCACCCGATGCAGCTTAGGTGTTTCATCAAGCGAACGCATATAGCGCGTCGCAATAAGAATGAGCCGCGAGCGGACATCCTGAAATTGCTCAAGCTCTGCAAGCAATCGATCGATGAAGGGAATGGCCCATTCCTCAAGCACGCGATTGAGCAGATCCTGCTTGCTATCGAAGTAATTGTACACCGTCGCTTCCGAAACACCCGCAGCTTCGGCGATGCGAGAGATGGAGGTTTTTGCCGCACCTTGCTCCTCAATAAGCATCCTTGCGGCTTTGAGAATTTCGGGCGTCCGAGCATTCTTGCGCCGCCGCCAAGCAACAGGTGAATCCTTTTGTGGGGTGGTACTCAATTACAATCACTCCTCAAAAGTGGGGAAATTCGGGTTTATGTGGCATGTGAATTTTACAGCTCAAGAAATTTTGGGCTTGTTGTTAAGGACCGGTCATATATATTCTCGTGACGTTACCGCAATTATCGGAAAGAATGGATGCCCGTACCGGACAGCGCGCATGAAGCCAGCAGCTTCACTCCCATTCGGCTGCCGGCTGGATCATATCGCATGACATCTGCGACTGATACCCTGCTTCGTGCAGGATCCCGCGCGCGGCCCGCCACAGATGGGGTGGCCTACCCTGTATTCGCTCTGGTTGCAGCGTTGGGCGGGATGGGAGTTTCCGTCGCCGAATTATGCCGCATGTGCGGATCGGCAGTGGAAAATGGGCCAGTGCTTGCCCGATGTTCCCTGCGATATCACAAGCCCCTCGTTCTGGATCGGAACTATATCGTGCAAAGCGAAATAGCGGCGATTACGCGCAAGAACAGCAGACGTTTCGGGGCGGCCGATCATGTGGTTATCAAGCTTGTCCTGCTTTATGAAGACGTAGTCTATACCGACATCGAACTGGTCATGATCATGCCAACAGGTGGAAGCGCGTGAGCAGCGATAACTCTCTGGCGGATTGGACCCTTGCATCGGTACCGGCAGATACGATGCGTGTATGGTCCGAGGCAGCAAGGGATGCCAATCCGATTCACGTCGATCCAGCCGCTGCCGAGGCACTGGGCTTCGGGCCGCGCTGCATCAATCCCGGACCGATCAACCTTGCTTACATCGTCAACATGCTCGAGAGCGCACTGCCGGATGCGCAGATAACACGAATTGAGGCCCGATTTTCCGGCAATGTATCTGCAGGCGATTGTGTCATCGCGCAGGGCTGGATTGCCCAAGACGCGCCAAACCTTGTCAAAGGGGTGCTCAGACACAGCATGGCAGACGAAGCACTGCTTTCTGCAGATATAACGATCGGCAAGGTCCATGATTGACGCCGACGCCACGGGAACCGACGTCTATTCGCTGATCTCCACGCGGGCAACGCAGACGCCTTGCGCACCCGCCTTGTCGGATGGCGAGAGGACGCTTGATTATGCAGGAATGATGGCTTCCGCTGACACAATGGCGGCAGGACTTTCAGCTTTGAATATCCGGCGCGGTGATCGGGTCGCCGTGCTTTCGGAGAACTGCATCGAATACACGCTCTTGCAAATCGCTTGTGCAAAACTGGGCATCATAGTTGCCTGTCTGAATTGGCGCCTTTCGCCTAATGAACTGCGATATTGCATTGATTTGGTCGAGCCGTCGCTGGTGGTCACCTCCACTCGTTTTTCAGAGATGGCATCAAAAACGGTGGGTACGGTCCCTGTAAGACCTTTCGACAGCCTTCCGGCCAGTGGCGATACCGAGGCCATGGCACGGCCGGAAGACATTCTCCTGATCATTTATACTAGCGGTACGACGGGGCTGCCAAAAGCGGCCATGATAAGTCATCGGGCCGAGATTGCCCGATTGAGCGCAACCCGACTGGATCTGGGTATAGGGCCTGATGACGGCTATATCGCATGGGCACCGATGTATCATATGGGTGGCACCGAGCATCTGCTCACAACGTTGATGTCAGGCGGACAAGGGTTCGTCATCGACGGCTTCAACGCTGCTGCCATCGCTAGGATTTTAGAAAAACACCCGATCGGCTGGCTGATGCTGGTGCCCGCCACCATCAGGCCCATGCTTGACGAGTTGGAACGCTGCGCCATCACTCCAAGGGGCGTGCGCGCTGTCGGATGTATGGCGGATCTCGTCCCTTCCACAGATATCGCGGCCATCACCATGGCCGTCAGCGCGCCCTATCTCAATAGTTTCGGGTCTACTGAAACTGGCATGCCGCCATTATCCGGCGGCATGCTGCCACCTGCTGCGCCGGTTGATGACCTTGCAAAAAAACTGAGCGTCCTGTCCGAATTGCGTTTGGTCGGTGCCGCTGGGCAGGTCGTCGCTCACGGTGCCGTGGGCGAAGCTTGGGTGCGTGGACCGACGTTGTTCAGCGGGTACTGGAACGCCGAGGCGGCCAACAAAGAATGCTTCCAGAACGGTTGGTACAAGATGGGTGACTTGTTCCGACAGACAGAAATTGGATACGAATTTGTCGGGAGGTCAAAATACCTCATCAAGTCAGGCGGCGAAAACATTTATCCCGCGGAAATTGAGCGCTTGCTTTTGGCCGATCCGCGCGTTGCTGATGCTATTGTCGTGCGTGCCCTGGATGATCATTGGGGGGAAGTGCCGGTAGCGGTATTGGCGCGCAATGACCTGACATTAAATGAAGAAGCGGTCGCTTCAATGCTCGCCGAATCTTTGGCTCGTTACAAGCGCCCCCGCGCCATATTCTTTATCGATCTGGAACAATTTCCACGGAATGCTAGCGGCAAGATTTTGCGTGAAGCGGTTGAGGATATCGTTCGAGGCAAAATGGCGCCGGGATAAGCCGAACCACCGTTTTGGTGGTCACTTCTCACTGCCGTCACGGCCAAAGTAATCAGTTTTTGTGCGGTAATAATCAGCATTGCGGCGCAGGTCAGTCATCCCGCTGTCTACAACCAAGACCTGACCAGTGATATTGCGCGCGTCCGGTCCGGCCAAATAGGCAAAGCAACCCGCAATCTCGTCAGCGGAAACAACCGTCCCCAGTGGATTTCTCGTCTTTGAAACAGCTTCCAGCGCAACGGTGTCGCCATATGCCAGTTCCGTCAGGCGCGTAGGCACTGTTCCAGGCGCTACTGCGTTTACACGGATCCCCTCGTAAGCAAGTTCAGATGCCGCTGACAGTGTGAGCCCTACAACACCGTGCTTGGCTGCTGTATAGGCATGGGGGGCCAACGGCGCGATGCCACCGACGCTGGCGGTATTGAGGATGACTCCGCCCCGCCCCATCACGCGCGATGCGTGTTTGGTGCCAAGAAACACAGAGGTCAAAAGCACTGTCAGCGTCCGGTTCCATGCCTCCAGCGCAATTTCTGCGATGCCACCCAGTGCGCCCAATTGCCCTGCATTGTTGATCATGCAGCCAAGCGATCCGTGCTTGTCGACAGCAAGCCGGACAATTGCCTCAATATCGGCCTCCACGGTCACATCACAATGGCGGAAGTCGCAGCTAAGCTCACCCGCTAAAGCGTTGCCACCAACATCATCGATATCGCCAAGCACAAGACGTGCCCCGAGACTTGCGAATCTGCGCGCGGTAGCAGCGCCCAATCCGCTGGCTGCACCGGTGATTACTGTCACCATGCCAGCCAACGGGCGTAAAGTATCATTTGATGACATTGGAATTTGCACCCTGTCTACGCGATAAATTAGTAACACTTATTTACTATGAGTCCTTTGGTCTAAAATCAATCAAGATATCCGCGATGCCAAAGATAGCCGATTAATGACCACTAGAGTGCCGGTAGAGCATGACCGCATCGTCTAAGGACGGTCTTGGGTCTTCAACAGAGACGACAAAAATAAGTGAGCCTGCACTGATCGTATCGCGCCCTCGGTTAACCCCGCAAATTCCAACCTCGGCGGATAGGCAGCACCCGGATGCATGTTGGTTCGGCGATCTAGGACTTCCATGTTTTAGGAATGACCGCCGAACCTGATGCTTAGCGAAGCTTCGCGAATGGATCGACGAATTCCCAACGATCGCGGTGTTCGTATGCCCACCCCTTCTGACCGTTGCTAACGATGTCTCCGAGGCCCATGACGCGTTCGACTTCTCTCGGGTTCCATCTCGTTACGGCATATTCGATCACTGGCACATGTCCGAACCCAAGGTCTAAGCTGGCGATGAAATAGTCTGCTGCGCGGTCTCGACTCTCCGCAAGGACGGTGTAGGGTTCGACCAGATTGATGTCGGAAATCTTTTATAGTTTCATGGTGTTGCTCGCTTTGTTGTTGATGCGAGTGTCATGACATGATTGATTGTTGGAAGCGGGTGGGAAATGGTCGGGCGTGCATTGCCCAAGTGCGCTCGGACAACATCGGTTAATCATTTAAATTGATGATTAGTCGAGAAATCATTAAAAATATTAATAAGAATTTGGATCGCCGAACGACCTGTCTGACATAATCGTTAAGTGTATATCGAGGCAGACGTCAGGCACTGTCACCTATCCGTTATTACTTTGAAGCGCGGCCATGTCGGACCTCCGGTTCTTTGATTGTGAGCCGTTTCGAGTATTTCGATGGCCTTGCGCGCTCTTCCGACCATTGTGCGAAGGGAGCTGGATCGAACACCGTGCGCGTATCCATGGGCTTTTCCGTTCTCAGCCATCCAATTTGCGATCAGCCCGTCGGAAATCTTGGATTTCTCACGCATGAGCTCAAGAATGGTGCGCGCCGCCCACACGTCGCAATGGAAGTCATGGGTTCCCCATCCATGGTTGTGCGCGCCGAAATACGTCTGCCAAGGGTGGCAAGTGTCCGTAGCCCGCCGATTTCGTTCGGCAATGATTAGATCAATTACCGCATGGCTGAGCGGCGAGGGGGTTGGCTTCTTTATCCGTTCCCGTTCGGCTCTCTTGTTGCGTAGCCACCGCGCTCGCCGTTTTGCCTGCCGATCGTCGTCCTCGCGTACTGCATCGCTGCCAACCATATTCGCCCCACTAAAAGTGCGGACAGCATGTGCAACAAATTAGCCATGCGACAAACGGAAAAATATGCATAAATTGCCTAGTCACCGCTTCGAATCACCGAACGGTTGTTAGAAAGGTGACACATTGCAACACACCAAAATCGAATGGGCCGACCACACATTCAACCCGTGGATCGGCTGCACGAGGGTTAGTCCCGCGTGCAATAACTGCTATGCTGAAGTGCAGCAAGGCCAACGCTTCGGCAGGGTGAAATGGGGAACGGGGCAGCCGCGGTCTCGCACGTCTGCTTCAAACTGGAAGAAGCCAATATCCTGGAACCGGCAGGCTGTGAACGTCGCGGCAAGGCCTTTCGTGTTTTGCTCTTCGCTCGCCGATGTGTTCGACAACGAGGTTGACCCGACGTGGCGCGCTGATCTGTTCGAATTGATCGAGCAAACCCCCCAGCTGGTGTGGCTCTTACTCACCAAGCGGATCGGCGCACCAGCCGTCACGATCCTGACCGGGTGTTTCCGACCAAGAGCGACATTAGGGCTCTGATCAACAATGCGCCAGCGAAGCACCTGCCAATCATCATGACCGCCATCTTCACCGGAATGCGGATGTCTGAAATGCGCGGCCTGACATGGGATGCGATCGACTTTCAGCGCAGCATCATCACGGTGCGAAAGCGGGCAGACCGCTATTGTGATATGGGTAACACAAAGAGCAAGGCGGGGCGGCGTGAGATCCCTTTTGGCCCGCAACTGGGCCGAGTGCTTCGCTGTCGGATTCCCAATCGCGCTGTACCGTCTGGGCATAGGCGGATGCAGGCGTGGCATGGGTTATACCGGTAGTGGTGACAACGCCCGTGGCAAGACCTCGGACTTGCGCCAGACCGATTAGTGACGGGAGTTGGCGGCTCTTGCCCGATGCGCAGTCGTTGACCTTGGCCTCAGGCCCGATGCCGATCATGCTGTTGCGTGTCTTGACTCCGGTCATGATGGCTGTGGCTGTGGGGGCCGAATCCGAAACCTGCGCGTCGTGCGAATAGGTTTTCACCAGCGCGGCGTAGGGCAGGCCGTCCATCGTCGTCTGGAAGGACTCGCCATCCTTGCCGTCGAACTGCCCGGCAAAAATGCGTGCTGCAGTCAGCGTCGAAACGCCCATGCCGTCACCCACAAAGATGATGACGTTGCGCGCCTTGGTGGTGGGCGCAGGCGCACTCTTCAGCCGCTCCAGCTCCGCCTCGCCTTGTGCCCGGTACGTTGCGGTATCAGTTGCCGTCTGGGCGTGTGCGGGAACAGCAAGAAGCAGAGCAGCCGCAAGGCAGGCGGGACGGTTGAGGCGCATGAACAAACTCCAATTTTGACAAGCCTGTAGCATCTGCTGTGTCGCAATTGCATGACAGTGCATGGTGACAAGTCTCAGCTATCAGCGTCCGCCAGCAAGCCGGGCATGCGAAAGGCTGGGGCCATCGACCTTGCGGCCATTCACCTGCATCTCACCTTCGGCGGCCCGATTGATGACAATCCTGACGCCCGAGCCGGGCTTGATTTCAGCCTGCTGCACCTGCGGCCGCGCAACAACATATTGCGGCAATCCGGGCGTGAGCGGGTACAGGCCCAGCACCGACCACACATACCATCCGGTCATTGATCCCGCGTCATCGTCCATTCCATCGGCAAAGCCCTGCGGCGATAGCGCAAAGCTGCGGCCAACCCACGGCTCAGGTCGCACGCCCGCGTTGGTGTAGCGATGCTCCACCGGTTGCGTCAGATATCTGGCAACAATGGCATCGGTCGCCGCCGGGTTGCCCGCCCAAGCCAGGATATAGGGCGCGTGCATGTCGGGCTGGTTGGTCATGTTGAACAGGTTGTCGGTAAAGAAGGTTGCCAGTTCGGCCTCGAACCTTTCGCCCATCGTCGCCTTCAGCCATGGCAGATCGAACACGGGCGACCAGCGATATTGCGCGAGCGTCCCCTGATAAAGCCCGCGCGCCTTGACCACATCGGCGTCGGGGCCAAGCTGGTTGAACGTCGCCAGCCACATGGCGCGATAGCCCAGCGCCTGCTGGCGATGGCGCGCGGCAAGGGCCGGCTGGCCCAGATCGTCTGCCAGTTCGGCAATCGCCCAATCGTCGTACGCTGCCTCGATCTGTTCGTCGGGCGTGGCGCGAGCCAGCGTGGCGCTCTCTGCCGCCATGTCCTTGAGCGCAGATCGCGCATCGAACCCGGTGATGCCTTTGCGATAGAAGTCGAGCAGCGCAATCCCGGCATGTTCGGTGCGCACGGTCAGGAATGGCTCGGTAGGTGTTGCCCAGCGCCGCTTTCCGGTCTCGTAGAGCCGCACCAGCGACTTGGCGATGGCCTGCGCGCGGGCGGGATCGATCAGCGCGATCAGCGGCATTTGCGTGCGGTAATTGTCCCACATCGCCCAGCTGGTATAATGCTGTTCGCCGCGAGCCAGTTGCGCCACTTTACCGTCGCTGCCCCGGTAACGGCCATCAGGATCGGCGATCGCGACAGGTGTTTGCATCACCCGGTACAGGGCGGTGTGGAACAGCGCCTGTTCATCGCGCGTGCCGGTTATCGTGATGCGGGAAAGTTCGCGGTTCCATGCCTTCAGAGCCTGGCTGGCCAGCGTTGCAAATTCCCGCTGCCCAAGTTCTGTCTGCCGCACATTCGCAGCCGCAGCCGGGTCTATCGATGACAGTCCCGTGCGCAGTTCCACCACATCACCCGCTCGCGCATCAAGGAAGACCACTGCTTGACGGTTCCGATCACCGTCCCAACGGGCAGGAACGGCTTTGCCGTTGTGCAGCAGGCGCGAAGCCGAATGGAGGTGATATTTGCCGACATCGCAGACCGTTCCGGCTGAAAAGCTGGCGCGCAGATCGCCATCGCTTTGCGCGGTCCATTGCGCCGCTGCATGCTTTGAATATGTGCGGGTAAAATCCACCGACAGCTGGATGCGGCCCGTGCGCGGCAGGCGGAACCGGATTGCGCCACTGCCGCGTGTGGCAGTCATTTCGGCAAGGATACCCGGCCCGTAACTGACCCGGTAATAGCCTGCGTGCGCTCGTTCGCTGCGTTTGTCGATCACTTGTGCCGATGGATCACCGGCATAGACCAGCGTTGCTCGCACATCGCCACCCGCTCCGCCACAGCCCACGCCAACCCCGCGTGTGTGGGAAAAGCCTTCAAGCGTGGTGGCCGCAAAATCATACCCCGCGTGATTGGCAGGGGTCGTATCCGGGCCGAGCTGGACCATGCCATAAGGGGCTACCGCAGCCGGGCTGAGCTGGCCAAAATCGGCCAGCGTTCCCACAAAAGGATTCACGGCTTTGCCCGGCTGGCTTTGTGCAGAAGCGGGCTGGCCGAGCGTCAGTGTGGCAAGTGCCAGCACCCCGGCCAGCTTGTGCAAAATGCTCACGGGTCAAGCGGGTCCAGCGGTTCAACATGGAAAGCAATTGGATCGGGCGTGAACAGGACCGTGAACTGGTCCGGCCCCGGCGCGATCCTGCCCGGCTTCACGCCCATTTCCGCAAGGCTGCGCTCTGCCAGCAAGGGACTGGCGATGTATTTGATCGTCATATGGTCAGACACGATCAGTGATGGTCGATCCACCGGAAACCCTGCCGCCAGCAGCAACCGCGCGCAATTGCGCAAGTTGGTGGTGGTGTGGCGCGCGTGTGGCTCCATCAGGATGCGGTCAGCCGGAATGCCGTGCTGTTCGATCAGAATACGCTTCATCTCCACTGCTTCATTGAACGGCGTTCGGTTGGGATGCACGTTCCCGCCCGAAACGACGATGAACGGTGCCAACCCGCGCCGGAACATCCCGGCGGCAATGCTCATGCGGATATAGCCCATCACGCCGGTGCGCGATTGTGCATCTTCCGGGCCGTGGCCGAATACCAGCAGCGCCGGATAGGGGAATTTCTTCCACGCAGCTTTGCCAACCGCAGCGACAGTGGCCGCATTGTCGCCCTCCAGCAGCGGTCTGAACGATCCAGCTTCCACCCGCTCGTTCATGCCCAGCAGGCCTGTGACATAGCGCAAGGGCGGGTCGAACACGGTGTCGTCCGTGCTGGCAAGGCTGGCAGAAGCCACGCCCTGCGCTGCGAGCACATTGGCGAATTCGGGGTTCGTGGCATCAAAGATCGACGCATCAATCTTGGGATAGCGCGGCGGCTGGCCCTTGGCATAGACCGCGATGACCGCGTTCATACCACCTGCTGTCTCGCGCCATGCCGCAGCAAGGAAATCGGCATCGGCCAGCGCAGCATGGCGGGCAAACCGGCCTGAGCGGCGCATCTGGTCGGTCACCAGTGCCCGGGCAAGGCGCGGATCACGCACCAGTGCGCGCAGGCGCATCTCGACAGTGGCAATATCCGCCTCGGTCCATTGCCACGCATCGGCAAGGCACTGCGGTGCGGGCTTGCAATCCGTGGCAGGAACGCGCGCGGCACGCTCTGCCGCCAGCTTGGCCAGCGCCGGATCAGCGGCGAGGGCGGCGGGCCAGCCCGCGGCATTGCGGATCATCGCAGGCATCGGAAACAGGCGCGTCTCCAGCCGGTCGGCAAAGGGTGCGGCGTAGCCTGCCGGGTCCTGCGCCTTTGCCACAATGGGAACCGAAGCCAACAGCAGTGCCGCTGTCATCGCAAGAGCGCGTTTCATTTGCCATTCTCCCTGGACCGGCAAGGGCCAATAACCGGATTGCACCGCCATCCACCAGCGAACGGCGGCACGTGATAGTCATTGCCGTGGACGTTGCGCGCCGTCAGATAGTCGGTCGAAATAATCTGTGCCCCGCTGGCCAGCGCCTGATCGCGGCGGCGCGGATCGTTGCGGCGCGCCTCATCGGTATCGATATCGGCGCGCGTGCGCACGAGATAGCCCTGCCGCACCAGCGCAGGAATGCGGTCTGTCTTCACCAGCGCATTGTCGACCAGCACGAACGCGGTGTGGGCCATGCCCGGCAGGCCCTGCACAAAGGCCGCGCGGCCCTGCAGCGAGGGTGTGCCATCAAGGTATGGCGCAAACCGCGCGAAATCGAGCCCGGGCACGAGATAGAGGAACACGAACTTGCCGCCCGCCTGCGATAGCCGCGGCCAGGCTCCCGCCTTTGCCGCCGCTTCCAGCGTGGGATGGTCCGCGCGCAACTGATCGGGCTTGAACACTTTGTCGGTGCCCAGCACGCTCAGGATCGCCCGGTCCACTTCGGCAAAGGCCGCCGCATCGAACGGCGGCACTTGCGCAGCCCCCGGAAAGGCGCGGGCCAGCCCGCCTTGCTTGGGCTCCAGCAGAATGAACACCGGGCTGTGCGCTGGGTTGGCATCAGACCACTGTTTCAGGATCATCAGGCAATCACGCAGCGCAGGGCACTGGCTGCGGAAATCGACATCGGCCACGTGCTGCACTTTCATGCCGGGCAGGCGCAGCGCCTCGGTGTGAAGGGGGGCCAGATCGCTCTCCCCCGCCTTGCGCAGCATCTGATAAGGCAGCGGATCGGCATAGAGCCCACCTGAAGGATCAGGATGGAGATCAAATTCCAGACTGCGCACTCCGCTGCGCAATTGCGCTTCGATCGGCATCTGCACATAATCCAGCGTAGTGGGAAGGTCGCTGACACCCGAAGGATGCTCTTCGGCCAGCGCGGCGCGCTGTTCGGGATTCAGCCGTTCCAGCATCGCGCCAGTAAGTGCGGCCATGCGCGGGGCCATGATGGCCATGACGCGCGGATCAGCCGGGATCGCATAGCTGTTATGCGTGCCGATCACCTGTATTTCGTTGATGCGGGGGTCAGGTGACGTGGCCCTTGTCCCTGCCTTCGTGTCGGCAGGCGCAGCTGCGGCCCCCATCGCCATGATGGAAGCCGCAGCAATGATTGCCGCAGACGAGACCCTAGCCAGTGCAGGTCGGCGGGCAAACATCTTGCGCATGAACCGATTACCAGCTGCGGCTGATGATCAGGCGGAAGTTCCGGCCAAACAGCGGACGACCATAGATCGCATCGCTGGCGTCCTGCCCGGCCAGCTGGTCGGTGCGCGGGTTGCCTTCGGTCAGGCCCTTGGCGTTGGTCAGGTTGTCACCCACCACCTGGAACCGCCAGGCGCCCGTGGTCAGCGCCACGTTTGCTCCGAACGTCTGGTAGGCTGGCAGGGCTGTGCGGTTGAACAGGTCGACAAAGCGTTCACCCACGAAGTCAAACCGGCCCTGCACTTCAAGACGGCTGTCACCCAAGTCGAACGAGAATGTCGGGCGGATATTGCCGAACAGTTTTGGTTCGCGGATAATCTGGTTGCCGTTGACTGCGCTCGGATCGGCACCAGAGGAGTTTTGCAGATTGCGGTACTGCGGATCGGCCACCGTGATCGAAGCGGCCAGGTCGAACCAGTCGAGCGGGGCGAACTTGCCGTCCATTTCGATGCCCTTGGCCACGGCCTGCCCGACGAACGGCACCACCTGATCGTTACGCCCGGTCTCGGGGTTGAAAGCCACGAACGATGCGTTGAACGGGTCGAAATCGGTGTAGAACCCGGTCAGGTAGATGTAAGACCGGCCGAAGTCAGCCTTGATCCCGGCTTCATACTGGCGCGCCTGTGTCTTAACGATGTTCGGCACGGCGTTGAGCGTCACGCCCGCGCCCGGTGGCACTTGCAGGTTCGATACACGGCCATAGGCGCCAAAGCTTGGCGTGAAGTCATAGCTCAGACCCACGGTCCAGTTGGTGGCGGTGGGCTTCAGCCGGTTGATGATCCGCTGCCCGGTAAAGCCGCGCGTGCTGTCATCGGCCAGGGTGCCTGCCTTGCCCAGATTGATCCCGCCGATGGTGCCTTCGGTAAAGCCCGAAAGCTCGTACCATTCCTTGCGGATACCGGCATCCAGACGCAGGCCCGGCGTGATTTCCCAGGTGTCGTTGGCGTAAAGAGAGATCACCTTGCCGTCGCTGTCACCGTTGGTCAGCGTGGTGGTTGCGCGCAGCGTGCCGTTGTCGGTCACATAGCCCAAGATCTGGCCGGCCGCGTTGTAGGCCACCAGATCAAGCGTGCGCGGTTTGCCCGCCACTTCGATCAGCATGTCCTGATAGGCAAGGAACGCCGATGTGCCATAGACCGAGCCATAGACGCCGACCTTGACGTCATGCTTGCCAAAGCCGGTTTCGAATTCCTTGGTCACGCTCAGGTCTGCCTGCGTGGAATGGAACTTGGCTTCCACCGCGCGATACTGGCCCGACATGACCAGACCCGATGCCGCGTTCGGATCATACACGGTCGCGCCGTTGGTGCCGCCGATGGCATAGCCGATGCGCGTTACCGGATTGGCCTCAGTGCCAAACGCGGTGTTGGCCGCAGCCAGATAGCTGTTGGCAAATGTCGTTCCGCCAACCGGGTTGGTGGTGGAATAGAACGCATCAAAGCTGTTCTGGCCGGCGGTCAGACCAAGCTTGGCCGAAACCAGATAGCCGCCGAAATCGCCCTGATATTCAAGGCCCACATTGCCGAACCGCATGTGGCGGCCATTGGCCAGATCGCGGCTCAGAGTTTCGGTCTGGCCATTGCCGTTGCGATAGGAAATGTTCAGCCCGCGCAGCGATGGCGAATTCATCGTACCGGTGAAATAATCGATATACTGGTCAAGCGAAACCGCCGGGTTGCGCGGATCGGAGACCGGGATCGGCAGATAGAACAGGTTCTTGTCGTTCACATAGGTGACCGACAGCTTGACAAAGCCATTGTCCAGATTGTGCTTCAGATTGGCGCGGATTTGGCCACCCTTGTCGTTGGGGAAGCCGTTGTCGCGATAACCGTCATGTTGGCGCAAAAAGCCGCCGATGGCGAAATAGGTGTTTTCCGCCAGCTTGCCCGACTGCATCAGGTCAAGGCGGTACAGCCCGGTATCACCCAGCGTAAGCTGCGCGCGGCCGCGTGCTTCCTCGCCGCCGGTTACGGTAATGTTGTTGGCGATGGCTGCGGCGTTGCTGGCATAGATCGGTGCCGGGCCGCCGCGCACCACTTCGACGCGCTCGGTCATCAGGTCGAAGCGGTTCATGCCTTCGCCTGAATTGAAGAAGAAGCCGTCGATTTCATGATACAGCGGCAGGCCGTCCTGCTGGAAGATCAGATAGCCACGGTCGGTCGGGATGCCGCGCACGCGGGTGATGTTCTGCACTTCACCGCCGGTCGCTTCCACATGGATGCCCGGCACGTTGCCCAGCAGTTCGGCATAGTTCTTAGGCGCAAGCTTCAGGACATCGTCCTGCGACAGCGCGTTGACCGCATAGGACACGTCAAACCGGCGCTGTTCGCGGGCCGAACCGGTGACCACGATCTGGGCCTGATTTTCGGGGTCTTCGTCTTCTGCCGCCGGTGCCTGCGCCGTCCCTTGCGCGGGTGCGCTTTCGGCGGCGCTGGCTGCAGCCGATGCCAGTGTGCTGATCGAACAGATCAGGCCGATGGAGATGGATTTGCTGAAAAGTGACTTCACGGTCGCCCCCTGTTGGTATGCCGGGCAGCGACTATGAGGTCTTTGGGTCTGTGTTGTTACTGACTGAAATAATTACGAAATATGACAGAATGCAGTTAATGCGGTGTCACAAACGGCCAGAATGGACCACGCAAAGAACAGCAGTGGTAGCGTTACGAAGAGCCGCCAGCAAAGCCCCGCCGAAGCGCTGACCTTGCAAGTATAGCGCGTGTTGCTGGTCATCCCCTTCGTTATCTCGGCGGATCATGTCGGACGTGCTGATCGCGGGCTCAGGATGCACGGACATTGTCAAAAGCGCATACGTCCAGAAATCGGCGCGCAGATTGATTTCAACGGGCTTTAAGGGGATCACGCTTCGGGCAAACTTCTGACCAGGAAACCTTCTGATTTGCCGTTCGCTTGCTGCCCCGGAACAAACGGGCTTGCGCCGGGCGTGGCCTGTCGCCAATCAGCGGCCATGCGGATTGCTCTTTTCGAACCCGAAATCGCCGGAAATGTCGGTGCTGTCCTGCGCCTTGGCGCGTGTTTCGGCACGCCGGTTGATCTGGTTGAGCCGATGGGCTTTGTCTGGGATGATCGCCGTGTGCGCCGCACGGCCATGGACTATATCGATCATGTCGAAGTTTCACGCCATGCCGATTTCGCCGCCTTTCGCGCCAGCGTCGGGGCGCGGCGGGTGATCCTGTTCACCACCAAAGGCAGCCAGCCACTCCACGATTTTACCTTCCGCGCCGATGATGTGCTGCTGTTTGGCAAGGAAAGCGCAGGCGTTCCTGCAGCCGTCGCACAGGCCTGCGATGCGCGGGTGCTCATCCCGATCCGCCCAGAAGTGCGCTCGCTCAATCTGGCAATCGCCACCGCCTTCGCACTGGGCGAAGCGCTGCGCCAAACCGGCGGTTTGCCGGGGTAGCGCAGCGCTCACGCTGAAATTACATCTTCTTGTGTTCAGCCGCTGCCGGAACCTTGGCGGCGGTTGCCTCGATCTCGATCAGGAACTGCGGCCCCGCCAGCGCGGCTACCTGCACGGTTGAGCGCGCGATCAGATTGGGATTCGCCGCCGTCCCGAAGAACTCGCGATACCCGGCGTTGAACCCGGCAAAGTCCATCTTGCCGCCCAGTTTGGGATCAACCACCACAAACACCGTCAGCTTGACCACATCGGACATGGCATAGCCTTGCTTGATCAGCGCGGCTTCGATCTTCTTGAACGTGCTGACCGTCTGCGTCTTGGTGTCGCCATAAGCCTTGATGCCTTCGGTCTTGACCGGATCGCCAGCCCGGGCCTGTTCCAGCGCTGTGCAGCGCTAATGCGCTGACAACGGCTTCGTCGGTTGCTGCAGTGGCAGGCGTGACGCTGAATGCCGTAGCACTGGCGGCAAGGCCGATCTTCAAGGCGCGCAGTCCAGTGTTCGTCATAGCCGGTGTTCCCCCAAACCCATTCACCGCGTTAGCGGTCAGTGGGCTGTAGGGACGGACACTGGCTTCCACTCGCGATAAAGCCAGACAGAATGATGACAAAGTCGGTTACGCTGGAGGCCTGGGGATGGCCAAGTTGCCAATTGGCCCCTTTTCTGTCGCCATGCGATGCTAGGCGGCGTGGACAAATTGGTTGACGGTTAGCGCCCGGGTTGATTCAAGCCTGCTTTTTGGAGGCAGGCTTGAGCCGGGGTGATTTGAGCGAAGCGGAATGGCGCATTCTGAAGGGTTTGCTGCCGATTGAGGCAGAGAACCGGGCGCGCGGTCGTCGCCCCGAGCAGAACCGCTTGATCGTCAACGGGATACTCTGGCGGCTGCGTTGCGGAACGCCATGGCGCGATGTCCCGCCCAAATACGGCAACTGGAACACGATCTATCGACGCTTTCGGCGGTGGAATGAAGCCGGGGTCTGGGAGGCAGTGGCGCTGACGCTAGCCGAAGCCATGGCGGACAGCGGTCATTACAGCATCGATAGCACTACACTTCGCGCCCATGTCTCGGCAGCGGGCGGAAAAGGGGGACTCATCGACGAGCTCTTGGCCGCTCGCGGGGCGGGTTCACCAGTAAGCTTCACTGCCTGGCTGATGCCCTCGGACGACCAATCGCCTTCCATCTGACCGTCGGCGAAGCGGCGGATTGCAAAGCCTATGATGCGTTGATCGACCAACCCGAACGTGCGCCTGATGCCTTGCTGGCAGACAAAGGCTATGATGCCGACGCTATCCGTGCGGATCTGGCAGCGCGGGACATCAAAGCCGTCATCCCCGGACGATCAAACCGCCGTGTGACCATCCAGCACGACCGCGCCCTCTACAAGCAGCGAAGCCGCATCAAGCGCATGTTCGGACACCTGAAAATCAACCGAGCCATCGCAACCCGATACGACCAACTCGCCGAAACCTTCCTCGGCATGGTTCACATCGCTGCAGCCAGATACTGGCTCAAATTTGTCCACGCCGCCTAGCGCAGTTGGAAATTCAACAAGCTTGGCTCGGAGTATAACGCCAAAAGAACTTAGTCGGGGAAAACTCTGATCGAGTGGGGGTAATATTGGGGGTAACGCCGCAAGCGAGCCTTAAGGAATAAACGCTAATCCGCCATTTTTTTCCGCATTATTCGGTAGCCTCCTCCGCTACCATCATTTCCCCTTATATCTCATGCGTAGCCTGATTCCGAGATATTGGCGCGATTGGTTGGCGTCAGCTTTGCCTGATCATGCTCTCTGCTCAATCTCGATGCTCAGTGCAATTTGAAGCGAAGGCGGTTATCTGTGCGCGCGCAATCTGAAAATGTCTGGCCAGCTTTGAGATGTCGATTGGGTAAACTTTCTTGCCCGGTCGTTGCGTGCCTGCTCGATCAGCGCTGATTTTCTTCGAGGAATCTGCGGCCATTTGCAAATTGTTTACCATTACCTGCGAAGAAATACGTAGATTTCCTAAGGACATAGCCTGATAATCCATCAACAATAACCAAGATGGAGCAATTTGGTTTGTCCGGGCGCAGGGACAGTACAATGCGATCTGACGTAAAGACTTTGCTCGAAAAATTGGGCAAAAGTCAATTCCGGTACAAAGAATTTGCCGATCGCTTCTCTGATTTGGATACATGGCCTGTATTTGAAGCAGTTATTCGTGACCCTAGAATATTCGATTCCGAGTTGGAGGGCAGCCGTTTGTCCCGCCAGCCCCTCAATACAGATGCTCCATCAATAGCATCGGTATTTTCACGCAAATATGGCGTTGAAGATGGCCAGCGTGTGAAAGCGACCACTGAACGACCAGATGCCGATGTTCGGACACTTCTTGCGCGCATATCCTCTGCTGTAGACAAGGGGACGATCTGATGGCGTTGGTTCTGATCAACGGCCTGCGTGGTGGCGTGGGTACAACCACGCTGGCGGCCAATCTTGCCACGTCTTTGGCAAAGCTTGGCCATCCAGTGGCAGTTCTGTCCTTTTCAAGTCAGAGCACGCTGGGGCTGCACTTTGGCCTCGATCCCTCACAGCCTCTCGCGGGCTTTGCGGCACCAGCATCGGCTACCGGCCCGATCAATGGCGTGCGCTTGCTCGACTTGTCCGAACAGGCCGATAGCGGCGATCTTGGCGACGGTCTGGCCAGCGGTGACTTCAGCTTTGCAGGCGATGTCATTTATATCGCCGACCTATCTGAAGCGCACGCAAGCGCAGCGATGCAACTGCGCAGTTTTTCGGACCTAGAACTGTGGGTTTTCACGCCGTCGGCTGAATGCCTTTACACGCTTCCGGCAGCGCTGAACACAGTGCCTAATGAAGTCGGTTTCGTCCTCAATCGTTGCGATGATGCGCGTCGTTTGGGTCGCCATGCGGCCAGCTTTGCGCGTGCGCTGCTGGGGGAACGGATTGTCGCCACCATTCAGGCCGACGAGGCTGTCTGCGAAGCGGCGGCAATGATGCAACCGCTGGCGCGCCATTCGCCGGGAAGTGCGG
Source organism: Novosphingobium sp. HNCC26BN242 (assembly GCF_057180525.1). Classification (NCBI taxonomy): domain Bacteria; kingdom Pseudomonadati; phylum Pseudomonadota; class Alphaproteobacteria; order Sphingomonadales; family Sphingomonadaceae; genus Novosphingobium; species Novosphingobium sp. HNCC26BN242. Next base: position 411,776 of record NZ_JBXUGM010000003.1, read on the forward strand.
CACTGGCCGACATTTCAGAACTTGCCAATCAACTCGCACATCTTCCGGCTAGACTGCTTCAGGGTGGATCTGGTGCTGACACCGCATCACAAAGCAACGCGGCATGACGGCTTTGTCCAAAAAGCTGATCCCATGGTTTGCCATCGGTGCGGTAATCTTTGCCGCGCTGGTTGTGATCGGCGTGCCTCTCGACCTCAAGCAGCAGTGGCTGATGGCGGGAGGAACACTGATCGGCACCATGGTGCTGTCGCGCCGCAAATCGCGCAAGGCCGCGCTGACATTGGGCATTCTCGCGATCCTCACATCGTCGCGCTACATGTTCTGGCGCACCACACAGACTTTGCAATTCAATACTCTGCCTGAATTCCTGTTCGGCAGCGGCCTCTACCTTGCAGAACTCTATGCCTGGGTGCTGTTGCTGCTGGGCTTCTTGCAGACCAGTTGGCCGCTTGAACGGCCACCGGTGGAGATCGAGGGCGAGCCGCACACTTGGCCAATGGTCGATGTTTATGTGCCGACCTACAATGAAAGCCTCGAGATCGTGCGCAACACGGTCTACGCGGCGATGGACATGGATTACCCGGCGGGCCGCTTTCGGGTCTACATCCTCGACGATGGCCGCCGCCCCGAATTCCGCGCCTTCGCGCGCGAAGCAGGCTGTGGCTACATCACGCGCGACAACAATTTGCATGCCAAGGCTGGCAATCTTAACGCCGCGATGAAGAAGACCGACGGCGAGCTGATCGCGATCTTCGATTGCGATCACGTGCCCACGCGCTCGTTCCTGCAACTCTCGCTCGGCTGGTTCCAGAAAGACGCCAAGCTGGCGCTCATGCAGACGCCGCACTTCTTCTATTCACCCGATCCGGTGCAGCGCAATCTGGCCCCGGTGCGCGATATGCCGGGCGAGGGGGACCTCTTTTATAATCCCGTGCAGGACGGCAACGACCTGTGGAACGCCACATTCTTCTGCGGATCGTGCGCCGTAATCCGCCGCGAAGCGCTGATGCAGACCAACGGGTTTGCGGGCGAAACGGTGACGGAGGACGCCCACACTGCGCTGAAACTGCAGCGTATGGGCTGGAACACCGCCTACATCTCGGCGCGGCTTTCTGCAGGCCTTGCTACCGAACGTCTGGTTGTCCACATCGGCCAGCGCATCCGCTGGGCGCGCGGGATGACGCAGATCATGCGCATCGACAATCCGCTGATGGGCAAGGGTCTGAAGTGGCAGCAGCGGCTTTGCTACCTCAATGCCATGCTGCACTTCCAGTTTCCGCTGCCACGCATCGTGTTTCTGACCAGCCCGCTGGCCTATCTGATCTTTGGCCAGAACATCATTCAGGCTTCGGCCTCGCTGATCTTCGCCTATGCGCTCCCGCATCTGTACTGTTCGCAGGTTGCCTCCGAACGACAGCAGGTGGGTTGGCGGCGCCCGTTCTGGGGCGAAATCTACGAGACGATCCTCGCCTTCCACCTCGTTGCTCCCACGGTCATTACATGGTTCCAGCCACGTAAGGGCAAGTTCAACGTTACCGACAAGGGTGGCCTGCTCGATCGTACCTATTTCGATTGGGCTATCGTGAGGCCGCATCTGATTACGGTTGGCCTGCTGGCGGGCGGGATGTTGCTTGCCATCGCCAAATACGTTTTCTTCCCGCAGTACTTCAATGTGCAGATCGATACGCTCGCGCTCAATCTGGCATGGGCGGCGTTCAGCCTGACGCTGCTGCTGGCCGCTGTCTCGGTAGCGCGAGAAACGCGGCAGGCACGGCAGGAAATCCGCCTGCAAGCGCGGCTGCCGGTAACCGTCCATTTCGCCTCAGGCCATGTTGCCAAGGGCACGACGACAGACATCTCGATGGGCGGCGCGGCGATTGACCTGCCCACCGGTGTCGTCTCGCTCGATGTGCCGGTAACGCACATCGTCCTGTCCACTGGTGCAGAAAACCTTGCGATCAAGGTCGATCAGGTGCGCCGCAAGGACGGCTTCGTTTCGGTCAAGTTTCTGCCGCTGGAAAACATTGCCGCACGCCAGCTCGTCCGCGCGATCATGGGCCGCGCCGATGCGTGGCAGCGCAGCGCGCCGCCTGAACGGGTGCCCGGCTTGCGCTCGTTGCAGGATATCATCGTGATCGACGCTTTGACCGTCAAACGCGCCCTTGGTCTGAACTTTGCCGAACGCAAGGCACTGAAGGCCGAAGAGGCAGCTCTGGCCAAAGGTACCGCTGCACAAGTGGAAAAGGTTTCGGCGTTCGGAGCAGGACCGCTGGCCAAGGCCGCTGGCATCGCGCTGGCCATCGCCGCGGCAGGCTATGCTGTCCTGCCCGGTACACTCCACGCTGCACCCGTGGCACCCATATCTGCCGCCGCCTCAGCACCGGCGACAGCAGGGCTTGATGCCAAGCGCCTGACCCTGAAAGACTTGCGCATCCGCAACGCGATCCGCTTGCAGGGCACGCGCGGTGAAATCAGCATTCCTTTCGGCCTGCGTCAGGATGGAGTGGTCAGTGCAGCCTCGATCACGCTGCAGGCTGCATGGTCCCCGGCGCTGCTAGGCGATAGCAGCCAACTCGTGGTCATCGTGAACGGCGAAGTGGCGCAGATTGTGCCGCTTAAGCCCGAAAACTCGGGCGGGCAGGTGATCACCGTGCCGGTCAACCCGGCGCTGTTCCTGCCCGGTGACAACCAGCTGAATTTGCGCCTGATCGGCCACTATGCGCGCGATTGCGAAGACCCTTTCAGCAGCTTGCTGTGGGCGAACATCAGCAACACACGCTCATGGCTCGATCTCACCACGCAATACCTGCCCAGTCGCCCCGACCTTGCGCGCCTGCCTGCTCCGTTCTTCGAAAAGGGCATCAACACCGCGCTCAAAGTGCCGTTCGTCTTCGCAGGTCAGCCCCGCGCCGGAGAGCTTGAGGCCGCCGCGCCGATTGCGTCGTGGCTGGGCAGCCTTGCCAGTTATCGCGGGTTTTCGTTCAAGCCATCGTTTGGCCAGATCCCGATGGGCAATGCCGTGGTGTTCCTCAACCGCAATGGCGCAATGCCCGAACTGGGCCTTGCCGTCACCGGCCCATCGGCAGCGGTAATTGCCAACCCGCGTGACAAGACCGGCACGTTGCTGGTCATCATGGGCCGCGACAATGCCGAACTGCGCCTTGCCGCCGGGGCCATTGCCACCGGTAAGGGCGTGTTCGGCGGCAACCGCATGAGCTTTGAAGGTGCGCGCATTCCCACATGGCCGCGTTATGGCGCGCCGCGCTGGTTGCCAACCGATCGCGCCATCCGGCTTGGCGAATTGACCGAACCTTATGCACTGCAAGGCATGGGCCTGCCGCCGGGACCGCTCACCGCGCGGTTCCGCGTTGCGCCAGACCTGTTCTTCTGGCCGCGTCAGGGTGGCGAGATTGATCTGCGCTATCGCTATCCGCTGGCCAATTGGCTGGATCGCGATGCCTCGCGCCTCGATGTCTCGCTGAACGGCCAGTATCTCAAGACTTTACCGCTGACCGGCAGTTGGTGGACCGGCCTGTTCGGCGCCAAAGGTGCCAACAGCTATGATGGTCGCCAAAGCGTTGTCCTGCCGCGCTATGCGCTGTTCGGCCAGAACGAGATTGTGTTCGATTACAACCTGATCGTTGCCAACAAGCAGAAGTGCACCGGCATGCTGCCCGATAATGTGCGCGTTTCGGTCCTGCCGGAATCGGCGATTGATCTGACCGATGCATACCACGGTATCGAAATGCCCGATCTCGCCCCGTTTGCCGGTGCAGGCTATCCTTTCACGGTGCGCCCGGATCTGGCCGAGACCACGGTGGTCATGGTCGGCAATCCATCAACCGCTTCGGTTGAGGCGTTCCTTGGCCTGATGGGCCGCTTTGGCGATGCCACTGGCGCTGCGGCTACTGGCGTGACCGTGACCGATCAGATCGAACCATCCCGCCTTGCCGATCAGGACATTCTGGTCATCGGCAGTTCAACGCTCGCCGGGGCAGAGCAGTTCTTCGCCGATGCGCCGGTGCGCTTTGAAGGCGGTGGGCTGAAAGTCGCGCAAAGGTCGCCGCTGCAATATGTTGGCGCACTGTTCAGCAATCGCAATCAGGCAGAACCCGAAGCAGCCGCTGCCATCGTGCAGGCTTCGCGCGGATTTTCCGGCATTGCCAGCTTCCGCTCACCTTATGCCAATGATCGCACCGTGGTGGCATTGCTCGCCGATGATGTGCACCAGTTGCCGCTGCTGGTCGATGGTATGGCCGATGCAAAGATCAACGCCCAGATTCAGGGCGATCTCTCGGTCACGGCGGGCGATGGCATGGCCAGCTTTGCCATTGGCCCGACATACTGGGTCGGCTCGCTGCCAGTGTGGATGAAGGTGGCCTACTGGTTCAGCAAGCGGCCACTGTTGATGGCGCTGTCCACGCTGCTGCTGGCCCTTGCGCTGACCGGCCCTGCCTACTTGTTCTTCAGCCGTCAGGCCAAGGCCCGATTGGCGAACGATGATGAAAAGAGTTCCTGACATGAGCGCCACGCAACGCACCGTCCGGCTTGGACTGATCGCCGCGCTCTTGGCAGGCGCAGCGGTGCCCTCTGCCGTTCTGGCAGAAACTCCGGCGGTAAAGGCCTTGCTGGATCAGGCCGCTTTCTGGCGGGCCAAGGGCCGGAATGATCTTGCCGATCAGGCCCTGCGCCGCGCGCGTGCGCTTGATCCAAAGGCGGCAGAGGCAGCACCTGCGCAGCCAAAAGCAGCAGCAGTGCCAAAGGCCCCAGCAGCAGCAGCTGCGCCCGTTGCAGCACGCGCCGCGCCTGTTCCGCGCAAAACGGCTGCCGCGCCCGTCCGCACGGCTGCGAACACTGCAGGCACAGCACGCGTCGCTGGGTTTTCCGCGCTCGATTCCGGCGATCTGGCTACAGCGGCCAACCGCTTTGAACGCGCGCTGGCAGTCAATCGTAACGATGGCGATGCGCTGGGCGGCCTTGGCATTGCGCGCCTGCGCCAAAGCCGCTTTGCTGAAGCGCGTGACCTGCTCGAACGCGCTTCACGCTTGCCCGGTGCGGCGCGCTGGACCGATGCGCTGGCATCGGCGCGCTTCTTCGGCGGGATAGCGGACGCGCGCGAAGCGCTCGACCGCGGCCTGCTCGACAAAGCACAGGCCATTGCCGAAGACACGGTGCGGCTTGGCTTTTCCCAGCCGCAGCCCGCGCTGGAATTGCTGGCGCAAGTCTATGAAAAGCAGGGCCGCTTTGCCGATTCTGCCGATCTCTATCGTCAGGCCAGTGCAGGCGGAGGCGCGGATGAAGCGCGCCTTGCCAGCCGTGCGGCGCGGGGCCGCGCGCTCGATGCCATGGCGCGCGGCGATGACTATGCTGCCGAACAGGAATTTCAGGGCGGCCTGCTGATTGACCGGAACGATCCGTGGATCCGCTATGAATTTGCCCGCTTCATGATCGGACGCGGACGCCGGGCCGAGGCGGAATCGCTGGTCGCCTCGCTCTCGCAATCGGCTGATCCAGATGCGCTCTATGCCGCTGCCCTTATCAACAAGGATTTGGGCAATCTGCTCGCCGCTTCGGCCTTGGTAGAGCGCGTGCCTGAAAGTCGCCGCAATCCGGCGATGCGCAACTTTGCCGTCTCGATCAAGATTGAGGCCGCGATTGCCCGTGCCAAGGCCTTGGCTGAAACCGGACAGAAGCCTGCCGCCATTTCAACCTTGCGCCAGATCGCCAGTCTGCCGTCACTTCCGGCGGCTCGTCGCGCCGATATTGCCGGTGCGCTGTTCGATTTGGGAGACGAGGCCAGCGCGTCAAGCCTTGCCCGCTCCGCGCTTGATGGCGAAATCACCGACCTTGGCGGCTATGATGCGCTGGTGCGCGTGCTGGCCAGCACCGGGCGCGATGATCTGGCCCGCGCCGCCTTGCAAAAGGCTTCGGCGCTGGGCGGGGCCTCGCCCGATGCTCAGCGTGCGGTTGCGCGTATGGCGGCGGGGCTGGCCATTTCGCAGGCTGACCGGATGCGCTTGGCGGGCCAGTTTGCCCCTGCATTCGATCTGCTGCAGGGCGCATGGAACGGTGCGCCGGATAATCCCGAAATCCTTGCTGCGCTGGCCCGGCTTTACCAAAGCGGCGGAATGTCTGCCCGCGCCGCGCAGTCCTATCAACTCGTTCTGCTCCGCGATGCGCGCAATCGTGAAGCCTTGCTCGGCCTTGCGCAGACCGCGCAGGCAGCAGGCGACCGCGACTTGTCAAAAGACGCTGCCGACCGTGCGCTGAGCGCTTACCCCACCGACTATCAGGTCCACCTCACGCTCGCGCGTGTGGCGCAAGACCGGGGTGACAAGGGCGCAGCCGTCCGCTTGCTCAAGCAGGCGCGCGAACTCTATGCCCGGCAGAATGGCGGCACCACGGATATTGCTCCCGGCGCCAATCCCTTTGCCGCAACGCTCGGTGCAGGCGATGCCAACCCCTTCCGCGCGCAGGGCTTTGCCGCTCCGGCCCCGGCTGCGGTCAACCCCTTTGCCCTAGGGAACAGCACGCGCCTGCCATCGCAGCCTGCCACGGGCGCAGGCTTGGCACCTCCGGGCTTTGCGCCGCAGCGGTTCGCTTCGGCCGCAGCAGCGGCACCGGTGCCACAGACGATTGCTCAAGCGCCGGCGGGCTGGGGAGGCGGCGCTGCGTCTGGGTCATTCGGAATGCCCGCCGCGGCCATGGCTCCCGGTGATGCCAGCTTCGGCACCGGTTACCCAACAGGTCCCGTCGATCCCGTACTCGCCGCCATCGCCTCGGATATCGAAGACTTGAGCGAGGACTCACGCCCCCGCGCCGATCTGCAAACCGGCTACCGCAGCCGCAAGGGCGAAGAAGGCCTCAGCGCGCTAAGCGAAATCAAGGGCACCGCCGAGCTTTCGACCGGCCTGATGGGCGGCCGCGTGCGTGCCCGTGCCGAGGCGGTGGTGATAGACTCAGGCCGCCCCACCGGATCAGCTCTCCAGCGCTTCGGCCAGAATGCGACGATCGAAGCCCAAGCCATCGTCGATGAAGAACGCGCTGCGCTTGTGCAGGCCCCGACCCAGCAAGCCTCGGGCGTCGCCTTCACGGTCGGCTACGCTGATCGCACCGTGCAAGTCGAAGGCGGCACCACACCCGTCGGCATGGGCGAAACCAAGGCCACGTTCCGCGCAGCCATCACGCCCGAACTATCCCCCGGCGTGCAGGCCAAGGCCTGGGTCGAACGTAAGCCGGTGACCGACTCCGTGCTGTCCTATGCCGGCACGCGCGATCCGGTGACGGGCCAGCGTTGGGGGCAGGTCATGCGCACCGGCGGCGGCGCGGGCTTCTCCTATGATCGCAATGGTAGCGGTGTTTATGGCGAGGCCTCCTACAACCGCTACAACGGCACCAACGTGCGTCAGAACACCGGGATCGAGGCCAATGTCGGCGGCTATATCCGCCTGATCAAGGGTGCGCGGTCACAATTGACCGGCGGGATCAACGCCAATTACCAGACTTACGACAACAACCAGAACTACTTCACTTATGGCCACGGCGGCTATTTCAGCCCGCAAAGCTTCCTGTCCATCGGCTTCCCGATCAACTACACGCTCGAAACCGATCGGATCAGCGCCAAGGCCAATCTGACACCGGGCTTCCAAAGCTTCAGCCAGGATGAAACCGCGCTCTATCCCACCGACCCGGCGCTGCAGGCCAATCTCGATGCGCTGAAGGACCTCAACACCGATGTGAGGGCGCGCTATGACAGCCTGAGCCGCACCGGATTTGCCATTTCGGCAGGGGGTGAGCTTTATTACAAGGTTTCCCCCAACACCCAGGTCGGCGGCAACGTTTCGTTCACAAGCTTCGGCCAATACGAGGAATTGCGCTCGCTGATCGGCATTCGGCAGGCGATTGGAGGAACCCGGTGATCCAGATGCCCTTGCGCGAAGCCTTCGGCAGCACCCGCTCGCCCGGCGTCCCTCTGATCCTGTCCGAAGTGGTCGCAGAGCTTGCCGATGCCGCTACGCCGCAGCAAATCGCGGCTTTCGGCTTTGCCATTGGGCAGCGGTTGGCAGCGCGCGTTCGGCTTGATCAGGTGGCAGACCTGAACGACCTTGAACTGCACCTAAACCGCCTCTGGAGCGATCTGGAGCTTGGCGAATCCCGGCTATACGCCGATGAGGCGGCGCTTGTCGTCAATCATGATCCGGGGCTGATGCGGCTCGATATGCTCACGCCCGCAGCCCGCCCGTTTCTGCTTGAGCTTCTGCGCGGCACATTCGACGGCTGCTTCAAGGCGCTGGGCAGCGCCCCCGGCGTGCAAACCCGCGCCGATTGGAAAGACCGGCTGATCGAAGTGCGTCATGGCCGGTGATCCGGGCGTTGATGCCAAAGTGCAGGTCAGTCGGCGCAATTTCACGCTCGGCGCTGTGGCGGTACTGACCGCGGCCTGCACCAAAGTTTCCCAAGGCAATGCCAAGGCGCAAGCCACGTTCTGGTCGCAATACCGCGAACGCTTCGTGCTGCCCACCGGCCGCGTGATCGACAACGGCAACGGCAACATCAGCCACAGCGAAAGCCAAGGCTATGGCATGCTGCTGGCCAGCTTCAACAACGACCGCAAAACCTTCGATTCACTGGCGCGGTGGACCGCCGACACGCTGCTCCGCCCGGATGTTGCGCTGCATGCGTGGAAGTATGATCCGCGCGAGCTTAACCCCGTGGCGGACCCGAACAACGCGACCGACGGCGATATGCTGATCGCTTGGGCGCTGGCCCGCGCGGCGCAGCAGTGGCAAGTGCCCGACTATGCCCAGCGCTCCCGCGCCATCCGGCAGGCGATCCGCAGCCGTCTGGTGGTGGAGCGGGCTGGACGTTTGGCGCTGCTGCCCGGGCTTCAGGGCTTTGCCGATCAGGCCCGCGTCGTGGTGAACCCCAGCTATTACATCTGGTCCGCGCTCGATGCCTTTGCCGCACTTGATGGCGAAGTCGTGTGGGCGCCGGTCATCGATGACGGGGTCAGGCTGTTGACCGATGCCCGCTTCGGGCCGCTGTCCTTGCCGGTGGACTGGTTCCAGATTGATAGCGCCGGCAAACTCGCCCCCGCCACTGACAAGCCGCCCCGCTTCGGCTTCGATGCCATCCGCGTCCCGCTTTATGCTGCTGCAGGCCGCCGCCTTGCGGTTGCCGAAACGGTGGTGGCGTGGTGGAAAACTCATGCCGATAACGGAAAGCCGATCCCGGCGTGGATCGACGTCCTCACCGGTGAAACCGCGCCATATGCGCTGTCAGAGGGCGGTATGGCCGCCGTCGGCCGCACAATGGGCAGCCCACAGCCCGATGTTCTGGCGCAAGACTACTACGCGGCAACCTTGCAAATGCTCTCCCGGGACATGATCTGATCGACCATGCGCAGCACCAACGATCAAACCACGGTCCGGCTCTATCACTTGTCCGATGGGCCGGATGGTGGAGCGGCTGAAACCCTATTCTACGGGCCTATAGATCAGGCCTTGCGGATCGCGTCCCAACAGCCTGAATCGGTGCAGGACGGGCTGTTTCTGGCCACGGACAACGATGTGATCGCTTACCTCGATCTGATCGGGGAATGACGCTTTTGGTTCGCACTGATCAAAGCGCCTCGCCAGCCGCCCGTCCGCTCGCCCAAGCCCACTGGAAGTTATAGCCACCCAACCAGCCGGTCACGTCAACCGCCTCGCCGATGGCATAGAGCCCCGGCACTTTGTTAGCTTCCATCGTCTTTTGCGATAGCGCCTTGGTGGAAATCCCACCTGCCATGACCTCGGCCTTGGCATAGCCTTCGGTTCCGTTGGGATGGAACGGCCAGTGCGCAAGCTGGTCCTGCACCGCACGCAAAGGCGCATCGCGGCATGTGCCAAGTTCACCCTCCAAGGCCAGCCGTCCGGCAAGCGTCTCTGCCAGCCGCTCTGGCAAACGCCGCGCCAACGCCGCACGCAAACCCGCCTTGGGCCGGGCGCGCTTTTCCTCGATCAGCCAGTCCGGTGCCTCATCGGGCAGGAAATCCACCGCAATCGGTGTGCGGTGCTGCCAATAGGACGATATCTGCAACATCGCCGGGCCAGACAGCCCCTTGTGCGTGAACAGCGCCGCCTCTCGAAACGCCGTCTTGCCCCACTGCGCCACGACGTTGGCCGAAACGCCGGAAAGCGAGCGAAACAGCGCCTCATCCTCCCCCAGCGTGAACGGCACAAGGGCAGGGCGGGTCTGTACCATCGGCAGCCCAAAGCGCCGCGCCACGTCCATCGCAAAGCCGGTCGCGCCCATTTTCGGGATCGACAGCCCGCCCGTGGCCAGCACCAGCGCGGGGGCCTGATGCTCCTGCCCGTCCAAGGTCACACGGAACACACCATCTGCATGCTCCACAGCCGAAACCGCCTGCCCAAAGGCAAAACGCACCCCGCCATTGCGGCATTCGGCCATCAGCATATCGACGATCTGCCGCGCCGATCCATCGCAGAACAACTGCCCCAGCGTCTTTTCATGCCAGGCAATGCCGTGCCGGTTCACCAGATCGATGAAGTCCGCAGGCGTATAGCGCGCCAGCGCCGACCGCGCGAAATGCACGTTTTCAGAGATGTAGCGATCCGCTGCCGTGTGGATATTGGTAAAGTTGCAGCGCCCGCCGCCCGATATCAGGATCTTCTTCCCCGGCTCGTCGGCATGGTCCACTAGCAGCACGCGCCGTTCGCGCTGTCCGGCCGTCAGCGCGGCCATCAGCCCCGCCGCGCCTGCGCCGATAACAATGGCGTCGTAGCTTTGCGCGCTCACGTCAGCACATCTGCTGCCAGCGCCTCGGCCACCTTGATCCCGTCCACCGCTGCCGAAAGGATGCCGCCGGCATAGCCAGCTCCTTCGCCCGCCGGATAAAGCCCACGCGTGTTCAGGCTCTGGCAGTCCCGCCCGCGCGTGATCCGTACCGGGGCCGATGTGCGCGTCTCCACGCCCGTCATCACCACATCGGGATGATCATAGCCGGGCACCATACGTCCGAACACCGGCAGAGCCTCGCGGATCGCTTCAATCACATAGTCGGGCAGACACTTCTTGATTTCGGTCAGATGGACACCCGGCTGATAGCTCGGGATCACATCGCCAAATTCGGTGGAAGGCCGGTCTGCCAGAAAGTCGCCCAGCTTCTGCCCCGGTGCCATATAGTTGCGCCCGCCCGCTTCAAAGGCAAGGCTCTCCCAATGCCGCTGAAACGCCATGCCCGCCATCGGCCCACCGGGATAATCGCGGTCAGGATCGATATCGACCACCAGCCCGGAATTGGCGTTGAACTCCGCGCGCGAATACTGGCTCATGCCATTGGTCACCACGCGGCCTTCCTCGCTCGTCGCCGCCACCACGCGCCCGCCCGGGCACATGCAGAACGAATAGACTGTGCGCCCGTTGCTGGCTTTGTGCGAGATGGAATAGGCCGCCGGGCCAAGGATCTTGTTCCCCGCATTGGGGCCATAGCGTGCCTTGTCGATCCACCCTTGCGGATGCTCGATCCGCACGCCGATGGCAAAGGGCTTGGCCTCCACATGCACGCCCCGGTCGAACAGCACCTGAAACGTATCGCGCGCCGAATGGCCCACCGCCATGATCACATGCCGCGCAGGCAGGAACGATCCGTCTGACAAATGCAGGCCGACCAGTTGCCGCGCACCGTCCGCGCCGGTCTCAACCTCGAAATCCTCGACCCGCGTCTGGAACCGGTATTCCCCGCCAAGGCTCTCAATCGTTTCGCGCAGGGACATGACCATCGTCACCAGCCGGAACGTGCCGACATGCGGATGCGCTTCGGTGAGAATATCCTCGGGCGCACCCGCTTTCACAAACTCGACCAGCACCTTGCGCCCCAGATGGCGCGGATCCTTGATCCGGCTGTATAGCTTGCCATCGGAAAACGTGCCCGCACCACCTTCGCCAAACTGCACGTTCGATTCAGGCTGCAACACCGATTTGCGCCACAGCGCCCAGGTGTCCTTCGTCCGCTCGCGCACGGCCTTGCCGCGCTCGATGATGATCGGCTTCAGCCCCATCTGCGCGAGGATTAGTGCTGCCAGCAGCCCGCAAGGCCCTGCGCCGATCACAACTGGGCGCTGGCCGTCCCAACCCGCCGGGGCCATGACCGGAAACTTGTAGGAAAGATCAGGCGTGGGCTTCACGTTCTGGTCGCCCGCAAGCCGCTCAAGCACTTCGGCCTCATCACGCACCACGCAATCGATCACGTAAGTAAGAAGGATCGCATGCTTTTTGCGCGCATCGTTGCCGCGCCGGAAAACCTGGTAGCGTTCGAGATCCGCGGCCGTGATGCCCAGCCGCGCGCAGATCGCCGGCGCCAAGTCCTCAGCCGCATGATCGAGCGGCAGTTTCAGTTCATTGATACGAAGCATGGCGCCGCCCTAGCGAAAACGCGCGGGCGGCGCCACTTGTGCGTTAGGCGGTAAACGGCCCCGCAAAAGCAATCTCGCTCACTGGTTTGCGGTCGCTCACCACTTCGCGTTCCTGCAGCATCTCGGGCAGGTTCTTCACATCGCCCTGCTTGCCGATCACGAAGGCCATCTCCACGCGGAAACCTTCGGGCAGGTTCAGCACTTCACCCGCCTTGTCAAAGTCCACCCCGGTCATGCCGTGGGTGTGATAGCCCATATGCATGGCCTGCAGCGCTGCACTGGCCCATGCTGCGCCTGTGTCAAAGCTGTGGCTGTGGTTGGGGTTGTTGCCCTTGTCGCTGCGCATGAACTCGTCCGACACGGCATAGACCAGCACGCCTGCATCCTTGGCCCAGCTCTGGTTGAACGGCACCAGTGCCGAAAGGAACGCTTCGAAATTCGCATCGCCCTTGTGCGCAAAGGCAAAGCGCCATGGCTGGTAGTTATAGGCGCTGGCGGCAAGGCCAGCGGCTTCGAAGATTACGTCAAGGTCTGCCTGCGGTACAGCCGAACCATCAAAAGCGCGCGGGCTCCAACGGTCAACGATCAGCGGCAGGACCTGGGGGGAAGCGGTACGGGTCATCGGGATACTCCTTGGTGTGATGTTCTAATTTCAGGCTGCGTCGACCAGCACAAGCTCGGCGTCTTCCAGCGCGGTAACGATGATTTCGGTCACGCCGGTGATAGCCAAGCCATCGCGGGCATTGGCCTCAACATCGCCGATGCGGACCTTGCCTTTGGCCGGAACCAGATAGGCATGGCGATCTTCGGTCAGGGCGTAGCGCACCGTTTCACCCGCCTTCACCGTGGCACCCAGCACGCGGGCATTGGCGTTAATCATCAGCACGTCGGTGTCTCCGGCAATGCCCGAAGCCAGCGGCACGAACTGGCCTTCCCGGCTGTCCTTGGGGAAGGGGCGGGCACCCCAGCTTGGTGCATGGCCGCGGCGATCGGGGATGATCCAGATCTGGAACAGGCGGGTTTCCTCGTCCTCCAGATTGAATTCCGAATGCGCGATGCCAGTGCCTGCCGACATGACCTGCACGTCGCCGGCTTCGGTGCGGCCTTCGTTGCCCAGGCTGTCGCGGTGGGTAATTGCGCCCCTGGTCACATAGGTGATGATTTCCATGTCGCTGTGCGGATGGGTGGGAAAGCCGCTCTTTGCCGCGATGCGGTCGTCGTTCCATACGCGCAGAGCACCCCAATTGACGCGCGCCGGATCATGGTATCCGCCGAACGAGAAATGATGGTGCGCATCCAGCCAGCCATGGTTGGCCGCGCCGATTGAGGCAAAGGGCCGCAATTCGATGTGGGGCTTGGTAAGGGTCTGGGTCATGGCGAGGTCTCCTGTCGGACGGTTTGCGTTCCGTCCTGATGGAGTGGAACTAGGCCTTGCACGCCTTTCGGAATATCCCGATAAAATCGATCAGGATGTTCGAAATACTTGAATGGTAATCTTGAAACGCATACGCTCTTTACCCCAACCCCGCTCACCCTGAGCCTGTCGAAGGGTGCTGGCGCAACCTGCTTAGACAGGCTCAGCATGAGCGGGTTGTATTGACGGAGGAACGCATACTGATGGACATTGGCCAGCCAACGCTCGATCAATTGCGGTTGTTCCTCGCCGTGGTCGATGAAGGCAGCTTCAATGGCGCCGCGCGCAAACTGGGCCGGGCGATCTCGGTCGTAAGCTACGGCATCGTCACGCTCGAAACTCAGTTGGGGGTCGCGCTGTTTGATCGCGAAGGCTCACGCAAGCCGGTGCTCACGCCAGCAGGCAAGGCCATGCTGGCGCAGGCGCGCGCTGTTGCGGACGACGTCGATGCGCTCATAGCAGGCGTGCGCAATTTCAACCAGGGGCTTGAGGCCGAACTTGGCCTTGCCATTGACGTGATGTTCCCAACCCCATTGCTCGCGGCCATCTTGCGCGAATTTCAGGACCTGTACCCCACCGTCCTGCTGCGCTTGCATGTCGAATCACTCGGCGCAATCGCCGCGCTGGTGGTGGATGGCCAGGCACAACTGGGCATCGGCGGCCCCGAACTTGTCGCAGCACCCGATCTTGAGCGCGAGGCGATTGGCGAGGTGGATCTGCTCCCCGTTGCCGCACCCGATCACCCTTTGGCGCGCATGGATAAGGTTCCGCCGGGCGAGGCGCGCAAGCACCGTCAGCTTGTTCTCACCGACCGGTCAAAACTGACCGAAGGCCGCGATTTCTCGGTCTTCGCGGCCAGCACATGGCGGCTGGGCGATCTCGGTGCGCGCCACGCCTTGCTGCGTGAAGGCATTGGCTGGGGAAGCATGCCGCTGCATCTGATCGAAAGCGATCTCGCCTCAGGCCGCCTCAAGCGGCTCGCAATCCCCGAATGGCCAGGCATGGCCTATCGCTTCCACGCGCTGTGGCGGCGCGATTGCCCTGGCGGCCCGGCGCAAACATGGCTGCGCGATGCTTTCAGGCAGCGCCTGAGGAACCTTATGACTCCGCAACCTTGAGCAGGGCAGATCGCAGACACCGGCACACCACCTCATCGCGCTGGTTGATCAGTTCGTGTTTGAAAGTCACGATCCCGGCATCAGGCCTCGATTTGCTGGCGCGCAGTTCCACCACCTCGCTCGTCGCGCGCATCGTATCGCCGATGAACACGGGCGCGGGCATCACCAGCTTGTCATAGCCAAGGTTCGCCACCAGCGTGCCCAGCGTAGTGCCTCCCACCGAAAGCCCTACCATCAGCGCGAAGGTGAAAGTCCCGTTGACCAAAATCTGCCCAAACTCGCTGGCCTTGGCCGCCTCGGCATCGATGTGCAAAGGCTGCGGATTGTGCGTCATGACCGAGAACAGCAGGTTGTCCGTCTCGGTCACTGTGCGCCGGATTTCATGCGCGATCATATCGCCCACCTGCCACTGATCAAAGTAACGCCCTGCCATAACTCAAATCCCTGATTTCCGTTCGTGTCGAGCGAAGTCGAGACACTGGCGCGCGGTGTCTCGACTTCGGGCTAAGCCCGAAGTTTACCCTGAGCAAGTCGAAGGGCTCGACACGAACGGGTAAAGGCTATTCTGCCTTCTCAATCCGCACCAACAGCGCCTCAACCTGCACCTGCGCGCCTGCAACCGCATTCAACTCGGCCACCACGCCATCGAACGGAGCCGTCAAGGCATGCTCCATCTTCATAGCCTCAAGCACCAGCAACTTCTGCCCCTTGGCGACAGTCTGCCCCGCCTCGACATCGACGGAAATGACCTTGCCGGGCATGGGGGAGAGGATCGCACCGTTACCAGCCACACCCGCATTCGACGCGTTATAGCGCTGTGAAACAGTCAAGCACTCGCCGTCAGCAAACACGTAAAGCCCATTCGGTGCAGGTTCAGTCGAAACAAACTCTTCTGTCCAGTTGCCATCCATCTTGATTGTTTGTCGTTCGTTCGAAAGGAAAAACGAAGCAGACAACTCAGGATCACGGTTTAACCGCAAGCCGACGCAATGTCTCCAAGGATTGGCAAGTGATGCGCTAGCCAGTTCACTGGCAACCGATCCATAGGTCTTACCGCCAAGCGGCGCGGCGCTCTGGCTTAGCAATGCAATCGCTGCTTCTCGCTTCAACTTTCCAGCGATTGGGGTGAGGTCTGTCAGGTGTTCCTGATTTTGCTCGATGAAGGCAGTCGTAATGCTCCCTTCGATGAAACCAGGGTGGCGCAGAACCCGCGTCAGAAAACCTGCATTTGTCTTGCCGGGAGCTACTTCAGTTCCCGAGCATACTTCCGCCAGATCTGAAATTGCCGAGGCGCGATCCCTGCTATGCACAACGATTTTTGCGATCATAGGATCGTAAAAGCTCGAAATCACATCAGTGCGGTTCAAGCCACTTTCTATACGAACGCTGATCCCGCTTGGTGTGGGAATGATCAAATGGTCAATCTGTCCGGGGCTCGGCAAAAACCCCTTCGCCGGGTCCTCCGCATAAAGCCGCGCTTCCATCGCCCAGCCGTTGATGCTCAGCTCATCCTGCCGCTTGGGCAAAGCCTCACCCGAAGCCACGCGCAACTGCCATTCCACCAGATCGACGCCGGTGATTTCTTCGGTCACCGGATGCTCCACCTGCAACCGCGTGTTCATTTCCATGAACCAGATGCGGTCGGCGCGCAGGCCTTCCGATCCGTCGGCGATGAACTCGATGGTGCCTGCGCCCTCATAGTCCACCGCCTTGGCCGCGCGCACCGCTGCGCCGCACACCGCCTCGCGCGTGGCCTCGTCCATGCCCTGGGCAGGGGCCTCCTCGATCACCTTCTGGTGCCGCCGCTGCAATGAACAATCACGCTCGAACAGGTGGACGACATTGCCGTGGCTATCGCCGAACACCTGCACCTCGATGTGCCGGGGCGAGAGGATGTACTTCTCAATCAACACCCGATCATCGCCAAACGAAGACGCCGCCTCACGACGGCATGACGCCAAAGCCTCGGCAAAATCGGCATAGCTTTCTACCCGCCGCATCCCCTTGCCGCCGCCACCGGCCACCGCCTTGATCAGCACTGGATACCCGATAGCATCGGCCTCTGCCTGCAAGCGCTCGGGCGATTGATCCTCGCCCAGATACCCCGGCGTCACCGGCACCCCCGCCGCAATCATCCGCGCCTTGGCCGCATCCTTTAGCCCCATTGCGGTAATCGAGGCAGGCTTCGGCCCAACCCACACCAGCCCGGCATCGATCACGGCTTGCGCAAATTCGGCGTTCTCCGAAAGAAACCCATACCCCGGATGGATCGCCTCGGCCCCCGTGGCCTTGGCCGCCGCAATGATCCTGTCCCCGCAAAGATAACTCTCCCGCGCAGGCGAGGGACCAATATGCACCGCCTCATCGGCAGAGCGCACGTGCAGCGCATTGCGGTCAGCATCGGAATAGACCGCCACCGTGCGGATGCCCATGTTCCGCGCAGTACGGATAACCCGGCAGGCGATCTCGCCACGATTGGCGATGAGGAGGGAAGAAATCATAAATCATCACCCAAAAACTCCTCCCCGGAACGGGGAGGTGCCCCGCAGGGGCGGAGGGGCCGAAGGCTATCAGCATAAGCAACAATCGAAGCCGCAGCCAACGCGAGATCTTTGAGGACATCAGCCGCCGGAATGCGCAGAACTGTCCAGTCCAACGCAGCCAAAGCAGCGTCCCGCTTCAAATCCCGCGCCGGCCTGTCGCCCATGTTGTGAACAATCCCGTCAATCTCGATCAGCAGCCTTCGATCAAGACAGGCGAAGTCCGCCACGTAGCCAGAAACCGCAAACTGCCGACGGAACTTCAGACCCATTGGCTTGCCCCGCAACTCGCGCCACAGCAGCACTTCGGGTAATGTCATTTCGCGCCGGAGTTTTCGCGCGCGCTCAGTCTGAGTGGCGGATGCGCCGACAGTTCGGTGCTGGACACGCGGCTTTTCGACCCCTCCGTCAGCGCTTCGCACTGCCACCTCCCCGTTCCGGGGAGGATTTTGGCTGGCGCCCCTCACATTCGGAACACCCCAAACCGGGGCGCCTCCGCAATCGGTGCCTGCAAACAAACCTCCAGCGCAAGCCCCAGCACATCCCTTGTCTGCACCGGATCAATCACCCCATCATCCCACAGCCGCGCCGTGGCGTAATAGGGATTGCCCTCGTCCTCATACTTCTGCCGCACCGGAGCCTTGAAGGCCTCGGCCTCCTCAGGCGTCCATTTGTCCGCATCGCGATGCACCGTGGCCAGCACGCTCGCCGCCTGCTCCCCGCCCATCACGCTGATCCGCGCATTGGGCCAGGTGAACAGGAAACGCGGCTGATAGGCCCGCCCGCACATGCCATAGTTGCCCGCGCCGAAGCTGCCGCCGATCAGCACGGTGATCTTCGGCACTTGCGCCGTGGCAACAGCCGTCACCAGCTTTGCGCCATGTTTGGCAATGCCTTCGGCCTCATACTTGCCACCCACCATGAAGCCCGAAACGTTCTGCAAAAACAGCAATGGAATCCGGCGCTGGCACGCCAGTTCGATGAAATGCGCCCCCTTCTGCGCGCTTTCGGAAA
Organism: Novosphingobium sp. HNCC26BN242; assembly: GCF_057180525.1. Lineage (NCBI taxonomy): Bacteria > Pseudomonadati > Pseudomonadota > Alphaproteobacteria > Sphingomonadales > Sphingomonadaceae > Novosphingobium > Novosphingobium sp. HNCC26BN242. Next base: position 430,278 of record NZ_JBXUGM010000003.1, read on the forward strand.
AGATCACGCCGTTGTTGGCCAGGATCGCCACCGGCTTGCCCCAGATATGCGCAAAGCCGCAGACCAGCGTTGCGCCATACAGTGCCTTGAACTCGTGAAACTCGCTGCCATCCACGATCCGCGCAATCACCTCATGCACATCATAGGGCGCGCGCACATCATCAGGGATGATCGAATAGAGATCCTCCGCTGGATAAACCGGAGGCCTCACTTCCCGCGCCCCCGCGAAGGCGGGGGCCTCAGGCCATAGCGCACGACTGCCCGAGGCCCCCGCCTGCGCGGAGGAGCCAAGGTGACTGATGATATCCCGCACAATCGTCAGCGCATGCTCATCATTGTCGGCCAGATGATCGACCACGCCGCTCTTGCGCGCATGCAGATCACCGCCGCCCAGCGCCTCGGCAGAAATCTCCTCGCCCGTCGCTGCCTTCACCAACGGGGGACCTGCCAGAAAGATCGTACCCTGTTCGCGCACTATCACCGATTCATCCGACATTGCCGGAACATAAGCCCCACCAGCGGTGCATGATCCCATCACGCTGGCAATCTGCGGAATGCCCAGCGCACTCATGTTCGCCTGATTGTAGAAGAACCGCCCAAAGTGATCGCGGTCAGGAAAGACCTCCGCCTGATTGGGCAGGTTCGCCCCACCGCTGTCCACCAGATAGACGCACGGCAGCCGGTTTTCCTGAGCGATTTCCTGCGCGCGCAGATGCTTCTTCACTGTCATCGGGAAGTAGGTGCCGCCCTTGACCGTCGCGTCATTGGCAAAGATCATGCACTGGCGGCCCGAAACCCGGCCAATGCCCGCGATGATCCCCGCACCCGGCACTTCATCGCCATACATGCCGTTGGCAGCGAGTTGCCCGATCTCCAGAAACGGCGATCCCGGATCAAGCAGCCGCTCGACCCGGTCTCGCGGCAACAGCTTCCCGCGCGAAACATGGCGCTCCCGGCTGCGCTCGTCCCCGCCCAATGCGGCCTTGGCCACGCGCTCGCGCAGTTCCTTGGCCAGTCCCAGATTGTGCGTCCTGCGCGCCTGGGCCTGCTCTGAAGACAGGTCGACAGCGCTCGAAAGAACTGGCCCGCTCATTACCTTGCTCCGATCAATTCACGCCCGATCAGCATGCGCCGGATTTCGTTCGTCCCCGCGCCAATATCCAGCAGCTTGGCATCCCGCAGATAGCGTTCCACTGGCCAGTCCTTGGTATATCCCGCACCGCCCAAAGCCTGCACCGCCTCACCGGAAACACGGAACGCATTCTCGCTCGCCAGCAGGATGGCGCCCGCAGCATCAAACCGCGTCGTCTCCCCAGCGTCACACGCCTTGGCCACCGCATAGACATAAGCCCGCGCCGACTGCATCCCCACATACATGTCGGCGATCTTGGCCTGCATCAGCTGAAACGTGCCAATCGGCTGCCCGAACTGCTTGCGCTCCCGCACATAGGGAATGACGGTGTCCAGACACGCCTGCATGATGCCGATCTGCATTCCCGCCAGCACCACGCGCTCATAATCTAGCCCGCTCATCAGCACGCCCACGCCGCCGTGCAGCGGCCCCATCACGTTGTCTTCGGGCACAAAGCAATCGTCGAACACCAGTTCACAAGTCGGACTTCCCCGAAGCCCCATCTTGTCGATCTTCTGCCCGATGGAGAAACCCGGCATGTCCTTTTCAATAAGGAATGCGGTGATGCCCCGGCTGCCCGCATCGGGTGATGTTTTGGCGTAAACCACCAGCGTATCGGCATATGTGCCGTTGGTGATCCAGAACTTGGTTCCGTTCAGCCGGAACCCGCCTGCCACCGGCTCGGCGCGCAGCTTCATAGAAACCACATCTGATCCCGCACCCGCTTCCGACATCGCCAGCGCACCCACATGCTCGCCCGAAATCAGCTTGGGCAGATATTTCGCCTTCTGCTCGTCATTCCCCCAGCGGCGGATCTGGTTGACGCAAAGGTTTGAATGCGCACCATAACTCAGCCCCACAGACCCTGACGCCCGGCTCACTTCCTCCACCGCAATCACATGGTCCAGATAGCCCAGGCCCAGCCCGCCAAGCTCCTCCTCCACGGTGATGCCGTGCAGGCCCAGCGCCCCCATCGGCTCCCACAATTCGCGCGGGAAACGGTCATTGCGGTCGATCTCGGCGGCCAGCGGCGCGATCTGTTCATCGGCAAAGCGGCCTGCCGCCTCGCGGAGCATCATTGCGCTTTCGGTCAGGCCGAAGTCGAAATCGGGCGTCGCACGCATCGTGGCATCCTCTCAAAATCTTTTCACACGGAACCTATCATCACCAAACCATCGCTCAAAATTGATTTATAGCCCAGTTTACGATAGGTTTTTCCTATGATGAAACGCGCGCACTTACGCCAGTTCCTTGCCCTCGTCGAAACCGGAAACTTCACCCGCGCGGCGGAACGTCTGGCCATCTCGCAACCGACGCTGTCAGCCGCTATTGCCGAACTTGAACGCCTTGCCGGCACCCGCCTGTTCGCGCGCGAGAGGCGGCAGGTGCGGCTGACCGAAGCAGGCACGCGCCTTGTCACACATGCCCGCGCGATAGAGCGTGAATTCCGCGCCGCCGAAGCTGCCTTCGCCGATGCGCCCGCGCCGCTCAGTCCGCTGCGGCTTGGCGTTTTGCCCTCCATCGCCACGGCCATGCTCTCGGCCACGGTACGGCGCTTTACTGGCCCGCAACCGCTGGTGCTTTCAGAAGGCACCGATGCGGAACTGCGCCGCAAACTGGGGGAAGGGCAGATTGACGCGGCGCTTACCCTGCTGCGCCCGGAAGATGCTGAACACCCGTCGCTTGCGCTCCTCGACGAAGGCTACCGCCTGTTCATGTCCGAAGGCCACGCGTTTGCCGGTGCCGCAATGCTAGAGGCTCGCGATGTCGCCGCCGAAACCATGATCGCGCGCCGCAGTTGCGAAATCCTCAGCGAAACCAGCCGCTGGTTCACGCAGCGCGGCGTGCGCCCGCCCTTCTTCCTGCGTTCAACCAACGATGATCGCTGCATCGAAATGGTCCGCGCCGGGATGGGCGTCACCACCGCACCACAATCGCTGCTGCGTGAAGGTTTGGTCGCGGTGCCGCTGGCGCAATACGATTTCCGCCGCACATTGGGCCTTATCGCAGCGCGCGAAAGACCGGATTTGGTGGAGGCGGGAAGTGCTTTGGCCGATGCCTGCCGTGGTGGGCTCAGCTGAAAATCACTTTACAGCGTAAAGCAACCGGCCTTCACCCAAGCGTGCAAGAACGCCGTCGATGTCCTTGTCCGAAAAAGCAAAGCATCCCTGGCTGCGGCCGATGCGGCCCTGATTTTGTGCCATTTCATCGCTGACATAGCTGGCTGCGTGGATCACGATGCCCCGCTCCATCGCAGCGCTGTTCACGTCCTCAAGCCCGATCAGGCGGCGTGACCGGCCATGTTTGCCGCTATAGGCAACGCCGGTCAGAAACGCGCCCTTGCTGGAGGCATAAGAGCCGTACTGGTTGGAAAACCGCTGAACCCAGCCGCTGTTCGCCGGGTCCGATCCGCTACCGTGTGAAACAAGATGGGATGCCACCAGTTTGCCCGCTTCCATATCGATCAGATGGAACCGGGCCTCGCGCGAAGCCTTGGAAAAATCGACTAGTCCGACAAGATCGCGATGCCGGATAAGGCCACCATGCGCATCTAGTGCCGCCGCTGCACGCTGCACCACCAAAGGCCGCGTGGGGCGTGAAAAGGGTGAAATATCAGGTTCTTTAGGGGGTGTTACAGCTATAGCAGCGGGGCTGCCGAGCGGGCCACTCACCAGTGCGGTGCCCGTTGCTGCAATCATGGCGCTCAAAAACTTGCGCCGGTCTGGAACCATTTTGCGAACCCTCGGTTGCTACCATGACCAAACTGTAAGCGTTGCAGCGCATCTGCAAGGGCCACCGATCACCCTTGCGATGAGACGTGCCTGACGCGCCGTCTGACGTTTTGGTCGCAACCTTTCAGCTTTAAGCCGTCCAATCGGTGGGCGTTTTGATATGTCCAACCCGATGTGTGATTCAGGCCGGACCGGCCAGCGGCGGATCGCGTTGAACCATGAATCCGTAAGTCTCATTTTGCCAACGGAAACCGGGGGTTAGGTGGCTCTCCCAGTCGCTTGCGTGCATGCCGGTGTCATCTAGGTGCATCTTGGTGCACTTCAGGATTTGCCACGTTCCGTCCTCTGGAAAGCACTGCATCTCCGAAATTATCGAGGAACGCCATGCAGATAGCTCGCATGTAAAAGCCTCAAGCGCCAGATCTCGCCGCTCCCAGTCGATCCAAGTGATCTCGTTGTCCTGCGCATAGGCATTGTTGTTCCCGCGCTGGTTCCGCCCGAATTCGTCTCCGGCTGTCAGCATAATCGTGCCGGTGGAAATGAACAACGTGCCAAGCAGCGCGCGGACATAGGCGGCGCGTGCAGCGAGCACATCCGAGTTGTCAGTATCGCCATCTATCCCATTGTTCCAGCTGAAGTTTTCGCCATGTCCATCGCGGTTCTGCTCGCCATTGGGCCAGTTGTGGCGCTCTTCGTAGGCGAGCATGTCGGCCAACGTGAAGCCATCGTGTGCGGCGAGGAAATTGACCGAGCGGCAAGCTTTGCCGAAGATATCCGCAGATCCTGCAATCCGCGTCGCCAGCAGGCCCAATCCAGCCTCACCTTTCCAGAAGCGACGGACGTCATCACGAAATCTGTCGTTCCATTCCAGCCAGTTAGGTGGGAAAGATCCTAACTGGTATCCGCCGGGACCGATATCCCACGGTTCGGCAATCAGGATGCGGTCTGCCAGCACAGGGTCGGCGGCAATCTCGGCAAAGATCGGCGCATCGGCGGCAAAGCCGGGGCTGCGCGCCATGATCGGGGCGAGATCGAAGCGAAATCCGTCGACACCGCAATGGCTTACGAAGTGGCGCAGGGTATCGAGCGCAAGTTCGCGGACGGCAGGGTTGCCGAAATCCAATGTATTTCCGCAGCCGGTATCGTTGATCAAGCTGCCATCTGGCGCGCGTGCATAAGCCGCATCATCCAGTCCGCGCAGCGAGATGACGGGGCCGAGAACATCGGATTCTCCGCTATGATTCAATACGATATCGAGGATCACGCCGATCCCTTCAGCACGAAGTGCGGCCACCGTATCGCGCAGTTCGGCCACGCCGCCGGGGCACAGGCGCGGATCGAGTGCCATCGTGGCAACGGGGTTGTATCCCCACGCATTGGACAGGCCGAGCGGAGGCAGGTGGCGCTCGTCTATCCATGCGACGATGGGCATGAGTTCCACCGCTGAAACGTGCAAGCGTTTGAGATGATTGATAATTGATGGGTGGGCGAGTGCTGCCACGGTGCCTCGGATGCTTTCGGGCACATCAGGGTGCAGCATGGTGAAGCCGCGAACGTTAAGTTCGTAGATCAGTCTGCCGTGGCGGAATAGTGGCGGGGCGGGGTCTACCGGTGCGGGTGAGGAGACGACCGCGTGTGGAACTATCGCAGCCGTATCAAAGCCATAGGCTGACAAGCTGGGATCGTAGGAGAAGGGCCGATCAAGTTCCACCGCGTGGGGATCGACCAGCAGCTTGGTGGGATCAAACCACAACCCGGCGGGTGGATTCCATTCGCCGGAGGCGCGGTAGCCATACCGGGTTCCGCGCAAATCGCCTTTGATTTCAACGGTCCAGTTGTCACCATCCCGCGCCATCGGCACGCGCTGTTCGGCGTGGCCTTCAAACAGACAGAGCGTCAGCGCTTCGGCGCGGGGGGATCGGACGGTGAAGCGGGTCTTGCCGTCCGCTATTTGGACTCCCGGCTTCACGTCACCACATCAGGTGCCGAGCGACCGGTGTGGCTGGCTATGCCTGCTATTGCGTCTGCCGCAACGATCAATTCTGCAAGCATTTCAGGGGTTTCGCGGTCCAGATCGCCTCCGACCGGTTCATAGCGTTCAAGATAGACGCGCAAGGTTGCACCTTCTGTGCCAGTGCCGGAGAGGCGGAAGACGACGCGCGAGCCGCCCACGAACATCACGCGCACGCCCTGATTGCTGCTGGTCGAGCCATCGACAGGATCGAGGTAGGAGAAGTTGTCCGCCTCGGCAATTTCCAGCGATCCGAAGGACTTGCCAGACAGAGTTGCCAGCGAATTCTTCAGTTCCGCCATTAGCGCATCGGCCTTATCCGTCGGCAGCGCCTCATAATCATGGCGGGCGTAGTAGTTGCGGCCGAACTTGGCCCAATGCTCCCGCGCGAGCGCATCGACGCTGATCTTGCGGACGGCGAGGATGTTGAGCCAGAGCAGCACGGCCCACAGGCCATCCTTTTCGCGCACGTGATCACTGCCAGTCCCGGCGCTTTCCTCGCCGCAGATCGTGGCCATGCCAGCGTCGAGCAGATTTCCGAAGAACTTCCAGCCGGTTGGCGTTTCGAAGGCGGGCAGGCCCATGGCTTCGGCCACGCGGTCTGCGGCGGCGCTTGTCGGCATCGAGCGGGCTATGCCTTTGAGACCGCTGGCATATCCCGGCGCAAGGTGCGCGTTGGCGGCGAGCATGGCCAAGCTGTCTGACGGGGTGATGAAGCGGTGCCGCCCGACGATCAGGTTGCGGTCCCCGTCACCATCAGACGCCGCGCCGAAATCGGGGGCGTCGGCGGCAAACATGGTATCGAACAGTTCGTGAGCATGGACCATGTTGGGATCGGGGTGGTGGCCGCCGAAGTCTTCAAGCGGCACGCCGTTGCGCACCGTGCCCTTGGCAAAGCCCAAGCGATTTTCGAGAATTTCGGTTGCGTATGGGCCGGTGACGGCGCTCATCGCGTCAAATGCCATCGTGAAACCGGAAGCGACGTTGGTTCGTATCGCGTTGAAATCGAACAGCGATTCCATCAATTCGGCATAGTCGGCGACGGAATCGATCACTTCGACCGTCAGTGGACCGACCTGCATGGTGCCCAGCGTGTCGAGGTCGACATCGGGCGCGTCTACGGACATCCAGCGGTCGATCGTCTGCGTGCGGGCATAGATGGCGTCGGTTACGATTTCGGGGGCGGGGCCGCCGTTGGCGATGTTGTATTTTATGCCGAAATCTTCATCAGGGCCGCCGGGGTTGTGGCTGGCCGAGAGGATCAGCCCGCCTGAGGCGCCGTATTTGCGGATTACGTTGGAGGCGGCGGGTGTCGAAAGGATGCCGCCTTTGCCGACGAGAACCTTGCCATAGCCGTTGGCAGCAGCGATGCGGATCGTTTGCTGGATGACGGTGCGGTTGTGGTAGCGACCGTCTCCGCCGAGGACCAGCGTGCTGCCGGGCGCGCGTTCCACCACATCGAACACCGCCTGCACGAAGTTTTCAGCGTAGTTATCTTGCTGAAAAACTTTCACCTTCTTGCGCAGGCCGGAGGTGCCGGGCTTCTGGCCGGAATAGGGCGTGGACGGAACGGTACGGGTCATGGGTTCTCCGCAATGAGGCTGGCGTAGAGATCCGCATAGGCTTTGCCCGAACGGCTCCACGAGAAGTCTGTTTTCATGCCGGCGCGCTGGATGGCACGCCACGTGTCGCGTTGCCAGTAGAGTGTTACGGTTCGGGTGATGGCATCGGCCAGCGCGGCATAATGGACACCATCGAACTGCACGCCGGTGGCAACGCCACCCATCACGGCAGCAAGGTTGGCGTCGATCACCGTATCGGCAAGGCCCCCGGTGCGTGCGACGACGGGGACGCAGCCATAGGCGAGGCCATAGAGCTGGGTGAGGCCGCAGGGTTCGAAGCGGGAGGGCACGAGGATCGCATCGCCGCCCGCCTGCATCCGGTGGCTGAGCGCTTCGTCATAGCCGATACGCACGGTGACTTTGCCGGGGTGGCGCATGGCGGCGGCGTGGAAGGCGTTTTCCATCGCCCTGTCACCCGAACCGAGCAGCGCGAGACGTCCGCCGATGCCGACGAGGTGGTCGATGCATTCGAGCAGGACATCGATGCCTTTTTGCCAAGTGAGGCGAGTGATGACCACAAACAGCGGGCCCTCGCCGGGTTCGAGCGCGAATTCGGCTTCGAGCGCACGCTTGTTGACTTCACGCTTAGCCAAGGATTTGACGCCGAATTTTGCCTTTAGCGCGGGGTCTGTTTCAGGGTTCCACTGGAGAGTGTCGATGCCGTTGACGATGCCGTGGACCCGGTTATGGCGGCTGAGGATCAGGCCTTCGAGGCCCATGCCGAATTCAGGTGTGCGGATCTCGCGCGCATAAGTGGGGCTAACGGTGGTGATGGCGCTGGCAGCTTCCATGCCGCCCTTCAGGAAACCGATGCCGCCGTGATATTCGATGCCATCCATTGCAAAAGCTTGCGGCGGCAGGCCAAGGGCGGGGAACAAGTCTGCACCGTAGTGGCCCTGAAAGGCCATGTTATGGATGGTCATGACCGATGGGATGCGGCTGCCACTTTCGGGTGGGGCGAAGCGGAGATAGGCCAGTGCCATGGCGGCTTGCCAATCGTGCGCGTGGGCCAGATCAAACTTGCGGCCTTTGACAGCGCCGCCTGCCACATCGGCAGCGGCCCGGCTGAAGGCGGCGAAGCGGCGCCAGTTATCGGCCCAATCGCGGCCTGCGCCATCGACATAGGGGCCGCCATCACGCTGGAAGAAGGCGGGGGCATCAACCACCAGCAGCGGGTGGCCATCAATCTTGCCGCCCAAGAGCCGCGCCTTTTCGCCCAGCAGGCTGTCCCACATGTGCAGGGCGCGGGAGCGAGAGAGGGCTTTCATGACAGCCGGGTAGCCGGGCAGGATCGTGGTCATCTCCACGCCGTGGGGCGCGACGGCGGCGGGCAGTGCGCCCGCCACATCGGCGAGGCCGCCGGTCTTGATCAGCGGGACGGCCTCTGATGCGATGGAGAGGACTTTCATATGGCGGTTGCTCTGTGAAAGGCCCACCCCCGACCCCTCCCGCTTGCGGGAGGGGGGAAGAAGGAGCGCGCCCTCCCGCTTGCGGGAGGGGGGAAGAAGGCCTGCGCCGGTTTGCCAATTCTCATACCAGCTGGTCGATCATCCGTTTGGTTATGAGACATACGCCGTTTTCCGAGCGGCGGAAGCGGCGGGCGTCGAGTTCGGGGTCTTCTCCCACGACGAGGCCTTCGGGGATGCGGACGCCGGAATCGATAATCACCCGGCTGAGCCGCGCGTTGCGGCCGATGTTGCAATAGGGCAGGATCACCGCCTCTTCGCAACTTGAGAAGGACCCCATCTTCACGCCGGTAAACAGCAGGCTGCGCTTAGCAATCGCGCCCGAGACGATGCAGTCCTGCGAGATCAGCGAGGAAATGGCCATGCCGCGACGGCCATCCTGATCATGCACGAACTTGGCCGGTGCGGCGATGATCTGGTCGGTCCAGATCGGCCATTCACGGTCATACATGTCGAGTTTGGGCACGACATCGGTCAGATCGAGATTGGCATCGAAATAGGCATCGAGCGTGCCCACGTCGCGCCAGTATTCTTCGATTTCCTCGGCCGCGCGGATGCATGATGCGGTGAAGCGGTGGGCGACGGCTTTGCCGTTCTTGACGATCTTGGGGATGATATCGTTGCCGAAATCGCGGCTGGAGTTCGGATCGTCAGCATCTTCCTGCAGCATCTGGAACAGGAACTTGGTGTCGAACACGTAGATGCCCATCGAGGCGAGCGCCATGTCTTCGTTGCCGGGGATACCGGGGGGATTGGCGGGTTTTTCGATGAAATCAGTGATCGTGTCAGCGTTGTCCACCGCCATGACGCCGAAACCGGTTGCTTCCATGCGGGGGACAACGAGGCAACCGATTGTGACGTCTGCCTTGCTCTCCACGTGCTGGCGCAGCATCAGCTCGTAATCCATCTTGTAGATGTGATCACCGGCCAGAATGACCATGTATTTGGGGGCGTACGATGCAATGATATCAATGTTCTGGAACACGGCATCTGCGGTGCCTTCATACCAGTGATCTTCCGACACGCGCTGCGAAGCGGGCAGGATATCGAAGCTTTCGTTGCGTTCGGGCCGCATGAAGTTCCACGCGCGCTGCATGTGGCGGATCAGCGAGTGCGCCTTGTACTGCGTGGCAACGCCGATGCGGCGAATGCCTGAATTGATCGCGTTCGACAGCGCGAAATCGATGATCCGCGATTTGCCCGCGAAATAGACCGCTGGTTTGGCGCGGTTGTCTGTCAGTTCCTTCAGCCGACTGCCGCGTCCGCCTGCAAGGACATAGGCCATGGCATCGCGCGCCAGTGGCTGTGAGTAAGTCTCGCGCATCCCGTATCCCTCCGTTTTTTATCCTTCAAACTCAAGTATCAGCGTGGCGAGTGGTGGCAGGACCACGAAGGCCGCACCGTGCTGCGCCTGCACTTCACCCAGATTGCCGATGCCGCTGCCGCCGTAGTCCTGCGCATCGCTGTTCAGCACTTCGCGCCACGCGCCATCATGTGGCAGGGGCAGGCGATAGTGATCGTGGACGGCGGGCGTCATGTTGCAGATAACGGCCACGGGCTTTGCTCCCGGTGCCTTGCGCAGCCATGCGAAGACCGAGGCCTGGGCATCATCGACCACCAGCCATTCAAAGCCCTCCGGCTCACAATCGCGGGCGTGGAGGGCGGGGCGGGTGGCATAGACGCGGTTGAGATCGCGGACCCAGCGGCGGACGCCTTCGTGCGCGGGGGCCTGCAGCAGATCCCAGTCGAGGCTGCGCGCCTCGCTCCATTCGCGGCGCTGGGCGAATTCCTGGCCCATGAAGAGCAGTTTCTTGCCGGGATAGCCCCACATCATGCCGTAATAGGCGCGCAGATTTGCGAACTTCTGCCAATCATCGCCGCTCATCTTAGTAAGCAAGCTGCCCTTGCCGTGGACGACTTCGTCATGGCTGATGGGCAGGACGAAATTTTCGCTGAAGGCGTAAGTCAGGCCGAAGGTGATCTCGTTGTGGTGATACTGGCGGTGGATGGGATCACGCGCCATGTATTGCAGCGTATCGTGCATGAAGCCCATGTTCCATTTGAAGCCGAAGCCCAAGTGTTCGCGCGGGGCTTCGTCAAAGGCGGGCTTGCTGACGCCGGGCCATGATGTGGATTCCTCGGCAATCGTCAGGAACCCGGCGTGGGTCTGATAAACAGCGCGGTTCATAGCTTTGAGGAATTCAACCGCTTCCCAGTTTTCGCGCCCGCCTTCGGCGTTGGGAATCCATTCGCCCGCTTTGCGCGAATAATCGCGGTAGAGCATCGAGGCGACGGCATCCACGCGCAGGCCATCGACATGGTAGCGTTCAGCCCAGAACAGCGCGTTGTTGACGAGGAAGCTGACGACTTCGCGGCGGCCGAAGTTGTAGATCAGCGTGTTCCAATCGGGGTGGAAGCCCAGACGCGGATCGGCGTGTTCGTAGAGCGCGGTGCCATCGAAATTGACGAGGCCGTGCTCATCAGTGGGGAAGTGGGCGGGAACCCAGTCGATCAGCACCGAAACGCCTGCGCGGTGCGCGCCATCGATGAAGCGGGCGAAGCCTTCGGGCGGGCCGAAACGCGCAGAGGGCGCGTAGAGACCGGTGGTCTGATAGCCCCAACTGGGGTCATAGGGATGTTCGGACACCGGCAGGAATTCGATATGGGTGAAGCCCATTTCGGTGACGTAGGGGATCAGCCGGTCGGCCAGTTCGTCCCACGTGTAGAAGCCTTCGTCATGGGGCTTTTGCCACGATCCGGGGTGGACTTCATAGATCGACATCGGCTGGCGGCGGGCATCGACGCTGGCCCAGTGGGCACGATGGCCTTCATCGCCCCAGTCCATTTTTACCGGATGTGCGGTGATCGACGCGGTACTCGGGCGGAATTCGGCAGCTTGCGCGTAAGGATCGGCCTTAAGCGGGAGCACGGTGCCATCGGCGCTGACGACGCGGTATTTGTAGGTGCGATGTTCGCCAATGTCGGGGATGAACACTTCCCACACGCCGATATCGGCGCGGCGGCGCATCGGGTGGCGGCGGTGGTCCCAATCGTTGAAATCACCGACGACGCTGACGAGGCTGGCATTGGGTGCCCAGACTGCGAAGTGGACGCCGCTGGCCCCCTCATGCTCGATCAGGTGCGCGCCCATCTTGTCAAACAGGCGCAGGTGGGTGCCCTCGGCGATCAGGAAATCGTCGAGGGGCCCAAGGACCGGGCCGAAGGAATAGGCGTCTGTGACCAGCCATTCGTGGGTGCCTGCTGTGCAGGCGTAACGCACGGGCTGGCGCGGGCCTTTGACTTTGCCTTCGAACAGGCCGCGCCCGTCGACACGGGTCAGTTTGCCGAGCAAATTGCCGTCAAGCGACCAGGCGACGGCTTCATCTGCGCCGGGCAGGACGGCGCGAGCAAATGCACCGTCCGGCCCTTCATGGATGCCAAGGACCGAGAATGGATCGGCGTGCGTCCCGTTCAGCAGGGCTTCGATGGCGCTCGCCGGTGGTTTCATTGCGGCTCTCAGACCCCCCAGATATCGCGGGCATATTCGCTGATCGTGCGATCGGACGAGAACCAGCCTACGTTGGCAATGTTGCTGAGTGCCGCAGCGCGCCACCCAGCCTGGTTTTCCCAGCGCCGATCGATCTTGCGCTGGGCGGCGTGGTAGCTGTCAAAATCGGCGGCGACCATGAACCAGTCGTGATCATAGATGCCCCCCATCAGGCCCTTGTAACGATCAGGATCGTCGGGCGAGAACACGCCGGTGGCGATGGCCTGCAGCGCCTGCTGCAATTCGCGCGAGTTTTCGATGATCTCGCGCGGGTTGTAGCCATTGGCGCGCTTGTCTTCGACTTCGTCGGCGGTGAGGCCGAAGATTTCGATGTTGGCATCGCCGACATGCTCCTTGATCTCGACGTTGGCGCCATCGAGCGTGCCGATGGTCAGCGCACCGTTGAGGGCGAACTTCATGTTGCCAGTGCCCGAGGCTTCCATGCCTGCGGTAGAGATCTGTTCTGACAGGTCAGCCGCCGGGATGATCTTTTCCGCAAAGCTGACGTTGTAGTTCGGCACGAACACGACCTTGAGCAACCCGCCCACCGAAGGATCGGAATTGACGCGGCGGGCGATGTCGTTCGACAGTTTGATGATCAGTTTGGCGTTGTGATAGCTTGACGCTGCCTTGCCACCGAAGATTTTCACGCGCGGCACCCAGTCCCGTTCTGGGTGGCTGCGGATCTGATCATAGAGCGCGACCGTTTCGATCAGGTTGAGCAACTGGCGCTTATATTCGTGGATGCGTTTGATCTGTACGTCGAACAAGGCATCGGGATCGAGCCGGATGCCCATCAGGTCCTTGATATGCTTTGACAAGGCGATCTTGTTCGAGCGCTTAACCTCGGCAATGCGTTCACCCAGTTGCGCGTCTTCGGCCAGAGCATTGAGGTCTGACAGCCGGTTGGTGTCATCGAGGAAAGCATCGCCGATGGCGTCTTTCAACACCGAGGTGAGGCCCGGATTGCACTGTTGCAGCCAGCGGCGCGGGGTGACGCCGTTGGTCTTGTTGTTGATGCGGGTGGGATAGAGCTTGTGGAGGTCTGAGAAAACCGTGGTCTTCATCAGATCGGTGTGGAGTGCGGCCACGCCGTTGATGCTGTGCGCGCCAGTGAAGGCCAGATTGGCCATGCGCACGCGGCGTTCCCCGCCTTCATCGATCAGGCTGATGGCGGCGATGGCGGCATCGTCCATCCCGGCCTTGCGCGCTTCACGCAGGACGCGGCTGTTGATCGCATAGATGATCTGCATGTGGCGCGGCAGCAGCCGTTCAAACAGCGGCAGCGGCCACGATTCCAGCGCTTCGGGCAGGAGCGTGTGGTTGGTATAGGCAACGGTGGCCTTGGTCAGTTCCCACGCTTCGTTGAATTCCAGCCCGTGTGCATCGACAAACAGGCGCATCAGTTCGGCCACGGCCACCGCAGGGTGGGTGTCGTTGAGCTGGATCGCGGCCTTATCCGGTAGCGTGCGGATATCGCCGTGGTGCTGCATGTGGCGACGCACGATGTCCTGGATCGAGGCGGAGGTGAAGAAATACTCCTGCCGCAGCCGCAGTTCCTGTCCGGCGGGGGTGGAGTCCGCCGGGTAAAGCACGCGCACAAGGCTGTCGGCGCGGACTTGTTCGGCCATCGCGCCCATATGATCGCCTGCATTGAAGGCATCAAGCTTGAGCGGATCGAACGAATGGGCGGTCCACAGCCGCAGCGTGTTCACCCGCTTGCCACGCCATCCGACGACGGGTGTGTCTACCGCGCTGGCTTCAACCTTTTCGGCCGGACGCCATTCCACGCCATCGCCGGTTTCGACAACTTCACCGCCGAAGCCGATGATATAGGCGCTTTCGCGGCGATCGAACTCCCATGGATTGCCGTGGGACAGCCAGGTTTCGGGCAGTTCGACCTGCCAGCCATCATCAATCCGCTGGCGGAACATGCCGTTCACATAGCGGATGCCATAGCCGTAGGCGGGGATGCCGAGGCTGGCGAGGCTTTCCATGAAGCAGGCGGCGAGGCGGCCGAGGCCACCGTTGCCCAGCGCTGCATCGGGTTCGATATTCTCCAGCGCGGCGAGGTCAAAACCGTGTTCGCGCAGCGCCTTTTCCATGTCGCGCGTCAGGCCCATGTTGGACAGCGCATCGCGCAACAGTCGGCCGATCAGGAATTCGAGGCTGAGGTAATAGACCCGCTTTGCGCCCTGATCATAAGCTTCACGCGTGGATTCCATCCAGCGGTCGATGATTGCATCGCGCAGGGTCAGGACCGTTGCGGTGTACCAGTCATGCGGCTTGGCGGCGCGTTCGTCCTTGCCCACGCGCTTGCGCAGCACGTCGATGATCTGGGCGTCAAGTTCCGCCGCTTTGGAATTGGTATCGAGGGTCATGGTACACGTTCCACCCTGCTTGCCCCGGCATCCGGGCGGAACTTGCCCGCCTTCTGCCAATGCGTGTTGCACCGGCCCTTCAGTTCCGCAGGCTTTTTTCCGTTAGGGACAATTGCAAAGGCAACCGTCCGCAAGCTCTGCAGGAATCCATCGATCTCTCTTTGATTGGGTATGACAGCCTGTACCCGGTGGGCAAGCGCCAATCTTCCTGTCAGCGCGCAATGTTCAGACGTTATGGTATTGCGCACAGCATCGCTATGGTTGCGGTCTATCGCTTTGGTCTGAAATTTCATTCCGCGCCCGTTGTCCCTCTCGACTCCTTTCTACGCACATCGAGGGCATGATAGGCAAGGAATACGTCTGCGCTTCAAAGCACGCGCCGCAAGACATTGTCCTTGATGATAAAATGATGGTGCAGTGCGGCCGCCACATGCAGCGCAACCAAGCCTGCCATCAGGTATCCGAGCACTTCATGTCCTTCGTGCGAAACCTCGGCGATGGCAGAGCCTTTGGCAATGGCAAGCTTGGGCCAGTCGAACAGGCCCCAGATGCTGATCGGATATTTGCTGTTGGCCGAAGACATGATCCAACCCGTCACCGGCAGAACCAGCATCAGCACATAGAGAACGATATGGGTCAGCTTGGCCACAAGACGCTGCAAATTGCCCATGGTGGCGGGCCATTCTGGCATCGTCCATGTCATGCGCCAACCGATCCGTGCGAGCGATAGCACAAGAATTACCATCCCGGTGCCCTTGTGCAGCGGAAAGGGGTTCCAGATATCCTCCAGCGCGTCGCCAGCGATTCCGGTAACAAGGTTGAAAATCAGCAAGGCGGCAATCGCGGCGTGCAGTGTTCGGGCGATGGCATTGTAACGCGCCATGTCCTGATTGCCTGCTAGGGTAGCCATACCAAAGTTCTCCGCTTTGCACGCGATAGGTAGGGTGTGCCGAAGAGTTCTGGCACGAACCAGTCTCGTATTCACCTTTTTGCTTCGTATTCAACCAATCAAAACGTCTGATACGATTTCGTCTGAAAACATTTTGGTCACCGGGCAGGCTCGAATCCTGTGTGAAATCAAAACCAAGACCGATGCCGCGCATTGGCATGCGGCAAATGACGTATGGGCGATCTTGCACTGCAAAAAATATGGTGACGCCATCATTCGATGAACCGGCCCTCAAAAGCCGGGCCATTCAGCCAACCGAGCCGGAAAGCCGGCCTAACTGAAACGTGAGGGAATATGACGACTCAGCGTCTCACCCAAGTCGAGCCTGCCGTGGTCCACAAGATGGCATCCGTCCTGCAAAGCCAGAAGCCCGAGGTCATTCAGAACCATTTCGGGATCGGTCTGAATACTTGGGTCAAGCTGCGCGAAGGAAAGGCGATCCGGCATTCGGTGGCCGTTCGCCTGCTTCAGCGGTTGCAGCGCGACCAGTTGATCTGAGGTTGATTTTTGGGTTGCATCACGTTGTGCCCTTGCGTGAACTCCCAGGGGTTGAGTTTGCCGTCGTTGCAGTGCAAAATACCCGTGCGTAGCCAAACGGACTTGGCCGAATAACACGTGAGCGCGCGGGGTCAGCTGCAATGGTCAGGGTCCGTAAGGACGGAAGCGGGCACCGCAAGGTGGTATCGCCGGGTGCACGCCTTGATGATGAGGCACGAGCAGCGGCCAAGGCTGCTCTTGCACGCAATGGCCAAGCTAAACCTGCGGTGCTTGCCGCAATTCTGGGAGCCTGCGCACTTATCCTGGCGATCTGGTATGGTTCCGCTGGAGGAGGGATATCCAGACTGCAGTGGTTTTTTATCATTGCAATGGTTCTCCTGTCCGGGGCTTGCGGGTTTCTGATTTCGCGACATGTGCGTGCTGAGGCCGTATCAGGGCCGGAGCAAGACAGGCCGATACCGGAGGAGATGGCGGCGCTTTCCATCGCGCTTGATGCTGCTGTTGCAGCCAATTCGGCCAAGAGCCGGTTTCTGGCCAATGTAAGCCACGAAATCCGCTCTCCGCTCAATGCTATTTACGGCTACGCGCAATTGGTTGAGCGCGGTGCCGATGTCGATCCGCAGCACGCAGCAAAAGTGATACGCCGCAGCGCCGAACATCTGACCAACCTTGTTGAGGGCCTGCTCGATCTGGCCTCGGTAGAACAAGGCGTCATTCGCGTAGATAGCGGCGTGGTGCGTGCAGGTGCCTTGGTGCAGCAAGTGGCAGAGATGTTTGCACCGCTGGCTGCGCAAAAGGGCCTTGGCTTTCATTGCATTTTGCCAGAACGCATGCCCGAATTCGTGCGAATGGACGAGCGCCGTGTTCGGCAGGCGTTGATCAACCTTGTTTCAAATGCCGTGAAGTTCACAGACACCGGCGAGGTCACACTGCGCTTTTCGTGGGTTAGCCAGATGGCGACTTTTGAAGTGTCTGACACTGGCCCTGGTATTGCGCAGGATCGGCAGGAGGCGATCTTTTCGCCCTATGTCAGATCGGGACAGGGCTCAATAGCTGATGAACCGCAGGATGGGGCCGGGCTTGGCCTGGCCATTACCAGCGCTATCGCGCGCATGCTTGGCGGTGATCTTCAGGTTGACAGCGCGCCGGGCAAGGGGAGCACTTTTCGCATCAAGATGTTGGCACCGCAGGTTTCAGGCTTTGTCGACCGGCTGGCAGAGCGTTTGCGCCCGATCGGCTATTCAGGTCCGGTCCGGTCGATCTTGCTGGTCGATGATGACCGCGATCACCTTGCGGTCTTGCGTACCGCGTTGGAAGAAGTGGGCTTTGATGTGGCCCTTGCAAGTGATGGCCAGACGGCATTGGCGCTGGCTGGCGATGAAGGGGCAAAAGACCGGTTCGATGCCGCCGTACTTGATGTGAGCATGCCCGGCATGACGGGTTGGGAGGTAGCGGCCCATCTGCGTGCGGTGCACGGGAAGCCTCTCAAAATTCTGATGCTTTCTGCCAATGCGGAAGAGCGTCATGGTCTTATCGGCCAAGTTGCCGATCATGACGCTTTTCTGCTTAAGCCTGTCGAACTCGGCTCGCTGCTCGATGCAATTGGCCGACAGCTTGACCTGTCATGGAATTACCCGCAACCCGCCGCCACGCTGGATGAACCAGCGGTGACGGCCATTTCGGTTTCGGAAGTTGCCCGTGAACATGCAGAGCGGCTGAAAGTGCTTGTGCGGATCGGTCACGTGCGCGCATTGGAGGGGGAAATCCGGGCGTTGGAACAGGCGGACCCTGCTGCAGGTCCGCTGGTCGCAAAATTGTACGCCTGCCTGGACCGGTTCGATCTGGCCGCAATGGGCCAAACGCTTGAGGAGCTTTAGAAATGAGTGCGGCCAGAGGTGCGGTGGCCAGGACTGCAGCGAGCGTGCGACGAGACACTGTTCTGGTCGTCGACGATGAACCGGATTCGCTGCGCTTCCTGACAGACACCTTGGAAGGTGTAGGAATCACGGTGCTCGTGGCAATTTCTGGCGATGCTGCGCTTGACCTGTTGCAGCACATTACCCCGGACCTGATCCTGATGGATGCCGTGATGCCGGGGCTTGATGGTTTTGCAACCACCTCGCAGATCAAGGCGCGAGAAGAGTTGGCGCATGTGCCTGTGGTGTTCATGACCGGCCTGACCGAGAGTGAGCACGTGATCGAAGGGTTCGAGGTTGGCGGCGTGGATTATTTGCGCAAGCCAGTGAACGTGCATGAACTGCTGGCTCGGGTGCGCGTCCACATCGGGCATGCGCGGGCCATGCAGGCAGGGGCAGCCGGGCTTGATGCCACCGGGCGGCTGATGATGGCAATTGATACGCAGGGGCAAATGCTGTGGTGCACGCCGTTTGCCGAACAGGCCATCAACCGGGTGAGTCCTGACTGGAGCCGCGAGCAGAAGGTTCTGCCCGAATTGATCCGCGGACCCTTGACCCGGCTGCTGGCAAGGCACGAACTGGGGGCAACAGCACGGATCGAGCAGGGGGAATGTGCGCTCGAACTGGTTGTGATTGCCCACTACCGAGACAGCGAATTGCTGATCCGGCTCAACGAATTGAATCCCAAAGCCGATGTCAGCCGTCTGCAGCAAAGGCTGGCGCTGACCGATCGTGAGGCCGAGGTGCTGCTGTGGATCAGCTACGGCAAATCCAACGGCATGATTTCCGAAGTGCTGGCGATCAGTCCGCGCACCGTGCAAAAACATCTTGAGCGGATCTATGAGAAGCTGGGTGTGGAAACCCGGGCTGCGGCGGCGGCTGTAGCGATCAAGGTTCTGGGCAACTAGTCCATGATGCGCGCCCTGCAGGTGCAGCGGTTGACCGACGATCTTGGCGGATTGGCGCTGGTCAAACTGCCAATGCCAGTGGCCGGACCCGGCGAAGTGCTTGTGCAGATCGAGGCGGCGGCGCTGGGTTTCCCCGATTTGCTTATGACCCGTGGCGGGTATCAGGCAAAGCCCGACCTGCCGTTTGTGCCCGGGATGGAAGGCGCCGGCATCGTGCGGTCTGCGCCCGGCAGTAGCAGGTTTCGCGAAGGTGATCGTGTGCTCTTTGGTGGGCTTACCGGGGCTGTGGCGCAATTTGGCGTGTTCCCTGAAGCTTCGGTACTGCCGCTGCCTGAAAGCCTGAGCATGGCTGAAGGCGCGGCATTGCGTGCGGCCTATCTCACGGCGTGGGTGGCGCTGGTGCGCAGAGGCAACGCACAGCCGGGCGAATGGCTGCTGGTCAACGGTGCCGCAGGTGGTGTGGGGCTGGCAGCGGTGGATCTGGGTATGTCGCTTGGGTTGAAAGTCATCGCCGCTGCTTCGACCGAGGCAAAGCGAGCAGCGATCACGCGGCTCTATGCGCCGCATCACGTTATCGATGGCACGCAATCTTTACGGGAACAGGTGCTGGCATTAACCGCAGGGCATGGGGCGGATCTTGTTTTTGATCCGGTCGGCGGTGATGCCTTCGATCAGTCAGTCCGGTGCGTCGCCTTTGACGGGCGCGTGCTGGTGATCGGCTTTGCCGATGGCCGCATCCCGCAAATTGGCGTGAACATTCCGTTGATCAAAGGATTTTCGATCATAGGCGTGCGGGCTGGGGAGTATGGACGACGCTTTCCCGAGCGCGGAGTTGAGAACGTCACGAGCATAATGAACCTCGCCGCCAGTCGGCAGATCCGGCCGCATGTGCATGCCTGTTTCACACTTGAAAACTGGGCCGATGCCTATCGCACGATGCAAAGCCGTGATGTGATTGGCCGCAGCGTGCTGCTGTTGCACGGTGCGCTGAGCGCTAAGCCCGCAGAAGCCGTGGGTTGAGGACAAAAAAAGGGCCGCTCCGGTTCCGGGCGGCCCTTGAAAAGTTTGGGAGAGGATGCCTGAAAGGCACGTTTTGAATGATCCTGACCCGCTCATTTCGCAAGTGCGAATTGAGGAACTGTCTTTGCGTTTTTTTGCAACTGGAGGCTCGGATCGCATCGATTTTCAACAAGAATGTCAAATTGTTTCATTTTATCAACACAATCCCCTGACCATTCCAACGCCACTTCACCGGGAACTGGGCTTCAAGAATATTGCACCTGCACAATTGGACAGGGGTATGTCTGCACGCATTTGCCCAGTTGCGCCTTTGGATCATGATTGCTATCAATCATAACAGAATGGGAGAGCAAGCATGAAATTTGAACGCATAAATCCCCTGACCGGTGCTGCAGCTTCCGCTGCGGAAGCGATGCAAGCCTCTGATATTCCTGCAATCGCCACGAAAGCTGCGTCAGCTTTTCCTGCTTGGGCCGCGATGGGACCGAATACACGACGTGCCATCCTGATGAAGGCGGCTGCCGCGCTCGAGTCGCGCGCTGATGCTTTTGTTGAGGCGATGATGGGTGAGATCGGCGCGACCAAGGGTTGGGCGTTGTTCAACTTGGGCCTTGCCGCCAGCATGGTCCGCGAAGCTGCTGCTTTGACGACACAGATCGCTGGCGAAGTCATCCCTTCGGACAAGCCGGGCTGCCTTGCCATGGCACTGCGTGAGCCGGTCGGCGTCATTCTGGGTATCGCCCCGTGGAACGCGCCGATCATCCTGGGCGTGCGAGCCATTGCGGTGCCGCTGGCCTGTGGCAACGCGGTGATCCTGAAGGCAAGCGAACAGTGCCCACGCACCCATTCGCTGATCGTCGAAGCTTTTGCAGAAGCTGGTTTCCCCGATGGCGTCGTGAACGTCGTAACCAATGCTCCAGCCGACGCGCCGGATGTGGTCGGCGCGCTGATTGATGCGCCCGAGGTGAAGCGGATCAACTTTACCGGTTCGACTGCGGTTGGCCGGATCATCGCCGTTCGCGCCGCGCAGCACCTGAAGCCGTGCTTGCTCGAACTGGGCGGCAAGGCTCCGCTAATCGTGTTGGAAGACGCCGATCTGGATGAAGCAGTGAAGGCCGCAGCCTTTGGCGCGTTCATGAACCAGGGCCAGATCTGCATGAGCACCGAGCGGATCATCGTAGTTGAAGCGGTTGCCGATGAATTTGCCGCAAAGTTCAAGGCCAAGGTTTCGGGTATGGCGGTAGGTGATCCCCGTGAGGGCACCACGCCGCTGGGCGCAGTAGTCGATGCCAAGACGGTGGCCCATTGCCAGAGCCTGATCGAAGACGCGCTGGCTAAGGGCGCAGAACTGCTCACAGGTGGCGAGACGACGCACAACGTGCTGATGCCCGCCCACGTCGTCATTGGCGTGACGCAGGACATGAAGCTGTTCCGTGATGAAAGTTTCGGCCCGGTCGTCGGCGTGATCAAGGCGCGGGACGAGGCCCATGCGATCGAACTGGCGAACGACACCGATTATGGTCTGTCAGCCGCAGTGTTCACCCGTGACACCGCGCGGGGCCTGCGTGTGGCGCGCCAGATCAAGTCCGGCATCTGCCACGTGAATGGTCCCACCGTCCATGACGAAGCGCAGATGCCTTTCGGTGGTGTTGGCGCGTCTGGCTATGGCCGCTTTGGCGGGAAAGCCGGGATCGACAGCTTTACCGAACTGCGCTGGATCACGATGGAAACGCAGCCCGGTCACTTCCCTATTTAAAGCGCCACTTCCCGATTTGATTTGAAGACTTTCTTTAAGGACCAACCATGACCGAACAGCAGAAAATCGAACGCTCGGAAGAAGATACGGTAGCCTTCACCGTGGAAGACGGCATTGCATGGGTGAAGTTCAACCGCCCGGAAAAGCGCAATTGCATGAGCCCCAAGCTCAACCGCCGGATGAAGGCCGTGCTGGAAGAGCTGGAATTCCGCGACGACGTGCGCGTGCTGGTGCTGACCGGTGAGGGCGATGCCTGGACCGCTGGCATGGACCTGAAAGAATACTTCCGCGAAACCGAAGCGCAGGGCCTTGGCATGGTGCGCAAATCGCAGCGCGAAAGCTATGGCTGGTTCGAACGCTTGCGCTGGTACGAAAAGCCCACTGTGGCGATGATCAACGGCTGGTGCTTCGGCGGCGGCTATGGCCCGCTGTTCGGCTGCGATATCGCCATCGCTTCGGAAGACGCGCAGTTCGGCCTGTCCGAAATCAACTGGGGCATTCTTCCCGGCGGCGGCGCATCGAAGGTTGCGCAGGAGCTGATGCCGTTCCGCAAGGCGATGTACCACGCGATGATGGGCGAAAACCTGACCGGCAAGCAGGCTGAAGAGCAGGGCCTTGTTACCGAGGCTGTGCCGGCTGACAAGCTGAAGGCGCGCGTGCTCGAAATCTGCGAAGTACTCAAGAAGAAGGACAGCCACGCCCTTCGCGCCACAAAATGGACCGTGCGCCGTATGGTCGACATGACCTATGACAACGGTCTGGAATACCAGATCCGCGCGCAGGAAGCGCTGCACAGCTTTGGTGGCGCGGCTGCCCGCAAGGAAGCGACCCGTCAGTTCCTTGATGAAAAGAGCTTCAAGCCAGGGCTCGAAACCTTTGACGTGAGCAAGGTTAAGGGCTGATCCAGTCTGGCTTAGCTGAAACAGACAGCCCCGGTTGTGCAGGCGACCGGGGCTTTTCTGTGGGCAACAGGCTGTTAAGGTGATCGCGATCAATCTCCTCTGGAAAGCCGATCTTGCCCAATCATTACGATGCCCTGATCATTGGCGGCGGCCATAATGGCCTGACCTGTGCATTCTACCTTGCCCGGGCAGGGATGCGGGTGCGCGTGCTGGAACGGCGACATATAGTGGGCGGCGCGGCCGTTACCGAGGAGTTTCACCCCGGCTTTCGCAATTCCACTGCCAGCTACACCGTCAGCCTGTTTCAGCCCAAAGTCATCGCCGACATGGCGCTGCACGATCATGGCTATCGCGTGGTGGAACGGCAGCTTTCCAACTTCCTGCCCTTTGCCGACAGTTATCTGAAACTGGGCGGCGGGGAAGGGCGCACGCAGGCCGAATTCGCGCGCATTTCTCCGCCGGATGCGCAAGCCTACCCGCGCTATGATGCAGCGCTTGGGAGATTGGCCGATGTTCTGCGCGATCTGGCGCTCAAGACGCCGCCAAACCTGGGCGGCGGGATCAGCGCGTTGCAATCGGCTGCACGACAAGGCTGGCCGCTGGCCAAGCTTGATGCGGCCACGCAGCGCGACCTGCTGGAAATCTTCACCCGATCAGCGCGCGAGTTCCTAGATAGCTGGTTTGTCGATGACCGGGTGAAGGCAGCATTCGCTTTCGACGCCGTGGTCGGCAACTTCGCCGGAGTTTCCACCCCCGGTTCGGCTTATGTGCTGCTGCATCACGTGTTTGGCGAAGTGAACGGCAAGGCAGGCGTGTGGGGCCATGCGATTGGTGGCATGGGGGCGATCACGCAGGCGATGGCCAAGGCTTGTGTTAAGGCCGGTGTCGAAATCAGTCTTGAGGCTCCGGTGGCTAAAGTGCTCGTCAACAACGGCAAGGCAGCAGGCGTGCGGTTGGAAAGCGGTGAGGAGCTTTTTGCACCCATTGTTGCTGCCAATGTCGGCCCGGCGCTGCTCTTTCGGCAGATGGTGGAACCAAGCGATCTGGATGCCGATTTCCGCAAGCGCATTGCGGGATACAAGACCGGGTCAGGCACGTTCCGAATGAATGTTGCGCTATCAGAATTGCCTGATTTCAGCGTATTGCCGGGCAAAGTTAAGGCAGAGCACCATACAGCTGGAATCGTAATCGCACCCGGCATGGATTACATGGATCGCGCCTTTGATGATGCCAAAGCCTGTGGCTGGTCACGCGAACCGATCGTGGAAATGCTGATCCCTTCTACGCTGGACGAAAGTCTTGCCCCGAAGGGCTGTCATGTGGCCAGCCTGTTCTGCCAGCAGTTTGCGCCGACTTTGCCCGATGGCCGATCATGGGATGACTGCCGAGAAGAGGTGGCGGACCTGATCATTGATACGGTCACCGCCCATGCGCCGAACTTCAAGGCCAGCGTGATCGCGCGGCAGATCCATTCCCCGCTCGATCTCGAACGCAAGTTCGGCCTTGTAGGAGGCGACATCTTCCACGGACGAATGAGCCTCGACCAGTTGTGGTCGGCGCGGCCCGTGCTAGGCCATGCCGATCATCGCGCGCCGGTCCGCGGGCTGTACATGTGCGGATCGGGCACGCATCCCGGTGGCGGTGTGACCGGCGCTCCAGGACATAACGCCGCGCGCGAGATCCTGCGCGACCGGTCAATGCTTTGGAAGTTGCTGCACCGGAGGTAAGGGCGGGATGCCCTTACCGGAACAAGATCAATCCAGCACTTCAGCCACTGGCGTATAGTCGTAACCCAGTTCGCGGGCGACGGCTTCATAGGTAATCTGGCCTTCGTGGACATTAAGGCCGGCCGCCAGATGCGCATCGGCCTTCAGGGCCGCTTTCCAACCCATGTTGGCAATGCGCAAGGCGTAGGGCAGAGTCACGTTGTTCAGCGCATAGGTGCTCGTGCGGGCAACGGCTCCGGGCATGTTGGCCACGCAGTAATGGACAATGCCGTCAACCACATAGGTGGGTTCGGCATGGGTGGTGGCCTTGCTCGTTTCAAAGCAGCCGCCCTGATCGATGGCGACATCGACCAGCACCGCGCCGGGCTTCATCGTGGAGAGCATGTCGCGCGTGACGAGCTTGGGCGCGGCAGCGCCGGGGATCAGCACCGCACCAATCACGAGATCGGCCTCGGCCACCAGCGCAGCCAGTGCCGCCTTGCCCGAGAACAGCGTGCGGGCGCGGCCTTCGAAGTGGTTGTCGAGCCTTTCGAGTACATCAGGATCACGATCGAGGATTGTCACGTCGGCACCAAGCCCTACGGCCATTTGTGCAGCGTTCACACCGACAACGCCGCCGCCGATCACCACAACCTTGCCCGGAAGCACACCCGGAACGCCGCCCAGCAGCACGCCGCGCCCGCCGTTGGCCTTTTCCAGCGCCGTTGCTCCCGCCTGAATTGCCATACGTCCGGCAACCTGGCTCATTGGCTTTAGCAAGGGCAGCGCATTGCCCGCGCCGGTCACGGTTTCATAAGCGATGGCGGTAACGCCGGACTTGATGAGATCGGCCGTCTGATCAGGATCAGGTGCAAGGTGAAGGTAGGTGTAAAGGATCTGACCCTTGCGTAGCATTGCACGCTCGACCGCCTGTGGTTCCTTGACTTTCACGACCATCTCGCAGCCGTCAAACACTGTCTTCGCATCAGGCTGAATTTTCGCGCCCGCAGCCTGATAGTCGGCATCGCTTGCGCCAATACCGTTGCCCGCACCGGTTTCGACCCACACTTCGTGCCCGTGCGCCGCCAGTTCGCGTACGCTTTCGGGCGTGAGGCCGACGCGGTATTCGTGGTTTTTGATTTCCCTGACAGTGCCAACGCGCATGACGAAATTCCTTTGGCTTGGGCCGAATACCCTCAATCCACAGAATACAAAGAAGTGCCCGGCAGTTCCTACCTATTTGCCCGTTTGTATTGGCACGGCGTGGTAATATATTGCGCAGATTGGCTGAAAATTGGGAAAATGCTTCATGGATCGTGCAGATGTCTCTTTACTTGAAGCGCTACAGCAAGATTCGGCAGTTTCCATTGCCGAGCTGGCAGACAAAGTCGCGCTGTCATCGTCGGCCTGTCACCGCCGGATCAAGGCGCTTGAGGCGGCTGGGGTCATTTCAGGCTATGGTGCGCGCCTCGAACCGCGCCGACTGGGGCTTTCGGTGGAGGTATTCGTCGAAATCACGCTAACCGGGCAGAGCCGTGTGATTATGGATCGGTTCGAACAGGCTGTTGGCGATTTCGACGATATTCTGGAGTGCCACTTGATGTCGGGTGCCGCTGATTATCTGTTGCGTGTGGCTGCGCAGGATCTTGAGCAATACGACCGCATCCACCGTGAATGTCTCGCGCGGTTGCCGGGTGTATCGTCGATGCAAACAAGCTTTTCGTTGCGGCGCATCAAGCAGATGCGAGGCTATCCTGTGCGTTCAGGCCTTTGATCTCGTTAACACAGATCGTCTTTACCAGCATGCAAAACGAATGAATCGCGATGCGTTCCAGCTGGGGCATGCGCGGTTCGAACGGCTTTTCGTGGCCCGCGAACACCGTCATCCCTTCCATGGAGGCAGAGATGAACAGCGCAAGTATTTCGCGGTCATCGCTATCAAGGTCGGGGCGCAGTTCGGCCACGATTTCCAGCAGTGGCGCGCGGGCGCGGACATAGAGTTCCTGCACACGTTCCAGCACAAACAAATCGTAATTGGACAGGGACCACAGTTCAGGGAAAAAGCGCGTTGTCTTCTTCGAGCGAATATCATCGAGAACCAGCGTGCAAAGACGGCGTAACCGTTCCTCTGCCGGGACGCCGGGCATGTGCATGATGGCTTCGAACTCCACCTCGTAGGCGCGGATCACGGCTTCCATCAGTTCGCGGACCAGATCTTCGCGGCTGCGATAGTGATACGTCAGATTGCCGAACTTCATGCCGCAGGCTGTCGCGACTCGGCGCATCGACATGGCTCGATAGCCTTCCTCGATCAGGATCGAAAGCGCGGTACGCAGGATCAACTCGCGCGTCTCCTGCCCCTTCAAATAGCCGCCTTCCCTTTCCGGCATGATCATGTCGGTCACTGTTATTGGGGAGCTATCCCTCTGATTCATAAATCCAATCCCGTTTTGTCTGGCTTATGTTTCGCGCACTCTACGGTCAATGCGCAAAGATAATTTAGGTCACTTGACAGGTTTGTTGCCTGTTTGACAGTATTGTCATGTCACCAGGGTCCTAAATCCAGCGTGTCAGGGAGTGCTTGCATGAGGCGGTTTGCGTTGGCTATTGCCCTATTGGCATCAGGGGGTTCCTCAGGCGGTGCTGTGCTGGCCGCAGATGCGGCGGCGGTTCCGTTCCCGAAGGCACTTGCCGAGGAACCCATTCCGGCGGTGGAAAAGCTGCCAGCGCAATGGCCGGCAAGCTGGATGCTGGTCCACGACTTCCATTTCAGCTCGCTGCTCGACGGCCGAGTCATGATCGTCGATACAGCCTCAATTGAGCGGCCAATTCGCGGAATGGTGCGCGCGGCACAGTTTGCCAACATGCTCGTGTCTCCCTCCCGCCGTGAAATCCTGACGTCGGAAACCTTTTATTCGCGGCTGACGCAAGGCGTGCGAACGGACGTAGTTACTATTTGGGACATGGCTACACTCTTGCCGAAAGGCGAAATTGTGATGCCCGGCGGAAAGCGGCAGCAGTCTGTCACTTATCCGCAAGTTTTCCAGTTCACCAATGATCAGAAGTGGGCGCTGGTTGCCAATTTTACACCTGCGCAATCGGTAAGCGTGCTCGACATCGACGAGCGCAAGGTGATCGCCGAGATAGACCTTCCAGGCTGTGCGCACCTCTATCCCACAGGCAAGCGCGGCTTTTCCAGTTTGTGCGCCGATGGTTCGCTGCTGAGCGTCACTCTGGGGCCTGATGGGCAGGCTACGGCATCAAAAACGGTTGAAAATATTCATGATGTCGACAAGCAGCCGATGTTTGGCACGCCCGCTTGGCAGGGCCAGACGGCGTGGTTTGTAAGCTACTACGGCCGCCTTCAGGCCTTCGATTTTTCCGGTAATGTCGGCAAGGCACTGCCCGGAGCCTTTGATCTGGGATCAGCCGAGGGAGCCGCGCCTGAATGGCGCCCCGGTGGCTGGCAGGTCATCGCCACTGACACGGCGGGCAAGCTCTATGTGCTGATGAGCCCAAATGGCCGTGAAGGCAGCCACAAGGACGGCGGCACAGAAGTATGGGTGGCGGACCCGGCAACAAAGACACGCACTGCCCGCATCGCGCTGCGCAGCCTTGCCACGGCCATTAACCTGACCAAGGAGGCCAAGCCGCAACTGATCGTGGCCCGCGCCGATGGTGAGATTGACGTGCACGACGCTGCAACCGGCACTTTTGTCCGTTCGCTGGGCAAGGCAGGCGGTGACAATCCTCTCGTCATCACGGCCCCATAAGATGAGCGCGCTGCCCCTATTTCTGGCGCTGGTGCTGGCAAGTTCTGCGGTTCACAAAGCGCTGTCGCGTGAGCGCTTGGCGGCTGCAGCAGCGCGGCTTAGCGGGCTTGATCGCCACGGCCAACTTGTGCTGATCGCGGCGGGCTGTCTGGAACTCGTCGCCGCTGTTTCGCTGCTTGTGCCTGCGTTGCGGCCCACGGGCACGTTGATCGCGGCGGCGGTCTGGCTGGCCTATGGCGCGGCACTGTTGCGGCTGCGCGGCCGGACGCTTGATTGCGGGTGCGATCTGGTGGCGCGGGAAAAGCCGGTCGATTGGCCCCTGATCGCACGGCCCGTGGTGCTGGCGCTGCTCGCTCTGGTCGTTTCCCTTGTCCCGCCGACAGATTTTGCGCTCGATGCCCCGTTCGCGGCGGCAGCGATGCTGGCGCTTTATCTTGCGGCCTCCGAACTCCTTGCCATTCCCCATCCTCGCTGGAGGAAATCGTGATGCTGACTTCGCAGATCCTGTTGTGGACCGTCGTGATCGTGCAAGGGCTGCTGATCGCAGCGCTTGCCCGCCAGGTCGGCATTTTGCACGAACGTATAGCGCCAGCAGGCGCGTTGACCCTGCACCAGAAGGTTGAGGTGGGCGAAGTGGCAAGCCCGATGGCCATGACCACGATCGATGGCGCACCGTTGCAGATTGCGGGCAAGCGCGCGGGCCGCAGCCAGTTGCTGTTCTTTGCCTCGCCCGATTGCCCGGTATGCAAATCGCTGCTTCCGGTGGTCCGCTCGGCAGCCAGTGCCGAGGCCGATTGGCTCGACGTGGTGCTGGCAGGCGACGGGTCGGAGGGGGAATACCGCCGTCTGCGCCAGACGCATGGGCTGGACAGCGTGCCACTGGTCCTGTCCGAAGCGCTGGGCCGCGCTTTTGGCGTGTCCAAACTGCCCTATGCGGTGCTGCTGGACGAAGCGGGCCGCGTGGCTTCGCTCGGCCTGATCAACAGCCGCGAACACCTCGAAAGCCTGTTCGAAGCCAAGGAGCGCGGCGTTGCCTCGATCCAGGATTTCCTCGCGCGCAGACAAGGAGCCTGATCCATGATCGGTTTTGACAAGTGGACTGAACGCCTGACGCGCCGCGTGGCGCGGGGCACATCACGGCGCAGTACGCTGGCGTGGCTGGGCGCAACCATTACCGGCGCAGCGGTCTTCCCTGTTCTCCCGGTTGCCCGCGCGGCCAGCGGATCACCGCATGGCGGGGGAGGGGGCCATGCACCGATGTCCTCTGGCAATCCGCAAGATCCCGGCGATCAGTCGGCCTGCGATTACTGGCGCTATTGTGCGATCGATGGCTTCCTGTGCTCGTGCTGTGGCGGTTCGGTCAGCACGTGTCCGCCCGGCACCGAAATGTCGCCGATCACGTGGGTGGGTACGTGCACCAACCCGGCCGACAAGCGCGCCTATGTAATCAGCTACAACGATTGCTGCGGCGTGTCATCGTGCGGACAGTGCCTGTGCAACCGCAACGAGGGTGACCGGCCGCAAGTGCGTCCGCAGTCGAATAACGATTACAACTGGTGCCTTGGCACTGAGAGCAGCATCTACAATTGCTCGACCGCTGTGATCATCGGCGTGGCGTCGGAGTAGTGAACTGGACGCTGCCTCTTGCTTTTGCTGTCGCTGCCGTTCTGGCGGCGGGCGCAGCTGCGGGAGCGAGCGAGAGCGTGATGCGCGGCGTGTCCGATCCGCGTCAGGCGCGCGTTGATTACATGCTCAAATGCCAGGGCTGCCATCGCCCCGATGGTGGGGGAGACGACCGGTCTAACCCGCCGATGAAGCACGTGGTGGCCCAATTTCTGAGCGAGCCGGGCGGGCGCGAATTCCTGGTCCGCGTGCCCGGCGTGTCGACAGTCGATCTCGACAATGTGCGGCTCGCCAACCTCGTCAATTGGACACTCTATACGTTTGATCCGGCACATATGCCTGCTGATTTCCGGCCCTTTACGCCGGAAGAAATCGGGCAGTTACGCCGCCAACCCCTGCGATTGGAACGCGCCGATATGAGAGCGCGACTGGTGGCAGGGTTCACGCAGGAAGAAGCAGCAACGCACACACCCTGAATGGGAGGGAAGAATGAGGGAACGTCTCTATCGTGGAATCGCGCTGGCTGGGGTAGCCGCCGCATCCATCCTCGCCGCAACGCCGGTCCTTGCACAAGAAGCGCAGGCGGAAAGCACCTTTGCTGATGGCGAAATCGTCGTCACCGCCACCAAGCGCGCCGAAAGCCTGCAGTCCGTGCCGATCTCGGTCACCGCCATTGGCGGCGATACGCTGGCCAAGTCGCGGGTGAACAGTGTAGATAGCCTCGTCACCAAAGTGGCGAACCTGCAATTGACCTCGATCGTGGGCGATAACACCCCGATTTTCAGCCTACGCGGCGTGTCGATGTCGGACTATAGCCTTAACCAGTCCAGCCCGGTGGCGACCTATTACGACGAAGTTTACAAGGGCAACTTCGCGTTCCTCGGCGTTGCCATGTACGATCTTGAACGGGTCGAAGTGCTGCGCGGCCCGCAGGGAACGCTATACGGCAAGAACACCACTGGCGGCGCGGTGAACATCATTGCGGCCCCGGCCAAGCTGGGCGAGACCAGCGGCTATGCCAACGCCGGATACGGCAACTACAACCGCATCGATCTGAACGGCGCGATCAACGTGCCGCTGGGCGAGAAGGCCGCGCTGCGCATCGCTGGCACTTTTGCCAAGGCCGATGGCTGGTTCAAAAACGTCGTTCCCGGCAAGCCGGATCTTGCCTCAACCGATGAATACGCCGTGCGGGCCACACTGAACGTGGAGGCAAGCGAGACCGTGCGCTTCGTGCTGCGCGCCTCGACCAGTTTCCAGAACCCCTACAACTACGGCATTTATGCCCAGCCCGAAGCGACCAACCGCCCCGGCTTGGGTGAGCGTGAAATTGCCTCGAACATCGATGAAAAGCGCCGCGCCCGGACCTATTCAGTGGCGCTGACCAGCACGTTTGACGTGTCCGACACGCTCACCGTCACCAGCATCACCGCGTGGGACAAGGGCAACCTGTCGTTCTACGAAGATACCGATGGCACGGCAGGCCAGTTGCTCGAAATCCCATACCGCGATCGCGCAACTCAGTTCTCGCAGGATTTGCGCCTGACCAGTGATAGCGGCGGCCCGTTCGATTTCATCCTTGGTGCGTTCTACCACCGCGAGAAGGTGTACAACCAGACCACCTTTGAAATCGGCAAGGACATCGATTCCGATGGCCAATCCGGCATCACGGCAAACGATTGCGCGGTGGGTTTGCCGCTGGGCTGCCTGTTCCGCAACCAGTTCGATCAGGTCAAGCACAGCTACGCGCTCTATTCCGATCTGAAGTATGATCTGACCGATGCGCTGACCTTGCGCGGTGGCCTGCGTTTCACCCATGACACCGGCCGCCAGACGGACTTCTCGTCCGACGCGCTGGGCGTGGATGGTTCGCTTGTGGCGAACCTGATCCCGCTTTCGGCGCTGCGATATAAGCAGGACAACCTCTCGGGCAAGATCGGCCTTGATTACAAACTTGCGGGTGGCAACCTGCTCTATGCCAGCGTCAGCCGCGGGTATCGCGCGCCCAGCTTCAATGCGCAGGCCTTCTTCGATCCGTCCGAGCTTTCGATTGCGCGCCCCGAAGAGGTCACCAGCTACGAAGCTGGCGTCAAGACGCAGTTCATGGACCGCAAGATCACGCTGAATGTCTCGGGGTTCTACTACGATTACAAGAACCAGCAGTTCATCAACGTCGATCCCACCAGCGCTGCGCAAACCCTTCTGAACATTCCCAAATCGCGCATCTTCGGCGGTGAGGCTGAACTGACGATCCGCGCCAGTGACCGCTTCACCATTCACTCGGGCCTTGGCCTGCTTTCCACCAAGATCCAGCGCGGCACAGTGAGCGGAAATAACGTTTCGGGTAACAAGCTGTCCAACGCGCCCAGCCTTACTTTCAACACCACCGTGGATCTGACGCTGTTCGATGGTGATATGGGCAAGCTCTCGATTCACCCGGACATCGCCTACCAGTCCAGCCAGTTCTTCGAAGTGCTGAACGTCCCTCGGCTAGAACAATCCGCCTATGCCATCGTCGGCGGCCACATTGATTGGGAAAGCGCCGATGGCCGGTTCAATGCATCGGTCTGGGGCAAGAACCTGACCGACAAGTTCTTCTTCACCTCGCGCGTCGATCTGCTGGCAGGCTTCGGTTTTGATTACAACCACATCGGCAATCCGCGCATGTATGGTGTGAGCGTCGGCGTGAAATTCTGATATGGGAACTACAAGGCCCCACGAAGGGCCGGGAGAGGACAATGACTGATTACAAGCTGCTGATTGGCGGCAGGCTCGTCGATGGCGACATGACGATGGACGTGATCAATCCGGCCACGGGCACACCGTTCTGCACGGTCCCCCGCGCCAGCACCGCGCAGGCTGACGCCGCCATTACAGCGGCAAAGGCGGCGGTGCCGGGCTGGGCGGCAGTCCCGTGGGCGGAACGACAGGCAAGGCTAATCGCGCTCGCTGATGCCATTGCTGCCCGCAAGGACGAGATTGCCCGCGCGCTGACGATGGAGCAGGGCAAGCCGCTGGCAGAGGCGCAGGGCGAACTGGCTTGGACCGATGGCTATCTGCGCCATTACGCCACGCTGGAACTGCCTGACCGCGTCATTCAGGATGATGAGGCCGGATACATCGCGGTGAAGCACCGGCCGCTTGGCGTCGTCGTCGGGATCATCGCGTGGAACTTCCCGCTGCTGGTTGCTTGCTGGAAAATCGGCCCGGCGGTGCTCGCGGGCAATGCCATCGTCCTCAAGCCTGCGCCCACAACGCCGGTCTGTGCGCTGATCCTTGGCGAAATCTGCGCGGAAGTGTTCCCGGCAGGCGTGGTCAACGTCATCACCGATGCCAACGACCTTGGCCCGCATCTGACCGCACACCCTGATGTCGCCAAAGTCGGCTTCACCGGCTCCACCGCCACTGGCAAGCGCATTGCCGCAAGTGGTGCCAATACGCTCAAGCGCGTAACGCTCGAACTTGGCGGCAATGATCCGGCCATCGTGCTTGAAGACGTGGACGTGCGCGAAACTGCCCAAGCCATCTTCGGCAATGCCTTCCTCAACAACGGGCAAGTCTGCCTTGCGATCAAGCGTGCCTATGTTCACGCCGATATCTATGATGCGATGTGCGCCGAACTCGCCCGTTTGGCTGAGGCCGCCGTGGTGGATGACGGTTTGCAACAGGGCACCCAGATCGGCCCAATCCAAAACGCGATGCAGTTTGAAAAGGTGAAAGGCTTCCTCGAATCTGCCCGCGCCGAAGGCACCGTTGTGGCAGGCGGTGAGGTGATGGAACGCGCCGGATATTTCATCCGCCCCACCATCGTGCGCGATGTTACCGACGGTGACCGCATCGTGGACGAAGAGCAGTTCGGCCCAATCCTGCCGGTGATCAAGTTTGACGATATCGAGGATGTGATCGCCCGCGCCAATGCCAGCGAATATGGCCTTGGCGGTTCGGTCTGGTCAAAGGACGTGGGCCGTGCCGCCGATATTGCCGCGCGCATCGAAAGCGGGCAAGTATGGGTCAATCAACACATTGCTATCGGCCCGCACATCCCGATGGCCGGGTTTAAGAACAGCGGCCTTGGTGTTGAACAATCGGTCGAAGGGCTTGCCGAATACACACAGACGCAAGTGGTGAACATCAAGCGATGACGCAGCTTTCCTATGCCAAAGGCGCGGTTGGTGAACCGCTGCTGGAAAAGACCATCGGACAGGCCCTGCGCGATGCAGCCGCGCAGTGGGGCGGGGACCTTGCCCTTGCCTCGCGCCATCAGGGTGTGCGCTGGACTTGGGCGGAGCTTGATGCCGAGGTTGATCGCGTCGCCACTGGCCTGCTTGATAGAGGCGTGGCGAAGGGTGATCGCGTCGGCATCTGGGCACCCAATTGCGCCGAATGGACGGTGCTGCAGTTTGCCACGGCAAGGATCGGGGCGGTACTCGTCACCATCAATCCGGCCTATCGCACCAGTGAAGTCGAATATGCGCTGAACAAGGTCGGCTGCACATTCCTTGTCAGCGCCGCCCGCTTCAAGTCCAGCGATTACGTGGCGATGCTGCGCGAATTGGGTTCAGAAAAGCTGCCTATGCTGCGCAGCATTGTGGTGTTGGGGGAAGAGGCGCCTGAAGGCTTCGAACCGTGGGAAGCTTTGCGCGCACAGGCAGATCCGGCACGGCTTGCTGCGGCGGATGCCACGCTTGATACGAACGATCCGATCAACATCCAGTTCACCAGCGGGACTACCGGCTTCCCGAAGGGTGCGACGCTTACTCATCGCAACATCCTCAACAACGGACATTTCACCGCCCGCACGATCAAGCTGACGCACAAGGACCGCGTCTGCATACCGGTGCCGCTTTACCACTGCTTTGGCATGGTGCTGGGCAATCTGGCCGCGCTCGCCAGCGGTGCGGCGATGGTCTATCCCGGTGAGGCGTTCGACCCGAAAATGGCGCTGGATGCCGTGCAGGCCGAAGCCTGCACCGCGCTCTATGGCGTGCCCACGATGTTCATCACGATCCTTGCACAGCCCGATCTTGACGCATGGAACGTCAACACGCTGCGCACAGGCATCATGGCCGGATCACCGTGCCCGGTGTCCACGATGCGACAGGTCATGGATCGCCTTAACATGCGCGAGGTGACCATCGGTTATGGCATGACAGAAACCAGTCCGCTCACCACGCAGACTGCCACCGATGATCCGATCGAAGAGCGCGTCGGCACGGTTGGCCGCGTTCACCCCCATGCTGAAGCCAAAGTAGTCGGCCCGAACGGTGAAACGCTGCCCATCGGAGAGCAGGGCGAATACTGTTCGCGCGGCTATGCCGTCATGCTTGGCTATTGGGACGATCCGGCCAAGACCGCCGAAGCGATCGACGCCGATGGCTGGATGCACTCGGGCGATCTGGCGACGATGGACGCGGGCGGCTACATCCGCATTACCGGGCGCATCAAGGACATGATCATCCGCGGGGGCGAGAATATCTATCCGCGCGAGATTGAGGAATTCCTGCTCACCCACCCGGCGGTGCAGGATGCGCAAGTCTTTGGCGTGGCGGATGAAAAGTATGGCGAGGAAGTCTGCGCCTGGCTGATCCCACGGGCTGGGCAAGTCCTTGCCCCGGATGATGTGCTGGCCCACTGCAAAGGCAGCATCGCGCATTACAAGGTGCCGCGCCATGTTCGGATTGTCGAAGCCTTTGCAATGACCGTCACGGGCAAGGCGCAGAAGTTCGAAATGCGCAAGATTATGGAAGCGGAACTGGCCAACTGAAGGCCCGGCAGGCGTTAAGGATTTGTGCGTAGTCCCTTGGTAAGCAAATGCTTGCCGGTTGTGGTTAACACCGGCTCAATGAAAAATGAGTTGGGGGTCTAAAACCATGTCGCGCTCCGCATCCATCATGCTCACCGCTGCGCTGGCCGCAGTGCCGGCGCAGGCTTTGGCTGAAGGTGTTGTCTCATCTCAGGCTGATTGGCGTCTGGCCGAAGCTGGCAGCACCGCGCTTGTTTCTGCCGGTAAGCAGCAGTCGGGCGCCATGCTTGGCGTGCAATGCGATGCCAACGATATGCGCGGGCGTCGGCTGATCTTTGGTGCCTATCGCAACGAGGACGGCTCCGGTCTGCTCCGAGCGCTCACCACCACGCGGCCCAAGGTCATCAACATCTCGGTTGAATCCCAGTCCGCCTGGGCCGAATTCGGCGTAGCGCTCGAAGGCAGGGGGCAACTCAGCCAAACCGGCGTTGCCGATTATGTCGCAGGCTATCTCTCGGCAGAGCAGTACAACCTGATCCGTTCGGCCCGTTCGCTGACGATCAAGGTTGGCGAAAAGGTCTTCTGGTTCACTGGCAATGGCTCGCTCACCGCCACCAATGCGCTGGTCTGCGGCGGCGCATCACCGATCCGTGCGAGCCGCATGGCTGTGGAAAGCACAAGCCGTCCCAGGCCGCCGGTCCAATCACGTTGGGCCTTTGCCCCCGGTCTGCTTTCGCCTGATCCGGCGCGCGGCAGCTATCAGGCGTTTTCGTCGGTATCGGGCTTCCCCGGCAATGAACTGGCCAGCTTCAATTTCGAAGTCACCTGCCGTGCCGGGCAGCTTCATGCCATGTTCCGCAACGGCGCGGTGCATGCCAGCGTAAAGGACGCTGCGGGCCAGAATGCCCTCGCGTTCATGAAATCCGTCAATGGCCCGGCCAACACCGCCGAAGTCTATGCCAAAGGCCAAATGCTCGCCCGCTTCCCGGTGGAGCCGGGCAAGGACGGCAAAGGCCACCCGCTTTCGGCCAAGGAACTGCAGGCGCTGATGAAGTTCGATCAGATCGTTGTCGCCGGACAGACCACCACGGTGGAATTTGGCAGCAAGGAAGGCCCCTCCAGCATTCTCGCGCTGGCGCAGGCCTGCGGCGCTTCAAAGCGCAGTTAACTGGCCGTCGCAACCTTGGCAAAGCGCGCCAGATCGCGCGGGGCCAGTTGCAAGGTGCGGTTGTTCGGCACGGAAACGGTGAGCGCGTAAAACGCGCGTGCGTCGGCTTCGGACAGGCCCATGTCGCGATAATAACGCTCATAGGCGGTGCGGGCCGGATCATCGGCGCGCGCCGCGCTGGCATCGCGCCCATCGGCTGAAAGCCACGAATGCACGGCAAAGCGTGCGTCGGCTGCTGCCTTGCGTTTTGCTCCGGCTAGGAAAATGTCCACCGCTCCTGATCGCACCGAAGCGCCAGCGGGCGCAATCGTCGCAATGCCATGCTGGCGGATCATCCGGCCAAGCCGCAGATTGGCGATGTCATCGCGCGTGCCGGGGCAATCGACCAGTTCAAGGACACGGATCGCGGGATAAGCCTCGATCATCGCAAGGAATGCCGACGGTGAGCTACCATCGGTAACGCCCACCAACCGGGCCTTGTCGGCCGAGACCACCGTGAATGGCCCGAACTGCGCTTGCTTGACTGTAACCGGGCCCTTGGCAGGCGCAGCCATCGGCACAGCCAGCGCAAGGCTGGCACAGGCAAACACAATGGCGGCGCGAATGGTCATGTCACCATATGATCATGCCGCGCTTAGCGCCAACCCAAGAAACGAGGTTAAGCCCGCACTAACACTTAGGCCCGTTTCAGATCATTCGGGCAGGATTGACCAGCCGTTCAAACGTCGCTTCATTTACCAGACCCAGCTCTAGCGCCGCTTCGCGCAGGCTCAGGTCATGCTCAAGCGCATGCTTGGCAATCTTCGCTGCATTGTCATACCCGATTTCCGGCGCAAGCGCGGTGACCAGCATTAGCGAGCGTTCCACCAGTTCCCCGATCCGACGCCGGTTCGGCTCAATCCCCTCCACACAGCGCGTGGCAAAGCTTAGCATCGCCACCGACAGCAGATGGATTGAGCGCAACACCGCCGCACCGATCATCGGCTTGAAAACATTGAGTTCCAGATGCCCCTGAAGCCCGCCAACCGTTACTGCTTGATGATTACCGATCACTTGCGCGGCCACCATCGTCAGCATTTCAGCCTGCGTGGGATTGACCTTTCCGGGCATGATCGAACTGCCCGGCTCATTGGCCGGAAGTTCCAATTCGCCAAGGCCGGAGCGCGGACCGGAGCCGAGCAGACGGATGTCATTGGCGATCTTCGTAAGTGCCACGGCCAGTGTCGAAAGCGTGCCAGAAAGCTGAACCAGCGGATCGTTTGAGGCAAGGGCTTCAAATTTGTTTGGCGCCGTCACGAAGGGCAGACCTGTGATCGACGCGATTTTGGATGCAATGTCTTCGGCAAAGCCTTCAGGTGCATTCAGCCCGGTGCCAACCGCAGTTCCCCCTTGCGCAAGGGCGTGTAGGTGCATCTCGGTGCTCTTCAGAAACGCATCCGCATTGGCCAGTTGCTGGGCATAGCCGGAGAACTCCTGCCCCAGCGTCAGCGGCGTGGCATCCTGCAAATGTGTGCGCCCGATCTTCACCAGATCCTTCCAAGCCAGCGCCGCACTGGAAAGGCTTCCGCGCAACCGCCCGAGCGCCGGATAGAGATCGTGGTGCAGGGCGCTTACCGCAGCAACATGCAGCGCGGTGGGGAACGTGTCGTTGGAAGACTGCCCCATGTTCACGTGATCATTGGGGTGCACCGGACTTTTCCCGCCCCGTTTGCCGGTCAGCAGTTCATTGGCGCGGCCCGCAATCACCTCGTTGACGTTCATGTTGGACTGCGTACCGCTGCCGGTTTGCCAGATCACCAGCGGAAACTGGTCGTCAAGCGTACCTGCGGCCACTTCAGCAGCCGCTGCCTCTATCGCATCGGCAATTTCGGGCGGCAAGCCGTGCAAGCGGTTGACCCGCGCCGCTGCCTGCTTGATCAGCGCCAGCGCCCGAATGACGCCGGTCGGCATACGCTCAGCCGAGCCGAACGGGAAATTCTCAATGCTGCGCTGCGTTTGTGCACCCCAGTAGCAATCCGCAGGAACATGCACGGCGCCAAGGCTGTCGATTTCTGTGCGATAATTTGTCATCTGCGGTCCAGCAAATGGTCGACAGTATCCCCTGTAGTGTCAGCCACACGATGGATTGCGTCCACCTCGCGTTCAAGCGCGTCGCGCAGTTTTTCGATCTGAGCCTCTGTCAGATGTTCGATCCCCACAAAGCCATCGCGTGCCTTGTCGAGTGCGCGGATCAGTTCATCCAGCTTGGCCTGCATCGCTGCAGCATCGCGGTTTTGGCTGTTCTGGATCAGGAATACCATCAGGAAGGTCACGATGGTCGTGCCGGTGTTGATCACCAGTTGCCAGGTGTCGCTCCATGCAAACAGGGGGCCGGTAAAGCCCCACACAATAATGATCGTGAGCGCGAGGATGAAGGTCCCGGCTTGTCCCGCCCAGACAGAAACCCGATTGGCAATGTTGGTAAAAGCCTGATCCATATCCCTCAATCTCTGCTTTCATGGTCCGGGTAGCATCTTTACCAGAACGCCCGATAAGTTTTGCCGTTCCTTTTGCCTGATCGGCCGATGCGTCATTTAACGTAGCAATGAAGGCTTGCGTCGTCGCTACGCTCGTGTCTCTAGGAAAACCGGGTCAGACAGGAGAAACCGTGTGATGCGGGCCGCGTTAAAACAAGGCGTGCGGATGTGATGACGCGATCCGCTCTGCCTGCGCCGCGTGCCCTGCTTGCGTCAGGCGAAATCGCAAAGGCGCTAGAGGCTGCGGGAGCTGCACTTACGCGCGACCCTACCGATGCCGATGCGGGATTTGTGGCGGCCATGGCATTGGCGGAAACCGGCAGGATATCCGACGCTTTGAAGGCAATGGGCGCGGTCGTTCGGGCTGTGCCGAAAAACCCGGAATACCTCTCGCAGCACGCACGCATCCTGCTGACAGCTCGCCGCGAAGCCGATGCGCTGAATGCTGCCCGGGCGGCAGCAGCGTGTGATCCGGTTGATCCGCTGGTGCTCGATACCATCGGCTGTGTCTTCGCCCGGCTCGGCGCACATGATGAGGCGATGCCGCTGTTCGAACAGGCTGTTCGTGCGCAGCCCGACGTTCTGGATTATCGCTTTAATCTGGCCAGCACGCTGGGATTTTTCGGCCGTGTAGATGATGCCGCAAAGAACTATGAGGCCATTCTCGAACGTGATCCTGCGCACGGCCGGGCGCACCTCGGTCTGGCGGGATTGCGCCGGAAAGCGCAGCCCGATGGGGTTGCACGGATTGAAGCAGTGCTGGCCAAGATTGCTGATCCGCTGGAGAAAGTGCGGCTTCATTATGCGGCGGCAGCGGCGCTGGAAGACATGAAGGCGCATGATCGCGCCGTCGACCATCTGGCTCAGGGCAATGCTATCCATCGCGCGCAGCTGGCCTATGATATGGCTGATGATGCGGCTGTGTTCGATGCCATGCGCCAGACATTTGCCGGTGAGTTGCCACTGTTGCCCGACAGCACACTCACCGATGCGCCGCTGTTCGTGGTGGGCCTGCCGCGTACGGGCACCACACTGGTTGACCGGATCATATCATCGCACCACGCCGTTACCTCTGCCGGAGAACTGCAGGCGATGCCGCTGGCGGTGAAGCAACAGGCAAAAACGCCGTCGCGCCTCGTGCTTGATCCTGAAACGGTTACGGCCACGCGGGGCGGTTCGGCACAGGCTCTGGGCGAGCTGTATCTCGCCCGTGCACGTCAGAATGCCGGAGCGCAAAGCCCTCGCTTTACCGACAAATTTCCGCTGAACTTCCTGTACATCGGTTGGATCATGCAGGCCTTTCCCCATGCCAAAGTGCTGTGTTTGCGGCGCGGGGCGATGGACAGCGTCTGGTCCAACTACAAGCACCTTTTTGCTATTGGATCACCCTACTATCGCTGGTCCTATGATCTGATGGATACCGCCCGCTACGTGCTGGAATTCCAGCGACTTATGTCGTTCTGGCGGCAACGTTTTCCGGGCCGGGTGCACGAGGTTACCTATGAATGGCTGGTGGCCGATCAGGAAGCGAACACGCGCAAGATGCTGGCCTATTGCGGGCTGGGTTGGGATCCGGCTTGCCTTGATTTCCAGAATAACACCGCCGCGGTCGCCACCCCCAGCGCCCAGCAAGTGCGCGAGCCGATCAATTCCCGAGCCGTCGGCCGATGGGGATCCTATGAACGTCATCTTGGCGAGGTGATGGACTTTTTCACTGCCAACGGAATCCCGCTCGACTGATCCTGCATTCGCAAAAAAGGGGGCCGCTGTCTGGTTGAGACAGCGGCCCAGTCCTTCGCAGGAAACAAATTCGTGCCACCGTCCCGGCCTACAGAATGCAGGCCGGGTAACCGGGCATCAGAACTTCACGAAATACTCGATCCCGATCTTGCGCGGGGCGATCACGGCGTTGCTGTAGTAGCGCGAAACGACGCCATCGTTGATGATCCGGCGCGAAAGGTCTTCGCCGACCGACGACACTGCAAACTTGTTGAACAGGTTGTCGACATAGAGGCGCACCTCGTATCTGTCGCGCCGGTAGCCGATCGAGCCCCGCGCCAGAATGTAATCCGGGATGACTTCCCCACCCGCACGCGCGCCAACGCGTGACAGAACTTCACCCTGATAGGTTGCGGTCAGATTGGTCGACAGAACGGCATCGGCTCCGACTTGTGCATTATACGTCATGCCAAGGCTGCCGGTATGGCGCGCGGTTCCGGGAAGGCGATCACCCGAAAGTACATCGACGCGGATGTTCTTGGGCCTGTCCGATAAAACCTGATTGCGGATGGTCAGCAGGCGAGGGACATCCTGCGTCAACTTGGCATCGTTGTAGGAGTAGCTGCCGCTGATCGTCAGCCCGTCCACCGGTCGCGCGTTGAAGGTGGCTTCTATACCCTTTGAAACGGCTGCCCCACCGTTTGCAGTAATGCCTGCCACGCCGTATTGGGTTTGCGATGCAAGCTGAATGCCCTGCCATTTGATGTGGTAGCCCGAAAGGGTTGCCTGCAGTTTTCCGCCAAACAGCGTGGCGCGGATGCCAATTTCCTTGTTCTCGGTCGAATCAGGGCCAAAGAACTGTTCGTTGGGAAGGGCGCAGGCGTTCTGGAAATCATCGAGATTTCCTTCGGGGCATGCTGGAACGCTGTTAGGCCCACCAATGCGATAGCCTTCGCTGTATGTTGCATAGAGCATCAGATCAGGCGTGATCTTGTAGGATGTGTTGAACTTCAGCACCACCCCGTCCTGTCCGGAATCCCCGCCGCCGGTATCGAACCGCAGCACCGGAACCGGTTCCAGCAGCGGCAGGGTGATCCCGCCGTTGGTGGTGGCGTCGTAATCGAAGTAGCGGCCGCCTGCCGTTACCTGCCATTGCGGCGTGATTTCGAACGTCGCCTCGCCGAACACGGCCTTCTCGGTCACCTTGCTATCGTTGAAGCTGGCATACTCGATGGGCTCGGGATAAGCGGGCGAGTAGTTGACCGTGCCGAAGATGAATTCGGGCAGGCCAGGAGTGACTTCGCGATAGGTGCCGCTTGATTTGCGCTGGTTGTAAAAGCCGCCAACCACCCAGCTCAGCGGTCCGCCATGGGTCGATACAATGCGAACTTCCTGATTGAACTGCTTGATTTCGGTGGCTGCGCGGGTGAATCCTGAAAATTCGGGCAGCAACTCATAGCCATAGTCGAGGTCCAGCAGAAGGTCAGTCACATCTGCCGAACTGCGCAGCTTCTGCTGCGACCAGGCCGTTGCCGAAACGATCTGCGCAATGTCGCCCACGTCGATCTGCACTTCGCCGCTGATCAGGTGGACTTGACGGTTCGACGGTTCAAGATACCGCTGCGCTGCTTCATAGCGCCCGGTGCCGAACACGCCTGCACTATTGATCTGCCGACCGTTCGTTTCGGTCTTCTGATAGGCGTAGTTTACAAAGACGCTGACGTTTTCTGACGGAAACAGGCCCAACGTGTTGCGCGTGGTAAAGGTGCGCTCGAAATTGGCGTCCTTGTAGGTATATAGGTTAGCCGCGATCTGCTCGGGCGTTCCCAAAGGTGCCGTCCGCGAAGTGGCGGGACCGCCGGGTTGAGGCAGCGAAACGCCCGGCTCACGCAGCAGCGCGATATAATCGATGAATCCGGGATCGTTGTAATATCCGAAAGTGGAACGCAGCGCGATCTTGTCTTCGATGATCGGAATGTTGAACGTGGCGTCAACCTGGAAGCCCGGATCATCGGCTTGCGCAACATCATACACGCGGCCGTGGAAGTTGGCTTCCCACTTCGTTGCATTAGGCCGGTTGGGGATGTAGCGAATGGCCCCTGCCAGCGTGCCCACGCCATACAGTGTGCCCTGTGGGCCAAGCAGCGTTTCCACGCGGGCAATGTCGAGCAGCTTGAAGTCCTGATAGAGCGGGACTTCCCCCAGATAGAGAGCAACGGCGCTATCGGTGTTGTTACCGGTAGTGCCGGTATCGCCTGCCGAAAGGCCGCGCATCACGATCGTGCCGGTTGAACGTGGGCCAGTATCCAGGATTGTGATACCCGGCGTGAAGGCCGCAAGCCCGCGGACATCGTCAATGCGCTTCTCGGCAAGGTCCGCGCCAGAAACTGCTGTGATGTTGATC
This sequence comes from Novosphingobium sp. HNCC26BN242, assembly GCF_057180525.1. Lineage (NCBI taxonomy): Bacteria > Pseudomonadati > Pseudomonadota > Alphaproteobacteria > Sphingomonadales > Sphingomonadaceae > Novosphingobium > Novosphingobium sp. HNCC26BN242. The sequence goes on from NZ_JBXUGM010000003.1 coordinate 473,770, forward strand.
GGCACATCTTGCAGTGAAACCGCACGGCGTGTTGCCGTGACCACGATTTCCGAACCCGCTTCTTCGGCCGTTTCCGCCTGCGGAATGTCTTGCGCAAATGCAGGTAAGGAGGCCACGCCTACAATGGCCGTGGCAGACAGCAGTGCTGCGCGCGTGAAAGAAAAGTGCATTGCAACCCTCATTGTTTTGTTCGTCGTCGCCAAACGCAGGTTCACCCTGATTTCGGCTGGTCTTTTTGGCTGAAATCGTAACCCGTCACAGCGGCACCCGTTGTGCTTGGCCCCGATAACCTCTTCGTCTTGGCTGGGAATAAGCAGTTGCAAAAAGCGACACATGCGCAATTTGGCGTAGGCTTCGCCAAGGCCAGCGGGTTTGGCCCCAACGGGCATACGTAAATCGGCCCATCCTCGGCAGGCCCTTGCAGGCGCACTATCCTCTGATGAGGAGGTCATGGGTTATCGCGATTTGTCGCTGTGCCGAGTCATCGGATAACCGTCGTCGGCTGACCGAGGCACTTTTTGCAGATAATGCTTCCGATCACGCACAAGGGCTTGCATGACCATGGCCCGCGCGGCTTCTGTACTTCCCGAACGCCGGTCCTACGGACAATGGGTTTCCACCCAGACTCGCAACGATCACGCACTTCGCTACACGCCAGACGATGCGCGCCAATGGAGCGCGACAACCGTTCTGCAAACTGCGCTGGGTGGCACCGCATTTCTGGCGTGTGAGGCGGCGGGGGCATCGATTACCCTGCTCCATGGAGTGCCGGTTGCCATTGCTGCAATCGCCACGGCCTGCTTGCTGATGTTCATGACCGGCTTGCCGATTGCGATCCATGCTGCACGGCGCGGTCTGGATATCGATCTTTTGACGCGCGGGGCCGGTTTCGGTTATCTCGGATCGACCCTGACATCGTTGATCTACGCCGCGTTCACCTTCCTGTTTTTTGCGGTTGAGGCAGGCATCATGGCGGTTGCGATACGCGCAGCCACGGGTCTTCCGCTGCCGCTAGGCTACATCATCAGCGCTCTGATCGTCATTCCGGTGGCGCAATATGGTCTGTCCGCGATGGCGCGGTTCCAGGTGTGGACGCAGCCGCTGTGGATCGTGCTGCAATTGCTTCCGGTGGCATACCTGCTGGTTCGCGGTGACGTCGTGCTTGATCAGTGGGGAGAATTCACCGGAATCTATGCCACGCGGCCCCCGCTGATTGCGTTCGGCCTAGCTCTGTCCCTGCTGCTCTCGCTGCTTCCGCGCATCGGCGTGCAGGCAGAATTCCTGCGCTTTTTGCCAAGGCAGGAAGTCATCGGCGCACGCCGTTGGTGGACTGCTGTCGTGCTTGGCGGGCCGGGTTGGGTATTGGTTGGTGGGGCGAAGATGCTGCTCGGCTCTATGCTGGCGGCCTGGGCTGTGTCTTCAGGCGTCTCGCCAATCCTGTCGGAATCCCCCACGGGCATGTTCCGCCATGCTTATGAACCGCTGGTCGGCAGCCCTCGCGCGGCGCTGCTGATGGCCGCGCTGCTGATCGTGGTTTGCCAGACCAAGGCTAATGTCGCCAATGCCTATGCCGGGTCGGTGGCATGGTCGAGCTTCTTTTCCCGCCTTACGCAGAGCCATTCGGGCCGGGTGGTGTGGCTGCTGTTCAATGCCGGGCTCGTTGCCATCATGCTGCTGTTCGGCATCACGCAATCTATGGAAGCTGTCCTGCTGTTCTATGCCAGCCTTGCAGCAGGCTGGATTGGGGCACTTTCGGCCGATCTGATGATCTCGAAACCGCTAGGCCTGCGCCCGGCAGAGCTCGAATTTCAGCGGGCCTATCTCTACGATATCAACCCGGTGGGCATCGGTGCGATGCTGCTGTCGATCACTGCATCCGCCCTGTGCCAGCTTCACCTGTTCGGCCCTGTGGCGCAGGCGCTGGCGCCTCTGATCGGCCTTGGCGTAGCATTCACCGCAGCCCCGCTCATCGCTGCTATCACCCGCGGGCGCTTCTATCTTGCCCGCAAACGCGAAGCTGGCGACATGAGCGAGCCCAGATGTGCGGTGTGCGAATGCAACTATGAACCGGCTGATACCGCCCATTGTCCGCTTTATGCCGGGCCGATCTGCTCCACCTGCTGTTCGCTGGAAACGCGCTGCCACGATATGTGCAAGCAAGGTAGCCGGGCCACGCAGCAAGTGACCAATCTGGCCGAATGGCTGCTGCCACGCCGTCTGGCACGCTACGTTCATACCACGACAGGCCACTTTGTCGGCGTGATCGGTGCGTTCACGCTGGCCAACATGCTCGTGATCGGACTGATCGGGCGTGAATATGCGCGCACACACCCGGCACTCACCAGCCATGTCTGGGCCATCCTGCTGGCGGTGTTCATCGTGTTCTTCTTCATGTCAGGCCTTGGTAGCTGGATCATCGTGCTGGCGCATCAGAGCCGCCGCGCTGCGCAAGAGGAAACGCGCCGGCACTTGGCCGAACTGCAGCAGGAAATCGCCGCGCACGAGGAAACCGATGCCGCGCTGCAAAAAGCGCGCGAAGTGGCCGAAGCGGCCAATGCCGCCAAGAGCCGCTATCTCGTCTCGGTCAGCCACGAAATCCGCTCGCCGCTCAATTCGATCTATGGCTATGCCCAATTGCTCGAACGCGGCAGCGATCTGAAGCCCGAAGAGGCGGGCAAAGTGATCTGCCGGTCGAGCGAGCACCTGTCGAACCTTGTCGATGGCCTGCTCGATATCGCGCAGGTCGAAGCGGGCGTGCTGCGTCTGTCGCGCGATACCATTCGCCTACCCGCCTTCGTTGAACAGATCGCCAATATGTTCCGCCCGCAGGCCGGCGCAAAGGGTGTGAAATTCACGCTCGATGTGCCTAAATCACTCCCCGAATTTGTACGGGGTGATCAAAAGCGCTTGCGGCAGGTGCTGATCAACCTGCTGTCCAATGCCATAAAGTTCACACCCTCAGGCTCTGTGACACTGCGCATCGGTTGGCGGGGCGAAATCGCCACGTTCGAAGTGATCGACACCGGCATTGGCATCGCGCCCGAAGACATGGACCGCATTTTTGTAGCGTTCGAACGCGGCAGCAGCAAATCGGCAGCAGGCCAACCGGGCATCGGCCTTGGCCTTGCGATCACCTCGACGCTGGTCCACGTGATGGGCGGAGACCTCAGCGTGGAAAGCGAACCGGGCAAGGGCACGCGCTTTGCGCTGAGGTTGATGCTGTCTCAGCCCGTGACCCAACCGGTGCAAAGCCACCGCGCCGAAGTGATCACCGGTTATCAGGGCGCGCGCCGCACCGTGCTGGTGGCCGATGATGATGCGGCGCAAGCCGCCGTGATCGAAAACCTGCTGCGCCCGCTGGGGTTCACCGTGATCGGCGCGCGCGATGGCGAAACGGCCATAGTGCTTGCCGCCGCTTCGCGACCTGACATCGCACTGCTGGATATCTCGATGCCGGGCAAGAATGGCTGGGAAACCGCAGCCGCCTTGCGCGCGGCGCATCGTGATGCGTTCCGCATTGTTATGGTTTCAGCCGATGCTCACCAGTTCCGCCGGGGCGGCGATGGCCATGATCCGCACGACATGTTTCTGACCAAGCCGATTGAACTTGATAACCTGCTGGACGCCCTGTCTTGGCAACTGGATCTGACGTGGACCGTGGCCGATGGGTCACCACGCCGCACCCCGCCTGCAAATGCAGGGATCGAACTGCACTTGCCCGCCGCCGCCCTGCCATTCGTGCCCGAGATCGAAGGTCTCGCACGGATCGGCAATGTCAGGGCAATCCAGACCCGCCTGTCCGAACTTGAGGATGCCGTACCTGATGCAGCCCGCTTTGTCGCCCACCTCCGCACCTGCCTTGAATGCTTCAATTTCAAGGGGTTACGCGAAGCCCTTCGAAGTGGCGTCGTCCACACCGGATAGTGAGGCCATTGGCCGGGACACCGTGTTGGTGGTGGATGACAACCCGGAGTCCTTGCACTTCCTGATCGATACGATCGAGCGAGCGGGCATGACCGTGCTGATCGCCACCAATGGTGATGATGCGCTCGAATTGCTGGGCCATGTCGCGCCGGATCTGATCCTGATCGATGCGATCATGCCGGGCCTTGATGGCTTTGATACCACCCGCGCAATCAAGAAGCAGCCGCGCCTTGCCGATATTCCGGTGATCTTCATGACCGGCCTGACCGAGACCGAACACGCCGTGCGCGCGCTTGAGGCAGGCGGGGTTGATTACGTGCGCAAGCCGCTGGCGATTGAGGAATTGTTGGCGCGGATGCGGGTACACTTGTCGTCCGCGCGGGTTTCGCAGTCGGGCCGAAGCGCGCTGGATGCCACAGGGCGGCATCTCTTGGCCGTAACGGCTGAGGGGAACCTACTGTGGGCCACACCGCAGGTTGAACATCTGCTGGAACGGTTGGGCAGCAGCGATTGCCTGCCCGAAGCTTTCACTGCGCCGCTTGCACGCTTGTTGGTGCCGGACGAAAATCCCGGAATGTCGTTGCGGTTTGAGGCGGGCGGGCACACCATCGAACTCGTGTTGGTGGGCTCGATGCGCAGCGATGAAGTGCTGGTGCGGCTGAACGTCATCCGCGAAGGGGCCGAAGTCGAACTGCTGCGCAATCGCTATGGCCTGACCCAGCGTGAGGCCGAAGTCCTGCTGTGGATCAGCTATGGCAAGCCGAACCGCGTCATCAGCGAAATCCTCGGCATCAGCCCGCGCACGGTGAACAAGCATCTGGAACAAGTGTTTGAAAAGCTTGGCGTTGAAACCCGCGCGGCCGCAGCGGCCTTTGCGGTGCGGACGATTACCTGAACCGGGCGACGGTATCTCGCCTCACGCAGTGAAGTTCGATAGGCTGCATTTCATGCGAAACACGCTCCATTGTTACAGCGCTCTCCTGTTCGCCCTGCTGGCAAGCCCTTCTGCCGCCTCTGCGCACAGTCATGACGTCACCATCATGCGCGACACTTGAGGGGACATTCGATTCTGGCCAATGGCCTGCCACCTTTGACACGTTCGGCCCTAATCCGCGCGGCGATCATGTAATGGATTTGCTGGGCAAAGCCAAAGGCTTGACGCTCGAAAGCCTGCATGCGCTGGCCTATGATCCGCAAATGCCGCTGTTCGATGATCTCATCCCCGGGCTTGCCGTCCCAGCTGCAGGAGACGCGCTGGCAGGCCCCGTGGCGCTGCTCAAAGGGTGGGATCGACGCTGGACCGAAGAGTCTGACGCCATGAGCCTTGCGCACTATTGGGCCGAAGACTTGCAGACTACAGTGCGTGCAAAAATGCCCAAGCATGCCAATGTCTTCGCCGAAATACGCAAGACTTCACCTGCAGAACGCGCTGCCGCCCTTGAGCGTGCGATGGCCAAGTTGACGGCGGACTTTGGCAGCTGGAAAGTGCCATGGAGGCTGGTCAATCGCTATCAGCGCGTAACGTCCGATATCGTGCAGCCCTTCTCAGACGACAAGCCGAGCGTGCCGGTGGTGTTCGGGTCAGCGCGCTGGGGTTCGCTCGCTTCGTTCGGGACCAAGCAATATCCGGGGACAAAGCGCTGGTATGGCACGAGCGGGAACAGCTTTGTGGCCGTGGTGGAATTCGGACCGCGCGTAAAGGCCTTTGCCGTTTCGTCTGGCGGGGCAAGTGGGCGGGAAAAATCGCCGCATTTCAATGATCAGGCTGCGCTCTACGCCGCCGGAAAGCTGCGCGAGGTGTACTTTTATCTGAACGACACCAAGATGCACCTAGAGCGCACCTACAAGCCCTGAAGGTGCTCCCGCGCGCTTTGCAGGTCGTCTGGCGTGTCGATATCGAGAGCGAGGTGGGCGGGCAGATCTACGGCGGGTGCATCGGCTAGCAGCACGCCCGCACCCTTGTCTCCGACCAGCGCCTTGAGTGCCGCGAAATGTGCGCGACCGAAAATCGCTGGCACCATGTTTCGTCCATCGACTTGCGTTGCGATTTTGTAGCCATCGAACTGCGCGATCAGTTCTGCAAAGTGCGCAGGTGGAATGAGCGGCATATCTGCCAGCGCGAACAGCGCAGCGTCGACATCGCGGAGTGCCGCAACGGCGGTGGCAATCGAGTGTGAAAGGGGGGCGTCGGGGGGATCAAGCAGCAGGCGGGAAAAACCCGGAAGATCAGGCGTCTGCGTTGAGCAGACGGCGATGCTCTGCGCGTGAGGCAAAGTGCTGAGGCTGTCTGCGGCATGGCGCGCTAACGGTTTCCCCGCCAACGTCGTGCCCAGTTTGCCGCCACCAAAGCGGGTGGCTCGCCCTGCGGCGAGCAGGATGATCGCAATTCGAGGAATGGTCACCGCAATGTTGCGGCGGTGAGGGGCTGGCCGGTCCAGTAGGAGAAGTTGGCCAAAGCATTGTATTCCGTAACAATTTCTCCAAGGATCGAGAGTGCCAGAGTTGCCGGATCGCGCGTGGCGGGGATAAGGCCGATGTGCCCGCGTAATTGGCCGATGACCCGCTCATCCATACCGACCGCGCGGAGAGCCGCAAGCCGCGCCGCGTGGGTGCGGCGGCTACCGATGGCGCCATGATAGAAGGCGGGTAGCGCAAGCGCTTGCGGCAGAAGCAATTCTTCCCAATCGCGCCCATGAAACAGGAACACGATGGCTGTCCACGGATCGGTTGCGATCTGTGGTAGAGCCTTGCGCGTGGGTAAGGTGATGGCCGCAATGCTCGATTGCTCCAGCAGACGCTGTGTCCCGCCATCGGGTGTCAGCGCGGTAACTTGGGTGCCGAAAGCTTTGGAAAGCTGGCAAAAAGCGGTGAGGTCTTCCCCCTGGCCAAGCGCGATTACCCGCAGTGGCGGCTGATAGACCAGCGTAACCTCCCGGCCATCCCAGCTTTTCTGCGCCATCGCGTCGGCCAGAGTCGCCCGATCACAGTCAACCCGAAGCGCCGCAGCCTCCCGCTTGTCGAGCAAGTCCAATGCGGCGATAATGGCTTCGGGCGCGGGGCGCGGGGTGAACAGCAAGTCGATCCCGCCGCCGCAGGGCAGGCGGATGTCGATATAGGGCGAACCGATGCCATAGCGCACGACGTGGCCCCAGCCATCGGCCAGCGTTTCAAGCGCTTCGGTGGCGACCGCATCTTCGACACAGCCGCCCGAAAACGATCCGATCCGCCGTCCATCGGCGGCAACCGCCATCTGCGTGCCGACGCTGCGCGACGCGCCGCCCTCGATCCCGACCAGCGTTACCAGCACGCACTCAACCCCCTCCGCTGCGCGTGCAGCAAGGAAGCGGAGGATATCGAGGGGTGTCGCTGCGACCATCAGGTGCGCGCTATACCATCTCCAATGGCAGACGGCGATGCCGTTTACCAGTCAACGAGTAGATTGCGTTGGCCAGCGCTGGAATGACCGGGGGCAGGGCCGGTTCGCCGAGGCCGGTGGGCGGAAAATCGGTCTTCACAAACTCTACTGCAATCTCGCGCGGGGCGGCATCGATCCGCATCAGCGCAAAATCGCCGAAGTTTTCAGCGGTGATCGCGCCGGCTTCCTGCACGATCTTCTGGCCGATCATGGCCTGACCCAGACCTTCGATCACGCAGCCATGCGCCTGATTGAGTGCATTGAGCGGGTTGATGATGTGCGCGCCGATGTCGCCCGCCACCCACACCTTGTTCACCTTCACCGCGCCACCTTCCATCGAGATGTCCACGACTTCGGCAAAGTATCCCAAGTGGCTGAAGTAGAACCCGAAACCGCGCCCCTTTTCACGGCCCTTCCAGCCTGCGGATTTGCACACCGCATCGATCACGCCGCGCGCGCGGCCGGTGTGGAACTTCGCCCTCTCGCCCGGAAGTTCGCGCGCTTCGCCCAGTGTCCGGCGCATGAGTTCGGGCAAGTCGATCCCGGCAGCTTCGGCGACTTCATCAAGAAACGACTGGAACACAAAGGCCATCGCGTTTGATGAAGGCGCGCGCAGCCAGCCGGTGGCCAAGTTGGTGGCCATGTAGGTGACGCCAAGATCAACGTTCGGCACGACGGGCGCTGGATATTCGCCGGAAGCCATTTGCGCGGCGCGGATCGGCTTTCCATCTGTGCCGAAGGTTGCGAAGTGATCCTTGAACGCGACCAGCGCTCCGTCCGCAGCGAGGCCTGCAGTCAGGCGGTGCCACCCTGCAGGGCGGTAGAAATCGTGGCGGAAATCATCCGTGCGGTCGAACAGGACTTTGACCGGTTTGCCCGGCATCGCCTTTGCGACCTGGCCTGCGATCACCATGTAATCGTTGAGCAAGCGTCGCCCGAACCCGCCACCGATGCGGGTGAGGTGGATCGTCAGGTCATCGGGCGTGAGGCCGCAGAACTTGGCGGTTTCGTTGCGGCCATTGGCGGGCGACTGGCTTGGTGCCCAAAGCTCCAGCTTGCCATCCTTGAACAGCCCGGTGCAGTTTTGCGGTTCCAGCGAGGCGTGGGCGAGGAACGGATAGTCATAGTCGGCCGTGATCACCTTGGCCGCCTTGGCCAGTGCGGCATCGGGATCACCTGCTTTGAACACGCTGGTCTGCGGGGTTCCGGCCACGATCTTGGCAGCGTCTGCTTCGTACTTGGCGGTGGAGAAGCCGGTGACGGTGGCATCATCCCACTTCACGGCCAGCTTTTCGCGCGCTTTGCTGGCCTTCCACCAGCTGTCCGCCACGATCACCAGAGTATCGCTCTTGCCCTCGGGTACAAAGCCGCTGTTGACCGCGACAACGCCCATAACGCCGGGAATGGCCTTGACCGCCGCATCATCGAACGAAGCGACCGTGCCGCCGTGCGCTGGGCATTTGACGACCGCGCCGTGGGCCATACCGGCTACGCGCGTGTCGATCCCGAACAGCGGTTCACCCTTGACAATTTTGGGAACGTCCACGCCGGGTTTGGATGTGCCGATGATCTTGAAGGCAGCAGGCTCTTTCAGCGTGACCTTGGCCAGATCGGGCGGTGTCTGCCCTGCGGCATCCTTGGCCAGCGAGGCGTAAGTGGCGCTTTTGCCAGACGATGCCTGAAGCACAGCGCCCTTGGCGGTCGAGAGCGTGGCAGCATCGACGCCCCACTTCTTTGCCGCAGCCATGACCAGCATTTCGCGCGCAGCCGCCCCGACTTGCCGCATCGGCAGCCAGTTGCGCGGCGTGGCGGTGCTGCCACCGGCCACTTGCGGGCCATAGCGCTTTTCGTCAGCGTCGGTCTGTTCGATGCGAACCTGTTCCCACGCGAGGTCCATTTCCTCGGCGATGAGCATCGGCAGCATGACCTTTACGCCTTGGCCGATCTCGGGGTTCTTTGCGCCGATCGTGACGGTGTTGTCGGCATTGATGCGCACGAAGGCGTTGAGCACGTCTGCAGGGGCCGTGCCGGAAGCAGCAGACAGCACGACCGACGCATCGAGCGTCAGCACCGCGCCGCCTGCCACCGAGGCAAAAAGGAAAGAGCGGCGCGAAACAGAGACAGGCCCGGTCATGCCAGTTGCTCCGCATTGGTAGCAGGTGAGGGTAAGGCCGCTGCATCGGCCATTTCGGCGGGCAGGCCCGCAGCCTTGCGGATGGCGGCGCGGATACGCAGGTAGGTGGCGCAGCGGCAGATGTTGCCGCTCATCCAGCCGTCAATATCATCAGGCGTGGGCTTCGGGTTCTGTTTCAGCAGCGCGGTGGCCGACATGATCTGTCCGGCCTGACAATAACCACACTGCGGCACGTCAAGCGCGGTCCACGCATCGGCCACACGCTTGCCCAGTTCATTGGTGGCGATGCCTTCGATCGTCGTCACCTGCTTGTCCGCAGCATCGGCAATCGGTGTCTGGCAGGAGCGGACCGCTTCGCCATCGAGATGAACAGTGCAGGCTCCGCACAGGCCAGCGCCGCAGCCGAACTTTGTGCCGGGCATGTCAAGGTCCTCCCGCAGGACCCAGAGCAGGGGCTTATCAGCCTCTGCCTCGACCGTGCGTTTGCGGCCATTGACGGTGAAAGAGACGCTCATCGTGTTGTTTCCTTGGACAAAGCGAATCCGATCGTCGCTGCATTGCCTGACCCGCAGGCTGTTGCGACGGAAACTGAACAGAGGGGTGCTTTGGGTCAAGCGCCTTGTTCGGCATCTTGGGGTCACTTGCTGCAAATGGGGCCTTGAGGGCAGGTCATTGCTCTTGGCGCACCTGCAATCTTGGTGTTATGCGCGTGACATATGCCCGCACAACTGGATCTTGCCGATACCGAACTGCCGTCTGCTCCGCGTCCGGGGACATATGCGCGTGGCACAGAAACCGTCGATGCGATCATTCAAGCCGCACTGAGGGTGCTGATTGACGAAGGATCGGGCGCTTTCACGATCCGCCGTATCGCGACCGAATGCGGCATGAAAGTTGGCAATGTCAGCTACCATTTCCCCAAGAAGGAACTGTTGGTCCAGACCCTGCTAGACGATATCATCAGCAGTTATGACAAGCTGCTGGAGCGCACAGTGCGGCAACCCGGCCTTGATGCCGAAGAGCGTTTGCGCCTGATCGTGGTGCTGTGTCTGGATGATATCGCGGGCAAGCGCACCACGCGGCTATTCCCAGAATTGTGGGCGCTGGCCAATCACAACGAGTTCGTGGCCGACCGGGTGCGCGTCTTCTACCAGCGCGTGCACGATTTCATTTCGGAATATGTGGGCCAACTCAATCCGGTGCTGGATCACCAGCAAGTGCGCGATGTGGCCTTGTTCATCAGCGCATCGATGGAAGGCGCGACCCCGTTTCTCGGCTATGAAAAGCCATGGGCAGACCGGATGTCAGCCTTTACCGCGATTGCTGCGCACAGTCTGGTGCATCTTGCCAAAACGATCACTCCGGCGCAGATTGCAGGTGTAGCCAACCGGGCTTGACCGTCAAACACGGGTTAGGGCCATACCTGCGTCGGGACTGCAGACGTGATGCCCAAGGTTTTCATTCGCACCTGCAACAAGGCCCTTGACCGAATCTGGACAATCGTCAAGCCTTGGGCCACGCAGGGGACTGGCGACAGGTAGCGGGGGCCATGATGACGTTTATCGGCGCAGGTAAGAACAGGCTCGGAAGTAAGCTGGCATCGCGTGCCGTGGGGCTTGCCTTGGGCGCATCTGCGATTGCGGGGACCTTCGCATCGCCGCTGCTGGCCGAAACCATGGTTGAGGCCGAAGAGGCCGAAGTCAACACGATCGAACCGCCCAAGCCGAACTGGTTCTTTGTGCGTGGTGGCTGGGGCTCTGCCGGATCGAGCATTTTCGACGCAGGCACCGGCAAGATGATTGGCATGGTCTCCACCAGCCGGGATTCCGATCTCGCCATCGATCCTGACGGCAAGTTCTATTACGTGGCCGAAACAATGTGGACCAAGGTCAACCGTGGCACGCGGATGGATCTGGTTTCAGTCTATGACAGCAAAACGCTAAAGCTGGTTACCGAAATCCCTACGCCGGGCCGCCTGATCATCGGCGGGTTCAACACGAACTTCGTGTTGAGCGATGATGGCAAGACAGCCTACGATTACAACTTCGATCCGGCCTCGTCGGTCAACGTGATCGACATGGTCAAGCGCAAGTTTGTGCGCGCGATTGAATTGCCGGGTTGTGCCAGCCTCATTCCCAATCCCGGCGTTGGCTTCTCAGCGCTCTGCGCCGATGGCACACTGGCCACCGTGGCGGTAAAAGGGGCAGCGCAGGACATCACGCGCACGGCAGAGTTCTTTGACGCTGCCGCTGATCCGATCTTCTCCAATGTGGTCTATGATCGCAAGAAGAAGCTGGCTGTGATGGTGAGCTACACCGGACAAGTACGCACTGTGGCCATGGGTGCCACGCCGGTGGTCAGCGCGCCGTTCTCGATCCAGGAAGCTGGCGGTATGCACGCTGCTGATGTGAAGCCACTGGACATTGCATGGTATCCAGGTGGGATGCAGCCGACCGCCTTGCACCGGCCCACCGGCATGCTTTGGGTGCTGATGCACAAAGGCGAATACTGGAGCCACAAGGAAGGGGCTGAAGAAATCTGGGGTCTGGACCTTGCCACCAAGAAAGTGGTCAAGCGCTACCCGGTCAAAGGCCATCCGCGAAACATCGAGATTACGCAGGATGACGCGGCACTGATCATGGTCAATGGCATGGAAAACAATGCGATGATCATCGATTCCAAGACGGGCGAGACCAAGCACGAGATCGAAAACGCAGGCGGCGGATTGATCACGGTGGTCGAACCGAAGTGAGCGAGCCTGTCAACACGACCCTTGCAATCTGCGGCGGTGTCGCGGCGGTCGGCAATGGTCTGGTATTTCTGACAGCGGGCATTGGCAAGCTGCGCAATCGCCGGGTCTTTCCGGGCGTGGTTGCCAACTACCGGCTCCTGCCCGAAAAGCTGATCGGCCCGATTGCGGCGGCACTGCCCGTGGCCGAAACGCTGATCGGTGCCGCGCTTGTGGGCGGGGTTTGGCTTGCGGTGTTTCCGGCCAGCGCTTTGCTGATCACCTTTGCTGCGGCAATGGCGGTGAACATCGGGCGGGGGCGGGCGCATATCGATTGCGGCTGCGGACGCTCTGAACTGCGGCAGCCGCTCAGCCGCACGCTGGTGCTGCGCAATCTGGTGCTGGCGGTGTTGTTGATCCCGGCGCTGTTTGCGCTGCCGCTGTTTGGCTCACTCGAATGGGGCCTTTCGCTGGCAGGCGGGCTGGCGCTCTACTTGATGACCTTGCTGGTCAATGCGCTGGCGGCGCTGGCTGCAGGGCCTCTGGCAGTTGAAAGGAATTCGCGATGATGACCGCGCTGATCGTGGGGCAAGTGCTTTCATGGATGGTGATCATCGCACTGGTCGTGGCCTTGCTCGCGCTGGCCCGGCAGGTGGGCGTGCTGCACATGCGTGTTGCGCCAGCCGGAGCATTGCAGACCAGCGGCGGGCCTGCTGTTGGGGGAAAGGCACCTGCCGTGCCAGCGCGCACGCTGGAAGGCAAAGACGTGATCGTGGGCGGGCCAGCCAAGAACGTGCCTTTGCGGCTGCTGATGTTCGTTTCGGCCACATGTCCGCTGTGCAAGGGCCTGATCCCGGCCGCGCGCTCCTTCGCCAAGGATGAGCGGGTGGAACTGACATTCGTTGGCGATGATACGGTGGATGCACAGCAAGGATTGATCGCCGCACAGGGGCTTGAGGACTACCGCTTTATCAATGGCCCGGAAGTGGGGCAGGCGTTCGAAGTGGGCAAGCTGCCCTATGCGGTGCTGCTCGATGCCGAGGGCGTGATCCTGTCCAAGGGCCTGGTCAATAGCCGCGAGCATCTCGAAAGTCTGGTTGTGGCCCACGAACTGGGCATAGCGACCGTGCAGGATTACATTTCGGGCCTGAAAAAGGCTGTTGCAGCATGATTGAGGCAGCATGACGGGGACAAGCGAAGGGGGCTTCAGATGATCAGGTTCAATCCCGATGCAGCTGGCGAAAAGATGCTGCGGCGCCTGGCCGGCGGCACATCGCGCCGGGGCATTCTTTCCCGGCTTGGCGCCGCACTGGTTGCAGCGCCGGTCTTTCCGCTCCTGCCCGTCAGCCGGGCTGAAGCAGCCAAGCCGGACCGCTCGCCCGAAGCCAAGACTGCCTTTGCCCGCACCGCGCAGACGAAGGACGATACCAAGTGCAATTACTGGCGCTATTGCGCGATTGACGGGTCGTTGTGCACCTGCTGCGGCGGCGGCATGCATACGTGCCCTGCCGGGTCGGAGCCTTCGCCGGTATCGTGGGTCGGATCGTGCATCAATCCCGATGACGGCAAGGCCTATATGATCGCCTATCGCGATTGCTGCGGCAAGCCGACCTGCGGCCAGTGCGGTTGCGACAATACGGATCGTGAGACGCAGCTTTACCTGCCGCAACTCAACAACAACGTGATCTGGTGCTTCGGCACGAGCAGCATGGAATACCACTGCTCCACCGCAATGATGATCGGCGCGGCCTGAGGCCACGATGAAGCGCGCGCTGGTTTTGGCATGTCTAGCGTTGCTGCTGGCCCCCCAGCTGGCCGCACGTCAGGATCTGCGCGCTGCAACCGTGACGCAGGGCCTTGCTGCAATCACCGATCCTGAACTGGCGCGCGGCGATTACGTGGAACACTGCGCCGGTTGCCACGGAGTTCAGGGCCTGTCCGCTCCGGCAAAGTTGCCAGAACTGCGCGGACGGGTGGGCTACATGATGTGTACCGCAGACACGCGAGCATACATGCTACGCCTGCCCAATATCGCCAAAAGCCGCATCAGCGATAACCAGCAACTGGCCGACATGCTGAACTTCATGGTTTATAGCCTTGGCGGGGAAAGCGTGATCCCCGGCTCGCAACCATTCACGGCTGCCGAAGTGGCGCGAGAAAGAGCTTTGGCGCTGACCTCTGCCTCGCTGGTGGCAGAGCGGCGGCGGCATGTAGAAACAGCCATTCGAAAATGTGGTGCGCCAGAAACCTTTCGCGACTTTTATCGAACCCGCTGAGGCGTGGGATATGTTCCGGTTTGGTTGATTAGCGTACGTTTACCTTCGAGGCCTGCGTGCCTCAGACTGGTGACCGTCCAAGGCAGGCCAACGAGGCTATGTCGGACAGTGGACAATGTGTGATTCGCATCACAGTTTCGTATCTTCGTATGAGGTTTGCGCCCGCGATTTCGGGCTTTCAGCCAGTGCGGCCAATTCGGAACCGATTTTGCCTCCGGCGTGCGCTGTCTGGTTTTCGATGCCGTTTCCCATGGCTTCAGGCTAACCTACAGTGTTGTAAGTGATATTACGCAAAACCCCGCGTTTCTGCCATAATGGGAGCAGAAGGATTGCTCTTAAGCGGTGCATTCTTCCCTTTCGCTCTGTCGCCAGTTGGCTACCACTTCGCTTCGTTCACCGTGCGGACCCGCGGGCTGGTAAGGCCCCGGGAATAAAATTCGCCGCCTCGTAGCAGGATGAGATGCCGTGATGCAGACCGCAGCAAGACCGCTCGAAGAAGTGTTCGAAGCTCTTTCAGGGGCGCTGGACGATCTGGATCAGCATGGGGAGGCTATGGCAGCATTGCATTTGGCCATGGCGGTTGATTGCCTGCGCGCTTGCCTTGTAGCAACGCCCGACCACACCCGCAGCCGTGGGCACTTGAAGCTTGTGGTTTCTTCCTGAATCCAGAAACGTGGCGCAGCGTTTTGTCCAGGGCTCCTGCACATACCCTTGGGCTGACCAATCAAGGCCTTTCCAATCGCCTCGCAATTCAGGCGGTTTGTCGCTCCACTATAGTCTATCAATATAATAGAGTTTAGCGTCCTGTATGTCGGGTGAGGGTGAGCGCATGCGCTTTCACCCGCTGTTCTGTGCCAAAGTTAAGCGATTTCAGTAGATTAAAGATCTGCTTAACGACGGCATAGTGCAATTTTAATGTCTATCTAATTTGTTGAGTATATAGGATTGCACGGCGGTGGTGCGAATCGTCGGCAACAGGGGTGATCCAGAGATGACTGAAACAGAGCAAAGCGGGGGACCAGGTTCGGGGGCGACCGAAAGCCAGATCGACGAAAGCCTCGCCAGCGTACGCCAGGCGCTCACTGGTATGAAGTATGGTTCGATCCAACTGACGATCCACGAGGGCCGGGTGGTCCAGATTGACGTGACCGAGAAGCGACGGCTCAAGCCGAACTGATCGGACAACACGGCAACTACACTTCAACAATACAATACAGCCAACCATAGAGCCGCTGACCGGACGACCGGAGGCATCGCTTTTGGAAACCATGAGGTTTTGCGATGACTTTCCGTGTTCTGCTTCTGGCAGGGGCCACGCCTCTTGCCCTCATTTCGTCCAGCGCATTTGCTGAAACCGCAGCCATGGCTCCTTCCCCTGCCGAGATTGATGGTCCGCAGTCGCAGGAATCGTCCGTCGGCACCGGTGCGAACGATTCCGGCACGATCGTTGTCACCGCGCGCCGGCGGGCCGAAACGGCGCAGGATGTGCCGCTCGCCATTTCCGTCTTGGCGGGTGATCAGATTGACAGCACCGGCAGCTTCAACGTGGGCCGCCTGCAGCAATTGACGCCTACCCTCCAGTTCTACTCTTCAAATCCCCGCAACACGGCGGTGAACATCCGAGGGCTGGGTGTGCCCTTCGGCCTGACCAACGACGGTATCGAGCAGGGCGTGGGCATCTATATCGATGATGTCTACAACTCACGCGTGGCGTCGGCCACATTCGATTTCCTCGATGTGAAGCAGATCGAAGTGCTGCGCGGGCCGCAGGGTACGCTCTATGGCAAAAACACGACGGCCGGCGCGATCAACATCACCACCAATCAGCCGACCTTCAATTTCGAAGCGCGGGCCGAGGCAAGCGTGGGCAATCTGAATTTCGTGCAAGCCAAGGCGGCCGTATCCGGGCCGATATCGGACACACTGGCCGCACGCTTTGCCGTGTCGTCCACCAACCGGCGCGGCACGATCTACAATGTCACCTCGCAGCAATGGATACAAAGCCAGGACAACCTGGGCCTGCGCGGACAATTGCTGTTCCAGCCCAGCGATGCTTTCAGCATCACGCTGGCAGGCGATTACAGCGAGCAGGATGCCGTGTGCTGCGGCTCGGTGTATGTGCGCACGGGGTTAACGCAGCGCGCGCTGAATCGCCAGTTTGCAGCCCTTGCTGCGGCGCAGGGCTATGCGCCTTCCAGCACCGAACCGTTTGACCGGGCGACCGATCTGGATGCCGCGCTACAGGCAGGCAACAAGATTGGCGGCGCTTCGATCAAGGTGAAGTGGGACGTGGGGCCAGGCACGCTGACCTCTGTCACCGCGTGGCGGTTCTGGGACTGGCTGCCGCAGAACGACCGCGATTTTACCGGCCTGCCAATCGTCACGCGATCGCAAAATCCTTCGCAGCAGGACCAGTATACGCAAGAACTGCGCTATAACTACAGCGGCGACAGGTTTGACTTCGTGGTGGGAGCGTTCGGTTTTTATCAGCGCATCGATACGCAAGGCACGGAATCGCACGGCTCAGCATCGACCAAGTGGAATCTTGCCCCCACCAATGCGCTTTACAATTCCAACGTGCTGGATGGGCTGACCGCGCGCAACACGCAGTTCCTAAAGAATACCAGTTTGGCGCTTTATGGGCAGGTCAGCTGGAAGGTTACGCCGGAGCTGACATTGCAGCCCGGCGTGCGCCTGAACTATGACAAGAAGGACGGCTTCTACCAGCGCCGCGTGTTCACCGGGGCAGGCACCGAAATCCTGCTCGATGGGACAACCAGTGCCACCAAGACGGCGCAGCTGGCGATCTTTACCCCGCAGGAAATTGCGCCGAAGTTCAGCGATTGGAATTTCAGCTACGACTTCACGGCCAGCTACAAGGTGGCAGACGGCGTTCTTGCCTATGCGACGTATGCCAAGTCGTTCAAATCGGGCGGAATCAACCAGAACGGTGTGCCGACCGATACGCAAAATAACCCGCTGCTGGGCACAGCCACGGTGAAGCCGGAATCGGTCAACCACTACGAATTGGGCATCAAGACCGAGCTGCGAAGCATCGGCGCGATCTTCAATCTTTCGGCTTTCCGCACTGATATTTCGGATTATCAGGCCAACGTGAACAATGGCCAGTTCGGGGTGCTGCGCGGATACCTGGCCAATGCCGAAGCGGTACGTTCGCAGGGTTTCGAAGCCGATTTCTCGATACGGCCAAACGACCGGTTCAACGCCTACACCAACGCTGCATACACCGACGCGACCTATCGCAAGTTCGTTGATGCGCCATGCCCGCCAGAGCTTGCAGGCGGAACCGTGGCCACGGGCACGCAAGTGCCGGGTGCTGCAGGCACACCGGGCGCGCTCAGTCCCGCAAACTGCGACATTTCTGGCCAGCGCCTGCCGGGCGTTTCAAAGTGGTCGTTCTCGTTCGGCTTTGAAGCGAATGCGCCGGTCACGTTCCTGAAGCAGGATGGGCAGATCTACTTGGGCTATGATGGCAGCTATCGATCTGGCTTTTCTTCAAACCCGACGCCTTCGGCCTACACCAATGTCGATGGCTATGCGCTGTCGAACTTCCGCGCCGGTTTCCGCACGGACGATGGTTTCGACATCTATGGCTGGGTGCGCAATGCGTTTGACGCGAACTACTTTGAACAGGTGTTCGTCGGGCCGGGCAATACCGGGCTGATTGCGGGGCTTCCGGGTGATCCGCGCACATGGGGCTTTACGCTGCGCAAGGCGTTTTGAGTTTTCAGGGGCTGGTGGCTTTGCACCATCGGCCCCTGATCCGAAAAACTCAGTTATTCCCGCCGATGAAATCGCCAAATTCTCCAAGGATCGATCCTTCGCCCCGGTTCTGTCCGCCGCGCGATCCGGCAGCGGCCATCATGCGCCCGGCCAGACGCGAGAACGGCAGCGATTGAATCCACACTTTGCCGGGGCCGCGCAGGCGGGCAAAGAACAGGCCTTCACCGCCAAACAGCACCGACTTCACGCCGCCTGCGGTCACCAGATCGAAATCGACCGAAGGCGTGTAGGCGGCCAAGCAGCCGGTATCGACGTGGAGTTCCTGTCCCGGTGCCAGCTCACGTTCAACAATGGTGCCGCCCATCTGCACGAACACCCAGCCATCGCCTTCAAGCTTTTGCATGATGAAGCCTTCGCCGCCAAACAGGCCGGTCATCACCTTGCGCTGAAAGGCGACGCCGATCGACACGCCGCGCGCTGCGGCAAGGAAGCTGTCCTTCTGGCAGATCAGCGTGCCGCCAACGTCCGAAAGCTTCATCGGCAGGATTGCGCCGGGCGTGGGTGAGGCGAAGGCCACGCGGGCCTTGCCGTGGCCATTGTGCGTGAACACGGTGGTGAACAGGCTTTCGCCGGTCACCAGCCGCTTGCCTGCGCCCAGGAGCTTGCCCATGAAGCCGCCCTGTTGATCGGCACTGCCATCGCCGAAGACGGTGGTCATGCCGACAGCAGCATCCTTCCACACCAGCGCGCCTGCTTCGGCAACGGCGCTTTCACCCGGATCGAGTTCGATTTCGAGGAATTGCAGTTCCTGCCCCTTGATCTCGAAATCGATGTCATCGGCAATGGAGGCGCTGCGGTGGTGGGCCCATGGGCTGTTGGACATTTAGGTCTCCCGTTGAAAGATCACTGTCAAATGTAGCGATCGCGAATGACAAGCAAAAGGAACATGCCTTGCGTTGGTCGATGCGTGTATGCCACTCGTCATATCAGACATCACCGTTTAAAATTTTTCGTGAAGCCCATTCATTCTCGTGAAGGTTGCCGATGACTGCCGTTTCTCCGTCCCGATATGCGTCTGCCGCCATTGCCTTGCACTGGGTCCTGGCGCTTTTGCTGCTGTTTCAGGTGGGGCTTGGCGGCGGGCTTGAGCACCTGCCAAAGGGTGTGGCGCAGTTTGCCGGATACCAGTTCCACAAGTCGGTCGGCATCACGATTTTGCTGCTAAGCTTGCTGCGTCTGGCTGTGCGGCTTGTAAAGCCGCGTCCAGCACAAGTGCCCGATGGCAAGCTGCAGGTGCTGGCCGCAAGGGCGGTTCATCTTTTGCTCTATGCGATCATGATTGGCGGGCCGATCTCGGGTTGGGTGATTGTCTCCACAGCCAAAGTGCGGTTGCAGACCATGCTGTTCGGGGTGGTGCCTTGGCCGGATCTGCCGGTCGGGCAAGCTCTGCATGAACCGGCAGAGGCGATGCACGGTTTGCTTGGGCCGATGACGCTCGCTTTGGTTTTGCTGCACGTGGCTGGGGCGCTGTACCATCATTTCAAGCGCGAAGACGTGATTGGCAGAATGCTGCCGAAGGCGATCACTAGCCATTCCGGGATCAGCATTGCTGCTGCTGTGGCCGTGGTTGCCGGATTTGCGGCGCTGGCTTCCGGCCGCGGCATGACTTTTGCTGCACCCGCTGCTGCCCCGGTAGCCGTGGCATCAACTGCATCGGTGAGCGAAGAGCCGCTGCCGGATGCCAGCACCAGCGCTATCGAAGAAGAATCCGCGCCAACGGCTTCTGAAGCTGCCGTCACGGCAAAAGCCAGCCCGTGGGCACTGGAAAAGGGCGGGCGGCTTGGTTTCACAGCGGATTATAGCGGTGAGGGAATAAAGGGTTCTTTCGGACGGTGGGACGCGAAAATCGTGTTCGATCCGCAGGACCTTGCAGGCTCATCGATCCGCGCGACGATAGACCTTGCCTCGGTTGAAAGTGGCGATGGTCAGCGCGATGACATGCTGAAGAGCGACAGCTTCTTTGGCGTGGCAGCGCATCCCACGGCGCAGTTCGTTTCGACCGCGATCCGTGAGGCTGGCACGGGGCGCTATGTCGCCAACGGTACGCTGTCGCTGCATGGAAAGAGCAGGCCGGTGACACTGCGCTTCAATCTGAAAATCGATGGAGACAAAGCCGTTGCGACCGGCAGCACCACCTTGCAGCGGCTTGTCTTCGGCGTTGGAGAGGCTGAATGGTCAGCCACCGATCAGTTAAAGGATGCGGTTGGCATCGACTTCAACTTCCGCGCGAAGCGGAAGTAAGGTTCTGCGAACTGCGCAAGCCTGCAAAGAAGAACTCCGAATAAGCACGTGCCCATCGTTCGTTTTCCTGGCGTTCGGGAAGCGGTGCGGCACCAGCCATGCGCACGTGGCCAAGGATGCCCTCTATCCAGAAGCGTGCAGCCAATTCCGGGTGTGATAGCGCGATATCCTGTTCCTTTGCGATTTCAGACAGTTCAGCCGAAACGTTTTCAATGGCTTCTGCGTACATCGCATGGCGATATCCATACTGGCTGTCCCCGAACTCCTGATCGCACCAGTCCACCAGTCGTTCCATCATCAGGCCGTCTGTAGATTGCAATACTTCCATTATGGCCGCCGCGCGCAGGCAGAACGCCTCTACCGCAGGAAGGCCCGTGCCAATTGCCATAATCTTCAGGCTACGTTCGGTCGTTTTCAACGCCAGAAGCGCATCGAAGAATTCGCGCTTGCTGCCAAAGCGCGTGTAGATCGTGGCCTTGCCTATGCGGGCATGGCGGGCGACACGGTCAAACGTAAAAGCTTCGAAGCCATGTTCGCGCAGGACTTCCCATCCTGCCTCCAGAATGCGCTGCGGCAGGCGTTGCGCCTCTTCAAGCGAAGGGCGACCGCGCCGACTGATCGTGGTTGCCCTGAAGAGGCCTGCATCGCATTCGCCAGATGTAGCAGCTGTACAAATCAGGCTAGAGTCAGCCGACGTTGATCCATGAGCCGAGTGGGCTGCGTAGCTGTCAGTGGACGGTGGAGGCTGTTTGCCCTTGATTGCGTTCGGTGGCGTCATGATTGCGGTCCCGCTCGCACAGCCGATCTGCCATAGCGTCGGCTATCCGGTTGTGAACCGGGCAAGACATTTCCAATCCTTCGCAGTAGGCCTGCCAAAAGCGCACACCTGCATCCGTAAACCAGCGCATCGTTCCCATGTCCTCGCTCAAACGAGTTCTTATGGGGACAGAGTGCCATGGCCAGTGGCAGAGTCAATAGACTATAAAATGGGCGAAACCGTCTCATTTATTCGGCTCCGCGCTCTGCCAGCCGTTCTGCCAACCAAGGCCAAGCGCCTTTTCCACTGCGATGAAACCGGTCGCAAGCTCCGCTTTCGCCGAAGCTGTGGCCATGCTCAGTTGCAAAGCCTGCCGCTCGGCGTCCAGTCGATCAGCCCGGGCAATGCGGCCCGCATCAAGGCGTTGCTGCTGCAGATCGACATTGCGGCGTGCCCGCGCTTCGGCGTCCAGCGCTTTTCCAAAGGCAATACGCTGGCCGCCAAAGCGGGCGAGCGACCCTTCAGCATCCTGCAGCGCGCGCAGCACAGCATTGCGGTAGTTCGCCTCGGCCTCAGCGCCCGCACCCCGCGCCACCTCGACCTGCCGTTCGGCTCGGCCGCCGTCGAACAGGTTCCATTTGAGCTGCGGAAGGGCAATGCCGACGATATTGCCGGGGTCCAGCACATCGCCGATGTTCTGTCCGCCAAGGCCCAGCAGGCCAAGGAACGAGATCTTCGGGAACTTGTCAGCCATGCGCACGCCGATATCGGCATTAGCGGCGGCAAGCTGGCGTTCGGCCATGCGGATGTCGGGGCGGCTGCGCAAGAGCAGCGTCGGATCACCGATGCTGACCTGTGCCGGTGGGAGCGGCACGGGGGCAGGCGCAGTCAGCAGGCTATCAAGCGCACCCGGCTCCTTGCCCGCCAGCACTGCGATCTGATCCATAAGCACAGCGATTTCTGCCTCGCTCTTTGCCAGGTCAGCCTCGCTGGCAAAGGTCTGCGCCTCAGCCGCGTTGACCGGTTGCTGCGCGATCGTGCCCGCAGCAAAGCGCTGGCGGGCCAGCCCAGATAGCTCGCGATCAATCTCTGTTTGCCGCTGCTGCAGGCCCTTCATTGCTTGCCGTGCGCGCAGACCGACATAGGCCCGCGCGATCTCGGCAGACAGCGTAACGCGCGCATCGGCAGCGCCCGCTTCAGCGGCTTCGGCGCGGGCGGTCGCGGCCTCAACCTTGCGGCGGGTGCCACCAAACAGATCGATTTCCCACGATGCGTCAAAGCCCAGATTGTAGGCGTTGATCTCGTCCCGCCCGCTACCTTCGCCCAGCAGGTTACCCGGCACGTTGATATAGGGCGCGGCAAACGATGTGCTGATGGTCGGCAGCACCGCCGTCCGGCTTGCGGCAAGCGACGCGCGCGATTGGGCCACGCGCGCGTTGGCAGCGGCAATCGAGGGGGAATCGGCCAGCGCCTGATCGACCAGTTGGTTCAACACCGGATCGCCAAGGCTTTCCCACCAGCGCGGGGAAGGGGCGACCGGATTGGCATTGCTATCAGCGCGGATGAAGCCAGCACGTGCGGCGGCTTGCGGTGCCGCATCTGGCGCGCCGGCATAATCCGGGCCAACGGTGGTGCAGCCCGCCAAAAGGGCCGCCAGCAGCGTGGCGCCTGTGGCACGGCGGAAAGACGAAGAGCGGAGCATCAGTGTGCAGCCTTTGCGTGGTAGCCCTTGGGAAGTGGGCGAAGGAAGAGAACGAGCGGCGCAACCAGCACGATGCCGATCGTCAACGCCAGAAAATCATCGTTGAAAGCCATGACCAGTGCATCGCGCACGACCATGCCATCGAGCGAGCGCATCGCCGCGGCCATGCCGTCCGGCCCGCCGCCATAGGTCATGGACTGCTGGTTGACCCAGTCCTGCACATGCACATTGTTTGCACTCAGCGAACTGTGGATGGTCCAGCGGTGAAACTCCCACCGCTCATCCTGCAAGGTGGCAAGCGCAGCAAGGCCAATCGAGCCGCCCAGATTGCGCGCAGCGTTGAACAGGCCCGCAGCATCGCCTGCCTCATCGCGCGATACCGAACTGATCGCCGCCTGATTGAGGAACATCATGCAAAACACGGTGCCAAGCCCGCGCATCAACTGCGTCACGACAAAGTCGTCGCCCCGCGATTGCGCGGTCAGCGTGATGTCGAGATAACAGGACATGGCGAGCAGAAACATGCCGGTGCCCACGATCAGCCGCAGATCGACGCGCGAAATCAGGATCGGGAACAGCGGCATCATCATCATCGCCGGAATGCCCGAAAGGAACACGATCTTGCCGGCCTGCAAGGCGTTGTAATCGGCAACGGCAGCCAGAAACTGCGGGATCACATAAGCCGTGCCAAACATGACCGAGCCCAGCACGAAGGCGAGCGCAAAGACCGCAGCAAAGGCCCGATTGCGCAGCAGCGCTAGCTTGATCACCGGGCGTCGGGCCGTGAACTGGCCGACGCCGATCATGATGAAGCCGAGCAGCGTCACGGCGCTCAACTGCCAAATCAGCGCGGAATCAAACCATTGTTCGCGGTGTCCTTCTTCCAGCACGATGGTGATGCCGCCAAGCCCCAGCACCAGGCCGATCACGCCCAGCCAATCGGCATTGATCAGCTCGCCCAGCTGCATCTTGCCCTTGGGCAGGCCGATATAAAGCAGTGTCATCAGAATGATGCTGATCGGCACGTTGACGAAGAAGGCATAGTGCCAGCTGAAATTCTCGGTGATCCACCCGCCGACCAGCGGCCCAAGTACCGGGCCCATGATTACGGTTAGCCCAAATAGCGCGGTGCCGATGGGTTGCTGTTGCGGCGGAAGGCGCGTGGCGATGATGGTCAGCGCCGTGGGGATCATCGCACCTGCGGTAAAGCCTTGGCCAACGCGGCCCAAAATCATCATCGTCAGCGAGGTGGACAGCCCGCAGATGATCGAGAAGATCGTGAACAGGATCGTGGCAATCATCAGGAAGCGGCGCAGACCGAACACGCGCTCCAGCCATCCTGTCAGCGGGATGATAATGATTTCGGCCACCAAATAGGACGTAGCGATCCACGTCCCTTCGCTCGACGATGCGCCGATTTCCCCCTGAATGGTGGGTAGGGACGCATTGACGATGGAGATATCCAGCGTGGCCATCAGCGAACCGATGGCCCCTGCGGCCACGCCGAGCCACGCGGTTATGTCCGCTTTACCTGTGGCAGGCGGCGGCGGTGTTCCCACCGCTGCGCCATCAAGGGTTGCAGTGCTGCTCACTTGGCCGACACCCGTTCCTGTTCCTTGCGGATCGCATCGAGCGAGGCCTTGGCGGCGCGGGTATCAACCTCAACCGAAAGCGACAGGCCGGGCACCAGCACCTTGCGGGATTCCGGTCCGGCGTTGAGGCGGATGCGCACCGGCACGCGCTGCACGATCTTGGTAAAGTTGCCGGTCGCATTCTGCGGCGGGATCAACGAGAAATTGGCGCCAGTGCCCGGCGTGATACTTTCCACCACACCACGGAAATCAACATCGGGCAGGGCGTCGACGTGTACGGTCACCGGTTGCCCGGCGCGCATCAGACCGATCTGGGTTTCCTTGAAGTTCGCCTCGACATAGATCGCCTCGGTCGGAACGATGGTCATCAGGCGCTGGCCGGGCTGAATGAACTGGCCCACGCGGACAGTGGAATTGCCCACTTTGCCGCCAATTGGCGCGGTGATGCGGGTCGTGGCCAGATCAACGCTGGCAGCCTCGCGCTGGGCTTGTGCAGCCCGGATCTGAGCGGTGCTCTGGCCGACTTGCGCCTCGGCGCTGGCCACGCGATCCGTCGCTGCGGCAAGCCCGGCACGCTTTGCGGCAACATCGGACGCTGCCTTGTCGCGGTTGGCAATCAGTTGATCGAACGCCTGCTTGGGTTCTGCGCCACTTGCCACCAGCGGGCGCATGCGGGCCACTTCGCCATTCAGATAGGCAAGCTCACGCTGTGACGCATCGAGCGCCGCCCGTGCTTGACCGGTGGCAGAACGGGCCTCGGCAATCGCAGCGCGCGCGGTATTTTCGGTCGCGCGGGCCACGTCCACTTGCGCGCTGATCTGGGCGAGGCGTGTGTCGAAATCGGTCGGATCGATCTGCACCAGCAATGCGCCGTTGCTGACGCTCTGGTTCTCCTGCGCCTCTACCTTGCGGACATAGCCCGCGAGCTTGGAACTGATCGTTACGCCGTCTGCTTTCACATAGGCGTCGTTGGTCTCCTGCATATACCGGCCAACGGTCTGGTAATCATACAGTGACCACGCGCCGTACAGCGCGCCCGCACCCAAAGCCACGAGTGCAACACGGCCAATGGCCTTTTTGCGGCCTTCGCCTTTTGCCGGTGCGGATGAATCAGAGGCAAGATCGGTTGCGGCAGCCATTTCAAGGTCCAGTCAAAATAATTGAACGAAATCGTTCCGTTTCTATTTGCTACTTGGTTCCAAGCCTTGGAAACTTCAAGTGCAGAAATCGCGACAGCCTGTGCAAAAAATGCACGCAACTGCGAAACTGACACTTGGGGGCCGTTTCGGCGCTACAAGCACCGAAGCGCTATCCTGTTCCGGCAGCCGTGCCCAAAAGGACAGGCAAAGGCTTGTTTTGCTGAAATTGCGCGGAAAATTGCTCTATTGATCGATATAGTCAATCAAACAGGGCGGAATTGCTCATTGGAAAATCGCCCTGCCATGCACTACTTCCAGCCTCACAATCCGGTTTCCCAATCCAACCGCAAAAGGACCTGAGTCTATGTCGATCGTCGGAACCAAGCTGCTGCCATTCCAGGCCACTGCTTACTATCAGGGCAAGTTCGTTGATGTCAGCGATGCCGATGTTGTGGGCAAGTGGGGCGTGTTCTTCTTTTACCCGGCCGACTTCACTTTCGTCTGCCCGACCGAACTCGAAGATCTGGCCAACATCTATGACGAGCTGAAGGGCCTCGGCGTCGAAGTTTATTCGGTATCCACCGACACGCACTTCAGCCACAAGGCATGGCACGACAGCTCGCCAGCAGTCGGCAAGATCAACTACTACATGCTGGGTGACCAGAACCACACGATTTCGAACAACTTCGGCATCCTGCGTGAAGGCGTTGGCCTTGCAGACCGTGGCACCTTCGTGACCGATCCCGATGGCACGATCCAGCTGGTCGAAATCACGCCAGAGGGCGTGGGCCGCAACGCCACCGAACTGCTGCGCAAGATCAAGGCTGCCAAGTACTGGCGCGAGAATCCCGGTCAGGTGTGCCCGGCCAAGTGGGAAGAAGGCGGCGAAACGCTGGCTCCTTCGTTCGATCTCGTCGGCAAGATCTAATACTACGCGGCAGGAAGATCGCCGCGTGGGGCTGATCTTCCTGCCATAAACAATGCCGGACGGGCTGTGCCGATCACGGGCGGCCCGCCGGTTCCACGATGCCCGATCACACTTTTTGATGATCCCCCGTGCGCCGACCAGCCGGTGACGCGCGGCTCTGTATGCCCGAAAGGTTTGCAAAATGCCCGTTCTTGATGCCAACGCCACCGCCCAGCTGAAGGCCTATCTTGGCAATCTGCGCCGCCCGATCGAACTGGTCGCGACGCTGGATGACAGTGCCAAATCGGCCGAAATGCGCGCGCTGCTCGAAGAAATCGCGGTGCTGTCAGACAAAGTCTCGGCGCGCTTCGATGGCGCGGGCGAGCGCACCCCCAGCTTTGCCATCCGCGCCGATGAGGGCCGGGCGCAAGCGGTGTTTGCAGGCCTGCCGATGGGGCACGAATTCACCTCGCTGGTGCTGGCGCTGCTGCATGTCGGCGGCCACCCGCCCAAGGAGGACGCAGAACTGCTCGATCAGGCCCGCGCCCTTGAAGGCCCGCTGCACTTCGAGACGTTCTTCTCGCTCACCTGCCAGAACTGCCCGGATGTGGTGCAGGCGCTGAACATGATGGCTGCGCTGAACCCGAACATCACGCACGTCGCCATTGATGGCGCGCTGTTCAAGGACGAGGTTGAGCGCCGCCAGATCATGGCCGTGCCCACCGTGTTCATGAATGGTCAGCCCTTCGGCTCGGGCCGCATGGACCTCGCGCAGATCGTCGCGAAGCTCGATACCAACGCCTCGGCACGCGCAGCCGAGAAGATTGCGGCCAAGGAGCCGTTCGAAGTGCTGATCATTGGCGGCGGCCCCGCAGGCGCTGCCGCTGCAATCTATTCTGCGCGCAAGGGCATCCGCACCGGCGTGGTGGCAGAGCGTTTCGGCGGGCAGGTGCTCGATACAATGGGCATCGAGAACTTCATCTCGGTCCAGCACACCGAAGGCCCCAAGATGGTCGCCCAGCTTGAAGCCCACGTGAAGGACTATGAAGTCGACGTGATGAACCTGCAAAAGGCTACCGCGCTGGTGCCCGCAGGGGAAGACGGCCTGCATGAAATCAAGCTGGAGAACGGCGCAAGCCTGAAAACCAAGACGCTGATCCTGTCCACCGGCGCGCGCTGGCGGCAGATGGGCGTGCCCGGTGAAGAGGAATATCGCAACAAGGGCGTCGCCTATTGCCCGCACTGCGATGGCCCTTTGTACAAGGGCAAGCGCACGGCGGTGATCGGCGGCGGCAATTCGGGTGTTGAAGCGGCCATCGACCTCGCCGGGATCGTCGCACACGTGACGCTGATCGAATTCGACAGCCAACTTCGCGCCGATGCTGTGCTGCAGGACAAGCTGCGTTCG
Source organism: Novosphingobium sp. HNCC26BN242 (assembly GCF_057180525.1). Taxonomy (NCBI): domain Bacteria; kingdom Pseudomonadati; phylum Pseudomonadota; class Alphaproteobacteria; order Sphingomonadales; family Sphingomonadaceae; genus Novosphingobium; species Novosphingobium sp. HNCC26BN242. The sequence goes on from NZ_JBXUGM010000003.1 coordinate 501,797, forward strand.
ATGCCCAACGTTACGATCATCACCTCGGCGCTCACCACGCAAGTGCTGGGCGATGGTTCCAAGGTCACAGCGCTGGTCTACAAGGACCGGACCACCGAAGAACTGCACACGGTCGAGTTGGAGGGCATCTTCGTCCAGATTGGCCTAGTGCCCAACACCGAATGGCTGAAGGACAGCGTCGCACTTTCACCGCGCGGCGAAATCGAAGTCGACGCACGCGGTGCCACCAATGTCCCGGGCGTGTTCGGGGCGGGCGATGTTACCACCGTGCCCTACAAGCAGATCATTATTGCGATGGGCGAGGGATCAAAAGCGGCCCTGTCTGCGTTTGACCATCTGATCCGCCACAACTGATCGGCTACGTTAGAGTTTCCCCGGAGAGACTGCCCCCTCGGCTCTTCGGGTCGCAGGAGCGGCGGCAGGGTTTGTGCCCTGTCGCCGCTTTTGCTTTGGACGCCACAAGGTCGGGGAAATCACCGCGCCCCAGCCTTGCCGACTCTGCGCACCTGCGCCACAGACGCAGCCGTGAGCGCAACTATCGTCATCGGTGCCGACCGGTCCGGCGCCCCTGTCCGGATCGACGTCGAAGAACTGCTTGCCACCCGCCTGCTGGTGCAGGGCAATAGCGGGTCGGGCAAGTCGCATCTTTTGCGCCGCTTGCTTGAAGAAAGCGCCAGCATCGTCCAGCAGGTGGTGATCGATCCCGAAGGCGATTTCGTCACGCTGGCCGATGTGTTCGGCCACGTGGTGGTCGATGGCTCGGCCTACGATGGCCCCGAAATCGCCAAACTCGCCGCCCGCATCCGCAAACACCGTGCCTCGGTGATCCTCACGCTCGATGGGCTGGAACTCGAAGCCCAGATGCGCTGCGCTGCCGTATTCCTCAACACCCTGTTCGATGCCCCGCGCGATGAATGGTATCCTGCGCTGGTGGTGGTGGACGAGGCGCAGATGTTCGCGCCTGCCGCCGCGGGCGATGTGTCCGACGAAGTGCGCCGCCTCAGCCTCTCGGCCATGACCAACCTGATGTGTCGCGGCCGCAAGCGCGGGCTTGCCGGCGTCATCGCCACGCAGCGCCTTGCCAAACTGGCCAAGAACGTGGCGGCCGAAGCTTCCAACTTCCTGATGGGCCGCACCTTTCTCGATATCGACATGGCCCGCGCCGCCGATCTTTTGGGCATGGAGCGCAAGCAGGCCGAAGCGATCCGCGATCTGGAACGCGGGCACTTCATCGGCCTTGGCCCAGCCATATCCCGCCGCCCGATCAGCGTGCGCATCGCCGACGTGCAAACCCGCGCGCGCAACGTGGTGCAGGGCCTGATGCCGCTGCCGAATGCGGGCGGGGCCGAAATGGAATCGCTGCTCCTGTCAGAACCGCTGGCGATGGAGCCGCTCCCGCGCCCGCCAGAACCCGAACTCGCCCCGGTCGAAGCGGGCGAACTGCTGGGCCAGATCGAAGGCTTTGTCCCCGCTGCCGAACAGGTCGAACCCCCGGTCGCCCCCAGCCTGTTCGAAGCCGAGGAAACCGCTGCCAGCATCGCCTCGATCCTTGCCGAAATGGCGCAGGAGCCTGACTGCACGTTCCAGCCCACCGCGCAGCTCTATCAGGATTTCACCGTGCGCTGCCGCATGCTGCGCATCCTGCCCGGCATGGACCTGACCGCGTTCCGCCGCCGCTTTGCGATGGCCGTGGCCGGGATCACCGACAACAGCGCGCCCGAATGGCAAGATCTGCTACGCATCGGCAAGGATGTTCCCGACGATCTGCTCGCCCCGTTCCTCACGCTCGCCCGCGCCGCCGCAGACGGCGCGCCATGCCCCGATGACGAGCGTCTGGCCGAAATCTACGGCACCCGTTCCTCAGGCCGCATCCGCCGGCTGCTCGAACACCTCGAAAAGAGCAATCTGATCGTGGTCCGCACCGATTACGGCGGCAGACGCTCTGTCGGTATCCCGGCGCTCGGCCTCACCACCGCCCCGGTCGAGGCCTGAGCAGCTACTCTACCGTGTAAAAGTCGATCACGACGCTGTCCGGCATGCGAATGCCGCGCGCAACAAACACCTTGCGGCGCATCCAGGCATGGGGGCCATCTTTGACCATAAAGCGTGGCGTGGTGCGGAAATAGTAGGACGAGGGGTCAACCGCTTCGCCCTTGGCCAGCTTTTCGATCACTTCAGGGCTGGCCGTGCGCACTCCGGGGTTGGTCACCTCGATCACGGTGCCGTCGTCCGCTTTGATGAAATAGCGCGCTTCGATGCTGGTCAGGCCGCCTGGCATGATCACTTGCCAGTCTCCACCTTCGGACAAGACCGTGCCCTTGAGCGCCGGGCCGCTCACCGTACCGCCGGTAATCGGGATGAACCGCCGACGTCCGTTGTCCACGTCGCCCTGCTCCACCACCGGATCGAGCGTGGCCCGCACGGAAAATGCATAAGTCAGCGATGGAGCAGGGGCAGCCGGGCCGCTTTGCGCCACGGCTGGCACGGCCATAGCCGCCAGTGCAACGCATCCTGCAGTCGCGGCCATGATCTTGCTTATCGACACTATGTTCTCTCCCGTTCAGCCCGGATCAAAAAGGGCGTATCCCGCAGTGCAGCAGGATTTGCAGAAATGGCCATGTTTCACTAATGCAACCTTGCAGAGAACCTCTCCTTGGTTAGGTTCAGCCTTGAACAGCTATCGCTTGTCAATAAGAATTGGAAGGAGCCGCCTTCGTGGCTACGGCAGAAATCACCCGGCAGTCTGCCGTCCCGGAGCTTGATCTTGATGGTCTTGATTCGGTCCTTGGCCTGCACATTGGCACCGTCAACACGCTATTCGTCACCCGCACTGAAAAGCGACTCGATCCGCTCAGCGTCACGCCCAAGCAGGTGGCAATCCTGTGGTTGATCAATGCCAATCCGGGCGTCAAGCAGACCGATCTTTCCCGTTTCTTCCAAATTGAACGTCCCACAGTGCATCAATTCGTGCGGCAATTGCTGAAGAACGAATTCATCGTGAACGAACCATCGAAGCTCGATCGTAGGGCAGGGGGCTTGTGGCTCACCGAAGCCGGGCGCGAAGTGCTGGCCACGGCCCGAGAACTCATTTTCGAACATGAAGCAGAACTGACGGCTTGCCTCACCCAACGGGAAAAGTCCGAACTCTTCCGCATCCTGATGAAGCTCTACCTGTTATCGCCTGCAAAACCCTGATGGCAAAACCCTGATGGCAAAACCCTGATGACTGTTCATCGACAGGACATGCGCAGCGTGCGATACATATATCATGACTATTGAAACGCCACCGATGAAACGTCTCGCCCTGATTGGTGTCCTTGGCCTTGCAATGTTTGCAGGCGTGGTCGCTCAGGCTGGAGCGCAAGCCGCTGCCGGAGATCCTGCGCGCGGAAAATCGGTCTACGCCCGCTGTGCCGCCTGCCATGATCTGAACACCGGCGCGACGCGGCTTGGCCCCTCGCTCAAAGGTGTGATCGGGCGGACTTCGGGCACATCGCCAAACTTCAACTATTCGCAAGCGCTCAAGGATAAGGCTGTGGTGTGGAATGCCTCCACGCTTGACCAGTTCCTTGCCGGTCCCGCCAAATACGTGCCCGGCAACCGCATGGCCTTCCCGCCGCTTGCCAACCCGCAGGATCGGGCAGACCTGATTGCCTTTCTGGATCAGTCTGCGCACTGACTTCCGGCAATACTGACTTCCGGCAATACTGCGCAGTTTGAACATGACTATGCGGTGATGAAGCTGCGGCACCAGTGGCCGCAGCTTTTTCATGTTTGTAGCCACGCTTGATCGCTCATGGTTGACGGCCTCGTGCCAGACCGGCACTTGAAATCCAGCGCAATTTACAATCATGTGGCAGGGATCGGGCGCATTGGCTGTTGCTGGCCCTGTGCCGGATGCGAAAAGGATGCAGGATGGATAAGGCTCTGATTGGCAACGCTCTGATTGGCAAGGCTTTGATCGGTATCGCTGCATCCACCAGTCTACTGTCGGTTCAGGCCCTTGCCCAACAGGCGCAAACTAATTCGGGTGCGCTTCATGGTGTTGATATGGGCAACGGTGTGGCTGTCTTCATGGGCATCCCCTATGCCGCGCCCCCCGTGGGTGAAAACCGCTGGCGGGCACCGCAACCCGTGCAACCGTGGAAGAGCACGCGCGATGCGGGCAATTTCGCGCCCGATTGTGCTCAGGCCCCGTTTCCGCCGGATGCCGCTCCGATCAGGACAAAACCTGCGGAAGATTGCCTTTATCTCAATGTTTGGAAACCGGCAAAGGCGGGGACAGCGGCAAAGCTGCCCGTCATGGTCTGGGTCCATGGCGGCGGCTTCGTCAATGGCGGCACATCTCCTGCTATCTATTCGGGGGACAATTTTGCCCGCGATGGGATCGTGCTGGTCAGCATCAATTATCGGCTCGGGCGCTACGGTTTCTTCGCCCATCCGGCCCTCGCGGGCGAAGGTTATGGCGGCAATTTCGGCTTCCTTGATCAGATCGCCGCGCTCAAATGGGTGCAGGCGAACATCGCCGGGTTTGGCGGTGATCCGGCAAACGTGACGGTCTTCGGTGAGAGTGCAGGCGGCATGTCGATGCACATGCTGCTGCAAGCGCCCGAGGCACGCGGCCTGTTCCACAAGGTCATCATCCAGAGCGGCGGCGGGCGTGACATGACTCTGCCGATGCCCACCATGGCCCTTGCCGCAAAGGCGGGCGAAGACTTTGCCCCCGGCCTCGATGCTGCCGCACTCCGGGCGCTGCCGGCGGGAAAGGTCACTGGTGATCTGTCGATGATGACGATGACCAAACCTGGCTACTCCGGCCCCATGATTGATGGCCGGACCATCTTCGGGTCCAGCATCGACGCCATCAATGCAGGGCTATACGCCAAAGTCCCCGTAATGGTCGGCGCGAACTCTGCCGATGGTTTCCCGATGACGACCGACAAAGCCGCGATCTTCGGCGAATACGCTGCAAACGCCGCACAAGCCCGCCGTCTCTATGATTCCGATGGCCAGACGCCCGGCCTTGTCGTTGCCACGATGACCAGCGCAGACCGGTTGTTCATCGAACCGGCCCGCGCCGTCGCGCGTGCTTTGGCAGCGCGCGGGCACGCGGCCTATCATTTCCGCTTCGGCTATGCGCATCCGCAGGTGAAGGCAGTGATGGGTGGCGCACCCCACGCCAGTGAAATTCCCTATGTTTTCGATACAGTTGTGGTCCGCACTGAGCCAACCGGCAAAGCGCCTGGCGAGGATTCCATCGCACGGCGAACACACGATCTTTGGGTCAATTTCGCCAGAACCGGTATTCCGTCACCTGCGTGGCCTGCCGCAACAGCGGGCGATACCAAGGTCATGCTGATTGACGAGAGCGGCGCAACGCACACTGACGATCCCTATCGTGCACGCCTCGATTTTGCCGAAAGCCTCGTTGCGGGCAAATAGCCCCATCGTCGCATCACGCTTGGATATCGTGCTAACGCCAAACTGGCGCAGGTAATTCTACCGTTGGAATTGACATTCCGGCGAGAGCGTTCATTTGTTGGGGATGCTCTCGCAAAAGACGCGCTATACGATCCGGGCTTTGCAGCATCTTGCCGATACGGTTGGGCAAGGGCCGGTGCGCCTTGATGCGATTGCCGAGGCGCAGAACATTCCGCGCAAATTCCTGACCGTGATCCTGTCTGAAATGGCGCGCGAAGGGATTGTCGTTTCGCACCGTGGGCGTGATGGCGGCTATGAACTGGCGCTCGCCCCGGTCGATATCCGTTATGGCGATATCATCCGGTTGACTCGCGGCAGCCTTGCGTTGGTCCCCTGCGCCAGCCGCAATGCTTATGAACATTGCAACAATTGCCTGCCCGAAGCCGAATGCAGGTTGCGCGGGCTGATGCTGCAGCTGCGCGATGAAACGGCAGCAATCCTTGATCGCATCACGCTGGCCGATCCGATCAGCGTGGAACCGCCGTTTACCGAAGCCTGATTGGGATTCGCGCAGCTTTGCGCAAAATCCGGTAACTTCACTTGGCGTTCAGGAACCTGCTGGCTATAGGGTCATCATGACGCATCCTGCCCCGCGCCGTCCTCTGCGCTTCGCCGTTATCGCTGCTGCTACTCTTGCCATCGGCCTGACCGCTGGCTGTGCAGGCGGTGGCAACAAGAAGAAGGACGTGGCCTATGTCGCCCGCGATGTGGACACGCTCTACACCGCAGCCAAAGAGCGTCTGGACCGGGGCGATTCCAAGCAGGCCGCTGCTCTGTTTGACGAGGTTGAGCGCCAGCATCCCTATTCGCCGTGGGCACGCCGGGCACAGCTGATGTCGGCCTTTAGCTACTACGTCACGCGCGATTATCCCAAGTCGGTGCAGTCTGCGCAGCGGTTCCTGTCGATCCACCCCGGCAACAAGGATGCGCCTTACGCCTATTATCTGGTGGCACTGTGCTACTACGAGCAGATTTCTGACGTTACGCGCGATCAGAAAATCACCCAGCAGGCGCTGACCGCGATGAACGAACTGGTCCGCCGCTATCCGAACACCGATTATGCCGCCGATGCCCGCCTCAAGATCGACCTGATCAATGATCACCTTGCCGGCAAGGAAATGGAAATCGGCAGGCTCTATCAGCGCAGCGGCAAATGGCTGGCTGGAACGCTGCGTTTCCGCACCGTGGCCGAAAAGTTCCAGACCACCAGTCACGCGCCCGAAGCGCTCTATCGCCTGGTCGAAAGCTACCTCTCGCTCGGCCTGCCCAAGGAAGCACAAAAGGCCGCTGCGGTTCTCGGGACCAACTATCCGGGCAGCAAGTGGTATGAACGGTCGTACGATCTGATGAACAAGCACGCGCCAAGCACGACTGCGAGCTGATTTTGCCTCTGCGGTCGCAATTCACTCAGAACCCGTAAACAAGCGTTAGACGGCTCGTCGTGTCAGTCCCAAACCGCCCCAGTTCGGGTGCGGTTTCGTGCTGCACCATGTACGACAGTCGCGCTTTCAGCTTTCCGATCAGCTTTGAATCCAGCGCGGCCAATGTGTAGAATGTGCTACCAGTGGCGTCGGAATATATGCTGGCGTCCTGCGTAAATTGCAGGCCGGGGGATAGAGTCACCTTGGCCTCCAGCGATGCCAGCCCGGCAACAACTGATTCCCGTTCGGCCTCAACCGGTTCGGTCACGCGCCAGGCAGGCCCGGCCTTCACGTTGATCTTGGCAGATTCGGCGTTCAGCACCTTGTAGCCCAGTCCCCCGGAAATGCTGTATCGCGATGCAAAGCCCTGAAAGCGGTCTTGTTCGTATTGGCCCAGGCCGAACACATATCCGCGCTCGTCAAACTTGTAATTCGGCTCGGCTGAAAAACGATACTGTTCGCGCGTCACTACGCCCAATGTTTCCTGATAATCGGCCCGCGCATTGGTTCCGATCCGCCAGTTTTGGCCTTCGACGAGCAGCTTGAAAGCGCCCACCAGGCCGATGCCGGGCGCGTTGCCGGTATTCTTGAACGCCCCAGCTTCGCCTTCACCCGTGATCTTCACCGCTGCGGCAACAGTTGCAGCAGCGTCAGCCTTCGCCGGCTCTGGCTGCGGCGCGGGAAGGGCAGGGGGCCTGACCGCTGCCAGCGCAGGAGCGCCTATGCTTTCCGGCCATGCGGCGATGTGCAGGTCGATGGCTGCCACGGACTGCGGAAATGCGCTCTTAATCGTGCGCACAACGGCATCGACCTGTGCGGCGTCGCCGGATTTCAGCGCGGCGTCCAATATCAGCGCAACAGTCGGGGGTAAATCCGTGTCCGGCGCAGCCGTGTCGGCTGATACTGCTTGCCTTGTTGCCAGCGAAAGGGCCGCTTGTCCTGCAATCGCGGGTGTGGCCGTCGTCAGGGCAGCAACCAGCAGGCAGGCGGACATGGTCAAACGTCTCCAAAATAGTTGGCAAATCAGGCCCTTGCAGACCGATCTTAGCCTTTATGCCAGCCTTTTGCCATCGAACCACACCAAAATTGGCGTACGGTCATCGCATAGGTTTGCGCCGTAGTGCCCACCATGCGGCCGCCACGATCACGACGGTAAGCGCACTGGCAATGAACTGCGGCTGAAGATCGCGCACCAATGCCATCGCCAGCAGCACGATCACGATCGCCGCTACCGTGGCATAGGACAGCCACGGAAACAGCCACATCCGCAAAGCTAACGTCTCCGGTGCCGTGGCTTCGATGATCCGGCGCTGACGGATTTGGGCAAGGCACACCATCAGGTAAATCACCAGCATCAGCGCACCTGACGCGCTCACCAGAAAGCTGAACACCGTGCCCGGAGACAGCACCGATGCCGCCATCGCGCCATAGCCGAACAGGCTGGCAATGATCGTCGCACGCACTGGCACCTTGCGCTTGTTCAGCCGGATCAGGCTCTGCGGCGCGTCGCCATGCCGAGCCAGCCCGAACAGCGCCCGCGATGTCACGTAAAGCCCGGAGTTCAGGCACGATAGCACCGCCACCAGCACCACCACGTTCATGATCGCCTCAGCCGCCGGAATGCCCATCAGCCCCAGCGAACTGGCATAGGGGGAAAGCCCCGGCTCGATCGTGTCCCACGGCTGCACTGCCACGATCAGCGCGAGCGACACCACGTAGAACAGCAGGATGCGCAGCGCCACCGATCCAGTCATACGCGCGATAACTTGTGCCGGCGCACGCGATTCAGCCGCCGCCACCGTCGCAATCTCGGCCCCGCACAGTGCAAAGATCACGCTCGTCACCCCGCCAATCACCGCGCCCCATCCCTTGGGCACGAACCCGCCGTGCGCCGTCCAATTCGCAAAAGTCGGCCCATCGGGCGATGTCACGCCAAAGGCCCAGAGCCCCGCAATCACAATAAACCCGATAATCGCGGCGACCTTTGCCGATGAAAGCCAGAACTCGAACTCGCCATAGGATCGCGCCGAAAACAGGTTCACCATCGTCATCAGCGCCAGCAGCACGCTACCGATCAGCCAGACCGGCAAGGGCACCCATAACGCAATAATCGCCGCCCCGGCAATCGCCTCGATCGCCACCACGATCACCCAGAAGTACCAGTACAGCCACCCCGTCACGAACCCCGCCAGCGGGCCCCAGGTGTCGCCAAAGCCGATCCGCACATGTTCGGTAAACGATCCCGCGGCGGGATTGAGCATCGCCATCTCGCTCAACATGCGCATGATCATCAGAATCACCACGCCCGCCAGCGCATAGCTGACCACCACCGCCGGGCCGATCTGGTTGATCGATGTGGACGACCCCACAAACAGACCCGCCCCGATGATCCCGCCTATCGCAATCATCGCCACATGGCGGGCATGCAGCGCGGTATCCAGCGTCTGGGAACTGTCGTTCATCGGCATCCCGAAGGTCTAAAGACAAGCCCCGACCATACCCAAAACCCGGCCACGCACCAGCATCGCAGTGAAATGCGACCACAACAAAGGTTGCACCGCCCCCAGCGCCAGCGCAGCATGTGCAGCACCAAGGGGGAGAGGTAATGGGCCTGAAGACACTCTGGAACGCGCACGTCGTACCGCGCATGATCAAATGCGCCTGCGGGGCGCCGGGCATTGCCGAACTGCGCGGCGGCATCGTGCCGCAGGCCAAGGGGCGCGTTTTCGAACTTGGCTGCGGCGGCGGGCTCAACCAACCGTTCTATGATCCTGCCCGCGTCACTGCTTTTGCCGGGATCGATCCTTCGGGAAAACTGCTCGATTACGCCCGCCAAGCCGCCGACCAAAAGGGCTGGCAGGCCGATATCCGCGAGGGCATCGGCGAGCAAATCCCCTTTGCCGACGATAGCTTCGATACCGCCGTATGCACTTATACGCTGTGCTCGGTCGATGACCCGGCCAAGGTCCTGTCCGAACTGCGCCGCATCCTTCGGCCCGGCGGCACGCTCCTGTTCCTCGAACACGGCCTTAGTGAAGACGGCGGCGTGGCCAAATGGCAGCGGCGGATCGAGCCCATGTGGAAGCCGCTGATGGGCGGCTGCCACCTGACCCGCGCCGTCACCGCCCCGGTCCGCGCAGCAGGCTTCCAGGTTGACCGCTCCGATCACAAATATATGGACGGCATGCCAAAATGGGCCGCGTGGATGGAGTGGGGCTCTGCTGTAAAGCCCACCTGAAACCACCGCCGATCACCAAAAGGAAAAGGCCCCGCCATTGCTGACGGGGCCTTTTGCCTTGTGCCGGCTATCGCAGGTCAGTCACCAAATGTGCGCTGCCACCAGCCCCGGCGCGGTGTTTCCGGTTCGCCAGCATCGGCGGCAATTTCGGCCTCCGCTGCTGGAGCCTCAGCCGTCACCGCTTCTGCAGGAGCCGCTTCTGCCGCCACGGCATCAGCCTTCTTCTTGCGCACCCGCTTGGGCTTTTCTGCCACAACTTCGGCGGAAGCTGCTTCGGCCACCGGCGCATCTCCGGCAGGCTCTGCTGCTGCAACTTCTGGCGCAACCTCGGCCACCGCTTCGGCATCGGCTTTCTTCTTGCGCACCCGCTTGGGCTTGGCCGGAGCTTCCGCTTCTGCCGCGACTCCTTCTGGCACCTCTGCGGCCACAACCGGTTCAGCCGCAACTGCATCCTCGGCAACCGGCGCTTCTGCTACAGCAGCATCGGCCTTCTTCTTGCGAACGCGCTTCGGCTTGACTGGAGCCTCTTCAGCTACCGGCGCAACCTCTGGCTCTGGCGCAGGCTCGGCATCAACCGACACTGCCACATCAGCAGCGGCAGCTTCCGGCTCACCAGCATCGGCCTCGTCGCCTTCAGCCTGCTCGCCGTCAGCCTGCTCAACGCCACCTTCACCGTTTTCACGACCGCCACGCTTGCGACGGCCACGGCGACGGCGCTTGCGCGGACCACGGTCGTTGCCATCATCGGTCTCGTCGGTGTGAACGGCTTCGCTGCCTTCTGCCTCGCTGCCCTCGGCTTCATCGCCAGTGGCTGCAAAGTCAGCAGCTTCGCCTTCAATGCCTTCACCTTCACCGGTCTGAGCCTCGCCATTCTCGTCACGCCGGTCCCGGCTGCGGCCACGACGGCGCTTGCGACGCTTGCGACGGCCATCCCCGCCCCGTTCTTCGCCGCCACGCTCTTCGCCACCGCGATCTTCGCCGTCACGCTCGTCAGCGGTGCGCTCACCATCTGTCTCACCGTCGGCGTTGTCGGCACCGCGCTCACTGCGGCCTTCGTCGCTGCGATTGCGGTTGCGGTTGCGATCGCGGTTGCCACGGCGCGGCTGCTCTTCGACTTCTTCTTCCTCGTCGAAGTCCTCTTCGACGATATCGTCCTCTTCAGGCTCGATAATCGGTTCAAAGCGCGGCACGAACTCCGGCTTCGGCCCGCGCGATGCGACGCGCATCTTCGCGCCCTCGTTCTCGCCTTCGGGGATTACTTCTACCGAAACGCCATAGCGTTCCTCGATTTCAGCCAGATCGGCGCGCTTGGCATTCAGCACATAGATCGCTGCTTCCTGCGAAGCATAGAGCGACACCACGTTGCCCTTGCCCTTGGCAGCTTCGTCTTCGATCATGCGCAGCGCCGAAAGTCCGGCAGACGATGCCGTGCGCACCAGCCCCGAACCATCGCAATGCGGGCAGGCGCGCGTCGTTGCTTCAAGCACGCCGGTGCGCAGCCGCTGGCGGCTCATTTCCATCAGGCCGAAGCCCGAAATGCGGCCCACCTGAATGCGCGCGCGATCGTTCTTCAGCGCGTCCTTCATCGCCTTTTCGACTTTGCGGACGTTCGATCCGTATTCCATGTCGATAAAGTCGATGACGACAAGGCCGGCCATGTCGCGCAGGCGCAATTGGCGGGCAATCTCGCGCGCGGCTTCAAGGTTAGTGGCAACCGCGGTCTGCTCGATGCCGTGTTCCTTGGTGGAACGGCCCGAGTTGATGTCGATCGAAACCAGCGCTTCGGTCGGGTTGATGACCAGATAGCCGCCGCTCTTCAGCTGCACGACCGGATCATACATCGCGGTCAGCTGGTCTTCTGCGCCATAGCGCTGGAACAGCGGCACCGGATCGGCATATTGCTTCACCCGCTTGGCGTGGCTCGGCATCAGCAGCTTCATGAAGTCCTTGGCGGCGCGGTAACCCTGCTCACCCTCGACGACGACTTCTTCGATCTCGCGGTTGTAGATGTCGCGGATCGCGCGCTTGATCAGGTCACTGTCCGAATGGATCAGCGCCGGTGCGACCGAGCGCATCGTGCGCTCGCGAATCTCGTCCCACAGACGGGCAAGATAATCAAAGTCACGCTTGATTTCGGGCTTGGTGCGCTGCAACCCTGCGGTGCGCACGATACAGGACATAGAACGCGGCAGGTCCATCTCGGTCACGATGGACTTCAAACGCTTGCGGTCTGCCGATGAGCTGATCTTGCGGCTGATGCCGCCGCCATGGCTCGAATTGGGCATCAGCACGCAATAGCGGCCAGCAAGGCTCAGATATGTGGTCAGCGCAGCGCCCTTGTTCCCGCGCTCTTCCTTCACGACCTGCACCAGCAGCACTTGGCGGCGCTGGATCACGTCCTGAATCTTGTAGCGGCGGCGCAGCGCCATGCGCTTTGCGCGGAGTTCGTCGGCTTCCTTGCCTTGGGCACGGCCACCCTGACGGCGGCGGCCCTGATTGCGGCCCCGGCGACGGTTGTCACCCTCGGCACCACCTTCGCCGTCTTCGTCCGAACCTTCGCCCGCGTCGCCTTCGTCGCCCCCTTCGCTTTCGTCGTCACCCTCGTGATCAAAGCCGTTTTCAACCACGCCGCCTTCGATCGTGGCGACCTGATCTTTTTCCGAAGTGTCGACTTCGGTCACGCCCTGATCTGAATCGTAACCATCGCCTTCATAGCCATCATCGTCATCGTCGCCGTCTTCGGCAGCGCGCAATGCGGCTTCTTCCTCGGCGTGGGCTGCTTCTTCGGCCAGCAGCGCCTCACGGTCTTCTTTGGGGATCTGGTAGTAATCCGGGTGGATTTCACTGAACGCCAGAAATCCGTGCCGATTGCCGCCAAAATCGACAAACGCCGCCTGCAGCGAAGGTTCTACACGGGTTACCTTGGCGAGGTAGATATTGCCCTTGATCTGCTTGTGATCCGCAGATTCAAAGTCGAATTCTTCAATCCGATTGCCCTTTAGCACCGCCACCCGGGTTTCTTCCTGGTGGCGCGCATCGATAAGCATGCGCGTGGTCATTACAAATTCTCCAGCCGCACCGTCGCCGGGTTGCCCCTGCGTTGCTGGCGCGGAATATTTGGGATGGACGAACGTCTTGGGCACGGATCACTCCGGCGCGCTGATCGTTCGCAAATGCGGGTTTGCCGGATCGGAGCGTTGCGGCGCGCAGCGTGAACGCTGCCTTGCCCTGTCGCTCGCCGCCCGGCGGCGGTTGGTTTGCGTCTGCTGTGAAGATAACTCGCGGCGAAATGCGCGCGCCGTTGTGCGTGCATGCCGCAACCGCCCCTGTGGGGCAGTCTGGCAGGAACGAAACACGGCTCATCATCACGGCATCAACCTTGTCGCGTAAAAGAGGCGCGCTTGCGCTTCACACTTGTGCGCTTGTGCTCTTCCACGTTGGCGGGGCTTATGCCAGCGGGCTTTTCCTCGCCCACCGCAGCGCGAACATGCGCTTTTTTGCGGTATCAGCGTGAAATGCGCCGGTGCTGGCTCGCCCCGGTACACAGGTGCTAGCACTCCATTTGCAAAGCGGCAATTAAAAGAATGTCACCAAGTATTCGTTAACGTTGTAGGCAATTGTTAACCAAGCGGGTCATTTCCTGCTGGACCGGGCGGGCTAGGGCAGGGCATAGGCAACGCCGGATGGATGACAGGGGTCTCATTGCTGCGATTTTTGCTGCGCCTGTGCTCGCGGCTGCGGCAATGTGGACGGCCTTTTCCACTGGTATCGCACAAGTCGAACCGCGCTATGTGATCCGGCTTGATCTGCCTGCAAGCGGCGGCAAGATCGGACTTCCGAAAATTGAAGGCCCCGCTGATACGGCGCGCCCGCTGGTGGTCATCGATGCAGGCCACGGCGGCCACGATCCCGGCGCTAGCGGTGCTAAGGGAGAGCGGGAAAAGGATCTGACGCTGGCGCTGGCCAAGGTCTTGCGCAATGAGTTGCTGGCCGATGGCCGGGTCCGCGTGGCCATGACCCGCGATACCGACACGTTTCTGGTGCTCGAAGAACGCTCGGACATCGCCCGCAGGCTGGGGGCCGATCTGTTCATCTCGGTGCATGCCGATGCGGCCCAAAGCCCTGCGGCGCGGGGGGCCACGGTCTATACCTTGTCCGACAAAGCCTCTGACAGCGTAGCTGAAGCCATGGCGAGCCGCGAAAACCGTTCCAACACGATCAACGGGGTTTCGCTAGAGGACAAAGGCGCCGTCGTGTCATCGATTCTGGTCGACCTTTCGCGACGCGAAATGCGCGGGCGCTCGATGCGGTTCGGTGAACTGGTCGTGCGCGAATCCACGGGGCGATTGCGCTTTCACTCCACGCCCCAGCGTGAGGCGGCCTTCATCGTGCTGAAATCGCTCGACCTGCCCTCCGCGCTGATCGAAGCGGGCTATATCAGCAACGCAGAAGATGCGAGCGCAATGCGCGATCCGGCTTGGCGCAAAGGCTTCGCCCGCGCAGTCGCGCAGGCGGTCGAGATATTCCTCGCGGAAAAGCTGGCGCCCGCAACAATCGAGTCACCTGCAGCTGAGTCTTCATTGGCACAACGTTCGGACCTGCCGTGATCGGCAGTGGCTGTGGATCCAATTTTCCGGATTTTGCGCAACAGGCACTGGCTTGCCCGCGCAGGGCCGTGCTAGAGGCGCTCTCGTAATGGTCGAAGAAACGTCCCAGCCGTCACGCTTCAAGCTCCTGCGCGGGGATGGCTTTGCGCGTTTGCGGTCCGCTCCGGCATGGTATCGGGCCAAATGGCGCACCAGCCGTTGGTTTCGTCTTGCCAATTATCTGCTGGCTGCGTTTCTGGTTGCCTGGTTCGTGCTTTGGGTTGCGGTGATCCGCACGCTCCCGTCGGCAGACCGCCTGCTCACCTATCAGCCACCGCTGCCCACGATGGTGCGCGGCAATGACGGTGAAATCGTGTCGAGTTATGCGCGTGAACGGCGCGTGCAGTTGCGGTTCGTCGATTTTCCCGAACCGATGATCAACGCCTTCCTGGCGGCTGAGGACAAGACGTTTTGGACGCATGGCGGTATCGACATCTTTGGCCTCGCCGGGGCTGTGGCCGATTATGCGCTCAAATTCGGATCGGGAGAGCGCGCGCGCGGCGGCTCGACCATCACGCAGCAAGTCGCCAAGAACATCCTGATTGGCGATGAATACTCGATTTCGCGCAAGCTGAAGGAAATGATCCTCGCGCGAAGGATCGAAGGCGTGCTGGACAAGCAGCAGATCCTCGAACTCTACCTCAACGAAATCCCGCTCGGTCGCCAAAGCTTCGGCGTGCAGGCCGCCTCGCGCGCCTATTTTGATAAGGACGTCGGCGATCTGCTACTGCACGAAGCCGCGTTCTTGGCGATCCTGCCCAAAGCGCCCGAACGCTATGGCCGCGCCAAGTATGAGCAGATGGCGCTTGATCGGCGCAACTATGTGCTTGATCAAATGGTGAAGAACGGTTGGGCCACGCCCCAACAAGCGGCCAGTGCTGCGGCCATGCCCCTGGGCCTCAAGCCGCGCCGCGCTGAAAACTATACTGCCGATGCCGGTTACTTCCTTGAAGAAGTACGGCGGCAACTGATCGAGAAGTTTGGCGAAAAGGCCGAGAACGGCCCCAACAGCGTCTATGCAGGCGGGCTGTGGGTGCGCACCTCGCTCGACACGCAATTGCAGACTGCGACACAGAATTCGCTGCGGACTGCGCTCTTGCGTTATGCTGGCGGGCGGGGCTGGCATGGCCCGATTGCCAAGATTGATGTCGATGGGGATCGCTGGCAGACCGAACTGATCACCAGCAACATCTCCATCAAGTACCAGAACTGGCGGGTCGGCGTGCTGCTGTCGCGCTCGGGTTCGTCGGGGACTGTTGGCTTCTCCGATGGCAAAACCGCCGATGCTACAGGTCTCCCCGATGCGATCCGCCCGGGTGACATTACCGCCCTCGTACCGGTCAACACTGGAACGTATGCAGTGCGCACCGTGCCCGAGGTGTCGGGCGGCATGGTCGTGCAGAACCCGCAAAGCGGCCGGGTGCTGGCGATGCAAGGCGGCTTCGACGCGCGCCTCGGCTCGTTCAATCGTGCCACGCAGGCCAACCGGCAGCCCGGCTCCACGATCAAGCCCTTCGTCTATGCGACCGCGCTCGACAACGGCATGACGCCAGCCTCGATGGTCGTCGATGGCACCTTCTGCGTCTATCAGGGTGCGGCGCTGGGCGAAAAGTGCTTCCGCAACTTCGGCAATGAAGGCGGTTCGGGCAGCCACACGATGCGCTGGGGCCTCGAACAATCGCGCAACCTGATGACCGTGCGCGTGGCCAACGATGTCGGCATGGACAAGGTCGTCCGCACGATCGGCGCGGTCGGCATCGGAAAATACGAACCCTACCTCTCTATGGCGCTTGGGGCGGGTGACACCACGGTGCTGCGCATGGTCAACGGCTATTCCGCCCTCGCCAACCATGGCCGCCAGCACGCGCCGACGCTGATCGACTATGTGCAGGACCGCAATGGCAAAGTGATCCTGCGCGCCGACAATCGCCGCTGCGATGGCTGCTCGATGCCGCAGTGGGATGGCAAGCCCATGCCGCGCTTTGCCCCCGGCGGCAAACAGGTCATGGACCCGCGCACAGCCTATCAGGTGGTCCATATGCTTGAAGGCGTGGTGGTGCGGGGTACAGCGGTGACGCTGCGCGATCTCAACTTGCCGCTGTTTGGCAAGACTGGCACCACTTCTGGCCCCACCAACGTCTGGTTCGTCGGAGGATCACCTGATATCGTAGCGGGGGTCTATATCGGCTATGACCAGCCGCGCAGCCTTGGCGGATATGCGCAAGGGGGACGAATAGCCGCACCTGTGTTCAAGCAACTGGTTCAGGAAACCCGCGCACGGTGGAAGGATATTCCGTTCCGGGTGCCCGAGGGGGTGCGGATGGTGAAGATTGACCGCGTTTCGGGCAAGCGGGTGTTTGGTGGGACGCCGGATAACGATGTGGCCAAGGCATCGGTGATCTGGGAGGCGTTCAAGCCGGATACTGAGCCACGGCGGACCGCGCGCGCCGGAGAAATGACGGCAAAACATGCGGTTATCGATGCTCTGCGCCGCGCCCGAGGCGCGCGCGGCCTGCCCGAGGGCGGGGGTGACGAAGCGCCGGTGGAGCAGGATTTCCTGGAGGAGCAGGGCGGCATTTACTGAGCGCTGTGCCTGCCAACATTGCCTGCCCACAAAGGCATTGGCGCGCCGGACAGGTGTCTGGTATTCGCCAACACTATGAACAAGCCCCTGATCGCCGCTGCCGCTGCAGCCATCGCCCTGTTTTCTGCCCCAGCTTCGGCTGAACTCGCCAGCGGGGCTTCGGCACCGGTGTTTGAGGCCAAGGGCGCGCTGGCGGGCAAGCCGTTCTCGTTCTCGCTGGCCAGCGCGTTGAAGAAGGGGCCAGTCGTGCTCTACTTCTACCCCAAAGCCTTCACCAGCGGTTGCACGCTGGAAGCCCACGCCTTTGCCGAGGCGAGCGACCAGTTCAAGGCCGCAGGGGCCACCGTAGTGGGCATGTCGAACGATGACATCGCCACGCTGCAGAAGTTTTCGACCGAAGCCTGCCGTGACAAGTTTGCCGTGGCCGCGGCAACGCCGCAGGTGATCAAGGCCTATGACGTAGCGCTGAAGGCCGCAGGCATCTCCACGGGGCTGACCAAGCGCACCAGCTATGTGATTGGCCAGAACGGCAAGATCGTGATGGTCCATTCCAACATGGATTACCGGGATCATGTGAAGATGACGCTGGCCGCAGTGCGCAAACTCAAGGGCTGACCGGAACCGCAATTCACGCTTGGGCTTTACATGCCTGTCTGCTTCGCTAAGCGGCGCAGTTCGTTTTGCGTTTGACCGGAGTGTTTTCCATGCGTGCCGAAGGGCAGGCCCATATTGACCGCATCAATGCCGCACTGGCACTGGTGCGCAAGTTCCTCGACTGGGACCGCGCCGTGCGCCGTCTGGACGAGTTGAACGCCCGCGTCGAAGATCCGAAGCTGTGGGACGATCCCAAGAAGGCCGAGGAAGTGATGCGCGAACGGCGCAGGCTTGAGGCGTCAATCGGCACGGTGAACCAGATCGGGCAGGAAATGGCCGACGCGATCGAGTTCATCGAGCTGGGCGAGATGGAAGACGACGAGGCCACCGTCAACGAGGGCCTTGCCACACTGGCCGCACTGGCCGAGCGGGCCGACAATGACAAAGTGCAGGCGCTGCTGGCGGGCGAAGCCGATGCCAACAACGCCTTCCTCGAAGTCCACGCCGGTGCCGGCGGCACCGAAAGCCAGGATTGGGCCGAAATGCTGCAGCGCATGTACACGCGCTGGGCCGAACGCCATGGCTACAAAGTGGAACTGGTGGATTACCATGCCGGTGAAGCCGCCGGGATCAAGAGCGCGACGCTGCTGATCAAGGGCGAGAACGCCTATGGCTATGCCAAGACCGAAAGCGGCGTGCATCGTCTGGTGCGGATCAGCCCTTATGACAGTTCGGCCCGGCGGCACACCTCGTTCAGCTCGGTCTGGGTCTACCCTGAAATCGACGATAACATCGAGGTGGAGATCAATCCGGCCGACCTGAAGATTGATACCTATCGCGCATCGGGCGCAGGCGGGCAGCACGTGAACACCACCGATTCGGCGGTGCGCATCACCCACGTGCCGACCGGGATCATCGTGGCCAGCCAGAACGACCGCAGCCAGCACAAGAACCGCGCAACCGCGATGGGCATGCTGAAGGCGCGGATTTACGAAGCCGAACTGGCCAAGCGCGAAGCGGCGGCCAGTGGTGAATATGCCGCCAAGACCGAGATCGGCTGGGGACACCAGATCCGCTCTTATGTGTTGCAGCCCTATCAGCAGATCAAGGACCTGCGCACCGGGGTGGTATCGACCAACCCCAGCGAAGTGCTTGATGGCGCGCTCGATCCGTTCATGGCCGCAGCCCTTTCCCAGAAGGTGACCGGTGAAAAGGTCACCGTGGAGGACGACGACTGATGCGCCGGGCTTCGGCCCTTGCACGTCTTTTGCCGGTGATCCTGGCATCGGGTCTGTTTGCCTGCAAACCGCTGGCAAAAGATGATGCCGCAGGGGGGCGGGCCGCGACTGCGCAGATCTTCCCGCGCGCCGAACGCCCGGTTTCCAAGATTGTCAGCACGCAGTTTTCCAATGAAGCTGACCGCGATCTGCAGGGCGAAGCGGCCAAAGTGATGGAATTGGCCGGTATTGCGCCGGGGATGAGCGTGGCCGATGTGGGTGCGGGCGAGGGGTATTATACCGTGCGCCTGGCCGAACAGGTGGGGCCGCGTGGCCGCGTGGTGGCGCAGGATATCGATGGCGATGCGCTGCGCCGGTTGGGCGCGCGGGTTGAGCATGAGCGGCTGGACAATGTCTCGATCAAGCCCGGCGAAGTGGATGATCCGCGCCTGCCGGAGCGCAGTTTTGACCGCATCATGCTGATCCACATGTACCACGAGGTGAACGAGCCTTATGCGTTCCTGTGGCGGATGTGGCCCGCGCTGAAGCCGGGGGGCAAAGTGGTGGTGGTGGATATGGACCGGCCGACCGAGCGCCATGGCATTGCGCCCTCGCTGCTGACCTGCGAACTGGCGGCAGTGGGCTTTCGCTTGGAGGCGATTCACCGTAAACCGGAGATCGCGGGGTATTTTGCGCAGTTCGTGGCCGAGGAAACGCGGCCCGAACCGGACAAGATCAGGCCATGCCGTTCCAAAGTAGCCAAAGGTGCGCCCAAGGATAGTGGCGCTTAAGGCGCGTTGAAAGGAAATTGATGTCTGCGTTCAAGGGGTTGAAGCCGATACTTTATGGTGGCCGTGAAGTTTGGCCGCTGGTTGAAGGCGGCAAGGGTGTTTCAGCAACGAACCACATGAGTTCGGGCGCGTGGGCGGCTGCCGGGGGGATCGGCACGGTCAGCGCGGTGAATGCCGACAGCTATGATGCCGAAGGCAAGATTGTTCCACAGGTTTATGATGCGCTGACGCGCAAGGAACGCCATGAACAGCTGATGACTTATGCCATCGATGGCGCGGTGGAGCAGGTGAAGCGCGCGCACGACATTGCCGGGGGCAACGGTGCGATCAACATCAACGTGCTGTGGGAAATGGGCGGTGCGCAGCCGATTCTGGAAGCGGTGCTGGATCAGACGCGCGGTCTGGTGACCGGAGTGACCTGCGGCGCGGGGATGCCCTACAAGCTGTCGGAAATCGCGGCGCGCTATAACGTGCATTATCTGCCCATCGTGTCATCGGGCCGTGCATTCCGCGCGCTGTGGAAGCGGGCCTATCACAAGGTGCCCGAACTGCTGGGCGCCGTGGTTTATGAAGATCCGTGGCTGGCGGGCGGGCACAATGGCCTGTCGAACGCCGAAGACCCACGCAAGCCGGAAGACCCTTATCCGCGCGTGAAGGTGCTGCGTGATGTGATGCGCGCCGAGGGCATTTCGGACAATGTGCCGATCGTGATGGCAGGCGGCGTGTGGTTCCTGCGTGAATGGGACAACTGGATCGACAACCCGGAGCTGGGCTCGATTGCCTTCCAGTTCGGCACGCGGCCTTTGCTGACCGAGGAAAGCCCGATTCCGCAGGGGTGGAAGGACCATCTGCGCACGCTGGAGCCGGGCGACGTGTTGCTGCACAAGTTTTCGCCCACCGGCTTCTATTCATCAGCGGTGCGCAATCCGTTTTTGCGCGCACTGGAAGCGCGGTCGGAGCGGCAGATTCCCTATTCGCGCGTGGAAGCGGGCGAACATACGGTGCAGCTTGATGTGGGCGTGCGGGGCAAGAACTTTTGGGTGACGCCCAACGATTTGGCGCGGGCGCGCGAATGGCATGGCGCAGGCTATGTCCACGCGCTGCGCACGCCGGACGACACGATGGTGTTTGTGACGCCGGAAGAGCGCGACGAAATCCAGCAGGACCAGAAGGACTGCATGGGCTGCCTTTCGCACTGCGCGTTTTCTTCGTGGAAGGACCACGACGATTACACGACCGGAAGGCTGGCCGATCCGCGCAGCTTCTGCATCCAGAAGACCTTGCAGGACGTGGCGCATGGCGGGGAACTGGACAAGAACCTGGTGTTTGCGGGCCACGCGGCCTATCGGTTCAAGCAGGACCCGTTCTATTCCAACAACTTCACGCCGACGGTGAAGCAGTTGGTCGACCGGATTTTGACCGGGGATTGAGTTGGGGGGGCAAGCGTTACCCCCGTCGCCCCGTGCTTGACACGGGGCTTGGCTATCCTTTGCCTCAAGTCCGGATTGGCACGCTTTCGTGAGGTCAAGCAGCCTCGACCAGAGTTTGCCGGTGGCAGATCAGTGGGAGGGCGGCGTCGCAAGGTAGCCAAGCCCCGTGTCAAGCACGGGGCGACGGAGATGTTGGGTTGTGTTGTGTGTAAGGCTTGCTGCGATGGCAGAGCATTACCTCACCTGTTTCGACTGACATCAATGTACCGGGCAATTGGCAATCATTCCCATCTCCACCCGTCGCCCCGTGCTTGACACGGGGCTTGGCTTTTCTTTCCGCCCCACCTTTGCCACAACAGCCGAATGGAAAAAGGCGGCTGGGTCTACATCATGGCAAACCGCTACCGTGGCGGGATGTATGTTGGCGTCACCGCTGACCTGACCCAGCGCGTATGGCAGCATCGTGAAGGCGACGGCTCGATCCACGTAACGGATTTTGGCAAGACAAGGCTGGTCTATGCCGAGCGGCACGAGGAGATCGAACCCGCCATCGCACGCGAGAAACTGGTCAAGAAATGGCGCCGGGAATGGAAATTCGCGCTGATCGAGGCGGACAATCCCGATTGGCTGGACCTTTGGGACCAGTGGTATCCGGCGGTGGAAGTGCGGGAAGGCGACGTCGAAAGGTAGCCAAGCCCCGTGTCAAGCACGGGGCGACGATAGTGGGTTTTGGGATTTGAGGGTATTTTGCTGGCCAGATGAATGGCGGCTTCTGGAGCGGCGGCAAATCTGACTGAATGACGGCAGTTGGGCGCTGAGCAGTCGTTCGCATGTCAGTAACGAAAAGGGACGCGGCCCAACCATCCGAGCTTTTCGCGGGTCCTCTTTTGGCAATGAAGTTACATCATTTTTCCGATAATAATGGCGAGGGCAACTGCGCCCAGAACAACAGCGAGCACGATGTTAGCGCCGACGCTGATCCAAAAGCCGCCAGCACCTCGACCGCGGCGTTGAAATGTGCTGGTGGATCGCGTGCGCCCGCCCCAATCGGCTTCACCGTCGCGCATTTTCACCCAAGCGCCCCACAACAAAATACTGATCCCAGTTATGAGGATCACTAGAAGGACTTTGTCAGCTAGATGAGACTGCATAGCGCCGAATTTGCAAGATTACGTCATTGTCCGCAATGGCGTCGTGTCCAGAACGGCAGCTTTTGCAGAAAAATCAGTAATTGCCGCCGCCCCAACACCGGGAGAGGCACACCCCCTCCCAGTGCAACAATCAGTCCATCTCCCATGCGCGTTCGCCGTGGCTGGTGATGTCGAGGCCTTCGCGTTCCTCGTCCTCGGTCACGCGCATCGGGATGATCATCGAGACCATCAGCGCGCAGACGACGGTGGCAAAGGCGCTCCATAGCGCGACGATGCCGACGCCAGCGATCTGGGCGACGAGTTGGCGGGCGAGGTCCATGCCTTGGGCATAGCCGGTGCCGCCGAACGATTCCGAGATGAACACTGCCAGCATGACCGAGCCGAGCATGCCGCCGACGCCGTGGACGGCGAAAACGTCCAGCGAATCGTCGATTTCGAGGCGCTTTTTCACGAGCTGGATCATCGGGTAGCAGACCACGGTGGCCAGCGCGCCGAAGAGCATGGCGGCGCCGGGCGCGATGTATCCGGCGGCGGGGGTGACGGTGGCGAGGCCTGCAATCGCGCCTGTGGCGAAGCCAACCGAGGTGGGTTTGCCGACCGCGAACTTTTCGATCACCAGCCACACCAGCGCGGCTACGCAGGCGGCGATATGGGTGTTGATGATGGCCGAGGCCGCATCATCGTTGGCCGCAAGCGCCGAGCCGCCGTTGAAGCCGAACCAGCCAACCCAGAGTAGCGCAGCGCCAGCCATCGTGAGCGAGGGGCTGTGCGGGAGCATCGCCGTTTTGGGAAAGCCCGCGCGCTTGCCCAGCAGCATTGCGACGACGAGGGCGGAAACGCCTGCCGTGGTGTGGACGACGATGCCGCCGGCAAAGTCCATCGTACCGAACTTGGTGGAGAGCCAGCCGCCGCCCCAGACCCAGTGGGCCACGGGCGCATAGACGATCAGGCCCCACAGCGCGCAGAAGCCGATGACCCAGCCGAAGCGAGCGCGGTCTACCCATGCGCCGACCATCAGGGCAGGGGTGATCAGCGCAAAGCACATCTGGAACAGCACGAAGGCGCTTTCAGGGATGGTGGTATTGGCGCGCACGTTGCCGAGATTGAGCAGCATCCACGCGTTGCCGCTGCCGAGCCAGCCGCCTGCAACGTCTCCGAAGGCGAGCGTATAGCCGACCATGATCCATAGCACCGAGGCGACCGAGGCTATCGCGCCGACTTGCACCAGCACGGCGAGGAAGCCCTTGGCGCGCACGAGGCCGCCGTAGAACAGGGTGAGACCGGGCATGGCCATCATCAGCACGAAGGCGGAGGAGACGAGAATCCATGCGGTGTCGCCGGTGTCGGCCACATCTTCGGCGCTGACGGCTTCGAAGCCGGTTTGGGCCAGCGCCAGCGCAGGCATGAGCAGCGTGATGAGCGCGGCCAGAACCGCAGTCAGGTTTCGCATGGATATGTCTCCCCTCTGGCGCGGGGCTTTAGGGCAACAATGCGCAAAGATACAAGCGGGCGTGGGACCGATTGTTGTGCGAAACGGGGACGGAGGCGGTTAGACGAGGCCTTCGAGCACCTGATCGGGGGGGCGGTGGCCATCGGCCCAGAAGCGGATATTGGCCATGACCTTTTCGCCCGAGGCCTGCCGCCCTTCGAAGGTGGCGCTGCCCATGTGGGGGAGAATCGCGACGTTATCGTGCGCGAGCAGGCGGGGATCGACCTGCGGTTCGTGCTCGAACACATCGAGCCCGGCGCCGCCGATCCGGCGTTCGACCAGTGCGGTGATCAGCGCCTCTTCTTCGACCAGCTGGCCGCGGGCGGTGTTTACCAGATAGGCGTGGGGCTTCATCAGCGCGATGCGGCGGGCGTCGATGATGTGGCGCGTTTCAGGCGAGGCGGGGCAGTGGAGGGTGAGGATATCGGCCTGCGCCACCAGGTCATCGAGGCTTTCGACATAGCGCGCGCCGAGCATCGTCTCCACCGCTTCGGGCAGGCGGTGGCGGTTGTGGTAGGCGATGTTGAGGCCGAAGGCGCGGGCGCGGTAGGCGACGGCCTGGCCGATGCGGCCCATGCCGATGATCGCCAGCGTCTTTCCGGCAAGGCGGTGGCCGAGCATGGTGGAGGGGGCCCAGCCCTCCCACTGGCCTGCGCGCAAGGTGCGGCCACCGTAGTTGAGGCGGCGGCTGACCGAGATGATGAGGGCGATGGCCATGTCGGCGGTATCGTCGGTAAAGACGCCGGGGGTGTTGGTGACGATGATCTTGCGCGCGCGGGCGGCGGCGAGATCGATATGGTCAATCCCTGCGCCGAAATTGGCGATGAGGCCGAGTTGGGGGCCGGCCTGCGCGATGAGGTCTGCGTCGATGCGGTCCGTTACTGTGGGGACGAGGACGTGCGCGGTCTGCATTGCGGCGACAAGCTGGTCGCGGCTGAGCGGGCGGTCTTGCGTGTTGAAGGTGGTGTCGAACAACTGCGCCATGCGCGCTTCGGTTTCGGGCAGCAGGCGGCGCGTGACGGTGACGCGGGGCTGGCCTTCGACGCGGCGGACGGAGCGATAGTCGGCTGAGCTTGGCATGACTTGCAGGCTAGGCGCGAGAGGTGCGGGCGGTCAAGCGCAGGGCGATACTGCGATGGTGGACAGTGCGCGCGCAGGTGTTGCCCAAGCTGCGCAATTTTGCGACGGATCGGGGATGATCAAGCGGATTGCCATTATTCTTGCCATCGCGTGCGCGCCTGCCCCGGCATGGGGGCAGGGCGCGGACGAGGGCGTGCCTTATTGGGTCTCAACCGCCAAGTACACCGCCAATATGCGGGTGGGGCCGGGGCGCGAGTATCGGATCAGCTGGACCTACACCCGCAAGGGCGTGCCGCTGAAAGTGCTGCGGGTGATGGGCAGTTGGCGTCTGGTCGAGGACCCGGACGGTGCGCGGGGTTGGATCCTGTCGCAGTTCTTGACGCGCGCACGGGCGGGGATCGTCAAAGGCAGCATCACCGGCCTGCGCGAGAACAAGGACGGCAGCGGGCGCATTCTGTGGCGCGTTGCGCCGGGCGTGATCGGCAAGCTGGAAAAATGCGATGACGGCTGGTGCGAGTTTGATGTGGCTGGGCGCAAGGGCTTTATCAGGGCCAGCAGCGTGTGGGGTGGTGGGCAGCCCTGAGTGATAGCCCCGGCCCTTGGCAGGCCGGGGCTTTCCTGATCAAACCAGCTCTACAGCCAGCGCGGTGGCTTCGCCGCCGCCGATGCAGAGGCTGGCGACGCCTTTGGTCTTGCCGTGCTTCTTGAGGGCGGCCAGCAGCGTGGTGACGATGCGGGTGCCCGAGGCGCCGATGGGGTGGCCGAGCGCGGTGGCGCCGCCGTTTACGTTGATCTTTTCGTGCGGGATACCAAGGTCATGCATCGCGAACATGGCGACGCAGGCGAAGGCTTCGTTGACTTCGAACAGATCGACATCGGCGATCGACCAGCCAGCCTTTTCCAGAACCTTCTGGATCGCACCGACCGGGGCGGTGGTGAAATCCTTTGGCTCTTGTGCGTGGGCGGCCAGCGCAACGATCTTGGCAACGGGTGTCAGGCCAGCGGCCTTGGCCACGCTTTCACGCGCGAGGACCACGGCGGCAGCGCCATCGGAGATGGACGAGGAGGTGGCGGCGGTGATCGTGCCGTCCTTGGCGAAGGCGGGCTTCAGCGAGGGGATCTTGTCCGGGCGGCCCTTGCCAGGGGCTTCATCGGTATCGACCACGACTTCGCCAGCGCGAGTCTTGACCGTGACGGGGGCGATTTCATCCTTGAAGGTGCCATCGGCCACGGCGGCCTGCGCACGGCGCAGCGATTCGACGGTGTAGGTGTCCTGCTGTTCGCGCGTCAGCTGATAGGCGTTGGCGGTATCCTGCGCGAAAGTGCCCATCGCGCGGCCTGCTTCGTAGGCATCTTCGAGGCCATCGAGGAACATGTGGTCATAAGCCGTGTCATGGCCGATGCGCGCGCCCGAGCGGTGCTTCTTCAGCAGGTAAGGGGCGTTGGTCATCGATTCCATGCCGCCTGCGACGATCACATCGACGCTGCCCGAGGCGAGCGCTTCTGCGCCCATGATGATCGTCTGCATGCCCGAGCCGCAGACCTTGTTGACCGTGGTGGCCTGAACCGATTTGGGCAGGCCAGCCTTGATCGCAGCCTGTCGGGCCGGGGCTTGCCCTAGGCCAGCGGGCAGGACGCAGCCCATATAGATGCGTTCAATGCTGTCTGCCGAAACGCCAGCCCGCTCAACCGCAGCCTTGACCGCAGTTGCGCCCAGATCGGTTGCAGCGACATCGGCAAGCGCGCCCTGCATTGCGCCCATCGGCGTGCGGGCATAGGACAGGATCACGACAGGATCGGCAGACGAGAATTGTGCCATGGCTTTTCGGCCCCTTGTGCTGGGTTTGGCGTACGGGTGCTGATTGTCTTACCGGGCACCCTTGGGTTCAGGGTCGCTACATAGTGCTGCAGTGCAGCGAACGCAAATGGGGCTTTGGTCTGAACCATGGTTGACGCTGCAGCTGTTGCCCCAACCCTGATCACAGGCTTGCCAACGAGCGTACTGGTGACAGGCGCGGCGGTTTTGGGGGCGGTGATCGGCAGTTTTCTGGGCGCGGTCCTGTCCCGAATGCCCGAAGGCCGGTCGGTGGTGCACGGGCGGTCAGCCTGCGATGGCTGTGCCAAGGCGCTGACGGTGATCGAACTTGTGCCGCTGCTTTCCTGGGCCGTGCAAAGGGGCAAGTGCCGTGCCTGTGGGGCCAGCATCGGGGCAGAGCAACTGCTGTGCGAACTGGGCGGCGCAGCCATTGGTGCAGGGGCAGTGCTGTTTGCGCGCGAGGGGCTGGTTCTGGCCGCGATGGTGCTGGGCTGGCAATTGCTGTTGTTGGCGCTGCTCGATCTGAAGCACTTGTGGTTGCCGCGCAGCCTGACCGCTTGGCTGGCGGCAACGGGCGTGTTGGTAGTGTTGGCGCAATTCTGGTCCGTGCGGGACATCGCAGGTCTTATCAGCGCAGCGTTGGGGGGGCTGCTGGGCTTTGGCATGCTCTGGCTGATAGCCCGGGTCTACTTGAAGGCGCGGGGGCGCGAAGGCATGGGCGCGGGCGACCCGCCCTTGCTGGGTGCAATCGGCATCTGGGTGGGCTCGCTTGGCGTGGTTGAGGTGATGCTGGGGGCCAGCATTCTTGGCATCATTGCGGCTATTGTCATGCTTGTCAGCAAGCGTAAGGTCGACGCCGAAACGGCGCTGCCGCTGGGGACCTGTCTTGCCGCTACGGCATGGCCGATCTTCTTGCTGCAAGGGCTGGGATGAACGATTCGGGGGAGCGAGCGATGTTCAAGGAAACCGGGCGCGACGAGATGTTGACCGCGCTGAACCTGCAGCGGGAGGCGTTTACGGCGGCCCGCCCGGAAGCGCTGTCTGTCCGCCATGACCGGCTTGAGAGCTGCGCGCGGATGCTGCTGGACCATGGTGAGGAATTTGCCCGCGCAATGAGCGCCGACTTTGGCCACCGCAGCCACGAACAATCGATGCTGACCGACGTGATGCCCGCCATCAGCCTGATCCGCTATTCGCAGAAGCGGATGAAGCGGTGGAGCAAGCCCGAAAAGCGGCATGTCAACTTTCCGCTGAACCTGCTGGGGGCAAGGGCGGAAGTTCGTTATGAACCCAAGGGCGTGATTGGAGTGGTGGCACCGTGGAATTTCCCGGTGGGCCTGACGATGGGGCCGCTGGCGCAGGCTTTTGCCGCCGGAAACCGTGCGATGCTGAAACCCAGCGAGTTTACCGAGCGTACGTCGGAACTGATGGCGCAGCTTTTTCCAAAGTTTTTCGGGCCGGAGGAGGTTGTCGTGGTGCTCGGCGGGCCGCAGACGGGGCAGGATTTCTGCGCGCTGCCGTTTGACCATCTGCTATTCACCGGGGCGACGTCTATCGGAAAGCATGTGCTGCATGCAGCGGCGGACAATCTGGTGCCGGTGACGCTGGAACTGGGCGGCAAATCCCCGACGATCATGGGGCGCAGCGCCAATGTGGAGCGTGCGGCTGAACGAATCGCGCTGGGCAAGATGATGAATGCGGGGCAAATCTGCCTTGCGCCCGATTACATGCTGGTGCCCGAAGATATGGAGCATCAGGCGATTGGTGCGGTGCAGGCCAGTGTGGCGCAGATGTATCCGACACTGCTGGCCAATGACGACTATACATCGGTCATCAATCGCCGCCATTTTGACCGGCTGACCGGCCTGGTGGACGATGCCGTGGCGAAGGGCGCGGAAGCCATCGTCGTCAATCCCGGCAACGAGAATTTTGCAGGATCGAACGGCAACAAGATGCCGCTGACGATCCTGCGCAATGTGAACGACGACATGAAAGTGATGCAGGACGAGATTTTCGGACCGATCCTGCCGGTGAAGACCTATCGCGGGATCGATCAGGCCATCGACTATATCAATGCGCATGATCGTCCGTTGGGGCTCTATTACTTCGGCGAGGATGCCGCCGAGCGCGAGACGGTGCTGGGGCGGACAATTTCGGGCGGGGTGACGGTCAACGATGTTATTTTTCATGTCTCGGCCGATGACCTGCCGTTTGGCGGCATCGGACCTTCGGGCATGGGCAGTTACCACGGCGTCGAAGGGTTCCGCTCGTTCAGCCATGCGCGGGCGGTCTATAGCCAGCCCAAGATTGGGCTTGCGAAGATTGCCGGGCTGATGCCGCCTTATGGCGCGGCGACGGCGCGCACGCTGAAGATGCAGATCAAGTAGCTTAGGCTCCTTGAATCATGTTGAGCCTCGTTTTGCGCATCTTGTGAAAAGGGGTTTCGCGCAGAGGGCACAGAGATCGCAGAGATGAAGTGCAAGGGCCAAAGGCGATTGTTCCCAATTACCTTGGGTCAGCCGCCACGTTCTTTTGAGGCGGCAGCGCCGCTGCTTCACCCTTCTTCGCGATCTTTGCGGCCTCTGCGCGAAATGCGTTCTGTGCTTAGGCCTGGCAACGAGCTCACGGCGGCAGGGACTGTAGGTTAGGCATACGAATTATAATGGCCAGTTCGAGGGTACGCATTCACCCCAAAGGGGGAAAAGTGCCGTCAATAGCGGCTTGGTTGCAGCGCACACCACTTGCGCGAACGATCTGTCGGGACTAGGGCGCAGGCGAACAACGCAGCTAAGCGAGTCAGCCCTTTGGTCGATCTGTCTCAATACCTGCCGATCCTGATCTTTCTTGGGATCGCCTTGGCACTTTCTTCGGCATTTGTGTTTCTCCCGATGGGCATTTCGCGCCTGACGGGGGCCCACAATCCGAATGCAGAGAAGCTGAGCGAGTACGAATGCGGGTTTCCCGCATTTGAAGACCCGCGCAGCCAGTTCGACGTGCGGTTTTACCTTGTGGCGATCCTGTTCATCATCTTCGATCTGGAAGCCGCGTTCCTGTTTCCCTGGGCGGTAAGCCTGGGTGAGACGGGCTGGGCCGGGTGGACCACGATGATGATCTTCCTCGCTGAACTGGTGATCGGCTTTATCTACGCCTGGAAAAAGGGCGCGCTGGACTGGGAATGAGCAACATGGCCACTTCTTCGCCCGTCAATCTTGGCGTAGGCGCAAACGCCGGCGCGGTTACCGCACCCGATCAGGCCTTTTTTGAAAGCCTTAATGCCGAAGTCAGCGACAAGGGCTTCCTTGTTACCAGCACCGAGGACCTGTTCCAGTGGGCGCGTACCGGATCGCTGTGGTGGATGACCTTCGGCCTTGCCTGTTGTGCGGTCGAAATGATCCACGTGAACATGCCGCGCTATGACATGGAGCGCTTTGGCGTTGCCCCGCGCGCTTCCCCGCGCCAGTCGGACGTGATGATCGTGGCCGGCACGCTGTGCAACAAGATGGCCCCGGCGCTGCGCAAGGTCTATGACCAGATGTCGGACCCCAAATACGTGATCTCGATGGGGTCATGTGCCAACGGTGGCGGCTATTATCACTACAGCTATAGCGTCGTGCGCGGGTGTGACCGCATCGTGCCGGTGGACATCTATGTTCCCGGTTGCCCGCCCACTGCCGAGGCGCTGCTTTATGGTGTAATGCAGTTGCAGCGGAAGATCCGCCGCGTGGGGACTATCGAGCGATGATCCTTCGACAAGCTCAGGATGAGCGGATCTTTGGGTATGCGACAAATCAGACTCCGCTCAGGCTGAGCCTGTCGAAGCCCGCCAGCAACATGGGGTTCGGCGCATGACAGTTCTCCACTCCGCTCCGCGCTGGACATCGAACGACGGCGTGCTTGCTGCGCTGGTTGCTGCGCTGGGCGATATGGTCGTGGCTTCGAAGGAAGAGCATGGCGAAATCGTTCTGTCGGTGGCGCGTGATCGCGTTGAGGATGCGCTGCGTCTGTTGCGCGATGAGCATGAATACCAGCAGTTGATGGATATTGCGGGCGTTGATTACCCGCAGCGGGCAGAACGTTTCGACGTGTGCTACTGCCTGCTTTCGGTAACGCGGAACCATCGGATCGTGGTGAAAGCCACTACGGACGAGGTTGCTCCGGTGCCAACCGTGACCACGCTGTGGCCCAACGCCGGTTGGTATGAGCGTGAAGTTTACGACATGTTCGGCGTGCTGTTTGCGGGCAATCCCGATCTGCGGCGCATTCTGACCGACTACGGTTTTCAGGGGCATCCGTTCCGCAAGGACTTCCCGCTGACCGGCTATGTCGAACTGCGCTATTCCGAAGAGGACAAGCGCGTGGTTTATGAGCCGGTGCAATTGGCGCAGGATCTGCGGCAGTTCGATTTCATGAGTCCGTGGGAAGGTGCGGATTACGTGCTGCCGGGCGATGAGAAGGCAACGCCGTCTTCAGCGACTGGGACACCCAAGACCACAGAAAAGCCTTCCGACACCGGCGCTGGCGAGAAGGCCAATGCTGAGGCTGCCAAGGCCACGCCGCCTGTAGATTCAGCGAAGGATGCTCCCGCCGCGCCTGCGCCGACGGATTCCCGCCCGGATGACAAAACCGATGGAGACGGCGCATGAGCCTCTCGCTTGAACAATCGCCCACCACTGGCGATGAAGTCATCAGCAACTACACGATCAACTTCGGGCCACAGCACCCGGCGGCGCACGGCGTGTTGCGCATGGTCATGGAGCTCGACGGCGAGATCATCGAGCGGATCGATCCGCATGTCGGCCTGCTGCATCGCGGCACTGAAAAGCTGATCGAGCACAAGACTTATCTGCAGGCGCTGCCGTACTTCGACCGGCTGGACTACTGCTCGCCGCTGGCGATGGAGCACACTTATGTGCTGGCCGTGGAAAAGCTGCTGAACATTGAGGTTCCGCTGCGGGCGCAGTATCTGCGCGTGCTATTTGCCGAACTGACGCGCATCTGCAATCACATGCTGAACCTCGGCAGCCACGTGATGGACGTTGGCGCGATGACGCCGAACCTGTGGATGTTCGAAGTGCGCGAGGACTGCCTCAACTTCTTCGAACGCGCGAGCGGGGCGCGCATGCATGCGGCGTGGTTCCGCCCCGGAGGCGTGCATCAGGACGTGCCGCTCAAGCTTTTGGCCGATATCGCTGACTGGATCGACACGCGCCTGCACCCGCTGTTCAACGACGCGATGAGCCTCGTGGTCGACAACCGCATCTTCAAGCAGCGCAATGTCGATATCGGTGTGGTGTCGAAGGAAGATGCGCTGCGCTGGGGCTTCTCGGGCCCGATGATCCGCGGGTCGGGCATCGCGTGGGATCTGCGCAAGAGCCAGCCTTACGATGTGTACGACCGCATGGACTTTGCCGTTCCCGTCGGCACCAGCGGCGATTGCTATGACCGTTTCATGGTCCGCGTGGAAGAAGTGCGCCAATCGGCCCGCATCATTCAGCAGTGCATTGCGCAAATGCCCGAAGGCCCGATTGCCAGCACCGACCGCAAGGTCGTGCCGCCCAAGCGCGCCGAGATGAAGCAGTCGATGGAAGCGCTGATCCATCACTTCAAGCTCTACACCGAAGGCTTCCACGTTCCGGCGGGCGAAGTCTATGTCGCCACCGAAAGCCCCAAGGGCGAATTCGGCGTCTATCTGGTGTCGGACGGCAGCAACAAGCCGTACCGCTGCAAGATCCGCCCGACCGCGTTCTCGCACCTCCAGGCGATGGATTTCATGTCCGTCGGCCACATGCTGCCCGACGTGACTGCCATCATCGGCGCCATCGACGTGGTGTTCGGGGAGTGTGACCGGTGAGCCATCTCGAAACAGCCAAGTCCATGATCGCCGCCTACAATGCGCAGGACGTGGATACCTACGTCTCGTACATGACCGACGACGCCTGCGAGGCGAATTATCGCGGGGATGTGGTGCGTGAGGGCAAGGAGGGCACGCGCTCGGGACTCGCCGCTGCATTTGCGCGCTGGCCGCAGAACCATGCCGAGATCGTCGAGGCGCAGGCCATCAGCAACTACGTGTTGATGCGCGAACATGTGACGCGTGGGCCGGCGACCGATGGTTCGGCGCTGGTGGAGCCGTTCGACGTGATCGCAGTCTATTCTTTCGAGGGCGACAAGTGCTCTCGGGTGGAGTTCATTCGCTAATGGCCGACCGCTTTTTCGAACCCGACAGCCCCGAATTGCGCGCCCGCTGGGGCGGCTTTGCGTGGACTGCCGAAAATGCCGAACAGGCCAAGGTAATTGTCGCGCGCTATCCGGCGGGGCGTCAGCGTTCGGCGGTTATGCCGCTGCTCGATCTGGCGCAGCGTCAGGTTGGCGCGGAAGAGAACACGCAAGGCTGGCTGCCGATTCCGGTGATGGAATACGTCGCAAAATACCTCGACATGCCGGTGATCCGCGTGGTCGAGGTGGCGACGTTCTATACCATGTACAACATCGCGCCGATTGGCCGCTTTCACGTCCAGGTTTGCGGCACCACGCCGTGCATGCTGCGTGGATCGGACGACATCATGGCCGCCTGCAAGGGCAAGGGCCTGAAGAAGGGCCACACCACGCCCGACGGTCTGTTCACGCTGACCGAGGTCGAATGCATGGGCAACTGCGCCTCGGCCCCGATGGTCCAGATCAACGATGACAACTACGAAGACCTGACCGCCGCCGACATGGAACTCATCCTTGACGAACTGGCCGCGGGCAAGCAGCCGAAGACCGGCACGCAGCTTCCGGGCCGGCATACGGTTGAACCGGCGGGCGCGCTCAGCAACCTGACGGCGATGGTTGACGCCAATCACGATTATCGGGGGGAGTGGTAAGCCATGAACCTTGTGCAACAAAATCCGTTCGTGTCGAGCGAAGTCGAGACACTGTGCGCGCGGCTTCTCGACTTCGCTCGAAGCGAACGGGGAGGGTTTGATCTGTGAGCCTTCAAGACAAAGACCGCATTTTCACCAACGTCTACGGCTTCCAGCCGTGGAACCTGAAAGCTGCGCAGGCACGGGGCGATTGGGACAATACCAAGGCGCTGATGGAGCGCGGGCAGGATGCGATCATCGATGAGATGAAGGCGTCGGGCCTGCGCGGGCGTGGCGGTGCGGGCTTCCCTACCGGCATGAAATGGTCGTTCATGCCCAAGGAAAGCAAGGACGGCCGTCCCAGCTTCTTGGTGATCAATGCCGACGAATCCGAGCCGGGTTCGTGCAAGGACCGCGAAATCATCCGCCACGATCCGCACAAGCTGATCGAAGGCGCGCTGGTTGCGGGCTATGCGATGCGCGCGCGCGCGGCCTACATCTACATTCGCGGTGAATATATCCGCGAGGCCGAAACGCTGTTTGCCGCCGTGCAAGAAGCCTATGACGCCGGCCTGATCGGCAAGAACGCCTGCGGTTCAGGCTACGATTTTGACGTCTTCGTCCATCGCGGCGCGGGCGCTTACATCTGCGGTGAAGAAACCGCGATGATCGAAAGCCTTGAAGGCAAGAAGGGCCAGCCCCGCCTCAAGCCGCCGTTCCCGGCGGGCGCAGGCCTCTATGGCTGTCCGACCACCGTGAACAACGTCGAGAGCATCGCTGTTGCGCCAACGATCCTGCGGCGCGGCGCGTCGTGGTTCTCCTCGTTCGGGCGTGAAAACAACAAGGGCACCAAGCTCTTCCAGATCAGCGGGCACGTAAACCGGCCCTGCGTGGTCGAAGAAGAGATGAGCATCCCGTTCAGCGAACTGATCGAAAAGCACTGCGGCGGCATTCGCGGCGGGCGTGACAATTTGCTGGCGGTGATCCCCGGTGGATCGTCGGTGCCGCTGGTGCCCGCGTCCGAAATCTGGGACGCGCCGATGGACTTCGACGGCCTCAAAGCGGTCGGCTCAGGCCTCGGCACTGCTGCGGTGATCGTCATGGACAAGTCCACCGACATCGTCCGCGCGATTGCCCGCCTGTCGTACTTCTACAAGCACGAATCCTGCGGCCAGTGCACGCCTTGCCGCGAAGGCACGGGCTGGATGTGGCGCGTGATGGAACGCCTGCGCACCGGCGATGCCGACGTCAGCGAAATCGACATGCTTCACAACGTGACCAAGCAGGTCGAAGGCCACACGATCTGCGCGCTGGGTGATGCGGCCGCATGGCCGATCCAGGGCCTGATCAAGCACTTCCGCCCGGAGATCGAACGCCGGATTGCCGAGAACGTGCGGGAGGCGGCGGAGTGAAAACCATCGCCACCGTCGCCCCGGCGCACGCCGGGGCTGGGCTTTTCTTTGGCAGCCTCCTGTCACCCCACAGCGGGGGAAAAGGCAGCCAAGCCCCGGATCAAGTCCGGGGCGACGATGATCTTTTCGAGGGGCTATTGAATGCCTAAAGTCAAAGTCGATGGCGTAGAGCTCGAAGTCCCGGCAGGCGCGACTGTCCTGCAGGCGTGCGAGTTGGCCGGTAAGGAAATCCCGCGCTTCTGTTATCATGAGCGGCTGAGCATTGCGGGCAATTGCCGCATGTGTCTGGTCGAAGTGAAGCCGGGGCCGCCAAAGCCTCAGGCGTCGTGCGCGCTCCCCGCCACTGAAGGGCAGGAAATCCGCACGGATTCCGAGATGGTCAAGAAGGCGCGCGAAGGGGTGATGGAGTTTCTCCTGATCAACCACCCGCTCGATTGCCCGATTTGCGATCAGGGCGGCGAGTGCGATCTGCAGGACCAGTCGGTTGCCTATGGGCGCGGTGCTTCTCGTTATGACGAGAGCAAGCGCGCGGTGACCGAAAAGTACATGGGGCCGCTCATCAAGACGACGATGACGCGCTGCATCCACTGTACTCGCTGCGTGCGGTTCAGCGAGGAAGTGGCGGGCGTGGACGAAATCGGCGCGTTTTATCGCGGCGAGACGATGCAGATTTCCACTTATCTGGAAAAGGCTGCGGCGCACGAGCTTTCGGCCAATGTGATCGATCTTTGCCCGGTCGGCGCACTGACTTCGCGTCCTTATGCGTTTGAAGCGCGTCCGTGGGAGCTGAAGAAGACGCTGTCGATCGACGTTTCGGACGCGATCGGATCGAACATCCGGCTCGACAGCCGTGGCCGTGAAGTGCTGCGCGCTCTGCCCCGCGTGAACGACGACGTGAACGAGGAATGGCTGTCTGACCGTGCGCGCTACATGGTCGATGGCCTGACGCGCCGCCGTCTGGACAAGCCGTGGCTGCGCCGTGATGGCAAGCTGGTTGCGGCCACGTGGGCCGAGGCATTTGCGGCTGTGGCGAAGATCAATCCAGGTTCGTCGGTGGCGGTTGTCGCTGGCGATCTGGTGGATTGTGAGACGATGTTTGCGGCCAAGAAGCTGGCTGGGGCGTTGGGTTCCACGTCGCTGGAAGGCCGCCAGACTGGTTTGGCTTACGATACGTCGAACATGGCGGCGGTGAACTTCAACACGACGCTGGCCGGGATCGAGGATGCGGATGCGGTCCTGATCGTCGGGTCGATGATCCGCGATGAAGCGCCGCTGCTCAACACCCGCATCCGCAAGGCGGTGAAGAAGGGCGCGAAGGTCTTTATCGTCGGCCCGCAGTGGGACCCGACGTATCCTGCCACGTTCATCGGCGAGGATGCCGGTGTCATGGGCAATCTGCCTGATGCGGTAACAGACGTGTTCGGCAAGGCTGAACGTCCGGCGATTATTGTGGGCGGGGCTGGGCTGGCTAAGGGTGGTCTGGAAGCGGGCCTTGCCTTTGCTGAGCAGTTCAATCTCGTTCGTGAGGGCTGGAACGGCTTCAACGTGGTCCACATGGCCGCAAGCCGCATGGGCGGGCTGATGCTGGGCTATGCGCAGAAGGGTGGCCTTGCCGATCTGGTTGCTGCTTCGCCGAAGATGGTGATTTCGCTGGGCGCAGACGAGGTGGACTTCACCAAGTTTGCTGACAGCATGATCGTCCACATCGGCCATCATGGTGACAAGGCGGCACACGCTGCCGATGTGATCCTGCCTGCCGCTGCGTTCAGCGAAAAGGACGGCACTTACGTCAACACCGAAGGCCGCGTGCAGTATGCCGAAAAGGCCGTGTTCGCGCCGGGCGATGCCCGCGAGGACTGGACGATCCTGCGCGCGATGGCCGATGCGCTGGGCGTTTCGGTCGGCTTTGACAGCTTTGAGCAGCTTCGCGCGGCGATGGTTGCGGAGGTTCCCGCGCTGGGCGTGGAAGGGCTGGCTGATTATGGCGCGCTTCCGGCGGCTCCTTCGGGCGCAAAGGCTGAAGGCGTGATTGCGGGCTATCCGATCAAGGATCGCTACCTGACCAATGCGATTGCACGCTCCAGCCCCACTTTGCAGCGCTGTTCGGCGGAACTGCTCCACGGTGAAAGCTTTGCGGAGGCCGCGGAATGATGACGAATAACACCTTCGTCATTGCGAGCGTAGCGAAGCAATCCAGTGCGCCACACTGTTCGGCTCTGGATTGCCGTGCGGCTTTGCCGCTCGCAATGACGAATGAAGGGGTCGCATTGTGACAGAATTCTTCATGGGTCTTGGCCTCTCGTATGAGATGGCCTGGGGTATTGCCACCGTCTGCGGAATCCTGCTGATCGCGTTCCCGCTGATGCTGGGCGTGGCCATGATCATTTATGCCGACCGCAAGATCTGGGCGGCTATGGCGCTGCGCAAGGGGCCGAACGTGGTCGGGCCGCTGGGCCTGCTGCAGTCGTTCGCCGATGGTCTGAAGGTGTTCCTGCAGGAAACCATCATTCCGTCCGCCGCGAACAAGGGCCTGTTCCTGATCGCGCCGATCATCACGTTCACCGTCGCGCTGATGGCCTGGGCGGTGATCCCGTTCAATTCGGGCGCGATCTTAGCCGATATCAATGTTGGCCTGCTCTACGTGCTCGCGATTTCATCGCTGGGCGTGTACGGGGTGGTGATCGCGGGCTGGTCTTCGAACTCGAAGTACCCGTTTTTCTCGGCCATGCGCGCTTCGGCGCAGATGATTTCCTATGAAGTTTCAATCGGGTTCATCCTGATCTGTGTGGTGCTGTGGGCGGGGTCGTTCAACCTGAATGACATCGTGCAGGCGCAGAAAGGCCACGTGTTCGGCATCGTCAACGGCTTCGTCGCGAACCCGCTGCTTTTCCCGATGTGGGTGATGTTCCTGATCTCAGGGATGGCCGAAACCGCACGCGCACCGTTTGACCTTACCGAGGCGGAATCAGAGCTCGTCGCCGGTTACCAGACCGAATATTCGTCGATGGCCTTCGCGCTCTACTGGCTGGGCGAATATGCCAACGTGCTGTTGATGTGCGCGCTGAACGCCGTGCTATTCTGGGGCGGTTACCTGCCGCCGCTCGACATTCCGGTGCTCTATCTCGTGCCTGGCTTCGTCTGGCTTCTGCTCAAGATCCTGTTCTTCTTCTTCATCTTCAGCTGGGTAAAGGCGACCGTCCCGCGCTATCGCTATGACCAGCTGATGCGCCTTGGCTGGAAGATCTTCCTGCCCACCTCGCTGCTGTTCGTGGTTCTCGTCAGCGGCTACCTTATGGCTACCGGACACTTCGCATGAGCGTTGCCCAGATCATCAAGAGCTTCACGCTCTGGGAATTCCTGAAGGCGCATTGGCTGACCTTGAAGTATCTCTTCAAGCCCAAGGCGACGATCAACTACCCGTTCGAGAAGAACCCGCTTTCCCCGCGCTTCCGTGGTGAACATGCGCTGCGCCGTTATCCCAACGGCGAGGAGCGCTGCATCGCGTGCAAGCTGTGCGAGGCGGTGTGTCCGGCGCAGGCGATCACCATCGAAGCCGAACCACGTGACGACGGCAGCCGCCGCACCACGCGCTATGACATCGACATGACCAAGTGCATCTTCTGCGGCTTCTGTCAAGAAGCCTGCCCGGTTGATGCCATCGTCGAGGGACCGAACTTCGAATACGCGACCGAAACGCGCGAGGAGCTGCTTTACGACAAGGCCAAGCTGCTCGCGAACGGGGACAAGTGGGAGCGGGCGATTGCCGCGAACCTTGAAGCCGATGCGCCGTATCGCTAGGGGCCGCCCCAAATGGATTTAACCTCATGATCCAGGTATTCGCCTTCTATCTGTTCGCCACGCTCTGCATCTTCAGCGGTGCGGTGACGATCCTTGCGCGCAATCCAGTGCATTCGGTGCTCTGGCTGATCCTCGCGTTCTTCAACGCTGCCGGCCTGATGGTGCTGGTGGGCGCGGAGTTCATCGCGATGCTGCTGGTCATCGTCTATGTCGGCGCGGTTG
The DNA here is from genome assembly GCF_057180525.1 of Novosphingobium sp. HNCC26BN242. Taxonomy (NCBI): domain Bacteria; kingdom Pseudomonadati; phylum Pseudomonadota; class Alphaproteobacteria; order Sphingomonadales; family Sphingomonadaceae; genus Novosphingobium; species Novosphingobium sp. HNCC26BN242. Next base: position 541,012 of record NZ_JBXUGM010000003.1, read on the forward strand.
CGGTGCTGTTCCTGTTCGTGGTGATGATGCTCGACATCGACTTTGCCGAACTGCGCGCCGGGTTCGTGAAGAACTTCCCGCTGGGCATTGCGCTGGCGGTGGTGCTGTTTGTTGAGCTGTTTGTCGGCCTTGTGGTGCATGGCGCGGGTGGGGTTGAGCTGGGCATTGCCAGCGGAACCGCCACGCAAGCGGCGGATATGTCAAACACGCAGGCGATCGGTGCGCTGCTTTACACGCGCTACCTGTTCCTGTTCGAAGCGGCGGGCATCATCCTGCTAGTTGCCATGATCGGCGCCATCGTGCTGACGCACCGTGAGCGCAGCGGCACGCGCGGCCAGAACGTTGCCAAGCAGAACGCGCGTCGTCCGCAGGACGCAACGATCAACATGCAGCCGGAAAGCGGCAAGGGAGTTGTGCTGTGACGAGCGGGTTCACACCACAGCCGCTCATCCTGAGCCTGTCGAAGGATGGATGCGCAACACTCGCGTGCGGGCTTCGACAAGCTCAGCCTGAGCGGGGTTTGGGTTTAAACACGGGGTCGAGTGAATGATCGGCATTGAACACTATCTGGTCGTCAGCTCGATCCTGTTCGTGCTGGGCGTGCTTGGGATTTTCCTCAACCGGAAGAACGTGATCATCATTCTGATGGCGATCGAACTCATCCTGCTGTCGGTGAACATCAACTTCGTCGCGTTCAGCGCGTTTCTGAACGATCTGGTCGGGCAGGTATTTGCGATGTTCGTGCTGACGGTGGCGGCGGGCGAGGCTGCGATTGGCCTCGCTATTCTTGTCATCTATTTCCGTGGTCGCGGCACGATTGCCGTTGACGACGTCAACCGGATGAAGGGCTGAGTTGGGGCAATGTCTTCCATCCTGATTATCGTTTTCCTGCCGCTGCTGGCAGCAATCGTCGCCGGGCTTGGTAACAAGCGCATGGGCGCCGTACCCGCAAAGGTCATTACGACCGGGGCACTGTTCATTTCCTGCGCGCTGTCATGGCCGATCTTCCTGTCGTTCCTTGGCGGCCATGCCGAAGCCAGCGTCACGCCGGTGCTGCAGTGGGTCAAGTCGGGTTCGCTCGACTTTGACTGGGCGCTCGGGGTCGACACGCTGACCGCGGTCATGCTGGTTGTTATCACCAGCGTCTCGGCGCTCGTCCACCTGTACTCTTGGGGGTACATGAGCGAGGAGCCGGATCAGCCGCGCTTCTTCGCCTATCTCTCGCTGTTCACTTTCGCCATGCTCATGCTGGTGACTGCCGACAACCTCGTGCAGATGTTCTTCGGGTGGGAAGGCGTTGGCCTTGCCTCGTACCTTCTGATCGGTTTCTGGTTCAAGAAGCCAAGCGCGAACGCCGCCGCGATGAAGGCGTTCGTGGTCAACCGCGTGGGTGACCTTGGCTTCATGATGGGCATTTTCGGGACGTTTCTGGTATTCGGCACCGTATCGATCCCAGCCATCCTCGAAGCCGCGCCGGGAATGGCCGGATCGACCATCGGCTTTCTTGGTGGCCGGTTCGATACGATGACCGTGCTGTGCATCCTGCTGTTTATCGGCGCGATGGGCAAATCGGCACAGCTTGGGCTGCACACCTGGTTGCCAGACGCGATGGAAGGCCCGACCCCGGTTTCGGCCCTTATCCATGCCGCGACGATGGTGACCGCCGGTGTGTTCATGGTCTGCCGCCTGTCGCCGATGTTTGAAGTGAGCCCCACGGCGCTGGCCATGGTGACTTTCGTGGGCGCGATGACCTGCATCTTTGCGGCGACCGTTGGCACGACGCAGACCGATATCAAGCGCGTGATCGCCTATTCGACCTGTTCGCAGCTGGGCTACATGTTCTTTGCAGCAGGCGTGGGCGCTTATGGCGCCTCGATGTTCCACCTGTTCACGCACGCGTTCTTCAAGGCGCTGCTGTTCCTTGGCGCAGGCTCGGTGATCCACGCGATGCACCACGAGCAGGACATGCGGTACTACGGCGGTCTGCGGAAGAGCATCCCGCTGACCTATTGGGCGATGATGATGGGCACGCTGGCCATCACCGGCGTCGGTGTCGTCGATGTGTTCGGCTTTGCAGGCTTCTATTCGAAGGATGCCATCCTTGAAGCTGCCTATGCCAAGGGCACCGAGCTTGGCTATTTCGCGTTCTTCATGGGCATTTTCGCCGCGCTGCTGACCAGTTTCTATTCGTGGCGTCTGGTGTTCCTGACGTTCCACGGCAAGCCGCGCTGGGAGCAGTCCGAGCATATCCAGCATGCGGTTCATGACGTGCATGGCCATGACGACCATGCCCATAACGATGACCACGCCCATGCTCATCATCACGACGAGCACAGCGACGGCACGGCAGGCTATCACCCGCACGAAAGCCCGCTGAACATGCTCATTCCGCTGGGCGTGCTGTCGGTCGGCGCAGTGCTGGCAGGCTTTGTCTTCCACCATTCGTTTATCAGCGAAGGCACGGGCGAATTCTGGAAGGGATCGCTGGTGTTTGCCGAACACACGATCCATGCGATGCATGAAGTGCCAACGTGGGTGAAGTGGGCACCGTTTGGCGTGATGCTGACCGGTCTGGTGATCGCGTGGTATGCCTATATCAAGAACACCCGCTTCCCCGCCGCGTTCGTTGAGCAGTTCGGGTTCCTGCACAAGTTCCTGCTGAACAAGTGGTATTTCGACGAGCTCTATCACTTCGTGTTCATCGTTCCGGCGATGTGGCTGGGCCGCGTGTTCTGGAAGGTGGTTGATCAGGGTGTGATTGACCGGTTCGGCCCGAACGGGGCTGCATCGATCGTGGCTCTGGGCAGCCGCGCCGCCGTCAAGCTCCAGTCGGGGTATCTTTATAGCTATGCGCTGGTCATGCTAGTCGGCCTTGTCGGCGCGATCAGCTGGGTGATCGCACAATGAACGGGTTTCCGATCCTCTCGGCCATGCTGCTGGTGCCGCTGCTTGGCGCTGTGGCCTGCCTTGTCATGCCACGCGAACAGGCGCGCTCTGTTGCGCTGGTTGCCACGCTGATTGACTTTGTTCTCGGGGTAATCCTCTGGGCGAATTATGATATCGGTGGCGCACAGTGGCAGTTTACCGAAAGCGCCGCGCTGTTTGCAGGCTTCTCGTGGAAGCTGGGCATTGATGGCATCGCGCTGCTGCTGATTGCGCTGACCGTGTTCCTGATGCCGATTTGCATCGGGGCCAGCTGGACATCGATCGACAAGCGCGAGGGTGAATATTACGCGGCGTTTCTGGCGATGGAAACGCTGATGATCGGCGTGTTTGCGGCGCAGGATATCTTCCTGTTCTACATCATGTTCGAAGCCGGCCTGATCCCGATGTACCTGATCATCGGCGTGTGGGGCGGGGCGGACCGCATCTATGCCAGCTACAAGTTCTTCCTCTACACGCTGCTCGGCTCGGTGCTGATGCTGATCGCGATGTTCTGGATGGTGAACGAGGCAGGCACGACCGACATTCCGACACTGATGGCCTACAACTTCCCGTCGCAGGCGCAGACCTGGCTGTGGCTTGCTTTCTTTGCGAGCTTTGCGGTTAAAATGCCGATGTGGCCGGTCCACACCTGGCTGCCCGATGCCCACGTTCAGGCACCCACCGGCGGTTCGGTGATCCTTGCTGGCGTGTTGCTGAAGATGGGCGGCTACGGCTTCATTCGCTTCTCGCTGCCGATGTTCCCGGAAGCGTCTGCGCAGTTCGCGCCGCTGGTGTTCTTCATGTCTATGGCGGCTGTCGTCATCACCTCGCTGATCGCGCTGGTGCAGACCGACATGAAGAAGTTGATTGCCTACTCCTCGGTCGCGCACATGGCGATTGTTACGGTTGGCTTGTTCGCTTTCAACCAGCAAGGCCTTGAAGGTTCGATGCTGATCATGCTCAGCCACGGTTTGGTGGCGGGCGCATTGTTCCTCAGCGTTGGCGTGATCTACGACCGACTGCACACGCGCGAGATTGCGCGTTACGGCGGCTTGTCGATCAACATGCCATACTATGCGGTGTTCTTCCTGCTATTCACGATGGCCTCCATCGGTCTGCCGGGAACGAGCGGTTTCGTCGGAGAATTCCTTTCGCTGCTGGGCATTTACCAGATTTCAAGCTGGGTGGCGCTGGTCTGCACCACCGGGATCATTCTGGGCGCGGCCTATATGCTCTACCTCTATCGCCGCGTGGCCTATGGCGAGCAGAAGAACGCCGACGCTGCTGCGATGCCCGATCTCGACAAGCGCGAGTGGGCGATGATGATCCCGCTGGCTGCCGTGGTACTGTGGATGGGGGTATACCCCGAAAGCTTCATCGCTCCGATGCGCAAGGACATTGCCGCGCTTGACGCGCGCCTTGCACAGGCCAAGCCCAAGGGCGATGCCCAACCGACTGCTGGCCAAGGAACTTCTGGAAAGTCGATGGCTATCAAACATGAAGCCGCGCACGGGGAGACACACTGATGGACTTCGCCCGTTCGCTGGCGCTGACTGCGCCTGAAATTCTGCTGTCCGTATCGGGCCTTGTGCTGCTGATGGTGGCTGCCTGGGGTGGCGACAAGGCATCGCGCCTGATCTCGATTGCAGCCGTGGCCGTGCTGACGGCATGTGCGTTCCTGACAGCGCCGACGCTGTGGGGACAGGCGATGGGGGCTGAGGGTTCGGCCTTTGGCGGGCAGCACCGGGCCGATGCCTTCGCAGCCTTTGCCAAGCTGCTGATCTATGCCAGCGCGGGCGTGACGCTGATCATCGCGCAGCCGTTCTTCGACAAGGCCAAGGCGATGCGCGCGGAATTCCCGCTGCTCGTGCTGTTTGCCTCGCTCGGCATGGGCATGATGGTCTCGGCAGGTGATCTGCTGGCGCTCTACATCGGTCTGGAATTGAACAGCCTTGCCTCCTATGTGCTGGCATCATCGCTGCGCAATAACGAGCGTTCGGCGGAATCGGGCCTCAAGTACTTTGTGCTCGGTTCGCTGGCATCGGGCATCCTGCTGTTCGGCATGAGCCTGACCTATGGCTTTACCGGCACCACCAGCTTTGCCGGGATCAACGCGGCGCTTTCGGGCGGACTGCCAATGGGGGCGACCTTTGGCCTGATCTTCATGTTGGCAGGGCTTGCCTTCAAGATCAGCGCCGCGCCGTTCCACATGTGGACGCCCGACGTTTATGAAGGCGCGCCGACGCCGGTGACCACGTTCTTTGCTACGGCGTCGAAAGTATCGGCGCTCGGCCTGCTGATGCGCGTGGCGTTCGAGGCGTTTGGGAACCAGACGCAGGCGTGGCAGCAGGTTGTGATCTTCATGTCGCTGCTGTCGATCGTGATCGGTGCGCTGGGCGCAATTGGCCAGAACAACATCAAGCGCCTGATGGCCTACTCATCGATCAACAACGTCGGCTTCATCCTGATCGGCCTTGCCACGGCGACCCGTGCAGGGGCCTCGGCGATGCTGGTCTATATCGCGATCTATGTGGCGATGTCGGTGGCGGGCTTTGTGGCCGTGCTGCTGCTCCGCGATGAAAATGGCGAGCAGGTTGAGGCGATTTCGGATCTGGCGGGGCTTTCCAAGACGCGTCCGTGGATTGCGTTGGCGATGGCCTCGGTCATGTTCAGCCTTGCGGGCATTCCGCCGCTGTTCGGCTTCTGGGGCAAGTTCGTGGTGTTCCAAGCAGCCGTTCAGGCAGACATGATCGCGCTGGCGGCCATCGGCATCGCGGCTTCGGTGATCGGCGCGTTCTATTACCTCAAGGTCGTGAAGGTCATGTATTTTGACGAGGCGGCTGATGTGGTGAAGGGCAAGGGCGAAATGTCGCACACCGTGCTGCTAGTGCTTTCCTCCTTGGCCATATCGCCGCTCGGCTATTTTGGCACCAAGTGCCTGGGCACTTTGGCGGACTATGCCGCCGCTGCGCTGTTCCCGGTCGGTTGAGCTGTTGATCGAAACGCAGGCGGAAATCCCTTCTACCAATGGCGCGCTGCTGGCGCGCCTTGGCGGGGGGGAGCATGTGCCTGAGGGCCACTGGCTGGTCGCCGACCGTCAAAGCGCGGGGCGCGGACGAGCGGGGCGCATCTGGTCGGACGGTTATGGCAATTTCATGGGGTCGACTGTGGTGCGTCTGCGCGCCCAAGATACTTTGCCGCAGACGCTCGCATTGGTGGCGGGGCTTGCTGCGCATGAAAGCGTGATGGCGCTGGCCCCGCAGTTGCAGGATTTGCGGCTGAAATGGCCGAATGATCTGCTGGTGGGAGAGGCCAAGCTGGCGGGTATCCTGCTGGAACGGCAGGGTGAGGCCGTGGTTGTGGGCATTGGTGTGAACCTTGCGCAGGCACCGGAAGTGGCGGATCGTGCTACGGCTTGCCTTGCTGCTCTGGGCTTTTCCGTGGAACGAAATGCTTTTGCCGCTGAGCTTGCTGCGCGGTTTCGTGATGCGGTAGATCGGTGGCACTATGGCGAATGGCCGCTGCTTCGCCAGCAATGGGTGGCGCGGGCCTTGCCCACAGGGACACTGGTTTCGGTCAAGGATCGGGAGCAGGGCACGATCATCGGCGCGTTTGCGGGTATTGATGACGATGGCGTTGCCCTTCTGCGCTTGGCGGATGGCGCAGTCCGTGCCATCCACGCTGGCGACATAGATATGGTGGGTTCTCATGCTTCTGGCGGTTGATGTCGGCAATACCAACATCGTCTTCGCCCTGTTTCAGGGCCGCGCGATCAAATCGCGCTGGCGCGTGGCGACCGATCCGCGCCGCACGGCGGACGAATATGCGGTGTGGCTGCTGCAATTGATGCAGTTGCAGGGCTTCGATCCCAAGTCGGTCGAGCAGATCCTGATCTCTACCGTTGTGCCGCGTGCGCTGCACAATCTGACGGTTCTGTCGCAGAAGTATTTCAAGCTGGACCCGCTGATTGCGGGGCAGGCCCCGGTCGAATGGGGTTTCGAAGCCGACATCGATGACCCGCGCTCACTGGGCGCTGACCGTGCGGTCAATGCGATTGCGGCGCATGCCCGCTATCCCGGTGATCTGATCGTGGTCGATTTCGGCACGGCGACCACGTTTGACGCGATCGATTTCAACGGGGCCTATAAGGGCGGGATCATTGCGCCGGGAATCAACCTGTCCTTGGATGCGCTGGTCAATGCCGCGGCCAAGCTGCCGCGCATCGCCATCGAAGCGCCCACGAACAGCAAAAGCGTAATCGGGCGCAATACCGAGGACCAGATGCACATCGGCGTGTTCTGGGGCTATGTGGCCATGATGGAAGGCCTGATTGCGCGGATGCGCGCGGAGATTGGCCGTCCTGCCAAAGTTGTTGCTACTGGTGGGTTGGCCGTGCTGTTTGGCGACCATACCGATATTTTTGACCATGTGGACACCGATCTGACGCTCGATGGCCTCGCAATTCTAGCAGACCGGGTAGCAAATTCGTGAAATCACCTAAAGAACTACTGTTTATCGCGCTCGGTGGATCGGGCGAAATCGGGATGAACGTCAATCTCTATTGCTGTGACGGCAAGTGGTTGATGGTGGATCTCGGCATGACCTTTGCCGACCCGCACTACCCCGGCATCGACCTCGTGTTCGCCGATCTGGATTTCATCGAACAGCGGCTTGATGATCTGGTGGGCGTGGTGCTGACGCACGCGCACGAGGATCATATTGGCGCCGTGCCGTACTTCGCGCAGGATCTGGGCGTGCCGCTCTACGCCACGCCGTTTACCGCCAAGCTGGTGCATGAAAAGCTGGTTGAGGCGGGGATCGAGAAGGAGATCGAACTCAACGTCATCGATCATCTGGACCGGTTCGAACTGGGACCGTTCGGCATCCGCTATGTGCCGCTGGCGCACTCGATTGCCGAGGGCAACGCGCTGCTGATCGATACGCCGCATGGCAAAATTTTCCACACCGGCGACTGGAAGCTGGACGACGAGCCGCGCATCGGCACGCCCGCGACCGAGGAAGAGCTGACCGCGATTGGCGACGAAGGCATCCTGGCGCTCGTGTGCGATTCCACAAATGTGTTCAATCCGAAGCCTTCGGGGTCCGAAGGCGAAGTGCGGGCCGGGTTGATGGAAGCGGTGGCTGCGCAGAAGGGGCGGCGGGTGGTCGTTACTACCTTTGCCTCCAACGTGGCGCGGCTGCAGACGCTGGGCGAAGTGGCCGATGCAACCGGGCGGCGGCTGTGTGTGGCAGGGCGTTCGCTCGACCGGATCATCCGCGTGGCCAAATCGTGCGGCTATCTGAAGGGCTTCCCCGAACTGGTCCACATGGACGATGCGATGGACATTCCGCGCGGCGAACTGCTGGTGCTTGCCACGGGTGGGCAGGGCGAGCCGCGCGCGGCCTTGGCGCGCATCGCCGGAGAGCAGCATCCGATCCGGCTTGAGCGCGGCGATGTTGTGCTGTTTTCCAGCCGCCAGATTCCGGGCAACGAACTGGCCATCGGACGTATTCAGAATTCGTTGGTGGACAAAGGCGTGAAGTTGGTCACCGACAAGCAATCGATGATCCACGTGTCCGGGCATCCGGGGCGGCCCGAACTGGTGGCACTCTATGACTGGATCAGGCCGGAAATTCTGGTGCCGGTACATGGCGAAATCCGCCATATGTCCGAGCAGGCGCAACTGGGGCTGGATGAGGGTATTCCCAAGGCGATCCTGCAGAAGAACGGCGATCTGATCCGCCTTGCGCCCAATGGCCCGAAGAAGCTTTCGGAAGAGCGTGCCGGGCGGCTCGTGCTGGATGGCGATATCATTGCGCCTGCCGATGGCGAAGGCGTGGTGGCGCGGCGCAAGCTTTCGCAGAACGGGCTGATCACCGCAGCGCTGGCGGTGCGGCGCGATGGTATGCTGGCATCGGAAGTGGAGATTGCCGCAATCGGCATCCCGCTGGACGAGGACATGGAAGCCTTCGTGGCCGAGGCCAAAGTCGAAGTGGCCGAAACGCTGCGCAATCTGAAGGGGGATCGCAAGCGTGACCGGGTGGCTGTGGCCGAAGCCGTGCGGCTTTCCGTGCGGCGCACCGGGCAGCGCTGGTCGGGCAAGAAGCCGGTCGTGCAGGTCATGCTGCGGGAAAGCTGAGACGGCAGATGAAGATCACTTCGATCATCGCGATTTATGGCCTGTTCTGGGTTATGTCGGCGTTCTTCGTGCTGCCATTTGGCGTGCGTACGCATGAGGAACTGGGCGCGCCGAAAGTGCCGGGCCAAGCCGACAGTGCGCCGGGCAATTTCAGCCCGCGCCGCATCGTCAAGCGCGCGACGATACTTTCGACCCTGCTGTTTGCGTTCTATTACCTGAATTACGTGAATGGCTGGATCACGGTCGCCGATCTCGATATCACGACTTACCTTTCGCACTGAAAGTGACTGGCGGCGAAGGGAACGTGAAGGCAATCACGGTGGAGCGGGATCGCCAGCGCAGGATTGATCCGGCGCTAGCTTGGATATTCCTGCTGGCGCTGCTGTTTCGCATCCCGATTTCGCTGTTCACGGTCTACCATCATGCCGACGAGATCTGGCAGTATCTTGAGCCCGCATATGGCTTAGTGACGGGCGACTGGATTCGCACATGGGACATTCGGCTTGGCATCCGCAGCTGGCTGATTCCGCTGATCATGCTGGTGCCGGTGTGGACCGGACACTCGCTTGATCCTTCAGGGGAACTACACATCGTCTTGCCGCGCATGGGCCTGGCTTTCGCCTCGCTCGGCATTGTCTGGGCGGGCTGGTCGTTGGGCGCACGGATCAGCCGACATCATGCGATCATGGCAGCCATTGTCGCTGCGATCTGGGTGGACTTTGCCTATTTCGCCCCGCGTACATCGAGCGATACGCTGTCGGCCGCCCTTATCTTGCCGGGTCTTGCAATGCTGGTGCGGTTTCGGGATACGGGCAAGCGCAATGCGGCGCTGATCGGCGGATTTCTGATTGGTCTGGGCTTTATCATGCGGTTTCCGCTCGGGCCGGCACTGGCGATCCCGTTTTTGTGGGCGGGGCGGTTCGAGTTTCGCAGGGCCTGGCTACCGCTGATTGCGGGGGCTGTGGGCGGCGTGCTGTGTGATGTGCTGGCCAACCTGGCTATGGGTGAAACGCCGCTGGTCTGGGTGTACAACAATGTGTTTGCCAATGTCGTAGCCGACCGCAGTCATGCCTATGGCGTAGAGACTGCAGACTGGTATCTGCGTGTGCTTGTCTGGCAGTGGCAATACATCGCGGTGCTGTTGCTCCCTGCGATGTGGCTGGGCGCACGACGTTATCCGATGTTGGCGGTAACGGCGCTTGCTGTGATCGTCACTCATTCTGCCATCGGGCACAAGGAATACAGGTTTGTGCTGCTGGCGGTGTTGCTGCTGATCCTCCTGGCCGCCATCGGTTCGGTTGATCTTACGGGACGGTTGGACCGGTGGCGCGGCAAGACCGTGGGTCGGGGAGCGCTGGCGGGATTGGCCCTGGTGTGGCTGGCAGGATCGGTGCAAGTGGCGGCGACCGAACCGTTCGTGATCAACTGGGGCGTGGGCAAGGCTCCGTTGCGAGCGATGCGCACGGTGCGCGAGCAGCCCGGATTCTGCGGCCTTGCAACCTATCGCATACGCGACGTGCCGTTCGTTTCGCGGGCGGTCCTGAACCGCAAGGCGCAGACGCTGCTGATCGATGGTCCAGACGCACAAGCGCAAGCAACAGCAGTGCAATCAAGTTTTAACGTGGCCGTGACACCCGCCGAACACATCCGCGAACTGCCGTCAACCTATCGCTTTGTTGGCTGCATGTCGCCAAAGAAGCCGCTGTTTGAACAGCAATACTGCGTGATGGCGCGGCCCGGGCCATGCACGCAGAATGCGGGCACGCTGGACTATAACGCAGCGCTGATCCGTATCGACAAGTAGACGTTCAGACGCCTTCGAGCGCGTATCCGGCAGAACGCACGGTGCGCACCGGATCCGCCGCGCCGGGGATGGCGATGGCTTGGCGCAGGCGGCGGATGTGGACGTCCACTGTGCGCAATTCGATGTCGCTTCCGCTGCCCCAGACCGCATCGAGCAGTTGCCCGCGCGAGAAGACGCGCGCCGGATGTTCCATGAAGTGTTTGAGCAGTCGAAATTCGGTTGGGCCGACCTTCATCGGCGTGCCGCGGCGCGAGACGCGGTGCGCGGTGGGATCTAGCGAAAGATCGCCAACCGTAATCGTCTCTCCGGCCAAAGCAGGGCGCACACGCCGAAGGACTGCGCCGACACGGGCGATCAGTTCACGCGGCGAGAATGGCTTGGTAACATAATCGTCCGCGCCGATTTCCAGCCCGCGGATGCGATCATCCTCATCCGAACGTGCGGTGAGCATGATGATCGGGACGTGTGCCGTTTCTTTATTCCGGCGCAGACGGCGGCACACTTCGATGCCGCTTGTGCCGCTGATCATCCAATCGAGCAGGACCAGATCGGGCGCGTCTTCTGCCGCGAGCAACAGCGCTTCATCGCCATCATCGGTGGTGCGCACATCGTAACCTTCGCCGCGAAAGCGGTATTCGACCAGTTCGGCCAGAGCCGTGTCGTCTTCAACCAGCAGCAATTTTGGAGCGGGCACGCAAACCTCCATGACAGTCAGCTTGCCAAAGCACCCCAAATGTTACCGCGATATGACGGGAAGAACAAAGGGCCGATCAGATCGTCGTACGATCAAGCTGGGGGCACGACTTCTTCGCGCTCGGGCAGATTTGCTCCGGTTGCGGCGTAGTACACCATTTCTGCAATGTTTGTAGCATGATCGCCGATCCGCTCGATATTGCGGGCAACGAACAGCAATTGTGCCGCGCTGCTGATTGTGGCTGGATTTTCGACCATAAACGACACGAGATTGCGGAAGATCGAATCGTAGAACGCATCGACCTTGGCATCGCGCAGCACGATTTCGGCAGCGCTGACGGGATCGCGTGCGGCAAAGGCCGTCAACACATCGTGGACCATTTCGGCGGCCAGATCGTTCATAGCGGGCAACAAGGTGAGCGGTTCGAAACGCTTGCGCCCTTCGATGATGCCAACGCGCTTGGCGATGTTCTTGGCATAATCGCCGATCCGTTCGATCACACCGGCGATTTTCAAGGCGGCGATGACTTCGCGCAAATCGTCAGCCATTGGGGCGCGCAGGGCGAGCACGCGGATCGCCAGCTTATCTACCTCAGCTTCGAGCTGGTCAATCCGCTTGTCGCGCGCGATCACGCCCGTGGCCAGATCACGGTCGCCGCGCACCAGAGCGTCCATGGCTTCCGAGACCGAAAGTTCGGCCAAGCCGCCCATCTCCGCCACCAGACCGCGCAAGCGGGTGATGTCATCGTCGAATGCCTTGACGGTATGTTCGGCCACTATGTCGTCCTTCTATATCCGTTAGCGCGGATCAGCCGTAGCGGCCGGTGATGTAATCCTTGGTCCGTTCTTCACGCGGATTGGTGAAGATATCGGAGGTCTTGCCGTATTCTACTACCTTACCCAGGTGGAAGAATGCTGTACGCTGCGACACGCGCGCGGCCTGTTGCATCGAATGGGTGACAATCACGATGGCGTAGCGGCCACGCAATTCGTCAATCAGTTCCTCGATACGGGCCGTGGCGATGGGATCGAGTGCCGAACAAGGTTCGTCCATCAGGATCACTTCGGGATCGACGGCAATGGCGCGCGCGATGCACAGCCGCTGCTGCTGGCCGCCCGAAAGTGCGGTGCCGCTGTCGGTCAACCGGTCCTTCACTTCGTCCCACAGGCCAGCACGGCGGAGCGACTGTTCGACGATTTCGTCAAGTTCAGCCTTGCTGCCGGTGATCCCGTGGATCTTGGGGCCATAGGCGATATTGTCGTAAATCGACTTGGGGAAGGGGTTCGGCTTCTGGAACACCATGCCCACGCGGGCGCGCAACTGCACAACGTCCATGCCGGACTTGTAGATGTCCTGCCCGTCGAGCAGGATTTCCCCTTCGACGCGCGCGTTGGCGATGGTGTCGTTCATGCGGTTCAGCGAACGCAAAAATGTGGATTTTCCGCAGCCCGATGGGCCAATGAAAGCGGTGACATAGCGCTGCGGGATCTCGATCGAGACATTGTCGATCGCGCGCTTATCGCCGTAGAACACCGAAACATTGTTCGCGCTCATCTTCAGGGGCGCGTCGAAATAGGGCTTTTCCTGGCCCTGAGTTTCCGACGGGATCACTTCAGCGTTCATGTTACCACCGTTGTTCGAAACGGTTGCGCAAATAGATCGCAAGGCCGTTCATCAGGAGCAGGAAGATAAGCAATACCACAATCGCCGCGCTGGTGCGTTCGACGAAGCCACGGTCGATCTCGTCGGACCACAGGAAAATCTGCACCGGCAGTACGCTGGAGGGCGCAGTGAAGCCCGAAGGCGGGCTGGCAACGAAAGCGCGCATGCCAATCATCAGCAGCGGCGCGGTTTCGCCCAGCGCGCGGGCCATGCCGATGATCGTGCCGGTCAGAATGCCGGGCAGCGCGAGCGGGAGCACGTGGTTAAACACGACCTGCACCTTGCTGGCCCCGATGGCGAGCGCGGCATCGCGGATTGACGGTGGCACCGCCTTGATCGCGTTGCGCCCGGAAATGACAATGACCGGCATCGTCATCAGCGCCAGGGTCATCCCGCCAATCAGCGGGGCGGAGCGCAAGTTGGGGAACAACGCGAGGAATACGGCGAGGCCCAGCAAGCCGAAGATGATCGAGGGGACCGCTGCCAGATTGTTGATCGAAATTTCGATGATCTCGGTCCAGCGGTTCTTCGGCGCGTATTCCTCAAGGTATAGAGCGGATAGCACGCCAATCGGGAAGGCGAGGACAAGCGTGACGAACATCGTCAGCATCGAGCCTTTGAGCGCGCCCCAGATGCCGACCGATTGCGGGCTGGTCGCGTCAGAGCGGCTGATGAAGCCTTCGTCGAACTGGCGAACCAGCTTCCCTTCGGACTTGAGCTTGTTGACCAGCGCCTGCTTTGCCGGATCACCATCGCCGCGCATCGCCCGAGCCAACGCATCGCTGGCGGGCAGGGAGACGGTGACCGATCCGTTCAGCAGGGCCGGATTTTCGATCAGCATGTCAGCAACTTCGCGCCACGCACCATCGGCAAGGATATCGTCTGCATCGGGGCCGAGGGCCTTTTGTGCGGCAGATTGGACCACGCGTTCGAGACCTGCGAGTTCGAGCCCGCCCATAGGATTGGGCTGCGTGAGTCGTTCGACATCGATCTGCATGGACCCCGCGAGAGGAACATCAAAGCGCACTTCGCTGCGCTGGAACCCGGCAAAACCAGCCGAGCCCATGTTTATCAGAAGGAACAGCAGCATGAGTGCCGAGAAGGAGACGGCGAGGAAGCCGAGCCAGCGGAAGCGGCGATCGGCCGATTTGCGCTTGGCCAAGCCGCTTTCCATCATGGTGCGGCGGCGGGCCTGGACTTTTTCGAAGGAGGTGGTTGCCGACGGCATATTCGTGGCCTCAGTCATAGGCTTCGCGATACCGCTTCACCACGCGCAGGGCGATGAAGTTCAGCGTCAGCGTGACAAGAAACAGCACCATGCCCAGCGCAAAGGCCGAAAGCGTGGCGGGATGATCGAAGCTGCCTTCGCCGGTCAGCATGGCCACGATCTGGAAGGTGACCGTGGTCATGCTTTCGAACGGATTGGCGGTGAGATTGGCCGAGGCCCCAGCGGCCATTACGACGATCATCGTTTCGCCAATCGCGCGGCTGATGGCAAGCATGACCCCGGCAACAATGCCGGGCAGGGCGGCGGGAACGAGCACTTTGCTGATCGTTTCCGATGTAGTGGCGCCCATCGCAAGGCTGCCGTCGCGCAGTGATTGCGGCACAGCGGCAATCGAATCGTCGGCCATCGAGGAAACGAACGGTATGATCATCACGCCCATGACCAGGCCTGCAGCCACCGCGCTTTCGGTGGACGCGCTGGAGATGCCGATGGCTTGTGCTGCATCACGCACCATCGGCGCGACGGTGAGCGCCGCGAAATAGCCGTAGACCACGGTGGGTACGCCTGCGAGGATTTCGAGCAGGGGCTTCATCACTTTGCGCACGGAATTGCTGGCGTATTGCGTGAGGAAGATCGCGCTCATCAATCCGAGCGGGATGGCAACGATCATCGCGATGATCGCGCCGATATAGAGCGTGCCCCAGAACAGCGGAATGGCTCCGTAATCCCCGCCATCGGGCGCACCGGAGCTCATCGGATCGGGCGACCAGTGGGTGCCGAAGAGGAAATCGATAGGTGATACCATGCCGAAAAAGCGAATAGTTTCAAATACCAAGCTGGCGATGATGCCAACCGTTGTGAGAATCGCCACTAGCGACGCGATCATCAACAGCGCCATGACGGCGCGCTCTACCCGGGTGCGGGCGGTGAAATCAGGCTTCAGGCGCAGGAAGGCGAACGCGCCGCCTGCAAAAGCCACGAGGATCGTGATGGCAAGGCCGATAGTATCGTAAAACGAGATCGCCTTACGATAGGGCTCAACCAAAGCCTGCGCGTCTTCATTGAAGACACCGAAGGCCGCGCCTGTGGCTACGGCGCGTGCCTCTGCAAGCCAGGTTTCACGCTCAAACCCGAAGACTGGCAACACCGCTGCTGCGGGATCGGCCATCACGCGCGCGGTGATCAGTGCGGGGCTGATGCCGTTCCAAGCCAACGCAAAGAGCACTGCCGGAACGCCCACCCACAGCGCGACATACCAGGCATGGAAGTTTGGCAGCGAGTGCAGCCGGACGCCCGGTGCAGCCCGGCGGAAGGCCCAGGCACGGGAGCGTGCCGCCAACCAGCCAAGAAGGCTCAGCCCGAAGGCGAGCAGAAACAGAATGGCTGGCGACATAACCCCCGAATTTCCCCGTACGCTTTACTTCAGTTGTGAACCATCAAGAACCGGCAGGTCGTTAACAGCCTTCGCGCTCTTCGCAAGCACGTCGTCAGGCGCAACCACCATGCCAAGCTTGGCAAGCGTGCCACCTTTGCCCCAGAGCTTTGACCATTCGGTGACAAATCCCTGCAAACCTGGAATTGCTTTCAGATGGGCCTTCTTTACGTAGATAAAGAGAGGACGCGCGCCCGGATAGCTGAAGTCCGAGATGGTGGTATAGGTCGGTTCGACACCCTTCATCGTCAGGCCCTTGATCCTGCCTTTGTTCTCTTCAAGATACGAGAAGCCGAAAACGCCGATGGCCTTGGGATTGGCTTCGATCTTCTGGACGATCAGGTTGTCGTTTTCACCTGCATCGACATAGGCACCATCATCGCGCACTTCGGTGCAGATCTTTTCGTGGGCAGCCTTGTCGCTGTCCTTCAGTGCCTTCATTTCGGGGTTTTCATCGCAGCCCTTGGCCAGGATCAATTCCTTGAGCGCATCGCGCGTGCCCGAAGTGGAGGGCGGGCCATAGACGAGGATGGCTTCGGCCGGGAGTGACGGATTGACGTCTTTCCACGTCTTGTAGGTCTGCGGCTTGCCATAAGGATTCTTGGCCAGTGCCTTGTAAACATCTTCGGGGCTCAGCGCGATGCCAACGCCCCCCTGTGCTTCGGCAAAGGCCACGCCATCAAGGCCGACTTGGACTTCGACGATGTCCTTTACGCCGTTCTTCTGGCAGCCTTCGAATTCGGAAGCCTTCATCCGGCGCGAGGCATTGACGATATCGGGGAACTGCGCGCCGACGCCGCTGCAGAACAGGTTCATGCCCGCGCCGGTCCCGGTCGATTCGATGATCGGCGACTTGATCTTGGGATCAGCCCGGGCGAGTGATTCGGCCACGGCCTTGGCAAAGGGATAGACAGTGGAGGAACCGACGGCCCGCACCTGATCACGGGTGCCCCCATCCTGCGAACCGCAACCGGCAAGAGCAAGCGCTGGCAGCGCGGCAGCGGAAAGAGCAATATTGCGAATCATCGACATTGGGTTGGGCCTTGGTTCCTGTGGGCTGCGTGGCCAATGCGACGATCGCGTGACAGGTTTATGACATTGCCGGTTTAGGCGAGTGGCAGGTCTGCGGCAACGGTCTGTTGCGATGCCAGCGGAATACGGACAGTGACAGTGGTGCCCTTCCCTTGGGTACTGGAAATGTCGAGCTTCCCTCGATGCCGCTCCACGATGTGCTTGACGATGGCAAGGCCAAGGCCCGTGCCGCCCGCCGCACGGCTTCTCCCCGGATCGGTGCGATAGAACCGGCGCGTAAGATAGGGCAGGTGATCGGGGTGAATGCCTTCACCCCTGTCGGCCACGACCAGTTCGGCTTCGCCACGGGCGATGCCGATTTTCACGGAGACCGGCTGTTGGGGATCGCCATATTTGAAGGCATTATCGATAAGGTTGCGCACCAGCTGGTCAAGCTGCTGCCGGTCCCCCATCACCACCGCCTCTCCAGTCTGAAACTGCAGCCGTTCATCACCAACATTCATCGCGGTTTCGCTGACAATCGTGGCGATCATTTGGCCAAGATCGATCCGATCACGCGGTGGATCGTGCTTTTCAGCCTCGATGCGCGAAAGCGACATCAGATCCTCGACCAGACTTTGCAGCCGCCGCGATTCCCGCAGCACGGTAGCGTGAAACCGCGCGGCGGTGGCTTCATCCACCTTGGCCTCCGGGTCGGCCAGCGTTTCGATATAGCCGATGATCGAAGCCAAGGGGGTGCGCAGTTCGTGGCTGGCGTTGGCGACGAAATCGGTGTGCGCGCGGCTGATATCGGCCTCGGCGGTCCGGTTGACCATTTCGATCAGCGAGAACCGCTCGTCAATCGGGACACGGCTGACCTGCCAGATGCTGCGTGCCCCGGTCAGCCCGCGCACCAATGCCCTACCCACGGGCTTTTTCAGCAGTTCAATGGCTTCGGGATGGCGCAGGGCAACACGCGCATCCTGCCCGATGATATGCGTTCCCAGTTCCTCGCGCGCGGCGGCGTTGGCTGCGGCGATGCGCTGTCCATCCAGCATCAGCACAGGAAGGCCGAATGGCTCGACCAGTTCGATCATGGCCTGGCGGGAAACGCTGCCATCATCGCGTTCGATGGTTTCGACCACAGGTTCAGGCCGGGCCAGCCACAAGGTTGCCAGCCACACAAGCAGTATGGCAGCAGACATCCACAGGCCCGTACCGCCGAGATACATCACGACTGCCGCAACAACGGCGACAATCATACTGGGGACGGGCAAAGTGGAATTTGGCAGCGACAAACCCTTCATCGAATCACGCCGTGTGGATTGCCTTTGCCTGACGACTCGCCGATCCATGTGTCGGCTTAATGGCAATGCAAATAGGCGAGGGGAGTGCATCGGCGCAAGCCATGCTGACCTGGCGTCACACTTCGCCCGTGGATGGCGCAGGGCGAATGCTGGGCTTACACCGCAACACTGCGCCACGCTTGATCCGGCGACAGATTTCCCAAGGGACCCATGTACCCCCTTGTCCGCAGTGCACATTCCCCCCAAAGCGCGCGCAGCCCTTACCCCCTGATGGCGTGATCTGGAAAGTCGCAACAAAATGGCCGAAACCTGTATTCTCAAGACCAGTGGCCTGATCACCGCCGTTGCTTGGGGGATGAGCGCCATCCCCGCGTTTGCTGATGACGCGCCACCTAATCAGATATCAGGCGAACAGATCGTCGTTACCGGTCGCGGGCTTGAGGCGGCACCGGGCACGCCTGCTTATTCAACCACTCTGATCGGACGCGAAGCAATAACCACATCTGCCTCTGGGCGAATCGAGGACGTGTTGGCTCAAGTTGCGGGTTTCCAGCAATTCCGCCGATCAGACAGTCGGTCATCCAATCCTTCGGCGCAGGGCGTCACGCTGCGCGCTTTGGGTGGCAATGCCACGTCGCGAGCGCTGGTGCTGCTGGACGGTGTGCCGATGGCCGATCCCTTCTTCGGATACATCCCGCTGTCTGCGCTAGCCCCTGATACGCTGGCTGCGATCCGGGTGACGCGCGGCGGCGGTTCGGGCCCGTTTGGTGCAGGCGCTCTTTCCGGCACGATTGAACTGGAAAGCGCCGGGCCAGACGAGCTCGGTCTGGTCAATGGTCAGTTGCTGGCCAGCCAGCGCGGCGAAACCGAAGCCGCGCTGAGCATTGCGCCGCGCCTTGGTGCAGGCTTTGCTGTCGTTTCCGGCCGATGGGATCGCGGGCAGGGCTTCTGGACCACTCCGGTGGCACAACGTGCACCCGCCAGCGTCCGGGCGCGGTATGAATCATGGTCCACCGCAATTCGTGCTGTCGCGCCGCTGACTGAAACCTTGGAACTACAGGCAAAAGCTCTGGTCTATCGCGATGATCGCGTACTGCGTTTCAGGGGAGCCACCACTTCGAGCGAAGGGCAGGATGCCAGCTTGCGTCTGGTTGGACGGGGTGATTGGCAGTTCGATGCGCTCGCCTATGTTCAGGCGCGCAATTTCGACAATATCGTTGTTTCAGCCACAAGCTTTCGCCCGACGCTGGACCAGTACGATACGCCTGCACAAGGGCTGGGTGCCAAGTTTGAATTGCGTCCGCCGGTGGGGGCGAGCAACGTGTTGCGTCTGGGCGTGGATTGGCGGCGCGCATCAGGCACGATGAAGGAGAACGCGCTTAACGCCACTACGGGCGCTGTCACCGCACGGCGACGGGCAGGGGGTGTAAACACCGACCTTGGCTTTTATGCCGAGAACGACCTGACGCTGGGCGAACTGGTCTTGACCGGGGGGCTGCGCGCTGACCGCACCGTGATCGACAACGGCTATTTCGAGGTTCGCAATGCCGCAGGCGCGGTGACCAGCCTGACCACGTATGCAACGCAGAGCGATTGGACCGTGACCTGGCGGGGTGGAGCAGTGTGGCGGGCGGATGCTGCAATTGCCCTGCGTGCGGCGGCCTACACTGGTTTGCGCCAGCCCACGCTCAACGAATTGTACCGACCGTTCACGGTGTTTCCGGTGACGACACAGGCCAATGCGCAGCTTCGCAACGAAACACTGGAAGGCTTTGAAGCCGGTGTAGATTTTACACCGGGCGCGGGTCTGCGGCTTTCGATCACTGGCTTTGACAACCGCATCAAGGATGCGATTGCCAATGTGACCATCGGCACCAATCAGCGCCAACGCCGCAACGTGGCCGAAATTCGTGCGCGCGGGATCGAGGCCAGCGGCCATGCCGAACTCGGCATCGTCCGCTTTGATGGCTCTGTTGCGTGGACCGATGCCGAAGTGCGCAATGGCGCGGCCTCGGAATTGACCGGAAAGCTTCCGGCACAGACGCCGCGCATTGCGGCATCGGGCACTCTGGCGCTTGTTCCAGCTCCGGACTGGCAGTTCGCCGCTACGCTGCGCCACATCGGTCTGCAATTCGAAGACGATGTGGAGCGAGACAGCTTGCCATCGGCCACTACAGTGGATCTGTTTGCGCAAGCGCCTTTGATGGCAGGGGCCAGTCTAGTGCTGCGCGGGGAGAACCTGTTCGATGTAGAGATCGTCACGCGCAATTCGGGCGGATCGATTGACCTTGGCAACCCCCGCACCATTTGGGCCGGGGTGCGCTTTTCGTTCTAGTTCAGGAGCGCGTGAAAGGTCATCGCAAAGCTGGCTCCGCTGGCAAGGCTTGCTGCAAAACCGGTAAGCGTTGTTGCGGAAAACGAGATACCGAAGGGATCGGACTCGTCGATCCCGGTCGCGTTGTCATCTTCCATTGTTGTTGCATTTGCGCAGGAGGTGCCAGACCGGGCCGTGCCGGGTTGGTAGGTCAGGCTGGGTGGCAGGGTATCGGTCGCGAAGACATCGCTTGCGGCAAGGGTGCCGGGGTTGGTGACAAGGATACAATAGCGCAGCAACGCGCCCGGAAGAGCCATTGGCCCGGTCGCGCTTATCCCGTCTGACAAGACTGATGATGTCTTGCTGACCAGTAGCGGCGGTATGCGCGTGTTGGTGTACGTGCAGACAATGCCGGTTTCGCCAGTGCCAATCGTCAGACCATCGGCCAGATTGGTATCCACAGCGCCAGTGCAGGAAACCGCCTGGTTATAGCGGCCGGAATTGGTGCCCGGGAGGATTTCGTTAAGCAGAACCGTTTCCCCGATGACCACGGGCGTGGGTGTGCCATCGGTATCGAGATCACTGGCCGTGCCTGCTTCAGATGCGAAAGTATCGATAATGGTTGCCCCGCGCGACAGCGTAATGTTGGCATCGTCGCCTACGGTGGCATTGGCCCATTGCTTGCGCAGGGTGACCCGGGCGTCGTTGTCGCTAATCGTGTAGGTGCCAGAAGACTGGAGCGCTCCGCCACAGGTGGTGGTGTTGCCGAGGGTGTAGCCCGTGCCGGTCGACAGCGCATAAGTGATCGTTTCGCTGGATTCGATCGCGGTATCATCCACAATCGTGATGCCAAGCGGGATGGGGGTGTTGTTGTATGTGCCCGCAGGGATCGTGATGCTGAAATTCGCAGCGCCACCCGGTGTGGTGTAATCGGTGCCGCGTGTGGCGGTGCCGCCGGTAATGCTCATGTTGACGGTGATAGCGCTTGGTGCGCGGCCGGTGACAAGCAGGGTCGCAAGGTTTGCTGATGGCACGGATTCAGCACCCGAACTGCTGCCGACCGAAAGCTGGATGAACGGGCGCAGGGTCAACTGGATCGCGTCGAGGAAGTTGCCGAACGATCCGGGATCGCTCGTGGTGAACTGTACGCGCCGCAGACCAGTGGTGCCTGAGTATGTCGCTGTGCCATTGTTGACGTTCCACACCTGGTTGCTGGTGGTGGAGGCCTGTGTGGCAAGGGTCTGGATCAGTGTTCCCGTGGTGGTTGCAACCTGAAATCGCACGGTTTGGGTGTTGGCTCCGCCGGGACGAGCGCGGTGTGCAAAAGTCCAGCCAACCGGTTCACCGGCAACCAAGCAGATGTTCTGAAAGAACGTGCCGTTCACGTTGGCGTTCATTTCGGCAAATACGCTGCCCTCAAACGCTGGAACGCCGTTGAAATTGCTGTCCCACAGTTCGATTTCATTGGTGGTCGTCTCCCACCCGGCGACCGATGCGCTGGGCAGGATTTCGAAATTCGGCGCGCCCGGTCCTGCTGGATCGTTCAGCTCGAACGAAGGGTTCTGCAGCGAGCGGAACTGCGCCTGCGCTGGCGATCCGGCCAAGGCGATTCCGAACAGCCAAAAAAGCATTTTCGCCAGCAACTTGGCCAACTTCTTACCCAAACGTCTGGCCGACTCTTGGGAAGGCTTGTGCAAGGGATTGACGCGGTTAATCACTTGCATACTCCAGCGTCCGTCGCATTGCGGAGACGGTAAGTGTGAGCCGTTAACATTAGGTTAGGCATAAACCCGCGTGGCACTTCACTTCACCTGCGCCCGAAATTGGAACACGGCGCTGGCGTTGGCAGCAAGTTCCCCACCGGGCGTAATCCGCAGTGCGCCCACTTGCGCATCGTACCCCGTCGCAGGAACATAGTTGAACTGGTTGCCGCTGCTCTGCCGATAGGCGAGCGAAGGCGCAGACAGGGTGAGACCGCCGCTGTTCAACAGCTTCACAGGAAGGCTGGTGGTGCCATCAAATGCAAGGTTGCGGAAAGTCACATTTGCCGGAAGCACATCGGCCAGCACGATCGATCCCGCATCAAGGCTTGTGCCGGTCGGGTTTGTTACGGTCAGGGTATAGATCACATCGTTGCCCGGAACGTTGTATGATCCGAACGTTCCAGTGATTGGGGACGAAGTCTTTGCAAAATTGACCCTGGGCATTTCGCAAAAGGTAACGCCGCTGATGCCCATGGCTTGCTGGCCGGTGGTGCTTTCACCCGGAAAATTGCCATAGCGCACGGTCACCGTCGTCACAGGCTGGGCAAATTCGGCGATGAAACGGCCAGTTGCAGTGCCAATGTCCGATGCTCCGGTCCCTGCCATTTGCGCGGATGATGAAAGCGCAGGAGCGGCTGTGCGGGGGCCAAAGGCAATGGAGGAATTGGTCGCCGTGCTCGTGCCAGAGTTGTTGTTCCCCCACGGAGTCGTCATCGCCGGGGTAAAGGTGGCTGAGCCATCGGCGCCAGTGATTGCCACCCAGTCGCGGAATTGGTTCACGCCGTAATCGATATCGTCGGCTGTCAGCGCGAATGAAACGACAGGGGTGGCGAACGTGAAAGTGGCGACAATCACGCGGCTGGTGCCGGTGATCGATGCAGTGCGTCCGGCAAAGGTACCGCCAAACGTAAGGTGGCGCGCCGTGCCGCCAGACATCAGCGTGGTAATGCGCGGCATCGTTTCGCCGCCGACAGTCGTGCTGGAAAGATTGGCTGCGGTCAGGCGCAAGCTGAAACTTGCGGTGCCCCCCGCGCCGCGCGTGGCCGTGTAAGTATAGGTCGAACCATAGGCGAGCTGCGTTGTCGGTTGAGCCGAGTAGGAAAAGGCGTATTCGTTTGCGCCGCTGCAACTGGCGGCCTGCGCGCTGGCGCAAACGAGCAGCAGCGGCATTGCCAACAGTTTTGATGCAGGCGCAATCGTCCCGCGCAGGGCGGCGATCATCGACGCTGTCCGCAGCCTGTCATTGGCGCAGGCCCAGGAACGCAAGACTGTTGCTGTCAAACTTAAGCCGCATCGCCACGAAAATGCCCTTGGCGGTCTGGCGCGCACCGACGAAATCAGGGTCACGATAGCCAGTGAGGTTATAGCCGATTGTAATCATGGTATCCTTGACCAAGCTAACGCCAATCTGAGGGCCGATAGCGAAGCGCGTGGTACCGTCGGACAGGTTGTGGCGCACGGTGACAATTGAACCAATCTCGACCGATTCTCCGATGCCCAGCCGTGCGTCCATGCCTCCGATCAGCGAAGTGCCAACAAGATCAAAGCCTTCGTAGGCATCGAACGTGTGCCGCACCGCTGCAAAGATTCCTAGTTCGCTGCGCTGCGCGGTTTCGGAGCGGGGTGACCAGTTCAACGAAGTGCTGGCCATCATGCGCGTGGACTTGGCATCGGTGCCGCCCAACAATGCTGTGCGTGATCCGCTAGCTGTTGCCGTGCCGCTCTCGATCTCGTCGCTGCGCAGTTCCAGCTTCGAAAGCATCGCAAAGGCGCTGTCGGCAGGGCGGTGCGCCATCGATATGGCAGCATCCAAGATGCGGCTGCGCTGGCCGTTTTCGTCAGTTGCGTGGGTCGTTGTGAAGCCTGCGCCCACCATGCTGCCTTCACCGAACTGGCGGATTGCGCCAATCACCACGCCCCTGCGATCGGTCAGCTGGCCATTGCGCAGTTCACCGCGCCCGGTCACGCTCCAGCGGTCCCGCCGCCAGGTTGCGCCGAGAGTCACGGCAGTGAAATCCTCGGCAATTGTGCCTGTATCGCCAAGGTTGCCGCCGCTCGATGCAGGCTGATCGATATTGATCAGCTTGGCGGCATTGATCCCCGCCAGCGTGGTCGAATGGTCAACCGTTGCATCAATCGTCAACGAAGGGGTGACAGGCAAAGACTGCGTCAGGCCGAAGGCAGCAAAGCTGCGCTTGCCATATTCGCTGAGCGATTGCTGACCAAGTGTGGTCAGCGCGCGTGCGCCATCCCAAGGCCCGATATCGAAGCCGGCCTGCACCGTATCGGCAGACACAGCCTTGCCAGTTGCGCGTTCATATGTGCCGAGCAGCTTGATCGAGGGCGTGA
Organism: Novosphingobium sp. HNCC26BN242; assembly: GCF_057180525.1. NCBI lineage: Bacteria > Pseudomonadati > Pseudomonadota > Alphaproteobacteria > Sphingomonadales > Sphingomonadaceae > Novosphingobium > Novosphingobium sp. HNCC26BN242. The sequence goes on from NZ_JBXUGM010000003.1 coordinate 565,641, forward strand.
AGGCATAAGCACCGCCAATGCGATAGCGCGAGGGCAGATCGATGCTTTCAGCGGCTCCCAATGCCACGCTGGCAGCGCCGTTGATTTCCAACCTATTATCGAAGAGGTGGCGCGTGGCTCCGGCCTGCAGCGCAGTGGTGCGCGCTGTGCTGCCATCAGCCAGCCGATCATCGAACATGGCAAGGCCAAAGCGCGCTTCGGTATCGCGCGTGCGCCACACGCCGTTCACTTCGGCGGCTTTGCGCTGGGCAGCGTCGGTCAGGCTATCGTCAAACCATGCGCTGGCCGTAACAGAGAAGGCCTTGTTCAGCCGATACCGGCCATCGATGCCGACCTTGCGGCGGCCGCGTTCGGCGTTGTTCAACTGGCCAAGGCCAAAGCTGCGCCCGGCCGAACGGACATAGGCCAGCGCATCAATTGCGCCATCGTGATGTTCAATCTCAGCAATCCAGGCGTTGTCGTAGTTTCCAGCAAGACGGCTAACCGCAGCTTCGGCGCGGAATTCGGTTGCGACACCAAGCGCAGCGCGCACGTCCACTGCTGCGAGGTCTGCGCGCGCACCGTTGTTCGCCCCAGTATCGGTGATCGCGGTCGCACCAATGCGCACGGCGCCGCCCAGTGTGGTCACGTCAGCGCGTAGCCCCGCATTGATCTCGCCACCGGCAGCCTGCTCAACCTCGTAATCCACGATAATGAAGCGCGGATTGAGGTTTTCGTCGCGGCTTAGAACAGGCGCACGGAAGGTGATCGTGCCGGTCAGCAGGTCGATATCGTAATCGATGAAGCGCTGGAGCGTTTTGGTTTCGACGATGACTTCCGAACGGAAGCGGTCACGCACCTGCAGATTGACGATTTCGCTGTTGGGGATGATGCGGCGGCTGGACAGGCGATAAGGCCCGGAAATGCCGCCGCCCTGGATCTCGTCCCGCCGGTGGGTATCGCCAACGCGCGCCGCAAAGCCCTGCACATGAACTGCGCCGAATGTGCCTTCTGCTGCAGCACCGGTGACCGTGCGCTGATAGCGCGCCAGCACGGTCTGGTCGAACGCGGTCACGAAATCGCCGTAGATGGCATAGAACGCGCGCGCTTCGATGCGGATATAGAGCTTGTTGCGGCTGGCGGCATCGAACCGGCGGCTCGAACCATCGGCGAAAACGGTGTAATAGGCGTTCGGATCGATTGCGCCGAGCAGGCGCTGCTGGTCCTGCTGCTTGGCACTGTCATAACTTGCCGTCAGCAGGAATTTGCCCAGTACGCGGCCCTTGGCATAGAACGCGACGCGCGCATTGTCGCCAAGATCGCTGTCAAAACGGCCATCGCGCTGCATCTGCTTGGCGATAGAGCTTTTGCCGCCCGCTGCTTCGGCCAGACCGACCAGCGTCCACTTCTGATCCCCCGGCGCAATCCAGCTTTCCAGTTGCTGGCGGCGTGTCATCATCTCGTCCTTGAACAGGAATTCGGCGCGCAACGGGCCGCTGACCATGGTCGGGGCCAGTTCGACATAGGCAATGCCATCATCGCCCTTGACCACAAAGGTTGGCGCGCCACGATCCAGCCCGGACAGCGTGCGCGATTGCATGGCATCGATGGCCAGCGCGCTTTCATATGGCTGGTTCAGCGTGAATTCGCCGGTGATCCCGGAATGGACCGGGCGGCCATTGCGATCGGTTACGCGCAGCGCCAGCATCGGGCGGGTCGTGCCATCGGCAATCAGGCGCGACTTTTCCTTCACCAGAGTTACGCGCGCCGGAACCTGCACGAAGTGGACGTCGCGTTTCAGCTTGGCCGTTTCCCGGCCATCGGCCGAACGCACAACCGCCGTGAGCACGGATGTTTCGCCATTGAGCGGAACGCCGCGCCATACGCTGACGGCAAAGCCTTGGGGCGAGGCGCTCTCGCCGTCAAAGGCGATGGGATCGACCGGCTTGCCATTGATAGCGAGGTCTACCTTTTCACCTTTGCGGTGGCGGATGACGACGCGGATCGTGGGCGAGCGCGGGTTGTGATCCGCTTGCGGGAAGAGGAAGTCCGTAGGGCCATCGCCCAGGGCAAGCCAGTTGGTATCGGCTCCGGCTGCCTTGCGGTCCTCCGATTCAGCCTTGCGTACAGCAGCGGGCTTTTCGCTGTCTTCTGGCTTGAGATTATCCGCAGAATTAGGCTTTTCAGCAGATACTTGCGGAATAATCTTCATATCCTGCTTTAACACGGCACTGAAATCGGCCACGGCCAGCGTTCCGCCTTGCCCCGTGATGAAGCGCGATGTGGCGCTGCCCGCGCTGCGGGTGGAATTGACGCAATCGATGAAGCGGCCACCTGCGGGCAGGGTCTGTTCGGCGACTTGAACCACGTGGGTTCCAGACACCACGCCTTCAAAGTGATAACGGCCTTCGGCGTCCGTCATGGCAAAGCTGCCATCTTCAAGCATCACGCGCACACCGGGAATGCCGATGCGCACGTCTCGCACGCTGCAATCGCCTGCGGTAACCCGGCCGATCAGCGTCATCCGGCTGGCGAGAATTTCATCCTCGATCCGCACACGGGCCTGCGCCGTGATGTTCTGCCCGCGGCTATCGGTCAGTTGCACCAGGTTGACCACATCGCCAGCCGGAGCATCGGGGCGCGCCGTCATCGCATAAGTGACCTTGACCGACTGCCCGGGGGCAATGCGGCCAAGCGTGATGGCCAGCTGGCGACCGTCGGAGGTGAAGCTGGCGGCCGCGCCTGCGTCCTGCCCATTAATGCGCACCGATTTCGGCACAAAGCGTAGCCACCGCGAAGGGGTGTCTTGCAGCGTCACCGCCATCAGTGCGCGCCGGGGGTCGGGATTGCTGGCCAGCACGGTGAAGATCACCGGATCGCCGGGATTGACGCTCTCGCGCGAAGCGGTCTTGGTCAGATTGGCCGAAATGACTGGAGAATCCGCCGGAATGTCTACGCGCACGGGTGTGGGCGATGTCAGCGTGACAGTGCCGCCAAACGATGCGTCGCTAAGCTCCACCAGATTGCCTTCCGGGCGGCGGATCGTGCGAAGCGCATCAACCGGCACGGTCGAAGGCGCGGTATAGCCCGCAGGTGGTTCCACGCGCAGGCGATAGGTGCCCAGCGCGGCCAGCGGGAAGCGGTATTCGCCAACCGGCATGGGGTGCACAATGCCTGCGGAATCGGTCACCGGCTGACCGGTCACCACGGTTGAAGGCCATCCAGTGATGCCGTCGTCGCCAAAAACCTGAGCGGGCTGACCGGTTGCGACGTTGATCAGCGTGATCGTCACGCCATCGATAGGCGTGCCGTCGCGGCTGTCAAACACAAGGCCGTAAGGATCTGCCAGGACCTGCACGTTGCCTACGGGCAGGGCATTGAGTTGCAGTCGGCTGTCGGCGATTGCGATGGTGATCGAATCCCCGGCATGCACGCTCAACCGGCAATCGCGCTGCGTCGGGCTGGGCGGAATGCCGGTGGTTGCAATGACCGCGATGAATTCCCCGGTGTTGGCACCGGTTTCAGCAACGGTGATCAGTTCCTCGTCACCCGATGATGTCGTGGTCTTGATCTGAAGCTGATCGATTGCATCAGCGCTGCGGTTGGCCAAGGGCGCGGAAATGCGCACATAGAGCACCTCACCAATGCGAAAGCTGTTTGAAGGCAGGAGTGTGCCGTTCAACGAAAGCGCTGTCTGCGATCCGGTTGTCGACATACTGCGCTGGCCGCAGGTCGGCATGGCAAGCGAGAATGCGCTGGCACCATCGGGAAGGTAGCGCAGCGTTTGCAAGGCTACGACAGCCGGATCAACCCGGAAGGAAACAGTGTTAGACGTGGCGGACACGGTTTCGCCGCGATCGGTCCATTTTGCAGTCGCGGTGTTGGTGATGGTCCCCTGCGCAGCGGCTGCGGCGGAAACCATCAGCAACATCGCAGCGATCAGGCCTGAAAGCCAGTGCTTGATGAAGGATGGAGTAAAGGCAAACATGGCTGTCTGGCGTGCCGGCCTTGCCACAAGGGCAAGACCGGCGTGCGCTTCAGTCGATCGTAGCGTGGAAAAGAACGGTCCGGGTCGCGCCACCAGCCACACTGGGGATCGTTCCGGTAACCGTGCCTGCTGATTCAGAGCCCGCAATGGCGCCATCGGCCAGGCAGACGCCGCCCGAAACCGTGCCATCCACCTTCACGCCGAACGAGGGTTCGTACGTTACGGTCGTCGGCAGAGGGTCGGTGATGCCGATCGAGGATGCAGGCGAAGCTCCGGCTGCGTTCGATACCGCGATGCAGTATTCGATGACTGCGCCGGGGATCATCTTCGGATTGACGGTAAGGTTCACCGGGTCCGAAACTATGCGGCTGGTCTTGACAACCGTCAGCATTGCGGTGGCGATGGTATAGTCGTCACGCGCCGATTGCGCCGCATCGCGGACGCCATCGTCAGGGCCTGCAACCGTATCAGCAAACACCGTGTCCATGTTTGCAGTGTTGCCACCGGTGGTCTGGGTCAGGGCATCGCCTTGCGTGTTGGCAAGACCGGCTTCACGGGCCGTGGCGCGCAGCGAGACGCCGGCAACTGTGCCGTTGGCAAGGCCGAGCGGAATGTCGGACACCACGAACACGCGGCGCGTGGCATCTGCAGCCACTTCATCGAGGAAGGTCACCAGAGTATCGGTGCCTTCTTCGAAAGATCCGCTGTTGTTGCTGTCGACGAACAGGCGCACGTTGGTGGCGTTGAACGTGTCGGTGCCGCCATTGGCCGCTGTGCCGCCGGTCTGCTGCAGGCCTTCAAGAGCGAAGTCGAGCGGAGCGTTCGAGGTGTTGGTCACCGTGAAGGTCGTCACCTGCGAGACCGAACCAGGCGTAACCACCGTGGTGGCATTGCCGACTTCGGCAACGGTCAGGTTGATCTTGCGGTCAACGGTCAGCGTATCGCTGGCGGTTTGGGTATTCTGAGAGATACCGCCAACCTGAAAGCTGACTGTGGCAGTGTTGGTAATGGTGTCGCCTGCGGCTGTCCCTGCCGCGTGCGCCGATGTCGCGCCGAACGCAAACAGTGCAAGCGCACTGGTAGCGCCCAGCATTTTGCTGGTGCATTTCATGATTACGATCCCTGTCCGAAGTTACCTGCTTTGCGTGCCGCCAGCAGGCCAGGCGGTGTTTCGCAGCCTATTCAGCGAACGATGGCGTGATACTCGACCGTGCCGCTCCCCCCCGGAGCGATGGCAGGCACAGTCCAGCGAATGTGGGTAATGTCTTCTGCCCGTGCTGCGCGGGGTGCGCCGCTGGCATCCTTGACGGTCAGCGCTGACAGCAGGCCATAGCCCTTGCCACCATCGACTGAGACCTGCAGCTTGGCAGCACTGTCATCGGCCACGCGCACGGCCTGAGGCACCGGGTTGGTCACGATGAAGTTGTCTACAGGCTGGCTGCCCTTGTTGGCATATTTGGTGGAAAACAGCAGCTTGTCGCCGGGGACGACCACTTTGGGGTCTTCCAGCACGATCTGCGTGCGGCCGTTGGCCTCCACCGTTTTTTGCAGCTTCACACCGCCTTCAAGGACGACGCTGGGCTGCTGTTGCGCCAGTGCCGGCGCGGTGGCCAGCGTGAGCGCGAAGAGTGCTGAGATGAGCCTGATCATATCCTGTTCCCGTTTTTCAAGTGTCTGACGAAGGATCAGTTGATCGTTGTCTGGAACGTGACCGTGCCGCTGGCCCCGCCAGCCAGCGCGCCGACAGTGACATCGATGCCCGATGCAGAAGCAATGCCGACATCACCGTCTGCGGCATCGGTCAGCGCCGTACCACCAAGCGCGATCGAGTTGGCGACGTAGGTTGTTCCGGCAGGAATGGCGTCGATGATGTGCAGATCGTTGACTGAACCCGTGCCGCTGGCAGTGGCGGCAATAGTGAAGGTGACGACGGCGCCCGGCACCGGCTTGGACCCGCCGAACGGATCGACGATGGTGAACGACTTGACCAGCGCCACGCTGGCCGAACTGGCAATCAGCGAACCGAGCGCATTGGCATTGGCGGTCGTCGCGCCGACCACGGCATCGCCGCCGCCCTGGCCAAGCCCGGCAAAGCTGGTGCCCGGCGTGCCGGCACCGGTCAGCGCCTGTGCTGTGACGCGCACTTGCCCGGCAAGGCCATCTGTGGTGCCCGAAGGCTGCGAGACGACCACGAAGATGCGGGTGTTGCCATCAGCAGCCAGTTCCGGCGTGGCCGCGCCATTCGTGAGCACGGTGTCAACGCCCGGCTCGTACGTGCCGTTGTTGTTGCTGTCGATGGCGATGGTCTGGATCGTGGCATCAAACCCATTGCCGCTGACAGTGGGCGTGACGTTGATTGAAAACGCTTCGGCGCCGTTGCCGGTATTGTCGAGCCGGTAAGTCAGGACGGCGCTGTCGGCGAGGGGTACGGCCCCTGCATCAAGCGAGCTTACGGCCACGTCCAGCAGTTCGTCCACGCGGATCGACACGGTGTTAGAATTGACCGTGGTGGTTGCCCCGCCAGTGCCATAACTGGCCGAAGCGGTGTTCTGAATTAGTGTCCCGGCACTGACACCGGCAGCATGGGCGTGATGAGCGCCAAGCGCCGTAGTGGCAGCTAAGGAGGCGAGGGCGATGCGTTTGCGGACTGTTGTCATGGCCCGGGGAACTATGGCCCCGATGGTTACCAACAGATAAACTGCTTAGCGAAACTCCTTAGTATTCGGCCATCTGGTGGTTAACGAATGCTTAGCCCTCGCATACCCGCTTTTCGATGAATTCGTTTTGAATGCAGTATGTTGACCATGGTGTCAGTAGTGGAACCCTCGCTTCAACCCGAACGGCTATCCTGTTGATTCTGTGGCATACTAAGTTTTTTGCACAAAAGGTCCATATCGGATGTAAATCAGGCTTAGTCGCACCGCTCAGCGGGCGACCTTGAGCCAGCCGTGCATTTCCATCCAGTGGGTAAAGGCGTCGAACCAGCCCGTGCTGGTCGTGGTCTTCGGATACATGCCGAATCCATGGCCGCCTTGTTCGTAAAGATGAAACTCCACCGGGCGTTTGGCCTTTTGCCAGCTTTCGATCAGGCCGAAACCTCCGCCGGCAAAGAAGGGATCATCGGCTGCCAGTGCAACGAACATGGGCGAGGCATCCGCCTGAACCTCCACCGGGAACAGCGGGCCGTAGACAAGGCCGATGAAGGCAGGATTGGCCGATTTTTCAGTGAGTTCCGTGGCCAATGTCAACATCGCCCCAGCTGAAAATCCCACCATGCCAATGCGGTCTGGATTGATGCGCCATTCGGTGGCGCGCTTTCGAACAAGATCGAACGCTGCGCGCGAATCGGCAAGTTGCGGGGCGAGGGCGGCCATGCGCTCTTGCGCGGTTTGCACAGGCGGTTGCTGCGCACGGGCCGTTGCCGAAAACATCTCGCGCATCGATTGCTCGAACGCGGGCATGGCGGCAGGGGTCTGGTTCAGCCGGTACTTCAGTACAAAGGCCGTCACACCCTTTGCTGCCAGCGCCTTGGCAACATCAAACCCCTCGTTTTCCATCGACAGGGTGCGGAAGCCCCCTCCCGGCGCGACGATCACCGCAGTGCCAGTGGCCTTGGCGGGATCGGGAAAGAAAGGGGTGAGAGTTGCTACTGTGACGTTGCGCGCAAATCGGCTGCCATATTGCGAATGCCATGCCTCCTGGTTCACGGCCCCCGGCAGAGGCCCGGTGCCCAGCACAATTGCATCAGGCTGTGCAGGGATCGCAATGGGCGTCATCGTATCGTCCTGAGCCCGCAGCGAAGCGTCTGGGATCATTGCCAATGCAGCAGCGGTCGCCATGATCCTCATCCAACCCCGCATCATGCGTTTGGACGCTGGCTGACACGTCTGCTTCATCACGTCTCTCCTGATTTTCGTGCGTCGGAGTCCGGTTGGCCCCAATCATCAATACGCCAATTGATAGCGCTATCAGAAAATCAGTGCAAGCGCCTGCATCTTGTCCGCGTGCGTCTGCCTTCTGCCTTCGTGGGAAAACTACCGTGTGAAGGTTCAGGTGTGATTCTACATGTGTGGGATTGCTTGATGAAACCCGCTCAAACTGTTCAATAAGCTTACGAAAAAAATGCTATTCTCAAAGCTAAGGCACTTGGCGCTGTCACGCGTAGCAACCTTAGAGCACTTTCCGACCAATCTGGGTCACCGTGACGGAGCCGAATTGGGTTCAGGGCGAGGCGCGAGGAAGGAGCAATGCGGTTGCATTGTGACTGACGAGCAATGCTGCTCTGGACCCAATTCGGCCCGCCGCGCACCGGTTGCGGGTGGAAGCCCGCTGGACAGCGTTGCGATGCTTGCAGGGGCAACCCACCCCTGCCACGCACCGCGCCGTGCCAGCGGGCTTCCACCCGCAATCACGATGATCCAGATTGGTCGGAAAGTGCTCTAATGCCGGTTCTGTCAGGACATGTGCACGGGTTAACGGGCGCAACCCGATAGTGCTGACTACGCTGTTGTTTGGGAGTGCTGCCGTGCGCTTGGCGCTAACGGACTTCACTCAACTTTCCGGCTCGGCAATAATGTCCAAGCCTGCAAAGTTGGTGACCCCTACGGGAATCGAACCCGTGTTTCAGCCGTGAAAGGGCCGCGTCCTAACCGCTAGACGAAGGGGCCACTGGGCTTGCGCCGCTGGGCAGGTCCGCGCCTCTAAGGGGACTATTGCGGGGCGTCAAGCGGCGAATTGCAGAAAGTTCTCAATCGGCAAATGCAGCGTCTTCCACATGCAGTTCGGCGGCGGGACGGCTGCCCCAATCATCGATCTTTGCGCGCCCTGCCAGCCAAAGTTGCCGCCCGCGCGTTGCGTGAAGCAGCGTTTGCCCCAGTTCGCTTTGCGCAGCGCGAAATGCGATGGCCTTGAACGACCGCCCGTCTGCGCCCGCTGCCACCATGCGGACATGATCGTTGCCCACGATATCGCACTTGATCAGCCGCACCGGCCCTACCGCCACGCGTGGTCCCGGCCAGCCGACGCCGAACGGCCCTGCCGCCTCAAGCGTTTCGATCAGCGATGGCGTTAACCCGCCGGGGCTGAGCGAAAGGTCCAGCAGCAGCGCCTGCGATGCCCGCGCGCTCACCACGTCGCGGGCCAGACGTTCGTCCAGCCAGTCTGCCAGTGCGTTCACACGTTCGGGCTCAATGGTCAGCCCGCAGGCCATGGCATGCCCGCCGCCTGCCACCAGTAGGCCTGCCGCGCGCGCTGCAATGATTGCGGCGCCAAGATCGACCCCGGCAATTGAACGGCCAGAACCTTTGCCCTTGCTAACATGGTCAGGGCCATCTTCCTCTGCATCGAGCGCAATGACTAGCGTTGGCTTGCCGGTCTTTTCCTTGATTCGCCCCGCAACGATGCCGATCACGCCCGGATGCCAGCCACGCCCGGCAACCACCACCACGGCACGGTTGTGCTGGGCTGCGATCTGGGCTTCCGCGGCCTCCTGCACTTCCTGCTCGATCGCGCGGCGCTCTTCATTGAGGCGCGAGAGTTGTGTGGCAATTTCCCGCGCTTCGTCGGGATCTTCGGTGGTTAGCAAGCGGACGCCCAGCGTGGCTTCGCCGACCCGGCCACCGGCGTTGATTCGGGGTCCCAGGGCGAAGCCCAGATCGCTGCAGGTCGGCGCCCGGCTCAGCCTGCTTGCATCAATGAGTGCGGACAGCCCCACATTTTCCCGCCGCGCCATGATTTTGAGCCCTTGGCTGACCAGCGCGCGATTCAGCCCTTTAAGCTGCGCAACATCGGCCACCGTGCCCAGCGCAACCAGATCGAGCAGCGCCATCAGATCAGGCGGTTGCCGTCGGTTCCGCTCAAACCAGCCGCGTGATCGCAATTCGCGCACGATTGCCACAGCCAGCAGGAAGGCCACGCCGACCGCTGCCAGATGCCTGTGCGCTGCGGCCTCGTCGCATTCGTCCAGCCGGTTGGGATTGACCAGCGCAGCGGTCTGTGGAAGCTCGGATGCACATTTGTGGTGGTCCACCACGATCACATCCACACCCTCGGCGGCAGCCATCGCCAGCGCTTCGTGCGCCATCGCCCCGCAGTCCACGGTCACGATCAATTGCGAACCATCCCGTGCCAGCCGCACCAGCGCCTCTCCCGAAGGGCCATAGCCTTCGAGCAGGCGGTCGGGGATGTAATGCCCGGCAGGTAACCCAAGCTCGCGCAAAAGCCGTATGAGCAGAGCCGCGCTCGTGGCCCCGTCAACATCGTAATCGCCGTAGATCGTAATGCGTTCGGCCCGTTCCACGGCTTCAGACAGCCTGCGGGCGGCCACTTCCATATCTCGGAAAATTGACGGATCAGGCAGGAAATCACGCAGGGTCGGGCGGCGGTGCCGTTCAAGATCATCAGCGCTGACGCCGCGAGACAGGAGCAGCTGCGTCACGATGTCGTCACCGGGATTTTCGCCGCGCAGATTGCCGCTGCCGCCGCCGTCATTGGGGCCAAGGTCCATGTTGCCGCCGCGCCAGCGCCACGCTTGGCCGGAAAGGGAATTTGTAATCGCCGTTACTGGAATCATGGCGTTGCGCTATAGCATAGCAGGGCGCACGAAAAGGGCAGGCTGCAGTGCGATTGCGCACGCTCAAGGACTTGTCACCCGGTCATAAGGTTTCATCGTTCTGTACAGGGCAACGCTTGTTCTGTGCTGGTGAGGAGGATGGCGACATGCGCAAGTTCTCGGTTCAATTGGCAGTGAGTGGTCTTGTCCTGACGGGATTTGGTGTCGGCGTTGGTGCGCAGCAGGCCAGCGCCCCGATCGCGCGTTATGAAATGCGTGCAGAAACGGTGTCGGGGATTGGCGGAATGGCAGCAAGCGGAGGAATGGGTGCGGCCATGGCCATGGCCTTTGGCGGTGCGCCAAAAGCCCAGCATATGCTGTGGCTCGATCTCGGTTCCAGCCGTGCCGCAGTTGATGGCAAGCCAAAGGCCGAACACTTCATGCCCGCGGGCGCAAAGCTTGGAAAATCGGTGCTGCTGCGGACATCTGGGCCGGGCAAGTCCGGTCCGCCCGAACCGGGCGAGAAGGATTTTCAGCGCCCTAAAGGCCGCATGCTGATCTTCTGGGGCTGTGGTGAACGCGCGCCCAAGGGCCAGCCTGTCGTGATCGATTTCAGCAAGCTCGCCGCAGGGCAGGTGCCGCCAGGCCTTTTCACGTCCTCAGTGCCGCTGGACCGCATGGTCTCTCCCTCAGCATCAAAAACCTATGGGTACTGGCCAGGAGAGGACGGAAAGTCTGCAAAACCCGATTCCGTGCTGATCGGTGCCCATCGCGTCGCGGGGAATTATTCACCCGAAATAGCATTTACCCTTGCCAAGGATTTCATGGGTCCACTCAATGCTTCGAACACACAGCAGGCCAGTGGATCCACGCTGCTGCGCTGGGAGGCAGTGCCTGATGCGACTGGTTATTATGCCATGATCATCGGTGGGAAGCAGGCCGGGAAGGGGGGCGAAATGTCCGATATGATCTGGTGGTCGTCCAGCGCCAGCCGCCAGTTTGGCGGTGGACTTGGTGATTGGATGGCCCCTGCCACTGTTGCCAGACTGGTGGCGGACAAGACTGTCCTTTCGCCACAGACCAAAACCTGCACAGTCCCTGCCGAGGTCAAGGCTGCAGCGCCTGATTTCATGTACGGCACCTTGCATGCCTATGGGCCTGAGGAATCCTTTGCCTATCCGCCGCGGCCAGCTGATCCAAAGATCAGATGGGTGCCCGAATGGACCGCGCGAATTCGCCATCGTTCCACCACCGGATTTCTGGTTGGCATGGAAGGGATGGGGGCAGGTCCGCAAACTTCAGGTGAACAGGCAAATACCGAATGCAAGCCTAAGAAAAAGAAAGGGTTTGGTGGGCTTCTCGGTGGAGCCATGGCAGGCGCGCTCGGGGTACCAGATGGCCGTGATGATGGGTGCTGATCAGGCATGGTAACGGGGCTGCTGATCATCTGGCATAGCCGCACCGGTGCAGCGCAAGCCATGGCGCAAGCCGCATTCGGGGCGGCGTGCGTCGCGGGCAACTGCCGCATGATAAGCGCGCATGAGGCGGCGGGCGACGATCTGCTGGCGGCGCAGGGCTATGTGTTCTGTTGCCCCGAAAATCTTGGCAGCATGACAGGCATGATGAAGGAGTTCTTTGATCGCACGTACTATCCTCTGCTCGGAAAGATTGAAGGGCGGCCCTATGCGACCATGATTGCAGCGGGATCGGATGGATCGGGCGCAGGGCGGCAGATTGATCGTATTGTCACCGGTTGGCGCCTTCGCCGCATTGCCGATCCGTTGGTGGTGTGTACGAAGGCCCAGTCTCCGGCGGAAATTCTGGCAGAGAAGCAACTTTGTTTCGAGAACCTGCAAAAGTGTCGCGATCTGGGACAGGCAATTTCAGCCGGGCTTGATTTAGGAGTTTTCTGAATTTTTGCGCTTATATGATCCACAGCGAACCTAGCTCTGGTGGTCAGAATCGGGGCTGGCCGGGCAAACCGCTGATGAACAAGGTCGTTACAAGAAGGGACGCACGTGGACGCCAGTTTCCGGTCTGACGGTTGCGCCCCGATTGCTGCGCTCCTTTACGACGCTGCCCTTCTCCCTTCGCTGGAGGATATTCTTGCCGAAGCCGAGCGAAGTGCTGGTTATGCCATATCGCACGAACCATCGTCTGCTGATGGCTGGGTTGAGCTCCTGCGCGACGGTTTGACGTTTGATTTGCATGGCCTGGCAGGTGGTCCGGCCCAGCCCTTCCCGGAATTGCGAGCGGCGGTTGGGCTGGATCGATCCGCTCAGCCTGATCTGGGGGTGTTGACACTGGCGCCCGGGCCGCATTTGGCGGGCGCGCAGCGGATGCTTCCGGTGATCAGAATTATCGCCGATTTGCTGGCAAATCTTGCGCGAATCGGCCCGGCAACTTCGATTGTCTGGCTTCCGGCCAAATTGATGGTCAGGGCAGACCTGTTTGAAAAGGCTGTTCGCCCTTGGCTGCAAGGAGGGCCGTTCCCGGCACCAGCTTTCGTCGCGATTCATGCCAACGCTGAAGGCGGGCTCCGCAGCGAAGGACTTAACTTCTTTATAGAACAGGAATTTTCGATTCTGCCGGCGTCAAACGATAGCGCTGTTTCGCTATCGCGCGTGGCGATCCGGCTGATAGATTGGCTGGTCGCCCATGGGCCTATAAGTAGTCCTACTGAGGCAGTTCTTGCCGGAACGGGAGCAGTCTTTCTTGAGGTGTCGGAAAGTGGCCGTATTCTTGCGCGGTGCAAGTAAGCCGGGATCCTTCGTGCCGTAAGCGGCGCAAGCTACCGTTCGGGAGCGTTAACGTCCCCGGAAACCCGGGCTATTCGCCGGATTTGCAACGCCATCATCTGGTTCCTCGCCAAGTCCTCCAGCTTACCGGCTTGTCGCCTTTCGTCACGCAACTCGGGGTCGAGAGGCTTGGCATTCACGATTTCCGCCGCAACGGCCAGATGCTCCCGGCGTCCGAAGACGTCGCCCGCCGCATCGGTCTGCCGCTGCACCGCGGCCCGCACCGTGCGTATAACGAACTGGTGCTTGAACGTGTTGGCCAGATCGAAGCAGACTGGTCGCGTAACCGACGAAAAGGCGCAGAGGCGGACTATGTGGCGCTGATGCGATTTGATCTTTTGCAGCGCGCCTTGCGGAGGCGCTTCCTTGATCCGCGCAATTGGTCGCGGGTGCCGTTAAACACCCGCGATCCGGCGCTGGACTTCAGCCATCTTGATGAAATGGCTGATCTTTTCTGGTCTGACACAGGTGGCGCACAACACGCAGCCTGAAGTGCACCTAGAAGCACCTAAATGCACCTAGGCGCACCAAGCCTACTTCAAAAAGGGAGCAGAGCTATCTGAGAGCGCCTTGGCCGCGTCGCGATATTCCTGCTCAAGCCGGTCCACCCGAACGGCGACCGGTTCAACCGCTGACACTGCTCCTATCCCTTGTCCCGACCCCCAGATATCCTTCCAGGCTTTCGCCCCGGTGTTGCCGCCCGATCCAAAATTCATTTTGCTCGGATCGCTGACCGGCAGATTGTCCGGGTCCAGTCCGGCATTGACGATCGAGGAGCGCAAGTAGTTGCCGTGGACGCCGGTGAACAGGTTGGAGTAGACGATATCGTCGGCCCTGCTGTCTACGATGGACTGCTTGTATTCGGCATTGGCATTGGCTTCCTCGGTCGCGATCCATGCTGAGCCGATGTATGCAAAGTCTGCCCCAAGTGATTGAGCAGCAAGGATAGATCTACCATGTGCGATTGCGCCAGATAGTGCGACGAGGCCGCTGAACCATTCGCGAATTTCCTGCATCAGCGCGAAGGGGGATTGTGCCCCGGCATGGCCTCCAGCCCCGGCAGCAACGGGCACGAGCCCATCTGCGCCCTTTTCGATGGCCTTGCGGGCGAAGCGATCGTTGATCACATCGTGCAGGACGATCCCGCCCCAGCGATGCGCAGCGGCATAAACATCTTCTCGCGCGCCGAGCGAGGTGATCAGCATCGGCACCTGCCATTTTTCGCACATCGCCATGTCTTCATCGAGGCGGTTGTTGGTCTTGTGGACGATCTGGTTAACCGCGAAGGGTGCCGCCGGGCGATCCGGGTTGGCGCGGTTGTGGGCTGCCAGTTCTTCGGTGATCTGGTGCAGCCATTCATCGAGTTGGCTGATGGGCCGCGCGTTAAGCGACGGGAAGGAGCCGACAATCCCGGCCTTGCACTGCGCGATCACCAGTTCGGGGCACGAGATGATGAACAGCGGTGAAGCGATGACGGGCAGGCGCAAGTTGGCAAATAGTGGGGGCAGGGCCATGTCGGTTCGGTCCTTGATGTTTTAATCGTATGGTTAAACGGCTAAGTCATGCCGTGCAGCTTGTCAAAGGGGTTCAAGCCAACGTGTCCTCGATGCCGTAGAATTTCGCCGCCGTGCCTGCAAAAAGCCCGCGCTTTTCCGTATCGGATGCGCCTTGGGCCAGGCGTTTGAAGGCGTTCCACAGCGTGTTGTAACTCGCGCCCCATTTGTCGACCGGGTAATTGCTCTCAAACATCGCGCGATCCGGGCCGAATGCCTCAATGCAGGTTTCGATATAGGGTCGCCACATGGCCGCCAACGTTTCTGACGAGAGGCCTGCCATCGGGCCGTGATCGGGCAAGCCGCAAAATGCCATGCCGAGGCCGCCAAGCTTGACGCTGACATTGGGGCAGGTGGCAATCGCACGAATGCTTTCACGCCAGATATCAAAGCGTTCGTGCAGTTTGTTAAGATAGATTCCCATGCCGAGCGGCGTGCCGCAATGGTCGAGGCAGATAGGCTGATCGGGAAAGGCACGCGCCAGATCGAGCACATCGCCAAGTTGCGGTTCGAGCACCCATGCGTCAAACGTCAGGCCCATGTCGCCCAGATGGCGGAAGCCTTTGCGGAAGTGGTCCGACAGGTAGAGCTGCGGTGGCGCGTGGAAGGGCGGGCCGAGAACGTCCGGGTCTGCGTCCCAAGCGCCTTGATGGCGGATGCCGCGAAAACGTCCGTTTCCTGCCGCTGCCAGCGCTTCGAGCACGGGCCTTGCGCCGTCTCCCAGCGTGAGGTCGGCGTGGCCGACAATGGCGGAGCAAGGGCGGAAGTTGCCGTAGAGGCCGCTTGCGCCTTGTGCGGCAACGCCGCCTGCAAATTCCACTTCGCCCACCGGCTTCATCGCGGGATCTGCGCCGGCGCGGTAGAAGGCGCCGCATTCCATGTATACCGTGGCGATGACATTGTGCCCGCCGCGCGCGTCGGCCAGCAATTGGTCGAATGTATAATAGGCCGAATGGCTTAGCGTTTCGATGAAGAAATGGCGCGGCTGCGGGAAGGCCGAGATCAGCGGGCGCAAATCCCACAGGTGGTGGTGTGGATCGATGATCGGCAAATCAGGTTCGAGAATCGCTTCTTCGGCTTTATCCTGTTCCATGGCGTCCTGTCCCTTGTTTGCGCCTCTTGCGGGCGTTTTGGGAGTATGGCGTGTGGTTCGGTGGCAGCAAGTGCGATTAATCATTCGATTGAAATGCTGAGCGATTGCGCGAGTTACCCACCCCGCTGCGACTAAATTCGCCTTCGGCTCATTAAGTCTCGCGGCCCTCCCGCTTGCGGGAGGGCCTAGAGTCAGATGACGTTATTACGTTGCGTTCGCTGCGCTCAGAACCGCGCGGACGGAGGCGGTGGCGACGTCTTCGTCAATCCCGACGCCCCAGATGGTGCGGCCATCGGCGGTCTTGCATTCGACATAGGCGGCGGCGCGGGCGTTGCTGCCTGCGCCCATCGCGTGCTCGGTATAGTCGGTCACGTCGATGTCCACGCCGAAGCCGTCTTTGAGCGTAGCGACGACCGAGGAGATCAGCCCGTTGCCCCGGCCCGATACGGTCTGCAATTTGCCATCCACCTCGATTTTGCCCGCAAAGATGCGCGTACCGTCTTGCCCGCGCGTCTCGTCATATTCGACCAATTGCAGGTGCTGTGGTGCATCAAGGCGATAGGCCTTGCGGAAGACGCCCCAGATATCAGCGGCTTGCAGTTCGCGGCCCAGTTCATCGGCCAGTTCCTGCACGTGGCGCGAGAAGTGGGCCTGCATTTTCTTGGGCAGTTTCAGGCCCTGATCCTGTTCGAGCACCCAGGCAAAGCCGCCCTTGCCGGACTGCGAATTGACGCGGATGACCGCTTCGTAGCTGCGGCCAAGGTCCGCCGGGTCAATCGGCAGATAGGGGATGGCCCACAGCTCGTCATTGCGCTGTTCCGCAGCAGCAAAGCCCTTTTTGATCGCGTCCTGATGGCTGCCGGAAAAGGCGGTGAACACCAGCTCGCCACCATAGGGGTGGCGCGGGTGGACGGGCAGTTGGTTGCAGTACTCAACTGTCTGGATAACTTCATCAATGTCTGAGAAATCCAGTTCAGGATCAACGCCTTGTGTGTACAAGTTCAGACCGACTGTAACGAGGCAGCAGTTGCCGGTACGCTCACCGTTGCCGAAAAGGCAGCCCTCAACGCGGTCTGCACCTGCCATCAGGCCGAGTTCAGCCGCAGCAACGCCGGTGCCACGATCATTGTGGGTGTGCAGACTGATCACCGCGCGATCGCGGTTCGGCAGATTGCGGCAGAAGTATTCGATCTGGTCGGCGTAGATGTTGGCTGTCGCCGCCTCAACCGTGGCGGGCAGGTTCAGGATGATGGGCTTTTCAACCGTGGGCTGGAGAATTTCCATTACTGCTTCGCAGCACTCGATGCTGAAATCGAGTTCGGCGGTGGAGAAGGTTTCCGGGCTATATTCGAAGTGCCAGTCGGTCTGCGGGAAGCGCGCTGCCTGATCGCGCAGGAACTTTGCGCCATCCTCAGCAATCTTGCGCACATCGGCCTTGTCCATGCCGAACACGACCTGCCGCCACAGGGGAGACACGGCGTTGTAGACGTGGACGATGGCCTGCTTGGCCCCGGCCAGACTTTCGAACGAGGTCTTGATCAGGTCTTCACGCGACTGGGTGAGCACTTGCACGAAGACGTCATCGGGAATGCGCCCGGCATCGACCAACCCGCGAATGAAATCATACTCGGTCGCGCCAGCGGACGGGAAGCCGACCTCGATTTCCTTGAGGCCGACCCGCAGCAGCAGATCGAAGAAGCGGCTCTTCTTGTCTGCGTCCATCGGATCGATCAGCGACTGGTTGCCATCGCGCATGTCGGTGGAGAGCCAGCGCGGGGCATTGGTGATGGTTTTGCTGGGCCATTGGCGGTTCGGCAGATCAATCTGCGGAAACGGGCGATACTTGGCCGAAGGGTTTTTGAGCATGGTCATGATGGTGAACTCGGATGATCTGGATTTTGCCGGAAGAGTTGCTTCATCCCCTGGGCGCCGTGCGCGCCGGGCAAACCGTGCGCGTCAGCTCACGCCCAAGGGCGGATAAGTCGCAGGGTAAGGTCCAGCCGAGTGTTCATGCGACAAGCCTATGGTGATTCCGTGCGCGCTTGTCCAGAATGTTTGCAAGACAAAAATCGGGAGAGTTGCAAATGTCCGTCGTTCCATTCGTGGTCGATATTCCGCCAGGCGCCATTTCTGACCTGCATTGCCGTCTGGATATGGCGCGGTGGCCGGAGAAGGAGACGGTGGATGACTGGTCGCAAGGGACGCCGCTGGCAGCCTTGCAGGAACTGGTCGCGCACTGGCGCGATGGCTATGACTGGTACGCCTGCCAGCAGATGCTGAACGATTGGGGCATGTTCGAAACCGAGATCGACGGTGTGAAGATCCGGTTCCTGCATGTGCGGTCCCCGCATGAGGGCGCGCGACCGCTGGTGATGACGCATGGCTGGCCGGGATCAATCCTCGAATTTCGCCGCTGCATCGCGCCGCTGACCCGGCCCGAAGAGCACGGCGGGACCGCGGCTGACGCGTTCCATCTCGTGATCCCGTGCCTGCCGGGCTATGGGTTTTCGGGCAAGCCTGCGGTGACGGGCTGGGGCGTTCAGAAGATTGCGCAAGCCTGGGGCGCGCTGATGGCGCGGCTTGGCTATGATAGCTGGTTCGCGCAAGGCGGGGATTGGGGTTCGATTGTCACCACGATGATCGGCGCGATGCCAGTGCCCGGGTGCAAGGGCATTCATCTCAACATGCCGATGGCTGCGCCTTCTGCTGAAGATATGGCCGCGCCCGAACCTGCTGATCTGAAGGCGATGGCCGCGCTGAAGCATTATCAGGATTGGGATTCGGGATATTCCAAGGAGCAATCCACCCGGCCTCAGACGGTGGGGTATGGCCTTGTCGATTCACCGGTCGGGTTGGCCGGATGGATATACGAGAAGATGTGGGCGTGGACCGATCATCAGGGTGCGCCAGAAGATGCGCTGAGCCGGGACGACATGCTCGATAACATCATGCTCTATTGGCTGACCGCATCGGGGGCATCGTCGGCGCGGCTCTATTGGGAGAGCTTTGGCGCGATCACCGGGGTGCAGATCGACATTCCGGTGGCGGCGAGTGCGTTCCCCAAGGAAATCATACCCGCGCCACGCAAGTGGTTTGAGCGGACGTGTTCGCAGCTGGTCTATTGGGGCGAACTTGAGAAAGGCGGGCACTTTGCCGCGTGGGAGCAGCCCGAAGCCTTTGTGAAAGAGCTTCGGGCTGCGTTTTCCCTGATGGGTTAGGGGCTTACTTCTTTTCGAAGGCGGCGGTGATGTCGAGTGCCACTTCGTCCGAGACGAAGGGCAGGCCGTACTTCACGTTGAAGTCCGACCGCTTGATCATGGCCTTGCCGTGGAAGCCAACCGTGGCGGCCTTGCTGAACGGATTGCTGCCCGCACCTGCGAAAGTCGCGTCGATCGTGACCGGCTTGGTTACGCCATTGAGTGTGAGGTTTCCGGTGATCTTGGCGCTCATGCCATCGGCACCGGGGGCGACGCTGGTGGAGACGAACGTGGCATCGGCAGGTGCGGCACCGAAGAAGTCGGCGCTCTTACCCTCGGCGGCAGGCTTGAGCAGGTGGCTGGTAAGGCCTGCGCTGGCCGTGACGACCTTGGATACGGGGATCGTGACTGAGACTTTGGCTGCGGCGGGATTGGCCGGATCGACTGTGAGCGAACCGGTGACGTCACCAAACAGGCCGAAATAGTCGTTGAAGCCGAAATGGTTGACCTTCCACGCGACGAGCGAGTGGCCTGCGTCGGCGGTGTAGGTACCGGCGGCGACGCGCGCCTTGTCAGCCTTGCCGGGAACTTCGGGCATCTGGGCGACCATTGGTGCGGCGGCGGCAACGAGGGCAAGGGGCAACGCGATCTTCAGCGCGCGCGAAATGCGGAACGGAGTGGTCATGGGGGGATCTCCTGAGGGGAAGGAGACTTTGGGATGCCAAAGGCAGACGCGCTTCACAAGGTGGAATTCGTGGGCCTCGTGATAGCAACCGTTTCAACCGCAACGAATAGTCATCAGGTTTCCGACATCGTCGAGTATCAGGTTGATGCGTGAAGGATCATGACCGGTGCTGATCACAGCCCCGGGGCGAATCACGCGGATGCGGTTATGGCCGACAGAGCGGGCGAGGTCACCGTGCAGGGCTGGCGTAAGCACATGGCCAATCAGCCGGCGTGCCTGGCGCAGCCCGCAAGAGTTGTGTCCGGCAAGCCCCATCGTGCGCGCAGGGCTGGCTGATGAGCGTGATTCATCTGCTGCGGCGCCTGCCATGGCAGGCGGCCACATCACGCAGAATGCCGCAGTTGCGGCTATGGCGACCCTTTTTTGTATGTGCTCGTCCTGTGATCTGGATCACATTTTGAGCAGGCGATAACGATTGGCATCGCGGCGTCCAGCCAATTCGTCGTCAAATTTAGGTCATTTGTCGAAGCAGCTTGTTTTCGGCCAAAAAAAGAGGCGGCATGAGGCCGCCTCTTCTCAAAAATCTGGTCCTGAACGGACGCGAGATCAGTTCTTGGTCTGGTCAACCAGCTTGTTTGCACCGATCCAGGGCATCATCGCACGCAGCTTAGCGCCGGTTTCCTCGATCGGGTGACGGCGGGCAAGGCCGCGGGCGGCCTTGAGTTCGGGCTGGCCGGCGCGGTTATCGAGCACGAAGTCCTTGACGAAGCGGCCCGACTGGATGTCGGCCAGAACGCGCTTCATTTCCTTCTTGGTTTCTTCGGTGATGATGCGCGGGCCGGTCTTGATATCGCCGTATTCGGCGGTGTTCGAGATCGAGTAGCGCATGTTGGCGATGCCGCCTTCGTACATCAGATCGACGATCAGCTTCAACTCGTGCAGGCATTCGAAGTAGGCCATTTCCGGCGCGTAGCCAGCTTCGACCAGCGTTTCGAACCCGGCCTGCACCAGCGCGGTGGTGCCACCGCAGAGCACGGCCTGTTCGCCGAACAGATCGGTTTCGCACTCTTCACGGAAGTTGGTTTCGATGATGCCCGAACGGCCGCCGCCGACGCCCGAAGCGTAGGCAAGCGCGACATCATGGGCGTTGCCGGTAACGTTCTGGTGGACGGCGATCAGGCAGGGCACACCGCCGCCCCGCTGGTATTCGCTGCGCACGGTGTGGCCGGGGCCCTTGGGCGCGATCATGATCACGTCGATATCGGCGCGCGCTTCGATCAGGCCGAAGTGGATGTTGAGGCCGTGGGCGAAAGCCATGGCCGCGCCAGGCTTCATGTTGGCGTGGAGGTCATCGGCGTAGATGGCGGCCTGATGCTCATCGGGGGCGAGGATCATCAGCACGTCGGCCCATGCGGCAGCTTCGGCGTTGGGAAGGACCTTGAAGCCTGCCGCTTCGGCCTTCTTGGCGCTGGCCGAGCCGGGGCGCAGCGCGATGGCCACATCCTTGACGCCCGAATCGCGCAGGTTCTGCGCGTGGGCATGGCCTTGCGAGCCATAGCCGAGGATGGCGATCTTCTTGTCCGTGATGAGGTTCAGATCGCAGTCTGCGTCGTAATAGACCTTCATGATGTTCCCAATCTGTCGTGAATTGTTGAAATGGCGGGTGAAAGGTTCAGGCGGCGGTTGCGCCGCGGATCATGCCGACGATGCCGGTGCGACCGACTTCGACAAGGCCGAGTTCCTTCATCAAAGAGACGAAGCTGTCGATCTTTTCGGGCGCGCCGGTCAGTTCGAAAATGAAGCTGGCGGTGGTGGTGTCGACCACTTTGGCGCGGAACACATCGGCAAGGCGTAGTGCCTCGACGCGGTTCTCGCCCTTGCCCGAAACTTTGATCAAGGCCAGTTCGCGTTCGACGAAAGGGCCGATTTCGGTGAGGTCGGTGACCTTGTGCACCGGCACCAGCCGTTCCAACTGGGCACGGATCTGATCGATCACTGGCGGCGGACCATGCGTGACGATCGTGATCCGGCTCAGTTCATGGCCATCGGTGATGTCGGCCACTGTCAGGCTGTCGATGTTGTAGCCACGCGCGGTGAACAGCCCGGCTATCTTGGCCAGAATGCCCGCTTCGTTATCGACGGTGATGGTGAGAACGTGGCGCTCGCGCGCCTCGGTCGGCATATGCATCATTTCGGGGGTCCTCACACCAGCGCCTTGGCTTCATCGTCCATCGTGCCGGCCACTTCATCGCCGTAGAGGATCATGTCGGTATGGGCTGCGCCCGACGGAATCATCGGGAAGCAGTTGGCTTCCTTGGCAACGAGGCAATCGACGAACACCGGGCCATCATGGTCGATCATCGCCTGAATGCCCGCGTCCAGTTCGCTCTCATCGGTGATGCGGATCCCTTTCCAGCCATAGGCTTCGGCCAGCTTCACGAAATCGGGCAGACTGTCGGAATAGGAGTTCGAATAGCGGCTTTCGTAGGTCAGTTCCTGCCACTGGCGGACCATGCCCATCCATTCGTTGTTGAGCACGAAGACCTTCACCGGCAGGCGATATTGCGTGGCAGTGCCCAGTTCCTGGATGTTCATCTGGATCGAGGCATCGCCAGCAATGTCGATCACCAGCGCATCGGGGAAGCCCGCCTGAGCGCCGATGGCGGCGGGAAGGCCATAACCCATCGTGCCAAGGCCGCCCGAAGTGAGCCACTTGTTGGGCTTCATGAAGTGGAAGTACTGCGCCGCCCACATCTGGTGCTGGCCGACCTCGGTGGAGATGATCGGTTCGCGGTGCTTGGTCAGCTCATAGAGCCGTTCAACCGCATATTGCGGCATGATCGCGACGGACTTGCGCGGGTAGGCAAGGCTCTTGCGGCCGCGCCAGCCTTCGATACGGGCGTTCCATGCCGACAGGTCCTGCGCCTTGTAGCCTTTCTGGTGCCAGGCATCGATCAATTGGGCGAGGACTTTGCCGCAATCGCCGATGACGGGCAGATCGACCGCCACGGTCTTGTTGATCGAGGCGCGATCGATGTCGATGTGGATCTTCTTGCTGTCGGGCGAGAAGGCATCGAGACGGCCGGTGACGCGATCATCAAAGCGCGCGCCGATGCAGACCATCAGGTCGGCCTGATTCATCGTCAGGTTGGCTTCATAGGTGCCGTGCATGCCCAGCATACCGAGCCATGCCGGGTGATCCGCGGGGAATGCACCAAGGCCCATCAGCGTGGAGGTGACGGGCGCGCCAGTGAGCGCTTGCAGTTCCTGCAGCAATTGCGCGGCCAATGGGCCGGAATTGATGACGCCGCCGCCGGTGTAGAACACTGGAGCCTTGGCCGCTACGATCATGTCGATGGCTTGCGCGATTTCGGCCGTGCCAGCTTCGGTCTGCGGGTTGTAGCGGTTGCGCTGTTGCGGGGCGTTGCCGTTCCACGGGGCGGAGGCGATCTGCACGTCCTTGGGAATGTCGATCACGACCGGGCCGGGACGGCCTTCGGTAGCGATGCGGAACGCCTCGTCAATGATCGAGGCAAGCTGCGCCGGGTCTTTGACCAGATAGTTATGCTTGGTGCAGTGGCGCGTGATGCCGACGGTATCGGCTTCCTGAAACGCGTCTGACCCGATGAGGCCGGTGGGAACCTGCCCGGTGATGACCACCATCGGGATCGAATCCATGAACGCATCGGCAATACCGGTGACCGCATTGGTCGCGCCCGGGCCGGAGGTGACGAGCACGACGCCGGGCTTGCCGGTGGCGCGGGCATAGCCTTCCGCCGCATGGGCAGCGCCTGCTTCATGCCGGACGAGGATGTGGCGGATGCGTTCATCGCCGAACAGCGCATCATAGATCGGCAGCACTGCGCCGCCGGGATAGCCGAACACGAATTCGACGCCCTTGGCGACAAGGCTTTCGACCAGAATTTCGGCGCCGCTGCGCTCGGTTGTCACGTTGCTTCACCCTATCTTCGCGTGGGAGGGCCGTTAGCCCCGATACCGCGCCTGAAAAACAAAAAACTGCGGCCCGGCTACAGACTAGCTGCGCCGGGCCGTCTCTCCCACCTCGGGCGCCTGATCCGCACATGAGGTGGACCAAGCAAGTGACGGCCTGTTAATTGACACAAATGGTCGTGTCAACCGGCTAGGTGCGCAATAAACTTACGATATGGGTCGTGTCAATGGAATTTTCGTACGTGATGCGTGGCCAATCGCCCGGATTCTGGTTTTTGAGCCACGTGAATTGCCGTTTGGCATAGTTGCGTGTCGCCTGCTGGCCAGCCGCGATGGCCTCGACCTGTGACAATTCGCCGCGCAGGAAGGCCGCAATTTCTGGCACACCGATGGCACGCATCACTGGCTGCGAATCGGCCATGTTGCGGGCGAGCAATGCCTGCACTTCGCCAACCGCGCCTGCCTGCCACATGTGTTCAAAGCGCAGATCGCAACGGCGGTAGAGCCACTGGCGATCCGGCATCAGGATGACCGGGGCTAGGTCGATCGTGTCGGCAATGCCGCCGGTGCGCTGTTGCTGCCAGTGGGCTAGAGGAGCGCCAGTGGAGCGAACGACCTCCAGCGCGCGGGTGATGCGCTGGGCATCGGCCGGGGCCAGCAGGGCGGCACGATCAGGGTCTTCGGCTTGGAGCGCGGCGTAGGCTTCCGCGACGGGCATAGCGCGCACCGCTTCGCGTACGTCAGGGGCGATTTCCGGGACCGGGGCGATGCCGTGCAGCAGCGTGTTGATATAGAGGCCGGTGCCGCCCACGAGGATGGGCAAGGCGCCTGCGGCAAAGGCGGCCGCAATTTCACGCTTTGCAGCAGCAGCCCAATCGGCGGCGGAACAGGCTTGCGCGCCGTCCCATGCACCGAACAGCAAGTGCGGGACGCCTTGCATTTCCGCTTCTGACGGGCGGGCGCTGACCACCGCAAGGTCGGCGTAGACTTGCGCGCTGTCGGCGTTGATGATCACGGCCTCGCGCCCATGCGTTTTTGCATGCAAGGCAAGCTGGACGGCCAGATCGCTCTTGCCGCTGGCGGTCGGCCCTGCGATTAGCGCGACGCGCGGCCTGTCAGCCCCGACATGCCACGCGCTTTCAGAAAAGGATTCCCCGTTGATCATCGCGCGCCTGATAGCAGACCCCGAGACGCTTGGTGACAATCTCTCGCTTGCGATGGAAATGATCGAGGCGCGCGATTGGGAAGTGGCGGGCGCGGGCATGCTCGACACGTGTGACGAGGTGCTGGAACTGGAAGTGGTGGAAGGCAATCCGGTGGGCATCCGCCAGATTCTCGACCAGTGTTTCCCCGAATCCGATCTGTTGGTGGCCGAAGGCCTGATCGATGTGCCGCACCTGTTCGTGTCGGATATGGATTCGACCATGATCGGGCAGGAATGCATTGATGAACTGGCCGATTTTGCCGGATTGAAAGAGCGTATCGCGGCGATCACCGAGCGTGCGATGCAGGGCGAACTCGATTTCGAATCCGCGCTGCGCGAGCGGGTTGGGCTGCTGAAGGACTTGCCAGAGAGCGCGATTGAACAGTGTCTGGATGAACGCATCCGTCCGATGGACGGTGCGCGCACGCTGGTTTCCACGCTGAAGGCGCGCGGCTGCCATACGGTGCTGGTGACGGGCGGTTTCCATTCCTTTGCCGATCCGGTGGCGCAATTGCTGGGCTTTGATCGGGTGGTGGGCAACCGGCTTGGGCTGCACGATGGCAAGCTTACCGGCGAACTGGTGGGCGGGATCGTGGACAGCGCGGTCAAGAAGCAGGTGCTGCTGGAAGAAGCCGCGCGCTTGGGTGAGGGGGCGTTCAGCCTTGCCACCGGCGATGGCGCGAATGACATTCCGATGATCGAGGCCGCCAGTTTCGGCATCGCCTACCGCGCCAAGCCCAAGGCACGCGCGGCGGCCAATGGCTGGATCGACCGGGGCGATCTGACCGCGATCCTTTCCCTTCTGGGCATTGCGCGCGAGCACTGGGTGCTGGATTGACGGTGTATTTACACTCCTGTTAGTATCCCGCTGCAAGATTAATGGGAGAATCGCCGTGAATGCCATGACCTGTGCGATCCGTGCCGACCTGCCGATCTATGACGAGCGTCGACCCGAGATGAAGCTCAGGCCGTTCAAGGCGTGGCGGCATTTCCAGAACCTGCTGAAGGACAAGGAAAACACCGAAGAGGTGTTCCATATCTTCCAATCGCTTCCGTGGCGGAACCTGCGGGGTTCGGCCGAAAGCTTCCTGCGCAGTGAGCGCGGGCAGGTTTTGCGCGCCAAGGAGCCCTATCTCCCGGCGATCCTCGATGATCATGCGGCCCTGCGCCTGACGCCCAAAGGATCCTTGGCTCATGCCTATTGCGATTTTATGGAGCGCGAGGGGCTGAGCGCGCAAGGACTGGTGGAAGAGTTTGACCGCTTTACGCGCTCAAGCGGGTTCGAACAGTTCGACGATCAGTTCAAGTGGTATCTCAACCGCATGCGCGATGTGCATGATATGCTTCATGTTTTGACCGGATATGGCCGCGACGCTTTGGGTGAGGCTTGCGTGCTGGCATTCACCTACAGCCAGCAGCCATCACCTGCGCATCTGTTCATCGGATACATGGCGGGGCTGAACATCAACAAGCAGACCCGCCGCAGCGCTCCGGTGCTGAAGGCCGTGCGGGAAGGGCAGAAACTGGGCAAAGCCTGCCCGCGGCTGTGCGAACAGGCACTGACCGAGTTGCTGCCGATGCCGCTTGAGGATGTGCGGCGGCGGCTGAACATTACGCCGGCGGTTCATTATCATGAGGCGCATGCGATCTGGCGCGGGCTGGGCGTTGATCCGTATGATTTGCTGGGCAAGAGCGCGAAGGTGAAACTGGCGGCTTGAAGTCACAAGCGTCGCGCCCCCGCGAAGGCGGGGGCCTCAGGCGGTTCAAGTTGCCTTTCCGTAACAACCCTGAGGCCCCCGCCTTCGCGGGGGCGCGTTGTTAGGTGCGATGGGTTAGCCTTCCATCCAATCGCGGAAGAAGGCTTCGTTGGCTTCGCGCAGGGTGGTGATCGGAACCGAGAAGCCGGGGCCGGATACGGCATTGCCGCCTGTGGTGCCGATGCGGGTCATCGGGATACCGGCGGCCTGGATGGTTTCGGCCACCGTGCTGGTCACGATGTAGCGGCTCTGATCTTCGCCGAATGCGGTGAAATGGTCGCCGATTTCTTCAAGCTGGCAGCCAATGCCGCTGGCCATCGCCATCTCGGCCAGCGCGACGAGAAGGCCGCCGTCGGAAACGTCGTGTACTGCGCTGACTTTGCCCTGTGCAATCAGTTCGCGGACGAATTCGCCGTGACGGCGCTCGGCGGCCAGATCGACAGTAGGGGCATCGCCCGCTTCGCGGCCGTGGATTTCGCGCAGCCACAGCGACTGGCCGAGGTGGCCATTGTTCTGACCAATGACGAAGATCGCTTCGCCTTCAGCCTTGAACGCGACGGTTGCCATGATCTCATGGTCTTCCATCAGCCCGACTCCGCCAATCGCAGGCGTGGGCAGGATGGCCGAACCGCCGCCGGTGGCCTTGCTCTCGTTATAAAGCGAGACGTTGCCCGAAACGATGGGATAGTCGAGCGCGCGGCAAGCATCGCCCATGCCTTCGAGCGCATGGACGATCTGCGCCATGATTTCAGGACGCTGGGGGTTGGCGAAGTTCAGGCAGTTGGTGATCGCCAGCGGGCGCGCGCCGACCGCGCAAATGTTGCGGTAGGTTTCGGCCACCGCCTGCTTGCCGCCTTCATAAGGATCCGCATAGCAATAGCGCGGGGTGCAATCGGTGCTCATGGCGAGCGCTTTTTGCGTGCCGTGGATGCGCACAACAGCGGCGTCGCCGCCCGACTTTTGCAGCGTGTCTGCGCCGACCTGCGAATCGTATTGTTCGTAGATCCAGCGGCGGCTTGCCAGATCGGGGCAGGCCATCAGTTTCAGCAAGTCAGCGCCGATATCGGTCGATTCCGGGATATCGCCAAGCGGCGGCACCTTGGCCCAGGCCTTGTAGTCTTCAAGGCTGAGCGCGGGGCGATCATAGAGTGGGGCGTCTTCAGCCAGTGGACCGAGCGGAATGTCGCAGACGGTCTCACCCTTGAATTTCAGGACCATGTGGCCGGTGTCGGTCACTTCGCCGATGACCGCGAAATCGAGTTCCCACTTGCGAAAAATCGCCTCGGCCATGGCTTCCTTGCCGGGCTTGAGGACCATGAGCATGCGCTCTTGGCTTTCCGAGAGCATCATTTCGTAGGGCGTCATGCCCTCTTCGCGGCAGGGCACCTTGTCCATGTCGAGGATGATGCCGGCCTTGCCGTTGGTAGCCATTTCAACCGACGAAGAGGTGAGGCCTGCGGCGCCCATGTCCTGAATCGCCACGATGGCGTCTGTCGCCATCAGTTCGAGGCAGGCCTCGATCAGCAGCTTTTCGGTGAAGGGATCGCCGACCTGCACGGTGGGGCGCTTGGCTTCGGAATCCTCGCCGAAATCGGCGCTGGCCATGGTCGCGCCGTGGATGCCATCGCGCCCGGTCTTTGAGCCGACATAGACGATCGGATTGCCGATGCCGGTGGCGGCGGAATAGAAAATCTTGTCCTGATCAGCGACGCCCACGGTCATCGCGTTGACGAGGATGTTGCCGTCATAGGCGGGGTGGAAGTTGGTCTCGCCGCCTACAGTCGGCACGCCAACGCAATTGCCATAGCCGCCGATGCCCGCGACGACGCCTTGCACCAGATGTTTCATCTTGGGGTGATCTGGGCGGCCGAAGCGCAACGCGTTCATGTTCGCTACGGGCCTTGCGCCCATCGTGAACACATCGCGCAGGATGCCGCCGACGCCGGTTGCCGCGCCTTGATAGGGTTCGATGTACGAGGGGTGGTTGTGGCTTTCCATCTTGAAGATGGCGGCCTGGCCCACACCATCTGGCCCCATGCCGATATCGATCACGCCGGCGTTCTCACCGGGGCCGCAAATCACCCAAGGCGCGCTGGTGGGCAGCTTCTTGAGGTGGATGCGGCTTGATTTGTAGGAACAATGTTCGGACCACATGACCGAGAAGATGCCGAGTTCGACAAGGTTTGGTTCACGCCCGAGCGCGTTCAGAACGCGCTGGTACTCTTCCTCGGACAGCCCATGGGCGACGACGACTTCTGCGGTGATCTCGGACATGCCGCGCGCCTTAGCGTTGCAAGGCGCGCTAGGCTAGTCCTGTCAGGCAAACTTGAGCGCGATCCATGTGGCGGCAGTGGCGGCCACGGTGGTGGCAAAGGTGCCCCAAATGACATCGATGATCGTCACATGCACCGGCCAACGCGCCAGCACGGCCTGGCTGGTAAGGTCATAGGTCATGTAGCACATAGCACCGAGAATGGCCCCGTTCAGCGCCGCTGCCCCGAGGCCCTGCGACAGGCCGGGACGCACCGCAAACCAGATGATTCCGGCAAGATACAGGACATAGAACACCAGCGCGGGGGCAAGGCGGAACTGGTCGGCAAGCAGATTGCCCAGCGCAGGGCGATAGAGCTTTGATCCTGCCCAGCCGAGCCACACGGCATCCAGCGCCCCGAACACCACGGCTGCACCGATATAGGCGATAACATATTGCATGGGCGGATAGTCTCCTGAAGCGCAAACGCAGCGTTTTGCCTTGGATCGAAGCTTGACCACGCCCCCGCGCGCCGTCAATGCTGCCTTCATGGGAACCGGACCTGAAATCGCACCAGACATCGTTGGCCTCAGCTTTGAAGAGGCGTTGAAGGAACTTGAATCCACCGTGCGGCGGCTGGAAAGTGGCGATGCGCCGCTGGATGAATCGATTGATCTTTATGCCCGCGGTGATGCCCTGCGGGCGCATTGTCAGGCACGGCTCGATGCTGCGCAGGCGCGAATCGAGGCGATTGTGGCCGACCGTGATGGCAAGCCGCAGGGCTTGCGCCCCTTTGATGAAGCGCAAGGTTGAACGAGGCAGCGATGGTGGCGCAAACCGGACTTCTGAAGCCCGCGCTCAAGGCGATTGCGGAGGATATCGACAAGAGTTTCGATCTGCTGCTGCCGGTGCCCGGCGATCCGCGTGACCGGCTGATCGAGGCGATGCGCTATGCAACGATTGGCGGCGGCAAGCGGGTTCGCCCGCTGCTGGTCTGCGCCACGGCATCAATGTTTGGCGTTTCGCGCGAAGCGGCGGTGCGGGTGGGCACGGCGATTGAGGCGATCCACGTTTATTCGCTGATCCACGATGATCTGCCCTGTATGGACAACGATGCGCTACGCCATGGCAAGCCGACCGTGCATCTGGCGTTCGATGATGCCGCAGCGGTGCTGGCGGGCGATGCGCTGCACGATTTCGCGTTCGAGGTTCTGTCCGATCCGGCAACGAGCGGCGATCCGTTCACGCGCATCGAACTGATCCGCACGCTGGCAACGGCCAGCGGGATGAACGGCATGTGCGGCGGGCAGATGATGGACATCGTTGCCGAAACATCCACGTTCGATCTGCCGACGGTCACTCGGTTGCAGCAGTTGAAGACTGGCGCTCTGCTCTCTGCCTCAGTCGAAATGGGCGCGATTCTGGGCAAGGTTCCGCCTGAAGGCCGGACGCACCTGCGCGGC
Organism: Novosphingobium sp. HNCC26BN242; assembly: GCF_057180525.1. NCBI lineage: Bacteria > Pseudomonadati > Pseudomonadota > Alphaproteobacteria > Sphingomonadales > Sphingomonadaceae > Novosphingobium > Novosphingobium sp. HNCC26BN242. The sequence continues at coordinate 596,110 of NZ_JBXUGM010000003.1, forward strand.
TATGCCCGCGACATTGGCCTTGCCTTCCAGATTGCCGACGATCTGCTGGATGCCGAAGGCGATGAAGCCGCTGCCGGCAAGGCGCTGCGCAAGGATGAGCGGCAGGGCAAGGAGACGTTCCTGTCGCTGCTGGGGCCAGAGCGGGCGCGCGAACAGGCGCGGATGCTGGTGGACCAGTCGATAGAATTCCTGTCCAGCTATGGCCCTGAGGCCGATCTGCTGCGCGAACTGGCGCGCTTCATCGTGGAGAGGAATCACTGATGGCGCAGCGCATTGGCGTCTACCCCGGCACGTTTGATCCCATAACTCTTGGTCATCTGGACATCATCCGGCGTGGCGCAAAGCTGGTCGACAGGTTGATCATCGGCGTAACCACGAACATGTCGAAAAATCCGATGTTCACTGCAGATGAACGCATGGCCATGGTCGTGCGTGAAGTGTCTGATCAAGGAATCGACAATGTTGAAGTGGTCGGATTCAACGCGCTGCTGATGAAATTTGCGCGGGCGCAAGGTGCCAGCGTGATCGTGCGGGGTTTGCGCGCCGTGGCCGATTTTGAATACGAATATCAGATGGCTGGCATGAACCAGAAGCTTGATGCGCGGATTGAGACCGTGTTTCTGATGGCTGATGTCAGCTTGCAGCCGATTGCTTCCAAGCTGGTCAAGGAAATCGCGCTGTTCGGTGGAGAGATTGCCGATTTCGTGACCCCGGCGGTGCGCGATGAAGTGGTGGCGCGGGTGGAAAAAATGGGCCGTCTTGGCGATTACTGATCTTGCAGTGATGGCATCGCGCGCCGGAAACAAACAGAAATCGTTCATTGCAGCGACAGCGCGGGCAGACTATCGGCGCTAGACGCTTTCGGAGTTCGATGATTTCATGGTCTTGCGCTTTTTCACCGCTCTCGCGCTCGGCGCTGCCTTGACCGCTTCTCCGGCTTTGGCCGAGGATAAGAAGGCTGACGCTGCGCCCAAGGCGATCAATTATGTGGTCAACACCGATCAGAGCGTGGACCGCGAAAACCTGCTCTATCTTGATTTGTCGAACGGTGGCCGGGTGGCGATCAGGCTGATGCCGGAATGGGCCCCTTCGCATATCGAGCGGATCAAGACGCTGGTGCGCCAGGGTTTTTATGATGGTATCATCTTCCACCGCGTGATCGATGGCTTCATGGCGCAGACCGGGGACCCCACCGGCACGGGCCAGGGCGGATCGACGCTTCCCGATCTGAATGCGGAGTTCAACACCGTCCCGCATATGCGCGGATCGATTTCGATGGCGCGCACGAACGAGCCGAACACCGCCAACAGCCAGTTCTTTATCGTGTTTTATCCGCGGTTTGCGCTGGACAACAAATACACGAACTTTGGCCGGGTGATTGCAGGCATGGAATATGCTGATGCGATTGCGCGCGGCGAACCGCCCGCGAACCCAACCAAGATCGTGCAAGCCTCGATAGCTGCGGATAACAAGCCCGCGCCGGTCATTCAGGCACCGAAGGAAACGAAGGCGTTTTCTGCCGATATGCTCAGCAACTCTTCGTCAAACTGACGGGAGTCGCAAGCGCCAGCATTTGCGTCTAGGGCGCAGCCATGCGCGTTGATCTTTTTGATTTCGAACTGCCGACCGAAAACATCGCCCTGCGTCCTGCGCGGCCCCGTGATGCTGCGCGGCTGCTATCCGTACCCGGCTCTGGCTCGCTGGAGGATTTAACGGTCCTTGATCTGCCGTCGCTGCTGAATCCCGGCGACGTGCTGGTGTTCAACGACACCCGCGTAATCCCGGCGCAGCTGGAAGGCCAGCGTGGTGAGGCGCGGATTGGCGCGACCCTGCACAAGCGCATCGACCTGCGGCGTTGGCAGGCCTTCGTTCGCAATGGCAAGCGATTGCGCGAGGGTGATCAAATCCTGTTCGGGGCTGGCGTGACTGCCTTTGCCGAAAGCCGGTTTGCCGATGGCAGCTGGACGCTGCTCTTCCCCGGCGATGAACCGGTGGAGGTCTTGCTGGAACGGGCCGGACAGATGCCGCTGCCCCCCTATATTGCGGGCAAACGGCCGACCGACGAACAGGACCGCGAAGATTACCAGACGATGTTTGCGGCCAAGGATGGCGCGGTTGCTGCGCCTACCGCCGCGCTGCACTTTACGCCGCGTTTGATGGAAGCCATTGCTGCCCGCAGTATCCGCACTGAAACGCTCACGTTGCATGTGGGTGCGGGCACGTTCCTGCCGGTAAAGGCGGATGATACGCAGGACCACCAGATGCATGCCGAATGGGGCACGATCGATGCCGCCACAGCAGATCGGCTCAACGCTGCGCGCGCTGCAGGCAATCGTGTGATCGCGGTTGGCACCACCTCGCTGCGCCTGCTGGAAAGCGCTGCGGGCGAAGATCGGGTGATCCGCCCGTTCGAAGGAGATACCGCGATCTTCATCACGCCCGGATATACCTTCCGCGCTATCGACGGGTTGATGACCAACTTTCACCTGCCCAAGTCCACGCTGTTCATGCTGGTCAGCGCGCTGATGGGTCTGGACCGAATGCAGGCCGCTTATGCACATGCCATTGCGCAAGGCTACCGCTTCTATTCCTACGGAGATTCCAGCCTGTTATTGCCCTGATTATGGCCAAGCGCCGCTGTGCTGCGGGCCGTCAGGGCCCGCCTGCAGGCACAGTGTCGCTACTGCGCAGCGTGGCGGCAGCATCGCGATATGTGCGGTCTGTGTCCAGATCGCCCACGGGGATGGAATCAAGGTCAGAGAGGATCGACGTGACCAGCGGCACATCGCCGCGCCAGCGCTGCTTGCGGAAGTTCTGTTCGGGATCATAGCGTTGCACATCGGGCAGAAGCAGCGGCGCTTCGAGGCGGCCCAAGGCGGCCAGCAGCGCGGCTCTTGCCAAATATTCACTGGCCATTGCGCTTACATAGCTGGTCCGAACATTCAGCAGATCACGTGCCAGATCAAGCACGTCGAGCGTGGTGCGTGCACCGGCCTTTTCCTGGATCGCTGCACCGTCATAGGCTTTGCGTGCAACTTCGGCAGCGGTACGGAAATATTCGACCGATTGCCCGGCGGCACGCCAGTTGTTCCATGCTTCGGCTACGGACTGGCGGGTATCGCGCAAGGCCGCATCGAGCAGACGCCAATCGGCATCGTTGGCCTGTTCGGCGGCTTCGATCCGGGCGCGGCGGTTGCCACCATCAATCAGTGGAATCCCCACGACGATGGCTGATCGCAGTTCAGTCGTGCGGCGGTTGTTGGAATAGGGTGTGACCGTTCCATAAGCGCCGCTGCTTTGCAGGGTCACGTTGGGGTATTGATCGGCACGGGCAGCGGCAAGTTCTGCGCGTGAGGCCCGCTCGCGCGCTTTTGCCGCATGGATCAGCGCGCTTTCCGCTTCGGCAATGGCATAGGCCTCGTCCAGCGTGGCCACGCGCGGATCAAGCGGTGGGGGCGGGGCGAGCATACCCGGCAGCGCGCCGATGCTTTGCAGAAAGCGCGATTCGCTGGCGCCCACGCTGCCTTTTGCATTGAGCAGCTGCGCGCGGCCCACAGCGACGCGCGTCTCTACTTGCTGCAAGTCGGTTGAGGTTACTTCGCGAACCTTGAAGCGCGCGGCGCTGGCGGAAAGCTGGCGATCAAGCAGATCGAGGTTTTCGATGCTGATTTCGGCAATGGCGCGATCGCGCATCAGGAACACATAGTCACGGATTACCGTGAACATCGTTTCAGCCTCGCTCAGCCGAAGCTGGTTGCGGCCCAGATCGATCTGGGCCAGCGCTGCCTGCTCTGACGCGAAACGGCGGCCGAAGCTGTAAAGCGGCTGCGTGAACACGAGTGCGGCGGTTGATGCAAAGCCATCAATCGATGCGTAATTGCCGCTCTGCAGTTGTGTGCGGTCCCACGCAAACTGCCGCCGTCCTTCAAGGCTCACTTGCGGCCCGTAGGCCGACCGCGCTCCGGGATAGAGCGCGTCTGTTGACCGCAAGACGCCACGTTGCGCCAAGAGTTCGGGATTGGCATCGTAGGCCAGCGCCAGCGCCTGTTCGAGCCGAGTGACAGGCTGCGGTGCAGCCTCGTCGCGCGCAGCTTCCCCACCTTGCGTGCTTTGCGCGCAGGCGGTGGAGCAAATGACGAGCGAAGCAAAGGTCGCAAGCAGACCCGGAAGCGTACGGCGCATGTCAATCATCGCGGAACGCCCGCGCGAACTGATCACGCAGCGGCTTGGTGATGTACGAGATCATCATGCGGTCGCCGGATTCGATGAACACCTCGGCGGGCATCCCGGGCTTGAGCGCAAGTTCCGGGTATCGTTTGAGCTCGGCCTGATCGATTGCGATGCGCGCGGGATAAAAGCTGGCTCGGCCTTCGGCATCGGTGGTGAGATCGGCTGCAACAAACACGACTTTGCCTGAAATCTCGGGCGTGGCGGTGTTGCTGAACGCGGTAAAGCGGATACGGGCAGTCTGGCTGTCGCGAACGCGGTCGATATCGGCAGGGGCAACAGCAGCCTCAACCAGCATCGTGTCACTATCGGGCACGATTTCCATGATCACCTCTGCGGCGCGCACCACGCCGCCAATGGTGTTGAAGGCCAGCTTGTCGATCACGCCGTCATAAGGCGCCCGCACCAGACTGCGGTCTTGCGCATCGCCTGCTGAAACGCTGCGGACCTGCTGCTGGTTGAGCACGGCGTTGAGTTGGGCAAGCTGCGTCCCAGCCTCGGATCGGCGGGTTTCGGCCAGTTGGATAATCTGCTGGCGGGCCTCGGTGATCCGTGCCTGGGCCTGCGCGATATCGGCCTGCATCGCGCCGATGTTTCCCTCGATGTCGGCAGCGGTGCGCTCCAGCTGGTTGAGGCGGCTGATCGTGACGAGGTCCTGCTCCCACAACTCGCGCACGCCCTTGCGTTCAGGCTCGATCAGTACGGCCTGCTTTTCAAGGCTGCGGATCTGTGAACGGTGCGCCATTATCTGCTGATCGTATTGTGCGATCCGGGAACGCAATTGCGCAGTCATTCCGGCCTGTTCCGCCTGCCGGATGCGGAACAGGTTTTCCTCGTCCGTCATCGCCTTGGCGGCCTCGGGATCGTTGCGGGTCAGGTCTGCCGGAAAGCGGATGGTCGATGCGCCAAGACGCTCGGCCTCAAGCCGGGCGCGTTGCGCCAGCATCTGACTTACGCTCAGGCTGGAGTACTGCGCGTCGGCCCCGGTCACCCGGTCATCAAAGCGCATAAGCACATCGCCCTTGCGAACATGCTGGCCGTTGCGTACCAAAATCTCGGCGACCACGCCGCCGCTGGGATGGGCGATCCGCTTCACGCGGGATTCAACGCCAACCTGTCCTCCTGCTATAACCGCACCACCGATGGGCACGAGCATTCCTGCCACAATGAACAGCGCGAGCAGGACCATCAGGGCGATGGAAACCGCGCGTACCTTGCGGATAGCGTCGGCCTCGGGGTCATACTCATGGTCTGAGCCAGCGTGCGGGTGAGGCACTGCGATGTCAGTCTGCATGGTCAGGCCCCGTTTTCTGCGGGTGCAAGTGCACCAGTGCCGTTCGGCTTTTCCGGTTTCAGGCGTGCCAGCACTTCAGACGTGGCGCCAAAAGCTGCAACCTGGCCATCACGCAGGATCAGGGCATGGCTGGTCCGCTCGACAATGCCGGGCCGGTGCGAGATGATCACGGCAATCGCGCTGCGGGCGCGAATAGCCATCACCGCCTCTTCCAAGGCAGCATCGCCATCGGCATCAAGGTTCGAGTTCGGCTCATCCAGCACTACAAGGAAAGGATCGCCATAAAGCGCGCGGGCAAGACCGATGCGCTGGCGCTGGCCGCCAGGCAGCGTCTCGCCGCCTCTGCCCACGGGCGTATCATAGCCCTTCGGCAAGCGCGTGATCAGGTCATGGACGCCCGCGGCGCGCGCTGCGGCGATGATCGCGGCGGACGAGGCCTGCGGATCCGTTTCCTGTCGGGGATCAAAGCGCGAGATGTTTTGCGCTACGGTTCCTTCGAGCAGTTCGACGCTTTGCGGCAAATAGCCGATGAATTTCCCTCGCTCGGCCTCGGTCCACTGGTCAAGCGCGCCACCATCGAGCCGTACATGCCCGCGCGCCGGTTTCCAGATCCCCACAAGCGCGCGGCCGAGCGTTGATTTCCCAGCGCCACTTGGTCCGATCACACCGCAAGCATCGCCAGCTTTAAGCGAAAAGCGCACGCCGTTGATAATCAGCGTCTGCGTACCGGGCGCGCCAACGAACAATGCTTCCACATCAAGCCTTGCAGCGGGGGCCGGAAGCGCCGTGGAGATGTTCGCGGCCATCGGCACCTTGTCCAGAAGTTCGGTCAACCGCATCCAGCCATTGCGCGCCGCTATCATGTTCTTCCAGTTACCGATCGCTTGATCCACAGGGGCGAGCGCACGACCGGACAGGATCGATGCTGCAAAGATGACACCGCCACTTGCCCGGTCATTGATCACCAGCAAAGCCCCGACGGTAAGGATCAGCGATTGCAGCGCGAGGCGCAGGATCTTGCTGAGCCCGGTAAAGGCCGTTGCCGAACGGTTCAGCGCATTTTGTGTGGCTGTGTAGCGCCGGTTGATGGCCTCGAAGCGCTCCTGCATCCGCTCGCGCATGCCGAGGGCGGCCAGCAAATCAGTATGGCGCAAGTGCTCTTCAGCCGTCCCGTTCCGTTCCGCCGCCAATTGAGCGACTTGCGATGAGGGTTGCTGCATCGTGCGGTTGGTTAGGATCGTCAGTGAAAAGATCACTGTTGCACCAATCAGGGTCGTGATGCCGAGCCAGAAGTGCAGGGCAAACAGCACTGCGACGAAGAACAGGATCCACGGCAGATCGATCAGTGTGGCGATGCCACCGGCAAGAAACGCGCGCACCTGTTCCAGATCACGCATCGGGATCATTCCGTCGCCCGACGACCGGCCTCCCTGGAGCCGAAGCTGGGACATTGCATGTTGCACGCGCGCACCAAGCCGCCGGTCCAGGCCATTGGCCACGTCGGCCAGCATCCCTGCGCGCAGAGCCTCAAAATAACCCTGAAAAAGGTAAACGCCGGCCAGCAGAACCAGCAGGCCGACCAGCGTGGGCAGCGAGCGGCTTGGCAAGACGGAATCGTAAACCAGCATCATGTACAGCGAGCCGCCAAGTAGCAGCACGTTGAGCACGGCACTTGCCGCAATGACTGCGAGGAAAACCTTGCGATAGGCCTTTGCCGCTTCCCACAGTTCGCCACTTCGCATCGACTGGCTCAGAAACACGCAAGATCCCCCCGTTTCGCGCGATAGCCAACATCGGCTGCGCGCGTGCGTCTCCTACGCAATCCACTCAGCCAGCTATTGATCTGGCTTGTTTTCTTGATTCGCGCGCTTCCCCGCCACAATGCTAATCGGAATTATGCGTTGTTGCCACATCGGCAACAGCGTGTGTCTTTTCATGACAGGCTGTGCAGCATTTCTATTTTTCAGTCCCGTTCAAGTGCAAGATCCAGATTTTCTTATGTATTGAGACAAACGCACCACCGAACACTTGGCTTCTGTTGGATTTATCAAACAAGGACAGCGCGTCCAACTAGACCTTGATTTTTGGGGTAACACAGTCGGCCCAACAGGCACCATCAAAGTGTGCTGTTATATATATGACAATTGATGTGAGGCGCAGATCGAGTAGCGCACATGCGTTGCTATATCCGAAAGGGATGCATAAACAGAAAGCGCCAAGGCGGGGCAGGCATGGTTAATGCCGTCTATAATGAGCCAGCAGGGTTGCCAGTTGATCTACGGGGTCTGACCCATGCATTTGGCAGCCATGGCTTGCGCTTGCACACATAGTGTCCTGCGTCGGTAACCCGTATCTTCAATTCGGCAACCACGCTGGTTTTCCGCCATCTGAAGGCATGGAGAACTGGCAATGGACGTTCTAGGCACCAATGGTAACGACCTCCTTAACGGCACTGAAAATGCCGACCTGATCGAGGGTCTTGAGGGCGAAGATCAATTGAACGGTCTTGGCGGCGATGACCAGCTTGATGGCGGCACTGGTGCTGATGTGATGGCCGGAGGTGCCGGAAACGACACGTATCTTGTTGATGAGCAAAGTGATCAAGTAATCGAGGCTGCTGACGAGGGTATCGACACGGTCATTGCTGGCACTGGTACCCTTGACACTGTCTATACAGTGTTACCAGAAAATGTTGAAAATCTGACGGTCATTGCTGATACTTTTGCCACTGCTTATGGCAATTATCTTGATAACGTCATTAATGTTCAAAGCAATGGTGGCTTCTATATTTATGGTGATCAAGGAAATGATACGATCTCGGCAGAATTAGCAGCCGGTGTCGGCGATATTTATGGCGACTATGGCGACGACACGATTACTGGGTCTAGCGCGCAGATTACCTCTACCGATGAAAATGGTGTCGTTTCTGTCTACCGTGAAAATCTTTTCGGCGGGAGCGGCAATGATACCATTGTTGGCAATGGCGGATTGGACAATATCTCCGGTGAAGATGGCGATGACATCATCACGGGGTCTGACGGCTCTGTTGAGCCTTATACCGACAATTTTGGCAGCACCTATGGCGGGCAGGGCGACACGCTTTACGGCGGTGAAGGCAATGACACTATCAATGCCGGTGGCGGGCATGATGTTGTTACGGGCGATGGTGGCAACGATGCGCTTCATGGCGAAAGCGGAGACGATCAGATCTACACCGGCGACGGAGCCGATGTTGCCTACGGCGGTGCAGGGCAGGATCAAATCTATGCCTACGACTATTCGGGCGGTGGTGTCGATACGATCTATGGCGGTGACGATGATGATCTGATCGAAGCAATGTCGGCCGGATCGCAGATACATGGTGATGGCGGTAACGATTCGCTGTTCTCTGCCGGGTCAGAAGGGATATTCTGGTACGGCGGAGAAGGTGACGACACCTTCCGCCAGCAGAGCGACAATTCTTCAACAGACACGATGACCGGTGGCAATGGGTCCGACCGCTATGTCCTAAGCTATGGCTTCGGCGGTGGCGAGGATGTGATCACCGATTTTCAGACCGTAGATCTGGGCAATGGCCGCGACACGATCAACTTGCACAACTTCCTCGCGTCGGGTGGTCTGTCGAATTATGTCTATGGTACCAATCCGTTCCAGACCGGGCACATGCAACTGCTGCAGGACGGTGCGGATGTTCTGCTGCAGGTCGATTACAATGGTTCCGGCAGCAGCTGGCAGACGATGCTGCGGCTCGTAGATGTTGATCTGAACACCTGGCAGGTCGACAATCTCAGCCCCGCCCTAGCGCGCAATGGTACGGGATTTTCCACGTCGTCCGAAGGCGGCGATGGCAATGATTACCTGTTCGGCACAGGCGAGACCGATGTCTACAGCGGCGGCGGCGGATCAGATCGCATGGTCGGCGACTGGGGCGACGATATCCTTCGCGGAGATGCTGGTGACGACCTGATCGATGGCGGAGAGGGCGCAGACACGCTGTTTGGCGGCGATGGCAACGACGTCTTCGGCGATAGCCCCGGGTCCAACCTTGATTTGCGCGTAAACCGGCCGGTCAGCGCGGTCGGCAATGATAGCGGGGCGAATTATCGTGCGGAAAATGACCGCAACGATTTTCGTGATGGCCGCATTGATGTGATGACTGGCGGCGCCGGAGCCGACATTTATTACGTTGAATACTCCGGACAAAGTGGCGCGGTCGATATCGTCACAGATTTCGATGTCACAGAAGATGTGATCGGTTTGGCCCGCCTGCTCGAACAGGGTTACATCTATCAGGGCAGCAATCCGTTCGAGGACGGCACGCTCGAAGCTGTACAGGATGGCGCGGATACCGTTCTGCGCATGTATGGCTACATTGATCTGATCCGACTTCAAAATCTGGATGCGAGCACGCTGAGCGCTGTCAACATTGATCTGGGCTTGCCGCTGGTTGGCGAGCCGCAGACGCTTATCGGAACCGAGGAGAGCGACTCGCTTTATGGCGGGTTCGGACCGGATTCAATCGAGGGTCTTGGTGGGAGCGACTCTCTTGACGGTGGCTTCGCGAATGATCTGATCGAAGGCGGTTTGGGTGATGACAGCCTTTATGGTGGCCGCGGCAACGACATTCTGCACGGTGGCGATGAAGGCGTTTATGTTTCGCCTTTGCCGGTTGATCTCACGAGCTATTTTGGCACTCTAAGCAATGCTCTGATCAATGGCCTTGGTGGCACTGCCGGGTTTGGCGAAGAGAATGTCGGGCGCAACGACGACAGCACATTCAACATACAGTTTCCCGCCGAATTTGACGCAGCCGATTGGGCCAGCATCGCCAGTGGTTCAACTGCGTTTTCTTTGAGCAACAATGGCTACATCGCGTTTACCAGCCTTCAGATCGGGCTGATAACGACCGATCTTGATAGCCGTGCAACCAATATGCAGCCGAGCCCTGGCGGCAACAGCACGGGCAGCAATCTTGTCTGGTACGATTTCGACAGCGCCAGCAATTCGATAACCGTCACATGGGACGACGTCGGCCGATATTCCTTCGGTACCGTCCCGGTTGCTGCTCAAATGCGGATTACTGCGTTGGGGGACGGCGATTTTGATATTGTGCTGCGTTATGAAGCGCAGGGTTTTTATATCGGCACGCCTTATGTCACTATTGGCAACACAACCTATTCTCTGCCGACAGATCAGTCACTGCATACAAGCGAAGGGAACATCGACCAGCCCGGAGTATGGGCCTTTCAGGTTCGTGATGGCGTCCTGATCGGACTCCCCACAAGTGGCGACGGCAACGATTACCTTGATGGCGGCACCGGCAATGACGCGCTGTACGGTGGCACCGGAAGCGACACACTTTACGGCGGACTGGGAGACGATGCGCTTTACGGGGGTGAAGGAAGCGACAGCATCTATGATTACGATGCCGGCCACAATACTATCGGTGGCGGTGATGGCGACGACAGTATCTCCGTTCAGAATGGCATTTCAACGATCGATGCAGGCGCTGGCAACGATACGATAACCTATTACGCTCCGTACGATAACGGCGGCGATATTGGAGTATCGGGCGCAGAACTGACCGCTAACGCAACCTCGGGCAGCGTGATCGGCGGGACAGGTGACGACAATATTCAGGTCTATGGCGGTTCTGTTGACGTCTATGGCGGCGCAGGAAACGATACCATCCGCGTAACCACCAGTTCTGGTGTGATTGATGGCGGTGATGGCAGCGATACTTTCGAAGAGGTTGGTAATTCGTCCGTCTCGCGCACGTACACCGGCGGAGGTGGCATTGATACTTATCGCTACAGCGGCTTCAATTATTCAGAAGCACCCGGCGTTGTTGTTATCACTGATTTTTCCGTCGGGGCTGCTGGCGATGTTTTTGACCTTGATAACTTCGGGTATCCGCCAAACTATGCATCCGGTTCGAACCCGTTTGCCACAGGGCACTTGAAGCTTGAACAGCAGGGCGATGATGTTGTCCTGTTCGGCGATTACGATGGCGCAGATGGCAGCGCGAATGACTTCGTCGAACTGGTTCGTTTCCAGAACCGGCTGGTCGGGGATTTCATTGCAGAGAATTTCGGCGGATTTGATCCAGCGGCGGACCTGCCGCTTACCGTTGTTGGCACCGAAGGCGCTGACGAACTCTTCGGTGGCTCGGCAGATGACACCATCAGCGGTCTTGGCGGCAATGACTCCATCTATGGCGGAAACGGTGCCGACCAGATCGATGGCGGTGCAGGCTTTGACTACATTTACGCCGGAAGCGGCAATGATACGGTTCAAAGCGGGGCCGATGGCGCGCAAGTATCTGGCGGCCAAGGTGATGACACGATCACCGGCAATGCCGCTTATGACGAGATATACGGCGAAGGCGGTAATGATCTGATCGATGCCGGGGCCTCTAGTGACTACATCGAAGGCGGCGCAGGGAGTGACACGATCTATGGCGGTGATGGTGATGATACCATCGCCGGCAATTCGAATTCATCCAGCTTCACCGATGGTGGCGATACGATCTTTGGCGGAGCGGGCAACGATACCATCTACCTGGAAAACACATATTACGGCAGCGGCGATAGTGGCAGCGATGTGGTAGAAGGTGGAGAAGGCGATGACAGCTTCTTGCTGCGCGCCTACTACTCAGACGCATCAAGCAGCAGTGGCACCGATCAGGTCGATGGTGGTGCGGGCGCCGATACATTCGCGCAAGTTGGCGTTGGCCCTGGCGTTGCCACGCTTACCGGCGGCACCGGCAGTGATACCTATGTGGTCGGCATGCCCGGCAGCGGTTCAAGCACCGATGTCGTAACCGATTTTGCGACAGGTGCCGGTGGGGACCGGATAGATTTCAGCGCTCTTTCGTTCAACAGCCTTCCCGGTCAGGAAAGCCCCTTCACCAACGGCTATCTGCGGTTTGTCCAGGTCGGTGCCGACACGCTGTTCGAATATGACGAAGATGGTGCAGGCTCATCTGGAAACTGGGTCGCTCTCATGCGGCTTGTGGGCGTTGACGCCACGAATCTCACGCGTGACAACCTTGTCCAGAACTGGTCGCCCGATGGCTTGGGCATCGTCATCAACGATGACGAAAATGGCAACGCGCTTTCAGGCACGAATGATGGTGACACGATCGCCGGCAACGGCGGGAATGATGCCATTTACGGCGCGGGTGGTGCTGATCAGCTTGATGGCGGTGCCGGGATCGACACGATCTACGGCGGCTCTGGCAATGATACCATCACCGGCGGTTCCGACACAGGCTATCTCTATGGTGACGCCGGTAACGATACGATCGACGGCGGCGAGGCGGGCGATGATATTCGCGGCGGCGATGGCAATGATATCGTGCGCGGGGGCGATGGGGCCGATACTCTGGAGAACTATTACGGTGGCAGCGGTAATGACGAAGTCTACGGCGGCGGCGGTGATGATCTCATCTATCTGAGCTATGGCGGGGCAGACTTCGGCACTGACAGCGTTGATGGCGGCGCGGGTGACGATCAGATCCGCGATATCAGCGCTGGTGCCGGTGTTACCACGGTGACCGGCGGCGAAGGCCGCGATACTTATGTCTTTACGTATCTCTCTGCCAGCTATGCGGCGGACACGGTCACCGATTTTGCTGCCGGTGCAGGCGGTGATCTGCTTGATTTCTCGGCCGTTTCGTTTTCGAATCTGCCGTCAAACCGCAATCCGTTCGTCACCGGACACATCCGGCTGATCGCCAATGGTGCCGATACGCTTGTCCAATACGATCAGGACGGCACTGCTGGATCGGCTACGAACTTCTACACGATTCTGCGGCTGCAGGGCATATCGCCCGAAGTGCTGACGAGGGACAACTTTGTGCAAGGGTATTCACCCGATGGCGCTGGGTTGATCCTGATCGGAGATGAAAACGCCAACACTCTGAACGGCACGCCCGACCCTGATACGATTACCGGCAACGGCGGAAATGACACAATCTATGGTGGAGCAGCCAATGATGTGATCGACGCCGGGCCTGGCAATGATACCGTCTATGGTGGCGACGACAACGACCAGATCACAGGCGGCGCAGGGTATGACGTTCTTTATGGTGATGGCGGTGCCGATACGGTGGATTTGGGGGCAGATTCCGATGGCGGCACCATTGGTGGCGGCTCGGGAGATGATATTCTTACCGGCAGCCTTGGCGCGGATGCCATTTATGCCGGATCCGATAACGACACGATAACGGCCAGGGATGGCGGCGATACGATCTATGCTGAATCCGGTGATGACACGGTCTATGCCGGAGAAGGGGCGGATTCTGTCTATGGTGGCGGTCAGGCCGGAGACGTACTTTACGGTGATGGTGGCGATGACTACCTCGAAAATGCCCGGGGCGCACTTTATGGTGGCGAAGGGGCAGACCAGCTTTATCTGAGCGGCAGCGGCGGCGGTATTGCCGATGGAGGCGCGGGGGATGACTTCTTCACGTGGCTGACGCTTGGCGGTGGCACGGCTGACCGCTTTACCGGCGGCACCGGACGCGACACGTTCCGACCCTACTACTATTCATCAACCTACACCGTGGATGTGATCACTGATTTCACTGGCGGCGTTGGCGGTGACCAGCTTGATATTGCCTATCTTCTGGCCTCGTTGAGCAATTACACCAGCGGCACCAATCCGTTTGGCAGCGGCCATTTGCGCTTCGTGGCCGATGGTGCCGATACCCTGCTGCAGATCGATCCAAACGGTGGGGCCGATAGCTGGAATACCGTTCTGCGTTTTGAAAACACCGCGCCGACAGTGTTCGTGCGCGACAACATCTTGCAGGCCTTCTCGCCCACCGGCGTCGATGGCGTGACCATCAATGACGGTGAAGGCGCCGGTAACCTGACTGGCACGGCCGATGATGACACGATCAGCGGCAATGGCGGTAATGACACGATCAACGCGCTGGCAGGCGCAGACACCGTCTTTGGTGGCGAAGGCAACGACACCATCGACGCAGGTCTGGGTGACGATACCGTCGAGGCCGGAGCCGGTGACGATACGGTTTATGGTGGAAGCGGTTCCGATACCATTGATGGCGGAGCCGGGGCTGACGGTCTCGTCGGCGGCGAAGGCAACGACACGATCGATGGCGACGATGGTGACGATACGATTTCCGGCAATGACGGTTCAGACATCCTGACTGGCGGCGCTGGGAACGATTCCATCTACAGCGGCTCTGGCCTGAACGATGAAATCTATGGCGGCACCGGGGCAGACTATCTGGTCGGCTCGGAAGGTTCGCATGTCGAAGGCGGTGACGATAACGATACGCTGGTGATCAGCGGTGCCGGGGCGGTGTTCCTGGGCGATGGCGGCGATGACAGCTTCTGGCAGGTCAGCCACGATGGCGGGGCTGCCGACACACTGACCGGCGGCGCAGGCCGCGATACCTATCGTATTGATTATGTCAGCCCGACGCGTACGGCAGATATCGTCACCGATTTCACGGTAGGTGCAGGCGGCGATATCCTCGATATCTCGCTGGTTCTCGCCTCGTTCAGCGGCCTTGCCGGTGGCGATAACCCCTTTACTTCGGGCTTCATGCGCGTGGTGCAGGGCGAGGATTTGACCTCTACGCTGGTGCAGGTCGATACCAATGGCGGCAGCGACAGCTGGCAAACCGTGCTGGTGCTTCAGGGTGTGGCACCGCAGGACCTGACGCGCGAGAACTTCTCTCCTCAACATGCCACCGACAGCGCGGGGATCGAGATCGTTGACGGAGCGGCAGCCAACACGCTGAACGGCACATCAGGCAAAGATAACATCTATGGCGGCGGCGGTGCCGATTATCTCTATGGCAATTCGGGCGATGACCTGCTCGATGGGGGAACCGAAGCAGACCACCTTTATGGGGGGCGCGGCAACGATGCGGTGTTTGGCGATGCAGGCAACGATCAAGTCTATGGTGACAGTGGCAACGATGACATCAATGGCGGCGAAGGTAACGACAACCTCTATGGCGGTGCGGGCGATGACCAGATTTCTGGCGACGGTGGCAACGACTACTTCAACGATACCGAGGGCAATAACACCTTCGACGGTGGTAGTGGCGATGATGAATTCGCTTCGGTTGGGCAAGGGGCAGGGGCCGACAGCTACGCTGGTGGCAGCGGACGCGATCTCTATCGCCTGAACTGGTCAGGCAGCAGTGGGCTCGATACGGTAACCGATTTCACCACCGGCATCGGCGGTGACGTGATCGAACTGAACAATATCAGCGGCCTGTCTCTTGCCGGTGGCAATCCGTTCCTTCGTGGGTTCCTGCGCCTACAACAGGATGGTGCAGACACGCTGCTGCAACTGAATGTCGACGGTATTGGCGATGATTGGCAGAACGTGCTGCGCCTTGCAGGAACGACCGCCAGCAACTTCACTTATGACAACTTCGGCCCGCAGTATGGGCCGGATGGCACGGGTGCCACGATCATCGGCACAAGTGCATCTGAAAGCCTGACCGGTACGGTCAGCAATGACGTCATCGAGGGCCGCGATGGATCGGATGCGATCTATGGCGGAGCTGGGTCCGATACTCTTCGCGGTGAGGAAGGTAGCGATGCGCTCGACGGTGGCATCGGCGACGACACCCTGTTCGGCGGCATCGGAAACGACACATTCGTCGACGCCTCGGGCGCCAACACGATGTACGGTGGCGAAGGCAACGATCTGTTCTATTACGTCGGCGGCAATATGCTGGTCGACACCATGTCTGGCGGGACCGGGACCGATACCTACCAGATCAATTGGGCGACAGGTCGGCCAGCCGATGTCATTACCGATTTTGCCGCAGGCATCGGCGGTGACCTGATCGACATCAATTATGTCAATTTGCTCTATCTGGGTGGTGGAGACAATCCGTTCGTCACAGGATACCTGCGTCTGCTGCAGGATGGGCTGGATACTGTGCTGCAATTCAGCGCGGATGGCACCGGCACGGTCTGGGAATCCGTTCTGCGTTTGCAGAATGTCGATGCGGCAACGCTCAGCTATGCCAATTTCAATCCGCAGTTCGGGCCTGACGGTACAGGCGCGACCATCAACGATGGCGCAGCAGGCAATTCGCTGTTTGGCACGCCCAGCGATGACACGGTGTTCGGCAATGATGGTAATGACTCGCTTTATGGCGGACGCGGGAACGATGAGCTTCGTGGTGGTGGCGGCGCCGATTACATCGTTGGCCAGACGGGTAATGACGATCTTTACGGTGACAGCGGCAACGATACCCTCCTCGACATTGAAGGGGCCAACACCATTGACGGCGGTGAAGGCAACGATACGTTCCAACAGGTTGGTTATGGCGATACCGGATCGCAGCTGACCGGCGGTAGCGGTTCGGATACCTACCAATTGCTCTGGCGCTCGACCGGACAGACCGACGTGATCACCGATTTCACGACCGGCCCAGGTGGCGACAGGCTGTTCCTGTCCTCCATTCTCAGCCAGACAAGCGGTTACACTTCGGGCGATAATCCATTCCTGACCGGCCATCTGGCACTGGTGCAGGATGGGGCAGATGTTCTGCTGTTGTTTGATCGTGATGGTGCGGGCACAGGTGCAGCGACCACGCTGGTGCGGATGCTCAACACCTCGGTCGGTGATTTCACGCTCGACAGCTTTGACCCTAGCTTCTCACCCGGCGGTGAAGGCGTCACACTTGAAGGCACATCGGCTGGCGAAGTGTTCTATGGATCGGCCTCGAACGACACGATTTCGGGTCTTGGCGGCGCAGACTCGATCTATGCAGGATCAGGCGATGATACCGTTTATGGCGGAACCGGACCCGATTACCTTCAGGGCGGCCAAGGCAACGACGCCCTCTATGGCGGCGATGGCAATGATACGATCCACGATTCGCTCGGCACATCTATCGTCAGCGGTGGCGAGGGGGATGACAATATCTCGGTCGCCGGTGGCACTGTCCACGGCGATGAAGGTGATGATGTCATCACGGCCAATGGCGCTGGCGCTTACTACGGCGATGCCGGACGCGATACGCTTTCGGGTTTGGGCACCCTTTATGGTGGCGACGATGCCGATATCGTAACAGTCAGCGCCGATGGCGGCACCGGCTATGGTGATGCAGGCAACGATGACATGCGCGGCGGCAATGGCGCGCAGACGCTGTACGGTGGCGATGGCGTGGATGCGATACGCGGCGGTGCGGGCGCCGATACGCTTTTCGGCGATGCCGGTGATGATGAACTTAACGGCGAGGCAGGCAATGACGCCTTGCAGGGCGGCTCCGGCTATGACTCCGCCCGCTATTTCGGCAATCGAGCCGACTTTACGGTAACCGACAATGGCGATGGCACTTTCGCTGTTACCGACAATCGCCCCGGCGCCCCTGCAGGCAGCGATACGCTCCAAGGCATTGAAGTTTTGGTTTTCGATGATCAGGAACTGCCGCTCGCGACCTTCGCCGGGTATACTTGGTATGGTTCCAGCGCGGATGACAGCGTTCCGGGCACGCCGCTTTATGTGCAACCCGGCGCGATCATTCCGGGCGGTGAACCGGGCTTCGATATCTCCAACCCGGTCACCGATTATGATCTGATGGGCGATGATACGATTATCACAGGCCCCGGCTTCGATCAGGTGAACGGCGGTGGCGGCAACGATACCGTGTTTGGCCAAGGCGGACCGGATGTCCTCTATGGCAACACCGGCAATGATACGCTCCACGGCGAAGAAGGCGACGATGACCTTTTCGGCGGCTCGGGCCTCGATACGATCTATGGCGGTGAAGAAGACGATGTCATCCGCGGCGGCTTGCACGATGACGCCCTCTATGGCGGCAACAACAACGACAATATTTCCGACTTCGAAGGCACCAACCTGATCCACGGTGATGCAGGCACCGATGTGCTTGCAGGCTCCGGCCAGATCTATGGCGGGCTTGGCAATGACAGAGTCAACGTAATCGGCACTGGCTATGGCGATGGCGGCAATGACTCGGTCACAGGCACAGGCGAAATGCGCGGCGGAGACGGGGACGATGCCGTCAGCGGCACCGGCGTCCTCTATGGCGATGCCGGAAACGATGCGCTCACGCCTCACGGCTCGTCCACGGCCTATGGTGGTGATGGCAATGACAGCTTCGGTCAAAGCCTGCAGTATGAAGGCGATGCCACCTATTATGGCGGTGCAGGCGACGATAGCATTTCGATCACCTACGGCAGCGACACCGCGTTTGGCGATGCTGGCAACGATACTATTTCTGCAAGTATTGTCTCGGGCGACAATGCGCTCAGCGGCGGCGCAGGCGAAGATCTGATCACCGGCGGCGCGGGCAACGACACCATCGATGGCGGTGCCAACGATGACGTGGCGGTCTATGCCCGCAAGCGCGGCGATTTCACCGTCACGCAGAACGGCGCTGGCGGCTATATCGTTGTCGATAACCACGGCGGCGAAGGCCAGGACAATGTTATCGACGTTGAAACACTGCGCTTCACCGATGTCGATTTCCAGGTCAGCGATAACAACACCGGCCTTACCTTGGCCGGCGATGATGCGGCAAACCTGTTCAGCGGCACCCAGTTCGATGATATCGTAACCGGCGCAGGCGGGGACGATCAGATCGAAACCGGATCGGGCAATGACCGCATCTTTGGTGGTGAGGGTGCCGACCGGATCGAATCCGATGGCAACGAAGTGCCGGGCCTGGTCGCTGACTTCCGCGGCGTGGGCAACGATATCGTCTATGGCGGCGGCGGGGATGACGTGATCTCCAGCGGCGCGGGCTATGACATCGTGCATGGCGATGATGGCAATGACACGATCGACGGCGGCGAAGGTGACGACCAGCTGTTCGGCAATGCGGGCGACGATGCCATCTATGGCGGCGAAGGAGCCGACCGGATCACCGACACGCAAGGTGCGAACATCATCGAAGGCGGTGCGGGCGCAGACGTAATCACCGGCTACGGCGTGGTGCGCGGCGGCGATGACAACGACACGATCACCGGAGACGGCCAGCTGTTTGGCGATGCTGGCAACGATACGATGTCGGGCACGGGCGAACTCGATGGTGGAGATGGCGATGATGCCATCTCCACGCTCTATTCCGTCGCATTCGGCGGCGATGGCAACGATACGATCCAAGGATGGACTGGCTACTACTACAGCTCAGGCAGCGAGACGCTTTACGGCGGCAGCGGCAATGATGCGATCAACGGCGGCTATGGCGCTGATATCGTCGTTGGCGGCGCGGGCGATGATGATCTCACCGGGGCCGAACAGGACGATCAGGTCTACGGCGGCTCGGGCTATGACAAGGCCTATTTTGCTGCGAACATCGGTGCCTATACCTTCACCGACAGTGGCGCAGGCCAGTTCGAATATCTCAGCGCCACCTTCCGCATTACGGGTAATGGCGATGGCACGGTCACCGTGGTCGATCTGCGCCCCGGATCACCGCTGGGCACCGATACGCTGTTCGGCGTCGAACTGTTCGTCTTCAATGACGATGAGGTGGCCAATCCTTACCCCACCGATCCCAACTTCGGCCTGACACTTTCAGGCACACCGTTCGATGACATTCTGATCGGGGATTCGGGTAACGATACGATCACCGGATTTGCCGGGAACGATCGGCTCTTTGGCGATGATGGCAACGACTTGCTGGTCGCAGGACTTGGCAACGATGTGCTGGACGGCGGTTCAGGCAACGATGATTTGCGCGGCGATGAAGGGATCGACCACCTCTATGCAGGGGCCGGGTCAGACGTCTTGTCCGGCGGTGCCGATGCCGACATCATCTACGGTGGCCAAGGCGCAGACGTAATCTCCGGTGATGGCGGCGACGATCAGATCTACGACGAAAACGGCCTGAATATCGTTCACGGCAACGACGGCAATGACACCATTTATGCCGATGGCGAGATTTACGGCGATGCCGGAGCCGACCGTATCGGCCACTTCTACAACTTCGCCAACGGCACAATCTATGGCGGCGCGGATGACGATACGATCTATGCGGCAGGTGCGCTTGTTTCAGGCGGCACCGGCCACGACTCCATCCTGTCCGCCACTGCGCTGACGCAAGGCGACGAAGGCAACGACAGCGTCAAGGGCAGCGGCGAACTGCACGGAAATGATGGTGACGATACCGTCATGGTTTATGCCGGAGCCACCGGGTATGGCGATGCGGGCAATGATTACCTGCGCGGTGCAACGCTTTACGAAAACGCACCGGACGGCGGCCAGACGCTTTATGGTGGCAGCGGCAACGATACCCTACGCGGCGATCAGGTGGTTTACGGCGTAGGCGCAACCGTGGGCAACGGCAGCGATCCGTTCCAGCACGGCAGCGATGACACGATCGATGGTGGCGCAGACACCGATACCGCTGTCTATGCAGAACGGCGCGATCGCTACACCGTGGTGCGCAATGCCGATGGCGTGCTTACTGTCACCGCCAACTTCACATCTGAGAGCACTGATACGCTGACCGGCGTTGAACTGCTGTCCTTTGCCGACGCCGTGATTGGCGAAAGCGAGGCCGGACAGACGATCTCGGGCACAACCGGTGACGACACCACATCCGGCACGGCACAGGACGATGTTATCCTGGCGCTCGATGGGAACGATAGCGTGCTTGCCGGAACCGGCAACGATCATGTCTACGGCGGTCTCGGCAATGATGTGATTGCTGGCGGAGACGGCAATGATGTGCTTGTTGGCGATGGCGGCAATGATGTCATCGCAGGCGGCGCTGGGCTTGATCAAATCATCGGCGGTGAAGGCGATGACAGCCTGTCTGGCGATGAAGGCAATGACTATATCACAGGCGGCGCGGGCGACGATACGCTGGCAGGCGGAGCCGACAACGACGTTCTGACCGACAGCGAAGGCAATAACATCCTGCTGGGTGAGGATGGGGCGGACAGACTTACTGGCAACGGTATGCTCTATGGCGGCGCAGGCAGCGATACTCTCAACGGCAACGGCGATCTCTATGGAGGTGCCGATGATGACAACATCTATGGCTTCGGACGCATTTTCGGTGATGACGGAAACGACCAGTTGCAGGGCGGCTTCGAAATCTATGGTGGCGCAGGCAACGATAGCATCACAGCTCACGGTTCCTCCACGGCCGAAGGTGGTGACGGCGATGACCTGATTGTAAAGTTTGGCAGCGGCGACGGCACCTTCAGCGGCAACGCGGGAGACGACACACTTTATGGTGGCTTGGGTTCAGACAATCTGAGCGGTGATGATGGCAACGATACGCTCTATGGCGGGCAGGGCCATGACCGGTTGAGCGGCGGCGCTGGCGGAGATTCATTCTACGGCGGCGGCGGCGATGACAAAATCTACGGTGGCGGCCAGACTGAGGAAAACCCCGACGTCGTTTACTACTACGGCAATCGCAACGATTACACGATCGTCACGATCGACGGAAAAACGATCATCACCGACAACCGTCCGGGTTCGCCCGACGGCGTCGATACGCTCTATGGCATCTACGATGTCCGCTTCCTTGATGCCGACTATGTGACCTCGCCCAACTATGGCGTGGAAGTGAACGGTACTGGGGGCGACGACGTGATCAACGATCACAGCGTCCCCAACCCGCCGCTGATCAACCTTGGCTCGGGCGATGATTTCGTCCGCGGCAATGGCGGCAACGATCTGATTGAAGGCCTGGCCGGGAGCGACACGCTTTATGGCGGCGATGGCAATGACACGATCAACGGCGGGACCGAGGCAGATTCGATCTACGGCGATGCCGGAGCCGATATCCTGAGCGGTAACGATGGCGACGATGATATCATCGGTGGCATCGGGGCAGATTCGCTGTTCGGCGGTCAGGGGGAGGACTTCCTCTCAGGCGGCGCAGATAACGACAGCATCTTTGGCGGCAGTCAGAACGATTTCATTTTCGGAGGTGCGGGCGACGATCTGATCGATGGCGGCAACGACGATGATACACTGCTGGGCCTTTTGGGTAACGACACTCTGATCGGCGGTGCCGGTGATGACTATCTTGATGGTGGTGAGGGTGATGACATCCTGACCGATACCTCCGGTGATAACGAACTGTCAGGCTGGGATGGTAACGACACCATCACTGGTACTGGTTCGCTTTATGGCGGACTTGGCGATGACACGCTGATAGGCGTTGCTGGCAGCCAGTTCCTGTGGGGCGCCCAAGGCAACGACAATTACATCACTGGTGACGGCGATGATGAGATCGTCGACATCGATGAACCAGGAAGCATTAACCGGGTATCCTATAGCGCCGCCCGCAGCACCTTCACCGTGGCGCAGGATGGGGGCGGAATCCGCATCGTCGACAACCGTGCCAATGGAGGCGACGATCTGGTCCGCGGCCTGCAGGAATTCAGCTTTGCCGGCATTGTCGTGAACGAAGGTGCACTGGGCAAAGGCCGGGTGACCGATCTTTCCGCCTCGCTGGTGGATGAAACAGTTCTGGTCGCAACGCCAAACGATGAACGCGTGACCAACGGGGACGACATCCTCGACACCGGCACCGGCAACGACACGATCGATACCGGTGCTGGCAACGATCGCATCGACAGCTTTGAAGGCGATGACAACATCCAGTCGGGTGAAGGGCACGACGTGGTCATGGCTGGCACCGGCAACGACACCATCGATGGCGGCGCCGGTGATGATCAGCTCTTCGGCGAAGATGGTGACGACACCATCGAAGGCAGCGCGGGAATTGACGAGATCTTCGGCGGCTTTGGTGCCGATTTCCTCTACGGCGGCGATGATGCCGACATCATCCGTGGCGGCAACAACAATGACGTGCTGATTGGCGGTGCAGGTAACGATGATCTGCGTGGTGAACTTGGCGATGACTCGATCACCGGTGGTGAAGGCAATGACGTGATTGTCGACAACGACGGCACCAACACGGTTCTGGGCGGTCTCGGCAATGATACGATCACCGGCACGGGCAACCTCTACGGAGAGCAGGGTAACGATACGCTTTCGGGCAGTGGCCTACTTTATGGTGGCTCGGGCAATGACCTGATCAACGGATCGGGCACGCTTGATGGCGGTGACGATGATGACGAACTGAACGGCAGCAATGGCACCGATACGTTCTACGGCGGCAGCGGCAACGATGTGATCCGCACCGGCAGCGGGAATGATGTGGTCGATGCCGGTTCTGGCGATGACGTGATTACGGGCAGCAGCGGCAACCAGACCGTCAATGGCGGCCTTGGCAACGATGTGTTCTTCATCAATGGCCTGCGCTCGCAATTCACCGTCACGTATGATGGCGTTGGCGGCTACATCGTCGTCGACAACTTCCCCGAAAACGGCGATTTCGGCGAAGATCATCTGGTCGGCGTCGAAGCCATCCAGTTCTCTGACCAGCTGTTTGTACTGTCGCAAGACGTGACCGGGGTGATCTTCGATGGGGGCAACAATGCCGATACCTTCAACGGCGGCGCGGGACCTGATGTTGCACGCGGCTTTGGCGGCAATGATACGTTGAACGGCAACGAAGGTAACGACCAGCTCTATGGCGATGCCGGCAATGATCAGCTGTTCGGCGGATCGGGCAATGATTTGCTTGATGGCGGCGATGGCAACGATACCATGGACGGTGGCGCAGGGGACGACATCTTCCGGGTCAACAACCTCAGCGATGTCGTGATCGAACTGCCCGGTGGCGGTACGGATACGATCGAAACCAGCCTGTTGACGTATTCGCTGGCGGCAGCACCGGATGTCGAAAACCTTGTTTTTACCCGCGATTCCGGCATTTTCAGAGGCACCGGAAATGCCCTCGACAATCGGATAACTGGTGGGAACCAGCTCGATATCCTAGACGGCGGCCTTGGTGCCGATGTGCTCGCAGGTTTGCAAGGTGATGACCGCTATTACGTCGATAATGCGGGCGATGTGGTGGTTGAACAGGCCGACGAGGGCCAGGACCTCATTTACAGCACGATCAGCTTCACGCTGGCTGAAAATATCGAGAGGCTCTACCTGCAGCCGGGCGCAGGGGCCATTTCAGGCACTGGCAATGATCGGGACAACTGGATCATCGGCAACGAGGCGAACAACGTGCTGGATGGCGGGATTGGTGCCGACCAGCTGTTCGGTGGACTGGGCGATGATACCTACATCGTTGACAATACAGGCGATCAGGTCAGCGATAGCGGGGGCATGGATCTGGTTCGGACAAGTCTCAACAGCCACATTCTGCATTCCTCCATCGAAAATCTGGTGTTTACCGGCGCTGGCGATTTCACAGGCAGCGGGAACTGGCAGGCCAACACGATCACGGGTGGTACCGGGAATGATACCATCAATGGCCTGACTGGCGCAGACACGATGATTGGCCTTGCTGGAGACGACACATACTACGTCGATCAGGCAGGCGATAGCGTGATTGAGGTGGCTGCCGAAGGCGATGACAAGGTTATCGCTCTGGCCAGTTGGGCGCTAACTGCCGGTACTTCGATCGAAACCCTTCAGGCGCTAACTGGGGGCACGGCGATCAATCTGACCGGTAATGAACTCGACAATGTGCTGATTGGCAACAACGGCGCAAACCGGCTCGATGGCAGTGGCGGCGCAGATATTATGCGCGGCGGCCATGGCAATGATACGTACGTGATCAGCGATATCGCTGACGTCATTGATGAAACTGGCGGTAGCGGTGTTGATACGGTGCAGACGTCGATCAGTTTTAGTCTGGCGGCTGGGTTCGAAAATCTGACTCTGATGGCGGGTGGCTTGATCGGGATGGGCAACAGCCGTGCCAATACCATCACCGGCAGCGCCGGGACTGACATCATCTTCGGCGAAGGTGGAGCAGACCGCATTCTGGGGAACGATGGCGCAGACGAACTGCACGGTGGCGCGGTCAACGATATTATCGAAGGCGGCAATGGCGATGACAGCTTGTTCGGCGATGATGGCAATGATCGCCTGGTTGGCGGAAGCGGTACAGATGTGCTCACCGGGGGTATTGGCGCTGATTACCTAATTGGGGGCAGCGGTGCGGATACCCTTTACGGCGGTGACGGCAACGATGCACTTGATGGTGGCGAAGACGCCGATCTGATGGTCGGCGGCGCTGGTGACGATAGCTTTGTCATCGACAGTGTAGTCGATCAGGTTCTTGAAAATGCAGGAGAAGGCAAGGATGTCGTCAGAGTAACCATCGGCTCCTACACACTGGCTGAGAATGTGGAGGAAATGATTTACACCGGTAGCGGTGATTTCATTGGTGCCGGTAATAACGAGGCCAACAACATCACCGGTGGAAGCGGGAACGATACACTTTCGGGCGCTGGCGGGAACGACCGCATCATCGGCGGCCTTGGGGGTGACGTGATGACTGGCGGCGCTGGGATCGACCAGTTCGTGTTCTCCAACCTGGCCGAGTTTGGCACCGGTCCGATTGATCGCATCACCGACTTTTCCACTTTGGACGCTGATCGTATCCGTCTTGATGCCATCGATGCCAACAGCATGGTTGCTGGCAATCAAGCGTTCACCATGATCGGCACAAATGCTTTCAGCGGTTCAGCCGGAGAATTGCGCTATGACGTAATTGGCGCGGATTCGATGGTTTATGGTGACGTGGATGGAGACGGCAATGCGGACTTCCAGTTCCAGGTCGATAATCTGACCTCCTTCCTTTCATGGCAAATTATCCTGTAAGGGGCGGCAAGCAGTTTCCGGCCCGGGGGGATGATGTGATTGAGAGAATGAGGCGCTGGCTGTCCGGCGGCGATGGCGCGAAGGGTGCAGAACCTGCTGCACCCTTCGCACCTGCCTCCCGTGCGGTCGATGTGGGCTGGCTGCTCGATACCGACAAGGCGCGGTTCATCTGGGCTGAACCGCGGCGCGTGAGGCGCAGCGATCCCGCGCCACGCCATGCCAAGTCGGTCAACTACTGCCCCGGCGTGATCGATCACGAAGCGCGCCTGTTCGAAGTAACGTGCCCCATCGACCTGCGCCTGCGCTTTGGCCGAAACGAAAAGGGCGCGCCGGTTCTCGTCAACGCCGATGGTGACAAATCCACCGTTCGCACCAAGCACCTCAACGCGATGCTGGCGATGGTATCAGAAAAGGAATGGCGGCACCCCGAACGCCCGGTGATCCAGATCATCACGCCCTATATCTTCCTGAGCGACGAGCCGGTCTTCATGACCCAGATGCCGCCGTTTCTGCATTACCAGCCAGATCCTTGGCCCGGTTCTGTCATCGGTGGCCGCCTGCCCATCCACATTTGGCAGCGCCCGATGATGTGGGCATTCGAATGGTACGACACGAAAAAGGAACTGGTGCTCAAGCGTGGGGAGCCGTGGTTCTACGTCCGCTTTGAAGCGCACGATCCCACCCGCCCGCTGCGCTTGTTCGAGGCCGAGCGCACACCCGAATTGGTGGAGCATATTCAGGGTGCAAGCTCGGTGGCAAACTACGTCAACCAGACCTCGCAACTGTTCAAAGTGGCGCAGGAGAGGCGGCCTGAACGGCTGCTGGTGCGCAAGGCGCGGGCAAAGGCAGACGAGCCGCCTGCAGAATGCCCCTATGATTCCTGAAGTGCACCTAGATGCACCTAGATTCACCTAGATGCACCTAACTGCCCCTAAGTCGCTGCAAACCATCCCCAAATGAGCCTGAGCGTCAGTCCAATGCTGACGATGACGAGCAGCGGTCGGATCACTTTGGCACCGAACTTGGTCGCATAGTGCGAACCGATCCAAGCGCCGGTCATCGCGCCAACTCCCATGCACAAACCAAGGATCACCATCGCCTGTCCACCGACAGTGAACACGATGACGCTGGCGATGTTGCTGGTGACGTTAAGATATTTCGTGAGCCCCGTCGCCCGCGTCAGCCCAAGCCCGCGCAAGGCGACCAGCGTGGTGGTGAAGAATTGCCCTGCACCGGGTCCGAAGAACCCGTCATAGAACGCAACGCCAGCTCCCACCGGCATATAACCGCGCTCTGACAGGCGGGCGTGGCGATCATCGTCGGTCATGCCGGGGGATAGCACCGTGTAGAGCGCGACGGTGATCAGCAGGGCGGGGACAACCAGCTTGAGGATGTCGGCGCTAAGCCGCTGAATAGCCATCGATCCTGCCAGCGCTCCGGCGAAGACTACGGCCGCGGTCGGTGCGCTTTGGCGGAAGCTGAACATGCCGGCCTTGTGATAGCGCCATGTCGCCATTGAAGTGCCGCAAGCCGACTGGATCTTGTTGGTGCCCAAGACCACGTGCGGGGGCAGGGGCGTTGACAGGAGCACCGGCATCATCACCAGCCCGCCACCGCCCGCCACGGCATCGATAAAGCCCGAGAGCACCGCGACGAGCGTCAGCGCGGGATAGAACCACAGGTCCAAAGTTACCGGGTCAAATAGCAGAAAGTCGGGCATTTGCGCCTCTTGGCGATTGCGCCTAAGGGCCGCAACATTCTTTTCGTCCGAGACACCGCACAATGACTCCCTCTGCGACTCCCTCTGCGCCCCGCTTTGCCTTCGATATCCACGCTACTGATGGCAAGGCCCGCACCGGCACGATCCGCATGATGCGCGGGGATATCCGCACGCCTGCCTTCATGCCAGTGGGCACCGCGGCGACGGTCAAGGCGATGAAGATGGAGGATGTGCGAGCCACGGGTGCCGACATCATTCTGGGCAACACCTACCACCTGATGCTGCGCCCGGGCGCAGAGCGCGTGGCGCGACTGGGCGGATTGCACAAGTTCGGCGGGTGGGACCGGCCGATCCTGACCGATAGCGGTGGCTATCAGGTGATGAGCCTTTCGGATCTGCGCAAGATCACCGAGGAGGGCGTGACCTTTGCCAGCCATCTGGATGGATCGCGCCATATGTTGAGCCCGGAACGGTCGATGGAGATCCAGCGGCTGCTGGGGTCTGACATCGTGATGTGCTTTGATGAATGTCCCCGCGCCGATCAACCGCGCGATGTGATTGCCAAATCGATGGAAATGTCGATGCGCTGGGCCAAGCGGAGCCGCGATGCGTTTGATTCGGGTGGTGATCATGCCGCTAGCTCTGCGCTGTTTGGCATTCAGCAAGGGGCGCTGGACGAAGGCCTGCGCTCAGCCAGTGCCGATGCGCTGATCGATGTGGGCTTTGACGGCTATGCCATTGGCGGTCTGGCAGTGGGCGAGGGGCAGGAGGCAATGTTTGCCACGCTGGACTTTGCGCCGCAGCAACTGCCTGCCGATCGCCCGCGCTACCTGATGGGTGTGGGCAAGCCTGACGATCTTGTAGGCGCCGTGGAGCGCGGAGTCGACATGTTCGACTGTGTGCTGCCGACGCGATCAGGGCGTAATGGGCAAGCGTTCACCTGGAATGGCCCGCTGAATATGCGCAATGCCCGCCATGCCGAGGATATGGGACCGTTGGACGAGCGCTGTCCTTGCCCGACGTGCACGAAATATAGCCGCGCCTATTTGCATCATCTGCACAAGTCGGGCGAAATGCTGGGGGCCATGCTGCTGACCGAGCATAACCTGTGGTTTTATCAGCAGCTTATGGAAGGCATGCGGACCGCGATCAGCGAGGGGCGCTTCGCTGCGTTTGCAGCCGATTTCCGGCGGGATTACTTTGCGCGTTAGGCGGCAATGCCTTCTGGCGATCCGCCGACCAAATCACCGTCCACCTCTAACCGCGTATCCTTGTAAGGATAGAAGCCGCCGCTCTTCTTGTCGAAGAACCCTGCGCCAATCGCGAAGGCCTGCTGCTGCGCGATGAGGAGGTCGGAGTACCATTTGCCGGTGCGGTGCGGGGTCACGAAGCGGTAGAGCATCATGCTGTTCCAATGGACGGAAAGCATGTCAGTTCCACGACACAGCGCAAAAGTGGCCTACGGAAATCAAATGTAACGCACTGTTTCACAACGTGAAAAAGGGTCTCCAAACGCGAAAGAGGCGGGGCTTGCGCCCCGCCTCTTTGCTTGTTCCGTAAGGCCGGAAGACCGATCAGCGCGAGTAGAACTCGACAACCAGGTTCGGTTCCATCTTCACCGGATAAGGCACTTCATCCAGCGTCGGCACGCGGGTGAAGGTCACCTTGTCACCATCAGTGGCAACATAATCGGGTACTTCACGCTCTGGCAGGGTCTGCGCTTCAGCGATCAGGGCCATTTCCTTGGCCTTCTTGCCGAGGCTGATCACGTCACCGGGGCGAACGCGACGCGAGGCGATGTTGCACTTCACGCCGTTCACATAGATGTGACCGTGCGAAACGATCTGGCGCGACGAGAACACGGTCGGCGCGAACTTGGCGCGGTATACGACCATGTCGAGGCGCTGTTCGAGCAGGCCGATCAGGTTTTGCCCTGTATCGCCCTTCATCTTCGACGCTTCCTGATAGGTGCGCTTGAACTGCTTTTCGGTCACGTCGCCGTAGTAGCCCTTGAGCTTCTGCTTTGCGCGCAGCTGGATGCCGAAGTCCGACACCTTGCTCTTGCGGCGCTGGCCGTGCTGGCCGGGGCCATACGAACGACGGTTTACCGATGACTTGGGACGGCCCCAGATGTTTTCACCCAGACGACGGTCAATTTTGTACTTAGATGCCTTGCGCTTGGACATGCGCTGCCTTTCAATTTGCAATGCACCGGCCACGTGCCGATGCTTCTAGTCCCGGAACCGCACCATCCAGCCTGTTGCTAGATGCGGCCACCGCTTCACCGGGAGTGCGAGGCCAATTGCGAAGCGCGGCCAAGAACAGAGATGAGGGCGGTTGTCAAGGGTTGGTGGGTCGATGCGTGCTGGAAGTGGCGCGTCAATCCAGCGGGTCGCCGGGTTTTGAGCCGCGCTTGCGACGCAGCGCACTCAATACACCCCGAAAAGTGCGCAGTTCGAGGTGGTTCCAGCCCGGCTTGGTCATCATTGTGCGCAAGGTGCGGCGCGTGGCGTCCGCACGGCTATGCGGTTCGAAATAGCCGCGCGGCTCCAGCATGTCGCACAACTGTTCGAACATGCCTTCAAATTCTTCCTGCGGGGCAGGGGGCAGTATGTCTTCGACCGTGGGCTGCACCAGATCGGCGTGTTTGGACCATTCGTAGGCGCACAGGATGACCGCCTGCGCGAGGTTCAGCGAGCCGAACTGCGGGTTGATCGGCACGGTGATGATCGCGCGGGCCAGCGCCACGTCATCGGTTTCCAGCCCTGAGCGTTCCGGCCCGAAAATGATCGCGCTGCGTGCGGGCGCGCGCACGACGTCGAGCGCGGCCTGTTCGGGCGTCAGCACCGGCTTGGTCACGCCACGCTTGCGCACGGTGGTGGCATAGACGTGGCTGCATTCGCTGACTGCTTCGGCCAGCGTATCGAACACTTGCGCCTTGGCCAGCACTTCATCGGCCCCGGCAGCGGCAGGGCCAGCCGAAGGATTGGGCCAGCCATCGCGCGGGGCGACCAGTCGCAGGTCGGTCAGCCCGAAATTGAGCATGGCACGCGCGGCCTTGCCAATGTTTTCGCCCAGTTGCGGGCGCACTAGCACGATGATCGGCTGCGTCGGCGGGTTTTCAAGCGTGCTCACAGGTTGCCAATCTCACGCACGCTGCTGGCAAATTCCTCAAAATCGCGAGCCTCGGTGAAATCGCGGTAGACGCTGGCGAAGCGGATATAGGCGACGCTGTCCAACTGGCGCAGGCCTTCCATCACCATCTCACCGATGGCCTTTGACGGCACTTCGGCATCGCCCATAGTCTCAATCTGGCGCTGGATGCCAGATACAAGCTGGTCAAGCCGTTCTTGCGACACCGGGCGCTTGCGGCAGGCGAGGGCAACCGATTGTTCGATCTTCAGCCGGTCAAAAGGCTCTCGCCTTTCGCCGCTTTTTACCACCAGCACTTCGCGCAGTTGCACGCGTTCGAATGTGGTGAACCGTGCCCCGCAGCCTTCGCACTGCCGACGCCGGCGGATCGAGGTGTTGTCCTCGCTCGGCCGGCTGTCTTTTACCTGGCTGTTATCGTGGGCACAGAAGGGGCAGCGCAAACCTTACAGCTCCGGGTAGATCGGGAACCGCGTGCACAGTTCGGCAACCTGATCGCGCACGCGCTGTTCGACCTGCCCATCACCTTCATCGCCATTGCGCGCAAGACCATCGACGACTTCGACGATCAGTTTGCCGATCAGGCGGAATTCGTCTTCGCGGAAGCCGCGCGTGGTGCCTGCAGGCGTGCCAAGGCGAATGCCCGAGGTGACGAAGGGCGAGCGCTTGTCAAACGGCACGCCGTTCTTGTTGCAAGTGAGCCATGCGCGATCGAGGCCCTTTTCCGCGGCCTTGCCAGTTACGTCCTTGGCGGTCAGATCAACCAGCATCAGGTGGTTGTCGGTGCCGCCCGAGACGATGCCGAG
This sequence comes from Novosphingobium sp. HNCC26BN242, assembly GCF_057180525.1. Taxonomy (NCBI): domain Bacteria; kingdom Pseudomonadati; phylum Pseudomonadota; class Alphaproteobacteria; order Sphingomonadales; family Sphingomonadaceae; genus Novosphingobium; species Novosphingobium sp. HNCC26BN242. Next base: position 628,004 of record NZ_JBXUGM010000003.1, read on the forward strand.
GCCTGCTTCCTTGACGCTTTCGGCCAATGCCTTGGCGTTGCTGACGATCTGGTGGGCATAAGCCTTGAATTCTGGGCGCAGCGCTTCGGCGAAGGCCACGGCCTTGCCCGCGATCACATGGACCAGCGGACCGCCCTGCATGCCGGGGAACACCGCCATGTTGAACTTCTTGGCCAGATCCTCGTCATTGGTCAGGATGATGCCCGAGCGCGGACCGCGCAAGCTCTTGTGCGTGGTGCTGGTGACGACATGGGCATGCGGGAAGGGCGAGGGGTGCGCGCCGCCAGCGACCAGACCTGAGATGTGCGACATATCGACCAGCAGCCATGCGCCGATTTCATCAGCAATGGCGCGGAACGCGGCCCAATCCCACGTGCGCGAATAGGCGGTGCCGCCTGCGATGATCAGCTTGGGCTTATGCTCACGCGCAAGGCGGGCAACTTCGTCCATGTCGATCATGTGATCGTCCGGGCGCACGCCATAGGGAATCACGTTGAACCACTTGCCGCTCATGTTCACGGGCGAGCCGTGGGTCAGGTGGCCGCCCGAGTTCAGGTCCAGCCCCATGAAGCTGTCGCCCGGCTGCAGCAGCGCGAGGAACACGGCCTGATTCATCTGGCTGCCCGAATTGGGCTGCACGTTGGCGAAGTTGCAGCCGAACAGCTGCTTGGCGCGCTCAATCGCCAGATTTTCGACGATGTCGGCATATTCGCAGCCGCCGTAATAGCGCTTGCCCGGATAGCCTTCGGCGTACTTGTTGGTGAAGACCGAGCCCGTTGCTTCGAGCACGGCGCGGCTTGTGATGTTCTCGCTGGCGATCAGCTCGATCTTGGTCTGCTGGCGGTGCAGTTCGCCCTTGATCGCGGCGAAGACTTCGGCGTCAGCGGTTTCCAGATGCTCGGTAAAGAAGCCGGCTTTACGGATTTCCGGCGCCATAGTTGCGGTGGTCATCTTTCTGGGCTCCTTCAGCAGGCAGGGTTGGATAGCTTTTCGACGCGGCCAGTGTGGCGGCCTTCGCCGAAATCGGTGGAAAGGAAAGCATCGAGGCAGGCCTTGGCCATGTCCTCACCGATCAGGCGCGCGCCCATGGCGATGACATTGGCATCGTTGTGTTCGCGCGCGAGCGCGGCGGAAAGCGGTTCTGACACCAGCGCGCAGCGGCAGGCGGGGTGGCGATTGACGGCGATGGAAATGCCGATGCCCGACCCGCACAGCGCCACGCCGCGTTCAGCAATGCCTTCGGCCACGACGCTGGCCAGTTTGTAGCCGAAATCGGGATAATCCACGCGGTCTGCGGTTTCAGGGCCAAGGTCTGCCACTTCATGGCCAAGCTCGATCAGGTATTCGCGCAATGCGGCCTTGAGGTCGATGGCGGCATGATCAGAGGCGATGGCAATGCGCATGAGGATCTGTTCTCGAACTCGTTCTGATTGACTCGTTGGCGGGCCTTTAAGCTCTTGCGCGGCAACAAGCCACCGCAAATCGGTGCGCGAATCCTGCCCGATGGGGCTCATCATAACAGGTGTGATCATTGCCAAGGTTGCAGTAAACGCTTGCACCGCGTAGACGCGCGCGGTTTGAAACGCGAGGGATGGGATAAGGCATGCCGCAGGAACACGTGCTGATAGCGGGCGGCGGCATTGGCGGGCTGGCGCTGGCCCTGACGCTGCACCAGATTGGCGTTGCCTGCACGGTGTTTGAATCCGTGCGCGAATTGAAGCCGTTGGGGGTGGGGATAAACCTCCAGCCCAATGCCGTGCGCGAGTTGGAAGACCTTGGCATTGGCGAGGACGAGATGGACCGGGTGGGCCTTGCCGCGCGCGAATGGGCGCTGGTGGGGCTGAACGGGCGCGAGATATATTCCGAGCCGCGCGGCAAGCTGGCGGGTTACAACTGGCATCAATATGCGGTGCATCGCGGCGAATTCCACATGATGCTCTACCGCAAGGTGGTGGAGCGTATGGGACCGGAGGCGGTGCGCCTGGGCAGCAAAGTAACCGGCTATCGCAAGGAAGCTGACGGCACGGTGACCGCGCTGGTCGAGGACCGTCAGGGCGCTGTGGAAGAAGTGGCAGGGACACTATTGTTCGGGGCCGACGGCATCCATTCGGCCATCCGCGCGCAGATGCATCCCGATCAGCCGCCGATCCATTGGGGCGGCACGATCATGTGGCGCGGCACGGCGCGCGGCGTGCCGATCCGCAGCGGATCATCGTTCGTGGGCCTGGGCACAAGTCGCCACCGCGTGGTGATCTATCCGATTTCGCAGCCGGATGCCGATGGCTTGGCCGATATCAACTGGATTGCCGAACAGACTTACGACACCGACCACGACTGGACGAAGTCGGGCTGGTTCCGTCCGGTCGAACTGTCCGAGTTTGCGCATGAGTTTGACGGGTTCGTCTATGACTGGCTGGACCTGCCGGAATTGCTGGCGAAATCCGATTTGGCCTATGAAAACCCGATGATTGATCGCGATCCTCTGCCGACGTGGGTGGACGGGCCGGTGGCGCTGATCGGTGATGCGGCGCATCCAATGTATCCGACCGGATCGAACGGCGCTTCGCAGGCCATCATGGACGCGCGGCAGATTGGGCGGATCATGCTGGACCGGGGGGTAAGCCCGGCGGCGCTGGCCGAATTTGATGCGGCGTTCTGCGGGCCCATCGGGCAGGTAGCGATGCGCAACCGGGGGGCAGGGCCGTTCGGCCTGCTCAACATGGTGGACGAGCGCTGCGGCGGCACGTTTGACGATATCGACGATGTGATCCCGGCAGAGGAACGCGCGGCCTTAATGCTGGCCTATCAGAAGGCGGCGGGCTTTGCCAAAGAGCAGCTGAACACGGCGCCGCCCACAATCCCGGCGGGCGCGCGCGTGGCGAAAGTTCCGGCATGACGATTGCGTTGACTCACGCCACAGACCTTGTCGTAGAGCTTTCGCGGCCGCACGACATGGGGAAGAGCCCGGCGGGCAAGCGCAGGATCATTCCGATAGTGGGCGGCAGTGTGGCAGGGCCACTGCTTTCGGGCCGGATCCTGCCCATCGGCGCAGACTGGCAGACCGTGCTTGCGGGGGGAATTGCCGATCTTGACGCGCGCTATGCGATCGAAACCGAAGATGGCGCGGTGATCGAAGTGATCAGCCAAGGCATCCGCCATGCCTCGCTTGAAATCAATGCGCGGATTGCGGGCGGCGAGGAGGTCGATCCGGCTGAATACTACATGCGCACATCGATCCGGCTTGAAACTGGGCATCCATCCTATGACTGGGTCAACCGCGCGCTGTTTCTTGCAACCGGTGGCAAGGTGGGTAGCACGGTGCGGTTGAGTGTCTGGCGGGTGGATTAAGCCGCGCGGAGGATCAGCTGTCTGTGCTGGCTTTGGGCGGATGTTCCATGAAATAGCGCGATAAGTCTTCGAGCAGTTCGGTGCGCATCTTTTCAATCGAAGGCATCAGATCGCGCATATAGGCCTCATTGCTGGCCCGGAAGCTGGGATCGCTCATCACCGCAGAACTGCGCTGCAGAAAGTGCGTCCCGGTGTCGGTTTGGGCGAAAGTGCGCAATTCGGTCAATTCGGCTTCGCTGAACTCGCGGGTATAAGCCTCGGCCACGGCATCAAGCATCGACGGGATGTGGCGGCGCAGGATGACCTTGCTCCCTGCCACGAACCCATCAACCTTGCCGTTGACGATCTTTTCTGCGCCGGGATCGTTCTTCATCGAACTGAACATCGTGGCGCGCATCTGTTCAAGCATCGCGTCCATCGCACCGCCGAAGATGGCTTCCCGCTTGTCTGTGGGGAAGGCGATGCCGACGATTTCACGCGCGATCACCAACCTTGCCGGATCGACGCTGGCAACCGCGCTTTGATTCGGAGCGTTAGCGGCGGCTTGCGCATTTGCGGCAGGTGCATGCAGCAAAGCCGCCAGCGCCAAAGCGCCGACGGCTTGCCAGTTTCTCAGAGCCTTGCTCACTGATCGAGGAACGAGCGCATCTTGCGGCTGCGGCTCGGGTGCTTGAGCTTGCGCAGCGCCTTGGCTTCGATCTGGCGGATGCGTTCGCGGGTAACCGAGAACTGCTGGCCGACTTCTTCGAGCGTGTGATCGGTGTTCATGCCGATGCCAAAGCGCATACGCAGCACGCGTTCTTCGCGCGGGGTCAGGCTTGCAAGGACGCGGGTGACCGTTTCCTTGAGATTGGCCTGAATCGCTGCGTCCACCGGAATGATCGCGTTCTTGTCTTCGATGAAATCGCCCAGGTGCGAATCTTCCTCGTCGCCGATGGGCGTTTCGAGGGAGATCGGCTCCTTGGCGATTTTCATCACCTTGCGAACCTTTTCGAGCGGCATCGAAAGGCGCTCGGCCATTTCTTCCGGCGTCGGTTCGCGGCCCTGCTCGTGCAGGAACTGGCGGCTTGTGCGGACCAGCTTGTTGATCGTTTCGATCATGTGGACCGGGATGCGGATCGTGCGGGCCTGATCCGCGATGGAGCGCGTGATTGCCTGCCTGATCCACCACGTGGCATAAGTGCTGAACTTGTAGCCGCGGCGGTATTCGAACTTGTCGACCGCCTTCATCAGACCGATGTTGCCTTCCTGAATGAGATCCAGGAATTGCAGCCCACGGTTCGTGTACTTCTTGGCGATGGAGATCACGAGGCGCAGGTTGGCCTCGACCATTTCCTTCTTGGCAATGCGCGCCTCGCGCTCACCCTTTTGCACCATGTTGACGATGCGGCGGAATTCGCCCAGCGACATGCCGGTGGCCGATGCAATGTCCGAGATTTCGGCGCGAATGCGTTCAACCGGCACCAGTTCGTTGGCGGCAAAAGCGGCCCACTTCTTGTCGCGTGCGGCAAGGCTCTGCAGCCAGCCATCGTCAAGCTCGTGCCCGACATACATGTCGAGGAAGTCCTTGCGCGGCACCTTGTGACGCTCTGCCAAGCGCAGCATCTGCCCGCCAAGCGTGGTCAGGCGGCGGTTGAAGGCATAGAGATTATCGACCAGATATTCGATCTTCGAGGCGTGGAACTGCACCGATTCCACTTGCGCCGTCAGGTCTTCGCGCAGCTTCTGGTACTGCGTTTCCTTGGCCACCGAAAAATCGTTGCCCACACCAAGCGCATTCAGGCGTTCAGCCTGAATTTTTTCAAACTGCCGGAACAGCGAGGTGATTTCGGCGAAACGCTCAAGCGCCGCAGGCTTCAGCTGCGCTTCCATCTGGGCGAGGCTGAGGGTGTTGTCCTCTTCCTCTTCCTCGGCTGGACGGGCGCGGCGTTCGCGCAGTTCATCATCCTCGTCGTCGGCCGGAGCTTCCTCCTCGACGTCTTCTTCTTCCTTGAAGGTCGGGCCCGCGGTGGCTTCGCTGATCTCCGGCTCGCCGGCTTCCTCACCGTCTTCGGAAAGGTTTTCGGGCTGCGGTTCCTTGGAAAGCATAGCATCGAGATCGAGAATCTCGCGCAGCTGCATTTCACCGGCGTTCAGCGCGTCGGACCACTGGATGATGGCGTGGAAGGTGATCGGGCTTTCACACAGCCCCATGATCATGGTGTCGCGCCCGGCTTCGATCCGCTTCGCGATGGCGATTTCGCCTTCGCGGCTGAGCAGTTCGACTGCGCCCATCTCGCGCAGATACATGCGCACCGGATCGTCGGTACGCTCGATCGTTTCCTTGCGCTTGATGACATCGGGGCGGTCTTCGACCGTCTCGGCTTCGTCCAGCTCGTCGTCCTGGGCCTTTTCCTCAGGGTCAACCGCGTCTTCATCGCTTTCGACGATGTTGACGCCCATTTCCGAGATCGCGGCCATGATGTCTTCGATCTGTTCGGAAGACATCTGGTCCTGTGGGAGGGCCTCGTTCAATTCGTCATAAGTGATGATGCCGCGCCGTTTGGCGCGGGCGATCAGTTTCTTCACCGATGCATCGTTGAGGTCGATCAGAGGAGCGTCGCCGCTGTCGGTCTTGTCGTTCGAAGCCATTTAACCCCGGTACCACCATATGAGAGCCGGGCCTTGGGCGACCCGGGTTGCGCTTGTTGTATAATTATAACGCAGCACGAGCGCGGTTCATTTGCTCCAAACGAGCAAACAAATCCACCCTTCGTTTGCGCAAACGTTGCTGTTCAGCGAAAGTTTCGTCGGAAAACTCCGTTTCGTGGCGCTTTGTTGCGTGTTCCAGCGCCTCTTCCACGGCCGGCAGCTCGACCAGAAGGGCAACTGCCTCGGCAAGTTCATCGCCCGCCGAATCACCGCTTCCGGCAAGAAAGCCGAATCGCATTCCGGCGTAATCCTGCGCCGTCGGGAGCCGAAGCCCACGTTCCAGCAATATGGTGCGCAAAGCCTCGCTTTCAAGCGCTTGCACGCTGTCAGACTCGACCAGCAGGGCATCAACTAGCGCCGACATCCCGGCGTCTTCAGGGTGCAGGCGCGCCAGAGCATTGGCGTGGCGGACGATATGCTGCGGATAGAGGATCAGGCCTGAGAGCACTGCGGCCAGCAGGTTCGTGCTTGGTCCGATGCCGATGCGCAGCATTCTGGCCTTGTCTTCCTCAGCCAGCGGCGGCGGGGCGGGCTTCCATGGTTGCCCTTTGCCGCGCAGGCCAGCGCCGCCCGGTCTGGGCTGAAACGGCACGCGTTCCTTGCGCGCAAAGGCAAGCTCGCCAAAACGCTCGGTCAATTCGCGGCGGTAGAGCGACTTGATATCGGGGTGCTGGATCGTTTCGCAATGCTGCAACAACCGCGCCTTCAGGCCTGCCTTGTCTTCGGGCGTGGCAAGCGGCGCCGAATCGCGTTCTACCTGCCACAGCACATCGACAAGGCTGCGCGCATCATCGAGCAGGGCTTCCATCGCGGCGGGGCCTTGCGCCTTCACCACATCATCAGGGTCCATGCCCGCAGGCAGGGTGGCGATGCGCAAGGAATGGCCGGGGCGGAGCAGGGGCAGGGCGCGGGTGATGGCGCGCATGGCGGCGCGCTGGCCCGCCGCATCGCCATCGAAACACAGCGTGGGCGTTTCCACTAGCCGCCACAACCGTTCGATCTGGTGTTCGGTCAGCGCGGTGCCGAGCGGGGCGACGGCCTCGCCTATGCCGGCTGCGGCCAGCGCGACGACGTCCATGTAGCCTTCGACCACCACCACGCGTCCGCTCTGGCGCGAGGCAGGACCTGCGCGGTGCAGGTTGTAAACGGTGCGGCCCTTGTCGAACAGCGGGGTGTCGGGCGAGTTCAGGTATTTCGGCGCATCGGTCTTTTCGACGCTGAGGATGCGGCCACCGAACGCTATCACCCGTCCGCGTGGGTCGAGGATTGGGAGCATCAGGCGGCCCCGGAAGCGGTCGTATGGCTCTTTCCCTTCGACCACGATGCGCAGGCCGGCTTCGATCAGCATTTCGTCAGGAAACGCGGACAGCGCCTCTTTCAGCGCGGTGCGGCTGTCGGGCGCAAAGCCGAAGCCGAATTCGCGCACCACGCCTGCTGGAAAGCCGCGCGAGGCGAGATAGCGCCGCGCCTGTTCGCCGCGCTCTTCGGCCAGAGAGCGCACAAAGAAGTCCTGCGCTGCTGCCATGACGTCATGCAAGGACTTCTGCTGTTCGGCCTTCTTCGCCGCACGAGGATCAGGCGCGGGGACTTCCATGCCCGCCTGCACCGCCAGTTCCTTCACAGCATCCATGAAGGGCAGGCCCTGATGGTCGGTCATCCACCGGATCGCATCGCCATGCGCGCCGCAGCCGAAGCAGTGGTAGAAGCCCTTTTCATCGTTGATCGTGAAGCTGGGCGTCTTCTCGTTATGGAACGGGCAACACGCCTTGAACTCCCGCCCCGCCTTGGTCACGCGAACAGACCGCCCGATCAGCCCGGAAAGGGAGACGCGGGTGCGCAGTTCGTCGAGCCATTGCGGGGTTAGGGACATGGCGCGTTCACCCCGCCAGCGCTGCCTTCACCAGCCCGCTGGCTTTGCTCATATCAAGCTGCGTGCCGTGTTTAGCCTTCAACGCCGCCACAACCTTGCCCATATCCTTCATGCCTGCAGCGCCCGTCTCTGCGATCAGCGCCACGATAGCGGCCTTCACGTCGTCATCGGCCATCTGCTGCGGCAAGAATTCCTCGATCACGGCCAGTTCGGCGTGTTCGACATCAGCCAGTTCCTGCCGTCCGCCCTGTTCGAACATGGTGATCGATTCGCGACGCTGTTTGGCCATTTTCTGCAGCACGTCGGTGACCAGCACATCGTCCTCTGGCACGGCAGAGGCAGTGCGCAGTTCGATGTCCTTGTCCTTCAGCTTGGCAAGGATCAGACGGACGGCGGCGAGGCGGGCCTTGTCGCCCGATTTCATGGCAGAAATCTGCGCGGCCTTGATGGTGTCGCGGATCATGGGTTCGTATTTCCTGTGAAGTTGTCCGCCGGTAAAGGCGGGAAACGCCCCATGTAAGCGAAACTTTCGGGAATCGCTAGGTTGACGCTGCGGCGATGCAGGTCTAACCGCCGCCCCTTAGCGACATCGTCATAACCCCTGCCTACGGAGCGCCCCATATCATGGCCGACCCCGCACTTTCGCACGCGCCCAAGCCAGACGGCGCTACGGGAGTTCTTGTTCTTGCGGATGGTTCCGTGGCGTGGGGACGTGGTTTCGGCGCAACGGGCGCGGCGGTGGGCGAGGTGTGCTTCAACACCGCGATGACCGGCTATCAGGAAGTGATGACCGACCCGTCCTATGCCGGGCAGGTGGTGACCTTCACGTTCCCGCACATCGGCAATGTCGGCACCAACGATGAAGACATGGAAAGCCATGACGTGCCCGGCGCGGTGGGCTGTGTGGTGCGCGAGGATGTGACCGTGCCTGCCAACTTCCGCTCCGCCGGGGCATTCCAGCAGTGGATGGAAAAGCACGGCAAGATCGGCATCGCAGGCCTCGATACCCGCGCGCTGACCCGCCGCATCCGCATGAGCGGTGCGCCAAATGCGGTGATCGCGCACGATCCCGATGGCGCGTTCGATATTCCGGCACTGGTCGCCCGCGCGCGCGAATGGCCGGGGCTGGAAGGCATGGATCTTGCCCGCGTGGTTTCGCGTGAGGGCCAAGAGGCGTGGGAAGGATCGGTCTGGCATCTGGGCAAGGGCTTTGGCCGCAGTCCGCGAGACACGCGCAAGCATGTCGTCGCCATCGATTACGGCGCGAAGGACAATATCTTCCGCAATCTGGTGAAGGCAGGCGCGAGCGTGACGGTGGTTCCGGCGCAGACGCCGCTGGAAACAATCCTCGAACTCAAGCCCGATGGCGTGTTCCTGTCGAACGGTCCGGGCGATCCGGCGGCGACGGGGGCCTATGCCGTGCCGGTGATCCAGAAGCTGCTGGAGATGGACCTGCCGGTCTTCGGCATCTGCCTCGGCCACCAGATGCTGGGCCTTGCTGCGGGTGCGCGCACCACCAAGATGCATCAGGGCCACCGTGGCGCAAACCACCCGGTCAAGCGCATGGAAGACGGCGTGGTCGAGATCACCTCGATGAACCACGGCTTCGCGGTGGATAACACCGCGCTGCCCGACACCGTTGAGGAAACCCACGTCTCGCTGTTCGACGGTTCGAACTGCGGCATCGCGGTAAAGGGCAAGCGGGCGTTCGGGGTGCAGTATCACCCAGAGGCATCGCCGGGACCTCAGGATAGCTTCTATCTGTTCGAAAAGTTTGTGGGGATGTTGGGGTGATGGGCGACTGTGCCAAGCAGGGTTATGGCGACAGTCTGTGTGGCGTGTACTCTCTACTGAACGCCATTTGCCACATAGAAGCTGTACCGAACGACGATGTCTTGAGGCAGCGTGAGATTTTTAGCCAGTTGATCATGGCAGCAGACCGACTTGGATATCTTGACCATCATCATGTTGTGGTCGGCTTTGAGGCTTTCGAGTTAATCGAGATTTTCAACTGGGTGGCCGAACGGTTTGGATATGACCTGCAGGCCGTAAACCTTCGGCGCAGTTCAGCAATTGGCACGGACTTCTTCAGCGCCCTCAGTGGAGAGCTTAAGAAAAAACGCGTCGCAATAACTTACGATCATAAAGCGGACCATTGGGTTGCAATTACCGAAAACCCAACTCCACTAGATCCATGGCCACTCGCGAAGTTGGTTCCCGCTGGCAGAGCGAAGAGATCCAACTACGGACTTGTTATACAGCAGATTTCGCAGGACTGACTTATGCCCAAACGCACTGACATCTCCTCGATCCTGATCATTGGCGCCGGGCCGATCATCATTGGCCAGGCTTGCGAGTTCGATTATTCGGGCACGCAGGCGGTGAAAGCTCTCAAGGAAGAGGGCTATCGCATCATCCTGGTCAATTCGAACCCCGCGACGATCATGACCGATCCGGACATGGCGCACGCGACGTATGTCGAGCCGATCACGCCGGAAATCGTCGCCAAGATCATCGAGAAGGAGCGGCCCGATGCGCTGCTGCCGACGATGGGCGGGCAGACCGCGCTGAACACTGCGCTGGCGCTGTTCAACGATGGTACGCTGGAGAAGTACGGCGTGCAGATGATCGGTGCCGATGCCGATGCGATCGACAAGGCCGAAGATCGCCAGCGCTTCCGCGAGGCGATGGACAAGATCGGGCTCGAATCGGCGCGCTCGGGCATTGCCCATACGGTCGAAGAAGCGCTGGCCGTGCTGGAGCGCACCGGCCTGCCTTCGATCATCCGTCCCAGCTTCACCATGGGCGGCACCGGCGGAGGCATTGCCTATAACAAGGACGAATTCGTCAAGATCGTGAAGGGCGGCCTTGAAGCCAGCCCCACCACCGAAGTGCTGATCGATGAATCGCTGCTGGGGTGGAAAGAGTACGAGATGGAGGTTGTCCGCGATAAAAACGACAACTGCATCATCGTCTGCTCGATTGAAAACGTCGATCCGATGGGCGTCCACACCGGGGATTCGATCACGGTCGCCCCGGCGCTGACGCTGACCGACAAGGAATACCAGATCATGCGCAACGCCAGCATCGCTGTGCTGCGCGAGATCGGCGTGGAAACCGGCGGTTCGAACGTGCAGTTCGCGGTGAACCCCGCCGATGGCCGCATGATCGTGATCGAGATGAACCCGCGCGTGTCGCGTTCATCGGCCCTTGCATCGAAGGCCACCGGCTTCCCGATTGCCAAGGTCGCGGCGAAGCTCGCCGTGGGTTACACGCTCGACGAGATCATGAACGACATTACCGGGGCAACGCCTGCGGCGTTCGAGCCGACGCTGGACTACGTCGTGACCAAGATCCCGCGCTTTGCCTTTGAAAAGTTCAAGGGCGCGGACAACAACCTTGGCACGGCGATGAAGTCTGTCGGCGAAGTGATGGCGATTGGCCGCAACTTCAAGGAATCGATGCAGAAGGCCCTACGCGGGCTGGAAACCGGCCTCGACGGCTTCAACCGCGTGGTTGAACTGGAAGGCGCCAGCCGCGACCAGATCACCGCTGCGCTGAGCAAGGCGACGCCAGACCGCATCCTCGCCATCGCACAGGCCTTCCGCGAGGGCTTCACGGTGGATGAAGTCAACGCGATCACCAAATACGAACCGTGGTTCCTGCGCCAGATCGCCGAAATCATCGCCGAAGAGCAGACCATCCAGAAGGACGGCTTGCCCAACGACGCTGCTGGCCTGCGCCGGTTGAAGGCCATGGGCTTTTCCGACAAGCGCCTCGCCACACTGGCCGTGCGCGGCATCGGTGTTGCAGGCGGCATGGGGGAAACACAGGCCAAGCGATCGGGCCTCCTGCACGATGTGCTTTCGGCGATGGCCGGGGCCACCAGCGAGGCCGAAGTCCGCGCGCTGCGCCACAAGCTGGGCGTGCGTCCGGTATTCAAGCGTATCGACAGCTGCGCAGCCGAGTTCGAGGCGGTCACGCCCTACATGTACTCCACCTATGAAAGCGCGCTGTTTGGCGAGCCGGAGAACGAATCCGCGCCGACCGACCGGAAAAAGATCGTCATCCTCGGCGGTGGGCCAAACCGCATCGGGCAGGGTATCGAGTTCGACTATTGCTGCTGCCACGCCTGCTATGCGCTGGGCGATGCCGGGTTCGAAACCATCATGGTCAACTGCAACCCGGAAACGGTTTCGACCGACTACGACACGTCTGACCGCCTCTATTTCGAACCGCTGACCGCCGAAGACGTGCTCGAAATCCTTGAACTGGAGCAGTCGAACGGCGAACTGGTCGGCGTGATCGTGCAGTTCGGCGGGCAGACCCCGCTGAAGCTGGCGCAGGCGCTGCAGGATGCGGGCATTCCGATCCTGGGCACCACGCCTGACTCCATCGACCTTGCCGAAGATCGTGAGCGCTTTGCCGCGCTGGTCGCCAAGCTCGGCCTCAAACAGCCGCTGAACGGCATTGCGCGCAGCCGGGATGAAGCTGTCGCCGTAGCCACCCGCATCGGCTATCCGGTGCTGATCCGCCCCAGCTATGTGCTGGGTGGCCGCGCAATGGAAATCGTCGATAGCCTTGAGCAGTTGGACAACTATATCGCCACGGCCGTGCAGGTTTCAGGCGACAGCCCGGTGCTGATCGACCAGTATCTGCGCGATGCGATCGAATGCGATGTCGATGCGCTGGCCGATGGTACCGACGTGACCGTTGCGGGCGTGATGCAGCATATCGAGGAAGCGGGCATCCATTCGGGCGACAGCGCCTGCACGCTGCCGCCCTACAGCCTCTCGCCCGAAATCATCGCCGAGATGGAGCGGCAGGCCGTGCTGCTGGCGCGAGGCCTCAACGTGCGCGGACTGATGAACATCCAGTTCGCGATCAAGGACGGCGAAGTCTACCTGATCGAGGTGAACCCGCGCGCCAGCCGCACCGTGCCCTTTGTGGCCAAGGCCGTAGGCACGCCCATCGCCAAGTTCGCCGCGCGGATCATGGCGGGGGAGAAGCTGGCTGACCTGCCGCCGATCAAGCGCGAGATTGATTACATGGCGGTCAAGGAAGCTGTGTTCCCGTTTGCCCGCTTCCCCGGCGTCGATCCGGTGCTGTCGCCCGAGATGAAGTCCACCGGCGAAGTCATGGGCATCGACAGCACCTTTGCGGTAGCCTTCGCCAAATCGCAGTTGGGTGCAGGGACCAAGCTGCCACAGGGTGGCACGGTGTTCGTATCGGTCAAGGACAGCGACAAGGCGATCATTCTGCCTGCTGTCACCAAGCTGGACGGACTGGGTTTCAAAATCATCGCCACAGGCGGCACGGCGCGTTATCTGGCTGATGCTGGCGTAAATGTCGAACGCGTGAACAAAGTGGCCGAAGGGCGTCCGCACATTGTGGATCGCATCATCGATGGTGAAATTGCCTTGATCTTCAACACCACCGAAGGTTGGCAGAGCCACAAGGACTCCGCCTCGATCCGTGCATCGGCATTGGCATCGCGCGTGCCATACTTCACCACCGCAGCCGCATCTGTCGCCGCAGTGGAGGCAATTGCGGCATTGCGGACTGCCGAACTTGAAGTGCGTTCATTGCAGGACTATTATAGCTGAACCTTTTAATTCCCGGCATCGTTACCAAGATGGTCCGGCTCGGCGCACACGGCGTCGGTCGGTGGGGGTAGGTTTTCCTTCGGTGGCCGCAACGGCAACCGGGGCATGACAGGAAAGAGAGTAACGGATGGCGAGTGTGGAAAAGCTGCCGATGCTTGCAGCAGGCTATGAACGCCTGACGGCCGAGCTGAAGGCGCTGCGCGATGAGCGTCCGCTGATCGTGGATGCGATCGAGGAAGCGCGCGCCCATGGCGATCTGTCTGAAAACGCCGAATATCATGCGGCGAAGGAGCGTCAGGGCCAGGTTGAGGCGACGATTGCCGATCTTGAAGACCGGATTAGCCGTGCGCAGATCATTGATCCTACCACGCTGTCGGGCGACAAGATTATCTTCGGAGCAACCGTTTCGCTGCTCGACGAAGACGAGAAGCCGGTAAAGTACCAGATCGTCGGCCCTTATGAGGCAGACGCCAAAAAGGGCATGATCAGCTACAACTCGCCACTGGGCAAGGCACTGATCGGCCGCAAGGTTGACGAAGAGATCGAAGTGACCGTGCCTGCGGGTGACAAGTTCTATCTGGTCAAGAAGATTGAATTCATCTGAAGGCGTTGAAGGGCTGGATCTACAGGCGTCATCCGGTTCGACAATCGCCGTAGACTGAAACTGCCGCACTGGCGAAGACCTGCTGCACAGGTGCCTTTACCAGTCGGCGGCAGTTTTTCAGGTAGCCGCGTACAAGGCCAGACGTTGCAGGGTTTTCGCTGGCTCGCTCCAAGTCATCATAAATCACGATAACTTCAGGTTTCCACGCCAGGATCCGCTGCATTTCCGCACCAGTTTCATAAGGGGAGGCGTTATGCTCGAACCGATGGTAAAGATGTGTGGTGAAAAGCAGCGGGCTGGGTGGCAACTGCGCATCGGCTAATGAATAAAGCGCTATCGGACCTTCGTAGACAAGCATTCTTGGGCTTGGATTGCTTTGCTTGATTGCGTCAACCATCGCGGCAAGACCTTTGTGCGACACGATACGATGGTCTATCCGTACTGCCGGACCGATCACAACGATGCCAATCAGCAACCACGTAGCCGTGCTTCGCCGTAGTTGCCCGCTTGAAAATGCCTGGCTTGCCGCGATGCTGGCCGGAACCAGCAAGGGCAGGGTGTAATGCTCGAAAAAGTTTCCCATGGCAGTGATGCCCAGCACTGCTGCGCCAAGCCAGCCAGCAATGAAGCCAAGGCGCCATCCGTTGGCAGACCACCCGCGCAAACCGATGCCGCATAGCAAAAGTACCGGGGATGCATTGAGCGTAAACCACAACGCTCGGGTAAGGGTTTCGCTTGGGCTGTAGAAGGTGCGATGGGTATTTGAATCGATCATCGCGCTCCAGAAAACGTCGCCGTGACCGATCAAGGCATAGGCTATGGCAAAGCCCAGTAGCGGCGCGGCTCCGCACAGGGCCAGCACAAGCGTATGCCGAAGGAGGCAAGCGCAATTCGCTCCTGATCTGCGCAAGTGCCAGATGCAAAAGCATCCGAAAAACACGCCTTCCAGCACAGCCGACAGCTTGATCGCTATCGCCAGGCCCGCGCTGGCCATCGCAACAGGAAAGGCCAGTCGCCGCCAAGTGCTATTGGTCGTCTGCGCTCCCCAGATTACCATCAGCGCCGCAAGCGCCATGAGCAGGTTGTAGAACACAGGGGATTGTGCCGCGCCACCACCATAAAGTGGCAAAAAAGCGAGGTAGAGAAGGCCTGCGAAAAGCGCGCCCGTTTGGTTTGCCAATCTGGCAACGCATTGCGCAATGACCAGAGCGGTCAATGTGGCAAAAAGCCAGCCTGCCATTTGCAGGGCGATGATTGATGATGAAATCGCCGAAATGGCATATGTCAGGGCGAAGAGAGCAGGACCCTTGCGATCCCATATGTCGACATAGGGCAGAAGACCGCTATGGCCTTGCTGTCCAACCAGCCAATAGAAGGCTTCGTCGTTGGTATACCCTGCATCACCAAAAGCAGTGATGCGAGTGAGCAGCGCAAACGTTGCAAAACAGGCCAATTCAATCGACCACTTGCGGGTCAGGAAGCTTGTTCCTGATTCAACGTAAAGCGCCGAAGTCGTGCTGGTGTGTGGCATCAGCCGCACCAGTAATGGCAAAGGCTTAAAGATTACGTTGAGTATGCAGGTCTGCTGGAATCAATCGCCCCCGGCGTGTTGCAGTCCGGGGGCGATATCTTGCCTGATCTAAGCTGGTGGCAGTTCGGGTTCCAGAAGCCGGTGCATGTGCACAATCACATAGCGCATCTCGGCATCGTCCACCGTGCGTTGCGCTGCGCCACGCCATGCTTCTTCGGCGCTGGCATAATCTGGGAACACGCCCACAAGATCGATGGCTTTGAGGTCTACGAATTCAAGGCCCTGCGGGTCTTTGACCCGCCCGCCCATAACGAGGTGCAGCTTTTGCATTGGCGACTTTCCATTGGGGAGGAATGGTCCGTCGCCAGTGACAAAAAGCAGCCTTTTGCGCAAGTCAGCGATGCGCGTATTCACGCATAATTGCGCGCATCATGCCGCCTTACTTGCGGGTCTTCAGGTCATTGATCTTGTGCAGCGCGGCTTCGCTGGCTTCGATAATGGCATTGCGCGCGATGTCAGCGAAGTCGATGGCCTTGCGCCGGGCTTCGTCGCCGCCATCGGCCAGTTTCCCGCCAACAGTGCTGCCCACGTCTTCTGCCTTGTGCAGCCCTTCACGGCCAAGATCGCGGGCGCGCGTGGCATAATCTAGCGCCATCTTCCCGGCGATTGTGGCAAGGCCAGCGGCGCTCTTGCGCAAAGACTTCGTTGCTTCTTCGACTTTTGGCGAAGAACGGTTGCCTGATGGCAGTGCCTTGGCAATCAGTGCGCCAAGCAGGATGCCAGCGGCGACAGAGGCCACCGGATGCTCTTCGATCAGACCCTTGACGGTCTGAACGGGTTTGGCTGCAGCGGTACGCTCAACCAGACGATTCCTCGCAGCATCCACCTTTTCGCGCAGTGTTGCCTGTTCGGTAGGGTTCAATTCATCTTCCATTTCAATCTCCGTGTCGGACCATGTTCAGAGCACGGCGCCCTAGCCGCTGCAGCGGCTTGCGCAGAAGCCATGCAACCAAAGCCGCCAGCACCGCGCCAATCACGGTCTTGTTTTCGCGCGCGATATCTCGCGCGCTGTCGATCATCTCAACGGCTTCGTCGAGCGCGCGTTCCTTCATTCGTCCGGGAGAAATCTCCTTTTTGACGATTTCGAGATCGCCCTTGACCACGGCGAGGGCTTCATCACGCAGCGCGCGCGCGCCGGAAAGGGTGTTGGCGTCGTTCACGATGCACCTCCGGCATTTGCGCTTTTGCCAATATCGCTGCTCAACGCCGATCTGGCCCGACCCATGCGCTTTGCGGCGAGCCACAGGCACAGGATGGAAAGAACGGCCAGCACACCCCCGACAATCGCCAGCGCACCCCAAACCCCCGCCACCGTTGCTACTGCCAGAAGCAATCCTACAACCAGCGCCAGCAGCATGAAAAAGCCAAAGGTCAGGCCCAGCACTAGCAGCAGACCGATCACCTTCGCTTCGCCCAAGCCATAACCGGCTTGGGCTTTGCGATAGGCGATTTCTGCTTCGAGCAGGGTCTGGCCGTCTTCGATCAACGCCTTGATCGCGCCGCCGATACCTTCATCGGCTGGCGCTTCATCGACCATCCTGTTGTTTTCAGTTTCGTTCATCAGGCTGCTGTCGCCCCCGTAACAGGAGGGGCCTCAATCGTCCGAACGGCCCGAAAGCAGCTTGGCGATGGCGAACCCCGCCACTGCGGCCACACCGATGGCCACGCCCGGGCTTTTGCGCACGAATTCCTTCACATCATCGCCCAGTTCGGCCAGATCCTTGGCTTCCAGCTTTGCCGCCGTTTCCTGAATGGTCCGAGCAGCGGTGCGGGCATAATCCCCGTACTGTGCGCCCAGCTTTTCATCGATAGTCGGCGCGGTGTCGGAAATCGTCTTGCCCAATGTTGCCAGAGCATCGCTGGCGCGGGCTTTGCCTTCCACAGCAAGCTCTGCGCCCTTTTCTTTGGCCTGTCCGGCATAGACCTTCGCCTCGCCAACCCAATCGGACGTGGTGCCAGCGACTTTCGCCTTGTAGGCTGCGCCCTTTTCCAAAGCTTCGCCCTTCAAAGCCTCGGCGCCAGCCTTGGCTTCCTCGATCGCCTTGTTGAAGCGGCCCTTCGCGGTTTCGGTTGCTTCATCAACCGCAGGACCAATCGAGGCTACAGCCTCTTCAATCTTCTTCTTGGCAGCGCGCTTCTTGGGCGCATCAATTGGAGCGTCGGCGGGGGTCATCGGAGTATCGGCCATGTCTCGTTTCCCTTCGGCAGTTCGCGCGTGTGTTCTGTTGTTATCCAGATATGGGCTTTACGTTGCATCTTGCTAGACCTGTATGACGGTTTGCAAGAGGCAAGCGCCGATAGATCGGCCCGGATAGGTATGCTGCACTGCAAACGCGGCTTGCCTGCCATGGTTCCACCCGATAGGAGCCGCGCCAAAGCGTAGCCCGAATTTGGGGCCCATATCCCGGCGCACCTTTTGCCGCCGACCAGCAGGGAGCAGACCATGACTGCGATCATCGATATCCATGCGCGTGAAATCCTCGACAGCCGTGGCAATCCCACGGTCGAAGTCGATGTTCTGCTGGAGGACGGCAGCTTTGGCCGGGCCGCCGTGCCATCAGGCGCATCGACCGGCGCGCACGAAGCGGTGGAACTGCGCGATGGCGACAAGGCGCGGTATCTTGGCAAGGGCGTGACCAAGGCGGTTACGGCGGTAAACTCCGACATTTCCGAATGTATCCTTGGCCTTGATGCCGAAGACCAGCGCGATATCGATCTTGCCATGATCGAACTGGATGGCACCGACAACAAGAGCCGTCTTGGCGCCAATGCCATCCTCGGCGTCAGCCTCGCCGTGGCCAAGGCCGCTGCTGATGCACGCGGGATGCCACTCTACAGCTACATCGGTGGCGTTTCCGCTCATGTGTTGCCGGTGCCGATGATGAACATCATCAACGGCGGCGAACATGCTGACAATCCGATCGATTTCCAGGAATTCATGATCATGCCGGTCGGCGCGCCATCGCTGGCCGAAGCCGTGCGTTGGGGGGCCGAGATTTTTCACACGCTGAAGAAGGGCCTGCAGGAAAAGGGGCTTAACACCGCGGTGGGTGATGAAGGCGGCTTTGCGCCCAACCTTGCCAGCACGCGCGATGCGCTCGATTTCATCATGGCCTCGGTGGAAAAGGCAGGCTTCAAGCCGGGCACCGACATTCAGCTCGCGCTCGATTGCGCTGCGACCGAATTCTTCAAGGGCGGCAAGTACGAAATCAGCGGCGAAGGGCTCTCGCTCTCGCCCGAAGCCATGGCCGACTATCTCGCTGCCCTGTGCGATGCTTACCCGATCATCTCGATTGAAGATGGTATGAGCGAAGACGATTTCGAAGGTTGGGCCGCGATCACTGCCAAGGTCGGCAAGCGCGTTCAACTGGTGGGTGATGACTTGTTCGTCACCAATCCGCGCCGTCTGGAAATGGGCATTGGCAAGGGTCTGGCCAACTCGCTGCTGGTAAAGGTCAACCAGATCGGCACGCTTACCGAAACGCTGGAAGCAGTCAGCATTGCGCAGCGCAACGGCTACACCGCCGTCATGTCGCACCGGTCGGGTGAGACCGAGGATGCCACCATTGCCGATCTTGCGGTCGCCACTAACTGCGGCCAGATCAAGACCGGTTCACTCGCAAGGTCAGACCGGCTTGCAAAATACAATCAGCTTATCCGCATTGAAGAAGAGCTGGGCATGTCGGCGCGTTATGCCGGCGTTTCGGCGTTTGGACGGCTCAGTAACTGAAGCTGACAATGCAAGGAAAACAAGGTGCTGCGCCTTAAAGGAGTGGCACCGTTTTCTTTTCTGATGCTGTTTGCGCCAACTGACTGTTCTTATTGGGCCATACGTAGAGCAGGGGTGTCTATACCCTCGTCGCTGCGCATGTCGCCCGCCACGTCGGAGAAGTAGGCGACCATCTTTTCATACCCTTCTGCTGAAAGGCGGACAAAGACCCTGCGCGCATCGTTCGAGTCGTTTTCGCGCATGATCAGCCCTTTTTCCTCAAGCACCGTCAACCAGCGCAATGCCGTGGTTGCAGGGACCGCTGCGCCGATACATGCGCTGGTGACAGGCAGACGCTTGCGCTCTTTCGCTGCGATGAACAGATCAAGCAAAATGTCCCAGGCGGGTTCACCAAACAGGGCTGGATCTGCGAAAATATCGGCTCTGCGCCTGCGGTCCCGATAAGTGCTGCGGGCAATTTCAGCCCAGACCGGGCTGTCCTTTGCACTGTGGTTTGCGGCAAAGTCATCAATGCGCAAGCCCCCGTCTGCAGCTTCGAGTTCATGCGCTATGGCCAGCAATTCATTGGCCGCCGCGATAAGTCGCCGCGCTTTGGTGCGAAGTTGATCCTTGCCCATCCTGTGCAACCCCCTGTTGCGGTATCAAGGGCTGCCGTTGATTTCAGCCCGGGAATACGGGATCAATCAACAGCCGCCTGTGGGCCATTCGGGAGAAGACTAAGTAAAGTGCCTTATCTTGCTATCAACTGAGCGAATATAAATAAAGAAAATCAACATTTTGAACTGAAAAATGGCCTGTTTTGACAAAGCTGTTTGAACCATATTGGCAGTACTTATCCTGCTTTTTCGTCAAGTTGTCTCCGTTCTGGATTTAACAGATATCGCCACACGCCCCAGACATTTATCAGAACCAGCGCTGCGTTCTGCAATACGATAGAACCTGTGTCATTGATGATCCCAGAGATTATCCAGAAAACCGAAACAAGCACGAACAGGACAAAGCCCCAGCCGGTGGTTCGCCGACCCAGATCCATCGCGACGAGCGTCGCAGCCGCAATCGTACCAAGCGCCGCCAACCATTCAAGCATACCGTCCATTTATCGCGTTGCTCCTGACGGCGGTTTTGCCCCTGACGGCGGCTTTGCCGTTGCCTGACTAACCGTGCAGGAGAAACCCCATTTATTCCAAACTGTTCCAGCACCTCAGATTTAAACGGTAGATTGACACAGTTTTCCCAATTGAGCAGGTCTCCAGAGCCCCGAAGGTCCGCTGACACTGATCTTTGAACCGCTGCCGCGCTTTCCGCTGCGCGGACTTTCAGAGGCGCGGATTTACTTGGCTACACTATCCCGAAGTGGGATCAGGGCCTCTGCTATGGACCCCTAGTGACAGAGCGCGGGGCCCTTTTTCTGGCGGACCTTGATCGCATGGCGTCCACGCCTGACAATCTGCACGTGCAAATTGTCAGGCGCGATATCATCAGTGCTGGCAAAACTGGGATCGGCAGTTTCGAGCAACTTGTGATCGACTTTTACGCGCCGTGGGGGCTGACCGGATATATCAATGCTGGTTAGCGCCGGCAAAGCTACTGATCAGCTCCAGCGTTCGCGCAATACCAGCAGGGCAATCGCTGCCTTGGCTGCTTCGCCACCCTTGTCTTTTTGCGCAGGATCGGCCCGTACCAACGCCTGCGCTTCGTTCTCCACGGTCAGGATGCCGTTGCCGATGGCCACGCCGTCCATAGTCAGCGCCATGATGCCACGGGCGCTTTCACCAGCAACGATTTCAAAGTGATAGGTCTCACCACGGATGACTACGCCGATTGCGACGTAACCATCGAAATCGCCCGATTCATCGGCCAGCGCGATGGCTCCGGGAATTTCAAGCGCGCCGGGGACGGTGATGACTTCCACCTTGTGTCCCGCCGCTTTGAGCGCTGCCTTTGCGCCCTCAATCAGCATGTCGTTGAGGTGGTCGTAGAAGCGGGCTTCAACGATCAGGAATTTAGCCATGGGAATCGGTCCTTGAAAAACGAGTTGTCGACGTTGCCGCCGCCGTACCGCGAGGGGCTGCGCTTGGCCATGATATTGAGTCGCGCAAGGTTAACGTCGCGCCCCGATGGATCGGGCTGAACCAACCATTTTCACAGCTTAATGTTGTGCAGAAACATTTTAACACACCGAAACATCGCAATTTCTCCCTGCATTCGCGCCGGATCGGAATCAATTGCAACGGCTTTCCCCTACGGAAACGCTTACTTTTAATTATACGGTTGACAAAGAATCCGGCCCGATATGTCTTGTGTTCAGGCAGCCCGCTGACAACGACGGGCGCCGCTGGAGAGAGAGGTCTGAGTTATGAGGGGCAAGCTTTCCCTAATGGTTGGCGTATGTGCCGCAGCCGTTTCCGTCCCTGCATTTTCGCAGGAATCGCCACAGACGGCCGAAGACAATTTCGGTCTTGAGGAAATCATCGTCACGGCACAGCGTCAGGCGCAGCGTCTGCAGGATGTGCCAATTGCCGTCAGCGCGTTTTCGCCCGAAGCACTCGACAAGCAACAGATCCGCAATTCGCTAGACCTGCAGCTGTCTCTCCCCAACATCACTTTCACCAAGACAAACTTCACGTCCTCCAGCTTTACCATTCGTGGCATCGGCGATCTCTGCGTCGGCGTGACCTGCGATCAGGCCACAGCCATTCACATCAACGATTCCCCGTTGTTTGCCACGCGCCTGTTTGAAAGCGAGTTCTACGATCTGGCACAGGTGCAGGTGCTGCGCGGTCCGCAAGGAACGCTGTTCGGCCGCAACGCCACATCGGGCGTGGTCGATCTGATCACGGCAAAGCCTGATCTTGGCGCCTTCGGGGCGTCGGGCGATGCAGAGTACGGCAACTATAACTCGGTCCGCCTGCGCGGCATGGTCAACCTGCCGCTGACGGATTCCCTGGGGGTTCGTCTTGCCGGATTTTATCTCAACCGCGATGGCTATACGAAGAACCTGTTCGACAATTCGCGCATCGATGATCGCAACATGTACAGTGTGCGCGGCTCGGTGCGTTTCGAACCTGGCACCGGCACCACGATTGACATCATGGGCCAGTATTTCCGCGAGCGTGACAGCCGCATGCGCATCCAGAAGCAGTTGTGCCAGACTGATACTACCGGCATTCTTGGATGCCTGAATAACAACCTGTCGAACGGCACCACCAACAGCAACTCCACTTTGCCTTCGGTTCTCGGTTCGCGGGAATTCTTTGCCATTCGCGGTCTTCCCACAGCTTTTGCTGCAGGCAGCGTATATGGTACTGATCTGTATGCAGGTGTGGTCAATCCTGCTGATCCCCGTGTGGTCAATACCGACACCAAGCCAAGCTACTTTACAGAGGAGCTGATCATTGTCGGCTCATGGGATCAGGAACTGGGTGGTGGTCTCAATCTGAAACTGACCGGCAATTATCAGGACGTAACGGTTGATTCCACTCAGGATTACAACAACTCGGTGCAAAATCGCGCACTGCTTCAGCCATCGCTCAATACGCTTGCGGCGGCACAGGCGGGGCTCCTTGGCCCTGGTTTGCAACAATACCTGAGCCCGGTTGCTGCGGCGCTCATGCCAAACGGACCGACCGGCGTATTGTGCACGTCAGCGCCCGAAGAAAGCGGCACTGGCGTGTTCGGCGGAAACCGTGTTTGCGGTATGACCCCGCTTGATTTTGACCGGTCGATCCAGAAAAATCGAAGCTGGTCTGCAGAAGCCATTTTCAGCTCTGATTGGGACGGAAAGTTCAACTTCCTGCTGGGCGGCATATACAGCGATTTTTCGCTCAGCGAAAACAGCTACTACGTTAACGCTTTTGGGTTGGACTATTTTACCGGAGTCGTCGGTGCCCTGTCTGCTTTGGGGGCAGGCGCTCCCCCGTCCTATCTGGCGACGCCATTCTTCCGCAACAATTCGGATCAGCTCGACATCAAGAGCTACGGCATATTCGGTGAAGCCTACTACAAGTTCGATGACAGAGTGAAGCTCACGCTCGGCTTGCGTTACAACAACGACCAAAAGCAGATACGTGCCCGTACAACCTTCGCCAACTGGCTAACGCCGCACGGTTCGACCAATGCGTTCACCTCGCCATTTTTCGGCACATATGATTCCGACCCTGGCCTTGCCGGAAATCAGCCGTTCCAGAACCGCAGCGCCAAGTTTAAGGAGATCACTGGCCGCGCGGTGCTCGATTTTCAGGTTACACCGGACAACCTGATCTACTTGTCCTATTCACGCGGGTACAAGTCCGGCGGGATCAACCCACCGCTCTCAGCTATTTTCACCGTGCCGGAAAACTTCAACCCCGAATTCATCGATGCCTTTGAGATCGGGTCGAAGAACCAGTTCGGTGCGCTGACTCTCAACCTCACCGGGTTTTATTATAAGTACAAAGGTCTTCAGCTTTCTCGCATCGTTGCCCGCACCTCGGTCAACGATAACGTGAACGCCAATATCTGGGGCCTTGAACTTGAAGCCATCATGCGGCCAGTTCGCGGGATGACGGTGAATGTGGCGGCAAGCTACCTGAACTCACGCGTGTCGCAGGACAAGTTCCTTGCCAACCCACGTGATTTCGGTGCCGGGCGCGCTGATGCGGTGATTATCAAGGACATCACGAACGCGGCAAACTGCGCCGTGGGTTCAACCTCTGGCAGTGTGGCTGGCGTCAATGCTTTCGTGAACACGGTCAACGCTCAGATCAACGCCGGGGCCATTCCGGGTGTTGCTGGCGGGGCAGGTTTGCGGCCAACCACGTCGTTCGGGGCCAACAGCGGCATCGCTTCGACCGGAGCCTACAGCATCTGCGCCGCGCTAGAAGGCGTTGCAGCTGCCACCGGTGGCGGCGCTCCGTTTGGCGGGGTCCAGGTGTTCACTTCGGGCATCCCTGTCAATATCAAGGGCAACGAGCTGCCCGGCGCACCGAACTACAAGGTGGCCGGCGGCGCGGAATATGCGATTCCGTTCGGTGATCTGACGCTGACCCCGCGCGCAGACGTGATCCTGACCGGCACGTCGACCGGCAGCATCTTTAACGGCAACATCAACCGTATCCCCAGCTACACTCAAGTGAACGCGCAACTTCAACTCGATGGGCCGGAGAACAAGTGGTTCGTGCGCGGCTTCATCCAAAACGTGAGCAATTCGAACCCGACGACCGGCCTGTATATCACTGACCAGTCTACAGGCAATTTCACGAACATCTTTACCCTCGAACCGCGCCGCTATGGCGTGGCCGCAGGGTTCAAGTTCTAATCGCATTTCGCCGTCAACCAGACGCGAAAAACTCCGCGCCGGAACCCAACAGGGTTCCGGCGCTTCTTTTTTGGATGAGTAACTGTTGAATGTGTCACAGATTGGTCGCGCCTCCATCGCCTGAACAAACTCCATCACCCCTGTTCCTTGACCGTTCATCTTTCCCGCCCCATTTAGCCATACAAGTGACCGCGCCGCACAGGCGCGCTGCAAGGGGCAAGTGATGCGCATTCTGATCGTCGAGGACGAACCCACTCTCGGCAAGCAGCTCAAGAACACGCTCGAACAGAACGGCTATGCCGTCGATCTGTCGGTCGATGGTGAAGACGGGCACTTCATGGGCTCCACCGAAGAATATGACGCGGTGATCCTCGATCTGGGTCTGCCCGAGATTGACGGCCTGACCGTGCTGGGCATGTGGCGCAAGGAGGGGCGCAAGTTCCCTGTCCTCGTGCTCACCGCGCGCGATTCATGGTCTGACAAGGTGGCGGGCCTTGATGCCGGCGCGGATGATTACCTTGCCAAACCGTTTCAGACCGAAGAACTGATCGCCCGCCTGCGCGCGCTGATCCGGCGCGCCTCGGGCAATTCCTCTTCTGAATTGACCGCAGGCGACGTGCGGCTGGATACCCGTTCGGGCCGCGTCACGCTGAATGGCGAGCCGGTGAAGCTGACCGCGCAGGAATACAAGCTCCTGTCCTATCTGCTCCACCACAAGGGCAAGGTCGTTAGCCGCACAGAACTGATCGAACACATCTACGATCAGGATTTTGACCGTGATTCCAACACGATCGAGGTCTTCGTCACGCGCATCCGCAAGAAGCTCGGCCCCGATGTGATCACAACGATCCGTGGCCTTGGCTACAGCCTTGATGATCCGGCTGGGCCGGGCCGCGGGTAAGCGGGCCGCCTTTGCACGCCAATACCGCACACCCACCCCCAGCCCCTCCCGCTCATCCTGAGCCTGTCGAAGGGGGCAGGGGAGCGAGACTTGCTGAGCGACAAGCGAAGCTAGCCGCAGCGGGGTGGGCTTCCCCACCTCTCCGGCAACGGACACCCTGTGCCCACGCCACGGCCTGAACCCGCCCCATCGCCGCAGCCAGCGCCGCACACCGGCTCGCTGGCGCGGCGCATGCTGCTGATTGCGGCGGGCTGGATCACCGTGTTGCTGCTTGGCGGAGGCCTCGCGCTCGATCAGACGCTGACCGGGCTGATTACGCGCAATTTCGACGAGCAGCTGGAATACATGCTGACCGCCATGGTCGCCTCGGCCGAGGTCGATCCTGACGGTGAAGTCTATTTCAACCGCCCACTGGGCGACCAGCGCTTCCTTGAACCCAACAGCGGCCTCTACTGGCAGATTTCCGGGCAGGGGCACGAGGAATTCCCTTCGCGCTCGCTATGGGACCGCACGCTGCGCGCCTCGCTCGATCAGAACCATATCGAGCCATTCATTGATGACAGCGACCAGTTCGAAGGCGAACGCCTGCGCATCATCAAACGCTCGGTCATCCTGCCCGGCAGCAATACCTTGTGGGAGTTTCAGGTTGCGGCCAGTCGTGGCGAGATTGACGCGCAAATCCGTCGCATCCGCTCGATCCTGATATGGTCGTTTCTTGCGCTCGGCGCTGGGCTTGTCGGCATGGCGGGCCTGCAGACCTACTATGGCCTCGGCCCCTTGCGCCGCGTTCGCCGCGCCATTGCGCGGATGCGGGAAGGGGAGGCCAGCCGCGTTACCGATCCGCTGCCGCTGGAAGTGCAGCCGCTGGTGACCGAACTCAACGGGCTGCTCGAACATTCCGAACGGCAGGCCGAAGAAGCGCGCACCCACGCGGGCAACCTTGCCCATGCGCTGAAAACCCCGCTCACGGTCGTGATGAACGCCGCCACCGCCAAGGCCGATGACTTGGCTGACACGGTGATCCGCGAAGCCGCCGTCATGCGCCGCCAAGTCGATCACCACCTCGCCCGCGCCCGTGCCGTGGGCCGCCGCGCGGTCGGCCTGTCACGCGCGCAAGTGTGGGAGAGCGCGCAAGCGGTGGAGCGCGCGGTTGTGCGGCTCTATCCCAACGTGCGCTTTGACATGGATGGCAGCCAAACCGCCGAAGTCTCGATAGAGCGGCAGGACCTGGACGAAATCCTCGGCAACCTGATTGAAAACGCGGCCAAATACGGCGGCGGCTCGGTCTTCATCACCATCGACGCGGCCCCCGCCGACCCCAAATTCTGCGAAATCTGGATCGAGGACGACGGCATGGGCATCCCCGAAGAATCCCGTACCCGCATCTTTGACCGCGGCGCACGGCTGGACACCGGCAAACCCGGCACCGGCCTTGGCCTTGCCATCGTGCGCGATGTGGCGGAGATTTATGGCGGCAATGTGGAGTTGAAGGAAAGTGAGGATTTGGGCGGTTTGCTCTCGGTCCTCAGGCTGCCAAGGCCCGCCGGAATCGCTAAGTAGCGTCAGGCGCGCGGGTGGGCGTTGCGGTAGACGTCCAGTAAAGTGGCCGCATCGACCTGCGTATAGATTTGCGTTGATGACAGGCTGGCGTGGCCCAGCAGTTCCTGCAAACTGCGCAAATCCGCCCCCGCACCCAGCAGGTGCGTGGCGAAGGAATGCCGCAGCGCATGGGGCGTGGCAGTGGCGGGCAGGCCCAATACGGTGCGCGCCCGCGCCACGGCGCGTTGCACCATGCCTTGTGCCAAAGGTCCACCTTTTGCGCCGCGAAACAAGGGCTTGGCCTTCTCCAGCGGCCAAGGACACTGGCGCACGTAATCGTCCACGCCTTCGCGCACGATGGGCAGTAGTGGCACCACGCGCTGCCGCCCGCCCTTGCCGGTGATCACCACGCTCTCGCCCAGCGGAAGCACCGAAGCAGGTAGCGCCAATGCCTCGGCAATGCGCATCCCGGCGCCATAAAGTAGCAGCAGCACTGCGCGGTCACGCGCGGCGATCCACGGCGCGCTGGCATCGTCCGCCACAGTTTCTGCAAGGTTTACAGCCTCATCCGGCGTAACGGGGCGCGGCAGGCCCTTCTTCACGCGCGGCCCACGCAGGCGCGGGCGGCTTGCATCAAGATCGCCCGCCTGCTCCTTGGCAAAGGCAATGAACGTCTTCAGCGCCGACAACTCCCGCGCCGCAGAAACATTCCCCAGCCCATCAGCGCGCCGCTCCGCCAGATGCGTGCGCAAGGTCGCGGCGTCGATCCGCGCCACGCGAGTCCAACTCAATTCGCCTTCCATTGCGTGTAGGATTCGGGCGGCGGTAGCGGCGTAGGCGCGGACGGTGTGGGGGGAGCGGCGGCGGGACAGGGTGAGGTGTGCGTGCCATGCCTCAAGAATGTCCGCTGCCGTCACGCGCTCACCAATTGGTGCGAAATGATGTCGCCCAGCAGCGCTTCAAGCAGCGGTGCGCCCTTCTCGGTGACGGTTAGGTGCATCTTGGTGCACTTCAGAAACCCCATTGTTGCGAGCCGTTCACAGGCCTTGCGGTCGATCATCGCGTCTTCGGAAAGGTCGAACCGGGTGGCAAGGGCGGGAGGAGAAATGCCCTCGGTCAGCCGCAAGCCCATCAGCAAAGCCTCGGTTGCCTGCTCGCGAACGGGCAGCAAGCGCTCCTCAGCAATGCCATGATTTTGTTCGGAAACAGCGCGCAGAAAGTTCTCCGGCTTCTTGTGCCGCACCGTCGCCGCGCCCAACCTGCGCCCATGCGCGCCGGGGCCGATGCCGATGTAGTCCTGATAGCGCCAGTAGATCAGATTGTGGCGGCTTTCCTCGCCGGTACGGGCGTGATTGCTGGTCTCGTAAGCGGGCAAACCGGCGGCGGCAGTCATTTCGCGGGTGAGGGCGAAAAGGTCCGCGCCCGCGTCATCGTCGAGCGGGGTCAGCTTGCCTTCGCGGACCAGTGTGGCGAAGCGGGTGCCGGGTTCGATGGTCAACTGGTAGAGCGAAAGGTGCCCGGTTCCGAAACCTAAAGCGCGCTTGAGCTCGGCTTCCCAAACCTCTGGCGACTGGTCGGGGCGGGCATAGATCAGGTCGAAGCTGACACGCGCGTAAGTTTTCTGTGCAAGCTCAAGCGCGGCCAGACTTTCGCTGACGTCATGGAGGCGACCGAGGAATTTCAATGTCTTGTCGTCAAGCGCCTGCAGCCCGAGCGAGACGCGGTTGATGCCTGCGGTGGCCAACGCGGTGAAATTGGCGGCTTCGACGGAACTGGGATTGGCCTCCAGCGTGATCTCTATGCCCGGCGCAAAGCCCCACAGCGCCTCGGCCTCGCGCAGCAAGGCTTCGACCAGCGCGGGCGGCATCAGCGAGGGTGTGCCGCCGCCGAAGAAGATCGAGGTGAGAGGGCGGCCAGAGGTCAACTGCGCTTCATGGCGCATGTCGGCGAGCAGGGCGGCGGTCCAGGCGGCCACATCGGTCCGCTCGCGCACATGGCTGTTGAAGTCGCAGTAGGGGCACTTTGCGAGGCAGAACGGCCAGTGGATGTAGAGGGCGAGGGGTTGCATGGCGTGACCCCTAGCACCGAACTGCTCCCCCGCGAAGGCGGGGGTCTCAGGCGGTTTACGCACAGGTTCTGTAACTGGCCTGAGGCCCCCGCCTTCGCGGGGGCGCGAGTTTGCGAGTTTATTGCTTCCCCGCGAAGGCGGGGATCTTGGTGCTGTCATGGAAGGGTAGTGGAAAACGCCTGAGGCCCCCCGCCTTTGCGGGGGCGCGCCGGTTTGGGGTATGAGGGTTAGGCGAACTGGTCCGCTACCAGCTTGGCAAAGGCATCGGCGCGGTGGCTGATGGCGTGTTTCTCGGCGGGGTCGAGTTCCGCGAAGGTGCGGGTGTCGCCCACTGGAATGAAGACCGGGTCATAGCCGAAGCCCAGCTTGCCGCGCGGGGGCCATGTCAGCGTGCCGGGCGCGCGGCCTTCGTAGACGGCGTGGGTGCCATCGGGCCACGCGATTGCGAGAACGCAGGCGAAGTGGCAGTTGCGTGAGGTATCGGGGCCGAGTTCGGCTAGTTTGCCTTCTACTTTGCCCATCGCCATGTACCAGTCGCGTCCGGGTCCGCCTTCGAACACATCGGCTTCCGCCCAGTCGGCGGTGTAGACGCCCGGCGCGCCGCCGAGGGCATCGACGCAAAGGCCGGAATCGTCGGCCAGCGCGGGAAGTTGTGCTGCTTCGGCAGCGGCCTGCGCCTTGATCAGGGCGTTTTCGACGAAGGTTGTGCCCGTCTCGGCTGGCTCAGGCAGGCCGAGTGCGCCCGCAGACAGGCATTCGATGCCATAGGGGGCAAGCAGGGCCTGAATTTCCTTGAGCTTTCCGGCGTTGTGCGTGGCGATCACGAGTTTGCCGGTGCTGAGGCGGGGCATGTTTGGTCCTTCGTAGTTCGTCATCCCCGCGAAGGCGGGAATCCAGTCGGATGGTGCGCTAGCTGGATTCCCGCCTGCGCGGGAATGACGAAGTGATGGGCAAAGGTGGTTGCGCTTGGGTGCGGGAGGCCCCCGCCTTCGCGGGGGCGCGCTTCCTCAATCTCAGCCGCGAACGGCTTTTTCCTGCGCTGCGAAGATTTCGTTGCAGCCGATGCGGGCGAGGCGCAGGAGGCGCAGGAGGCCTTCTTCGTCATAGGTCGCACCTTCGGCAGTGGCTTGCACTTCGGCGATCTTGCCGCCTTCGATCAACACGAAGTTGGCATCGGCGTCAGCCGACGAATCCTCGATGTAATCAAGGTCCAGCACCGGCTGGCCATTAACGATGCCGCAGGAGATGGCGGCCACCTTCTCGGTCAGCGGGTCTTCCTTGATCGCGCCGCTGGCCAGCAACCCTTGCACGGCAAGGCGCAGGGCGATCCATGCGCCGGAGATCGATGCGGTGCGGGTGCCACCGTCGGCCTGGATCACGTCGCAATCCAAGGTGATCTGGCGTTCGCCCAGCTTCTTCATGTCGGTCACCGAGCGCAGCGAGCGGCCGATCAGGCGCTGGATTTCCTGCGTGCGGCCCGATTGCTTGCCCTTGGCCGCTTCACGGCTGCCGCGCGTGTGCGTGGCGCGGGGGAGCATCGAGTATTCGGCGGTGACCCAGCCTTCACCCTTGCCGCGCAGGAACGGCGGGACGCGCTCTTCGATGGAGGCTGTGACGAGCACCTTGGTATCGCCAAAGCCGATCAGGACGGAGCCTTCGGCGTGCTTGGTGTAACCGGTTTCAATCGTGATGGCGCGCATTTCATCGGGCGCACGGCCAGAAGGTCTCATGGAATTTCCCTCGCAAGTTTGGATCGCCTCTGGCGCATTGCCCTTGAGCCTGCAAGAGCGATGCGTAGATTGGTGATGATGATGACCGGACCTACCCTAATTGACCTGACCGACCGCGCACGGGAGATTTTCCGGCTCGTGGTGGAAGGGTACATCGCCAACGGGCAGCCGGTGGGTTCCAAGACGCTCGCCGGGCCGGGGGGCGTGAACTTGTCGCCCGCATCGATCCGTTCGGTCCTGCAGGAATTGCAGGATGCCGGATTGCTGGCTGCGCCGCATACCAGCGCGGGGCGGATGCCGACTGATTTTGGCCTGCGGTTGTTCGTGGACGGTATTATGCAGGTGGCTGAGCCTTCTGCGGCAGATCGTGCGCAGATCGAGCGTGGGCTGGCGCAGGGCGGGACCATCGAGAACGCTTTGGCTGCAGCCAGCTCTGCCCTGTCCGAGCTTTCGGCAGGGGCAGCGGTGGTCATGGTGCCCAAGCGCGAGCCGCGGTTGGTGCAGATCAATTTCGTGCCGCTGTCACCGGTTCGTGCGCTGGCGGTGCTGGTGAGCGAGGATGGAGGGATTGAAAACCGCATCATCGATCTGCCCGAACCGGTGGGTGCCAGCGCGCTGGAGCAGGCGGGGAATTATCTGACGAGCAGGCTTTACGGGCGCACGCTGGGCGAAGCGGCGGGGCTGGTGCGGGCGGAGATTGCTGGAGGGCGTTCGGCCCTTGATGCTGCCAGCACCGATCTGGTGCAGCGCGGGTTGGTGGTGTGGACGCAGGATGCGGCGGCGCGGCCTGTGCTGGTGGTGCGCGGGCAGGCCAATCTGCTCGATGAAGCGGCGCTTGGTGATATCGAGCGGGTCCGGCAGTTGCTGGAAGAACTGGAAGGCGCCGAGGCGATTGCCCGCGTGCTGGACGCCGCGCGCGAGGCACAGGCGACGCGCATTTTCATCGGTAGTGAGAACCGGCTGTTTTCGCTGTCCGGCTCGTCGGTGATCGCTTCGCCCTGGCGCGATAGCGAGGGACGCGTGGTGGGCGTAGTGGGTGTTATAGGGCCGACGCGGTTGAATTATGCCCGCGTTGTCCCCATGGTTGATTTTACTGCCCAGACATTGGGTAGATTCATCGGACAAGACGGGTTTTCGAGAAAATGAGCGATAACGACACACGCCCCACGGATGCAGAAATCGAAGCGGAACTGAAGGGTGTGCCCGAAGACATGATTGATCAGCCTTCTGCAACTGATGAAGCGGCTCTGCTGCGTGAACAGCTGGAAACGGCCAAGCAGGACGTGCTCTATGCGAAGGCCGAGACGCAGAACGTGCGTCGCCGGATGGAGAAGGACATCGCCGACGCCCGCGCCTATGCCGCGACCGGCTTTGCCCGCGATATTCTATCGGTGGCCGACAATCTTTCGCGCGCGCTGGAAACGATTCCGGCTGACTTGCGCGAGGACGACAAGTTCAAGAACCTTGTTGCCGGGCTTGAGGCCACGGGGCGCGAGGTTGAGAAGATCTTCGGCAATCACGGCATCACGCGCATTGCCGCTGTCGGCCTGCCGCTCGATCCGCACCAGCATCAGGCGATGATCGAAATGCCTTCAGCCGATGCAGAGCCGGGCACGGTTATCTCGGAAATGCAGGCGGGGTACATGATCAAGGACCGTCTGCTGCGGCCTGCGATGGTGGTGGTGGCCAAGAAGCCGGATTGATCTGCTTCCTGCACTCGGCGTCCCCGCCCTTCGGCTGGCCGGCAGGCCGGCCGCTCAGGATAAACTGCCCATGGGGCAGGCGGGGACCTCGGGCCGTTTACGCCAGCGTTCCGTAAAACGCCTGAGGCCCCCGCCTTCGCGGGGGAGCAGTAATGCTCAGTGCGGTTTAGCTGGGGTGCTGTTTAGCCGGCCTTTGCGAGCAGTTTCACTACCTCGTCCGTTGAATACAGATCGGCAAAGACCATTGCCATGATGTGCAGCGTGGCAGCGTGTTCCTCATCGCTCAGCGCCGCATTGGCGTCGTTCACCATCAGCACGCGATAATTGTGCTGCATGGCATCGCGGGCTGTGCTTTCGCAGCAGCAGTTGGTCAGCGTGCCGGTGATCAGCACTGTGTCAATGTTGCGTGCCTGCAGTTCGTCGTGGAGGCGGCAGGTGCCCGGTGTAAAGCCGCTGAAGCGGTGCTTGTCGATCACGCTATCGCCATCGCGCACGTCCAGCGTGGGCCAGAATTGCCAGAGATGCGCGCGAGGCGTGAAGGCTTCGCGGTGGCCATCTGCCTCGCGGCCCATGCGGGCCATGAAGTTTGACCAGCTTGGTCCGCCTTCGGGCGGCGTGGTGAAGCGCAGGAAGATGTTGTGCCCGCCGCTGGCGCGGACAGAATCGGAAATCGCATTGATATTGCCGACGATGCTGCGCGCCATCGGCACTTCTACAGGCGCGCCCGGTTCCATGAATCCGTTCTGCATATCGACCACGAGATGCGCCAGACGCGTGGGATCGATGTCCTTGAAGATGTTGCCAGTACCGCCGCGCGCGTCGGCAAAGCGGGCAAGGATGGCATGGTGATCGACATTGTGCGGCATGGAGTTGCTCCGAAAATCCGAGCCAAAACAATGCCTGCAAAGTGCGCTGGTGTCGTCAGCGCAACGGCGTGCTTTTCGGCAGGAGAAACCTAACGGCTCATCGCATCATGGGGAACGGCGTGTCTGGTGAATCGTCATCTCCGCACAAACGGAGATCAGACTATGCGCAAGATGATTATTGCTACGCTCATCATGGGTTCGGCAGTCACGCTGGGTGGCTGCGCGCGCAACTATACGGCTGAAGGCGGTGCGTTGGGTGCAGCAGTTGGCGCAGGCATTGGCGCGGCAACCGGTGGTGATATTGCTACGGGTGCTGCCATCGGTGGTGCCGTGGGTGCAGCAGGTGGCTCGCAGATCCGCAAGCGCGACAACCGCTGCTATCGCGTGGACAATCGCGGGCGCGAATACGAAGTGCGCTGCTGATCAGTCCGGCGTTTGAGGGCGCGGCTTGAGCAGGATTGTTTCAAGCCGCGTGGCCAATTCCTGCGCCTTTTTCGAAATCTCTTTCAACTGGACAGATGTCAGCAGGCGGGCGACGGGCGCAAAGCAGTCCGCCTGCCGTACGTTCACAAAGGCGGCGATTGGTTTGGACCCATCGTTCAGTACCGACATGGCCCCATGAACAATATCGTTGCGGACCGCGCCAAGCGTCTCAACCTCGTTCAGCGCGGCATGCAATTGCTTTCGTTGTTCTTTCGAAAAACTTGAACTTGCGGGAATATCTCTAAGGCGCTTGATCCTTTGCGCTTGCAGCTCGTTTTCGTTTTCGCACGTCAGCTTGACAGCGACCGCCATCAGCGCCTTTTCAATTTCCACGAAAGCATTGATGCAATGGCTCCGCTCTAGATGGAGCTGCAGGTCGAGAGAAATAGCAGTCATTCACGCACTCTGGCCCGCAACTCTCAAGTATTCGTAAACGGCACCAACGCTTCGAGCGCTGTCAAAGGCGGGGCATCCGGGTGTGGAATGCCGCGCTTTGCCATGAACAGGTGGCGCACCAGTTCGGCCTGCTGCTCGATGCCATAACGGTTGAACGGGCGGCCGTGATGGTATGTGTAAGTGTAGCGACAGAACGGGTGGCGCATCAGCGGGAGCCACCATTTTCCGCGGTGCTGGGTTTGCCAGACGTGGACCATTTCGTGGATAAACAGGCCTTGGGCGCTAAGGCTGGCGCAGGAAAAATCCTCGCACCAGTGTGGACTGGCAGGCGCGAAGTGCAGGTGGCCCATTGGGGCCATCACCACATTGGTTGGTTGGAACGGAAACCAGCGACGGCGGCGCAGGCGCACAGGACCTGTGTCTATGCTGTTGCAGAACACCTCCATCACCAGCGCGCGCTCTCCGCCGGTTAGCGGGCGCTCCCCACCCACGGGGCAGGTTGCGCCAGATTCGCTCACATCTCGCTCATGTCATGGCCGGAGTGGTCCATGCCCCCGCTCATTCCGCCGCCGACAGCTTCGATCTTTGCAGGGGCGCTGATCTTGTCGCCATTGTCGAGCGTGAGGGTGATTTCGGTCGTCTCACCTGCCTTGAGCG
Source organism: Novosphingobium sp. HNCC26BN242 (assembly GCF_057180525.1). NCBI lineage: Bacteria > Pseudomonadati > Pseudomonadota > Alphaproteobacteria > Sphingomonadales > Sphingomonadaceae > Novosphingobium > Novosphingobium sp. HNCC26BN242. The sequence goes on from NZ_JBXUGM010000003.1 coordinate 663,083, forward strand.
TATCGGCCACATCGAACAGCATCACGTGCAGGCCGCCTGCCTTGAACTGAACCGATTTGCCCGCTTCAATCGGCACGGCTTTGACCGGCTGCATCTTGGAAACGCCATTTTCCATCACGGTTTCGTGCATTTCCGTGCGGCCAACGCCTTCGACATAGGCGGCTGCGATGTTTTTTGGCGTGCCATCGCCCTGCGTGACGGTGAAGTAGGCGACGCCCGGACGGCCGGGAGCGGCGGGCAGGCGGATCATCGCGTCGGTCACATTAACGCCGGGGGCATTTTGTGGCGCGGCGTCGCTGGAAGCTGCAGCAGTGGGCGATGTGTCATCGCTGGCTTGCCCACAAGCTGTGAGGGAAAGGACGAGGGCCGACAGACCCGTAAGAACAATGTTGCGCATTAACCGCGACTCCAGATGGAACAATGTGGCATCGGGTAAGCATCCGCAGGCCTTGTGCCAAGCAGAACCACACCTATATCGCCCTCAATCGAGCCGCATATTGCGGTCTGCCCGGCAGGGGGATCGCTGACCTCGCGCGGTGTCTTGATTGGAAGGAACTGGGGAACTCATGGCTAAAGTTATCGGTATCGACCTTGGCACGACCAACAGCTGCGTTGCAGTGATGGATGGGGGCACACCCAAGGTCATTGAAAATTCGGAAGGTGCGCGCACCACGCCGTCGATCGTCGCGTTTACCAAGGATGGTGAGCGTCTGATCGGCCAGCCGGCCAAGCGTCAGGCTGTTACCAACGGTGATAACACCATCTTTGCCGTCAAGCGCCTGATCGGGCGCCGCTTCGATGACCCGGTGACCAAGAAGGACACCGAACTGGTCCCCTACACCATCGTGAAGGGCAAGAATGGCGATGCCTGGGTTTCGGCTGGCGGGCAGGATTACAGCCCCTCGCAGATCTCGGCATTCACGCTCCAGAAGATGAAGGAAACCGCCGAGGCTTATCTTGGTGAGACGGTCACGCAGGCCGTCATCACGGTTCCGGCTTACTTCAACGACGCGCAACGCCAGGCGACCAAGGACGCTGGGCAGATTGCCGGACTTGAAGTGCTGCGCATCATCAACGAACCGACCGCAGCAGCGCTGGCCTATGGCCTTGACAAGCAGGACGGCAAGACGATTGCGGTCTATGACCTTGGCGGCGGCACGTTCGACATTTCCGTGCTGGAAATCGGTGACGGTGTGTTTGAAGTGAAGTCCACCAACGGGGACACGTTCCTTGGCGGTGAAGACTTTGACACCGTCGTGGTCGAATATCTGGCCGACAAGTTCAAGGCCAAGGAAAACATGGACCTGCGCGGCGACAAGCTTGCCCTGCAGCGTCTGAAGGAAGCGGCGGAAAAGGCGAAGATCGAGCTGTCTTCGGCCCAGACCACCGAGATCAACCTGCCGTTCATCACCGCCCGCATGGAAGGTGGCAGCACTACCCCGCTGCATCTGGTGGAAACGATCACGCGTGCTGACCTTGAAAAGCTGGTTGCCGGTCTGATCCAGCGCACGCTTGAGCCTTGCAAGAAGGCGCTGGCCGATGCTGGCGTTTCGGCCAAGGACATCGACGAAGTCGTGCTGGTGGGCGGCATGACCCGCATGCCGCGCGTGCGCGAAGTGGTGAAGGACTTCTTCGGCAAGGAACCGCACACCGGTGTGAACCCTGACGAAGTGGTGGCCATGGGCGCGGCCATTCAGGCAGGCGTGCTGCAGGGCGATGTGAAGGATGTGCTGCTGCTTGACGTGACCCCGCTTTCGCTGGGTATCGAAACGCTGGGCGGCATCATGACGCGCATGATCGATCGCAACACCACGATCCCGACCAAGAAGAGCCAGGTCTATTCGACTGCCGAAGACAATCAGCAGGCGGTGACGATCCGGGTGTTTCAGGGCGAGCGCGAAATGGCGCAGGACAACAAGATGCTGGGCCAGTTCGATCTGGTGGGCATTCCGCCTGCACGCCGTGGTGTGCCGCAGATTGAGGTGACGTTCGACATCGACGCCAACGGCATCGTGAACGTTTCTGCCAAGGACAAGGGAACCGGCAAGGAACAGCAGATCCGCATCCAGGCATCTGGTGGTCTTTCGGATGCCGACATCGACCAGATGGTGCGCGATGCCGAGAAGTTTGCCGAAGATGACAAGAAGCGTCGTGCCGAGGCGGAAGCCAAGAACAACGCAGAAAGCCTGATCCACGCGACCGAGCGTCAGCTTGAAGAAAACGGTGACAAGATCGACGCCGCACTGAAGGCCGAGATCGAAGAAGCCATCGCCGAAGCAAAGACGGCTGTTGAAAGCGGTAATGTTGATGACATGACCGCCAAGACGCAGGCCCTGACCGACAAGGCCATGAAGATGGGCCAGGCGATCTATGAGAAGGAGCAGGCTACTGCCGCTTCGCCTGATGCGCAGGCTCCAAAAGCTGATGATGATGTGGTCGACGCCGAGTTTTCGGAAGTCGACGATACCAAGTGATGTTGCGATGAAACTGGCCCGCCGCTTGCGTGAATGCGCTGGCGGCGGGCTTTCGCGTTAGGGAAGCGCAATGTCGGCCGAAATCGATTTTTACGAACTGCTCGAAGTTGAGCGGACTGCGGACGAGAAAGTCCTCAAGTCTGCATATCGCAAACTTGCCATGAAGTTTCACCCGGACAAGAATCCGGGCTGCGCCGATAGCGAGGCGAAGTTCAAGCAGATTAACGAGGCCTACGCCTGCCTGTCTGACCCACAGAAGCGGGCCGCTTATGATCGCTTTGGCCACGCCGCTTTTCAGCAGGGCGGCGGCGGCAATGCCGGGGGCGGCTTTGGCGGTGGCGACTTTGGCGACATTGGCGATATTTTCGAGACGATCTTTGGCGGTGCCTTTGGCGGCGGTCGTAGCCAAGCCCGGCGCGGCGCAGACTTGCGCTACGACATGGAAATCACGCTGGAAGATGCGTTCCATGGCAAGGAAACCGAAATCGCGGTCGAGGTGTCGCAAACCTGCAGCCCATGCGGCGGATCGGGCGCTACACCAGGCACTTCGGCGCGGCGTTGCAATATGTGCAAGGGCCACGGCAAGGTTCGTGCGCAGCAGGGCTTCTTCATGGTGGAGCGGGCCTGCCCAACCTGCCATGGCCGGGGTGAGGTGATCGAAAGCCCCTGCAAGCATTGCCGGGGCGAAGGCCGCGTCGATGCCGAACAGCGGCTGCAGGTCAATATTCCAGCGGGCGTTGATACCGGCACACGCATTAGGCTGGCGGGCAAGGGTGAGGCGGGGCCGTTTGGTTCCCCTGCCGGTGATTTGTATCTGTTCCTGCATATCCAGCGGCACAGCGTTTTTGAGCGCGAAGGCACGACGCTGCTGACGCGCTGCCCGATCAGTTTCACCACCGCTGCATTGGGCGGCGAAATCGAGATTCCGGGGCTGGACGGTGCAGTGCACGTGATCGAAATCCCTGCTGGCATCCAGTCGGGCAAGCAATTGCGCAAGCGCGGCGCTGGCATGCCGGTGCTGCAAGGGCGTGGGATTGGTGATCTGGTGGTGGAAATCCACGTGGAAACGCCGACCAAGCTTTCGGCCCGACAGAAGGAGCTGCTGCGGGAGTTTCAAGCGACCGAAACGGGCGATGAATCTCCGCAGTCGAAGGGCTTCTTTGATCGGATCAAGGATGCTTGGACGGATTTGACGGAGTAGTCGTTAGCGCTTGTGTGCGCCCCCGCGAAGGCGGGGGCCTCATGCGTTTTACGGGACAGTTGTGTAAACCTCCTGAGGTCCCCGCCTTCGCGGGGACGCATTGAGGTAGAGATTTCAGGCAAACGCGGCTAAGATTTCAGCCCGCAGCCTGTCGATCAACCCCGGTTCGGCAACCAATCGGCCCTGTTCTTCGTCCAGAATCGCCAAAAACGCATCGCGCTTGAATGCGGCGATCACGCATGCATCCAACTGCTCTTCCACGGTTGAGGCGATCAGATCGATTGTCCGTTCGGCACCATGAAGCCTTCCCCAGAGGTAATCATTCTCCCGATAGGCGCGGCTGAAAAAGGCGCCGAAGTTGAAGAATTCCACGCCGCGCAGGCAGGCGAACGTCCCACCTTTGCGGATCGACGTCGCGTCATCGGGTGAAATACGATCCACTTTTACCGGATCAAACTCGCCCATGCCTTCGCCCTGCAGCAAGGGCAGCGTGGCCGTGTCATAAAATGGAAAGCCCAGGTAAGCGTGGAGGAAGCGGCGGCGCAGTGGCTTGTCCATGGCCTCCAGTGCAGCGACGAGCAGTGCATCCACTTGCAGGTCCAGCGTAATCAGGTCGCGCCGCGCAGCAATGGCATTGAGCACTGCGCCGGGATCGACCGTGGCCAGTGCTGCAGCAGAGGCAAAGCCGGGGCCGAGGCCTTCGGCAGTCTCGCGCCCCTGATAGAGCGCCTGTGCACGATAGACCGCATCGCGGGCCAGTTCGCGCGAGGCGGGATCGACAACTTCGCCTTCGTCCCAATCGCGCGTTAACCGGCGGGCGAGCAGCTTCAACCGGCGGATGCGGAAGGACAGGTCATGCGTGCGGAAGAACGCCACAGCCTCGGGCGTTGCACCCCCGCGCAGGGCAGACAGCCGGTCCAGCCCGTTGGCGGCCAGATGCCGCCACAAGGCCGCCTCGACCTCTACTTCGGTGGCAGATTGGGGCGCGGCCTGATGGATCAGGCAGGCAAGGTCCGCCACGATGCCTGAGAGTTTGGTCTGGGCATAGCCATGGAAGGCAAAGCCTGCGCGCTCGGCAGCGGCCTGCTGCGCCTTGTTGCGCCACGCGGTGAGGCGGCGCTGGTTGGGCCAATCGAAAAACAGCGTGCGGCCAAACAGGGTTTCGACCGTCTCTTCGATCTCTGGCCGCAGGGCATCGACAATCACTCGTAGACGCGCGCGTTGCCGGGATTGCCGTTCGAGCGCTTCCAGATTGTCACGGATCGGCTGTTCGCGCGGGATCGAGGACAGCGAGCCGAAGATGGCCGAAAAGAAGCCTACCGTGCGGCCACCTTTTGGCGCGATGCGCATGTGATCGGGGCTGGGATCGATATAGACAAAGCGCCGGTCCACCTCGCGCCGGGCCGGGCGATCACGCAGCACGTCAATCGCTTGGGCAAAGGGCCGGTTCACCAGCACCGCCCCATCGACCAACGCGACGCTCTCGGTCGTGCCGCGCCGCGCATGGGTGGGCATGACCCGTTCGATAAAGCGCTGGCGGGTGGGCCATGCCGTGCCGCGCTCGGCCACAAGCTGGTCGATCTCGTCCAGCACCAATGGCGGAAAAGCGCCGGGAAAGCTGGCGGTGGAGCGCGCGGCAAGCACCAGTTCAGGGCAGAGGGCCAGATCGCGATCACCCAGCCGGGTTGTGGCGCGACGAAAGCCGATGGACAGGCGATGTTCGCTCTCGACCACCACTTCAGGGCTGTTCAGGCGCAGTTCTTCCAGATGGCCGTTGAAATCGGTGGCGGTAACCAGCAGGTCCAGCGGATGGCCTTCGGGCAGGAGCGGATCACCCATCGGCGTTTTGGCCATCGCATCAAGCGCGTCGGCGATCATGCGTGAAAAGCCGATGCCGCTGAACGGCGGAGCAAACCAGCGTGCCCGGATCAGGCGCGAGACTTTGCGCCGCACCTCTGAGCGCGTTTCGGGCGCGACCGTGCTGCTGACCACATTCCCGGGCCGTTTCAGCACAAACCACACCAGTGGCTGCGCCCAGAACTTGGCAAAGCGGCTCCACGGTTGGGCATCGGGATCGAGCAGGGCATCGATATCGGCCCGATCGAGCCACATTGCCGTTAGCGGTTCAAGGCTTTGACCGGTGGAGATCGCCTGAGCCAGAAATACGCCATTGATGCCCCCGGCGCTGGCACCGGAGATGATATCGGGCAAAATGCGCAACCGCAGTTCACAAGTGGCGGCAATGGTTTCCAGCAACCGCAGGTAAACCGCCTCGACGCCCTGCAGCGCGGTGTCGTCGGGACAATGGAAAGCGCGGCTGGCGCGGGTGGCGTGCCACAGCTCTTTGGTGACGCCATGCATGTAAACCGCAAGGCTGATGCCACCATAACAGACCAGGGCAATGCGCAGTTCTTTTTGCCGCATGGGTGCACAATGGCAGGCTTGTTTGCCCCATGCCAGTCCCAACTTTGGCGAGCTGGTTGTAAATACTGCCGACAGAAGATTTTCCCATCTGCCAAAAAGCATATGAAAAATAATGAAAATTCTGGGTGCAGACCTGTGTCTGGACTTGTCAGGGTAACCGACGCTTTACCCTTTGCGATGTAAGGCTGAGCGGGAAGGGGCCAGTCCGTGCCCCAAAAGGGTGACGAGCGCCGATCTGATGATCCGCCTGTTCAAACACTATATCCCGCATTCGGTCCTGCTTCTGGGCCTGCTGGATTTCGTGCTGCTGATTGTTGCGGGCGAGATCAGCTGGCAGGTGCGCGCGCATCAGATTGGCATGGACCCGGGTGCAGTCGCATTGCGGACCACGCCATTGCTGCTGTTTGCCGGGATGGTGCAGATGGCGATGATCGCGGTTGGCGTCTATGGTTCGGATGCGCTGCGATCAATGCGTTATGCCACAGCGCGACTGCTGGTCGCGGTCAGCCTTGGCATCATTGCGCTATCGGTGGTCTATTTCCTGCTACCGGGGCGAACGTTGTGGCGCTCCAATCTGCTCTACGCGATGTTCTTTGGCATGGGGTTGCTGGTGATGATCCGCCTGTTGCTGGGCGGATTGCTGGGGACGGCAGCATTCCGGCGGCGTGTTCTGGTGCTCGGCGCCGGTGCGCGGGCAGAGCGGCTGCGCCAGTTGGGCGAGCGGCCAGAGGCAGGCTTTGCCATCGTGGGCTATATCGGGATGAGCAGCGCCGCGCCGGTGGTGGTCGAAGCGATCCACCGCGATGCGATCAACAATATGACCCGCTATGTCGAAAACCTTGGCGTAAGCGAAGTGGTATTGGCGCTTGAAGAGCGGCGCAATGCGCTGCCGCTTAAAGATCTGCTGCGGATCAAGACCACCGGAGTCCACGTTAACGATTTCTCGACGTTCCTTGAACGCGAAACTGGCAGGGTGGATCTCGATACGGTCAACCCCAGCTGGCTTATCTTTTCCGATGGATTCTCCTCGGGACGTGCTCTGTCGAGCGCGGCAAAGCGGATTTTCGATATTGCGGCGAGCCTGCTTTTACTTTCGCTGACATTGCCGGTGGTCGTATTGTTTGCGCTGCTGGTGAAGCTGGACAGCAAGGGACCGGCTTTTTATCGCCAGCGCCGCGTGGGCCTCTATGGCCAGACGTTCAACGTGATCAAGCTACGGTCGATGCGAACCGATGCCGAAGTGGGTGGGGCACAGTTTGCGCAGGAAAACGATCCCCGCGTCACGCGCATCGGCCGCTTCATCCGCAAAGTGCGGATCGACGAATTGCCGCAGACGTGGAGTGTGCTGAAGGGCGAAATGAGCTTTGTAGGCCCGCGTCCCGAGCGGCCCGAATTCGTGGCTGAGCTTGAAGAATTGCTGCCCTATTATGCCGAGCGCCACATGGTAAAGCCCGGCATTACCGGCTGGGCACAAATCAACTATCCCTATGGCGCGTCGCTCGACGATTCCCGCCAGAAGCTGGAATACGATCTTTACTATGCCAAGAATTACACCCCGTTCCTTGACCTGCTGATCCTGCTCCAGACGCTTCGCGTGGTGCTTTGGTCGGAAGGGGCGAGGTAGACGCGCGCGATGCTGAACCCCTTCACCTGGGCCGGCTTTGGGCAATGGGCGTTCGCTGCATCAGCGGTGGCGTTCATGCTGCTCGTCGGCTGGCGCTGGGACAGGCGGCGGCGTGAGCTTGCGGATACGGGTGCCATTGCCGGATCGGGAACGAGCGCTGGAACCGGTAAGGCCGAGATAGCAGCCTATGTGGCCACAGCAGCATGGGCGCTGGTGGTGGCGGGCACCGGATTGCAGACGCCGATTGGGCAGTTGTTCGAAACGCTGCGCAGTCTGGTTTGGCTCGGGCTGGTGTTCGTGCTGTTTTCACGCGATGGCAGGCATTCCAGCGTCGGGCCAATCCGGCCTGTGCTGGCGGCGCTGGTCTTTGTTGAATTGCTGCAGCCAGTGCTGTTGCTGGTGGCGGCCAACAATCCTGGCCCTGCGGTACCGGGCATGGTCTTGCACACCACGGTGATGTTCCGCCTATTGGTGGCTACCGGGGCACTGGTCCTCGTGCACAACCTCTATGCCGGTGCGATGACGCAACAGCGCGTTGCTCTGCGCTGGACCTGCGCGGCGATGGCAATGATCTGGGGTTACGATCTCAATCTCTATACCATTGCCTACTTGGCGCGCAGCGTGCCACAAGAACTTGCTGCTTTGCGAGGTGTCGCGCTTATCGCGGCAGCAGGGTTGATGGTGATCGGAGCCGTGCGCGGAAGATCGGCGCTGCGCTTTTCACCATCGCGTGCAGTCGCTTTTCAGTCGCTCTCGCTGCTGGTGATCGGGGCTTACATGCTCATTATGGTGGGCGCGGCGCAATCGCTGGCGTGGCTGGGTGGCAATGCCAGCCAACTGGCGCAATTGGGCTTTGTGTTCGTCACCAGTGTGCTGATCGTGGCGATTATGCCATCAAGCCGGGTGCGAGGCTGGCTCAAGGTCATGCTGGCCAAGCACTTTTTCCAGCACCGCTACGATTATCGCGCAGAATGGCTGCGGTTTACCCGCACGATCGGACGCGCTGGTGCGCAGACACCGCCCCTGCATGAGCGGGTCGTCCAAGCACTTGCCGACATTACCGACAGTGCAGCCGGGCTGCTGTTGGTCCCTACTGAAACAGGTGATCTGGTACTGGCCTCGCGCTGGCAGTGGCCAACAGCTGATGTTCCGGCGGTGGCGATTACCGGAGAGCAGGTGCCATTTTTCGAACAGCGCAGCTTTATCGTTGATCTGGACGAAGTGCGCGCCGGGATTGATTTTCAGGGCGAACGGGCCGTCGTGCCGGAATGGCTGCGCGATGAACAGGCCGCCTGGGCTCTGGTTCCGCTGCTGCATTTTGATCGGTTGGTGGGTCTGGTTGTGCTCGGTCGTCCGCCTTTGGCGCGCAAGCTCGATTGGGAGGACTTTGACCTTTTGCGTGTCGTCGGCATGCAGCTTGCCAGTTATCTGGCAGAGCATGCGGGACAGACAGCCCTGCTCGAAGCGAGCCGCTTTGACGAATTCAACCGGCGTATGGCGTTTGTCATGCACGATATCAAAAATCTGGCGAGCCAGCTCAGCCTGCTGTCCCGCAATGCGGAAAAGCATGCCGAGAACCCTGCGTTCAGGGCCGATATGCTGATCACACTGCGCAATTCGGCAGAAAAGCTAAATGCCCTGTTGGCGCGGCTTTCGCGCTATGGCGGAAGCAACCGTGAACAGGTCGATGATGTTGATGCAGCCCAAGTGATCCGGGCAGTGGCCGATCGCTACAACGGTCCAGGCGTGATCCGCGTGCATGTTACCCACGATGCGCCGTGTCGGGTGCTGGCTAACCGCGAGGCTTTGGAGCAAGTGCTGCTGCATCTTGTTCAAAACGCCATCGATGCCAGTCCAGAAGGCATGGCGGTGTTCGTTCAATGCAACGTGGAGGGTATCACCGGCTCAATCGAAGTGATCGATACAGGGTGCGGCATGAGCGCCGAGTTCATACGCAATCGCCTGTTTAAGCCGTTCGTTTCGACCAAGCCGGGAGGCTTCGGCATTGGGGCATTCGAGGCGCGCGAACTTGTGCGGGCGATGCGTGGCAAGCTTGAAGTTGAAAGCCGTGAAGGGCTGGGCAGCCGCTTTACCGTGCGGCTGCCGCTTGCCGCAGCACAACCCCTGATTGAAGCGATGGAACGGACGGCCACGACACCGTCTCCGTCCGAAAGCAAGCCCCAAGGCAAGAAGGTGGCATGATGAGTGAGTTGAAGCCCGGACAGCGACCTGTGCTGCTGATTGTCGAGGATGATCCCGGATTGCAGGCGCAGCTGAAGTGGGCCTACGAAGATTTCGACGTGGTGATTGCCGGTGACAGGGCGAGCGCGCTCACGCTTTTGCGTGCGGAAGAGCCTGCGGTTGTCACGCTTGATCTAGGGCTGCCGCCTGATCCCGATGGCACGACCGAAGGCTTTGCCGTGCTGGACGAAATCATGGCGCTGCGTCCGCAGACCAAAGTGATTGTTGCCAGTGGCCACGGCGCGCGCGAATCTGCGCTGAAGGCCATTGAGAAGGGCGCCTATGATTTCTACCAGAAGCCGGTGGATATCGATGCGCTGGGCCTGATCGTGCGGCGCGCGTTGCACTTGTCGCGGATCGAAGCCGAAAACCGCAATCTAGCCACGCGCGCGTCGACCGACAACAAAGTGCTCGGCCGGATGATCACTGCCGCGCCCGAGATGATCAAAGTGGCGCGCACGATCGAGCGTGTGGCCAATACCAACGTTTCGGTCATGCTGCTGGGGGCCAGCGGCACGGGCAAGGAATTGCTGGCGCGGGGCTTGCACGATGCATCAGGGCGCGCAGGTGGATCGTTCATCGCGATCAACTGTGCTGCGATCCCTGAAAACCTCTTGGAAAGCGAACTGTTTGGTCATGAAAAAGGCGCGTTTACCGGCGCGGTAAAGACCATCGAGGGCAAGATCGAATTGGCCAGCGGCGGCACGCTGTTCCTTGATGAAGTGGGTGACATTCCGCTGCAACTGCAGGTTAAGCTACTGCGCTTTCTGCAGGAGCGCACGATCGAACGCATCGGCGGCCGCAAGTCGATCTCGGTCGATACGCGTATCGTCTGCGCCACGCACCAGAACCTTGAAGCGATGATCGGCGACGGGCGCTTCCGCGAAGACCTCTATTATCGTCTGGCCGAAATCGTCGTGCGCATTCCCAGTCTGGCCGAACGTCCGGGCGATGCCACGCTGCTCGCCAAGACATTCCTGATGCGCTTTGCCAAGGAGATGAACCCGCATGTCAAAGGCCTTGCGCCCGATGCGCTGGCAGCCATTGATGGCTGGAACTGGCCGGGCAATGTGCGTGAGTTGGAAAATCGCGTGAAGCGCGCCGTGATCATGGCCGATGGCAAGCTGGTGACAGCCGCCGATCTTGATCTGCCGGGCGGTGATAGCGAGGACAGCGCGCCGCTGAACCTCAAGACCGCACGCGAGGTGACCGACCGCAAGGTCATCCGCCATGCACTTGCCCGCAGTGAAGGAAATATCTCCAGCACCGCCCGCCTGCTCGGCATCAGCCGCCCAACGCTCTATGACCTGCTCAAGCAGTACGATCTCCAGACTTAAGGCCTTTACCGCGATTTGCGCCCTTGCCTTACTGGCGGCTGGGCCGGTGCGTGGTGATGCGCCGCCCGATGCGGTGGCAAGAGCGCGCGCGGCCCTTGCCAAAGGCGATGGCATTGCAGCCGAAGTCCCGTTGAGGCTGGCCCTGCGCAATGGCCTTTCGCCCGATTCTGCAAGAGCAGAACTGGGGGAGGCGTTGCTGCTGCAAGGCAATCGGCGTGAAGCGCGCGAAGTGCTCTATGGCGGCGATTTCATGGCTGATAGCGTGGCGCGCGGCTGGCAGTTGCGCGGGCGACTGGAACTGGCCGAAGGGCGGCTGGCACAGGCCGGACAGGCCTTTGACCAATCCTATCGGTTTGATCCTGAAAAGGCATCGCTCTGGACTGATATCGGCCGCTTGCGATTTATCGGGGGCGAACATGCGCAGGCCATCGAAGCAGCAGAACGCGCGGTAAAGCTCGATCCTAACGACCCCCGCGCGCTCGAACTGCGCGGGTTGCTGATTCGCGAACAGTTCGGCTTGCAATCTGCATTGCCCTGGTTCGAAGCTGGCTTGCAGGTTGCGCCCAACGATGTCGGCTTGCTGGGCGAATACGCCGCTACGCTGGGCGATCTGGGCCAGTATCGAGCCATGCTGATCGTTTGCCGCAAGCTTGCCAAGGTCGATCCCGGCAATGTGCGCGCGCTCTATCTGCAAGCTGTTCTGGCAGCGCGCGCCGGGCAGACTACGCTGGCACGCACGATCCTGCAAAAAGCAGGTGCCCCGTTGCGCGACATGCCTTCGACAATCATGCTGAACGGCATTCTGGAGTATCGTGCGGGCAACGCTAATCTGGCCGTCGAATACTTTGACCGGTTGGTGCGTATGCAGCCAGACAATCTGCAGGCGCGTATGATGTTGGTACGGGCCTTGCGCGCGCGCAAGCTTGACCGGCAAGCGGTGGATGCGGCGGGCGTGTGGGCCAATCTCGAACTTGCCCCACCCTATCTGCTACAATTGATGGGCGAAGCCTATCAGGGTCTGGGCCGTAAGGCAGAGGCTGCAGCCTTGCTTGATCGGGCGCAGAATGAAGACCAGCGGCCATCGGAGTTTCTTCCGACTGGCCAGCCCTTGGGTGTCTGGGCCATTGGGTATCAGGAAGCTCCCAACCTGGCGAGCAATGCCGTGCCCTATATCCGCGCGCTGATTGAAGAGGGAGAGAGCCAGCAAGCCATTGCTGTGGCAGACCGGTTGAAGCTGGCCAATCCGGGAACTGCCGAAGCTTGGCTGCTGGCAGGCGATGCCCGCCTGATCGCCAATGATGCCATGGGCGCGCTGGACCAATATGGCCGTGCGGCGCTGATCCGGTTCAATCTGCCCACGCTTCAGCGGATTGACCATGCGATGCGCCTGCTGGGCCGCGATGCTGATGCCAATGCCATGCTCGCCCGCTATCTGCGCCAGAACCCCGGAAGCCCGCAAGCGCTCAAGCTCCTGTCCAACGGGCGCGCAGCCCTTGGTGACACAGACGGAGCGCAGCGCATAGAAGCCGTGCTTTCTGCCCGTGGCCTTAGAAATCCTTGAGTGTTCAACCCATCCTGAATTCGGCTCTCGACAGTGCCTGATCGCGGGATTACTCCCAATTCAACCGAACGATTAAATTGGGAGAGAATGATGGCAGGCGCGCTGGAAGGGCTGACTGTACTCGAATTTGCAGGGATCGGGCCGGGGCCATTTGCCTGTATGATGCTGGCCGATCATGGCGCACATGTCATCCGCATAGACCGCCCAGCCAAAGGCGCGCGGGTCGGCGATGAAGGTCAGCGCGACATTCTGAATCGCAACCGCGAACGCATCGAACTGGATCTGAAAGACCGCGCCGCCATCGCGCAGATTCGTGCCATGGTAAAGCAGGCTGACGCGATCATCGAAGGCTATCGCCCCGGTGTGATGGAGCGGCTCGGCCTTGGCCCTGATGTGCTGCTGGCCGATAATCCGAAGCTGGTTTTCGGACGTATGACTGGCTGGGGACAGGATGGCCCGATGGCCCCGCTGGCCGGGCACGATATCAATTATATCGCGCTGGCGGGCGCGCTGCACAGCTTTGGACAGGCGGGAGGAAAGCCGCAGTTTCCGGTCAACCTTGTCGGTGATTTTGGCGGTGGGGGCATGCTGATGGCGTTTGGCGTGATAGCGGCGGTGTTTTCCGCACAGCGCACTGGCAAGGGGCAGGTCGTCGATTGCGCGATGGTCGATGGTGCGGCGATCCTTTCGGCCATGACCTACACCTTCCTTGGCAACGGTCGCTGGCGCGACGAGCGCGGGGTCAACCTGCTCGATGGCGGCGCGCATTTCTACGATACGTATCAGACGCTCGATGGAAAATACGTCTCCATCGGCTCCATCGAACCGCAGTTCTATGCTCTGCTGCTGGAGAAGACCGGCCTTGCCGATGACCCCGATTTCGCTCCGCAAATGGACCCGCGTGTCTGGCCAAAACTCAAGGAGCGACTGACCGCGCTGTTCCACACCAAAACCCGCGATGAATGGTGCGCGATCATGGATGGCACCGACATCTGCTTTGCCCCGGTGCTGAGCTTGCGCGAAGCTCCGAACCATCCGCACAACGCGGCACGGGGCACTTTCGTTGAGGATCAGGGCATGGTCATGCCCGCGCCCGCGCCGCGCTTCCTGGGAACGCCAGCGCCCAAGCCTTCACTAGCTGGGCGCGTGCTAGACTAATTTCGAAAAGGTGGTCGCAAACCTAATCACCCGTTCGTGTCGAGCGAAGTCGAGACACCGTGCACTGGTGTCTCGACCTGTCTCTTATACACATCTCGCAGGGGATAGTCAGATGACGCTGCCGACGAACGGTCAGGAGTGTAGATCTCGGTGGTCGCCGTATCA
>NZ_JBXUGM010000004.1:0-380056 GCF_057180525.1 Novosphingobium sp. HNCC26BN242
ACGCCGCTGCGCCCAGCGTGATCGTCCCGGTGCCCGTGGTGGCCGTTGCCACCTTTACGCGGTTATACAGGCTCATGCCATGCTTGCCGTTTGCGTCATGATAAGCGACGTAATCGCAACCGTTCCGCCCGCTACGATCTGCCCGCCGGTCAAGCCAGAAAGGATGAGCTCCGTGCCGCTCGTGCCTGCGCTGCCCTGATATTCCGCAGCGCCCGCGCTTGTGTGCAGACGAAAGAATGTTGGCGTTCCGGTCGCATCGGCGCTTGCGTCTGCCGTGATCGCGTTGGCCGTTGCCACACCACCAGACGCCGCGCCGAATGCAGGACTGCCCAGCGTTGCTTGTGCAATTAGGGTATTGCCCGAAAGCGATGCATTTGCGTCAGCCGGGGCCGTGCCACTGTAGATGCGCACCGAACCGCCGTTTAGCGCTGCCGAATTGGCGTCCAAGAATGCGTTCCGGCCCGCTGCGATGCCACGCATTGCGGCTGCTGTTGAGTAAGTTCCCATGTTTAGTTCTTTCCATTTGGATTGATTTTGACCTGAGCTTCAACCCACGAAATCAGTTCGTCTAGCTGCGTGGCGCTGACACTGCACTCATATCGTTCGGCCAGCGTCAATTCGGCTGCAGATAGTCCTTCCGCACCGGGCGTTGCATCAGCACCGAAGGCGGGCGCGGGAAGGCTGGGCACTGGCTTACCACCGGCTGCACCCGCAGTTCCGGCTCTGGATTGCGAGAGCATGCGCTCATACCTGTGGCGCAGAGCATCAAGGCGAGCATTCGCAGCGGCTTTCCGGTCATCATTGATCCTTTCCTGTTCGGCCTTCACGCGGGCGAGGCGCAGCGCTTCATTGCGGCGCGCGTCTACCATGGCCTGCGCATAGTTGCGCTTCGTGGTGCGGTGGTTGGCGACGTTGGCGGCGTTGAGTGCGGTCATGCGGTCGAGCCGCGCGATCAGCCCGCCGCCGATGATTGGCAGTCCGTGGATCTGGATCAGCAGCAAGGCAACGAAGGCCAGCAAGGCAGCGATGATGCCCCCGGCAACCTTCATGGCCATCGGGGCAAAGAGACGGGCGATCATGCCACACCGCGCAGGCACATGGCCCGTTCGCGCGCGCGCCGGTTGGTCAGGCCCTGAACCGGGCGCAACACGCCGTTCACGCGGGCCTTGTTCCACGGCATGAACGCCTCGCATCCGCCGCGAATGTCACCAGCGTTGAACCGGCGCGCGGCGGTCGATCGGCAAAAGCCTGCCACGCCGATGTTATAGGCCAGCGAAACCGCCGCCGCGCGTTGTGGTGCCAGCCTTTCCGGCCGAAGCCCCGGCGTGCAGTTCATCACGCCTTGGGCGTGGATCACCAGTTCGCGCTCCAGCAGCAAGGCGCACTCGGCTTCGGTATAGACCTGCCCCATCTTCACGCCTTTGGTGATCCCATCACACGCGGTTGGGATTCCTGCGATGTCCAGATAGGCGCGCAAGTATTGCGGCCCGCGCACGTGCTGCACGTTGGCCGTGCCATCTTGCGCGATGGTCACTTTCACATGCCGGCCGCTTTCATCTTCGGGAACGGTTTGCATAACCAGCGCTGCCGCCGCGATGCCGATCACCGATGCCAGCGTGCCCCGCTTCAGCGCGGTGACGGGCTTTGGCCGATTGTCACGATCAACCATTGCTCTTGTCCCTTTGCTTGCTGATGCGCACCGCGATTGGCAGCACGCTGAACAGCGTGATCGTGATGATCGGGCGGACCCACGCGGGCAGGTGATCGATCAGCACCAGCAGTTCGGCACGGTTTTCGATTGCCGCCGTCATCACTGCGCCTGCCACTAGGGCAAGCTGGTTTGACCGCAGCCGCCACCACTGGCGGGCGTCGTCGATAAGGTTCATTTCCGCCGCTCCCTGTCTTCCCGCGCACGTTCGGCCAGAAATTCCACGTTGGCGTCGATGCGCTCAACCTTGGGCACGAGCGTATCCATCTTCACTTCCTGCACAGAAATGCGCCTGTCATGGTCCTGCACGTCTGCCCAGATCACGCCCAAGCCAAAGATCAGGGTGGCGACATTCAGGGCCAGCGCGCCAAAGGAAATCCACTCGGCCCGCGTCACGTTGGTCATGTTTGGTCCTTGGTTCATCATCAATACCCGTGCGCAAGCCAGTCCACGCCATCGAGCGTGTTGTCGCCGCCGGTCACCGTGCCTTGACAGACAAACGTGATGCCGAAGCGGTTGAACGAGACGCGCTGCACCCAGTTGTCGCGGGTGGCCGATGCCGTCGCGTTGATCGGGATGATCGAATAACTGGTGCATGCCGTCGCGAACGGCTCTGGAAACGTGATCGTATATTGGCTGCCTGCCACCAGCGTGGACGAAAGCGTGCCCTCTTTCAGGACGCGATAAGGTGTCGCGCGCACCCAATTCGCTGGGCTGCCACCATCAGGATCGGTGGTGTTGTTGTCGGCAGTCGAAATCCATTCGACACCAGCGGTCACAGTCGAAATCAGCCGCGCGCCCTTGGGGTAACCACCGATGGCCGTTGCAAAATCAGAATTGAAAATCGCGCCACCGCCCGCAGCCATCCACCGCAGCGCCGCCGTGATCTGGTTCAGGATGCCGTTGAAGTCCTTGCCGTTGGGTGGAATGCCGCCGCTGCTTTCGGGCAGGAATGTCTCGGGCGGGAAACCCTCTGTCAGGCTGGCAGGGGCATCAGAACTGGACGGAGCTACCGCATCAGTCGGGATCGAGCGGATATAGCTCCCCCCTGCGCTGGCAGCGAAAGGAATCGGGAAGCGGGTGGGGAGATCGGATTGCTGCATCAGGGTTGTTCCACATCGAAACTGACACCGACCGGCTTTGGCAGGGCACCGGACTGCGAAACGATTGCGTAATCTACTTTGGACAGTGCAGCGCCGAACACATAGGTCATCGTCATGTCGCCGTTGTCGCGCACATAGACGTTGCCGTATTCGGGGAAGAGCGCGCGCAAAATGGCGTTGATCGCGGGCACTGAGCCGTCGGTGATGTTGAGCGCAGCCTTGGCGAGGATCAGGCGACGAAACGCGATATCGCTGAGCTTGAAATTCGGCGTCAATCGCGCCGCGCCCCAGAAGATGCCAGAACCGAACGGCGTGGCATCGCTGCTGTCGCTGAACCCGAGGTAGAGGCTGTCCGACACGAACAGCGCCCGCGTCACACCGACAATGCGGCCCCAGATATCAAGCCCGAAGCCCTGCGCCGTCTCGACGTTCCACACCACGTCATAGAACTGGTTGACCGCCGCTTGCCGGTCCAGCGCGGTGCTGAGCGCTTCCACCAGTGCCACAATAATCGGGCTGTTCGCGTATTGGCTGAGCAGGGTCTGCCGCGCATCGAACGCAACAGCGGTGCCGCCGTCCATGCCACCGGTAAAACCCAGCGGTTCCGAGGAAAAGGCGACAAGCGTGGTCATACCAGTGCGACCGCGATGTCATCGGGATCAATGGTGGGCAGGCTGTCGATATCGACGGCAATTTCGCTGGCCGTCGGCGTTGAAGTCGTGCCGATGGTAATGTTGACCAGTTGCGCCCATGGCCCGAGCGATGTGACCGTGGCCGCGAACCTCAGCGCATAGATTGTTGACCCGATGCGCGCGCGCTGGCCGCCGTCGTCACCATTGAATGCCGCCACAATCGCCGCCCTGATTTGGTCCGCAGCATCGGCCGGCACGATACCGTTGTCGGCAAGGTCGATGGCGAAATAGATCGGGAGCGCAACAGGCCGCGTGAACTTCACCGAATATGTCGGATAGGGCGGCACATAGCCTTCGGTATCGGTGACGGTGACGGTCGTTGATCCGGTGTAAGCGCAACCCGGCGGCTTTTTGGACCAGATCGCCCGCGCAACATCAGCGTTGGTGCCGCCTGCCGCCGCGACATAGATCGAATTGGCCGCGATGGTGACGCCGCCGGTCGTGACCGCCGTATCGGTCGCGTTCTCGGTCACATAAGCATCGATCACGCCATCAACAGCCAGAACAGCCGCGCGCACCGCAGGAAGGATGCCAGACGCATTGCCAGCCACCGATGCGGCTCTGCGCTTCTCGAACTCTGCCGCCGTTTCCTCGTCGCGGCCAATGATGCCGTCGGCAAGGTTGTTGATCGTATCCCAGCCTGGCACGACGCGGTAGATCGTGGAAAGCGAACCAGCAGGGCAGGCAATCGGCCCGGTGTCGATTGCGGCAAAGGTCGTCACCACCGAACCGCCGGAACCAACCGTTGCATCGCCAAGGCTTTGGTAGATCGTGCCATCACTGGCCAGCGCCAGACTGCCCGCCGGAATGAGCGTGCCCGTTGCGCCCGTGCATGTCGCCTGCACCAGCGTGGACGTGGCAGCGATGCGCGTCAGGAAGTAGATGCGCCCGATGGCATCCTGCATCCGGCCCGAGGAAAAGGCAGGGTCCACGAAATTGACGAGCTGCAGCAACAGGTCATTGCTGGCGCCAATGGTCGCGGCCAGACTGGTGACCAACTGCCCCTGTGGTGTCGCATCGGATTCGTTGAGATTGCCCCCGAACGCGGCCTGAAAATCAGCCCACAGGCCAGCCCTGATCTGCTCTTCGGTGGGTACGACAAGGCCAGCGGCGGTGAACTGCGCCGAGGGGACGTTGGTGGTCATAGCGTGGTTGTCCCGGCATTGAACTGGACCTGCCCAGAGACGGAGCGGCCCGAAATGTCAGTCAGGTATGCGGTCGCGAAACGGACACCGGGAACGCGCCGGGCGGCCTGCGAAAGCTGTTCTTTCAGGATTTGCACCGGCACTGGTCGGCCAAGGATCGATGTCAGGTAGGGAATGCCGCGCGCCGTGTCGTAGTAGCATTCGCCCTCGAATACGCGGCACTCCGATGCGACGTCCTGCTCCAACGCATAAGGCTCTGTCGCCACAGCAATGTCGCCGTTGGCGGTGAGCGCCAAATCCCAAGTCTGACGGTCAAGGAGAAGCGTTGCAGCCATGATAATCTAGGCTACGCTATCAGGCCATGCGCCCTCAAAGCCGATAGAATGGAGCCGATGGCAGTGCGCGATTCGGCATCGATTGTCGCGCCACCGGTCGGGTCTGTAATCGCACCGCCTTGCGCGCCCACTACCTTCACCCCGTCCACGCGATATTCGGTGTCCGTGGTGACCGGGCCAGTGATTTCGACCGCATCAGAGACGTCGATTTTGACCGCCGGGGCCGCAATGCTGACATTGTCGTCGGCGTCTATTTCGATGATCGTGGTTGGTGTGGTCTTGGGCAAAAAGCCGCCTAGATAAAGCCCATCGGACCAGTCATAGCGCCGCCCCGACCCCGGCACCGATGCTTTCAAATTGGCCTTCACGCCTGAAATATCGCTGTGACAGAACAGTGCCGCGCCGATATCACCAACGCGCGGTGTGATGCGGATCACGCATGCCCCAGCCCTGATCGCATGAATCGGCAAGCCGTGGATAATGCCGTGGTCGATACCATTGCCCGCGCCGTCCACCTGCTTCACCAGCGGCTGCACATCCACGGTATCGCCTTCAACTGCCACCACTTCGACAAGCGTTGTGGTCGCCAAGCCGTTGACTTCCTGCTGGGCTATGAAGCGCATCAGCGCCTCGTCAGTCTGGCCGTTCAAGATACTGCCTTGGCCGCTTACGCGCTCTGTCATTGCGGACCCCCAGGATAATAGCATTCCACATCGGTGAACCACTGGCCGCCGGGGATGTTGGATTCCAAGCGATGCGCCAACCCCATGACCGTCCATTCGCCATTGGCGGCCGGAACGATACTTTCCATGCTGATGTTTCGACCAAAAGTGATGTTCGGATTGTAGAGTGTGGTGAAGGTGATCCCACCTTGTGTGAACGAAGGATATCCGACGAGGCCGCTGTCTGGAGCGACCCTCACCACCTCTCCGCCGCGCCGCCCGTTCTTCGGCCAGATCGCTATGATCTTGCGGGCCTCATCCACATCGACATTGCAGCCGACATCTTTGCAGAGCGAAATGATCTGGCTCTTGAGGTTGCCGGGTTTGTAAGGGTTCTGCAGCGTTGCAATCACGCCAGCGTTCTCGAAGTCATATCCCATCTGGTCAGCGATGCCTTGCATGGCGATGCCAATATCTACGCCTCCCTTGAAGCTGAGAGGTGGCACGGGCCTGCTGGTCTGCAGAAGGGAGGAATTGGCGCCGACGTTGAATGAAACATCCGGCGCGTTACGGGCATCAACCCACGCCTCCCAGATCGTACCAATGAAGCATGTGCCGACGAACTGTTTGCCGTCGCGCTCTTCGCCAACCTCGATCAAAACGCGATTGTTGACACGCTGCTCGACATAGAACTGCTGCGTGACCGTCAGCCGCTTCATCAGATCCAGCGGCATACCCCAAACCCGAACCTGCGCCTGCGAGAAGGCGATGCCCGCGCGGACAATGTCCACACTGCACCGCAGGCCTTCAAGCGTCACGGTATCGCTGCCCGCCTCGCCGAAGTTGCCTTGGCCAAGCTGGAACTGCAGGTTGATGATGCGCCGCGCGAAGGTCATGCCTGCCAGACAAGCCGGTAACGCGCGCCAAGACCGGTGTAGTGCGGATCGCTGGTGCCCTGATCATCAACGAACGTCAGATCGCCCGGAAAACCGATATGTGCGCCACGCACCAGCCATGTTCGGTCGCGGCCAAGGATGCCAGACAGCACAAGCCGGTCGTTCACGCTGGCATCGAGGTAGAGTCCGGTGCGCTTCTGGTAGACGGCGATGCGGCACGAATTGCCCGCAAGCTGAACCGTAAGCACTTGCGAAGGCACAGCGGACAGAGGGATATCATAGGTCATTGCACCACCGCCGTTTCGGTGTTGGTCGGCTTGGCCTGCACAGAGCCATTGTTGACCGGCTTGGCGCTGGCCGGATCGCGGGTCTGCGTGAACGATGCGGTCGCGTTCTGCCTCACCTCTTGCAGTTGAAGCTCAACTCGCAGCATTCCTCCGCCCTGTTCGCGGCTTCGGTCAATGGATACGCGCGTAACGTTGGCATTGAGATAGACCCATTCCGGCGTGACGATGGAATAGAGTTTGAGGTCGCTGCGAATTTCCTCGACGCTACGAATGAAGGCCTGCCGCTCTATTAACGTCCCGCCCTTGGTCAGAATGACGCGGTTCTGGAACGGCAGTGCAACCTTGTCGTAGCTTTCGAATTTACCCTCTTCGAGAGGATAGTCTGCAATGCGGTATTCGGCATCATACCCGATTGCTTCAATTGAATCGGGGAAAAGGACTTGCGCTCCGTCAGCAGAGTAAACACCCCACTGGTCACGCGCCGCCGCCGTGACCGTGATGCTATCCTGCGTCAGTTGCGGTTCTGTCGCGGTGCCAGGATTAAGCGCACTGCGCGCAACCGCAGGAACGCCGGGAACCTTGGGCACATCGGGAAAGACAGGACCAGCCATCAGGGGTTCACCACGCGGTCTGCATTTACCATCGCCGAACGCCTGTTCAGCGCGCCGTGGATATCGCGGGCGATGCCTTGGGCGTCGGTGGCTTTGGTGTGGATAACCATGCCGTTGATCGTGACTGTCTGGAAGCCGAAGCCGCCTGATTTCTGACCTGCTGATTGTTGCATTCTCATCAGGCCAGCGTTGGGGGTGGACCCTCGAAGCAATGCCATGTTTTTGGCGACATACCCCTTTGTCTCGTCGGGCGCATGCGCAAGCCAGTTGCCGCCGTGTAGCTTGAGCGCCTTATCAAGATTGCCCGGCCCCCAATTATAAGCAGCCCACGCCTTTGCGGGATCGCCGCCATAGCGTTCCATCATCTTATCAAAGTATTCTTTGCCAACACGCACATCATCAGCTTTTGTGCCGTTAGATGGCCGGATACCGAAACCGGGGTCGCGGGAAGTGCCTGGCATGACCTGCATCAGTCCGCGCGCACCCTTGACCGAAACGGCATTCGGGTTCCCAGCGGACTCACTTTGCATGGTGATCGCATGCAGCTTTGAGTTGTCGCCGCCGCCCTTCTTCCACGAATCTGGTATCCATTTGCCGTTTTCAGGGCCAAGATATTCGTAAAGGTTTTCCCATGCATTGCGCTTGCCAGTGAACAAGTCGCTGACGATCCGCTGCCCCCACTCGCTTGCACTTTGGGGGTCTTCAACGCCGCCAGCTGCCATCTTGATCCAATTGGCAATGGTGCGCAGCGCCGGAAGGATGTCCTTGGTGAGGACGGGCACTAAGTCTTCGGAAATAGCAGATTGCAATTCAACAATCGCAGTCTGCAGCTTCTTCTGCTCTTCGGCGGCTTCTTTCAGGCCCTCTGTGTCTGCCTCATATTTGGCAATCAGCTTATCAACGGACGACTTTCCCTGCATCAGAAGGCTTATCGTGGAAGCGGGCAATCCGATCTGCTGCAGCAGGTTTGCGTACAACTGCGGGTCCATGCCGTCTTTCGCACCCGCCAGCTTGGACAGGATGGAACCGGCATCACTATTTCGAAGGTCTCCAGCCGTTATGCCAAGGCGTGCGTATGTGCCGAGTGCCTGAGCATCCGGGCGGCCAGTTACCAAGCCCATCTTGACGTTCTGGATAGCAGAGAGGGAGGTGTCAGCCGCCGCCGCGCCGCCGCTTGGGTCGATTTCCGAGACGGCCTTGCGCCAAGCATAGACCTTCTCGGTGGACATCCCGATAATCTGACCAAAGCGATCAGCAGACGCCGCGCCGGTTGCGATGTCAGACAGGAAGCCGGTGATCGACTTTGCACCAAGGAACGCCATGCCTAGGCCAACGACTTCCCGGCTCAGACCCTTGATCGTTTCCCCAGCTTTGCGGCCCGTCTCTTCAATGCCGTCAAAAAGCTGTTTCTGGTTCTCTTGCAGCTTCTTTGATTCGTCCTCTACGCGCCGCGACCCATCCTCGAACCCCTTGGGGTCCAAGCCGAACGTGATCAAGAATGCGTCTAAAACATGCGTGCCCATGACCGCTCCGAGGTTGTAACCTCAGGGTAGGGCATGGGTTAGATGCGCAGAAACCAATCGAAGGCCCGGCCAAGCGCGGAGCGATCATCAACCGATAGCGGCAAGTCTGTGCTGCAGTATCTACAGACCAAAGCCTCCCGTTGAACCAATTCCGCGCAAGTCGGGCACTTGCGCTTCCTCCCGCGCGCGACCTCTCTCCAGTCGATAGCTTCCTGATCCTTCGGCAGGACGGCAATAACAAGGATGGCGAAAGGTCCGAAAAGTAACCCACCAACAGCCCAGAGAAGTCCACTACGCCCCTTTGATGAAGCGACTGCTTCACACACCAACGCGCAACAAAACCAGAGAAATAGCGTGATCAGGAACATCGACTCCCCCTCGGGTTCGATGGCTACCCCGCCAGCGCTTTCTCGACAAGCCTGCGGATCGCTTCTGGGCGCGTGGGCAGATCGGATTGTGCCGCCCGCCATGCATCAATCATAGCCAGCGCTTCCGGCTGAAAACGGGTGCCAACAAGAGCCCCAGTTTGTTCTGGTCTCTTTTTTGGTGTTTTCACGTTATCACGAGTTGACATGTCCATGATTGCGCGTTAACACGAAAACAGGCCGGAAGGAAGCGGTAACTTCCAACCGGCCCTAACCACCAACGTGAGGCTACACGCTATGGCTAATCCCGCTCCTACATCGAACCGCGCTTCGTTCCAAGCTGCTGTTGCCAGCACTGGCGCCAAGATCATCGCTGACCGCGATCTGGCCGCTTACCTCGCAGCGCGTGAGGCGAAGTGATGCGCACTTTCCAATTCATCCCCGACGATCACAGCGCGGCACGTGATCAGTCTGGCCGATACCTTATGGTTGACCTGAAACGCCGTCCAACAACCGGCAGTGTTTGGGCCAAGACATTCGGCGCATGCCCAGAGATCACAAGCGCAGCCAATGCTGCCCGCAACGGGATGCGCATCTTGGGCGGCGTGGTTGGTGTCTACCGCCCTTCTTACCTTTAACTACAGGAGGTCATTGTGGCCGCTGCACAGAAAATCGAACTTCCCGCCCTCTCGATCCAGACCATCACGTTGATGCTAGTCGGAGACAGCCCGTTGATTGTTCACGCATGGTCGGAGAAGGCCAAGCGCCAGATGCTCGACAAGCAGATGAAAAAGGCCAGCAAGGGCAAGGAGGCGAAAGACCCCGAAGCCGATTATGAAGCCTGTTTCTACCGCACCGAGACAGGCGGCTATGGCTTCCCGGCCATCGGGGTGAAGGCTGCAATGGTTTCCGCGGCTCGATACGTCGATGCCAAGATGACGGTCCTGCGCGGTGCCTTCCACATCGACACCGAGATGTTGCCGGTGATCGGTGAACCGCGACCGCGCGAAGATATGGTGCGCGTCGGTATGGGCACAGCAGATATTCGCTACCGCCCTGAATTTCCGACATGGCGCATCCCTGTACCGATCAAATTCAACACATCCGCCATCAGTGCAGAGCAGATCGCCAACTTGCTGAATGTCGCAGGGTTTGGCGTCGGGATCGGTGAATGGCGGCCGGAACGCAACGGACTTTATGGTCGGTTCCATGTCGGGAGCGAAGGTGAATGATTTACAAATGGAAACAGGGTGCGCGGTTGCCCGTCTCGGTCGATGCCCAGAAGGCTGGCGAAGAACTGGAGCGCATCCGCACCAAGCACAATGGCAGGCTTGAGCCGGAGTGGGTCGTCCACAACGCCAAGTCGGCCCGCAATCCGCTGCATGATCTGTTTGAGTGGGACGACAACGTAGCGGCACAGAATTACCGCGTCGAACAGGCCCGGCAGGTTATTCGGTCTGTCGAAGTCGTGGTTGAAGAAGCGCCCGATATGAAGCCGATGCGGGCGTTTGTTTCGGTGGTGCAGGAACGCGACCGGTCCTATACCAGCGTGCAACATGCGATGTCCGACGAGGATCTGCGCAGGCAGGTTGTCACCCAAGCATTCGCGGAACTGGAGGCATGGCGGAAGCGCTATGCAGAGCTGATCGAACTGGCGGATGTTTTTGCTGCGATCGATCAGGCTCGGGCCGCCTGAGGGTCCGAAACATGGCAGGCGAGGCTGGGCACGGCTAGGCTTGGTAAGGCGTGGCAAGGCAGGCAAGGTGTGGTTTGGCTAGGTACGGCGAGGCGGGCCTAGGCTCCGCTTGGCAGGCTAATCCGGTAGGGGCGATCCGAAAGGGTCGCCCCTATTCCTTTGTCGCCGCCTCATGCGCGCGCCGCTCGTTTTCAGCGTCCACACTCATGACTTCTAGCAGATCGTAAACGTCCTCAACCGAATAGACGGACTGCAGCTCGATCAGGCTGGCTCGGCCTGCTCCGATGACGGCACCACAGGTTCGGGGGACATTGATGAACTCTGCCGGCGTGAATTTAGTGTCGCCGCCATAGTCTGCAGCGCGGCGGCCAGAGAAAAACCCAAGTGCAGGCCGACTGCTTCCTCCCGCAACTTCAGAAGGGTGGCGACTTCCTCGATATCGCCGTCGTTGAACGCATCAGGCTGCATCAGCCCACGTGTGACAGGACGGCCCGACATGGGGTCCGTCTTCGTCACATCGGGAACGAAATGAACGCACCCGAGCATTTCTTCCAGCAACGGCTCCGCTTCCTCATAAGGCAGCTTGCGCAGCGCATTGAGGCCGACCAGCACAAGGCCCAGAGAGCCTGCTGAGAGCGCATCGTCGGGCACTTCTGCGCCAGCCCGCGACAGAGCTAGTAGCGCCCGCGTTGCCCAGCGTTCAGCGCTGTACGCCGACATTTCCACGATCAGGAACGACTTGCCTTTGTCGCGGCCCTCCGCCTCGATTGTGACTGTCTTAAATTTGCGCGCCATCTAGACCTCAGAGAAGATAGGGGACTGGAGTGACCGACTGCCATTCCAGCGTGAACCGGCGCGGTTGCAGCGTCTTGCGGGCAGCTGGGAACGGCGAATAGGTGCGCAGGAATCCGCGCTGCATGATGTACTGCCGGTTCGTCGCGGGCAGGATGATGGAGCCGAACGCAATCAGCTTTTCCTTGTTGTTGCGTTCGTAATTCGACCAAGCCTCGAAGATGTCGTTCGAGACGCTGTCCGCCTGCAGGGTGATGTTCTGGCGTACCGGCGCGGGCACGAAGCCCGCGCTGAGACGGCCATCAATGCCCATGCTGGTTTCGGTCAGATCAATCGAATCCATGTCGGTGATGTCGTCAGAACTGAAGCCCTGAATGCGCACGGCAGCAGGGTACAGGCTTTCGACACCGATAAGCAGGATCGCGTTGGCGGCAGTCAAAGTGCGGTTGTTGGCCATGTCCCGATCCCCTTACTGGACGTTCACAGAGGTGAGGCTGATTTGCTGCACAGACTGGCCATCAAGGTAAAATACCTTGATCGGCGGCGAACCACGTGCGGTGCGCACCTGAGCCGATGCAACACCGACCTGCACGAACCAACCCTGCTGTTCCAAAGCCTGCGCGATATCGCCACCGGCTGCTGCGTTGACCTCGGCAATCTGCTGAGCGGACAGAGCCACGCCAGCCCGGATCGCACCGAACGACAGCGCCTGATCGATTACGCCGCGAAGGCTGGCTTCGATCAAAGCGTAGCCCTCGGCATTATACGGCACCGAACCGACGCCGGTCAGCAGGTTCATGAGCGCGAGCTGGAATGCGTTGTTCATCCATGCCTGGCAGATGAACGAATCGATCCAATCGAAATCGCCGCTGCACTGGCCGGGGTAGAGGAACACGAACTGGTCATTGGCCGTGGCGAACCTGCCGACGTAGTTGTAACCATTCGCCTGCAGGTTGTTCGCGATGGTGGCGTTCGAAACACCGGGCGTGACGGCACCGGTGCGGAATGCCAACGTGGCGCGGCCATTCTCGGCGTTGAAGTCAATCGACGCAATCGCGCCCATCAGGAACGCTGCAACGCTGGCACCATTGTTCGGATCATAGATCGGCGCAACGCTGCCAAGGCCATCATCGCGCACCTTCGAGCCGAACGACGTGGTATCGCCGTTGACCGTGGCCGCGCTGTCATCATCCCAGCCCACATAGAGATAGCGGCTGTTCTGCGCATCGACCCATGCCGCGAACGCCAGCTTGTCGGCATCGGTGGGTTCGAACGTGGTGGAGAACGACACAAAGTCCTGCGTCAGGGCAATGACCGCCGCCATTGCAACGCCGGGGACATAGGCATCAGCACCCTGCGACGTGATCGCGCCGGTTGCCGTGGTCAGCTTAAGCCCGGCGGCCAGCGTGCCGGTTGCCACGGTGATTGTGGAGGCTGCACCAGCGGTGGAGTTGGTGAACAGGAAGCCGCCCGAAATGCTGTCATAGCTGACGACGAAGCCGGGGGTGGTGAAGGCCGCCGCAATGATCGTGGCGGCGTTGCTGAACGAGGTGGCGGCGCTGAGGTTGATTGACGAGCTGGTCTTGGCCGAACCGTTGACCGTGATCGTCAGTGTGCCGGTAAGCGCCTGCAACTGCGTCAGGGTGAGGCTGGCGACACTGCCACCGCGCAGATAGGACGCAGCATCAGCGGTCGCGTATCGGCTGATCAGCAGGTTTGCGGGCTTGATCAGCGAGCCGTCGTAACCAGCGAAATACGTGGCCGCCAGTGTCGCTTCCGTGCTGAGCGGCCCGAAATAGGCGGCAACATCGGCGGCGGTGGCAAACGACAGCACAGAGCCGACAGGGGCCTGCGCAGAATCGGTGAGGAAAAGGCCGACAAGATCAAGGCCCGAACCACCGGCATCGATAACGGCGGGTTGAACGCTGACAATCGCCGACGCGGGAATGCTGGATATCATGAAGAAACCTCCGACAACTCTGTAATCAGCGTATCAGCAAAGCCCTGCGGCACGGTCACGGCGAAGTGGCCATGCAACGCGGCGCGGATTGTCCAGCGCTGAATCCACTGCTGTTCGCCCGCGACAAGGGGCATTTGAAACGGGTCTTCGGCATAGAGCGGATTAAGCCCGGTGCCGGTGAATGCTTCGGTGCCATAGCTGTCGCGCAGCAACGTCGTGATCACCGTGGCATTATTTGCGGACACAGGGCCGTAGACGTCGATCTGGAGATGCAGCGCCATGGACCGCGCAATTTCGTCCGTGCCAAGGGCTGGGGCGGGCGAGGTCGGTGGTGTCAGCGCATGCACGGTCTGGGCCATCTGTTCGAAGCGCACCGGGGTCATGACGACGAAATCACCACGCTGCGGCATCGGCACACGATTGGTCTGCCCCTGCACAATTTCAGTCTGGGCAGGCAGAATGCTGACAAGGAAAGCCCGCAACGCCGTGAAGGCATCGGTCAGGGTGAGAGAGGGCGTCATGCCATCTGCCTTGTGATTGCGGCGCGGCACCAGCCAGAACCGGGCCAGCCTTCAAGCAAAGCCACCACCAGCCATTTTGAGCCGCGCAGATCGGCCGGAATACTGGGCGAATTAGCAAACTCGAACATATCGCCGCCGCTGCCCGTGGTGCGATCGGCGCTGTTCAACTGGCGATCAATGAACACACCGGCCTGCCCGTTCGTGATGTTGAGCTTGTCGAGGTGCTGCAACTCCTTTTGCGTCAATGCCTGCACCTGAAGCGTGACCGTCTCCGGCGCGGCATAGGACGGCACCTGAAGCCCCGCCGTGTTCGTGGTGTAGCCAGTGCTGACCAGCAGCGTGGCGGGCACGTTGGGGTTGACGCCGGACGTCAGCCGGTTGGCCATGGAGCGGAGGCGGATCATTTTACCTCCCTATCCACCGAAGCCAGCATGTTCCCCGACCAACTCAATGGCTTGCCCGCCGGAGCCGTCGCGCCCGCTGCAACATCGGCACGGGCCTGCTGCACGTCAGAGAAGTCCATGCCATCGCCCATCGGGAATCGCTGCTTCAACAGGTTTGTAACAGGGCTGTTCGGCGGGGAATCGGTCTCGACAATCGCCTGTCGCAATTGCCCTGCGATACCGTCGCCCATCATGCCCAGCGCTGCGTCTGCGTCATAATCCACGGCTGTCAGCACGGTGGCGAACTTGTCGCCCCATCCCGGTGACTGCTTGGCGATCATCTGCGAAAAGAACGGACGGGCCGGAATGCCAGCAGCGGGCGCACCGAAATTGTTGAGCGCTGCCACGGTCGCAACCTTGGTGCCATCGGGATAGGTGGCATTTTCGAGAAAGCCGACGCGCACTTCAGAACCCTTGCGAACCTTGTCGCGGATTTGCCTCAGCGCTTGTTCCAGCCTCTCGCCGCCCTTTACCTCTGCCACAGCGAACGCCCTCGCGGTTCGAAGTTGTAGGCCGGAGCAGCGACATAGCGCGCGGATCGGTAGGGCTTGGTCGCCTGCCAGAACGACAGACCGTAAGCAGTCTGCTGGAACCAGACGGCAGTGCCAGGCATCAGGCCGGTATCGGTCGAAACCGAAACCGCCCCCTCTGATGCCGACGACACACGCCCCACCAGCCCGGAAGGTTTGCCGCCCGGTTCCAGAGCCCCCGCCAACACCGCGATGTGGGCGACGAGCATGTTGAGCAGAACGAGCCGCACAGCCGCGTCCTGCACAATCGAAGCGTCGGTATTGTCGAGATAAAGCCCAGCTTCGGCAAAGAAGAGGGCGGCCCGCTCTTCGCTGACCGCCCCTGTGAACTCTGGATACCTCGCAATCCACGCGGCGTAGTTGAACACCGCTACGGCCATGAGGTTATTCCTTCGCCGCTTCTACGCCGACTTCCTTGTCCGACTTTTGTTCGAGGCCAGACTTCACGGACTTGGCGAGTTCCTTGGCAGCATCAGCGGCCTTGGGGGTGGCTTCGGCGAAGACCGACATGTTCTTGAGCGGGCCGAACTCCGGCGTCACTTCCTTCTGCCAGAGGTCGAACCATTCGGCATCGACACCCGGCGTCAGGCCGTAACCCGCCGTCAGGTAAGCGGACTTGCCGTCGATAGGGTCAATCGCCTTGGCACCCGCAAAGGTGACGGACTTGCCACCAGCTTCGGCGACGAAATCCCAAGGCAGTTTCGAACAGACGGTGACGGTGTTTGCAGCAGCCATATCTTACGCTCCCAACATCTGAACAATAGCCATGGGATAGCGGATGGTCGTGCCAGCAGTGCCCGCCGACTGCTTCTGCTTCCAGCCCGATTCCATGGTGATCACAGGATGCATGCGCATCTTTTCCGTGAACTGCGCCATGGTGACGGGCAGCGCGTTAAGCGAACGCAGCTTCATCTGGATCAGGTTGCCCGAGCCGGTGACGAACTGCGGAATGACCACAAAGCGGACGTTCGGGAACGACTGCTGAATGATTTCCTTGACCGTCTTGCCGAAGTCGTTGGTCTTGGCAAGGAACGGCTCAAGCGTGTTCGGAATGCCCACATCAAGCTCGCTGGACATGTTCACCAGCGCGGGCAAGGCGGTCTGCAGCGCGGTATACATTTTCACGAAGTCGTTGTAGATTTCGATCACCGTGCCGACAGCCCATGTCAGGCCGCCTGCAGTTTTCGTGGTGGGCGAAATTGCAGCGGGCAGCGCCGGATCGTTCATGCCGCCGTAGCAGCGCAGGCCAGCCACGCCGAAGAACTGGAATTCGTTCTGCGCGCGCGCGATGGTGTTGGCCGACGATTCCGACTGCAGCGAAGCCCAGTCAACGCGCGCCTCGCCATACATGGCCAGTTCGCGTTCGCCCCACTTGGTGTGGGTCTGGAAATAGTGCGACTGGCGCGTAACCCAGTTGGCATTCGCGCTGGAATCGCCGCCCTCGTTGAAGTCGCCATAGGCGGTCACGTGGCCGGTCAGTTCGGTCAGCGGGAACTTGAATTCGGTCGTTGTCCAATCGCCGATCTTCTCTTCGCCGTAGAACTCGGCCGCCACGGTTGGTGCATAGACCACCTTGATGGTGCGAGGATCGACGTAAGTGGTGAACAGCGACGGCACACCAGCGTTTGGCGCGGTGAACAACGCGGGTTGAGCGTCCATGGCAATGGACGTGCCGCCGTTCTTGTTGCGCCAATCGGCAGGGAGATACTCGCGGACACCATCGAGGATGATGCCGTCTTGAGCAAGGCGGGCGCGGTGGTCTGCGAGACGTGCGGTCAGCATATCAGAAACCCTTGTCGGAAATGATGATGGCTTCGCCGGACACGCCGCCCGTCTTCACGAAGAAGCGAGTTTCGTATGCGGAGATGGTTGCGGTCACGGTGGCGCTGGCTGTGGCGTTCGCGGCTGCACCAGCGGCGTTGGCGAGTGTTGCCGTGCCCGCGCCTGCATTGACGGTAGCGACAAACGAGCTTGCCGGAATGCCAGTGCCCGTGATCGGCATGCCAGGAGCAAGATTGCCGCCGGTAAAGCTAATCGTCGCCGAGCCGCTGGTCGTGGTGACCGATAGTGTCGAGGTTGTGGGGGTGCCTGCGGTGCCTACCGTGAACGAGCCGTCGAAGTAGGATGCGAACACCTTCTGGCCGGGAGCTGCACCGCTGGCAGGGCATGCAATGATGGCATGGCCGCTGTCGTAAAGCGTGACTTCACGGCCCGGCGCGATAAGCATGCTGGCTTCGCCGAGATAATCAGTGATCGAAGCAACGCCGCTGGAGCGCGTCACAAGACCGCAGCGCGCGGACAGCAACTGATTGGGCTTGCCGTTCGAAACGACGCCGGTCGTGTTGTGCGCCCAAGCAAATCGGGCCATGGTGACGCCAGCAGAGCCTGCAAGCAGTTCACCGGTTGTCGCGGCAACGCTGGTGAAAGGGTACGTGACAAGCAGCGTACCGGGGACAGCATAGGCCTGATTCAGGCCGACGGAGGTCTGGAAACCGGGCATGACTTACTTGCTCCCGTAGAGTTCTGCGAAGCTGTCGTTCGCCCGTTTGGCGGCGGCAGCATCGAAGGTGATCTTGGTTGAGGCGGAATTGGTGCGCTCAGCCTCACGGCCAACCATCGCGCGCAACGTGGCCAGCGGAGCCTTGTCCGTGGCCGACTTGTCGAAACCGACGCTGTCGAGCGCGAAGCGGTAGATCGCCTCTGCGCTGTCCATTCCGACGACTTCGCCGACCAGTGGCGCAACATCGGCTTTGGCCTGATCCATCGCTGCGACCCGACGGGCTCCACGCTGTTCGGCTTCGGAAATGAGCTTGCGGACCGAAGTGGCATCCATGCCCTTCACGTCGTCCTTGTCGTCGTCCTCGTCCTCGGCTTCCTTGGCCTCGGGGTCTTCATCTTCGCCCTTGACCTCGTCGTCCTCGTCCTCGTCTTCGGCGATCTTGTCTTCGTCGAGCGCGAGAGGAGTGACGGCACCGATGGCAGCGGCAAGGACGTTGGGGTCCAGAGCCTTGTCAGTGGCAAGATGCGGGGTCACCAGCGCAGCGACCTTGTCAGCCAGCTTCTTGGCCGAACCGTCCTTTGCAAGGCTGGCCGCGTCACACGCGATCAGCACTGGGGCCAGATCGACCTTGGCGTCTGCGGCAAGCAGCGGGCGAATATGGGACTGCAAAGCCCCGGAAATCATCAGCGCTGTGCGCGACTTGAGCTTCATAACGTCATCTCCGACTACAACGTCTGGTCCCGCGCGCCCTTCAATCACCAGCGCAACGTGGTTGCCCATGATGTCACGCATTACACCGTCGTAACGCAAACCCTCTGGCGTCTGCCCGGCAGTCATGTCGGCACGATACCGATAGCCGCAGCTGAGTTCGCGCTGGCGGCCATCCTCGATTGCTTCCTGATAGAGCGCAGACCAGACCACGAGGCTGTTGCGCAGATAGACGCCATCGAACATCGCATCGGTGCCGGTTGATCCGATGATCAGGTCTTCGGGCAGGCCGTCTTCGGGAACCACCGGCACATGCTGGGAAAGCAGGGGCACGTTGTTGAACGTATCGGCACCGCGCGCCAGTTCATCAGGGCAGCGGTAGAGCTGATAGAGCTTGTCCGGTTCGAGGCCGAGCGTCTGCCATTCGGGGATCTCCGAACCGTAGTAAGGGCACACGTTCGCCTTCGAGATGTTCGACACCTCGACGTGCATGTAGCCGTTGACATCGCGGCGGCGGACTGTGGCGCGGTCCATGGCCAGGAGGAGGGTGGTCATTTTGGTATCCTTTCTGGCGCGGTTACAAATCCACGTCCACAAACCCAACATCCCGCCCAGACAGCGGAATTTGCGCGTGCAGATCGCCACCGGTTCCGTAGTTCTTGCCAAGGATGTAATCGCCAGCCATGCCGCGAACGTAGATCAGCGGTACAGCGAAAGCCCCGCCCGCCGTGCCGTTACCAATGTCCTTTGGCAGGCGAGTGGTATTGTCCCACCAGTTGCCGATAATCGCGTCACTGGTGATATCGTAATAGGCCCCATAGACGGCCATCATCAGGATATCGCCAGCCCACGGTGCGGTATCACCGCCATTGCTGAACAGGTAGGCGATGCCAGCAAGGTCGATGTTTGCTGCTGTGACCGCGCCCGATGTTACCGGCGTGCCAAGGTTCAACCGCGACCGCATCACACCCGTGTCGGTTTTCAAAGTGAAGGCGTAAAAGTTGACGAGGCTAGGACTTTCCACGTTCACTGTTTGCGTACCCAAACTTGCGCCCGCCGCACCGCGCCAGTTGACGCGCATATCCCATCCGGTTTGATCAAGGATCCCCCCGTTGTTGCCGCCGTAGGTCATCAGGTTCGATACACCACTTGCGCGCCGCGTCTGGCGAACGGCCAAGACGATAGTTGCCTCAGGCCCCGCCGTTGCCGCGAAGTCAAAGCGCGGCATAAGCAGAGACGCGCCATTACCCCGCACGCGGACCACCTTGTTCGGCGTCGTGCCGTCCATCTGCTGCACCGTGATGATACGGCCATTGCGACCGCGCCCACGGTTGTTTTCGCCTTCCACAAACACTTCGCGGTAGGGTTGGAGAATAGGGCTTGCGGTGCGCGTGATAGCGCCGGTCGTCCGGTTGATTTGCACCGCGCCGTCTTCATTCCCGGCAAGGATCGTGAAGTTGTAACCAGTGCCCAATATGCGCGGCGTGATGATGGCCGTGCCCGATGCATCGCCGTTCTTGATGCCCACGATATCGTCATGCACGAACG
Source organism: Novosphingobium sp. HNCC26BN242 (assembly GCF_057180525.1). Classification (NCBI taxonomy): domain Bacteria; kingdom Pseudomonadati; phylum Pseudomonadota; class Alphaproteobacteria; order Sphingomonadales; family Sphingomonadaceae; genus Novosphingobium; species Novosphingobium sp. HNCC26BN242. The sequence goes on from NZ_JBXUGM010000004.1 coordinate 20,026, forward strand.
GCGCACCGCCTGCTTGTGCAATCAGTGCGGCGGCGTGGATATGGCCATGAATAAGCCCGCCCGCCGTTGCCTTGTGCAACTGGTCAACGGTCAGATCGGTCGGAACCGCCCCGCGCCGTGCTGCAACCTGGTCAGTCGCATTAAAACCATACCGCGCCCAGAATGCTTGGCTGTCCAGCGCCTTTGCCCCGTAGGTAGAAAGCAGGCCGGTGCGGATATCGCCAATCTTGCGGCCATTGACCGAACCCGCCTGCACACCCGTCATCCACGGGGACGACATAAGGAAGTTGGTATTCGTGAACGCAGCGGCGCACGTGGCATAGTTCGCAAGGATGGCAGACGGCAGGCCAGCGGCGAGGTCGTTGGTGCCCTGCATCACCCGGTTGAAGCCTGCCAGATCGGTGCCCGACGCCGCCGAGACACGCGCGGTAATCTGTGCCGAAGTCTGCCCGTTGATGCCGTAGTTGTTCACCGTGCCGACCGTCAGTGCGTCCACAACTTCGGTCAGACGATAGCCGGTGATCGGTTGCCCTGCGGTTGCGTCAAACGTCAGGCTGTCACCCCAGAAAGAGGCAGGCGTGGCAAGCGTTGTCGGGAACAGAGAAGCCGACGCATAGAGGTTTTGCACGTTGCGCTGGTTCATGCTGGCCAGCGTCTCGATTGCCTTGTTGTCAGACAGCGTGCGCAGCGTTTCGTCCGTCGCAGGCAGGCGCGTTTTCTGCACGTTCTTGAGCAGCGTGATCGAAGGTAGGCGTGTCGTGCTGATAGCAACGAACGTGGTGGGCGTGGCGGTCAATGCCGTGAAGCCCGCGCGCCGTTGACTGCCCGCCGTGCCCGCGATGTAGGCAATACCGCAGTTCACGACAGCGCTTGAGCCGCCCAAGTTGCGGAATTGGAACATCAGATCAAAGCCCGCCTTCACCGTGATCGGCACGGCAAGAGCAAGATTGTTCGTTTGTGCCGGATTGCTTGTGCCGGTCGTGATGCCCAGCGCTGCCGGTGTGGTCGTGATCGTCGCAATCAGCGTGTCATGCGTGGCGATAGGGGCTGCATTGTTCAGCGTGCCCGCGCCGGTCGCACCCGCGACGTTGCGCTCCCATACCCGGATTTCTGTGGTCACAGTGCCGGTTGCAGCCGCCCAAAGCCATCGCAACCCAGTGACCACATCGCCGGTAAAGATGTGCGTCCCGTTGACCAGACCAACCTGATAGACGCCGACGTTTGACGCCAGCGTGGCTTGATTGAGGGCGCCGACGCTTTCGTATTCGATGGCGTAGTCGTTGTTGGACAGGCCGTTGGCGTAGAGCGCGGCTGTGCTGGCGACTGCGGTTCCGGCTGCTGTGACAAGCGCGGATTGTTCAGCCCCCGCTGCCTCGACAAGCGGGATTTGGTCAGCAGCATCCTGCGCACTCGCCGCAGCCTCACCAGCCTTGGTAGTGGCAGTCCCGGCCGCAGTAGTAGCCGTGCCCGCCGCAGTTGTAGCAACGCCCGCCGCAGTCTCAGCCGCCGTTCGATCAGCGGCAATCTGCTCCGTCAACTGCACCTGTGGCGTCAGGTCCGCGCTCAGCGCCGTAAACGCCACCTGCGCCCCAGCCTTCAACGCAATCGCCGCACCACCGTTCGAGCTATCGGCCACCGACCGGATGAACTGCGCCGATTCCGCAAGGTAGGTTCCGCGCCCGAACTCCCATGCCGAACCTTGCTGGATCGAATAGGAATAGACCGTGCCGTTGGTCAGGACTTCGCGGCCCCGGTAGCCTTCAACCGCAGAGCCAAGCGTGATTGCGCCGGTTCCGCTGTTGCTGACATTGATCTTGACCAGATCGACGAGAGACGATGCCATGCGTAATGTTCCTCCGTAATGTCAGGATACGCAGGCGCGCGGGCTTACTCGAAGCCGGGGATTACAGGCCGCCACGTGCATCGGCAGTTGATTGCCTGTCCCGGCAGCACTTTTCCGAAGCCGTCGCCGAAGTCGTGCCCCTCGGACAGCTTGAAGCGCTTGCCGGAGAATGACTTATGCTCCGCGCGCGGTTCTTTTCCGCCGCCGCTGTGCATCCAGATGCCTTCGGTGATGCCTGATTCCTGTTCGCGGACGGAGCGCATCGTGGCCGTGGCCTTGTTGTTCTGGTCGCGCGCGATGAACGACGCCCGCCGCTTCGATACGCCGGTTTGCCGCTGCAATTCCTTGGTCAGCGCGCCCAGATCGCGGCCCTGCGATACCGATTGCATCACCAATTGCTCCACCTTGTCGAGGTGCTGGCTTCCGATGGACTTGATCAGGCTGACGTTCTCGGTGCGCACGGCGTTATAGGCGTCACGCATCGCTGGCGTCATCTTGAACTGCACCGTGAAGCCTGCTTTGCGCAATTGGCCGGCAAGGGTAAGGTCGCAGCGTTTCTTGACCGCAGACGCGAAGTAATCCGCCATGTTGTCAGCCAGATCATCAAACCGGCTCTGCCAATGCTTGCCAAGCCGCGCCATCAATTCGCCCAGCGCCGCCGATGCCGACTTGTCCGCGCCGAGCAGCACGGTTTCGGGCTCGTCGCTGTTCCATTGCCGCTTGATCGCCTTGATCAGGTCCGCGCTCATGATGTCGAGCAGGGCATGAACGCGCGCTTCGTAGCGGTTGCGGATCGCGGCTGCGGGGCGGATGGGGGTGAGCATTACGCCGCCTCAGTCGGCTCCGGCTCGTCCTCAAACGGATCATAAGGCACCCCCGGAGCAGGCCCAGACAACGCGCCGGCATACATCCCGCCCACCTCATCGTTCAGACGGGCGCGCGATTCATCGGGATCAATCACGCCCTTGTCGATGTAGACGCCATCGGCTTCGGCATCGGTCTTGCGGATCAGCGCCTTGTCCGCGTCCGACATTTCCCACAGCGATTCGAACTCGAACGTGACCTTGGGGTCGATATCGCCGAACAGGCTGAGCTGGATCACCTGCAACAGGTTGTGCAGTTCGGGACCGCAGACCTTTTCGAGGTAGGCCATGATCTTATCGTAGAAGACGCGGATTTCGCCCTCAGAGCTGGCGTTCAAGCCCGATGGCGTGATGCCGAGCAGGATCACCAGCGGAATGCCGGAGACGGACGCGATTTGCTCCAACGCCTGTGCCTGGAGCTTGTCGAGGCCAGCGACAGGGGCGGAGACGTTGCTGAAATCCTCCATGTTTTTGTCGATGACGTAGGTGCCGCGATTGTCGCGGGTCTTGTTCATCATATCGACACGCATGAACAAGCCGTCGCCAGCGTCCCCGCCAAGAACAGCCTCCATGTTCGTCTTCAGCACCATCACCGAAAAAGAATGGATCAGGTCCGACACCGATTGCCGGGCGCGCAACCAGTTATCGACGTAGGGCTTGCACATTTGCGTCAGGGCCACACCGCCGAACGCATAGGCCGGTTTCAGCATGTTGGGCATCGGACGGCCCACCATGGTCAGCAGGCGCGAGGCATGCACGATCCGGCCTGACATATACCACGATGCTGGCTTGTAGAAATCCGGGGCGAGCGGGTTCGTCGCATCGTAGACGCCGGGGTAGCTCCACATCGGCTCCACCACGGCCAAGCGCTTCAAGGGCCGCTTCTGGCTGATCTTGCGGTTGTCCATGACCAGCGGTGCAGCCAGTTCAACGGGGCGGTCGTAATCGCCGAAGTCCATGAAGATTTGCACACGCCCGAAGAAGCATTCTTTCTCGATGGCTTCCCGGAACAGTTCGCGCACGGCAAGGCGCTGCAACTCAGCTTCGATGGCCTTCACCTTCGCGTCCGGGCCAACGATCTTGATCCACTTGCGGGTGCAGTGTTCCGCCCAGATCGATGCGACGTGCCGGTATTCGGCGCGCTGGGAAAGTTCAGCGAGATAGGGGTAGCCGAGAAAGCCCAAGCCCTCGTGATAGGCCTGTTGCGCGGCGTAGGAGCTGATGTCGCCAGTGCCGGGCATGCTATCCAGCGCCATGCCAGCGGGTAGCGTTCCGGGCATCGGTTCAGCGCGCGCAAAGGTCTGTTCCGGCATGTAGACCACAGAGCCGCTATGCCTACCCGCTTCCCAGATCGCAGCCATGGAAATGCCACGACGCGGCTCAGGGGCCATGACTTCGGCGTGAACCGGCATGGCAGTGGTGGACCTGAACAGCGCGCGCCATGCGGCTCGAATGCGGTTGAACATGAAACCTCTTGGGCCGAACGTGTAAGGTCCATGTTACGCGCGTCTGCGATGTGCTACGGTGCGCCGATGCTCAGTCTTGACGATTTGCTCATCGCCGCGTTCGAAGCCACCGCCAGTTGGGCCGATCAGGAGGCGATGTTGCGCGGGCTTGGGCTGGATGATGCCGAGGTCGAAGCGGTGCGGTTGGCAGTGGGTGAGCGTGATACCGAGGCGGTGATGCGCATCGTGCGCGGGCCGGATTAAGCGGCGCGTAGGGCGTCGGGGTTGATGATCATACCGCCACGCCCTTCCCAGAACGCCATGACAGCAGCGTCGGCAAGGTTATGCGACGGAATGCCGCGCTTCTTGAGCGACTTCTTGCTCTCCACCTTCATGCGTCCGTTGATGCTTTCCCGACGTGGCTGGGCAAGTTCAGCGGCCAGTTTGTCACGCATGGGCAGGCCGGACGGGATTGCAATCAGCATCTTGCTGTCAAAGGGCAGGCCATTGCGCGCCTGCCAGGTGTTGCGGAACCGGTCGGCAAGCAGTCCCCAGCCTTGCGCCTTCAGGTTGGCGAACATGTCGCCGTGCGTCTTTCCGGGCTGATATTCGCGCTCCGGCCGATCCGGTGATTCCGACGCAGTCCAGCCATTGAAACGACAGGACCGGAACGCAATGCCGGTCACAGAAGCATGATTGCGCGCCTCTGTCTCAAGCCTGCGCAATTCGCCCGGCACCGATGCGCCGACGCCGATATCGTCGATGTGCAGCGTATCGAGCAGTTCGCGCCGCGCCAAGGCATAGGCATGGGCCGCCGCTGCGTTGGGGTTGTCGTCGTGCCATTCCTCAAGGCCGGACAGGATGCAGCCATAGCGCCATGCCATCGCGTTCGGGTCTTGCGTCTTCGGTGCCGCGACATCGCCCTCGACACCGCCGGACACGTCGAAGCCACCGATCTTGCCGCCGCCGGTCGGAAAATTCGGGATGAGCAGGTGAGCATCTACCGCCGCCTCTATCCACATCGGCTTGATGATCGACAGCGCATTGTCGGCCACAGGTTCGCCAAGATAGACGTGCCGATAAAGCTCTGGGTCTGATTGCCGCATGATTTCGGCATCGTCGCGCAATTCGCGGGGGAAACGCGGGTTGTCGGTGAAGTTGATCTTCTTGACGATGCAATAGGCGCGGCCATCCTTTTCAGCCGGATACATCGGATCCGCGACAAAGCGCTGGTAGGTGTCTTCAAGCGGATTTTCAGGGTTGAACGATACCCATATCTCCGAACCCTCTTTGCGCATTGTCGGGATCAGCGCGCGCCAACTTTCCGCCGATACCGGATTTGCTTCCTCAAGCCATGCCGCGTCGAAGTTCGAAAAGCCTTTGAGCTTCTGGGTGTTCAGGCGGGTCGCGTTGGCTTTGATGCCGCTGAATTTGATGCAGCCGCCGGACGTGCGGCAGTTGATCTCGGTTTTCAGGATTTCGAAATGATCATCGAGCCCGCGCCGTTCGATCTCAGCGACGAACTCCTGATAAACGCTGTCGGCAATCGATTCCATTACTTCTCGAAACCCGACAACCCTCCAGCCATGGTAGAGCACGTTACTGGTCAGGATCGTGCAGAACGTGCGCGTCTTGGCGCTACCACGGCCACCATAGGCCACCTTGAAGCGGGCGGGCTGCAGGTAGTCGCGATAGGCCGGAAAGATGTCGATGACTTCGGAGGTCATTCTTGGACGACGCGGTAGGTGGGGGCGGAGATGTTGACGTTGACTGTGGAGCCGCCCCCTTCCTTAAAGGCCGACACATCGACGTGCTTGCCAACCAGCTCAACCACTTTGGTGCGATCAAGCAGTTTGATCTTGCGGACACGACCGATCGGCGCTCTGTCCTCCCCGCGCCCCTCGAACAATTCCTCAACCTCAATGCCCGCGACCAAGCCGGTGCGGAACACCATCGGCCAGTCGTGAATCGGCTTCAGATTGCCCGCCTCGTCGTAAAGCTCCGCAAGGTCAGCCGTCGCATCGCTGGCAAGGCGAGTCAGAACCCATTGCGCATCGATTTTGGTCTTTTCGGACCTTTCCGCTTTCGCCTCTGAGACAGCCTGTGAGACCTTGGCATAGCTTAGCAGGCGCGATGCCTGCATCTCAGCCGTCTTCGCGCTGTAACCTGCCCGTATGGCCGCCTGCTTGCCGTTCAAATCCTTGAGATACTCTTGGACGAACCTATGCTGCTTGTCGGTGAGACCCATCACCCCCTCCATTCGCCAGTTTCAGAAAGGGCGCCGAGCGCAACGGTCATCGAAAGCATCGCTTCAACAGGATCATCACCCTTGCCCATCGCAATGGGTTCATCATTGGTGCTTTCGGCGTTTGGGAACAAAGCGCAGAACCACTTGCGCGCCTGTTTATTCCACGAGCACATGACCCATGCATTACGTGGGAACTTGCTGCGGTCGATCTGTTTCATCCAGCTCATAATCAAACCTCCATCGCCTTCCAGCCCAGCCTCACAGCACGGGCCATAATCTCGTCATCACTCAGCACCGAGAAGTTGCGCCGCCAGAACCGGCCCTTGGCGTTCGGGCGTCCTTTCTCGTCACAGCGATGCACCGACCCGTATTGCCGCAGGTAGTCCGCTGCTTGGCCGGGCAGGGTCACGTCGCGCTGCAACAGGCCGGAACAGATGATACCGCGCGGTTTTGGCAGGCCACCCGATCTGGCACGACGCGCCCGCTCATGCATCGCCATCCCAGCCTCACGACGCCAGCGGGTCACGGTGCTCAGGCTGGCGTTGAAGTGCTTTGCAGCGCCCTGTGATCCAAGCCGATGCAGCACCGCCATGAAATCGTCGGGGCAATTGCGCTTCAGGCCAACGTAACCACAAGCCCGACAATGACCACGGCTGTAGCGGCTGATCTGGACGCCACAGGTGCGGCAGTGCTTTGTCGGCTGCGTTCCGGAACGGGGACGGCCACCACGACGCGCCTGCATGCTCCAAGCGAACAGAGGCAGCGTTTCGACCTGGTTGCGGATGTGGATCGTTTTGCGCGTCATGGTCGCAGCTTCAAGCATGTGACGCCCCCTTTGCTTCGATATCGTTGATCAGGTCGCGGGCCAGCGCATCAGGCACCTTGCCGCGATATTCGGGCCAGCGTTGACGCATGGACGCGCGCACCGTGGCTTTCGTGTTCAGAGCTTCGGCCCAGAACGCAGCGGTGTCGCGTGGATCGAGGTTGGACAGGTCGGCGTCGATGGGGCCGGTGTAGAATTGAGCCTCAGACATGCGCGCCTCCTGTCACGGGGCGTGCAGCGATCACTCTACCAACTACCACCCTTACGCGCGTATTCTTTCTAGCGGCGTATTCTCCCCCCTCTTTCTTATTTTCTCTCTTTAAGAAGGTAGAAGGTAGATAGTAGAAAAAGAGGTCAAAAATGGCGGACTTTTGCAAAAAACGGCATTCTACCATCCTTTCTACCATCTCCCGAAACGGAGATGATGATAGAAGGTGTGTTAATCTAGCGCGGCAGTTACATGAACGGCGCGCGCTACCATCTTTCCCGAAAAACGAGATGGTAGAACGATGGTAGAGGAGTTGGTAGAGGGTCATCCCGTGGCCCTCCTGAAGATTTTTATCGACCGGCCTTCCTCATCTTTGCCGGGGCTCTTTTCCGCCTCATAGCCAAGGTTTCGCAGGACTTTGGCCGCGCGGTTGCGGGCCTTCTTGTCCATGCGCTCAGCTGGAACGCCGATCTCTTTCAAGGCCGCGCCAACAGATGTGCTGGCGATACCAGCGCGCACCAGCTTCTCGAAAAGAATTTCCTGCCACACATCGACGGATTCGCGCTTTTCGACCTCAGCCTTTGCCAGCGCCTCCTCATCATCAGACAGCCACCACTGTTCGCCAGCGCGATAGAGGTGCACCGCCTCTGCCCAGAGTTGATCGCGAACCTCTGCAATCTTCTCGATATTGGCTTTGGTGACCTGCACCGGCCAATAGCGGCGATTGCCGGTGGTGTCGTTGAAGTAACCCATGCCATCTGGGTTGTAGGTGCCGATGAAAACCACGCTGCGGGGATGATCGGTTGACGATTTCGCGTAGGGCAGTGCCACGCGGTCGGTGCGCATCGAGACAAGGCCTTTGACCGAATCCTCGTCCTTGCGCAGCGCCGCGACAAATTCGGCCAGTTCGACACACCACTTGCCCATCATGTTCATGACCATCTTGTTGTGCTGGTCGAACAGGTTCACCGTTTCCATAGTCAGGGCGGGGCTGAAAAGTGTGGCGATTGCGGTTGATTTGCGGATGCCTTGCGGTCCTTCGAAGATCAGGATCGTATCAACCTTGCACCCTGGCTGAAAAGCGCGCGCCACAGCAGCGATCAGTGTTTTGCGGCCAACGGCGCGAGTGAACGGCGTATCGACAGCACCCATGCAGACGCGCAGCCAATGGTCGAGGCGATTGGTGCCATCCCATTTCAACGGCTCAAGATAGTCGAGGATTGGGTGATATGTGTTGGTGCGCGCGTGGCTGATGACAGCCGGCAAAAGGTCGCCCTTCTGCGGTTCAAACTGGTGCGCTTCGAGGATGACACGAATGTCGATCAGCTGGTGCTCTTCAAGCGGGCGACCGTTCCATTCGACAGTGTGGGCCAGCGAATTCCAGCGCAGATTTTCGCCAAATTGCGGCAGGTTTTCGAGATACATGAGCAGGTTGGTCACAGTTTTTTTGACGCCCTGCTTCGAGACGGAAAGCCGCCCTTTCCATGAATAGAGGTCGATAACTTCAGCCATGATCATGCTGCCCTCGCGGTGTCAAAGCCGGTGCACATGGGCAAACAGGCGGATTTCAGGATTGCGCGATTGACGCGCTTGGGTTCGATGCCAACGCACTGGATATGGCGCGGCATGGTCGCGGTGGGCCAGTGGACGGCATCGGGATCACCAACGATCAGCGCGCCGGGCAGCACGTCCAGTTCCGGCGGAACAGCGGTCCATGTCTGGTATGCAGCCTGTTGCCTCGCGGTCGCATACCAAGCCCGCGCGCGCATCCATGCGGTGAAGAACGCGCGCGGATCTGCAAAAACGGTATTGTCGTCTTCGGTCAGGCGTCCGACCAGTTGCGGCCGGTCATCCGTCAGCACTTCAACCTTGCCGGTGGCAGGCTCCCAAGCCATCACGGTTTCGATGCCTAGCCAATCCATATCGATCGGTGCGAACACGTGTGGACACGGATAGGCCGCAAGGATCAAATGCCGGTCGCCGTCCTTAAGGTAGCGGAACGGTGCCAGCGCATAAGTCGCGCCGGGTTGGGTGCGATCAATGCGCAGTGCTCTGGCGATTGCGGGATGATCGAACGGCAGATGCCACCACACCTTTGCCGGCGTCTCGCGCTCGATATCGCGGCGATATGCCCGGAAGTAGTTCCAGCCATCAGGCCCCATCGCTTCGATAGGGTTTTCGTGCGTGGCTGCGATCCAGTGGGCCGCCGTGATCACTTCGGCGTCGTAAGGGCTAGTTGCCATCAATCAGGCCCTCCAATGTCAGGCGGTCGCGCACATCGTCCGTGGAATAGGCCGCGAACGCGATGCCACCGGCCCGGTTGACCGCGTTGGCGAACTTGACCTGTTCAGGCTTCAGGCGGTCGGAGCCGGTTTTGGCGTCGATCCAGACCGACTTGCCCTTTACCGTCGCCGCGATATCGAGCGCGCCCTTGGTGCCGAATTTGGCCGGGCGTCCGTCGCGGGTGTAGAGCAGGCCGGGAGTATCGACAGGGACGGAAAAGCCGCCGATTTCGCTGATGAACAGGCGGATTTCGTGGACGAGGTCGGTGTGGCGCTGGGTCATTGAACCACCGTCACTTTCTCGGCTGCACGGGTCACAGCAGTGTAAAGCCAGTTCGCCCGGGCATCGCGAAACGCGCCGCTTTCATCAAAAATGACAACGTCGTTCCACTGGCTGCCCTGCGACTTGTGGCACGTGATCGCCCAGCCAAAGGTGAACTCGTCATACTTGCGACGTTCGCGCCATTCGATCTTGTGTTCCGCGCCAACGAAAAATTCCTCGGCAACTTCCACAGTCAGCGGGTCGCGCTCTTCATCCAGCGATGTGACTTCAATCGACAGGCAACCGAATTTGTCAGCCACAGCATCGGTGGACCACATGCCGCCGTTAAAAAGCGCCTTGTCCTTCTTGTTTTTCAGGCAAATCAGGCGGTCGCCAGCGGTCGGGTGCCATTCCTCTACCTTGCCGCGCAGGCCCTTGATCGCGCGAATACGGCGGTTGTAGGAAATGCGGGTGCGGTTCAGGCCGCACAGCAATTGATCAGCTCCAATGACCAGTTCGCGCAGCCGGTCGCCGCCAATATCGGCGCGCGTGGTCACAAGGCTGTCGCCATAGGTTCCAAGCTTCAGGCGGTTTCCCTCGCGAATATCCATGCTCATGCGGATGATTGGGTTGTCCTGTGCCTGGCGATGCACTTCGGTCAGCATCACGTCGGGCGCGCAGTTGATGAAAAAGCCCTCATCGTTGACCGGCGGCAACTGCGCCGGATCGCCCAGCACCAGAATGCGCTTGCCGAATGTCAGCAGGTCTTTGGCCAGTTCCTCGCCAACCATGGACACCTCGTCCACGATCAGCAGTTTCGCGTCGGCCAGATCGCTTTCGGAATTCAGGCTGAACGTCGCCTCACCGGTGCGCTCGTTGACATCCACCTTGTAAATCAGGCTGTGAATCGTCGACGCGCCCTCGCAACCCTTCTTGCGCAGGACCAGCGCCGCCTTGCCGGTGAACGTGGCGTAAAGCACCGTACCATTCACCGTCGCAGCCAGTTCCTTGGCCAGCGTCGTCTTGCCGGTGCCAGCATAACCGAACAGGCGAAATACCTGCTTGCCGCGCGGGTCTTTCAGCCATGCCGTCACATCGGCAATGGCGCGCTCTTGTTGCGGGGACCAGCTCATGCCGCGCGCCTCCCCTGAGAGGATTTGCCCTGCCGAGACGCCCAGACCTTGCGCGCCCAAAATTCCGGCGACTTATACCCACGCTCGCGGCCCAACCGGATCAGATCATCAAGGCTATTGGCGCGGCCTTGTTCCTTGAACTTGGCGCGCGGCACAGCGGTGACCTCAGCCAGCGTCCCCTCAACCACCTCAATCTCGCGCGCCTTGACCTCAGGCGCATGCCCACACTGCGGACACTTCGGCGCGGGCCGGTAGACGAAGAAGCATTCCGAGCACTGCTTGATCGGCACTTCGGACGGAACCGCGCGGGACTTCTTTTCGCGGTCCTCTAGGCTCCATTCGCGCACGTCATCGGGCAGGCCATGGATCAGCGAATTGCCCGCGTGATCGAGGATGATGGCTTCAGTCTTGCCATCGCACGGCCTAAGCGCGCGCCCAACCTGTTGCAGATAAAGGCTCAGCGACTTGGTAGGCCGCAACAGGATTGCCGCTTCAATCGCCGGAACGTCAAAACCCTCACCGAAAAGGTCAGAATTTGACAGCACCAGCGTTTCACCGCGGCGGAACCGGTCAACCGCCGCGTCACGTTCATCGGCGGTCATCGCCCCATCGACATGTTCGGCCCGAATGCCAGCGGCGATGAATTGCGCCACGATGTGCTTTGAATTTTCGACACCAGCAGCGAAGGCAACCGCGCGCTTGCCGGGGCACAGCTTCAGGTAATGCCCAATCGCATCACCCACGATCTGCGGCTTATCCATCGCCTTGGCCAATGCGCCACGCTGATAATCGCCCGCTGTTGTGCCTACTCCAGACAGATCGGGCGTGGCAGGCGCGAACAGGCGATACCGGCAAAGGCTGCCATTTTCGATCAGCTCGGCGACCGTAGGCCCTTCGATCATCACCTCGAACCACCGGCCCAAACCTTGCCCGTCAAGCCGCCATGGCGTTGCAGTCAGGCCCAGCACTTTGGCGCGCGGGAATGCGTTGAAAATGTCCGACCACGACGCCGCCCCGATATGGTGGCATTCGTCGAACACGATCAGCGCTGGTTCGGGCAATTCAGCCAGGCGCTTGGCCACGGTCTGGATGGAACCGACCTGCACCAGCGCTTGCGGGTTCGAGACATAACCAGCCTGCACCGTGCCGTGCGGAATGCCCAGCGCGTGGAAGGTCTGACTGGCCTGCGCAACCAATTCGCGCCGATGGCACAACCACCAGACGACATTCTGCTTCTGCGCAGCGCCATGCACGATAGTCGAAGCCGTCACGGTCTTGCCGCCACCGGTCGGCAGGTTGAACAGCACAGCGCGCTTGCGATCACGATACGCAGCGCGTCCGCCATCGATCATGGCCTGCTGATAGGGCCTGAGCTGGATCACCCCCGCACCCCCCGCGCCAACCCACGCAGCGTCTCAAACCGCGCACGGTTCTCGGGCTTTGGGTCCATGCCGGTAAGCGCGAAAAAGCCGTCGAGCAGCTTCACCGCCCATGCGACGGCCTGTTGTTCTTCGCGGGTCATGCTGCCCTCCGATGGCTGCAGCCGACATCGCCGCGCACGCCACACCGAAAGCACGGGTCACGCTCGACATAGGTGTCTGGGATTTCCGGTTGCGACACACCTGATCGGCCACGGAAAAAGCGGGTCTGTGGCTTGAGTTCGGGCGCAGCGCGCGTCTCGGCAACCAGCGCATAGATTGCGCGGGAACCACGGCCCGAAGTGCCATCAACGCGCTTGATCAGGCCGTTCTTGATCAACTCGGCGCATGTCCGCGCAACATCACCGGAACACGTGCCGGTGATGCGCAGTATTTCCGCTGTCGTTTTCGGCCCCGTTTTGAGCGCGGCAAGGATGCCTGTTCTGCTCATACAGCCTGCCACCCCAGTTCGCGCTTGATCTGCGCCCAATAGGCAAGCGCAGTGCTCTCCCCGATGCCCATAGCGACAGCAGCCGCGCGGATGGTGGCGCCATCGGCAACGCGCTCGGCTAGATCAGCGATGCGTTGCGCTACCGAAACTTGGGTCTTTGACCTCTTGCCGTGCCCATAATCACGCTCGACGTGAATCACTTCGTTGGTCGATTTGCCCGTTGCGACAATGGTGACCTTGCGCTGACGTGAACTGCGCTGCACCGTGATCAGCCCGCGTTGTTCAAGTCGGGCAATGATGACACACGCACCATTCGCCGCAGAGACACCGCATGCGAACGCCAGCACATAGTTCGACGGGCACTGATCACCCATGTCAGCAGCCTTGGTGAGCATGGCCATCGCGATGCGATCCTGTTCGGCCCAGCGCGCTTCTTTCGCGGAAACGTCAGTCATCAACAGTCCCCCCATTGCCGGTAACACCGGATCGGAACCGGCCCACCCAAACGGTAGGGCCACAGCGTTTTCGGAATGCCGCGCTCAGGCACGACGGTGACGACGACCGCGTTGTTGCGGCCATATGCGATCAGGGCACGCGCCCGCCCGGGGAAGCGCACGACACGCGCACCGATGCGGACGGCGGCACGGAAAGACGCACCGGTCAGAATGCCCACCACTTCCTCGCGGGGCAGGGCTTGCACGCGCTCAATATAGCGCTCGATGGCATGTTCGGAGGCGCGCAGGGGCATCACGCGGCCAGCGCCCTTACAATCGCCTTGCGCAGCCGCTCAGAACCGCGCCGCAAATCATGCTGCATGAAACGTTCGCCATAGCAGTGGCCATCCTCGTCTATCGACGAGAACCACTTGATCTTCTTGGCAGAGAGACCTTCGATGCAGACGGCTTTCGCTGGCGTTGGTGCGCCGCGTTCAACCGGTTTGAGCATCAAGGGTCGTGGCTTCGGTTCGACGATACCGTTTAGCCCGCGCACCCACCGGTCATAATCAGCCATTGACACTTCGGGCGCTTGCATCATCGAGTTGACCAGTCGGGCCAAATGCGCATCCGCCCCGATCATCCCAGCCACAAAGTCGCGGGCGTAGATAACCGTAGAATGGTCGCGCCCCATATGCCGGCCGATCAGGATCGTCGTCCACTCAGTTCGCTGGCAAAGCGCATACATCACGGCTTGGCGCACTCTGACCACACCATGATTGCGCGTTTTGCTCATGATCTGATCAGGGCGGATGCGGCCAACGCGGTGCGCGGCCATAAGAACGCCGTGGAGGATCTGATAGCTCACGCCGCAATCCCCTGATCAGCCGCCATCGCCCGCAGGCTGGAAACCACGGCATCCACATCGCGCAGGCTGGGCATGATATCGGCCAGCGCCTGATGATTGATCCGCGCCCCACCGTTGATCGATGCACTGGCCAGCTTGGACATGAACAGCGCCACAGCCGGAACCGCGTTGATCACCTCTTCGCAGTGCTGCGGAACGGCACGGCACCCGAACAGCGCCATGTAAGGCTGGATGTATTGGGTTCCGAATGCGGCACCGATGGCAGTGATAAAGGACGCTGGAACCTTCTTGGTTTCCATGTCCTCAAGCCGCTGCACCGTGTCTGCGCTGGCATCGAACAGCGCGCCGATCTGCGCATTGGTGACCACGTGGTCACGCTTCACCGACAGGATGATGGACCGTGCCGCCTCGGCAATTTTGCTAGATGGCGGAATATCAAAGAGATATTTTTGCTTCGGCGGCATGGTTAGAAGCTTCCGTTATGGAACGAATTGAGAAACCCGTCGGCGAAAGCGTGAAAGCCCTCATCATCCTGCCAGCCCGGCGTGGCGATGGTGGGCAGCGCGATGCACAGCCATGCGATCACGGCGATGGCGTAGGTCAGGAGTTGGAGGGCTTCGGTCATCAGGCTGCCTGCTTGGGAGATTTGGCGCGGGGAGCGCCGAAAATTAGATCGTCGGCAGTGACCTTCCCGCCAGTTGCTCCGACAATGGCCCGGATCATATCGGCGGACGGTTTTTGCTCGCCGTACAGAAGTCGGTTGATGGAAGCGCCGGTCGTTCCGGCCAGCTTGGCGAGGGCCGCAGCGGTCATGCCGTCTTGCGAGAGATAGGCGTCTAAGGTCATGACGATTAGTTACACCCCATGTAACCCAACGGTCAAGCCCAGATTACACCCGGCGGCATTCATTTCTTACGCGGTATGTAGGAATGTTGCTGGCATGGCACCGCACCGCATTTATTTCCGCCAATGGCGAAAACATCGGGGCTTGACCCAAGATGAGGTGCTGAACCGACTGGCGGTTTTCGAAGATCCGCTAATCCCAAAAACCAACGCCAGCTTGTCGCGCATCGAGAACGGCAAGCAAATCTACACGCAGCGGATTCTTGAGGCGCTGGCCGAGATTTACGATTGCGAACCTGGCGAGCTGCTATCACGTGATCCGACAAAGGCTGGTCTGGTCATCGACATGGTTGCGCGACTGGACGCACTGAATCAGTCGAAGGTCGAGGCGTTCATTCGTGGGCTAGAGGCAGGCAACGGAACGCTTGGATGATCGAACTAGCGCTGCTTGTCGTCGTCTGGCCTGTCTGCGCCATTCTCGCTGCAATTATCGCATGGTCGAAGGGCAGGAGTGGCTGCGGGTTCCTGCTGCTGGCCATCCTGTTCGGCCCGGTGGCCTTGCTTGCCGCCATCGTGATCAGCCGCGATCCCGCGCAGGAGATTCGGCGCGGGCTTGCGACCGGCAAACTGGTGCGCTGCGTCTGGTGTCGCGAACCCGTCCGCCTAGACGCCACGGTCTGCCCGCATTGCCAGCGGAATGATCCTTAGGAGTGGTGATGGTGGATTGGACTGCAATCGCGCCCTATCGAGCCGACATCATTGCCGCCGCCGCACTGCTGATATCGCTGCTCTCGTATAGGGCATCCCAGAAAAGCAGCGCGCTGAACCGGCCTTACCCCAGTAAAACCTGCTACGAATCCCGCGAGGTTTTCAAACTCGCTGGCCCGAACGCCGAGCATTGGCAGGTTGACTGGATACGCATGGTTTGGCCGCCGCGCGCGCGTTTCCTTATCGGCGTGTCTACTTACGACAATGGCGGCTCATTGATTTCTGAAGACTTCCCGTCCTCCACTAGAGTGCTGACGCCGCCCTCGTTGCGGATGGTGCCATCGTTCGACGTTTCGTGCTCTTGGGCTTTGATCCGGTTCAGCTCGCGGCACATGGCCTCGACCTTCAACCTTCGGTTGATCCGCATCGTCTCCCAATTGACGTAGATCACTACGAGTAGCACGACGATGTGGAAGTAATCTCTGAGCGTCATGCCTGATCCTCCGACAGCGCGGTGCTCTTGGTGACTTTTGCTTCAAGGATGGACATGCGCTGCGTCAAAAGGACGATTGCGCGCCAGAAAAAGAGCACCTGAATCAGGTTGCAGATTGCGATAATCGCTACGGTCATTTCTCTGTCCTTTTCGGCATCATTCAACTGGCTGGATAACTTCCGAGCGCAGATCGATCAGCAGATCGCCAGAGCCTTGGCATCGGGCATGCGACACAGTGCCGCCGGGATGATCAGCCAAGAATCGCGCGATTGTCGGACCTGCCAGATCAGGTGAACTGACCGGCGTTTCGATCCTGATATGCGTCCGCACCAGAAACTTCCCTAGATCACTCATCACAACCTCGCTCGTTCGGGCGCGGCTTTTTGCGCCCCGGCTTGAGCTATCTTTTTTTACACCCCATGTAAATTCCTGTTGACCATGCTTACACCCCATGTAATAAACAATCCAACAAGCAGCCACCCCGCTGCCAAGTTGGAGCCCCGGCAATGTCAAAGCCCACCTTCACAACATCGACCTATCTCACACGCGGCCACACGGAACGCGAGATCGAGGTCGAGATCGATTACACCTTCGACGGCAGCGACTTCGAAATCACCGATGCGCGTGACCTGACCGAAGGCCGCGAACTCACCGATTGGGAATGGGAAAGCTGTCAGGATGCCGTCGCTGGCGTCTGTGAGCAGGCTTTTGCCGAATGGGTCGCTGATCGTGGTGAGTATCTGCGTGATGCCGCCGAAGATCGGAGGCTGGCAGCGTGACCCGCACCACCGGCACCTACATCCGCGACCCCCAGGAACGCGCCGCCCGCCTCGCCTACGCCCGCGACTGGCACATCCGCATGAAGCCGCACTTTGATGCGCTTTACGGCCCCCGTCGCTGCACCGGCCCTAACTGCATGGGAGATCATGCATGAACATCGACCAAGACCACGCCCGCAGCGCCGCCCTCGGTGCCACTGCTGCACACGTCGAATGGGCAATCTCTGCCATCAAGTGCGGCGAAACCGACCGCGCGCTTGAATATCTCGCCAAGGCCCAGCGCGCGCTTCAACCCGTGGTGCCGACGGTCAAGATGGGCGGGACCGACCTGTATGTCCCCGGCATTCCGATGCGGAGTGTGGCGTAATGCACGGCACCTTTTCCCCCGAACGCGCCGTGTTTCTGCAGGGCTTGGTCAAGCGCGTGCTGTGGCATGCCCAAGGCGGCAAATGTCACCTGTGCGGCCAAGCTATTCCGCAGAAATACCGGTCCCCCAAACTGACGTTCGATCACGTGTGGCCGGTGTGCCGCATTGCCGGGGCCAACTCATTCGAAGGCAACGTCATGCTCGCGCACGAGAAGTGCAATCAGGTCAAAGGTGCCCGCAAGCCGCGTCCCTGCGAATTACTTTTCCTGTCTGCGGTGAATCGTCGGCTTGGCTTCCGTGAAGGCGAAACCGCGCTTTGGGAGCGTGCAGACGTTGTGGGCCGCGATGGCGGGGAGGTGGTTTGTGGATAAGCCGACCGCCCCGTTCCGCAGCTACCGCCACCTAGCCGCGCACCTGACCGCCATAGCCTTCGCGCTGGTGGCTGGTCTGGCGGCTATTCCGCTGATCGTCAGCTTTGCCGCATCAATTATGGAAGGAATGAAGGCGTGAGCAATTGGGCAATTTACATGGATGACTACAAGGCGTTGCCTGTCGAAGTCATCAAGGCCACCGCGCAAATGACGATTTGCAAGGGCGCGCGCTGGTTTGGAGAGGTCAAAGAGTTCCGCACTTATTCAAACAAGGTTTTGGGCGGCGGCTATACCGAGGAACAAGCCACCAAGATTGCCGAGAAACTGAATAGCGCAAGCGCTGAACGCGAAACGCGCATTCGTGACGCTCGCGTGTGGTTCGAGAAACGCAAGACTGAACTGACACAGCCTACCGTTGCCCAATACAAGAAGGAGCGGGGCAATGGTTGAGCCAATGTTACCGGCGCTGGAAAACCTGCTGTTGTATCACGAGACAGGCGGTCACAAAGGCGATGGCAGTGACGACGCATTCCGCAAGGCGCGTGGCGAACTGGACGCGCTGAATGTTATCATTGCCGCAATGGGCTGGCAGAAGGAGCGCGCCAAATGACCGCCCGCGCCACAATCCGCCGCAACCCGACCGCGCGCCCGATCCGCGTGAACCCGCACCCGATGCGCGAAACACTGCCGCTGCTACCCATGAGCGACGAGGATCGCTTGTTTTGGCGGTTGCGTAGGGAGAGGGCGCGGTGACAGCCAAACCAAAACCCCAGCTTGGCGACGGCGACGACGCTTTCCGCGCAAAAGTGGTCGGTGGTTCCGAAGTGTCGGCGCTGTTCGATGCAAACCCTTGGTTGACGCATTTTGAGCTGTGGCACCGCAAGAACGGCACGATTGCCACGCCTGACTTTGGCGGGGATGAACGTATCGAGGCAGGCATTCGTCTTGAGCCGGTTATCATCGACTGGGCCTGCGACAAGTGGGGCTATACCAAGCGCCAGACACCGCGCCGCCTATCAAACGGCAAGGGCCTTGGCGGGCATCCTGACCAGTGTGTGACCTGCCCGGAACGCGGCAATGGCCTGCTTGAGGTCAAGATGGTGGACTGGCTGCAGGTCAAGTCATGGGGTGATGAACCGCCGCTGCACTACCTGCTACAGGGCAACACCTACGCTGGCCTTGAAGGCGTGGCTTGGTTCGATCTGATTGTGCTGGTTGGTGGCAATGACTTGCGCCGGTTCCAGTATGAGTTTCGGCCCAAACTGTTCGCAGAGGCAGGGCGCCGCACCGTGGCATTTTGGCAGAGCATTGCTGACCAGACCCCGCCGCGCCCTGATTACACCCGCGACCTTGACCCGCTGTCCGAACTCTACCGCGATGGCACCGCTGATATCGTGGACCTGACTGGCGACAACTTGGCCGCGATTGCCGCTGCTGAATACCTTGCCGCAGACGAGGCTGTGAAGGCCGCAGAGAAGCGCCGGGACGCCGCCAAGGCTGAGTTGGTGGACAAGATGGGCAAGGCTTCTGAGGCGCTGCTGTCGGGCTTCCGGTTTCGCGCCACAACCATTGCCGCCGTGCCTGATCGCGAGGCCGTTGCAGGCGAAATCATCCGGGGGCGTAAAGCCTACCGCCGTTACACCGTGAAGGAGTTGACCCAATGACCAATGCTGTTGCAGTCCGCGAGGAAAAAGACCCATTGCGCGGCGCTATCACCAAAATGGCCCCGGAATTTCAGGCCGCGCTGCCGTCGCATATCGATGTGAAGAAATTCACGCGCGTTGCCCTGACTGCCATCAATACCAACCCCGACCTGCGCAATGCCGACAAGCACTCCCTGTTCGGCGCGCTTACCAAGCTGGCACAAGACGGCCTGCTACCCGACAATCGCGAGGCGGCTCTCGTCATCTTCAACCAGAAGAACCGTAGCGGTGGCTGGGACAAGAAGGTTCAGGCCATGCCGATGATCGCGGGCGTCCTGAAAAAGGTGCGTCAGTCCGGTGAAGTGGCCAGCGTGGATTGCCATGTCGTCTACTCAAACGACAAGTTCACGTATCGCCCTGGCATCGACACCGCGCCAGTTTTTGAGCCTGACTGGTTTGGCGACCGTGGCACGCCCATCGGTGCCTATGCCATCGCCACGTTGAAGAGCGGCGAAGTCGTCCCGCCGGAGATCATGAACGTGGACCAGATCAACAAGGTCCGCAACGTCAGCCGGTCAAAGGACAAAGGGCCTTGGGTGGACTGGTGGGACGAAATGGCGCGCAAGACCGTGATGCGCCGGTTTGCCAAGCGCTTGCCGTCCAGCACCGATCTTGAAGACGAGATTTTCAGCCGCGACGAAACGCTGGCCACCGATATGCGCCCGGTCGCTGTCGAAACCGATACCGATGAAGCCCCCAAGGTTTCACGCCTAGAAGCGCTGGAAAGCCGGATCGAGGACGCCGAAGTTGTGGACGAGCCGCTGCAGGAAGGCCGCGCCGACGAAGAACACGGCGACCAGTTCGACGGCACCGCCAAGGACGGCACCACACTGTTCGGCGGCGAAGGCTGGGAAGAATGACCATGGACCTGCCAACCATCCTTTTCGCCCTGTCGGCAGTTCTGCTGCTGGCATCCACAATCATCTACCAACGCAGCCTGAACCGCGCCGAACGCCGCCTAAACGCCCTGCGCTCGAATTGCTACGTCACGTCTGAACGTGGCCACCGCGTGCGCTATGTCAATGCATCGCCTGATGTTCGAGCGCGGGCTGAGGCTGCTATCACTGAAAGGAATGCATGATGGCTGAATCTGCCGACGACCGCCTGCGCCTGCTTATCGAGCGCATCGAACGCCTTGAAGAGGAAAAGAAGGGCCTCGCTGACGATATCACCGATGTCTACTCGGAGGCCAAATCCACCGGCTACGATGCCAAAATCATGAAGCAGATCGTCAAGCTGCGCGCCATGAAGCCCGATGATCGCCGCGAAATGGAAGCCGTTCTTGAGACCTACAAGAACGCGCTGGGCATTGATTGATTTCACAGGGAACCGGGCGGCCTAATAAGTCGCCCGGTAGGGATTATGAGTGACGTTCCATTTTGGCTTGTCTGGTGTGAAAATGGTGGTGAGCCGCGCGTGAAGCAAGCAAGCCGCGCCGCCGCCGAGCGCGAGGCCGAACGACTTGCACGACAGAACCCCGGCAAGTCGTTCTGCATCCTTCCATGTCTCGCACGATACACCGAGCGCCGCGTGACAGTTGAGCGCTTTGGCGATGACGATTGCGATTACGGTGATCGGATACCGTTCTGATGACCCTAACCCCCACCCAATGGCACCGCCGCCGCCTAATGGAAGCCGAACAGGACGCGCTAGATCAATACCCGCCATCGGAGCGCATGAAGGTGCTGATCGAGGGATGGGAACTGCGGGACAAGCTGGAAAGGGCTTTGAGGTGACCGCCCAAGCCATCGCATCGAAAATCAGGCGGGCACTCCGCAAGGAAACCGGACTGACCTTGACCGCAGAGCAAATCCGCGAATTGGTCGCACAGCACGGCTTGCTCGACACTCTATCCCGTGCAGAAACCGAGGAACTATGCCCCGCGACACCAGCCCTTACGTTGTCGGTGAATTCTGGCTTGACCACCGCCGCGACGGACGGGCGAAAGGCATCTGGCAGATTGCCCGCGCCGAACGAGGCACGGTCATTTATCGCAGCACTCGCACGGGCGAACTAGAGAAAGCAAAGGCGGTTCTCGATGCACACCTGTTTGAACTTCGATCACTCGGAAAGCAACAGGCGCACGAAGCCAACGTTATCGCGCATCTGGTTCTCTACTGGAAAGAGAAGGGCCGCAAGGCTGTCAACGCCGACCAGACAGGACGTTCCCTGCGCACCTTCGCCGCGTTCCTTATGCAGGACACAGCAGGCGTTGGCGCGGTGATTACTGACCTGACCCCTTCCCTGTTTGAGCGGTTCCGGGAGTGGCGCATGGGTCCGCATAGCTTCGATCTGGAATGGTTTGGCGAGACGTTCAACTATGCCAGTGAGGGTGTTGCAGGCGCGACCGTGCAGCGGAACATTAACGATATTCGCGCCGCCGTGCATCATGCCGAAGCGAACTTGCGGATACCAATGGCCCCGCGCATCGCCGATCTGGACCAGCGCTATCAATCGCCACCGCGTGAACGGGTTTTGAGCCTGGACGAAATGGCGCGCATCGCTTGGTATGCCAGCCACAACGCCGACCTGTTCCGGTTCGTGGCGCTGCAATTCGCTACGGCAGTCAGACCGCAAGCCGCGCTGGCATTTGACCCGCGCACGCAATTCAATGCCGAGACAGGCCTGATCGATCTGCAACCCGGCGCATCGCCACAGACCAAGAAGCGCAACGCCGTCCTGCCCGCTATTCGTCCGCTGCGGCACGTCTTGCGCAAATGGGCCAGCGACAAGTCAACGCCGGTCGCATCGCGCAAGACAGCTTGGCGGATCATGCGGCGCACACTGGGCCTGTCAGAGGACGTTCATCCCAAGACCATCCGGCACACCGTCGCCACGATCCTCTATGCCGACCCCAACGTGCCAGAGCGCGAGATTGTCGAACTGCTTGGACACGATGGCAAACTTGCCCGCACCACCCGCATTTACGCCAAGTATGATCCCTCCCGATTGTCAGCCGTCACAAAGGCCCTGACCACGCTTTGGGTGCAGGTTCACACGCTGGCCAAACAATTCGCCTCTGACCACTCTCTGACCACAGTCGGAAAAGGTGGGAAGAATGTTGTTGAACGAAAGCCGGTGTAATGCTAGGTTTTCAGCCATCCGAAGATGGTGGGCGCGGCAGGGATTGAACCTGCGACCCCACCCGTGTGAAGGGTGTGCTCTACCGCTGAGCTACGCGCCCGTCGGGGGTGGCGTTTGGCGCACCCGCATGACAGGGGCGGGCCATTACGATGAAGCGGTTTGATTGACAAGTGGGGCAATCAAGATAATTGCGCGGGCCATGACCGACGAAACCAATCAGCCCGAATCCGCAACCGACACCACAGCACCTGTTGCTGCTTCTGGTCCCGATGTGCCGCCCGACCGGTTGGCGATCAATCCGCGCAGTCCGCATTTCGATGCAGACAAACTGCGCCGGGGCGTGGGCATCCGGTTCAAGGATGTGGTGCGCACCAATGTCGAGGAATATTGCATTTCCGAAGGCTGGGTGCGCGTGCAGGCGGGCAAGAGCATGGACCGCAAGGGCAACCCGCTCACGATCAAGCTGAACGGCCCAGTCGAGGCATGGTACGAAGATCTGGGCGAAGGCGCGCCGGTGGCGAAAGCTTAAGGCTTTTCATAAGCTACGGCGTCCCCGCGAAGGCGGGGACCTCGGTGTTGTTACGGAACGCTGGCTTAAACGGCCTGAGGCCCCCGCCTTCCGGCTACGCAGGAAGTTTATCCTGAGCTTGTCGAAGTGCGGGGGCGCATCGGTAATTGTGACGATCAACGCGGCAACAACCGCCCCCGCTCACGCACAACCAGCGCCGTCAGCCAGTCCTTGAACGCGCGCACCCGCGCAAGATTGTGCGTGTCCTTGTGCGTGACCAGCCAGAACGAGCGGGTGATGCGCTGGTCTGGCAGGACCGGCACCAGCCACTTGTCAGCATCGCCGATGAAGCAGGGCAGCACCCCGATCCCGGCCCCGGCTGCAATCATCCGGTGCTGCGCATTGATCGAGGATGAGCGCACCGTGGCGGACAGATCGGGTTCAATTTCCGCCAGATAGCGCAGTTCGGGCGCGTAGAGCAGATCGGGAATGTATCCCACCAGCCGGTGCCCGCGCGCCAGTTCCTGCGGCTTGCCCGGAAGCCCCCGCTGCGCCAGATAGCCGCGCGTGGCATAGAGCCGCAGAGTATAATCTGAAAGCTTGCCCGCGATCACTGGCCCTGCACGTGGGCGCGATAGGGTAACGGCCAGATCAGCTTCGCGTTTGGACGGGCTGAGGAAGCCCGATGACGCTACCAGATCGACCACCAGCCGCGGATATGCCTCGACAAAGCTGCGCAGCGCAGGCGCCACGATCCAGCTGGCAAAGCCCTCGGACAGGCTGATGCGCAACAGGCCTGCAGGGCCGCTGCCGCTGGCGGCGTGCTCGGCAATACGGCTGGCGGCTTGGGCCATGGCCTCAACTTCGGCAAGCATGGCCTCCCCGGCTTCGGTCAGCACCTGGCCCTCGCGAGTCTGCTCGAACAGGGTCACGCCGGTGCGCGTCTCCAACCGGCGCAGGCGGCGGCCCACGGTGGTGGCATCAACGCCAAGGGCGCTGGCCGCGCGGGCAAGCTGGCCTGCACGGGCCACGGCAAGGAAGGCCTGAAAATCGTTCCAGTCGCTGGACTGCATAAGGGCACCTGCAAATCTGCAGGTCTACCTCGCACATTCACCGGTTGCCTGCAATCATGAGGTGGCGCATGTGATGCAGCAAGCTTGTTTTGAAAGAGGATTTTCAATGCGCTTGGTAGACCATTTCATCGTCGGCGGCTCTGGCGAAGCGCCTGCGCGCAAGGGCGATATCTTCGATCCCAACAACGGCGGCGTACAAGCCCAAGTCGCACTTGGCACGGCCGAAACGCTGGAGCGCGCCGTGCAGGCCGCGCTGAGGGCCCAGCCCGCATGGGCCGCAACCAACCCGCAGCGCCGCGCCCGCGTGATGTTCCGTTTCAAGGAACTGGTCGAAGCCAATATCGATGCCCTCGCCCACATCCTTTCGTCCGAACATGGCAAGGTCATCGCCGATTCGAAGGGCGATATTCAGCGTGGCCTTGAAGTGGTGGAATTTGCCTGCGGCATCCCGCACGTGATGAAGGGCGAATTTACCCAGGGCGCTGGCCCCGGCATCGATGTCTATTCGTTCCGCCAGCCGATCGGCATTGGCGCGGGCATCACCCCGTTCAACTTCCCCGGCATGATCCCGCTGTGGATGAGCGCGATTGCCATTGCCACTGGCAACGCCTTCATCATCAAGCCGAGCGAGCGTGACCCTTCGCTGCCCGTGCGGCTGGCCGAACTGTTCATCGAAGCCGGCCTGCCCGAGGGCATCTGCCAGGTGGTGCATGGCGACAAGGAAATGGTCGACGCCATCCTTGATCACCCGGCCATCGGCGCGATCAGCTTTGTCGGATCGTCCGACATCGCACACTATGTCTATAATCGGGGCGTTGCCGCCGGTAAGCGTGTGCAGGCGATGGGCGGGGCCAAGAACCACGGCGTGGTCATGCCCGATGCCGATCTCGATCAGGTGGTGAACGACCTGTGCGGCGCTGCCTTCGGCTCGGCAGGCGAACGCTGCATGGCCCTGCCGGTGGTGGTGCCGGTGGGGCATGACACGGCAGAGCGTCTGCGCGCCAAGTTGATCCCCGCAATCCATGCGCTCAAGGTTGGCATCTCGACCGATCCCGAAGCCCATTATGGCCCTGTCGTGACCCAAGCGCACAAGGAAAAGGTCGAAGCCTGGATCGCTAAGTGCGTGGAAGAAGGCGGCGAAATGGTTGTCGACGGGCGCGGCTTCACGCTGCAGGGGCATGAAAACGGCTTCTTCGTCGGCCCGACGCTGATCGATCATGTCACCCCCGACATGGACAGCTACCACAACGAAATCTTCGGCCCCGTGCTGCAGATCGTGCGGGCCGAGAACTTCGAAGGCGCGCTCGAACTCGCCAGCAAGCATCAGTACGGCAATGGCGTGGCGATCTTCACGCGCAACGGCCATGCGGCGCGCGAATTTGCGGCGCGGGTCAATGTCGGCATGGTCGGCATCAACGTGCCGATCCCGGTTCCGGTGGCCTATCACACCTTTGGCGGGTGGAAGCGGTCGGCCTTTGGCGATACCAACCAGCACGGCATGGAAGGCGTCAAGTTCTGGACCAAGGTCAAGACCGTGACGCAGCGCTGGCCCGATGGCGGCGTGGGTGATCTTGCCAACGCCTTCGTCATCCCGACGATGGGCTGAAGCCGCGCGGTTTTGGAAAGGAATGCTTCGGTGGGCGTTGGGATTTCATTCTGCATGCAACACCGGAGTATTCCTCAATGAAGCCGTTTCTGATCTGCGCCGCTGCCGCATCGCTCGGGCTTGGGGGCTGCATGGCCCCGGCCCCGGCTGAAGACCTGCCCGCCATGCCTGAAGGCACCTGCAATGCAGAGCCGTTGCAATCGCATATCGGGCACAAGGCCAGTGCCGCCAGCGGGGCAGAGCTGCTGCGGCTGGCGGGTGCCCGGACCTTGCGCTGGGTGCCGCCGCGTTCGGCGGTGACGATGGATTACCGGGCGGACCGGCTGACGGTGAGTTATGATGATACCTACACGATTGTTCGCATTTCCTGCGGATAGGTGCAGGCAGCATGGACGGCGGACCATACCCGCCGTCCAGCAAAACCAAGGGCGCGGTGTAATCCGTGTGACGGGAAGAGAGAGATGACCGACCAGTTTTCGCTGACCGAAGACCAGATCGCCATTCAGGACATGGCGCGGCGCTTTACCGCCGATGCGATCACGCCCTTTGCCGCGCAGTGGGACGAGGAGCATTTGTTCCCGCGCGACACGATCAAGGCCGCAGCGGAACTGGGCTTTGCCGCAATCTATGTTAGCGAGGAATCGGGCGGCATCGGACTTGGCCGGTTGGAAGCAGCGCTGATCATGGAAGCGATGGCCTATGGCTGCCCCACCACCAGCGCGTTCATTTCGATACACAACATGGCCGCGTGGATGATTGACTGCTTCGGCAATGATGATCTGAAGGCGCGCTATCTGCCCGGCCTTGTCAGCATGGACCTGTTTGCCAGCTACTGCCTGACCGAACCAGGCTCTGGCTCTGATGCTGCCGCGCTCAAGACCACCGCCCGGCGCGATGGCGATGATTATGTGCTCAATGGCACCAAGCAGTTCATCTCGGGCGGTGGGGTGAACGATGTCTATGTGGTGATGGTGCGGACGGGCGAGGATGGGCCGAAGGGCATTTCCTGCGTGGTGGTGGACAAGGATACCCCCGGCGTCAGCTTCGGCGCACCCGAACGTAAGCTGGGCTGGAACGCCTCGCCCACAGCGCAAGTGATCTTTGACAATGCACGCGTGCCTGTGGCCAACCGCGTGGGCGAAGAGGGCGATGGCTTTCGATTTGCGATGGCCGGGCTCGATGGCGGACGGCTGAACATCGGTGCCTGCTCGCTCGGCGGGGCGCAGCGCTGCCTTGATGAAGCAGTGCAATACGTCAAGGACCGCCGCCAGTTCGGCAAAGCGATTGCCGAATTCCAGAACACCCAATTCGTGCTGGCCGATATGGCGACCGATCTGGAAGCAGCGCGGGCGCTGCTCTATCTGGCCGCTGCCAAAGTGACGGCCAATGCCCCTGACAAGACGCGGTTTTCCGCGATGGCCAAGAAGCTTTCGACCGACAGCGGATCGTCCATCGTTGATCGCGCGCTGCAAATGTTCGGCGGCTATGGCTACTTGCGCGACTATCCGATTGAGCGGTTCTGGCGTGATCTGCGGGTCCACCGCATCCTTGAAGGCACCAACGAGGTAATGCGCATGATCGTGGGAAGGGACCTGCTGAAGTGAGCGTTCCGAACAGCACTGAAAGCGTCCTGAAGAGCACCAAGGCGCAGGCAGGCATCCTCTCGCTGAACCGACCCAAGGCCTTGCACGCCCTGACGCTGGAAATGGTCCACGCGATGACGGCGGCGCTGTTGGAATGGCGTGATGATCCGGCGGTGGCGGTTGTGATGATCGATCACGCTGCCGCACCGGATGGTGACCCCAAGCTTTCACGCGGTTTTTGCGCAGGCGGCGATATCGCCTTCCTGCGCAATTCGGCGCTGAACGATGGCGGCGCATCGGGGCGCAAGTTTTTCCACGATGAATACCAGCTCAACCACTTGCTGATGACCTATGGCAAGCCCGTGGTGGCGTTCATGGATGGCATCACGATGGGCGGCGGCGTGGGCATTTCTGCGCCGGCAACCTATCGCATTGCCACCGAAAACACCAAGCTGGCGATGCCCGAAACCGGCATCGGCCTGTTCCCCGATGTCGGCGGCGGCTGGTTCCTGTCGCGTTTGCGCGGGCGCATGGGGCAATATCTGGCGCTGACCGGAGCGCGGCTGGATGGTGCGGAATGCCTCTGGGCGGGCCTTGCCACGCATTATCTGCCCTCGGCAAATCTGGCCGAAGCCAAAGCGCGGATTGCCGCTGACCCTGAGAACATTCCCGCAATCCTGCGCGAACTATCGGCGGTGCCGCCCGAACCAAAGATCGCAGCGCACGCTGCCGAGATCGAGCGGCTGTTTGCCGGAAGCCGCTATGAAGATATTCTGGCTGCACTGGCAACCGATGGCTCGGACTTCGCGCAAGAGACGCTGAAAACGCTCCACACCAAGAGCCCGCAGACCTGCAAGGTGGCGCTACGCCAATTGGCCACCAGCCTGACCCTGCCCGATTTTGCCGCGAACATGGCGATGGAATATCGCGTGGGCGCGCGCGTGCTGGTGCTGCCGGACTTTGCCGAAGGTGTGCGCGCTGTCATCATCGACAAGGACCACGCGCCGAAGTGGTCGCCTCTGACGCCTGAGGGCGTGACCGACGATCTGCTCGATGCCATCTTTGCGCCGCTGGGCGCTGCTGACGAATGGAAACCACTATGACGTACGAAACCATCCTCGTCGAACAACAGGGTGCCGTCACCCTGATCACACTCAACCGCCCGCAGGCGCTCAATGCGCTGAATTCACAGGTTTTGGCTGATCTGATCGATGCCTTCGCCACATTCGAAGCAGATGCCTCGCAGCGCTGCGCGGTGCTGACCGGATCGGGCGAGAAGGCCTTTGCCGCAGGGGCGGACATCAAGGAAATGGCCGACAAACCGGCGGCCGATTTCTTCAACGAGGACTTCTTTGCAAAGTGGACCAGCCACTTGGTCAAGACTACGCGCAAGCCTTGGATTGCGGCGGTCAATGGCTTTGCACTGGGCGGCGGGTGCGAACTGGCGATGATGGCCGATTTCATCATCGCGTCTGACACGGCCAAGTTCGGCCAGCCCGAAATCAAGCTGGGCGTGGCTCCCGGCATGGGCGGATCGCAGCGCCTGACCCGCGCGGTGGGCAAAGCCAAGGCGATGGACATGTGCCTGACCGGGCGCATGATGGACGCCGCCGAGGCTGAACGCTCGGGCCTTGTCAGCCGCGTGGTACCGCTTGCCGACCTTATGGCCGAAGCGCTGAAAACCGCGACTGCCATTGCCGCGATGCCGCCGATGGCCGCTGTCGCCAACAAGGAAATGGTCAATGCAGCGTTCGAAACGACGCTGGACCAGGGCCTGCTGTTCGAACGCCGCCTGTTCCAGGTGCTGACCGCCACCGAGGACAAGGCTGAGGGCATGAAGGCCTTTGTCGAGAAGCGCCCGGGAGTGTGGAAGGGGCGGTAAGTCAACCAAGTCCCCCTCCCGCCTGCGGGAGGGGTTAGGGGAGGGCATGTTGGCCCTCGGTAGCAATCTTCCGTTCGGGAACAGGCCCTCCCCCGGCCCCTCCCGCAGGCGGGAGGGGAGATTCAACATGAAAATCGCATTCATCGGCCTTGGCAATATGGGCGGCGGCATGGCCGCAAATCTGGTGAAGGCCGGACACGATGTCCACGCCTTCGACCTTGCAGAAGCCGCGCTCGCCCGTGCGCAGGAGAACGGCTGCACCACTTACACTTCGGTGAAGGAAGCGGTTCAGGGCGCAGACGCGGTCGTTTCGATGCTCCCAAACGGGGCCATCGTGAAGTCCGTCTATGCCGCCGATGTGATCGGACACGCGCCCGCAACGGCACTCCTTCTCGATTGCTCCACCATTGACGTTGCCACCGCGCGCGAAGTGGCCTCAACAGCCGACGCTGCGGGTTATGCGATGGTCGATGCGCCGGTTTCAGGCGGCATAGCGGCGGCCAATGGCGGCACGCTCACGTTCATGGTCGGCGGCGCGCCGGATGCTTTCGCGCGCGCCGAACTGATCCTTGCGTCGATGGGCAAGGCGGTGATCCATGCCGGTGCCAGCGGTGCGGGACAGGCGGCCAAGATCTGCAACAACATGCTGCTCGGCGCATCAATGGTCGCCACGTGCGAGACCTTTGCCATGGCCGAAAAGCTCGGGCTGGACCTGCAGACCTTCTTCGACATCTCATCCAAGGCATCGGGCCAGTGCTGGTCGATGACATCGTACTGTCCGGTCCCCGGCGTTGGCCCGCAGACGCCTGCGGACAATGACTATCAGGGCGGCTTTGCCACCGCGCTGATGCTCAAGGATCTGAAGCTGGCCATGGCAGCGGCGCAGGACGCCGGCGCAAATGTGCCAATGGGTGCGCGGGCTGAAGAACTTTATGCTGCCTTTGCCGATGCCGGGAACGCAGGTCTGGATTTTTCGGCGATCATCAAGTCGCTCTAATAAGTGTTCGCAAAACACCGTTGACGACCCGACGCGCCTTACAACGCCCGACAGAAGAACCACAGCGCTATGGGAATACCCTTAGCGCAAGGGGGCCGATTTTTTGGTGCTGCACGGATATTTGATGCCTTTCCCAGTTTGGTAATTGGTATCAACATGAAAAGACCGATCCATTGAAGCCTGCAACCTTACCTGTTGTTCAGGCGGTACTCGGTATGGTCGTGCTTGTTATGGCCACACTTGCGCCTCGCGCTGGTCAACCCGTCCTGCTCGTGCCGCTGAACCAGCAGGATGCGACAAGCCTGTCAGCTTTGTCAGCGCACGGTCTTGCGCTGGTGGGCCCCGGTCGGTTGTCGCGCACGCTGGTCGTTTATCATGCTGAAAAATTTCCGGTATCGGCCGTTCTTCATCTGGGATTTCTTCCCTTGGCAGCCCCGGCTGTCTTGTGCGGCCAACCAACTAGACTTGGCCAAAGCGCTCTCAACACTTTGGGCATTCACAATTGGACAAGGCAATGAATGATCTGAAGGCATTCCGGCAAAATGGCCTTGGGCTTATCGCATGCGTAGCGTGGCTGTGCAGTGCCATCATCCTTCTGGATTGGTTTATCTCAGGCGGCAGCTTCCTGACTGTCGGCCTTGCGTTGATCATCAGCGTGTTTCCAACGATTGCCTTTGCCCGCAAGCTTTCCGACCCGCTCACGCGCATTGTCCTTGGCGGCACGATGCCCTTGTATTGCGCGATCCTGTTGATGCAGTGGTCGGGCCGTGCGTGGCAGGTGGACTTGCACATGGCCTTCTTTGCGATGATCGCCATCCTGGCGATCTTCGCAGATTGGCGGCCAGTGCTGGCAGCGGCAGCGGTTACAGCGGTGCATCACTTGCTGCTCAATTTCCTTGCCCCCTCGCTGGTTTTCTCGGGCGCATCGGACCTTGGCAGAGTGCTGCTCCATGCCTTCATTGTGGTTATGGAAACCGCCGTGCTCGTGCTGATGACCCAGCGCATGGAAGCGCTGATCGTTGCGCAAATGGCAGCAGAGCAGACCAAGGCGGAACTTGAAAAGGCCGCACAGGCCGAGCGGGACAAGCGCGACGCGGAACAGCGCATGATCGTCCAGAATCTTGCCGCGGGGCTGAATGCTCTGGCCTCAGGCGATCTCGAATGTGCGATTTCGCAGCCCTTCCCGCAGGGATTCGATGCCTTGCGCAGGGATTTCAACAACACGATCGGCACTTTGCGGCAGCTTGTTCTGGAGGTTTCAAACACGTCACGGCAAATCGAAGGCGGGGTTAGCGAGATCTATCAAGCCGCTGCCGATCTGGCACGAAGGACCGAAACTGATGCTGCTGCGCTCGAACGCGCGACACAAGTCATCACCCAGCTTACCGCATCGGCTCATACAACGGCGGCACATGCCAACGCGGTGCAGGAGGCACTAGGCGAATCGCAGCAGCGCGCTGCGCATGGCACAGAAACCGTGACCCGCGCGATGACCAGTGTGCAAAAGATCGAACAATCCGCCAACGAAATCTCAAAAATCGTCGTACTGATCGATGGGATTGCGTTCCAAACCAATCTTCTCGCGCTGAACGCCGGTGTAGAGGCAGCGCGGGCCGGTGAATCTGGTAAGGGCTTTGCCGTGGTGGCAACTGAAGTGCGCGCATTGGCGCAACGCACCACGGATGCTGCACGGAACATCAAGACACTGATCGAATCCTCCAACGCGCAAGTGAGCGAGGGTGTGGAATACGTGACGCAAGCCGAGACGGTTCTGCACGAAATGCTAGCAGACGTATCCCAAGTAGGGACGCGGGTTTCAGACATTGCCGATGCCGCCAATACCACCGCAACAGCCTTGACCGGTTTTCAGGATGCGTTTGGCGCGATTGACAAATCCACTCAGCAAAATGCCGCCATGGTCGAGGAAAGCAACGCCGCCCTGCATTCGCTTTCGACAGAAGCAGGTGCGCTGCTGAAGACGCTGGAGCACTTTTCGATGAAGCGGGACGTGCCGCAGATGCGTGCTGCTGCCTAAATTAAAAGGACTGAACTGAACTGAACTGAGCTCAGCTTCTGGTCAGGAAAGCGTCAGCGGGTCTTAGCGGCGATGATGCGGCCAATCGGATCGTCCGACATGGCCTGACGAGACGCTGACGCTTGGACCGATGCGGATTTCCGCGGCGTTGTTCCAGACGAGCTATAGTTGGTCGCAAGGTGCCGCCGCGCTGGCGCTGTCTTCGTATCCACCTCGGGCCGGATACCTTTCAGAAAGTCTGCACCGACCAACGCTTTGAGGGATTTGGGGGCTTCGGCGGCTTTGGCTTTAGCCGATGCTGGGGCCGAGGCAGGTTTGGCTGCCAGCAGCGTGAAGCCATTCTGGCGGCCTGGCTTGTCAGGATAGATGAACCCGTTCACCGGCCATGCCGTTGTGCCCAGATTGCCGATGGGCGCATACCACACGCGCACTTGTGACCAATCGTTGCGTTCGGACACATCCACCGCGCGCACATCGTCTTCGATTTGCCCGCGTCGCCCATCAATCGGCGACCAGTTGGCGTGGCGCAAAAGCACGGTGCGCGAATCGATGATCCGGCTGACCGCTGCCACGTGGCCCAGAACCATCCGGCCAGTGGGGGCAAAACTCATCACCGCACCGGGCTTTGGCTTGCGCCCCTTGGCATAACGCCCTTCGGCCTGTTCCCACCAAGTCAGCGCATCGCCATAGATCTGGATGCCGCTGATTTGCCGCGCATAGGGCACGCATTGCAAATAAGGCATTTGATCGTGCGCATCATCCGAAATGGCCGAATACCGCGCAGAATCACGAAACTCTGCAGCATTGCCGTCTGCCACTGGCATGGCCAATACGCCCAACACGGCGATGGAGCAAAAGCGGGTTCTCATACCCTGCGTTTTGCATTGCTTTGGTTATAGCGTAGCTTCGATCCTTGGTTAACGCAGGCCTAATCAATCACCCTGACTTAAACCGCCCCTTGCGTTCATGCGCAGGAACAGCCACGGGAGGCCCATGCGTCCTCAAGTCATCATTATCGGTCGCCCCAACGTCGGCAAATCCACGCTGTTTAATCGGTTGGTGGGCAAAAAGCTTGCGCTGGTGGACGATCAGCCCGGCGTCACACGCGATCGCCGCTTTGGCGAAGCGTCGCTGCTCGGCCTTGATTTCACCATCGTCGACACCGCAGGCTGGGAAGATCTCGATCCTGAAACGCTGCCCGGCCGCATGCGCAAGCAGACCGAAGCTTCGCTGGTCGGCGCTGACGTTGCACTATTCGTGATCGACGCACGTGCAGGCGTCACTCCGCTTGACGAGGAAATCGCCCGCTATCTCAGGTCCAGCCGTGTGCCCATCGTGCTGATGGCCAACAAGGCCGAAGGCCGTCAAGGCGACCCGGGCATTTATGACGCCTTTGCGCTGGGCTTTGGTGAGCCGGTGGCGTTCTCTGCCGAACATGGACAGGGCCTTGCCGACCTGTTCGAAGCGCTGCGCCCGCATTTGGAGCCCAAGCAGGCCGAAGTGGATGAAGACGCCGAAGCCGAAGAGGACGAGGAGGAGTTTGATCCCGAATCCGTTTTGAAACTGGCCATCGTCGGGCGTCCAAACGCGGGCAAATCAACCCTGATCAATCGCCTGCTTGGCGAAGACCGCCTGCTGACCGGCCCGGAAGCGGGCATTACCCGCGATTCCATCGCGATTGACTGGCAGTGGTTCGACCCGGAGCGCGAAGGCTATCGCCCGGTTCGCCTGATTGACACCGCAGGCATGCGCAAGAAGGCGCAAGTAGTTGAAAAGTTAGAGAAGATGTCGGTTGCCGATGCGCGCCACGCCATCGATTTTGCCGAAGTTGTCGTGCTGATGCTCGATGCAACCCGCGGGCTGGAACATCAGGATCTGAAAATCGCCTCGATGGTGCTCGAAGAAGGTCGCGCGCTGATGATCGCCATCAACAAGTGGGACATTGCCGAAGACCCTTCGGGCTTGTTCCAAGGCATCCGTGCCGCCTTGGAAGACGGCCTTGCGCAAGTGCGCGGCGTGCCACTGCTGGCGATCTCGGGCCGCACGGGCAAAGGATTGGACGATCTGTTGAAGGCCGCGTTCGAAATCCGCGCCGCATGGTCAAAGCGTGTGGCCACCGCAGCGCTCAACCGCTGGTTCGATGATGCGCTGGCCGCCAATCCGCCGCCTGCTCCGGGTGGCCGCCGCATCAAGCTGCGTTACATCACGCAGGCCAAGACACGGCCTCCAGGTTTCATCCTGTTTGGCACCCGGCTCGATCAATTGCCCGAAAGCTACCGGCGCTATCTGATCAACAGCATTCGCCGCGAATTGGGCTTTGATGCGGTGCCGATCCGCATGACACTGCGCAGCCCCAAAAATCCCTTCGCGAAATAGCCATGCCCAACCTCGCCCTGCCTCTCAACCGCGCATCGCTTCCCCAAGGAACTGGCGCGGCCCTGTGGCGCGGGGTGCGGGGCAAGTGCCCGCGCTGTGGCGGCACGCATCTCTTCGCCAAGTTTCTGAAGCCGGTCGATCGCTGCGGGATATGCGGCCAGAACTGGACGCTGCACGGTGCCGATGATTTCCCACCCTATATCGCAATCATCCTGACCGGGCACATCATGGCTCCGGTGATCATCGAACTGGGCCTCAATTCTACCCTGCCCGCCTGGGCGATGATGCTGATCGTCGCA
Source organism: Novosphingobium sp. HNCC26BN242 (assembly GCF_057180525.1). Lineage (NCBI taxonomy): Bacteria > Pseudomonadati > Pseudomonadota > Alphaproteobacteria > Sphingomonadales > Sphingomonadaceae > Novosphingobium > Novosphingobium sp. HNCC26BN242. Next base: position 55,011 of record NZ_JBXUGM010000004.1, read on the forward strand.
TCGCTGGCGCTGGTGCTGATTGGCAGCATCCTGCAGCCGGCCAAGGGCGGCGTGATCGCGCTGCAATGGTGGCTGGGGCTTAACGGCTTTGCCAGCAAGGCCGGGCGCGACGAGGCTGCTCAGCTCTAACCGGCTTCCTTACAGGCAGCGGCCAGCAAGCTTTCGCGCAGTTTTGCAATATCGGGCAGATCAAGCCCGGTCAGGTCGGCCACGCCATCGATCGCGTCTTCGCCATAGCAATGGGCCAGCGCAATGTTCTCTCCTTTCAGACGCTTGTCTTGCGGGAGAGACCAGAACGTGCGGACAGTGGGCAGGTGCGTATCAACAGGGTCCTCGTCCACCACCATCGCCAGACGTTGCGAACGCAGCCGCACGAAAGCGCCGATGGGGTAAATTCCCACGGTTTCGATAAAGCGTTCAACCAGCGTCGCATCGAACTTTTCGGGCTGATCGCGCAGCTGCTGAATGGCGTCAGCCGGATCAAGGCGCTGCGCCGGATTACCGCCAGAAATCAGCGTGTCGTACGTGTCACAGATCGCGGCCATACGGCCCAGAAGATCGATGACCGGCCCGGTCAATTGCTGCGGATAGCCGCTGCCATCAAGCCGCTCATGATGATGAAGTACGGCGCGCAGCACTTCATCGGGAATGTCGCCAGCAGCTTTCAGGAACGAATAGCCGTGCAGCACATGCTGTTCGCGCAAATCCTTGCGCAGCAGCGTGTAATCGCCACCAACTGTGGCAAGATCGACAGGAAGCTGCCCTGCCCCCACATCCATAAGCAACCCTGCCATACCCGCATCGCGAACTTCGCCAGGAGAAAATTTCAGATGCGTGGCAAGCGCGATCATCAGCGCGCTGACAGCCAGAGAATGGCGATAGAGAGGTTCGCTATCGCTCTGGCACCGCAGCAACCCGTTGAAAGCATATAGATTGCGCTGGACCGAGGCATAGACCGTGTCGAGCATTGGTTCGACACCATGGGCGCGTATGGCCTTTCCCAGACGCATTTCGATGAAAGTGCGGCTCACCACCTTAAGCGCATCACCGGCGGTGCGCTTCGCCCGGCCAAATTCGCGAGCAATTGGCATGGTCGGCGCAGGTCGGGCAAAGCCGATCCGTTGAGGAACAGGGGCCAGAGCCGTGCGCGCGCTTCGTCCAAAGGCAGCAGGCGGGCGAGGCGTGGCAGCTGTTTCGACATTTTCTGCCGCCATTGCGGGCAGGCCTGCCGTATCCTTGCCCCGCGCAGTATCAATAACAACCGCACCCACTGCGCTGGCCTTCAACGCTTCCAGCATGCCGGGATCTTCAAGCAGGAAGCGGCTCTTCCAGAAGGGGTGGCTGAACCAGCTCCCTTCCAGCTTGTGGATGAACATTCCCAGTTCGATTTCTTCGGTATCTACACGCTTGAGCATGGCAGGTCCGCAAATGGCATGCGGCCTGTCCTAGGGTATCAGGACAAACCGAATGCAGCCCAAGCGATCAGGATAAGTACCTATCGAACCTGTTTAACCGTGATTTGACGCCGGTTTGAGCAACCAGTGGCTGACACCCCAATCACGCCCGCCATTGTTTCCAAACAGGCCTGCTGTGGCCAGATAGAACAGGCGCCAGCGCCGCATCCACAGGGCGGTATCTTCTCCATAGACGCCTTGCAGCACTGGCCTGATATCGTCGGCCCGGGCATCGAACAGCGCCAACCAGTCTAACGCGGTTCTCTCGTAATGCGTGCCGTCCCAGCGCCAGGCATGCTCCAGCGTGAACAGGTCATCGAACTGCCCGATCAGTCCATGGCTAGGCATCACGCCGCCGGTGAAGAAATATTGCGCAATCCAGCTGGACTTGTCAGCTAGGTCGAATCGGTAGGGGTAGCGTTCATGGCTGAACACATGGAGAAAAAGCCTGCCATCCGGCCTCAACCAGTCCTGCACCCGCCCCAGCAATTCTCGCCAGTTAGCCATGTGTTCGAACATTTCAACCGATACAACACGGTCGAAACGTCCTTCGGGCTGGAACCCGTTCATGTCGGCGGTCAGAACCGTCAGGTTTGTCAGGCCTCGCGCCGCAGCCATGGCGCGGATGTGATCCCCTTGAGGGCGCGAATTTGACACAGACGTGATTCGTGCGTTCGGGAATTGCGCCGCCATATACAGGCTGAGCGATCCCCAGCCGCAGCCAAGCTCCAGAATGTCCTGACCGTCTGCCAGCGCAGCGTGGACCACCGTTTCTGCCAAGGCGGCGAGCTCTGCCTGCTCCAGCGTTTCGGTGCCGGTTGGATAGAGACAGCAGGAGTATTTGGCGTTCGGCCCAAGGCTCAGTTCAAAAAAGCGTGGGGGAAGTTCGTAGTGCTGCTGGTTTGCAGCATCCGTATGCTCCGCCACCGGGCGCTGCGCCATCCACGCAGCAAAAGCCGCATCTGTGGGCTGGGTGTGGTGGATCTGACGACGGCGCTGGTTGCACATGATGTCAACGCCCAGACGGGTCAGGGCATCGGGTAAAGGCAGGCGCTCGACGAGCGCGGCGGCAGAAGCAAAGAGGTTCATGCGACGTACCAAGTCATAGGGATCGAAACCGTGTCAATGTGTCAGCACGGGAACGCACAACAATGGTCGGGGAAAGACTAAGGGCTTTACAAGACGTATGTTGGCACTCGCTTGATGGCTGCTATACGACGGTTTGATGGGGGTTTCTGGGTTTATGAGCAGCGGACAAGCGCTGGATATTGCTGTGGTGGGAAGCGGGATATCGGGTCTGTCCGCCGCATGGCTGCTATCGCAGGGCCACAGGGTTACCGTATTCGAAGCGGACGACAGATTGGGCGGACACAGCAATACGGTCCTGGCCGATGGCATTCCTGTAGATACCGGTTTCATTGTCTTCAATGAAAAGACCTATCCCAATCTCACCGCGCTGCTCAGGCATCTGGATGTGCCAACGCGGGAAACGGTGATGAGCTTTGCTGTATCGCTCGATCGCGGAAAGCTGGAGTATTCCGGGGACCTGCGTGGCCTGTTTGCGCAGCGGCGCAACCTTGTGTCACCACGCTTTTGGTCAATGCTGCGCGATGTAGCCCGGTTCTACAAAGCGGCTCCACGCGATCTGCCGGTACTGGGCCAGTTGGGCCTGGGCGATTATCTTGATGGGCTGGGCTGCGGCGCGGCATTTCGCGATGATCATCTTTATCCCATGGCGGCGGCAATCTGGTCGACACCAGTAAAGGACATACCGCATCACCCGGCCGCGGCCTTCATTCGCTTCTTCGAAAACCATGGGCTGCTGCAATTCCGCGAACGCCCGAAATGGCGCACGGTTGAAGGTGGAAGTCGCGAATATGTGAAGCGAATCAGCGCAGCCTTTGCTGATCGGGTGCGGCTGTCCTCACCCGTGCGGCAGATCCGCCGCACCGGCACGACGGTTGAACTTGATGCAGGCGGCGGATGGGAGCGGTTCGATCACGTTGTCATCGCCACCCACGCCGATCAGGCATTGGGCATGCTGGCAGATCCCGATGCACTGGAAACCCGCCTGCTTGGCGCTTTTCCCTATCGCCGCAATGAAGCCGTGCTGCACAGCGATCCCGCGCTAATGCCGCGGCGGCGCAAAGTCTGGTCGGCCTGGAACTATGCAGCGCAGCGGGGTGAAAGCGTGCACCAACTGTCGGTCACTTACTGGATGAACCGGCTGCAGCACCTGCCGACGCAGCGCGATCTGTTCGTGACCTTGAACCCCTTGGTCGAACCCGACCCTGAACTGGTGTACCGGCGCGATATCTATCATCATCCGGTGTTTGATGCGCAGGCAGGTGCAGCTCAGAGCCGTTTGTGGGCACTTCAGGGCAGTCGCAACACATGGTTCTGCGGCGCGTGGTTTGGCGCTGGTTTCCATGAAGACGGACTGCAGGCAGGCCTTGCGGTGGCAGAGCAACTGGGCGGCTTGCGCCGTCCCTGGCAGGTCGCAAATGAATCCGGGCGAATTTACGTAACCCATAATTCCGGGCCGATCGATCAACGCATATCAGAGCCTGCCTGAACTGTGGAGCACGCGCTCTATCATGGCGATGTGTTGCATCGGAGATTGCGGCCGGCACGGCACCGCTTGCGCTACCGCGTGTTCCACCTGCTGCTCGATATTGACAGGATCGACGAACTGGCCGCGCGGTTGCGGCTGTTTTCGCACAACCGCTTTAACTTGTTTGCATTTCACGATGCCGATCACGGCGACATACGGCAGTCTGGCAGCACAAACTTGCGTGCCCATGCGGAAAGCCTTCTTCGCGCAGCGGGTATAGACCCGGATGGCGGGCCGATCCGGTTGCTGACAATGCCGCGCCTTCTGGGATACGCGTTCAATCCGCTCAACACCTGGTTCTGCCATGGCATGGACGGCGCATTGCGCGCGGTGATTTATGAAGTGTCCAATACCTTTGGCGAGCGGCACAATTACGTGATCCCAGCCCGAGACGGCGCACCGACGCTGCACCAGTTCGCGCCCAAAAGCTTTCACGTCTCACCATTCCTGCCCATGACCATGGACTATGCGTTCCGGGTTTTACCGCCTGGAGAAAGGCTGGCACTTGGCATCACGGTTTCGGACGTTGAAGGGCCGATCCTTGCAGCGATCCATACCGCGCGCAAGGCTCCGCTGACCGACCGCAGCCTTTTGAAAACCGCCCTCACCTACCCGCTGGCAACGCTCAAGGTTACAGCAGGCATTCATTGGGAAGCGCTGAAGCTTTGGCGCAAGCGGGTCCCTTTATTTCGCAAGCCGCCAGCTCCGGTGGAAACACTGACTGTCGGGCGTTAGCGAAACTTCCTTAAAGCCAGCCAATTTTGCGGAAGCGCAGCCAAAGCCCGCCGCAGATGGTGATGATCACACCCCACACCGCGAAATAGCCGTAGCGCCAGTGCAGTTCGGGCAGATAATCGAAGTTCATGCCATAGATCCCGGCAATCGCGGTGGGCACGGCAAGGATTGCCGCCCACGCCGCAAGCTGCCTGGTCATCTCGCCCTGCCGATGCTGTTCAAGCAAGCCCGCCGTCTCGACAATAGCCGCCAGCGTCTCTTTCAATCCTCGCATCCGGGCCATCGCGCGGCGTACGTGATCAAGCACATCGCGAAACCAGATGCGCGCGCCCGCATCGATACAGGGCAGATCGGCCACGACCAGCCTCGCGCACACTTCCTCCATCGGCCCGATCACCCGTTCAAATCGGCGCAACTGGCGGCGTAGCCGGAAAATGCGCCGGATGACGGCCTGTTCGGGAAACACATCTATGGCCGCTTCCTCCATCTCCTGCGCCACTTCCTCCAGTCGTTCAAGCAGGGGGAGGTAGCCGTCGACGATAAAGTCCAGCACGGCATGGAGCACGTAGTCCGGCCCTTCGGCCAGACGCTCACCCTTGCCTTCAAGGTCCGCGCGCAGACCCAAATGCGCCCGGCTGCTGCCAAAGCGGACGCTGATCAGGAAACCAGGGCCAACAAAGAACGCTGTCTGGCCGTAGCCAATTTCCTCGCCAGCTTGGAGTTCTGCCGTTCGTGCGACCACGAACAGTGTTTTTCCATAGACCTCGACCTTGGGCAATTGCCGCGGGTTCAGCGCATCTTCGACAGCCAGAGGGTGTAAGCCATATTGCTGCCGGACGAGCTCCATCTCTGCCGTATCCGGTTCGCACAGGCCGATCCAGTCAAAGCTGTGAAGCGGCAGGGCAACAACGGGCTCACCGGTAAGGCCGATTGCCTGTTCGTGGGCGATACCATTGCTGTAACGGCGGGCGGCAATCACGGTCATAACACTTCACTGGCAAACCTTCGCGGCACTGGCAATCGCCTGCGAGTGTGTTAACATCACTGTAAATAGAAACCATGGAGAGAGATTGTGGGCGCACAGCAGGCCGCCATCACCGTAATTCAGCCCGACGTTGACGTCCTGATCGTCGGCGCGGGCATATCCGGCATCGGCATGGCCGCGCACATGAAGATGCTGTGCCCGGACCGCAGCTATACCATTGTGGAGCGACGCGGGCAGATTGGCGGCACGTGGGACCTGTTCCGCTATCCCGGTGTGCGTTCGGATTCCGATATGCACACGCTGGGCTTCGTGTTCGAGCCGTGGAAGCATGAAAAGTCGATTGCCGATGGCCCGGCGATTCTCGATTACCTCAACCGCATCGCTGACGAACGCGATATCCGCCGCCACATCCGCTTTGACAGCAAGGTCGTCAGCGCCGATTTCGACAGCGGCATGGCGCAATGGGTGGTGACGCTGGAAAGCGGTGACGGCCAGCGCAGCCGCGTCACCGCGCGCTGGCTCTATCTTGGGTCAGGCTATTACGATTACGACAAGCCCCACGAAGCGCAGTTCGAAGGGCGCGAGGATTTTCAGGGGCAGGTCATCCACCCGCAGTTTTGGCCAGAAAACCTTGATTATGCAGGCAAGCGTGTGGTGGTGATCGGATCGGGTGCCACCGCAGTGACGATTGTGCCATCAATGGCTGGTGCAGCCGCTCACGTTACCATGCTGCAACGCACGCCGACATGGTATGCCACCCGTCCAGCGAAGGACGGCATCGCCAACATGATGCGCAAGTTCCTGCCCGAAGAGCTGGCTTACAAGATCACACGCTGGAAAAACGTCAAGCTACAGAACTATTTCTTCAAACGCGCGCGCGCCCGGCCCGATAAAGTGCGCGATTTCCTGACCAAGAAGATCAAGGCCGCACTGGGCGACAAGTATGATGAAAAGGCGTTCACCCCGCCCTATGATCCATGGGACCAGCGCCTGTGTCTGGTGCCTGATTCAGATTTGTTCGAGGCGATCAAGGCGGGCAAAGCCAGCGTGGTGACCGACCATATCGACCGTTTCGACGCCACTGGGATCAAGCTGAAATCGGGCAAGCATCTGGATGCCGATGTGATCGTGACTGCAACCGGCCTGAAGATGGTCATGGCCGGCAAGATCGCGCTCAGCATCGATGGCAATCCGATCGATTTTGCCGACCGTTATTACTACAAGGGCGCGATGTTCTCGAACGTGCCGAACCTTGCAGCGGTGTTCGGCTATCTCAATGCATCATGGACTCTGCGCGCCGATATCAATGCGCGCTATGTATGCGATGTGTTGAACGCGATGAGGGTCAAGGACGCCGATCTGGCCGTGCCGAAGCTCGCGCCCAACCACCAGTTGGACGAGGACAATATCTACGATCTGTCGTCAGGCTACATCGAACGGGCGCGCCATCTTTTGCCCAAATCCGCCAGCGACATGCGCTGGCGGCTGAATCAGGATTATGTGCGCGATGTGGCGTGGATGAAGGCTGATCCGATCGAGGATGGTGTGCTTCAATTTGGCCAAGCGCGCGGCACAACCGTGCACAAGGCGCATATGGCAGCGGTGCAATAGCGCTTTTGCGTGAAGGTGCCATGCGGTAAGCCTTTGGGATATGACCAACGAATCCCGCATATGGACCGCCGCACTGGTTGTGGTTGGTGATGAGATCCTGTCCGGCCGCACGCAGGACAAGAATATCGCCCAGATCGCCACGTGGCTTGGCGTGCAGGGCATCCGCCTGCGCGAGGTGCGGGTGGTACCTGATGACATGGACGCCATCATCGAGGCGGTGAACACGCTGCGAGTGCGCAACGATTACCTCTTCACCACCGGTGGCATTGGGCCGACGCATGATGACATCACGGTTGATGCCGTCGCCGCCGCGCTGGGCGTTCCGGTGGTGATCCACCCCAAAGCCCGCGCTATCCTTGAAAGCTATTACACCACGCGCGGCGGGCTGAACGATGCCCGCCTGCGTATGGCGCGCGTGCCCGAAGGCGCAGACCTGATCGACAACAAGGTATCGGGCGCACCGGGCATCCGCGCGGGCAATGTATATCTGATGGCAGGCGTGCCCGGCATCACTGCGCAAATGCTTGACGGATTGACCGGCCAGCTTGAAGGCGGCCTGCCGCTGCTGTCGGCCACACTCGGCTGCTGGGTTGCCGAGAGCGAGATTGCCGACCTTTTGCGCGAGACGGAAAAGGCCTTCGATGGCGTGCAGATCGGCAGCTATCCCTTCTTTCGCGAAGGCCGCACCGGGGCAAACTTCGTGGTCCGCTCGGTCAGCGAAAGCCAGATTGCCGCCTGCGTGGAAACGCTTGAGGAAGGCCTCACCGCATTGGGCCGCACACCTGTGGCTGGCGGGATCACCACCTGATGCTGGATCGGCGGCTTGCCCTCTTGGCTCCCCTCGCCTTCGTGCTGATCGCCGCAACGCCGGTCAAGAAGCGCACAGCCGCGCCGCGCCAACCCACACCTGCCTATCCCGCACCATCGAAAGCTCCCCTGCCCGATATGGTGCGCGTGGCGCTGGAGACCGAGGCGGGACGCATCGTCGTGGAACTGGATGTGAAGCGTGCGCCTGCGAGCGCCACCAACTTCGTCCGCTATGCCGAAACCAAGCGCCTTGATGGCACGGTGTTCTACCGCGCCATGCACCTGAAGTGGGGCGAGCAGCCCAACGGCCTGATTCAGGCCGGTACGCGCGGCGATCCAAAGCGCAACCTGCCGCCCATCGCGCACGAACCGACTGACCAGACCGGCATTCTGCACAAGGCGGGCACGCTTTCGATGGCGCGCTACGCTCCCGGCACAGCTACCGGTGACTTTTCTATCATGGTGTCTGATCAGCCCGGACTGGACGCCCAGCCCGAATCCACCGACCCCGAAGCCAAGGCAGGCTATGCCGCATTTGGGCAGGTGATCGAAGGCATGGACGTGGTCCGCGCGATTTTCGATGCGCCGATCTCCGAAACCGAAGGTGAAGGCATCATGCGTGGGCAGATTCTGGCCAAGCCGGTGAAGATCATCACCGCGCGCCGCATGGCGGAACCGGTCCCTGCGCCCGCGCCCTGAAGCGCTTCTGATCGTAGCGCTGCTCGGCGGGTGCGCGGGCCCCGATCTTTCGCGCTTGGAGAACGTGCTGGCCGCCAATGACAGTGCAACAGCTGCGCTGGGGCAATGGTGCCAGACGCAGCGGATAGCTGACCCACCCGTGATCCGCGCCTTGGCTGATCGATCGGCACAGGCCCCCGCCTCACCTCAAATCCGCGCAACGCTGGGCGTAGCCAGCGATGAGCCGGTGCGCTACCGCCATGTCCAGCTTGTGTGCGGAACCACCGTGCTGTCCGTGGCGCACAATTGGTATGTCCCTGCGCGCCTTACGCCCGAGATGAACCGGATACTGGAGACGAGCGATATGCCGTTCGGCAAAGTCGTCAGCCCACTGGGCTTTCGGCGCGAACGGTTGGCGCAGCAGCGCGGGGCAATGCCGGAATGCCCCGTCGATACCCTGCTGTCGCACCGCGCAGCGCTGAAACTGCCAGATGGCCGCGCGATCAGCCTGGTAGTGGAATGCTATACCCGCGCCAATGTCAGCGCGGATTGACTGTCCAGTCGCCGACAGCGCCGACCATGGCCGCATCGGCATAGGCTTCAAGCTCACGCCAATGCCGATCCCAGCCAGGGCCGCGCTTTTCGGGCGGGATCACAGCCTCCACCTGCAATCGGGCGGCGGTCACGGGGTTCAGCGGCGCTTGGTCTTCGGGCATTGTTGGTTCCTAGCCGTGAAGCGCAGACAGAAAAAGAGCCGGAGAGGTTTCCCTCCCCGGCTCTTTTTCTGTCTTGTACCGCCTGAGGTCCCCGCCTGCGCGGGGACGCATCGGGACATTATCCGCCGTGCACTTCGGACACGTCGATCTTCAGGCCGGGGCCCATCGACGAGGACAGGCCGACCTTGCGCAGGTACTTGCCCTTGGCACCCGATGGCTTGGCCTTGACGATCGCATCGACGAAAGCATCGAAGTTGGCGCGCAGCGCTTCGTCCGAGAACGAGAGCTTGCCGATGCCGCCGTGAATGATGCCAGCCTTTTCGACGCGGAATTCGATCTGGCCGCTCTTGGCTGCCTTGACCGCATCAGCGACGTTCGGGGTAACCGTGCCCAGCTTTGGGTTTGGCATCAGGCCCTTGGGACCCAGTACCTTGCCAAGACGACCGACAATGCCCATCATGTCGGGCGTGGCGATCACGCGGCCATAGTCGAGATTGCCGTTCTGCATGTCTTCCAGCAGATCTTCGGCACCGACCTTGTCAGCGCCTGCAGCAAGCGCGGCTTCAGCCTTGTCGCCACGGGCGAACACGGCAACCTTCACGTCCTTGCCGGTGCCCGAAGGCAGCGACACCATGCCACGGACCATCTGGTCGGCGTGGCGCGGATCAACGCCGAGGTTCAGCGATACTTCAAGGCTCTGGTCGAACTTGGCGCTCTTGAGTTCCTTGAGGAGCTTGATCGCGTCGTCGATTGCATAGAGCTTCTGATTGTCACCCAGCTTTTCGTTGAGCGACTTCTGCTTCTTGGTCAGGTTGGCCACGGTCTCAGCCCTCCACCACGGTGAGGCCCATCGCACGTGCGGAGCCTTCGATGATCTTCGTTGCGGCTTCAATGTCGTTCGCGTTCAGGTCCTTCATCTTGGCCTGTGCGATTTCCGACAGCTGTGCGCGCGTGATCGTGCCGGCCGAAGCCTTGCCCGGAGTCTTCGAACCAGACTTGATGCCGGCTGCCTTCTTGATGAAGAAGGTGGCTGGCGGGGTCTTGGTTACGAAAGTGAACGAACGGTCAGCGTAAACGGTGATCACGGTGGGGAGCGGCGTGCCCTTTTCCACTTCCTGCGTGGCAGCGTTGAACTGCTTGCAGAATTCCATGATGTTTACGCCGCGCTGACCCAGTGCTGGGCCGATCGGCGGGGACGGCTTGGCTTCGCCAGCCGATACCTGCAACTTAATATAGCCTTCAATCTTCTTGGCCACGATGGGCCTCCTTTCTTCCTGTTGGCCGCCCTTGTTCAGGCCGGACCTCAGAGTGAGCGGTTAGACGCCCCGGACCATCCGAGACTCCCGCGCGGAATCACCGCCTTTTCAGGCAGCGAAGCGCGTGCCGATAGAGCTATCGGCCCGCAAATGCAAGTACTGGTGCGTCAGCCGCGAACCAGTTCGACTTCCTCGAAGCCCAGCTCCACCGGCGTTGCGCGGCCAAAGATGGAAACCGAAACCTTCACGCGGCTCTTGTCGAAGTCCAGTTCCTCGACCACGCCGTTGAACGTCGCGAAGGGACCTGCGTTGACCTTGACCGAATCGCCGATTTCGTAATCGACCACCACGCTCTTGCGCGGCTCGGCAGCGGCCTGTTCGCGCGCGCCAAAGTAGCGGGCGGCTTCCTTGTCGGAAATCGGCTGTGGCTTGTTGTTGGTGCCAAGGAAGCCGGTAACCTTGGGCGTGTTCTTGACGAGGTGATAGATATCGTCATTCATCGCCAGCTTGGCCAACACGTAGCCGGGCATGAACTTGCGCTCTACTTGCACCTTCTTGCCGCGCTTCACTTCGGTGATCGTCTCGGTGGGCACTTCCACCGCCTCGACCAGCTGCGAAAGGCCGATGCGCTCAGCCTCGGAAACGATCGCCTCTTTGACCTTGTTCTCGAAACCGGAATAGGCGTGAATGATATACCAGCGGGCCATGTTGTTCTTTCGGGTCCTGTAGGTTTCTAGTGGTCCGATTCTGACATTCGATACTGTTTGAGGCTTGGTAGCGCTCGAATGTCAAAATCTCTTCGGACCACTATCCATTAAAAGAATCTAGTGGATTTTACGATTTTGACATTTGCAGACCCATCCCATCCGCCAAGGGGCGCAAATGTCAAAATCAATCCACTAATCAGGCGAGCGACAGCAGAAACTTCACGGTCATGCCGAACAGCGTATCGATGCCAAGGAAGAACACTGCCAGTATCAGCATCATGATGCCGACAAAGATGGCGGTGGTGGTGGTTTCCTGACGAGTCGGCCAGACAACCTTGCGCGCTTCGGCTTTCACCTGGTTGAAGAACTCGCCGGGGCTGGTCTTGGCCATCGATCGAACGCCTTGCTTGCTGCGGCATCGGCCGCGTTGAAATCATTTCTTCCGCCTAGGGGAAATCGCCGCCCCGGACGGGTCCGGGAGGGGCTGACGATTATCCGATGTCGGAAGTGCCTTTGATTTAGGGGAGCAGGCGCAAAATGGCAAGTCTGATGGCACGAGATAGCTTCACGCCATTTTTCGACACACCGTCAGCGCGCGAACCGCCCTGCAATGAGAGGGCTTTTCGAGAGGGCTTTGCGCCCTTATTCGAATTTCAGATGATGAACCTGAGGCGCTTTTCGCACCCTACTACGGTAAAAATGGCAGGAGTGGGGGGACTCGAACCCACGGCCCTCGGTTTTGGAGACCGATGCTCTACCAACTGAGCTACACTCCTGTGCCGCAGCGGCCCTTAAAGGGTTGACGCGGGGGATGCAACCGACCGAAACACATTCTTGCACATTATGGCCAGAAACGATCCCCACACCATTCCGCCCGACCTTCTGCTGAAGGCCTATCGCGCCGGGATCTTTCCGATGGCGGACAGCCGCGACGATCCCGAAGTTTTCTGGGTAGAGCCGCGAATGCGGGCGATTCTGCCGCTTGATGGCTTCCATATGTCACATTCGCTGGCCCGTACCCTGCGGCGCGAACGCTTTACCGTCACCTGCAACGCCGCGTTCGAGGCAGTCATCGATGCCTGCGCTGCGCCGCGTCCGGGTGCCGAAGAAAGCTGGATCAGCACGCGAATCCGCGAAAGCTATATCGGTCTGCACGAACATGGCCATGCCCACTCGATCGAATGCTGGCGCGAGGGGCGGCTCGTTGGCGGGCTTTACGGCGTGGGGTTTGCACGGGTGTTCTGTGGCGAATCGATGTTCAGCCGCGAGGCCGATGCTTCAAAAGTGGCGCTAACCTGGCTGGTTGCAGCGTTGCGGCGAATCGGGGCAGAACTGCTCGATTGCCAGTTCACCACATCGCATCTCGCATCGCTTGGCGCAGTGGAGATTCCGCAAAGCCAGTATCTGAAACTGCTGTCAGCGGCGCAGCGGCCCTATTCGGCAGGCGAAGCCGATGGCGCGCGGGCGCTGGGTGATGCGCTCGGGCTAGGACTGGGGGCAGGTGAAGGTGCCCCGCTGGCGCTTCCAGCAGGCTTTGCTGTACTGCGGGCCGAGGCCACCGGCTCTTCTTCGCCGGGGAAGCTCATCGCGCAATCCTTTACCCAGACATCGTAGATCGGGTGCTCCACCACGTTGAGCGAAGGCGAATTGCGGAACAGCCAGCCTGAAAACACCTTGCGCCAGGCCAGCGGCTGATCAGTCGTTGCGCGCTCTTCGACAAACAACTGCACGAAGGCACCAGTCTCCGCCGGATCTTCCCACGGCGCGGTCTTCTCGCAAGTGGCCAGCTTGACGATGGCGTTGCCGATGCGGCGCGATTCGCCGCTTTTCAGCACGATGTCCTGCGTGATATTGTTGCGCTTGTTCAGGAATCCGAGGGTTGCGACGCGATCCTTGATTGGGGTGCCATATTCGCTTTCAAGCGCAGCGCCCGATACGGCGGCGGTCGGGACACTGGTAGCGACCGCTTCGGGCGGCGGTGCAGGAACGTCCTTTTCGCACCCGGAAAGCAGCAGCACGCACGCCACAGCGAGCGCAGAACTGCAAGCCGACGGTGCGACCGATGGCATCAGGCTTCCGGCACCCAGGCTTCGTAATCGCCGGTGGCAGCAGCGCGCTTTCCGCCACGCTCAAGCGCGCCTTGCGGGCGATAGGCAGTGGCAGTGCCGGTGGCGTTGGGGGTGTAATCCACTTCCCAGATGCGCGCGGGCGGCAGGTTGCTTTCTGGCACGCCATCGAACGAGCCATGGAGCCAGCCATGCCATTCAGCCGGCACGCGGCTGGCATCATTGGAGCCGTTATAGATAACCCAGCGACGTTCACGGCCGGCAAAGGGGTGGCCCTTGGGAAAGGGCTTCTTGGCGCGGTAGTACTTGTTGCCCTGCGCGTCAGTGCCGACCTGTTCGCCCTTGAGCGCGCTGTCGAGCATGGTGGTCACGGTCGCGCCATTCCACCAGGTGAAGATTTTGCCGAGGATGCTCATGACGGTTGCGCTTAGCCGTTCAAAGGGGGAGTCGGCAAGCGAGTACTGCGCCCATTTGCCTTGTGAATCCGGTTTACCATTCCACCTTGTCGCCCGGCTTTATGCCAAGCTTTGCCGCAAGGCCGCCATTGATCTCGAACACGGCCAGCGTCGGGCCCGCCGAATGCAACGGCGTTTCATCATATGGCACAGCATTGGCCGCAATGTTCAGGATGCGGCGATCAAGGCCGATGTAGATGATATCAAGCGTAATCACCGTGTTGCGCATCCAGAACGAAGCGCGATCGGGTGGATTGCGAAGGAAGATCATCGCCTCGTCATCGCCCAGGCTGGTGCGGAACATCAGGCCCTTGGCCTGTTCCGGCGCACTGCGCGCGAATTCGGTTTTGAAGACATGGCGTGTGTTGCCGCTGACCACGGTGACCGGAGCCACTTGCAGGCCAGAGATCGGATGAACCGCATCAGCCGCAGCCGCCTTAGCCGAAGCCTTCGTCCCGGCGTCCGCCGTGCCGGGTGAGCAGCCAGCCAGTATCGCAAGAGCGGCAAATGCCGCCAGTCTATTCATCTGCTTCATCGATCCACTCGTCCACTGCCTGCGCCGACACGGCATTCACCACCGCGCGCACATGTGCAAGAGGGTGTCCGGCGCGCAGCATGGCTGCGGTTTGCTTTTCCCGCAGCGCCGGGTCAAGCCTGCCACTCTCTCCAAACGGACCGAACCGCCGTTTGCGCGCCATGACCAGCGCCGCGCGCCGCCGTTCGCCTTCGCTGCCGCGCACATCTTCGCGCACCTCTTCGGCAATGCCCGCAGCGCCCAGCGCCTGATCGATCCGCCGCACGCCATAGCCGCGCCGCAGCAGGCTTTGCGCCTTGCCACGCGCATACCCGGCATCATCGACATAGCCCAATTCCACGAACCGGGCGACGATCCCGGCGATATCGGCCTCGCCCTCACCGTCCCAGCCCCGCTCACGCAGCTTGCGCTTGAGATAGTCGGCCAGTTTGCCCCCGCTGGTGGCAAAGCGCGCAACATAGGCCAGCGCCATCTCGTTCAACCGCGCAGCATTAATCGGGCGCGGAGGCTTGCGCTCGGTTGTTCGTTCGCGCTTGTGCGCCGGGTCATTGGAAGAGAAGCGCCTCATGCGCCACATTCGTGCCACAGTCGGGGTTAAATGAGAACGTCCGAGCCGTGATTGCGTGATTTTTCCATCACGGACCAGTAATGGGCCGTTCAGAAGCAGGCGCGCAGATGCCTGCAGGTCAATAGAAGAGAACATCGGGGTATCGCATGACTGTTTCGAACGCTGTCGCTGAACAGGCGACCCTCGTTCCCACACCGAATATCGACGTGCAACCACGCCGTTATGCGGACTTCGATACATTCTGCGATGCGCTGGATTATGCCGCCAAGGGCGTTCTGGGCTTCAACTTCCACGATCCGCGCGGCAATCTGGCGCGGGTATACCCCTATTCCGAACTGCGCGCAGATGCGCTGTTGGCCGCACGCAAACTGCTCGCGATGGGCGTTGCACCGGGTGACAGGGTGGCACTGGTGGCGCAAACCGGCCCCGATTTTTCGGCCATCTTCTGTGGTGCAATGTACGCAGGTGCATGGCCCGTGCCGCTGCCGCTGCCGACCAGCTTTGGCGGCAAGGAAAGCTACATCGATCAGCTTGCTGTGCAGCTTTCCAGTTCTGACCCCAAGATGCTGGTCTATCCCGATGAAATCGCCGAAATGGCAGGTGCCGCTGCGGCCCGCCAAGGCTGCGCCGGGCTTTCGTGGGACGAATTCCACGCCGGTGAGGAAAGCGCGGCCGACCTGCCCAAGCCCGATCCCGATGCGATCAGCTATTTACAATATTCCAGCGGATCGACCCGCTTTCCCCATGGTGTTGCCGTAACCCACCGCGCGCTGCTGGCCAATCTGGCAGGCCATTCGCACGGCATGAAGATCGACAACCCTGACCGCGCCGTGTCGTGGCTGCCGTGGTATCATGACATGGGTCTGGTCGGGTGCTTCCTGTCGCCCATTGCCAACGGCGTTTCGGTCGACTTCCTGAAAACCGAAGATTTCGCGCGGCGCCCGCTGGCCTGGCTCGATCTGATCAGCCGTAATCAGGGAACCACGCTGTCTTACTCACCCACCTTCGGCTATGACATTTGCGCCCGCCGCATCTCCAGCCAAAGCCATGTGGCCGACCGGTTTGACCTTTCGCGCTGGCGCGTGGCGGGCAACGGCGCAGACATGATCCGTCCTGATGTGATGCAAAGCTTCGTCAATGCCTTTGCCGAGGCCGGTTTCCGCGCCGATGCATTCCTGCCAAGCTATGGTCTGGCCGAAGCAACGCTGGCTGTGACCGTCATGCCGCCGGGTGAAGGCATCCGCGTAGAGTTGGTAGAAGAAGAGCGCCTGTCGGGCAGTCCGCGCGATCTTTCACGCCCTGCCCGCTATCGCGCCATGGTCAACTGCGGCGTGCCGGTGCTGGGCATGGAAGTGGCGATCCGGGGCGAGAGCGGCCAAGAATTGGCCCACCATCACATCGGCAAAGTGTGGTGCCGGGGATCGTCGGTCATGCACTCCTATTTCCGTGACCCCGAGGCGACAGAGGCCTGCATGGTCGATGGCTGGCTGGACACTGGCGACATGGGCTATGTCGATGAAAAGGGCTATTTGTTCATCGTTGGCCGCGCCAAGGACATGATCATCATCAACGGCAAGAACCACTGGCCGCAGGACATTGAATGGGCGGTGGAACAGCTTCCGGGCTTCCACCAGGGCGATATTGCCGCTTTCTCGGTCGAGGCGGAAAACGGCGAAGAAACCCCCGCCGTGCTGGTGCATTGCCGCGTGTCCGATCCGGTTGAGCGCGTGAAACTGCGCGACCAAATCCGCGACAAGGTGCGTTCGATTACCGGCATGAACTGCGTCGTGGAATTGGTGCCGCCGCGCACCCTGCCCCGCACCAGTTCAGGAAAGCTGAGCCGAGCCAAAGCCAAGAAACTATATCTGACTGGCGAGATCGCGCCGTATCAATTGGCTGCCTGAACCCTTCCCTTGAACCCTTCCAAGGTGTTGGGCAGAACGTGATTAAAAGAACCAAAATGGCTTGACCAAGATAGGCAATTGCGATTCCTATCCTCAACACGGTTTGGGGGGAAGGGTACAATGGCCACAGCAAAGCCACAGGAAGATGATCTGCCTCAGGAATTGTCTGGTGTTGTGATCGGGTGGGGCCACCAGTCCATTTCACGCAATATCCAGCTGACCGTGCAATCAACCGTCCGTGCAAAGCCAACCCCCGGATCGGTTGACACGCACCACCTGTTGATGACGCGCAATCAGGCCATGCTGCTGGCACAATATCTTATGCGCCTGACCGGGCAGGAAATGCCTGCACCACCCAGGCGTAGTTGGCTGCAGCGGCTGTTTGGCTGATTGCCGCTACATGCCTGCTTTATCGGCAACAGTGCCTCGCCCGCCAGCTTTCAACTGGCGGGTTCGGGATGGTGCTCTTAAGGAACCGGCTTTTTCAGGTAAGCGATCACGTTCGCGCGCTCTACTGGGTTTGAAAGCCCGGCAAAGGCCATCGAGGTACCCGGTACGACGGCCGAAGGCTTTGCCAGCCACTTGTCGAGCGTGGCGTCATCCCATTTGAGATTGGCCTTCTGCATCGCTGCAGAATACTTGAAGTTGGCGGCAGCACCAGCCTTGCGGCCAGCGACGCCGGCAAGGTTTGGCCCCATCTTCGGGCCGGCAGAAGGCTGAACGGCGTGGCAGGCAACGCAGCGCATAAACACCTTCTTGCCCGCGACCGGATCACCCTTTGCCTGCGCAAAAGCTGTTCCGCCCGCAAGTGCCGAAACCGTAAGACCTGCAATCAACACTGCGCCCGTCAATTTGCCCATCTGGAAACCTGCCCTGTTCTAAACCCGTCAAAACCTCACTGTGAGGCTCTCGACCGTATATCAAGCTCGTGCGCTTTATCCTGCCTGAACAGTTTTGCACCAGAGCCAAAACGGCGTGCGCATTCAAAAAGGTGGAATTGCCCGCTAGGTGGAGTCATGGAAACCAACATGGCTCACCCCCCGCGCCCACTGCCTCCCGGCTTTCTCGACCATCTGGCCCAGCGCTTTAGCGAGGCTTGCCAGACGGGCGAGGCGATCCGCGCGCAGCATGGGGCCAGCGAATCGCAATATGCCACCGTCTTGCCCGATGCGGTGGTCTATGCCGGATCGACGCAGGATGTGGTCGATTGCGTGAACCTGTGCCGCGAGGCGCGGGTGGCCATCGTGCCTTATGGCGCGGGCACCTCGCTGGAGGGGCATACCCTGCCGCTGGAAGGGGGCGTCTGCCTTGACCTGTCGCGCATGGACGCCGTGTTGAGCGTGAACCACGCCGATTTCGATTGCACCGTGCAGCCCGGCATCCGGCGCGAGGCGCTGAATGCGCATTTGCGCGATACCGGCCTGTTCTTTCCGATTGATCCGGGCGCAAATGCCACCATCGGCGGCATGGCAGCGACGCGGGCATCGGGGACCAACGCGGTGCGGTATGGCACGATGCGCGAGGCGGTGCTGGGGCTGGAAGTCGTTACCGCGCAGGGCAAGGTCATCCGCACCGGCAGGCGGGCAAAGAAGTCTGCCGCCGGGTATGACCTGACGCGCCTCTACATCGGGTCTGAAGGCACCTTGGGTGTCATCACCGGCATCACGCTGCGCTTGCACCCGGTGCCCGAAGCGATCCTTGCCGCCACTTGCCCGTTCGAGACTTTGGCAGGTGCGGTAGAGACAGTGGTGCAGGCATTCCATTGCAGCGTGCCGATGGCGCGGATCGAATTGCTTGATGCGATGCAGGTGCGCGCGGTGAATTTGCGCAGCAAGCTGGGCCTGCCCGAAGTGCCAACGCTGTTCTTCGAATTCCACGGCAGCGCGGCGGGCGTGGCCGAGCAGGTGGAGACGGTGAAGGCAGTGGCGGCATCCAACGGCGGCGGGGAGTTCCAGTGGGCCGCGCTGGCCGAGGACCGCAACCGCCTGTGGCGCGCGCGGCATGAGGCCTATTATGCGGCGATTGCGCTGCGCCCCGGCGCGATTGGCCTGACGACCGATGTGTGCGTGCCGATGAGCCGCCTGGCCGAGTGCATCCTTGCCACCCGCGCCGAACTGGATGTGTGCAGTGTGCCCGCTACCATCGTCGGGCATGTGGGCGATGGCAATTTCCACCTGATCTTCTCGATTGATCCGAACGCGCCAGAGGAGATGGCCGAGGTCGAAGCGCTCAACCACCGCATGGTCGCCCGCGCACTGGCGATGGACGGCACCTGCACCGGCGAACACGGCATCGGCATTGGTAAGCAGCAGTGCCTGATCGACGAACTGGGCGAAAATGCGGTGGACGTGATGCGCATGGTCAAGCAGGCGCTGGACCCGGACAACCTGTTCAATCCGGGTAAGATTTTCCGCATCTGAGCAAGCCCACCCCCAACCCCTCCCGCTTGCGGGAGGGGAGTTGACAGCTCTGCTTTCGCCCTCCCGCTTGCGGGAGGGCCGCGAGACTTACTGAGCGATAAGCGAAGTTAGTCGCAGCGGGGTGGGCATTGGGGCCTCACTCCATCTCAAGAATGATCGCATCTACGGCCAGACTATCGCCCGCCTTGGCGTTGACCGCCTTCACCTTGCCCGCCTTCTCCGCGCGCAGGATGTTTTCCATCTTCATCGCTTCGACCACGGCCAGCGGCTGCCCCGCTTCCACCGTGTCGCCCTCGCCGACGTTGAGCGTGACGAGCAGGCCCGGCATCGGGCAGATCAGGAATTTGGACAGATCGGGCGGGATCTTTTCGATCATGTGCTGCGTGTAAGGCGCGATGTGGGCGGGCAAGACCTGCACGTGCTGGATCGCGCCGCGCGTCGTCAGCTTGAAGCCTGCGCGGGTTGGTTCAACCTTCACCGACAGCGGCTTGTCATCGATCTCGCAATGCACGATCCGGTCGCCTGGCGTGTATTCCAGCGCGAGGTCGATGGCCTTGCCGTCCACTGTCACTTCATCTTCGTCGAGTGTGACCGCATAAGTCGTATCGCCGATCTTCACCGCCCATTCGTAGGGCGGATCAAGCTCGTCGCCCAATTGCTGGTCCACGCGGCGGGCACGGTCGGCGCGGGCGGTGGCGAGGAAGCCTGCCAACGCTGCCAGCGTCTGCTTCAATTCGTCAGACGTGGCCGCGCCGTGGAAGCCTTCGGGATATTCCTCGGCAATGAAGCCCGTGGTCAATTCGCCCGAGCGGAAGCGCGGGTGCTGCATGATGGCATTGACGAAATCGACGTTATGGCCAAGGCCTTCGATCTCGAACGCATCAAGCGCTGCGATCTGCTTGTCCGCCGCTTCATCGCGCGTAGGCCCCCAAGTGATTAGCTTGGCGATCATCGGGTCATAGAACATCGACACTTCGCCGCCTTCATAGACGCCATCGTCCACACGAACGCCGTCCACACCGCGACGGCCATTAGCCTGCCCATCGTCGGTCCAACCTGCCAGTGGCGGCTGATAGCGGATCAGGCGGCCGGTGGAGGGCAGGAAGCCGCGATAGGGGTCTTCGGCATAGACGCGGTTTTCGATGGCCCAACCGTCGATCTTCACGTCATCCTGCGTCATCGCCAACTTTTCGCCAGCGGCCACGCGGATCATCTGCTCGACAAGGTCGATGCCAGTGATGGCTTCGGTGACGGGATGCTCTACCTGCAGGCGGGTGTTCATTTCGAGGAAGTAGAAGCTCTCGCCTGAGGGGTCCGCGCCCGAAACGATCAATTCCACCGTGCCTGCCGAATGGTAGCCGACCGCGCGTGACAGCGCGACGCACTGCTCGCCCATCGCCTTGCGCATCTTGGGTGTTACGAACGGCGAGGGCGCTTCTTCCACCACCTTCTGGTGGCGGCGCTGGATCGAGCATTCACGCTCGTTCAGGTAAAGAATGTTGCCGTGCTTATCGCCCAGGATCTGGATTTCGATGTGGCGCGGGTTGAGGATGAACTTCTCGATGAACACGCGATCATCGCCGAACGAGTTCAGCCCTTCCCGCTTGGTTGCTTCAAAGCCCTCGCGCACGTCCTGCTCGGAATAGGCAAGGCGCATGCCCTTGCCACCGCCGCCAGCAGAGGCCTTCATCATCACCGGATAGCCGATCTCTTCCGAGATGCGCACGGCGTGTTCGGTATCCTCGATCTCGCCCACGAAGCCGGGGACGACGTTCACGCCAGCTTTCATCGCCAGCTTCTTGGATTCGATCTTGTCACCCATCGCGGCAATGGCATTCACCGGAGGCCCGACAAACGCGATGCCCTCTGCCGCCAGCGCCTCGGCGAACGAAGTGCGTTCGGACAGGAAGCCATAGCCGGGGTGGACCGCATCTGCGCCCGTCTGCTTGCATGCCGCGATGATCTTGTCGGCTATCAGATAGGACTGCGCAGCAGGTGCCGGGCCGATGTGCACGGCTTCATCGGCCATCTGCACGAACGGCGCGCGAGCATCCGCATCGGAATAGACGGCAACGGTCGCAATACCCATGCGGCGGGCCGTCTTGATCACACGGCAGGCAATTTCACCACGGTTGGCGATGAGGATTTTCTTGAACATTCAGCGAGACCTATTGTTGAGCCAGTAAACTGCCCCGCAAAGAGCAACAAGCAAGGAAACAAGAAATACAATCGCAATTGCCTCTCTGAATTCACAAAGAGCTGTTGGATTGCTTGCATCAGGAATTCCGCAGATGTGCCAATTCGTTTCCGCATAGTCCAAAGCGGAAATACCTAGGAACAACCAGCACGCGACGATCACTAATACGATGAAGGCGAAGCGCAAAAAATTCATCTCGATGCCCCTACTTCAATCGTCACCCCGGGCTTGACCCGGGGTCCCGCTTTTCCTGCGACCTCGCAAAAGGCAGCGGGGCCACGGGTCAAGCCCGGGGCGACGGGGAAGAGGGAGGCGAAGGCCAAGCTCACACCAGCTCCAGCGCCTGCGCTAAATCGGCCACAATGTCGTCGATGTGTTCGATCCCCACCGACACACGCACCGTATCCGGCCCGGCACCTGCGGCAACCAATTCCGCCTCGCCCAACTGGCTGTGCGTGGTGGAAGCGGGGTGGATGATCAGCGAGCGGGTGTCGCCGATGTTGGCGAGGTGGCTGAACAGCTTGACCGACTGGACCAGCTTCACGCCTGCCTCGTATCCGCCCTTCACGCCGAAGGTGAACACCGCGCCGCCCTTGCCGCCGAGGTACTGCTGGGCCAGTTGGTGATAGGGGTCTTCCGGCAGGCCCGCATAGGAAACCCACGCCACCTTGGGATGGCTGCGCAGCCACTGCGCCAGATGCAGTGCATTGCTGCAGTGCCGCTCCATGCGTAGCGCCAGCGTTTCCATGCCGGTCAGCGTCAGGAACGCATTCATCGGCGCCATCGACGGCCCGAGATCGCGCAGGCCCAGCACGCGGCAGCCGATGATGAAGGCGATGGGACCGACGGGCTTCAACGCCTCGGTCAGCACCGCGCCGTGGTAGCTTGGGTTGGGCTGGGTGAGCGAGGGGAACTTGTCACTCGCCGCCCAATCGAACTTGCCCGAATCCACGATCAGCCCGCCGATAGAATTGCCGTGGCCGTTGAGGAACTTGGTGCACGAATGGACGACAATGTCCGCGCCATGTTCGATCGGGCGGCACAGCGCGGGGCTCGCCATCGTGTTGTCGACGATCAGCGGCACGCCTGCGGCATGAGCGACCTCGGCAATCGCCGCGATGTCCTGCACCACGCCGCCGGGGTTGGCGAGGCTTTCGATGAACACGCCGCGCGTCTTGTCGGTGATCGCAGCGGCAACGGCTGCGGGATCATCGGCATCGACGAATATCGCCTTCCAGCCGAACTTGGCAAAGCTGTGCGCGAACTGGTTGAGCGTGCCGCCATAGAGCTTTTTGGCCGCCACGATCTCGCAGCCAGGTTCCATCAGTGTGTGGAACACGATGAACTGCGCGGCATGGCCTGAAGCGACGCCAAGTGCACCTACGCCGCCCTCAAGCGCCGCAATCTTGGCTTCAAGCGCGGCATTGGTGGGGTTCATGATGCGCGTGTAGATATTGCCGAATTCGGCCAGCGCGAACAGGTTCGCGGCATGTTCGGCACTGTCGAACACGTAGCTAGCCGTCTGGTAGATCGGCGTGATCCGCGCATTCGTCGTCGGATCAGGCTCACACCCTGCGTGGACTGACAGCGTTTCAAGCTTCTGCGTCATGGCATCTCTCCTTGCCGGACTTTTTACCGCGCCTCAGGCGCAGGTGCGCCGCGCAACAGGCCCTCGGTGCTCAGATCTTCGTCAATCTCGGGCCAATGAATGCCAAAGCCTGCGCCTGCGTGCTCCCAATTTGCCCGCTGCTCAGGCGTGGCATGCAGCAACCGTGGATACCAAGCGAGCGGAACTGAAATGGTCCGACCATCCATCAGATCGACAATCAGGCTGTGCTCGTTGCAGCGAACGTCCAGCACGCGCTCATCAGCAACTTTAGCCAAAATACCCATGCCAAGCCTCCAGAAACTCGTCGCGATGCGCTTCAACCATTGCCACAATGCCACCTATTTCATGAGCACGAAAGCCACGGCTGCTGGCCACTTCCAGGCTGCCGAGCCACACCTTGATCGTTGCTGCCCCGCGATCCACGTGGATGTGCGGCGGCTCATTCGGTTCGTGACTGTAAAAGTAGAACCGGAACGCACCGATGCGCAGCAGCGTTGGCATGAATCAGGCATCCACTGGCGGCATGTTGTGGCCCAGCAGGCGCAGCATATCAGCGGCGCATTCCACCACGTTTGAGCCCGGACCGTAGATGCCCTGCACGCCGGCTTCGCGCAGGTAATCGTAGTCTTGCGGCGGGATCACGCCGCCTGCCACGACCTTGATGTCACTGCGGCCCGCTGCGCGCAGGTGGCCGATCAGTTCGGGGATCAGCGTCTTGTGTCCTGCCGCCAACGACGATGCGCCGATGGCGTCCACATCGTTTTCCAGCGCCAGCTTGGCGGCTTCCTCGGGCGTTTGGAACAGTGGGCCGGAGGTCACGTCAAAGCCGATGTCGGAGAAGGCCGAGGCGATCACGTTTGCGCCGCGATCGTGGCCGTCTTGGCCCATCTTGGCGACCAGCATGCGCGGGGTGCGGCCGAGGCGGCGCGTCACGGCTTCGACGCCATCGACTACCTGCTGATAGCGCGCATCGCCCGCGTAGGCTGCGCCGTAGACGCCCTTGACCGGTGTAGGGAAAGTGCCGTGACGCCCGAACACGACTTCCATCGCATCAGAAATTTCGCCCAACGTGGCGCGGTAGCGGGCGGCTTCGACCGCGAGTTCGAGCAGGTTTCCACCGGTCTTTGCGCCTTCGGTCAAGGCGTTCAGCGCCGCGCGGCACTTGGTTTCATCGCGGGTTTCGCGCACCCATTTCAGGCGGGCGATCTGGCCCTGGCGGACCTTGTCGTTATCGATGTCGAGCGTGTCGAGCAGGTCTTCGGTGGCGAGGCGGTACTTGTTGACGCCGACGATCACGTCTTCGGCACGGTCGACACGCGCTTGCCGTCCGGCAGCGGCTTCCTCGATCATCGCCTTGGGCCAACCAGCGGCCACAGCCTTGGCCATGCCGCCTTCGCTTTCAACGCGCTCGATGATCTCCCACGCCTTGTCGACCAGTTCCTGCGTCAGGCTCTCAATGTAGTACGACCCGCCCAGCGGATCGACCACGTTGCACATGCCCGTCTCTTCCTGAATCACGATCTGCGTGTTGCGGGCGATGCGTGCGGAAAAGTCGGTCGGCAGCGCGATGGCTTCATCGAGCGCGTTGGTGTGGAGCGACTGGGTGCCGCCCAGCATCGCAGCCATCGCTTCAATCGTGGTGCGGATGACGTTGTTGTAGGGGTCTTGCTCCTGCAAGCTCACGCCCGAAGTCTGGCAGTGGGTGCGCAGCATCTTGCTGCGTTCGTCCTGCGCGCCCAGCTTGGTCATCACGCGGTGCCACAGCACGCGCGCGGCGCGCAGCTTGGCCACTTCCATGAAGAAGTTCATGCCGATGGCGAAGAAGAATGACAGACGGCCTGCGAATTTGTCGATGTCGAGGCCAGAAGCCACGCCGTACTTCACATATTCCATGCCGTCGGCGATGGTGAACGCTAGCTCCTGCACCTGCGTCGCGCCCGCTTCCTGCATGTGATAGCCGGAAATCGAGATCGAATTGAACTTCGGCATCTCGCGGCTGGTATAGCCGAAGATGTCCGAGATGATCCGCATCGAGGGCTCGGGCGGATAGATATAGGTGTTGCGGACCATGAACTCCTTGAGGATGTCGTTCTGGATGGTCCCGTCGAGCAGCTTGCGATCAACGCCCTGCTCTTCGCCCGCGACGATGAAGAACGCGAGGATGGGGATCACTGCGCCGTTCATGGTCATCGAGACGGACATCTGATCGAGCGGGATGCCGTCGAACAGGATCTTCATGTCCTCGACAGAGTCGATGGCGACGCCAGCCTTGCCGACATCGCCGGTTACGCGTGGGTGGTCGGAGTCATATCCGCGGTGCGTGGCCAGATCGAAGGCGACCGAGAGGCCCTTCTGGCCCGCAGCCAGATTGCGGCGGTAGAAGGCGTTCGATTCCTCGGCGGTGGAGAAACCCGCGTACTGGCGGATGGTCCAGGGACGCCCTGCATACATCGAGGCGCGAACGCCGCGCGTGAACGGCGCAAAGCCCGGCAGGCCCGGATCGACGGTCACGTCCTCGGCCGTGTAGAGCGGCTTGACGGCAATGCCTTCGGGCGTCTGCCACGTGAGGTCTTTGCCCTTGACTTCCTTGGCGGCTGCGGCCTGCCAGTCGGCCAGTGTCTTGTCGCTCATTATTCTATCCCTCAATCGTCACCCCGGACTTGATCCGGGGTCCCGCTTTTCTTTGACCGCACCGCCGTCCGAAGGCAGCGGGACCCCGGGTCAAGCCCGGGGTGACGGTTACCTCAAACCTCAGTGATGCCCCTGCGGCACTTCCATGATCTCGGTCAGCACGCCGCCCATGTCCTTGGGGTGGACGAAGAAGATCAGCGTCCCATGCGCGCCGATCCGCGGCTCGCCCAGCACACGCTTGCCCAGTGCCTCGAACGCTGCCTTAGCCGCATGAATATCGGGCACTTCGTAGCAAAGGTGATGCTGGCCGCCCAAGGGATTGGCCGCGAGCCACTTGCCCACCGCGCTGTCCGGTCTGGTTGGCTGGATCAGCTCGATCTGCGTGCCAGCGGTGCCGTTCTCGCCCGGCGTATTGACGAAGCACACCCGCACCTGCTGGCTTTCCAGCACGAACGGCTCGGTAATGTCGCTCGCGCCCATCACATCGCGGTAGAACGCGATCGAAGCGTCGATATCGGGCGTGGCGACGCCGACGTGGTTGAGGCGACCCAGTTTCATGATCAGACCTTCTCGATGACCATGGCGATGCCCTGACCGCCGCCGATGCACATCGTGATCAAGCCATAGCGGCCACCGGTGCGGTGCAGTTCATACATCGCCTTGATCGTCAGAATCGCGCCCGTCGCGCCGATGGGATGGCCGAGCGAAATACCCGAGCCGTTGACGTTGGTCTTGGCCGGATCGAAGCCCAGTTCCTTGGCGACACCGCAGGCCTGCGCGGCGAACGCCTCGTTGCTTTCGATCACATCGATCTGGTCTAGCGTCAGCCCTGCGCGGGCAAGCGCCACCGGCACGGCCTTGACCGGGCCGAGCCCCATGACGTTCGGTTCAACGCCCGCATGGCCCCAGCCGAGGATCTTGGCCATCGGCTTCAACCCATGCTCTTCCACAGCCTTGCCGCTGGCCAGCACGACCGCTGCCGCGCCATCGTTGATGCCGCTGGCGTTGCCTGCGGTGACGGTACCGTCCTTCTTGAACACCGGGCGCAGGGCCGCCATCGCTTCGACACTGGCATCGGCGCGCACGTGCTCGTCGGTGTCGAACACGACAGTGCCCTTGCGCGTCTTGATTTCGACCGGGACGATCTGCTCCTTGAAGTAACCTGCCGCAATAGCAGCGGCGGCGCGCTGGTGGCTTTGCACCGCCAGAGCATCCTGCTCTTCACGGCTGATGCTGCAGCGTTCGGCCACGTTTTCTGCGGTCACGCCCATGTGGATGTTCTCAAAAGGATCGTGCAGCGCGCCAAGCATGGCGTCCATCAGCACCTGATCGCCCATCTTCTGGCCATTGCGCGCGGTCAGCACCATGTGCGGCGCGTTCGACATGCTTTCCGCACCGCCGCCAATGGCAATGTCCTGCTCGCCCAGCGCAATCCCTTGCGCCGCCGAGACAATGGCCTGCAGGCCCGAGCCGCACAGGCGATTGACGTTCATCGCAGGCGCTTCGATCGGCACGCCCGCATTCACGGCGGCAACGCGGCTGACGTAGGCGTCCTTGGGCTGCGTCGGCACGACCGTGCCGATGACCACGTTCTGCACCTTGTCCGCGCTGATCCCGGCGCGGGCGATGGCTTCCTTGATCACGATTGCGCCGGTTTCTGCCGGACGCATCGAGGCAAGTCCGCCACCGAACGAGCCAATGGCGGTGCGAGCGCCCGAGACGATGAAAATGTCGGTCATGTCAGGTCTTCCAGACTGAAGCGCTCAATCAGAGCGGGATGTTGTCGTGCTTTTTCCATGGGTTTTCCAAGCTCTTGGTCTTGAGCTTGCGCAAGCCCAGCGCGATGCGCCGCCGCGTGGAATGGGGGTGGATCACTTCGTCGATGAAGCCCTTGCTGGCTGCCACGAAGGGGTTCGCGAAGCGGTCTTCGTATTCGCGGGTCTTGACCGCCTGCTCTTCAGCAGACAGGCCGCGGAAGATGATTTCAACCGCACCCTTGGCACCCATCACCGCGATTTCGGCAGTCGGCCAGGCGTAATTAAGGTCACCTCGCAAATGCTTGGAGGCCATCACGTCATAGGCGCCGCCATAGGCCTTGCGGGTGATGACGGTGATCTTGGGCACGGTGGCTTCGGCATAGGCGAACAGCAGCTTTGCACCGTGCTTGATGATGCCGTTGTGTTCCTGCGCCGTGCCGGGGAGGAAGCCGGGGACGTCGACGAAAGTCACAATCGGGATGCTGAAGGCATCGCAAAAGCGCACGAACCGCGCGGCCTTTTTCGATGAGTTGATATCGAGGACCCCTGCCAGCACCATCGGCTGGTTGGCGACGATGCCCACGGTGCGGCCTTCGATGCGACCGAAACCGCAGATGATGTTTCCCGCGTGCTTGGGCTGGATTTCGAAGAATTCGCCCTCGTCCACCGTCTTGGCGATGACTTCGTGCATGTCATAGGGCTGGTTGGCCGATGCGGGGACGATGCTATCGAGGCTGTGTTCAGCGCGGTCATAGGGGTCGGACGTGGGCCGTTCTGGCACGTCGTGGCGGTTGGACAGCGGCAGGTAATCGAAGAAATCGCGCGCCGCGAGCAGCGCTTCGATGTCGTTCTCCAACGCCAGATCGGCGACCGAGGTCTTGGTGGTGTGCGTGACCGCGCCGCCCAGTTCCTCTTGCGTCACGATCTCGTTGGTGACGGTCTTGACCACGTCGGGGCCGGTGACGAACATGTAGCTGCTGTCCTTCACCATGAAGATGAAGTCGGTCATGGCGGGCGAATAAACCGCGCCGCCCGCGCAAGGCCCCATGATCAGCGAAAGCTGCGGCACCACGCCGCTGGCCAGCACATTGCGCTGGAACACTTCGGCATAGCCGCCGAGCGAGGCCACCCCTTCCTGAATGCGCGCGCCGCCGGAATCGTTGAGCCCGATCACTGGCGCGCCGACCTTCAGCGCGGTATCCATGATCTTGCAGATCTTCTGCGCGTGCCGCTCAGACAGCGAGCCACCGAACACGGTGAAATCCTGACTGAACACATAGACCAGACGGCCATTGATCGTGCCCGAACCCGTCACCACGCCATCGCCGGGAATGACCGTATCGGGCATGCCGAAATCGACGCAGTTGTGTTCGACATACATGTCGACTTCTTCGAAGCTGCCTTCGTCGAGCAGCACCTTCAGCCGTTCGCGCGCGGTAAGCTTGCCTTTGGCGTGCTGCGCATCGATGCGCTTTTGCCCGCCGCCCATGCGTGCTGCCTGACGGCGTTTTTCCATCTCGGCAATATTGGCGGACATGCGGGGCACCCTTTTGTTGATAAGCCGGATCAAATGCCCGGTTCCAGCCCGCACCCCCTCCCCGGGGTGCAAGGCCAGAGCCGGAACCGCAGCCCTGCCAAAGGCAAGACCACGGATTGGCTTTCCACCTGCGCCAGCGCGCTTGCCAAGTCCAATGTTATTCTGCAAACTTGCGAAGGATAAGTTTGCAAAATCGGATCGTTGGAAATGGCAAGACGCCGCCTCTTTGCGGGCGAACAGCTCAAAGCCCTGCGCACGACGCGAAAGTTGCGTCAGGGTGAAATGGCCAGCCTGCTGGGCATCAGCGCGTCCTACCTTTCGCAGATCGAGAACGATGAGCGCCCGTTGACGCCCGTTCTGGCCGACCGGTTGCAACACAGTTTCCCGGTGGAATGGCAGGATTTCGCCGCCGACCGGGTGGAACCAGTGCTGACCGCTTTGCGTGATGCTGCCGCTGACCCGATGATCGGCGCCACGCTTCCCGGTGATCAGGTAGAGCGTGTGGCCGAACAATACCCGGCCTTTGCGCAGGCTTTTGCGACGCTGTGGGAACAGCACCGTCGATCGGTGCAGCGGCTGGAAGCGATTGATGAGGCGCTGGGATCAGACAATGTCACAGGCGGACGCCTGCCGTGGGAGGAAGTGCGCGACTGGTTTCACCATGCGAACAACTATGTCGACAGCATTGATCGTGCAGCCGAAAGGCTGGCGGTGCGCCTTTCAGGGACCGGTATGTCGCCCACGATGGGGCAAATGGCGATATGGCTGGAAAGCAGGGGCATTGCGGTGGAGCAAGTGAGCGGCGGGGCGATGCGCCGCTTCGATCCCACAGCACGGCGGCTAACGCTCGACCCCAACCAGCCGATTGAAAGCGGGCGCTTTCAGATGGCCTATCAGGTTGCCGCCGAGGGCCTGCGCGAAGAAATTGCCGCGATTGTCGAAAGTGCGACCCTGCAATCGGACGCCGCCCGCCAGTTGCTGACCGTTGGCCTTGGCAATTATGCCGCAGGGGCGCTGATCATGCCCTATGAATGGTTCCGCACCCGCGCCCGCGCGCTGCGCCACGATATCGATCAGTTGCGCCAGATCTTCGGGGCCAGTTTCGAACAGGTCTGCCACCGCCTGTCCACGCTGCAACGCCCTCAGGCGCGCGGCATCCCGATGTTCTTCTGCCGGGTGGACATGGCGGGCAATATCACCAAGCGCCATTCGGCAACCCGCCTGCAATTCGCCCGCTTTGGCGGAGCCTGCCCGTTGTGGGTCGTGCATGAGGCCGTGGCGATCCCCGACCGCATCCATGTGCAAGCCGCCGAAATGCCCGATGGCGTGCGCTATGTTTCCATCGCCAAAGGCCTCGTCAAACCATCGGGCAGCTATTACCGCCAGCCCCGCCGCTATGCCGTGGCCTTGGGTTGCGAAGCAGCGCTGGCGGACGAATTCATCTACGCTGACGGAATCAATCTGAACCGGACCGAAGCCATCACGCGGATTGGCATTTCCTGCCGCATCTGTCCGCGCGACACCTGCGACCAGCGCGCCTTCCCGCCAAGTGACCGCGCGATCGTGGTCGATCCCCATGCGCGCGATCTTGTTCCCTACGGCATCATCGACGCGTAAAGCTCACTGAACCACGCGCACAGTTGCCGTTCCCTCCGCCCATACCGGAAGATAAAGCCCCTCCCCCGCGGCTTGTAGCTGGCCTGAACGAGTGCGCAGCAGATCGGCCTTGACGATGAACGCACCTTCGCGCTCTGTTTCAATTGCCCGGTCAACCTTGCCCAGCAGTTTGGCGTAATCGCGTTCGAAATCCTGGGTAAGCGACCCGGCAAGATACTGGATGACGCCCGGCGCATTGATCAGGTTGATGATCAGGTCGCCGCCGGTCACGTCGGAAGTGCCTGTAACGCTCAAATCTTCAAATCCGACGCGGCGTGAATCTTTCGCATTCACCGGCTTGCCGGTAAGCCAGACCGTGCCGCTGGCTTGTTCGCTACCGGCCTGTGGACGTGCGGCAAAATTGATCCCCACTGCAATCCTTCCGCCCTTGGTTCCATAAATCTCGGCCGTCTTGAACTGGGCCATCACCGGCCCGACGCCCGGAACGTCAAATGGCCGGGCCGACCGCTTGACGAGAGCCTTCATCAGCACCGGTTCAAGTTCACGGTAATCGGCAAAGACCGGAAGGAAGAACTCCAGCTTCCCCTGCGCCTGTTGAAGACGTCTGACAGGCGGAAGCGGCGTGGGTTTAGGGTCAACCGGCCGCTTGCCAACAAACGTCTCGGTCAATGCCTGAAGGCCAAGGTTCAAGCGCAGCTTTCCGGCAACCACTTCGTAGCCGCCATACTGGAACTCCAGGGGCGTGATGCGCATCCAGACCGGGGGATTTTTGCGGTTCAATGACACAGTGGTAAAGGCATCTGACCATGCTTTGGCCACGGCTTCACGCAAGTGCAATTTGCCCAGTTCTCCGGGAAGATCGCGTTCCAGCTTCGCGATCACGGGCGCCAGCTTCTCGTTGGCCTGCTCGGCGAATTCAATACGTTGTCCCATGAAATCAATATGGGGTGAGTCCTGCCACGCATAGCTGATGTCAACTTTGCCGCGCGGGGTCCAATCCTCAGCAATATCAAGCCGAACAACGGCATGAGCCATGGCATCCGCCGTTGCCGTTTCATCGATCAATCCGGCAACATTTTCGGCCCGGATGCGGGCATGGATCGGCATCGCTATGCGAATATCCCGGCCCGAACCTTCAAGACGCATCGGTCCGCGTGTTACCGTTCCGACGATCCGGCATTTGAGCTTGGGCGTCTTGATCGTGGCGATTCCGATATCAAGCCCTTTGCTCTTCATGCAGGTCTGACCCTCCTTGTCGATCGTCCAGAGCTGGATCGGAACCGACCGTTCGAGCACACGGGAAAGATCCGCCAGATCAGCCTCAACCGGCACCGTGATCAAGGAGGGGGCTGGCTTGACTGAGATTGCATCAACCGTCCGCACTGGCTTTCCGCCGTCCAAACCACCATCGCACCCGGAGAGAATCCAAAGGGCAGGCAGAATCAGAGTGTGCACAAGCCAAGGTTTCATGCGCAGTATAACGCAGCAACCGGCCAAATGGTGCCGAGGCGCGGTGAACAGTTGCCCAAGCGATTGCGGGGCAAGGACCTAAACCTCTGCCCCGCAATATTTTTATTTGATCGATGTCAGGCGTTTGGGTTGGGCGCAAAGGCGCAGATCTTGTTGCCATCAGGATCGCGCAAGTATGCGCCATACTGCTGGCCCGGAGAATTTTCGCGGACACCAGGAGCGCCTTCACAAGTGCCGCCATTGGCAAGGCCTGCCGCATGGAAGGCATCTACCGCACCCGAATTCACAGCTTTTAAGCCCAAGGTGTGTCCGTTGGAAACGGTGTGCGCTTCGCCATTGGCTGGCTTGCCAACAATCAACGAACCTGCCGCCGAAGGAAATACCGTGCCCATCGGCAGCGGCACTGCCGTGGTGTGGCCCAGCGCGCCCATGACGGCGGTGTAGAACTGGCGCGATTTTTCAACGTCATTGGTGCCAAGAAAGCTGTGGGTGAACATCGGGAACTCTCCGTCAAGATTGTTATTGAACCGAACTATTTCTGCCCGGATCATAGTCCTGCGTCGAGAGGGTTTCTGCACATATTTCGCAGCGCGACATCAGAAAGTTGTCGGGTTTTCCAACACAGGATCGGCACGATGGGCCGCAGCATAGGCTTCGGCAGCTTTCATCACGCGCAACATGTTGCGGCTCGCCAGCTTTTCAAGGTCCGCTTGCGACCAGCCGCGCCGCGCCAGTTCCGTAAACAGGGCGGGATAAGTGGATACGTCCTCAAGCCCGGTGACGGTGTTTTCCACCCCATCCAGATCCCCGCCAAGGCCGACATGGTCAGCCCCGATCAGTTTTGCGATATGCTGGATGTGATCTGCCACATCCCCTACAGTGCCGCGCGGCATCGGATTGGCCTTGTCCCAAGCGGCAAGATCGGCGGCTTCTGCGGCTGGGTCCCCACGGTTCAGCGCCTTGGCGCGCGCGATTTGGGCATCGCGTGCCGCCGACCATTGGCGCGCGGCTTCAACCACGTAGGGCGGATAGAAGTTTACCATCACGATGCCGCCTGTAGCCCCGATAGCCTTCAGTGTTTCGTCCGAAACGTTGCGCGAATGGTGGTTGATCGCGCGCGCATTGGAATGGCTGACAATCGGCGGCGGGCCTTTCAAGGCGAGCGCATCGCGCATCGTCGCCTCGCTCACGTGCGCCATATCTACCAGCATACCCAGCCGCTGCATTTCGCGCACCACCTGTTCGCCGAATGGGGTCAGGCCATCATGCGCGGGCGCATCGGTGGCGCTATCGGCCCAAGCGGTGTTCTTGAAGTGCGTCAGCGTCATGTAGCGCGCACCAAGGGCGTGCATCTGGCGCAGCACGGCCAGCGATCCGCCGATCGAATGACCACCCTCCATGCCGATCAGCGAGGCGATGCGCCCGGCCTTGCCTGAGGCTTCGACACATTTGCTGTCGGTGCAGAACTGCAGATCTTCGGGGTATTGCGCAATGAGACGCCGCGTTACGTCGATCTGTTCAAGCGTTGCCTGCACCGCCTGCGGTTCTGGCAGATTGGCCGAGACATAGACCGACCAGAACTGCGCGCCGACTTTGCCCGCGCGCATACGCGAGATGTCGGTCATCATTGGCGGCAGGCCCTTGGCCACATCGCCGGTGCTGCGGGTGTCGCGGAAATCGAAGCCTTCGAGCATATCCCGGCGGCGTTCGCGCAATTGTTCGGGCACATCGTTGTGCCCATCGAACACTGGCGCGGCGCGCAATGCGGCGTCTGCCACCGCCTCGGGACCTTTGGGCGGGGTGGCGGCGATCAGGGCGAGGGCCAAGGGGGCGAGGATGAGCGCGTGTTTAATGCCCGCATCCTTGCCCGAACCGGCCCTGCACTCAACCATGCGGCGCAAAAGGGTGGCCTTGCGCGCAAAAGCCAAAGCAGTGCGGGTCTTCATGGAGTACCGGCTTGTCGATGAAGTGATCTTACTCGACAACCTATTCCGACATCACGTCGTCACCATCGCGCTCGGGCAGCATCAGAAACAGCGCGAGGCTGATAATCGAGCCCATCGCCATGATTATCGACACCGTCAACAGTTGGTCGTCTCCCAACCAGCCAAACAGGGTGCCCGCCAGCAACGGACTGCCCGCAGCGCCCAGCCGCCCCACGCCCAGCGCGAAACCCGTGCCGGTGGCCCGCGCATAAGCCGGGAAGCCGCGCGCAAAGGCGGCATAAAACCCACTGATCGCCGCATTGGTAAAGAAACCAGCGATCATCGTCGCCATTTGCCACGCGTTCAGCGTATCTCGCCCTGTGCCGAAATAGGCCACCATCATCGCGCCGATCAGCAGCATCAGCGCGGTGGGCCATCTGACTCCCAGCCGCGCCATCACGAAGCCGAAAAGCGCGCTGCCCAGGAAACCGCCGACGTTGGCGTATGTCAGCACCGTGGCCGCCTGCGATGGAGGATAGCCCGGCGGATAATCGGACACGATCTGAACACCAAACTTCAGGATGTAATAGAAAGTGATGCAGTGGAATGTGTAGCCGAACGATAACAGCAGGGTGACCGGACGCAGTTTGGGGTTGGACAGGATATCGGTTACGCGCGGCTTGACGGTGCCCGCCACGATCACCGGCAGATCGCTGATGGCAGGCTTGCCGAACGCGGCAAGCGTGCGGTTCACGCCCGTCAGATCGCGCTTCGTCGCCAGATAGGCTGCTGTTTCGGGCACCAGCAGCAGAATGACGGGGATCAGAACTGCGGTCACCACCGCGCCGAACAGAAACACAGCGTGCCAGCTGTAGGTGGGTAGCAGCCATTCCGATGCCGCAACTCCGCCAATGATCGCGCCCAGCGGATAGCCCGCCACATAAACCGCAATGGCAACAGAGCGCCAACGGCTGTTGGTGCTTTCGGCAACGACCGCGTTGGTGGTGGTTAGCATCCCGCCGATGCCGATGCCGGTGAGGAACCGGTAGGCAACCATCGGCTGAACCGCCGCCGCAATGCTCGCCAGATACATGCCAATCGCCATCAATACGAGGCAGGCAATCATGGTAAATTTGCGACCATAACGGTCTGCCGCCCCGCCCAGCAGCACAGAACCGAAGCCCATGCCGAGCAGTTCGGCCGAAAGCACCACGCCCAGCGCCGGACGGGCAATGCCCCAATCGGCGGTGATCCCCGGCGCGGCAAAGGCGCTCGACAGGACGTCGAACCCATCAAGTGCGTTCAACAGCACCATCAGGACCACAACGATCCATTGGCGCGCGCCCATCGGCGTCTGCTCGATCACCTCGCGCGGGGTCTGTGTCATGCGGCCCTTGGTCCTCGTCCAAACTGTTAATTGCTATCGCTTATAACTTATTCGTGGATTCGGGAAAGCAGTTCAATGAGCTGCTTCACTTCCTTGTCGGAAAAGCGGCTTTTTACCCAGGCCTCATGCTCACCAATCGCGGTTTTGGCCTGCGCAAGCATGGCCTGACCTTCCGGCTGGAGGAACAGCGCCTGCTTGCGGCCATCCTTGGGCGAGCGGTCGCGGCGCAGAAAATGCTTGGCCTGCAACCGGTTGATGATGGCCATCGTGGTCGCGCGGTCCATCCGCAAGCGCTGGGCAAGGTCGGTCTGAGCGATGCCAGGGTGATCATCGACCAGCCAGAGCACCGAGACCTGCTTCTGCGTCAGATCCAGATCGGTGAACGTTTCGGTAAAATGCCGCAGACACGCGCCGTGCGCCAGACGGATGTGGAAGCCCAGAATATCGTTGATTGCACCAACATCAGCTTCATCAGTGTGCCCGGCCGGCGCAATGGCATCGGCAAACTTGTCTCTGATCAATGCCCTGCTCCCGAAACTCTTGGCAAATCCGCTTGTCTATTTGTTAGCAATACATACAATGTTGGAAGGAGGATGCCATGGCCCAATTTCCGAACACCCCCAGCTTCTCAGGCTTTAACACGCCTTCGCGGATCGAGGCGGACATTGCCGACCTCGCGCACGAGGGCACGATTCCGACAGGATTAAACGGCGCATTCTATCGCGTCCAGCCCGACCCGCAGTTTCCTCCCCGGCTGGCCGACGATATCGCCTTCAATGGCGATGGCATGATCACCCGCTTTCACATCCATGACGGCCAAGTGGACTTTCGCCAGCGCTGGGCCAAGACCGACAAGTGGAAGCTGGAAAACGCCGCCGGAAAGGCGCTGTTCGGGGCCTATCGCAATCCGTTGACCGATGATGAAAGCGTGCAAGGTGAATACCGCTCCACCGCCAACACCAACGCCTTCATCTTTGCCGGAAAGCTTTGGGCGATGAAGGAAGACAGCCCCGCCCTGACCATGGACCCGGCAACGATGGAGACGTTCGGGTTCGAAAAGTTCGGCGGCAAGATGACCGGGCAGACCTTCACCTCGCACCCCAAGATCGATCCGAAGACCGGCAACATGGTCGCCATCGGCTATGCCGCAAGCGGGCTGTGCACCGATGACGTGACGTACATGGAAGTGAGCCCCGAGGGCGAACTGATCCGCGAAGTGTGGTTCAAGGTGCCCTACTACTGCATGATGCACGATTTCGGCATTACCGAGGATTACCTCGTCTTGCATATCGTGCCATCGATCGGCAGCTGGGAACGGCTGGAAAAGGGCATGCCGCACTTCGGCTTCGACACTACCATGCCGGTGCATCTGGGGATCATCCCGCGCCGCGATGGTATAACGAACGAAGACATCCGCTGGTTCACGCGCGATAACTGCTTTGCCAGCCACGTGCTGAACGCATGGCAGGAAGGCACGAAAATTCACTTCGTGACCTGCGAGGCGAAGAACAACATGTTCCCGTTCTTCCCCGACGTGCACGGCGCCCCGTTCAACGGCATGGAGGCGATGAGCTACCCCACCGACTGGGTGGTGGACATGGCCAGCAACGGCGAGGCCTTTGCTGAAGTGGTGCGGCTGACCGATACGGCATCGGAATTCCCGCGTATTGATGACCGCTTCGTGGGGCGCAAGACCCGCTACGGCTGGTTCCTTGAAATGGACATGAAGCGCCCCGTGGAATTGCGCGGCGGCAGCGCTGGCGGGTTGCTGATGAACTGCCTGTTCCACAAGGACTTCGAGACAGGCCACGAACAGCACTGGTGGTGCGGCCCAGTTTCGAGCCTGCAAGAACCATGCTTCGTCCCGCGCTCCAAAGACGCCCCTGAAGGCGATGGCTGGATCGTGCAAGTCTGCAACCGGCTGGAAGACCAGCGCAGCGATCTCCTGATCTTTGATGCACTCGACATCGCAAAAGGCCCCGTGGCAACCGTCAACATCCCGATCCGGCTGCGCTTTGGCCTGCATGGCAACTGGGCGAATGCCGACGAAATCGGGCTCGCTGAAAAGGAACTTGCCGCATGACCGATATTCGTGCCGCCATCTGCCGTGAGGGCTCATCGGCATTTTCCATCGAAGATGCCCGGATCGACGCACCCCGCGCGGGCGAAGTGCTGGTGCGCATTGTCGGCGCTGGCGTGTGCCACACTGATATGGCCGTGCGTGACCGGCAATTGCCGGTGCCGCTGCCGGTGGTGCTGGGCCACGAAGGATCGGGCATCGTCGAGGCCGTCGGCGAAGGCGTCACGCATGTTGCTCCCGGCGATGCGGTGGTTCTGTCGTTCGGCAGTTGCGGCGAATGCCTGAACTGCACTGACCATGCGCCTGCCTATTGCTATGCCTTTGGCCTGCACAACTTTGCCAGCGCCCGCCCCGATGGCAGCACTGCGATCCGCACGGACCAAGGCCCGATCCACAGCCACTTCTTCGGCCAGTCATCATTCGCCACCCACGCGATGGCCACCGCGCGCAACGTGGTGAAAGTGCCCGCCAGTGCTGCGCACGTGCCACTCGAACTGCTCGGTCCGCTCGGCTGCGGGTTGCAGACCGGCGCTGGCGCCGTGCTCAATTCTATGGCGGTCAAGGCTGGGCGCTCCATCGCCGTGTTCGGTGCAGGCGCGGTGGGCCTTTCGGCCATCATGGCTGCGCGTATTGCCGGGGCCGATCCGATCATCGCAATAGACCTGCATGAAAACCGCCTCGCCCTCGCCCGCGAACTGGGTGCAACGCATACGATCAAGGGCGATGCCGATGTGGCCGCCGCCCTGCGCGAGATATGCCCCACTGGCCTCAACTATGCGTTCGATACCACTGGCCTTGGCAAGCTGATCGAACTGGCGTTTGAACAACTGGCCCCGCGCGGCATCCTTGGTCTTGTCGGCGCGTCCGATGCCGACGCAATGGTCCATTTCAACGAAACCTCGCTGATGGGCGGCGGCAAGCGCGTGATGGGCATTCTGGAAGGCGACAGCGACCCGCAAGTGTTCATCCCCGAACTGATCGCGCACCACGTGGCAGGCCGCTATCCGTTTGATCGGTTGATGGAAATGTTCGCGTTCGATGACATCAACGCAGCCTTCGAAGCCAGCGAAAGCGGCCGCGTTATCAAGCCCGTCTTGAGAGTATCAGCAGCATGATCCAGCCCGGCCTTGAATTCGTCTACGAAGCGCATGGTGAACTCGAACCGCCGATCCCAATTGGCGAGACTTTCGACGGCACCCGCCGCATCATTCCCATCGTGGGTGGCGGGCGCGTGGAAGGGCCTCTGATCCAGGGTAAGCTGATCGGCAACGCGGCCGATTGGCAAGTGACCCGGCCCGATGGCGTGACGGTGGCCGATGCGATCTATGCGCTGGAAACCGACGACGGCGTGGTCATCCAGATCCGCAACCGTGGTCTGCGCCACGGCCCGCCGGAGGTGATACAGCGGCTGGCATCTGGGCAAGAGGTTGACCCGGCGGAATACTATTTCCGCACCGTGCCCGAATTCATCGCGCCAGTGGGCAAATATGACTGGATGAACCGGTCGATTTTCATCTGCTCGGGCGCAAGGTATCCGCTGGGAATCAAGTTGTGGGTGTGGCGGGTGACTTGAGGCTGCTTGAGCCCCCTACTCTGAAGAGAAGGGGGAGATAGAACTGCAGCATTCCTCCCGCGCCTCCGCCCTTCGACAAGCTCAGGATAAACTTCCCGCGCCCCCGCGAAGGCGGGGGCCTCAGGCGGTTTACTGAAGCGTTCCGTAACAACCCTGAGGTCCCCGCCTTCGCGGGGACGCGCGAGTTACGGCGCGGCCCGCTCCAGCAGCGCCGCCTCATCTCGCTCCGCGCGGCGCGCAATCAGCACCATCAGCACAGCAATCGGGATCGCCACCACGTTGATCGAGAGCATCGCGGTGCGCAAAGATCCGGTCGCGTCGGAAAGTAGCCCCACCACATAGGGCCCGATACCCATGCCCAGAATGGTCATCACCAGCAGGTACAGGCTCGCCGTCAGCCCGCGCATCCGAGGCAGCACTTGGTCATACATGATCGCATAGAGCGGGGGCATCCACCCGGTCAGTATGAAGCTGTAGATCATGAACCGCGCGTAGAAGCTGCCGGGATCACCCGCGTAGTAAACCCAGAACGACATGAGCGGCGAAACGCCCATCGCAAACAGCGCGACCCACGCCCGCCCGCCGCCGGGAAAGCGCTGGTTCAGCCAGTCCGACAGCGGCCCCCACACCAGCGGCCCGACAATGCCCATGGCGGCAGACAGCAAGCCGAATTGCAGCGCGGTTTCCTGCATCGTCAGGCCATAGCTGCGGATCAGGAAGCTGGGGTTGAACGCCATCATCCCATAGTTCAGGACCGATTGCAGCGTGCCCACAGCGATGCACATCATCAGCGTGGGCGAACGCGAAATCACGCGAAACGCCTGAGCATCACCCAGTTTCATGCCCTGCATCAGGTTGACGATCACGAACACGCCAAGGCCAATCACGGTCCATTGCAGCGCGTGGGGATTGAGCGAAATCGCGCCGAAAGCCATGGCGGGTTTGGGGCTTATGGCCGTGCTGAGCATCGTC
The DNA here is from genome assembly GCF_057180525.1 of Novosphingobium sp. HNCC26BN242. Classification (NCBI taxonomy): domain Bacteria; kingdom Pseudomonadati; phylum Pseudomonadota; class Alphaproteobacteria; order Sphingomonadales; family Sphingomonadaceae; genus Novosphingobium; species Novosphingobium sp. HNCC26BN242. The sequence continues at coordinate 95,277 of NZ_JBXUGM010000004.1, forward strand.
AGCAGCACGGCAGCGGTGGCAATGCCCGCCAGCGCCAGCAGATTGCCGCGCACCATGCCTGCGCTGGCACCCCTGCCCTTCATGCCGATCCAGTGTACCCCCGGCGTAACCGAGCCGAGCAGCGCAAGGCTGGCGCGGAACGGGCGCGGATCGGGTGCCGTATCGATCCCATCCATCTGACCGCGCGTCGGCTCTTTCAGCGTCCACAGAAAAGCGGCAAGCACGAAGCCGGGCGCGGCGGCAACGAGGAAAGCGAATTGCCAGCCTTTCAGGCCCCCCGCAGCGTGATTTGCGTCCCACCATCCGGCGGCCACACCACCCAGAACCAGCGATCCGCCAAGGCCCAGCGCGATGGCCGATGCCATCACCGACATCACAAAGCCGCGCCGGTGCTTTGGCCAGAAGTCATAGAGCAAAGACGTCCCCGCAGGCGCGGTTGCCGCCTCGCCAATCCCCACACCCAGCCGCGAGAGGGCGAGCATCGCAAAGCTGCTGGCAAAGCCGGCAAGACCCGTTGCCGCAGACCAGAACAGCAGGCTGATCGCTAGCAAGCGCGTGCGCACCCAGCCATCGGCCAAGCGCCCTACCGGCAATGAGAACAGCGCGTAAAACAGTGCAAAGACAGTGCCATAGAGCAGCCCCATCTCGGCATCACCGATGTTCAGGTCCTTCTTGATCGCAGGCGCAAGGATCGCCAGAATCTGCCGGTCCAGCAGGCTCATCGCGTTGGTCAGCGCGACGAGGACAAGCGCGTACCATGCGCCGGGGGCAAGGGTACGGCGCTGCTGCGTGGTCATTGGCTCTCCCGTCATCTTGTTCTCAACGCCACCAACAAAAGCCCCTGCTCCCCCGCGAAGGCGGGGGCCTCAGGCGTTTTAAGCAACCGTTCTGTAACACCACCGAGGTCCCCGCCTTCGCGGGGACGCAGCGCTGCTTCAAAGCTTGAACCACTTCTCCGCATTCGTCTGGAAGAACTTCTTCTTCGTTTCTGCGCTCATGTCCATGGAATCCATATCGCGCACTTCCTGCGCCACATATTGATAGGGATAGTCCATCGCATACATCACGCGATCCTCGCCCATCACCTGCTGGCAAAACTTGATCGCAGGTTCCCACGCCATGCCCGAATTGGTGACCAGCACGTTGGTCCGCATATATTCGGCAATGGTCTTTTTCAGCGGCTTCATGCGCTCATAGCGCTGAGACCGCACGCCCGCCTGATGCATGTAATCCAGCCGGTAGAGCCAATAGGGCAGCGCCTCGCCCATGTGGCCGACCATGATCTGCAGGCTCGGGTATTTGTCAAAAATGCCGATGGTGATCAGGCGCAGCAAGTGCATGCCGGTTTCCACCCCGAAGCCGAAGATCGCGCCGTCCAGCCCCGCTTCGAGCATCGGCGCAATCATCGAATCCGGCGGCGTGGCCGGATGGATGTACAGCGGCTGGTCCACATCGACGAGCGCGCGGAAGATCGGGTCGTAGAATTCCTCGTCCAGATAGCGCCCCTGCGTGTGGCTGTTGATCTGGATGCCCTTGAAGCTCAGTTCGGTCGCGCCGCGCCGGATTTCCTGCGCCGACCATTCCGGGTCCTGCGGCGCGACCGTGCCCATGCCGATGAAGCGAGTGGGGTGCTTTTCGCAGGCAGCGGCCAGCGCATCGTTGGCGCGCGTGGCGATGGCCTTGGCCTCGCCTGCATCCAGCAAGGGCTGCACGCCGGGCGATGTCAGCGCCAGGATCGCCTTGTCGATGCCGGTTGCGTCCATATCGGCCAGCCGCCGCTCGCCCAGATCGAGCAGCCGCTCCATGATCTGCATCGCGCGTTCTGAAGGAGATGTGGCGTAAAAGCCCCAGAGCGAGACCATGCCCTTATCCGCCGTCCCTTCGCGGATCATGCGCAGATAGACATCGATGATCTCCTGCGTGGCAAAGGCTTCTTCGGTGGCGATGCGCAAATATCCGCGATCACCGCCGGTGTTCAGGTCATGGGTCAAACAGGCCTCCCTTTGGGCAAGGGCAGCCTGCCGCGCATCAACGCCGAATGTTGAACGACACGCTGCCGATATGATTCATGCGGTCCGGGGCCGCAAAGCGATTGACATATTGCCCGGCATAGCCCGCTTCGAGCGCGATGCCGGGCGCCACCGGGATGCCGATTCCGGCAAAGCCACGGATCTGATCGAACCCGGCGCGCTGGCCCCACGTGGTCGTGTCCAGATTGGCGAAGGGTTCGGTGGTTACGATGGCACCAAAGCCCTTGCCCAGCGGCACATCGACCCGCACCAGACTGCGCAGGCGCCAGCCCATATCTGACCTGCCCACAATGAAGCGCTGTTCCAGCCGGGTGCGGCTGTTGACGGTGACTTTTCCGGGGCCACCGACCAGCCGCACCGACAATTGCTGATAGGCACGGTGTTCGGTCACCGCCGCGCCGTTCAGCGGCTCGACGCGGACCCACGCATATCCGCCGTAGACGCTCACCGCATCGCTGGCCTGATAGCCGAGCGCCGGGCGAAGAAAGAACTGGCTGGGCCGATCCGCGCCATCGGTCAGCCGCATTTGCGCTTCGGCGAAGAGCAGCACGCGCTTGTCGAGGTTGATCGTCGAGAACTGGGCCAGCCAGACCTGTTCGTCCTCCTGCGCGGCCTGAGCGGTCGACAGGGGCAGGATTGCAAGCAGGACACCGGCGGCAAGGTGTCTGAACATGGCAATGTCCGTAAGGGAATCGGGCAGGAGCGCGATGCCTTCCATAGAGCGAGCGCCCCGGATTGGACAACAGGTTCGACACCTTGGCGGTCAGCCTTCGTGCACGGCCTTGGTCACCATGCAGGCCATCACGCCTTCCGGGCCATCCTCTGCCCCGTGGCCCGACCATTTGACCCCGCCAAATGGAGAATCTGCGCCGCCGATCATCGTGGTGTTGATGCCCAGCATGCCGGTTTCGATCTCGCGCGCCAAGCGCTTCTGCCGCGCCGCGCTATCGGTCCAGGCATAGGCGGCAAGGCCATAGGGCAGGCGATTGGCCTCGGCGATCATCGCCTCTTCACCGCGATAAGGATTGATCATCACCACCGGGCCGAACGGCTCTTCGTTCATGATATCGGCGTCCAATGGCACATCGGACAGGACGCTGGGCGCATAGAAATACCCGGAGTTGCCGATCCGCTCACCGCCTGTGTGCAATGTCGCGCCGCGCGACTTGGCATCGGCTATCAGCCGGTCCATCGCTTCGGGGCGGCGGGGATTGGCCATCGGCCCCATCTGCACGCCGTCTTCAAGCCCGTTGCCGACCCTGATCTTCCCGGCCCGGTCCACAAAGCCATCGCGGAAGCGTTCGAACACGTTCTCTTCCACGATAAAGCGCGTAGGGCTTACGCAGACTTGGCCCGCATTGCGGAACTTGGAGGCGACCATGATATCGAGCGCCTTGTCGATATCGGCATCGCCGAACACCAGCACTGGCCCATGCCCGCCCAGCTCCATCGTGGTGCGCAGCATGTTATCCGCCGCCAGCCGCATCAGGTGCTTCCCGACCACGGTGGACCCGGTGAACGACAGCTTGCGGATGACCGGAGAGCCGAGCAGATGGCGGCTGACTTCATCGGGCACGCCGAATACCGCCTGCGCAACTTGGGCGGGCAAACCGGCGTCCAGCAGGCACTGAAGCACGCCCAAGGCCGATGCAGGCGTCTCTTCCGCCGCCTTGAGGATCACCGAACAGCCCGCAGCAATCGGCGCGCCCAGCTTTCGCCCCGGATTGCCGAGCGGGAAGTTCCACGGCGCAAATGCGGCGACCGGGCCGACCGGTTCATGGCTCACCGTGCTGCGCTGCCCCGCCGGGCGCACCAGCGTGCGGCCATAAAGGCGGAACACTTCGCCTGCGTAAAAATTGAACAGGCCGACGTTCATCATCACTTCGATGCGCGCTTCTGGCAGAGTCTTGCCCTCTTCCATCACCGCGATGCGCGCCAGATCCTCCTGCCGCTCCAGCATCAGCCGCGCTGCACCTTGCAGCACGGCAGCGCGCTGTTGCGGCGTGCTGCCTCGCCAGATACGAAAGCCTTCGGCAGCCACTTCCAGCGCGCGGTCGAGATCAGCCGCCTTGGCCAGCGGCAATTCACCAATGGTCTCGCCCGTGGCCGGATTGACGACCCCGTGGGTGCGGCGTCCGCCACCGCTCACGCGCTGGCCATCAATGATCATGTGAAGCGAAGGATACTGGGTCATCTCTGTTCCATCAGGTTTGCGGGCAGGTGCCGGGAGGTGGGAGGCACCTGCCCGCAAGCTGTTAGCCGCGCGCGTTCTCGCGGTCGATATCGCCCTGCCAGCGCTGCGGAATCATTTCCTCGCCGGTCACCGGGTGCTTCATGTGGAAGGCATTGACCTTGTGCGTCGGCCACAGCCAGTGACCTTCGAGCAGTTCGTCGGGGCCTGTCGGATCTTCGGGGAAGGTCACCTTGGGAAACGGCACATATTCATGCGGCGTGTTGGCCCAGCCGGATTCAAAATCACCATGCCAGATCGGCATGTAGTTCAGGATATGCATACGCCATACGCCGTCCACCTTCTTGTAGGTGTTCTCGTAGATGCCACCTTCCCACCACTGGCGCGCCTTCAGGTGCGGGGCATCGCCTTCATAATCCTTATGGCGTCCGGCCTGCATCATCGAACGCGCGCGGCCCAGCGCGGTTACGCCATCGGGCTGGATGTTGATGATGTCCTGCATCTGCGGATGATCGAGCAGGAAGCCATCGATTGGGCCATTGTTGCCATAAGTGAAACGCTTCTGGAAGCGTTCGACATAGAGGCGGCGCACGCCTTCCTTGCCTTTCCACACCCCGCCGAAGAAGCGCACTTCGCCATCGTCGGTCCACAGGTCCACCGTCTCGTTATACATACACTTGTCGATCAGGTAGCCATAGAGGTGCTGCAGCTTGCGGATGTCCAGCTCGTCCTCGCGGACGGTCAGGCGCTTCTCAAGGTCGTTCAGGCGCGCTTCGAGCGCGGCAATCTGGTTATCGTCAGACACGTCCAGCTCCCATGTTATTTAGTTTGTGTTACTAACTAAATGCGTGATGCAATCTGGCCTGTCAACGCCCAAGCGCTTCCAGCCGCTCAACTTCTTCGCGATAGGGCTTGATCGCCCTGAACATCAGGAAGGTGGCCAGCGGCATCAGCACGCAGGCGGTAATCAGCAACGCCTTCCACAATTGTGCTGGATCGCCGATCACCACATCCTGCACTTTGCCCACCACATAGCTGCCCATCGCGCCGAAGAAGGTGAACATGAACAGGTAGAATGCCGTCACCTGTCCGCGCATGTCATTGGGCGCCACGCGCTGAACCGCAGCGTTCTGCGGTACAGCTCCTGCGATACCGAACATGCCCGAAAAGCCGAACAGGATCAGCGAACCCCACGCGGTCGGCATCAGGATGGCGGCGATGGTGCAAACGGTAACGCCCGCAAAGCAGCACGTGGCCGCCCGCACATTGGCGTCCTTGTAGCGCTTGGCCAGCCATTCCACCAAGATTCCGCCCAGCAGCAACCCTGAAAGCGATGCCACCAGAATCGTCCCGCCCAGCGCCGCACCGATCTGCCCTTCATTCCAGCCGAAGGTGCGGATCATGAAAGGCACGCGCCAGAATTGCAGGCCAAACGTCTCCACCGCGCTGAGCGCCAATGCGCCGAACAGCGGGTAGTAGACGCGCGGCTTGGCATTGATCGCGCGGAAGGCGTCAAGCCCCATGAAAGTCGCTACGCTGCGCCAGAAACCGCCGCCGGTCACAACCTGCGGCGCATCTGCCACCGGGGCCATCCGCATCGGCTCCTTCACAGTCAGGAACAGCAGCGCCACAAGCAACGATGGCAGCCCCATGAAAATCAGGATCCACTGCCAGCCCAGGATCGTGAGCGGCCCCAGTTGCGTCGCGCCCCAGCCTGCGGTTGCCATGACCAGCATCCCGCCTATCAGGGGCCCCAACGTGGTCCCGCCGATGAAGCCGAATTGCAGCAGCGCGAAAGCCCGCGTCAGCTTCTTGGGCGGAAAAGCATCAGCCAGCAGCGAATAGGACGATGGCGCATGGGCCGATCCGCCTGCTGCCAGAAACACGCGGCTGCCCACGAACTGCCCGAAGCTTTGCGCAAGGCCGCCCGCAGCGATGATCACACCAACCAGCGCTGCCCCTGCCCCCAGCACATATTTGCGCGGATAGATATCGGCCAAGCGCGCCAAAGGAATGCCAACGAAGAAATAGCAGATGATGCTGGCAGGCCCGGCCAGAAAGCCCAGTTGCGAGTCGGTGAGCCCGAAATCGCGCTTTATCCGCTCGGCCAGCATGCCGAACGTGACCGCATCGAAGAACGTCAGGAACGTGGCCAGCACGATCACGAACAGCGCCCAGTAGGCTGAGCCGCTTGACGGCCATTCGCGCTCCATCACCATATTCGCTTCGGGACTCGCCCCAGAATCCATGTGCGCGACAACACCTGCCATGACGTTTCCTCTCTTGCCGCACCTGCCCATTCCCGGACTTTTTGCAGCGTCGATATTGTTAGTCTTGCATACAATTCCCGGCTGGTGAATACCAAGCGTGAAAAATGATTCCCGGCAGCGGTATCAGCATGCCGGGGCAGACACTTGAGGAGAGGCCAATGCAAAATCTGCCGGGCAAGACGGCGTTCGTGACAGGTGGAGCCAGCGGGATCGGGCTTGGCATTGCCAAAGCCCTGCTGGGCGCGGGCATGAATGTGACCATCGCCGATATCCGTCAGGACCACCTCGATTCGGCGGTGGAAGAACTGGCAGGCGGTGACCGCGTGCTGGCCGTGAAACTGGACGTCACCAACCGCGCGCAATTCGCAGAAGTTGCCGATGCGGTTGAGGCCCGATTCGGTAAGATTCACTTGCTGGTCAACAATGCCGGGGTTGCCGTTGTCGGCCCGACAGAACTTGCGACTTATGCCGATTGGGACTGGGTCATGGGTGTGAACCTTGGCGGCTCGATCAACGGCATCGTCACCATGCTCCCGCGCATTCTGGCGCACGGCGAAGGTGGGCACATCGTATGCACCGCATCGATGAGCGCACTGGTGCCAGTGGGCATGACCACGATCTATTCATCGGGCAAGGCCGCCGTCACATCGATGATGGAATGCATGCGTCCCGAACTGGAATCACGTGGCGTGATCTGCAGCGCCTTTTGCCCCGGTGCGGTGCAATCGAACATCGCCGATGCCGCCAAGACCCGGCCCGCAGACCTTGCCGACACCGGCTATGCCGAGGCGGACAAACGCCGTGCATCAGGCGGCAACTTCATGCACCTGTATCAGACCAAGGAGCAGGTGGGCGAACGCGTGCTGGAAGGCATCCTCAATGACGAACTCTACATCCTGACTCACGCCGAATTCCTCACCGGCGTGGAAGAACGCGGCCTTGCCACCACGGCAGCGGTGCAGACGCATCTGCCGGAGAACCCGGAGTACAAGCAGACCTTCGCGATGCTGTTCCGCAATCCTGCAATCACCGAGGAGATCGCGCGGCAGGGCAGGTTGAAGGAAGCGCGCGAGGCAAGCTGATGCCTGGCGTCCCCGCCCTTCGGCTGGCTGGCAAGCCAGCCGCTCAGGATAAACTGCCCGCAGGGCAGGCGGGGACCTCGGTGTTGTTACAGAAGGGGTGTTGCAAGCGCCGGTGGTTACGCAACGGTGGTTTAAACGGCCTGAGGCCCCCGCCTTCCGGCTTTGCCGGAAGTTTACCCTGAGTTCATCGAAGGGCGGGGGCGCACAGCCCTAGATTGCAGCGTGCCTTAAGCCACGTCGCGCAGCGCCTCGACGAACTGGTCGATATTGCCCGTGGTCAGCCCCGCAATGTTGATGCGGCCCGACCCTGCCATATAGACCCCGTGCTTCTCACGGATCGCCAAGATCTGCTCAGCCTTCAGCGGCAGCATCGAGAACAGTCCGTTTTGCACACCCAGCGGCGCCATGTTGATCGGCCCCACCTGTAGCGCAGCGGCCAGACGATCGCGCACCCAGCGCATCCGGTCGCGCATGTCATCAAGCTCTGCCAGCCACATCGCGGTCAACGCTTCATCGGCAAGGATCAGACGCACTGCAGCCGCACCATGATCGGGCGGCATCGACCACGATGCGCGCGCAATCGTTGCGCCATTGGCCATGGCATTTGCCAGCGCGGTCGCATCTGACGTCACCGCATAGAACGCGCCGACGCGATCACGATAAAGCCCGAAGTTCTTGTCACACGAATAGGCGACCAGAGCCTCTGGCACCACCGACAGCACCTTGCGCAGGCCATAGGCATCGGCTTCCATGCCCGCGCCGAGGCCCTGATAGGCAAGGTCCATCAGCGGCAGCACCTTGCGCTCTGCCAACAGCGGCGCAATTTCGTCCCACTGCGCTTCGGTATAGTCCACGCCCGTAGGGTTGTGGCAGCAGCCGTGCAGCAGCACCGCATCGCCCGGTTCTGCCTGCGCCAGCGCGCCCTTCAGCGCGTCAAGATCGGCAAAGCCATCGGCGGTCATGTGGCTGAATGTCTTCAGCTCAACGCCCACTGCCGCAACGATCTGCGCATGGTTGGGCCACGAAGGCGTGCCCATCCAGATGCGCTTCACGCCCGAACGCTTGGCCACTTCCACCGCCAGCCGCACCGCGCCGGTGCCGCCGGGCGCCTGCATGCCTTCCACGGTAGAACGGTCAAAGTCCTTGCCGAACACATAAGGAATCAGCGCGTGGACAAAGCCCATGTCGCCTTCGGGGCCAAGATAGGCCTTCGAGCCTTGCGTTTCGAGCAGCTGCGCTTCGGCCGCCTTTATCGCCTTGAACACCGGCGTATCGCCTTCGGAAGTGCGGTAAACGCCCACGCCAAGGTCAATCTTGTCAGCGCGCGGATCGGCATTGTGAAGCTTGATCAGCGCCAGCAGAGCATCGGCGGGCTGTGCGGCAAGGTTCTCGAGCATGGGCTTAGGCCTTCCATTGCGGGTAGCAAACGCGGCGGCTCCATGCCGCCGGAACACTTCAGGAGCAAGCCCCGCATTGCGAATATAAGGGCGGTGACGCCAATTTCGGTGGGAAGTTGCGAAAACGCCTCAGAACGGGAACCAGTTCTGCTTGCGCGAGAACTTCATGTAGCCGCCATTGACGCCAAGCCGCAGCCCCGCCCCTGACCGCACCGGGATCAGCACTTTGTCGCCCTTGCGCATATAGCTGACGTGGAACCCGCCAATCAGATAGGCTTGGCCCTCACCCGCAGCAAACCGCGTATACAACTCGTTGCTGTCATAGAGGTTATAGACCAGCACGAACGTGCTGGCGGCATTGGCCCCGGCATCAAAGCCGATCGAAGGCCCGGTCCAATATACCGGAAGCTCGCCCTCAACCTTATGATGCAGCGTGCCCGAACCATACCGGACGCCGACCACCAGCGCACCGCCAGCCTCTCGCCCGACGATATAGGCATTGGGCTCACCCTGCTTTTTCAGCAGATCCTTGATCACATCGGCAAGGCCCGCAGCCCCTTTGCCAAACACGCCCTCGGCTGCGCCGATCAGATCATCTTCCTTGTAGGACGCAGCGCCAGCCGACGGCGAGGCCGCAGGCGCAGGCCCCGCTGGTAGCATATCCGCAGGCTGGCCGTTCACGGGCGGGACATAAGGCGCGCCTGCGGGCGGAGGCGCTGGCTGATCTGCGGGCAAAGCAGGAAGCGTGCCCACTTCTGATCCGGCAGGCTTGGCCACAGGGGCAGGAGGCGCAGAACCCGGCGCGATCAGATCTCCGTCAATCACCGCATTGGGATCAACCGTTTGAACTTGCGCGGCGACGGGATTGCCAGCCCACACCAGCATCGCTGCCAGAGCAGACGCAAACATCCGGTTTTTGAGTCGTTTCATCAGCCTGATACCCATCCCGTCATTCCGCACGCCTGTTGCCGCCCTTCAGCGGACCATGTGCGAAACTGTCCAATCTCCAACAGAATCGAACGATGCGTTGCCGACAATGAACGGGCGATGAGTCGAGTCAGAAACACGGCCAAGCGCCGATTTGTGCGGAAAGTCGCCTGATGCTGATTTTTGCCACCCAAGCCCTTGCCGCCCCCCATGACCCTCGCTATAGCCCCGCTTCGCCGCTGCGATCCGGAGACGTGGGTGAGTGGCTGAAACCAACGGTTTGCTAAACCGTCGTACTGGTAAATCCGGTACCGAGGGTTCGAATCCCTCCGTCTCCGCCACTGCACCTTGATTTTCTTTGCTAAAATTTAAGCAAGGCCCTTGGTTCCCATAATCGCTCCCCGATAGCGCGCTTGCTTAAAGCTGGACACCACGGGACAATTCCGCTCGGAAGGCGCTGGCCGCACCTCCCTGCCGAAGTGGATTCCATGACGGTCATTCAAGAGGGGATCGCATTCAGGCGGCGACGCCAAAAGCTGTGAACAGGGGCACACCCTACGCAGTTACACTGCTGAAGTACGGGGAAAAACACCGTAAAATCAGTGCGTGAGATGCTGGGGCTGCTCGGCAGCGGGTATGCCGTTGAAGGCCATATGGTCCCCGCAAACGACCGGAACTCCGCGACTTTCGGCCCCGGTTTTGATATGGGCGATGGCCATATGTCCCCACGCGGCGAAAGCCCGGGCGCCGGGCACTTCTCGATGGCAACTTTGCGCGGCGCAAGCTACCGTTGCGCGAGAGCGAATACTGCATCTGGGATTCTGCCCCAATGATATATCGACTGACCCCACCTTGATATTGGCAGCCGTCTCCAAATTACTGTGACTGCCCTTTTGCAAAACTACGGTCATCACGCGATGAAATGCGCCAATCCCGAGAGGATGCCTCGCGTTCCAGCGCATCGACCGATGATAGCTCTGCACTTTCGCGCTTCAGGGGGCGCGAAACCGGGCACACTTCCTGCACATAGGAATCCAGCGTGTTGACCAAATTGTCTGGAATCAGACGGTGGATCACGAACTGGCCACGTTTTTCACTGGCTATTAAACCTGCATTCTCGAGAATGGAAAGGTGCTGGGAGACGGCGGGCTTTGACATCGAAAATCGCGCGGCAAGCGTCGAGAACAGCAACGGCCGTATCCGCCGATTTCTGTCGCTTGATACTGACATCGCCGCACTGCCCGATTCTGATCTGGCAGCTATTACCCAGAGGCTCAGCAACACGCCGCGCAAGTGCCTCGGATTTCGAACACCAACCGAGGTCGTTGGAGAGCAAATCAACGCTCTGATAGCGACGTGAACTTTGTTGCCGTGGGTGGGGCTCGCCCCACCCACGGCAAAATGCTACACTCCGATCGGACATTCGCACTTCAAATAGAAAGCACACAAGGGTAAAATCGACGCGTGGCGAAGGGTCAAAAACGAATAACGGCCTCACACCTCGCTCAGTCGGAAGTCGGCAGATGAAGGCCGGAGGCTAACATTGAGTCCCGGGTGCGAAAATGGTTCACGGTCAAGGGGTTGGCCTATGCAGCACTCAGTACTGAATATATATGTCAGCCATTCAAGGTAATAAATCGCACGTTGAAAATGCAGATAATCACTATACCTACTGCCATGGCTATACTCGGGCCAACTGGAAGCCTGCATGACCGCCCTAAAGACCCCACCAGAAGCGACAATTCAGCAGATCCAGACCCTGCTCACTGAAGGTTACGGCTCCGGCTTCACGATATTCAAGGAATTGGTCCAGAACGCGGACGATGTCGGCGCTAAGCGACTGCTGTTGGCTGGACATGAAGGCTTCGCTTGGGCCGACAATGCATTGCTTCGGGCACCCGGGATCTTCGTAGCTAATAGTGGGCTTGTCAGCGCGGCCAACTGGGAAGCGCTGCAACTGGCGGCGGGCGGCGGCAAGGGAGGCGATGCTCAGGCAGTCGGCCGCTTTGGCCTGGGGCAAAAGGCACTTTACCACCTCTGTGATGCCTACGTGGTGTTTGCCCGGTTGGATGGCAGCCAAACGCCCACAAGCATGGTCTTGAACCCCTACGAGGATATCGAGACCGCAGACCACGCGCACGCCTGGAAGACGATGTCCACACGCGACGACGACATCGTGTCCGACTGGGCAGAGCAGGCCCGGATGGAACGAGGGCTGGTGCTCTATATTCCGCTGCGCTCTGCCACGCTGCGCCCCGGCCACGATCCCCAGATGCGCATTATGCCAGCGCAGTGGACACCGCGTGAGGCTTTGAAGGACATCGTCGATAGCGTTCAACTTCACGCTGCCATTGCATGCCTTCGCCATCTTGAGCGAATCGAGATCAGGTGCCCCGGTGAAAGCGACTGGTGTGTAGATGTGAAAGCCGGGTTCACGCGTCTGTCCGGTCCAGGAAGCGAAGCGCAGTCAGCGATGCATTCTGCATTTGGCGGCCAGTTCATCGTCAATGGCGGGCACGCCAGTGTCCATGGCGTCCAGAGCCAAGCTCCCGAAGGCGAAGCCATGGCGCTACGCGAACGATCGGAATGGCCAAAAGCGTGGACACTGACTGGGTTTAAAGCGGTCAAGGCGTCTCCTCACGGTGCGGCGGTGGTCTGCCGCCACCCGGCACAGCACGGCACTGCGGCACGGCTGCGCATCTGGCAGGGTGTCTATCTGCCGCTTGGCGATCCTGCCAAGGATTCCAATGCCATCCTTGATGAAGCTGGACTCAACGGCAATGAGAACGTCGATCTCGTCATCCATGGTGATTTCTTTGTCTCGAGCAATCGCTCTTCGATCCTGAGGGGCGACGGCAGCGAGCGACAGGACACGGCGAAGATCTGCTGGAACGAGGCACTTGAGCGGGAAGCCACGTTGCCATGCGTGCTTGATGCAGTGGCCAGCGCGGTGCAGTCGCTGCCGACCAACAAAGACCGCTATGACCTGGTGCGCGCACTGGGGAATGAAAAAGGGTGGTGGCCACAGAACGCCGGTGCGATCTGCCATGGCCGGGCGCTCGCGAGGCTGCTCGATACGAGCGGGGAGACCTGGTCGATTGAACAGGCATACAAGCTGCGCCCGATCCCGGAATCAGACGCGACCCACCCGCGCCGCCTGACTGAGGCATGGAAAGGCTTTGAAGAGTGGCGCGAGGCTCACGGCTTCGTGCTGGCGCAAGGTACAACGCTGGGTGAAGCACGCCCGCGATGGAGTGACCGTGAACTCGCCGAGTTGATCGCCGGAATGGCCCCGGCTGCGCTTGGCGCAAGGGATGCGGCACAGACGCTGGCCGCGATCCTCGATGATGTGGTCGGCAGGGAAGGAGCGCTCGGGCCGCTGGCGCTCTCCGCCATGGCCAAGGCATTCCGCACCGCCATGCGGGACAAGGCGAAAATGGCGCCGATGGTCCAGATCAAACTGCTGACACGCCACTTGCCAACCGATCGGCTGATCGTGCTGCCCAAGGCAGTGATCGAGCCGGATCTGCTCGCACATATTGCCGTGCAAACTCAGGCCCTTTGCATCCGGGCCGAATGGCTCGAGGACGGACACGAACCCCATACCCGCCCGCTGCCACAGGCTGAGGCGGTTGATCTGCTGACCGCGCTGGAACCGCTGGCAGCAAGGCAAGGCCGCGTAGCCGATCAGGCCGTGACGCTGATCGCCCTTGTGCTGGAGCACGGACCAGCGCTGGACGAGCTTGCACACGACGGCAAAGCGGTTTTGCTGAAAATCATCCCCACTGTGCGCGCTTCTGATCAGGCTTCGGTGCTGCTGTCCCCTTCCACTGTGTTGGGACTGGTGGGCGAAAGGCTGTTGTTTGATCGAGGGGTTGGCAGCATCGTGAAACTGGCGGCTGCTGTGGTTGAACCAACAATCTATCAGTTGCGCGCCAATGTTTCGATCAAACTGCCGAAGGGCCATGAGCTGGCGTCAGCCAACCGCCCGGCAGATAAGGTTGCGGTTGTCGGAAAAGTGCTGCGTTTTGGAACATTGGGTGATCGGATCGCCCTGTTTGATGATCTGCACAAAGACCTGCCCGCTTCGCTGCTGCGCCGCCTGATTGCTGGTGATGTGGGCCTCAAGGATGCGGATAGCCTTGCACGCATCGTCGGTCTGCCCTCCGCACTGACGGACATCGCCACCAAGCTGATCGCAGCCGATAACAGCGTTCGGATGGTCGACCCTGCGTTCTTCGGCAAGCAATTTCCTGATTATGCAGAGAAGGCCAATGTAACCGACTTCGATCTCGCCTGGCTGGGGGATCAGCTGGTGCGCCGCCGCGCTCTAGTCGAACCATTTTCAGATGAGGAGGCGATGGCGCTGCTCGGCTCGGGCTTGAGCAGGGACGTGCTGGTGAAGCTGGCTTTGCATAAGGTGACGGGCGAGGATGGATTGCACCGCCCTGATGCGTTGCTGCGCGGCCGGCTTGATGCGGTTCCAGTGGCAATGCGCAAGTTGGTGCGGATCGTTGATCCGTGGCCCGATCGCAAGGCTGAGGCGGGTCAGATCGGGCTGATCGACGACTGGACACCACAACGCCAGATTGAGCTCGCGCTGGCCGATGCCGAGCCACACCAGTTCTGTGCTGAAATACAGGAGGCGCTGGGCCGGATTTCAACGCTGGGGCCCGCTCTGCTTGACGAGCTGCGCCAGAGGGCATGGCTTACTGTAAATGGCATCGGCGCCGCGCCGAATGCAGTGCACGATCTGTTGCCTTGCGCGCTCACCGCGTGGGGCGAGGTCATGGCAGGACCGGCACCGGTTCTTCGCAGCGAGCTGCCCGAATCCCTGCTGAGCCAGCTTGATCGCCATGGGCTTATCGATGATCGCGCGAAGTCCTATCACCGGGTGTTGTGCGCCATGGCGGCAAACGGAATTAACGGGCTGGTCGTCGATCTGATGGATGATCAGGCTGATCTCACGGTGCTCGCCAAGGCCAACTGCGATCTCGAGGAAGCGGCCTGGCCGATGCTGGCGAGCACCCTGCGCGCCTTTGATAGCGAGGACGCGCTTCGGCCCGTCTTGACTGGTGTTAAATTCGCCGCGCCTGATACCGACTCGGTGGTCGACCAGCTCAATGCACTGGCAATCTCCACCCAGCGCGATGGCAGAGTGGGAGATGCGGCACGGCGTCTGTGGCGCGCAGGGTTCACCGCACACAATCAGGTTTTGCGTTCTGCCACACAGTTCCTCCCTGCCGATCTGCTGGTCGAAAGCGAGGCGGGCCCATTTGCGCGGGCCGACAAGCTGGCGCTCATAGCCACAGGGGTTGAGGACCGCGATAGCCTCGCCGCCCGCTGGCACTTCGATCTTCCTGCAAACTACGTACCGACGAGCTCTGGCAAAGACGTCCCAAGCGTCCCCATCGCTGAAAAGGCGCAGGAACTGTTCACCCCATTCCGGCTGTTTCATGAATTGCACAGTGCGGCACTTGTGGTGCTGGCGATGCTGGGCCGTGGGCCAGCGATCCGCCGCGTGGCTGAGCAGTTTCAAGGCAACCCGGGTTTCGATACCATTTGCGGAGATCTCGACGCCGCTTCCAAGCAGCTTCTCGGACTTTGCGATCCTCTGCCAGACCACATGGCCCAGATGAAGTTGGACGTGGTGCCGTTGAGCCAAGGGCAGGCGCTTGTACTTTCGGCCGCGGGGATGCCCATGCTTGCCCGCGCGGAACGTGAAGGCGCGCTGCTCTATGGCTGCATCAAGGCAGCTGGGTCCGCAAACAGCTGGCAATTGTCGATGTCGCCGATCGAACCGCGCGACCTGAACCACGCGACCGGACTGTTGCGCGACGCGGTGAAAAAACTGGTCGAGCCGATCGGCATGCGAATGCCGAACCAGTTGAATGCGGTTCTCGCACAATTCGACGGGTACCTGAAATCCGATCAGGCCACGCTTGATGAACTGATCGCCGACATCAAAGACGGTTTGGCGGAGCGCATCAAGAAGCTGACCCGCGGCGATTACCTCAAGGCTGCGCTCACACGCCATGATGCCGATCGCAAGCAGGGCCGACACGACGCCGACGATACCCAGTCGCGCCGACGCGCCAAGGAGAACCTCTGGGCCGCAATCGAGAAGCCTGAAGCAGCAGGCGAGCTGCTTGCAGCGATCCGCGAAAAGATGGTGCGCCGCAATTATGCACCCGAGCGCACGCTGTTTGAACTGTTTCAAAACGCCGTCGATGCGGCCCACCAGAAAGGCGAAAAGTCCGACGTGCGCGTTGAGGCGACGCGCGATGAGAAAAGCGCGATCTGCCACTTGCGGTTTATCCATTGGGGACGGCCCATCAATGTGCCGGGCGGGCCAAAAACCCCGCTTCGCTACGAACGCGATCTCGACAACATGCTGGATCTCGATTCGTCGGAGAAGGAGGGCGAGGATCGCGGCAAGCACGGCCTCGGCTTCAAAACGTGCCATATGCTGAGTGACAATACGCGGGTGGCGAGTGGGCGGCTGCTGTTCGGCATCCGTGGTGGCATGATCCCCTACCCATGGGAGGAAGGCCGTGTGCTTCAACAGCACTACAACACCCGCGCAGCGCAGGCGACGATCGTCGATTTGCCGATAGCACCGGGCCGTGAGCGGGATGCTGGCCGCGCATGGGACGAATTCACCAAAGTGGCCAAGTTCCTCCCTGTCACCGCACCTGATATTGGCCAAGTGATCCTGATCGATGGTGGCGGCGAAGGGGTGCTCAGCGGCAAGGCGGAAGTGACGCCGACACCCAGCGAACAGATCGCACATGTCACCTACGGCGGAGATCAGCACGCGCTGCGGCTCGATCTCGGGCCAAAGCACCAGCTGTATCTCAAGCTGCTCGAAGGAGTGCCGGTGCCCTTCGCGCTTGGCTGGGGCCGGTTGTGGAACCTTGCCCCGCTTGACGGCGAGGATCTGAAAGTCGCGTGGCTGATAGACGGTGCGTTCGAGATGGACCAGGGCCGCCGCGGGCTTCATGGTCAGGCTGACGACAAACGAGCCGCGATGCGCCGACTCAGCGGGCCGCTGGGTGAACGGCTTGTCGAACTGTTCGAAGGCTGGAGCGCGATTGCACCGACTGCTGGATTGGCGCTTGAAGGCCGAGATGCCTTCTTCGCCCGGCTGATCAAAGACATGATCGGAGACACATCCGATCATCTGGCCTGCGAACTGCACGGCACGGAAACGCGAACGAATCAGATTGGCGCGCATTACGGACTGACCAAGCTGTTCGCCGAATGCGGAGTGGTGCCACTGGCCGCGGGAGGCCTAGTCTGCGCCGGGGAAGTGGACGGCGTCTACCGCCACACGCTCACGGATAAGTCCGTCCGCGAAAAGGTCTATAGCTGGCGGCCGCAGTTCGGTGCTTGCGTCAAAGCGACTGAGGACCTGTGGGCGCAGCGGTTGGAACACCTTGGGTTCGATGCTCCACGCGGGATCGATTTGGGCACGCTCGCGCAGGAACTGTTCTGGAGCGCCGAAGTCGATGCCGGACTCGCTGCCATGGTTGGTTCCGTCTTCAATTCCAGCGCCCGAGATAGCTGGCACCCAGAAGAACGCCAGCGCGTTGATGGAGCGCTTCGCACGGTGCAACTGCGTGCGGAAAGTGGCAATTACGTTCCTTCTAACCAACTTTGGTTTCCGCAGGACAGCCGTGAAAACGATGAGGGAAGAACTGAGCGTCTGCGTGCTGCTTTCATGCCGCCTGAGGCCCGGCTGCATCCCGACTACCAGGGCGACGCGGTGGAATTTGCTCAATTAGCCCGGCGCTATCTTGCCCATGTTGAACGGCAGCATCTGGCCACTGCCTATTCGGAGCCAGAAAGATGCCTTGCGGCACTGATCTACCTCGCTGATCGCCCTAGGCAGATCCTTGGATTGAACTGGCTTCCCTCAGTCGAGGCTCTTCGTGGCCTGCCCGCCTATGATATCCTGACGCGGCAGCAACGCGGCACGCTTGAAGCTTGGTTGGGCATTGAAGACCCACCTCCCACCGACGATACGATTGGCCCAGACGATAGCGGACGCAGCGCCGAGGAAATCCTGAATGACGTAGCCGAATGGTGGCAGGAGAACCGCGAGGAACTCTCCGCGCGCCATGACAAGCTGACGTATGGCGAACTTGACGAAGTGTGCGGGGCCAATGCCTTGCAAGCGGGTGACGACGTTGCCTGGTTCACCATGCTGGCGCTCGGCTCGTTTCAAACGCTGGGGCGGATCACCCCGCAACAGTCACGCGGGATTGTGCTGCGCGGCTTGAAAGAAGATTGGTGGCAAGATCTGGCGAGAGTTGGCGAGCATGATCACGAACTGCGCCCCTATGTTGACCGGCTGATCGAATGGAGCGCCATCGGCGCGGACGAGGATTATCTCCTCTGGCGCCGCTGTCTTGGCGATATGTGCCTGATCGCACGCAACCTTTGCACCTACCGCGAAATCCTGCTGGCCTTGCCACAAATGATCGCCCAGCACGGCTCCCACGTGGTGCTCACGGATCTGTTTCGTCCGAGCAGCAGCCAGATTGTCGGCCGGATGGGGCTGGACGCCGCGCCACTGGCAAAGTCGCTTGGCATGGGGGCAAACTGGATAGTGCGCGAACTGGCGCGGCGCGGAATTTATGATGCCGACGAGGCGACGCGGGTCCAACCTTATGCCTGGAGCGCGCGGCTGCGGATCCGCAATTTCATGCAGAAGATCGGCTTGGGCGATTTTGATTCGGGTGTCGCACAAGGGCTGCAAATCCACCGCGCCGTCTGCGATACGCTTGGTGAAGAGACTCGGTTCGGGATCGATGGCGATCTCCCGTTCGAACTGCTGAATACACGTGAACGCGGCAGTGGTTGGCCGGCGGCACGTGGCCAGATCCTTGGCGGCACATGGTGCGCAGCCGATCCTTGGAAAGAGATGACCTATGCTTGAGGCTGTGACAGTTCTGGCAGCCGAAACCCCAGTCTCCCACCCCGTTCATGGGGCGGGGCAGGTTATCGCGGATACCGGCGCAACCGTCGTGGTTCGGTTTGGCGCCGATATTCACGCCGTGCTGCGCAGCGACCTGTCACTGGCGCGTTCGCTAGAACTTGCACTGTCGCAAGGTCGCTGGGATGACAGCGCTGATGGCTTGCTGCGCGCAAGCGCGCTCGCGATACGGTCGGTCAACGATCAGTGGGGCGTATTTTCCCGCTCGCGTGTTCAGTTGCTGCCGCACCAGCTTTGGGTGTGCCACAAGGTCAATCGGCAATGGCCGTTCCGGTGGCTGGTTGCCGACGATGTAGGCCTCGGCAAAACGATTGAGGCAGGCCTCGTGCTGATGCCGCTGGTCGCGCGCGCCCAAGTGCGCCGCCTGCTGATACTCGCCCCCGCCAAGCTGGTGCCGCAGTGGCAGAAGCGCCTGCACACGATGTTCGACCTGCGTGTGCAGATGTACGGCCGGGAAATCGCCAAGGCCTCTGCCGATTTCTGGGGCGTGACCCAGATGGTCGTCGCATCCATTCACACGCTGCGACAGGAAGTAGCCGAAGGCAGGGCAGAAGCCAGTGCGTTTCTGGATGCCGAGCCATGGGACGCTGTGGTGGTCGATGAAGCCCACCACCTTCATGCTGATGAGCGCACGGGTGAGACACTGTCGCTCGAACTGCTCAAGGAAATGGAGCGCCGCCAGAAGATCAAGTCGTTGCTGCTGTTCACCGGTACGCCCCATCGCGGCAAGGATCACGGATTTTTCGCGCTGCTAAGTCTGCTGGATGCCGATCGCTTTGGCCCCGACAAGGATATCGATCAGCAATTGGCTGCGCTGCCCGAGTTCATGATACGCAACAATAAGGCGACCGTAACCGATCTAAAGGGCGAGCGACTGTTCACCCCAGTAACGGTCGAGACGCGCCAATACGCTTTCTCGGAAGCAGAGGCCGCATTCTACGATACGCTAAGCGCGTTCATCCTCGATGGCCGGGCCTATGCCTCGAATCTGTCCGGTCAGGCCGCTACCGCGCGGATGCTTCTGCTGATCGCGCTGCAAAAGCTGGCAGCCAGCTCCATTGCCGCCATTCGCAGCGCGCTGGTCAAGCGGCGCGACAAGCTGGCGGCCATCGCGCAGAACGCCCGCGCCAGCATAGCTGCGCCCGAGGAGCCCGAAACGCTCGATGACGCCGCGATACAGGTGGAAAACGCGGCTGCCCGCCTGCTCGTTGAACTGATGGACGGCGAGGTCGCTCGTCTGGAGGAACTGCTTGCGCTGGCCGAACCGATAGCCCGTGAGCAGAAGATCGAGCGCTTGATAAGCCTGATCGGCGACGAGTTGCCTGCGGGCGAACCGGTCCTGCTGTTCACGGAATACAAGGCAACGCAGGCCCTTGTCGTGGATGCCCTCCACGCGCGCTTCGGGCATGGTTGCTGCGCTTTTATCAACGGTGATGGTAAGCTTGATGATCTGTCGCGTGCCGACGGGGGCCGAGGCCCGCGCAGCTGGACGCGCGAGGCGGCAGCGGATGATTTCAACGCAGGCAAGGTGCGCTTCCTCGTTTCAACCGAAGCTGCGGGCGAGGGTATCGACCTTCAGGAGCGTTGCGCAACGCTGATCCACGTCGACATGCCATGGAATCCGATGCGCCTACATCAGCGTGTCGGGCGATTGTCGCGTTATGGCCAGAAGCGCGACGTGCGGGTTTTCATCATGCGTAATCCCGATACTGTTGAAGCGCGAATATGGGATCTGCTCAACGCCAAGCTGGAGCGCATTCAGGCCACGCTTGATGTTGCAATGGATGAGCGTGAGGATATCTCACAGTTGGTTGTAGGGCTGAGCGGGCCTTCAATAGAATCGATATTCTCTGAAGGAAAGGCTCAGTTCAGCGGGACCGGACAAGCTGGTCGCCAAGGGTTGTCTGATTGGTTTGACAAGGCATCGGCCACGATCGGGGGTGAGGATCTGGTCAAGAGCGTGCGCGACATGCTTGGTAGCGTAGCTCGTTTCGATTTTGCCCAGGTGGGGCGGAATATTCCCAAGGTCGATCTGCCCGATCTGGAACGTTTCCTGAAGCTGGAGTTGGAACGCCAGGGCAAGCGGCCAATGAACCGTGCCGATGGGCTGGAGGTCATCGCGCCCGAGGAATGGAGCAGGAGCGACTACGCGATTGCCAAGCGGTATGCGGGCCTTGTGTTTGATCGCAACGCTCCAATCGACAGAAAGCAAGCACCCACACGGCTGATCGGAGTGGGACATAGCCTGTTTGATCGGGCGCTGAAGGAGGCAAATGGCCGCGAAGCATTCCTTGCCCGCTGCACTCGGCTTGATGCGCCGCTTCTGGTGGCATCGATTAGCGACGAAGTGACGGGGCAGAGCCAAAGAGTGAACCGAATCGTTATTGGCGTCTGGCGCGATGCGGCGGGACAGATCCATGTCCTGCGCGACTGGGAGCTGCTTCAACGGCTTAACGGCTTTGGCAGAGCGGATACCAGCATCAAGCCGGCCTTAGAGGAGGCAGACGGACAGAAGTTGAAGACCCGCGATCTGATAGTCCATGCCCAAACCGTGGCCTACGAAATTGCCGATGGTATGACACGCCCCATGGTGCGCGGCGAAGTTCTACTCGTGCCGGAAAATGCACCATTCGTGTAAACAAAAGTCAGCTTGGGCAATCCGCGTCCCAGAAGAGCCTTTTCGGAATGTCTCAAGCACTGATATAGGAGAGACGGGCTTCGAGATCAGGAGAATGGCAGGTTTCAGCGTAACTTGAGGTTCACGGCCACGGCTCGGACCGACGGCTTCGTCCCACGAAGTGGCGTTCCGCTTTCGGCCCAGTACCGGTCGAAATTCAGGTGCATCTCCAAAACAGCAGAGTGGCTGTTTTTGGCAGTGAACCCGCCACGAAAGCCGTCCGCCGGGAATGACTGTAAAGTCCCAAGCCCAGCCGTTCAGATGGAGACTTGTTTCATAAACAACGAATGCGCATTAACTTTCAGCCACTTCGGACTCACGCTCTCACAAACATGTTGCCCGCCTCGCGTGCGGCCTGCTCCAACACGCTCCTCGCTTCATTCAGATCGCCTCGTTCGACCGCCTTATCGTAGAGGCGTTGAAGTTGGCGCATTCTGTAGGCTCGCTGCGCGATAGCAACTCCACCGATTTCGTCCGCATAACGCTTTCGCACGGTTTGGTAGTACTCCAGCCACTTGTACGAACCGGCGAATTGGAATGACGTGGGGTCGTAGGCGCGGACGTGCCTAGGAGTCACCGGGACGTCAAACTCTTCCAAGATCAAATCTGAAACCTCGGCATGCGTTTGATGGCATGCAAGGTGTTCGACGATGCGCCTTTTGACGACGTTTGGCAGGCGTCTCATGTGTTAACCCCTGAGTAAGTGGATGAGGGGTCGGGTACGTCCCAACTGCGTTTGCATTTGGTTGGAAGCGCCACGAGAGCGTAAGTCATAGTGTCTTCCTCGTTCCCCACTCAAGGACGTCAGAGTCATACGCATCACGTCTCCGGCGTGCCGAAATACGTTGACGGTTGATGCTCGCCCTAGGGCCTGCGCCTGAACAACAGCACCCGCAAAAACCGGTGCGCCACGGAGCCAGGTCAGACTTCGCTCTACCTGTCATCCTAATCCTCGCACCACCTACAACCGTCGCCGGCACACCGTTGGCACACGCGTGTTTTCCCATTGCGGGCTTTCTCCTCCCCGGTAAGCGGAACATCCGGAACATATGAAACACCGGAGCATGCGACTGTTCCAGATGTTCCACTTGTTCCCTCTACATCGGGAGTGGGAGGCAGGTACCGTTGCCAGACATCGTAAACGTCGGCTCGACGATAACCGTTTTGAGTTGCCTGACCGACACGTATCTTTCTGGGCTTTACATCGTAACTGGAAAGCATGCGGGCCAACCGCCTGCCGTCCAGTGCTTTCCCTTTGAGATCACCCCAAGGTGCGTCTTCCTTGGCATTCAATGCGTCGAGCAGGGCTGCCGTGGTCATCTGATCGGCTTCGGCGAATACTTCGCGAATGTCGGCGAGCAGCCGAACACCGAGACTTGGCGGTTTAGCTTTGGCAGCTGCCACCAGTTTGACGGCTGCCGCACGAGCGCGTCCTGGCCAATCACCGCCGACCAGATCGGCAACGACAATCAATGCCTCCCAGACGTCGGCGTCGCGATCTGCTATACCCGCCGGCATGTCTGGAAAGGTAACCCCCTTAATTGTAGTGGCCCATCTCGAGATTGCTGCAAGTATGGGGGCAGCCTCTTCCCGCTGGAGGCGGTCCCGGAAAGGTTCGACCACCTCATCGGGTGCGCGCCTTCGCATGGCGATGACTACTGCACGGGTCATGATAGTGTCAGGGAGGTTCCCGAGCCCGGCCAGCGCAACAGCGCAGAAGGCAGGCAATTCCTCGGTCTCCACCACCTTACCCTTCATGATGCAGCGACCAGCAACTGCGCCTCGGCGGTGCCCCGCATTCAGCATACCGCGCACGTCTTCGTTGTCCTTGGCCTTTGGGCCGAACACCGTATCGATCTCGTCGTAGAGAAGGGTTGGCAAACCGGCTGGGTCGGCAACTTTGCGGAACAGGTAAGCGGGTGTGGCATTCACGGTTTCAACGGGGCGCGGAACCAAAAGTGCCGTCACCTCCAGCGCGCGGCTCTTCCCGCTGCCGGGCTCGGGCGAGAGAAAGGCTAGGCGTGGGGTCGAATCCCAATGCTGCATGAGATGGGTGTGACCGATCCATAGCGCATGGGCTGTCTGAGCTTCGCATGACGGATAGGACACAAATCGACCGATGAACGCATGGACCAAGTCGATTGGGTGACTCATGTGCACCTCCCATGCGTCCTGATCAGGTGAGGTTGCAGCGCGTCGGCTTTTCGGATCAGGCGAGCAATGTCGCTAGCAAGATCAAGCGCGCGGTGCAGCGCCTCTGGCTCCAATGCTGGAACCTTGAGCCAAGGGCTGTAGGTGTCAGGGTCGTGGTCACGGGCAAGGTTGATCGTTGCCCAGGCAAGCTCGCGAGCAGCACCAGGAGCACGTTGCTCAAGAATGCTCCAGGCCCATAGCCGCGCTCGCCGTAGTTGATCTGTCAGCGCCCCGATGTCGGGCGTTCCCTGTTCTTCGCTTCCGCGCTCAGCCATGTGCCGAGCCTCCAAACAGCGAGATTGCGAGCATGACAGTTGTCTCGATGACAATCAGCTCATCGGGTCGCCAAAGATGCTGAGCAATGATTGGCGGAAGTTGCAGTGCAGTCCGGATCGGGCTAAGAGATTTCGCGGAAGTGCCGACCAAGCTGTTCCGCGAAACCCGTCCGCTTTCGGTGGTCGGGTTTTGTTTTTGGGGCATGGTTCACGCCTCGCCAGAGATTAGCGCTTGAAGCGCATCTGCTGGGATGACCGTGCGACCACCGACACGAACTGCGCGAAGCCGTCCGGCAGCGATATGACCATAAATCGTGGAACGGCCTAGGCTTGATGCATGGCAAGCTTCGCGAATGCTATAGGCCAGCTTGGGCTGAACATTTCTTTTATCACTCATTGTCCGTCTCCGTCTCTAGAGGACCGATGACGTGGCTATGAGTTTGTAGGGTGGCATTTCACCCTTATTCAAAATTCCGATTCAGGGTGACATCTGATCATGGCGTCACAACGGCTATCATCAGTTTTTCGGGATGGATGGATCTATCTGCTGCCTCGATCACGAGATCATCGAAGGCTTGGACAATCTCTAACAGTGTTTCGATTGATGCTTTCAAGCCAGTCTCTGCGTTTTGCTGCTTCAAGCAACTGTAGATATAGGCTACCTCAAAAGCTAAATCTGAGTGTGAGAACTTATTTTTACGGCATTCTTCAATCCAAGTGTCGAGCTTTTTGGCCGTGGTATAAAACCCTTCGACTGTCTTAGAGGCATAAGAACTTCTTGCGGCGGCTTCATAAATGGCTTTGTCGTAACCGATCTCCAGCTCTCTTTCCTTGGCGCGCCGACCAATCTTGATCTGTGACCTCAGCTTTCTGAATCGACGCACGAAGTCATTCGCTTTCGTCGGCGTCACTTTTAAACTCGCCGTTGTCAGTCGGCCATTGAGCGCGTCGGATAAAGCTTTCCTCGTCTCCCACTCGATGGGCTGCTGTGACTTCAGGAGATTCGAGAGGTGGCGTTCAGGTTCTGCGATCAAACCAGCTAGGCTTAGTTGGACCAACAAATTGAGATCGGTCTGTCCAAGGCCGTACTTTGCCAAAGTGTGTTCCAATCGGACAATCAGTGTTGCTATGTCTGCAAGAATACACAGCATAACGCTAATTCGGCTGCAATTGAACAGCCGGAACCGCTTGTCGTTTGGGCGATTGCTGGCTAGCCGTCACCCATGTTCGAAAACGCTTTCAACAACATCGACCGGGCCATGCGCAACGACGAGGGCCTCGCGTCCGAGCTCGATTATGCCGAGCAGACCAGCTGGCTACTGTTCCTGAAATACCTCGACGACTTCGAGGCCGCGCAGGAGGACGAGGCCGAGCTCGAAGGTCGCGCATACCAGCCCATCCTCGATCCCGAATACCGCTGGGACGTGTGGGCCGCGCCCAAGCGCGATGATGGCGAGATCGATCACCAGATCGCCATGACTGGCCAGGACCTGATCGACTTCGTCAACGGTGACCTGTTCCCCTACCTCAAAACCTTCAGCGCCGACGCCGACGATCCCGATACGATCGAATACAAGATCGGCGAGATCTTCAACGAGATCATCAACCGCTTCCGCTCCGGCTATTCCCTGCGCGAGGTGATCGACATTGTCGACACGCTCGATTTCGGCAGCAGCAAAGCCAAGCACGAGCTGTCCGACCTATACGAGACCCGCATCAAGCGCATGGGCAATGCCGGGCGCAATGGCGGCGAATACTACACGCCGCGCCCGCTCATTCGCGCCATGATCAAGGTGGTAGACCCCAAGATCGGCGAGACGATCTACGACGGCGCGGCAGGCTCGGCAGGGTTCCTGTGCGAGGCGTTCGAATACCTGCGCCGGCCTGACCTGTCCGCTGCCGAGTGGGACATCCTCCAGCGCAAGACCTTCTACGGGCAGGAGAAGAAGTCGCTCGCCTACGTGCTCGGCGTCATGAACATGATCCTGCACGGGATCGAGGCGCCGCAGATCCGCCACACCAACACGCTCACCGAGAACGTGATGGACATCCAGCAGGCTGATCGTCACGACATCGTGCTTGCCAACCCGCCCTTCGGCGGGGGTGAGCGCAAGGAGGTGCAGCAGAACTTCCCGATCAAGTCAGGGGAGACCGCCTACCTCTTTACGCAGCACTTCATCCGCAAGCTAAAGGCGGGCGGGCGCGGGGCGGTGGTGATCAAGAATACGTTCCTCAGCAACACCGACAACGCCAGCGTCGAGCTGCGCAAGGAACTGCTGACCAGCTGCAACCTCCACACCGTGCTCGATTGCCCCGGCGGCACATTCCAGGGTGCGGGCGTGAAGACCGTGGTGCTGTTCTTCGAAAAGGGCGCGCCCACCCGGCAGGTCTGGTATTACCAGCTCGATCCGGGCCGCTCGATGGGCAAAACCAACGCGCTCAACGATGGTGACCTCGCTGAGTTCGTCGCGCTCCAGCCGGACAAGGCGGATAGCGCAAAAAGCTGGACGGTGGATGTCGACGATCTCGACAAGGCGACGTGGGACTTGTCGGTCCGCAACCCCACCGTGCCCGAGGAGGCGCCGCTGCGCGCGCCCGACCAGATCATCGCCGACATGCTCGCCCGCGACGAGGAGACGCGGCAGATCCTCGAAGAGATCAGGGGAATGCTGTGACTTGGGGGGCTCGGCCGCTCTCGGAATGCATCGAAAATGTCCGCATTCCCGCCAAGGTTCCGCGAAAATCGTTTCTGGACGCTGGCGCTGTTCCAATCGTTTCGCAGGAAGCGGATTTTATCAATGGCTATTGGAACAACGATAACGACGCTGTGAAAGTGTCGTCTCCCATGGTCATTTTCGGAGACCACACTCAGGTATTGAAGCTTATCGACTTCGACTTTGTCGTCGGGGCCGACGGGGTGAAAATCCTCAAACCAAGAAATTTCTTAGATGCCAAGTTTCTCCGATACTTCCTTGAGGCCAACCCGTTCCCATCCCTAGGCTATGCACGCCACTATCGTCACATCTCCAAGCTGGAAGTGCCACTCCCCCCGCTTGAGGAGCAGAAGCGGATTGTTGCGGTGCTGGATCAGGCCTTCGCAGCCCTCGACCGCGCCCGCGCCCTCGCCGAAGCCAATCTGACTGACCTCGAAAACCTCTCAGCGTCCGCCAGCCGGGCCGTCTTTGATGGTGTCGGCGGCGACTGGCTGAAGCTCGGCGACCTGTGCGAAATCTATCAGCCAAAAACCATCTCGGCCAAGGATTTGAAGCCAGATGGCGCATACATCGTGTTTGGCGCGAACGGCCCGATCGGGCGCTACGACAAGTTCAACCACGAAGCGCCGCAGTTGCTGGTGACATGCCGTGGGGCCACCTGTGGCAGCGTCAACATTTCCGAGCCATTCAGTTGGATCACTGGCAACGCGATGGTCGTGCGCCCGAAAGATGATCGGATTTCCGTCGACTATCTTGAGCAATTCTTCAGAGGAGCCATGGACTGGAGCACGGTCATAACGGGCGCCGCGCAGCCACAGATCACTAGGCAATCCCTAGCGCCAAGCTTGGTGCCGGTTCCTGAAAGACACACCCAAGACCAACAAGCGTCAGCGCTTAAGGGATTGCAGGATAAGTTCTCGCTGATGGAAAGTCAGATCAAGGCTAAGCTTGATGACATCGCGAGTCTCCGCCAATCCTTCCTTCAAAAGGCGTTCGCCGGGGAACTGGTCTGAGCCAATGCAGGAAACCGAAGCCGATACCCGCGCCAATCGCATCGATCCCGTGCTGCGTGATGCCGGGTGGGGCGTGGTCGAGGGTGCGCACATCCGGCGCGAGGCGATCTGCCCCGGTCGCATCATGCCCGGCGGTCAGCGCGGCGCTCCGCTCTCGGCCGACTACGTCTTTGAATACCGCGGCCACAAGCTCGCGACGATGGAGGCCAAGCGCCACGGCAAGGGTGCAGGCGCGGGCGTCGGCCAGGCCAAGGATTACTCGACCCGGCTGAAGGCCCGCTTCGCCTACGCCTCTGACGGGGCCCAGTGGTATGAGGTCGATATGCACACGGGCAAGGAGGGCAACATCGCCCCGCCTTTCCCGACGCCCGATGAGCTTTGGCAGCGCTGCTTCCCCACCGGTAATGCCTGGCGCGAACGCTTCGGCGCAGTTCCTTTCGAGACCGGTGGCGGCAAGTGGCAGCCGCGCTATTATCAGCACAACGCCATCACCGCCGTGCTCGAGGCGATTGCCAAGGATCAGCAGCGCATCCTGCTGACGCTCGCCACGGGCACGGGCAAAACCTCGATCGCGTTCCAGATCGCGTGGAAGCTGTTCCAGTCGCGCTGGAACCTGACCCGCGAGCCGGTCCGCCGCCCGCGCATCCTGTTCCTCGCCGATCGCAACATTCTTGCCGATCAGGCTTACAACGCCTTCAGCGCCTTCCCACCGGATGCGCTATGCCGGATCAGCCCTGAGGAAATCCGCAAGCAGGGCAAGGTGCCCACCAATGCGAGCGTGTTCTTCACGATCTTCCAGACCTTCATGACGGACGGCAAGAGCGTGGAAAGCGGCCTGACATTCGAAGGCTACCAGCCGGACTTCTTCGATTTCATCGTGATCGACGAATGCCACCGCGGCGGCGCGCGAGACGAAAGCACTTGGCGCGGGATCCTCGAATACTTCGCGCCCGCCGTGCAGCTGGGCCTTACCGCCACCCCCAAGCGGGACGTGAACGCGGATACCTACCGCTATTTCGGCGACCCGGTTTACACCTATGCGCTGAAGGAGGGGATCGGCGACGGCTTCCTCACCCCATTCAAGGTGCGCCAGATGGCGAGCACGATGGACACCTACACCTTCAGCGACGAGGACGAGGTGGTGAGCGGGGAGATTGACCCCGACAAGGAATACACCGAGGCGGATTTCAACACGAAGCTGATCATCGATGAGCGCGAGATGAGCCGCGTGTGCGAGTTCATGGACCAGATCGACCAGCGCCAGAAGACGCTGGTGTTCTGCGCGACACAGGATCACGCCGCCCGGGTCCGCAATTTCATCAACCAGGTGAAGACCAACCCAGACCCGCATTACTGCGAGCGGGTGACAGCCGACGATGGCAAGCTGGGCGAACAGCACCTGCGCGAGTTCCAGGACAACGAGAAGACGCTGCCGACGATCCTCACGACGTCGCAGAAGCTGTCGACCGGAGTGGATGCGCGCAACGTGCGCAACATCGTGCTGCTGCGGCCGGTGAAGTCGATGATCGAGTTCAAGCAGATCATCGGCCGGGGCACGCGCACCTTCGACGGGAAGGACTTCTTCACGATCTACGACTTCGTGAAGGCCTATGAGCACTTCAAGGATCCTGCATGGGATGGCGAGCCGGAGGAGCCGACGGGAGGTGGCGGCGGCGGTCGTGGGGGAGGTGGCCACGACGGCACGGAGGGTGACGGCGACGACAGGGATGGTGGGGGTATGGAACCCCGTCCACCTGTGGAGCGCGTGGTCGTAAAGCTGGCGGACGGCAAGGAGCGCAGGATCCGCTACGTCGCGGAGACGACGTACTGGTTCAACGGGCGCCAGATCACGGCACGGGAGTTCATGCAGCAACTGTTTGGTGACCTTAGCACGATGGTCGCGGACGCGGACGAACTGCGTAACGTCTGGACGGACCCCGACCGACGTCTGGCGTTCCTCCGCCGGTTGGAGGAAATGGGCTACGACCGCGACCGCATGGACGACATGCGCCGCCTGATCGACGCCCCCCAAAGCGACGTGTTCGACGTCCTCGCCTACGTCCGCTTCACCCTCGCGCCGATGTCACGATCCGAACGGGTGGAAGCCGCCAAGGCCACCGGCCTGACGGGGTACGAGGAGGAAATGCGGGCGTTCCTGGCGTACGTCCTGCAGGCGTACGAGATTCAGGGCATCGACGAGTTGGCACCCCACCGAATCAGCGATTTCCTCCAGATCCGATACGGCGGAACAAACGACGCCAAGAGGGTGCTCGGCTCGATCCCCGAAATACGTGGGGCGTTCATTGATATTCAGCGGCACCTGTTTTCATAAGCGGCAATCATAGTCGTTGCTCAACAACGTCTTGGGGCGAGAAATGATTGATCTTCTTCAAAAGATTCGTGGTCGTGGGCCACACAGGTATCGGCATTCCAACTGATGAACCAAGCGATCTTCCTTTTGCTCGGCCAAATTGAGACCGCGAAACAAATTTTATAGCGAATGTAGGAGGGGGTAAGCGTCCATAACCCGCAGACGCGACTGGCCACTATTTCGCGTCTGCTCTGCGAATGGGCGTTACGTTGGCACCAGCCGCCAGGATCCTGGCGCAATAGGTGGCCCAATCGTCCATGAGCCGCCGCCGCTTGTCGAAGAGGTCGCCGCGCCGATAGGCTCGCTCCACCTTGTTCTCGATAGTATGCGCCAAGGCCATTTCGGCGACTTCATGGGCATAGCCGGTGCATTCGGCGGACCAGTCGCGGAAGCCCGACCGGAAGCCGTGCACGGTCACGTCAACTTTCATCCGGCGTAGCAGCATGGTCATGGCCATGCCGGACATGCTCCCACCCTTGGTCGCTGGGAACAGCCATTCCTTGCGCAGCCCTTGCGTGGACTCCAAAATCTCCACAGCACGCGCTGACAGAGGCACGCGATGTTCCTTGCCCGCCTTCATACGGCTGGCCGGGATCGTCCAGATTGCCTTGTCCAGATCGACCTCATCCCACTTTGCGCCGATCACCTCACCAGTGCGGGCAGCAGTCAGGATCGTAAATTCCAGCGCCAGCGCAGCCACGGCCTCACGCTTGTGCAGCGCGCCTATAAATGCGGGGATCGCATCATACGGCATAGCCTTGTGATGGCCGCGCGTGAGCCGTGAACGGACAGGCAGGATTTGCGCGATATGGCCGCGCCACCGGGCCGGGTTTTCGCCCTCCCGGTATCCGCGCGCCTTGGCGGCGTCGAGGATCGTTTCCATGCGACCGCGCACGCGGCTGGCAGTCTCGGCCTTGGCTTTCCAGATCGGCTCAAGGATTTGCAAAACATGAGCAGTCCCGACCTTGGAAACGGGCAGATCCCCGATCACCGGATAGACATAGGTGGCCAGCGTGTTCTTCCATTGCTGCCGGTGCTTGTCATTGCGCCAGCTTCCCTCATTCGCGCCGATGTAAGTTTCGGCCACGGCCTTGAACGTGATTCCGGCAACCTGTGCCGCCTGAGCCGCCGCAAGAGCCACTGCCGCCACCCGCTGGCGTTCCTCAAGGGGATCAATCCCCGCCCTCACCTTGAGGCGCAGTGCGTCGCGGGCGTCGCGGGCATCGGCAAGGGAAATGCCGTCCGGTCCAGCTGTGCCAAGGCCAATGTCCCGCGACTTACCGCTGAGCATGAAGCGATAGACCCACGACCGCGCGCCGCTTTCCTTCACCAGCAAATGCAGCCCGCCACCATCGGCATGGCGACCGGGCTTTGCATTCTTCACCGCCAAGGGGGTGAGCGCGTTGCTCAGTTTCTTGGGCATTATGGCTCCCTATCCGGGAATCGAACCTGCCTAAGTTGAGCCACCATGGCACCAAGAGCAGAGCGTTCCCACAATCATTCCCCTATAATAGCGCGGTTTTATGGGAACGCAACGGGACACATTCGGACGGGAAGAGGGTCGGAACTTCATTAAACCCCTTTATTTTTAATGTTTTTCTGGCGGTGTGCGGATGCAGTTGGACACTAGTTTGGCGGACTCCGTCTCCGCCATTCACTTCAGACAAATTTTTCCCTGAATGGCCGCTCCCGGGCGGCGAATGCGCGTATTCGTGAGACTTTTTCCGCAGAACGGAACCACAAAACAAAGCCCGCCGAGAAAATCGGGTCAGCCAGTGAACTTCGCCCGAAGCGGAAAACGGAAACTGGTTCCTTTCTGCCCCCTCCCAGATGCATCAAAACGGCCGGCCAAAGTGAACTTGCGACGGTTACCCGCAGCAAGTCCTCGCGCAGCCATTGCGGCCCGGTGACATCGTCATCCTCGACAACCTGCCAGCCCACAAGGTTGCTGCAGCGCGTGAAGCCATCGAAGCCTTCAGCGCAAGGATGCTCTTCCTTCCCCCCTATAGCCCGGACTTCAACCCCATCGAGAACGCATTCTCAAAGTTGAAGGCGATCCTGAGAAAGGCCGCGGCACGGGCCGTCCCCGAGCTCTGGGATGCCATTCGAGACGCGCTGCCACGCTTCACACCGAACGAATGCACCAACTGTTTTATCGCCGCCGGGTATGAGCCAGAGTGATCGGAATCTGCTCTAGCCTACGGCTACCGTCTTCAACTTTCCAGTTACGGTTTATGTGTCGCCAAGAAGGTCGATGTCGTGAGCCACCTGAGGCGCTCAGTAGGAGCATAAAGCGGCGTGAGCATAGCCTGCCGTGGCCGCGGATGCCAGATCGTGGCTCGCGTGACCGACTCCGCCCAGGTATCCTTTTTCAAACTCCGAACCACGCCGGTGGCCACCATGATTGCCAGCCGAAGAATGAGGTTTTCGCTGGCAGCTATAGGTTTTTCCCTCAGAGTCGAAGAGGAAGGCAACGGCGGGGCTCGCAGTTGCCAACAAGCACGACTTTCTTTGCAAATACAACATGATGCTTATCCCAAAAAATAAAATCAAACTTGCTTGATTTTTCTTCTTCCAAAAAATGAACATATATGTTTGTTTATGGCTGCGCCGGAGAACGGCGCGTCACACTGCGAGCCGTGCCAAAACGGCCGAGTGCCACTTGGGAGAGTGCTATGGGTGGTTTCCGCCAACGCAAATCTATTGCCTGTTCGGCAATTTTTGCTGCTATGCTTTCGGGGGTTAGCACAACAGCCCTGGCGCAGACTGAAGCGCAAAGCGATACCGAGCAAAGTCAGACCTCGAGCCTCGAAGCCATTGTCGTAACGGCGCGGCGCGTGTCGGAGTCTCTGCAAGATACTCCAGTGGCCGTGACCTCGTTTTCATCGCAGGCAATCGACCGCAAGTTCGCAGTGGATATCCGTGCGCTAACCGGCGACATTCCGAACGTCGTCATTACCAACGTTCCGGGCTTCAACGCGGCCTCGATCGGCATCCGTGGCCAGTCGACTGGCGATATCATCCTGACGTTTGAGCCGGCCATCGGGGTCGTTGTCGATGACTTCGTCTTGGCGCACGTCCAGACGCAATTGTTCGATCTGTTCGACATCGAACGCATCGAAGTTTTGCGCGGTCCGCAAGGCACGCTGTTCGGCAAGAACACTGTAGGCGGCGTGGTGAACGTGATGACCAAGCGACCGGACGACAAGCTGGCCGCAGAACTTCGGCTTGGCTATGCCAACTTCAACACGTTTTCGGCAAAAGCATCGCTGAACGTGCCTATCAGTTCCAACCTGTATTTCCGTGCTTCGGGATCGTATCTCAAGGGCGATGGATTTTATCGGCAGACGAAATCGAACACTGTCGATGTCGTTCCGGGGCAGACGCCCGGCGATAATCGCCCGCTCGGCAGCCCGGAATACTTCAGCGGCCGCGCCAAGCTGCTGTGGGAGCCGTCGTCCGATACGGACATCATGCTGACCTATGAAATCCTGCGTGACCGCGGCGGCAGCCCGCCAAGCGTCAACGAGAGCCCGAGTGGTTTCCTCTTCGACGTTCTGGGTTTCCCCGGCATTCAGACGACCGGAGCCAGCCCCTTTGATACCGGCACGACGCTGTGCCCGGGCGACGCTAATGCGCCAACCTGCGTGGGGACGCTGAACGGCCATCGCATCGATGTGGATGGTGCATATCTGCGGGCAGAACACCGCGCCGCGGATCTGGGTGCCTTCACCTTGGTCGGTGGCTATCGCCGGGCTAAATCAATCCTGCCATCGGACTACACCGGTGAGAACGCTTTTCTATTCGTCTCCACCCGTGATGACGTTCGCGAGCAATACAGCATCGAAGGGCGGTTCAGTTCCGACTTTTCCGACCGGTTCAAGATAACCGTTGGGGGCATGTATTGGGGCCAAACCCTCGACGCCAGTGCGACGTCGTTTCTCGGCTTCCTGCGCTTCCTGGGTGACCCAACTGCATTGAGCGATCCCAACCAGTCGACCGCCGATTACAAGGTCGACAGTTATGCCGTGTTTGGGGAAGCCGAATACAAGATCGCCGATCCGCTCCACGTTTTCTTCGGTGCGCGCTACACCAAGGAGGACAAGTCGTTTTCAGTGCGGCCACAGGTGCGGCGTTCAACCATCGCCACTGGGTTCTGGCCGGAGTATTCCGACAGCGCCAGCTTCTCGAAGCCGACCATCCGGGCTGGCGTCCGCTGGGAAATCGCCGATGGCGTGAACACCTACGCTACTTACAGCCAAGGGTACAAATCAGGCGGATACAACGAACAGGCCATGTCGGCCACTTCTGCTCTGCCGTTTGCCGAAGAAACCGCAGACAGCTTTGAAATCGGGATCAAGACCGAGACGGCAGACCGCAAGCTGCGCTTCAATGCGGCTGGATTCTACGTAAAGTATGATGACCTGCAGCGCGATGCAGTGGTGCCGTTTACAGATCCGATCACAGGCCTGCCCGGACAGGAAACCCGCACCACCAATGCCGGATCGGCAGAGGTTTACGGCCTTGAACTCGAATTTGCAGCCGTCCCTGCGAACGGCCTTACACTTGGGGCTGCGTTTGGCTGGCAGAAGGCAAAGTATCTTCAGTTCTTCACGGATATCGACGGCAGTGGCACGAATGTCGACGCAAGCTTTCTGAAGCTGCGCAATGTTCCCGAAGTCACCGCCAACCTGACTGCCAATTACGAATTCCCACCGCAGCCGTGGGGCACGGTCAGCATGAACGCTGATATGAATTATCAGTCCGAATACGAATCGGTCACGCTCAACGCCGAGCGGACGCAAGGCGAGGCGCGTACTCTAGTTGGCGCCAGCCTGATCTGGTCTTCGCCAAGCGACCGATATCGTGTGTCGGCATTTGGCCGAAACCTTCTCAACAAGGTCTATCGGGTATCGGCGAACTCGGTAGCGGGACTGTTCAACTTCACCAACTACGCCCCCCCAAGAACTTATGGCATCGAGTTGGCTGCAAAATTCTGATGGCCCTCCAAAGGCGTTTCCTGGTTCCGGCTCAAGCACGCGTCCCTCAGCGTGCTTGGAGCCGACCTGCCGGTCCGGTCAGGCTCATGCCTTTAACCGGACCGGCATGGTTAGCCGGTCAGGCGGTGTGGCCGCCCGACCCCTGCGGGAACGCAGTCAAACGCGAAGCTCAGTCGACGCTCGTCTCCGGAGAATGGCAGGGTGCCGTGCCAGATATAGGACGGAAACAGGATCATTCGGCCCGCAGCCGGTTCATAGCGCCGCTGTGTTCCACCACCGCCCAGTTCGTCAGGCAGGCTGTCCATGACGAGCCAGCCCTCCTGATTGGCAGCAACGATGTTGGGCAAAGCAGGGTAGTACACCCCCGAAAGCCAGTTGGGGGCATGGATGTGCGCACCCACTTCCCCGCCGGGATCGAGCATGGTGCCCCACATCGTGAGCGACCATTCGTTCGGGCGCGCGCGCTGGAACGGGTGATCTCCTTCGGGAAGGTCGGCCAGATAGGTGCAAATTGCCGTATTCGCCATGCTGATGAGTGCCCGAAGCGCTGGCGTGGCGGCCTTGGCCAGATCGTCGCTCTGCCAGCCCTTGCGGGTTACCAAACCTTTGGGATCAAAAGTCAGCGAGGCCTGGCTGGAAAGTTCCCGCGCCAGTTGGGCATCGAAGGTATTCCGGTCCGGGAAGCCATCGACCTGCGTAAAGTCGATGACCTTGACGAAGCGATCGAGACCAAGGCTTGCTTCAAGTTCTTTGTGCAGCCCGGCTCGTGCGAGGGCCGCGCATTTCAGCGCAATAGGCGTGGTGACGCTTGGCAGGTCGTTGATCAGCCTGTCGGTGAGTGCCACGGCCTCCTCATGACGGCCGGTCTGCACAAGCACGCGGGCAAGATTGACTCCGATGGGATGAAACAATCCGCCCGTTTCAAGAGCTGCGCGATAGACGGCTATCGCTGCATCATGCTCGCCACCGGCCTCGAGCAGCATGCCCAGCTGGTTCGAGCCGCGGGGATGGCCAGGGTGGGTAGCCAGGATGGCGCGAACGTCGTTGATCGCAGCATCGGTGTCGAGCGTGGCAAGCGCATCGATCCGGTTCAAGAGCGTCTCAAGGTGGCCGGCGCGCAACCGAAGGGCGCGGTCATAGAGCGGCAGGGCCTGCGCTGCCTTGCCGATGCGGGTGAAGGCGATGGCAAGGTTGTTCAGCGCATCGAAA
The DNA here is from genome assembly GCF_057180525.1 of Novosphingobium sp. HNCC26BN242. NCBI lineage: Bacteria > Pseudomonadati > Pseudomonadota > Alphaproteobacteria > Sphingomonadales > Sphingomonadaceae > Novosphingobium > Novosphingobium sp. HNCC26BN242. Next base: position 131,627 of record NZ_JBXUGM010000004.1, read on the forward strand.
TGCTGCCCGTCGATCGCGAGCGCTGCTTCGAGATGGGGAACCGCTTCGCCGGGGCGGCCGGATTCGATCAGGCAGGCGGCAAGATTGGCAAGGGTTACAGGCGCGTGCGGGCGCAACGCCAGCGCTTCATGCAACGCGGCTATGGCTTCTTCGAGGTGCCCGGCGCGCTTGAGGGCAAGTGCATGATTGCCCAGCCGCGCGGGGTTGGACGGGTCACATTCCCTTGCCCGTCCCAGCGCGGCCAGCGCAGCCGGAATGTTGGCGGCGCGCTGCTCAACGATACCCAGCAGGGTCAGCGCATCGGCATTGTCCGGCGCTGCGGCGAGCAACTGGGCAATCAGTCCGCGAGCCTCTTCGGGCCGTGGACCCTGGGCCAGTTTCGCGGCGCTTTGCAGCATTCTCTCGTTCATTTGAAAGGGGCCTGATTGATGATCGGTATCGTGATGCATGTCCGCACCAGACCGGACAAGTCAAACGACTTTGCGCAGCTGATGGTCCAGCTCCAGAAGGACGTGCGGAGCAACGAGCCCGATGTGTTGGTGTATCAGGTGATGCGCTCGGACGAGGATCCCGCGTTGTTCGTGGTTACCGAAGTGTTCGCGAACGAAGCTGCCTATGTGGCCCATCCTGACATGCCGTATCACAAGGCCATGTCCGCCGCAGGATGGGCATGTGTCGAGGGAGAGCCGGTCGTGATGCGCTGCACGCCGTTGACCGATGCAGACGCGGCCGGAGTGATGCCGCAATGACGGTGCTCGCAGGCCAGGTGGCCTTGGTGACAGGCGGCACCTCGGGCATTGGTGAGGCCGTGTCGCGGGCATTGACTGAACAAGGGGTTCGCGTCGGGGTCCTTTCCAACGCGCCGCAGGATGAACTCGATGCTGCAATTGCCCGGGGCGACATCGCCTGTGCGCGGCGGCTTGATCTGGCCGATGCGGATGCTGTGATGCGCGGGGTTGCTGAGCTTGCCGAAGCGATGGGGCCAGCCAGCATTCTGATCAACAATGCGGCAATCTGGCAATCGAACCCGGTGCCGGAAAGCCCGATCGCGCTGTTCGATCGCCATATCGACGTCAACCTGAAGGGCAGCTTTTATGTCACGCAGGCGGCTTTGCCTGCCATGATTGCCAGGGGAGAAGGGCGCATCGTCTTTGTCAGTTCGGTCAGCGGCACCGCCGGTCGGGCTGGCGACAGTGCGTATTCCGCTTCAAAGGCCGGGGTCGCCATGCTGGCGCGGGCGCTTGCGACCGAGCAAGGCCCCAAGGGCATCCGGATAAACTGCGTCTGCCCCGGCGCGGTGGCGACGCCACTGACTGCGCCCTTGCGCACGCCCGAGGGCGAAGGAGCAATCGCCGCACTGATGGAAGGCCATCCCAGCCCGCGACGGCAGTTCTTCATGGAACCCGCCCAGATCGCCGACCTGATCCTTTTCCTCGTCAGTCCAGCATCGAGTGCGCTGCATGGCGCCGTGATCGCGGCGGACGAGGGCCTCACCGCAACAATGTGAGCCTCCTCAACGAGGCCAAGGGAGAGTGATGATGATACTGCAGCATGATGCCGGAAAAGTCGGTGACCTGATCGTTAACATTGCCGATGTCGCAACGCACGAGCTTGGTGAAGGCACGAGTGTTCGCCTGCTCCGCTACAGCGAGGAGACCGGGGACTGGGTGCTGTGGGTGTCGATGCAGCCCGGCGCCACGTTTGCGCCGCATTGGCACCTTGGACATGGCCAGTACTTCGTGGTCAGCGGTGAATTGATCTATGATGTCGGGTCGGCTCCAGCGGGCACATACGGTTATGAGCCGATCGGTTCCCGCCACAGCGAGGCGCGTTGCGATGTGCCAACCGAATACCTTTTCATGGGCCACGGCGCGGTTGCCTTCACCGATGATGCGGGGGACGTCCGCTTTATCCTGAACCACGAATTTCTCCGCGATCTTAGTACCGGCGCCCTGCAGGCGGATGTATCCAAGGCTGCGGCCTGAAGCATGACTGGCCAGCATATCACCCGCCTGCGATCACGCATGAGTGCCGAGGGCCTTTCGGCGCTGGTGCTGACCCATCCTCACGACGTGCGCCATGTTACCGGGTATCATTCGGTGCTGGAGCGCTGGACGCAAATGGAGCCGTTTGCCGCAGCAATTGTCCCGGCAAGTGCATCGTCCCCGGTCATTCTGGTCATTCCAGAGGCGACTGTCGGAGTGGTGGCAGTCTTGAATCGCGATACGAAGACCTGCCATTTCGATGAAATTCGCACCTTCGACATGCTGAATTTCTGCGAGGTCAGTCGCTATATCGACCCGGACCGCAAACCTGACCGATTGGCCGCCGATGCCCTGTCCATTGCCGGCGCGATCCGTGGCACCTGCCAACCCGACGTGGCCGCAGCCATCAGCGCGGCACTTGTCGATCACGGGCTGGCAAACACCGCGATCGGGTTTGACGAGCACCGGATGTCGGCGGCGGTCGCGCGCCATACGCCGCACACTTTCGTCGATGCACTCGACCTGATCATGCAGGTGCGCGTGGTCAAGTCTCCCGAGGAACTGGCACGCTATCGTAAGGTCGGCCAATTGGCGGACAAGATCATTGCCCACGCCGGGGGGCTCCTGCACGAAGGTGCCGACTGGAACGATGTTCAGGCGCGTCTGTGTGATTTCATGGTCCGCAACAAGGTCATCCCGGTGGATGACGGGGGTATGCTGTTCGGGGGAAGTTACGAGGGCGACGACTTCATTCCCGACCTCTTCCGTACCGCGGGCAATCGCGCGTTGCGCAGCGGCGACATCGTCATTCTTGAAACCCAGGGACTGCATGACGGGATGTGGATCGACATCAACCGTACCGCGGTGATCGGCAAGCCCACACCGGGCTATCAGCAGTTGCACGACATCCTGCGCGATGGGTTCCTGAAGATGGTAGAGCATTTGCGGCCGGGTGTTTCGACCAACAGCCTGCCTGCGATCGGGTTGGAACATCTGCGTGAAAACGGCGTCCCTTCGCCGGAAAAGCTGCTTGTCGTGGCGCATGGCATTGGCCTGATGCCGCTGGAAATCCCCTTGCCGTATCCCTCGGCTGGCCTTGCGGGCGTGAAGCAGGGCTTCGTTATGGAAGAGGGGATGCTCATCAGCCTGGACAGCCTGTTCTTCGGCACCCGTCACGGGCCCTGCCACATGGAAAATGTCTACGCCATCACCAGCGGCGCGCCGGAACCAATGTATTTTGCACCACTGGAACTGATCGTCGCCGAAGCGGCGCCGGCACACGCCGGATACCAATGAGGAAGATGACGATGTCCGACATCTCAAACAGCAATGCGTTGGAAAAACTGCGGCGAATGCTGCGAATCCGGCATTTTGAAACCGTGGCTGAAACGATCCACGCCAAAGGCGAAATCCCCGGTGCCCTCCATACTTATGCAGGGCAGGAGGCCTCCGGCGTCGGCACCTGCATCGTCCTGAACAACAACGATTACATGGTCGGCACGCACCGCAGCCACGGGCACCCGATTGCAAAGGGCGCGGCGCTCCGCCCACTGATGGCGGAATTGCTGGGCAAGGCCACGGGCATCTGCAAGGGCAAGGGTGGATCAATGCATCTGTCGGACTTCTCTGTCGGTAGCCTGGGAGAGACCAGCATCGTCGGTTCGGGCGTGCCGGTGGCAGCAGGGGCCGGCCTCGGCTCCAAGCTGCTCGGCAACGGCCGCGTCACCCTGTGCTTCTTTGGTGACGGCGCAACCGGCGAGGGTGCCTTTCACGAAGGGATGAACCTTGCTGCAGTGTGGCAGCTTCCGGTCATCTTCTGCTGTGAAAACAATGGCTACGCTGTCTCTACGCCAGCCTCGGCGGGGGTGCCGGTAAAGCAGATGACAGACCGTGCCAAAGCCTATGACATGCCTTCTTTGCAAGTGGACGGGCAGGACGTCGATGCCGTCGAAGCAGCCATGGTCGAAGCTGTGGCAAGGGCGCGAAGCGGCGGCGGACCTACCTTCATCGAAACCCTGACCTACCGTTACGCCGACCACGCGGTGAACATGGGCCGGGTGCTGCTCGACCGTGGAGCTGAGGTCGACGAATGGAAAAAGCGCGATCCCATTGACCTTTACCGTGTCCGCTTGCTGGCTTCGGGGGTCACGCAGGAGGTGCTGGACCAAATCGAGCAAGAGGTCGTGACCGAAGTGGCCGACGCGCTGCAGTTCGCGCGCGACAGCAGTTACCCCTCTCAGGCCGAAGCCTTCGACGATGTTTTTGTGGATCGCCTGCCGATTCCTGCATTCGTCCAGATTTGAACGGACACAATAATGGCAAAATTAACGTATCTGGAGGCGATCCGGCAAGCGCAATTCGATGAGATGACGCGCGATCGCACCGTATTCCTGATGGGTGAGGATCTCGTCTGCAACGTGTTCGGCACGGCCACCGGCCTAGTCGAGGCGTTCGGCACCGAGCGCGTGCGCGATACGCCTATTTCCGAAAACGGATTCATCGGCGCGGCTGCCGGTGCTGCCATGGTCGGCACACGCCCGATTGTCGATGCGACCATCTCGTCCTTCCTGTACCCGGCGATGGATCAGATCATCAGCATCATCGCTAAATCGCGCTACATCTATGGCGGGCAGGCCCGGCTTCCACTGGTGATCCGCAGCTGCATGTTCTACGGCAATTCAAACGCTGCCCAGCACAGTGACCGGCCCTATTCCATGTTCATGAACGTGCCGGGGCTTAAGATCATCGTGCCCTCCAACGCTTATGATGCGCTGGGTCTGCTCAAGGCTGCCATCAGGGACGATGACCCGGTGTTGTGCTTCGAAGACAGCACCTGCTGGTCAGGCAAAATGGAAGTCCCTGACGACCCGGACTTCATGATCCCGCTGGGTTGCGGCGACATCAAGCAAGAGGGGACCGACGTTTCCATCATCGCCATCGCAGGCGGCGTGCCGCTTGCGCTCAAGGCGGCCAAAAAGCTGGCGAAGGAAGGCATTTCGGCAGAGGTGGTCGATCCTCGCACACTCGTGCCACTGGACATCGACCTGATCCTGAAATCGGTGCGCAAAACGGGGCGGGCGATCATCGTTGATCCTGCGCACCAGAACTGCAGCGCCGCCAGCGAGATATCGGCGCAGATCGTTGAACGCGCGTTCGACGCCTTGCGCGGTCCGGTCCTGCGCGTTGCAACGGCCGATACACATCTGCCGTTTTCCCCACATATCGAAAAGCCGCTTTACCCCACTGTCGATCGCATCGTCGCGGCTGCCAGCCAACTGGTGCGCGCCGCTGCACGCACACACGTCTGAGGAAACGGAAATGCCAAAACTCAAGGTTCTTCTGCCGCAGTTCGGTATGGGCATGCAGGATGGCGAGATCGTCCGCTGGCTCAAAGCCATCGGTGAAACCGTGGCCGATGGTGAACCGCTGGTGGAAATCGAGGCTGCCAAGACGACCGTGGAGGTGCCTTCGCCCGCGGCTGGCACACTGATCGAGATCGTTGCCGAAGAAGGCGATACGGTCGACGTACGGGCGCACATTGCCACGCTGGAAGTGTAAGGCCATGAAGCGTCGGCGGCTTGTCATCATTGCAGTGATCGTTCTGATTGTCGGAGCGGTTTGGTGGCGGGCCAATCCGGCGCTGCCGCCACTGGTGATCCCGCAAGGTGGCCCGGCCAACACCGATTGGGCACAATGGGGCGCAAGCAATGCGGGCACCCGCTATACGGCAGCGGCGCAGATAACCCCGGGCAACGTCGCACATCTCAAAGTCGCATGGCGCTACAACACCGGGGAGCTGAAACGGCGCAACCCTGCGCAACTCACCAACAGCACGAATGAGACGACGCCGATCCTTGCTTCAGGAAGCCTGATTACCTGCACGCCGTTCTCGCGTGTCATCGCGCTCGATCCGGTCACAGGGCAGGAAAAGTGGGTCTACGATGCAAAGGTCGATCCGCAGCTGGCGCTGCCCGATCAGTATGCCTGCCGTGGCCTGTCGCAATGGCAGGACAACACGTTGCCTCAGAGCGCAGCCTGCCAGACGCGGATCGTCCTTGCCAGCGTCGACTTGCAACTGGTCGCTCTGGATGCCCGCAATGGCAAGCCCTGCACGGACTTTGGCGTAGCGGGGATCGTGCGTGTCGATCCCGGTCCGGTTCATCACAAGGGCGAGGTCAAGCTGGCCGCTCCGGCAACAGTCGTGTCCGACCGGATCATCGTCGGCTCCTCGGTTCTGGACAATGTCCGTGCCGCTGCGCCGCGCGGGATCATTCGCGCCTTTGATGTGAGAACAGGCGCGCCAGTCTGGACATTCGACCCCATTCCGCAAGAGGGCGGATCAGACAGCGAGTGGGGCGGCGACAGTCGCCATACCACCGGCGCGGCCAACATGTGGTCGGTCATGGCCGCGGACGAAGAGCGCGGTCTTGTCTTTCTGCCGACTTCGAGCGCATCGCCCGACTATTATGGCGGGCTTAGGCCGGGAGACAATCGGCATGCAAACAGCATCGTCGCGCTTGATGCGCTCAGCGGCCGGCTGGTATGGGCCCGCCAGCTCATTCATCATGACATCTGGGACTACGATACTCCGGCCCAGCCGACGCTGATCGATATCGTGCGCAACGGTCAGACGATTCCTGCACTCGTTCAGCCGACCAAGCAGGGCTATGTGTTCATCCTAGACCGGCGAAACGGCGCTCCTGTCTATCCGATCGACGAGGTGCCCGTGCCGCAGGGCGGCGTACCCGGCGAATGGCTGTCACCCACGCAGCCTCGCCCGCGTTTGCCTGCGCCGATCGTTCCGCAACAGGTAACGCCAGACGATGCTTGGGGTTTTACTTTCCTCGACAGGGCCAAATGTCGTGATCTGATTGCCCAGTATCGCAGCGAGGGCCTGTTCACGCCGATTACCGAGCGCGGCACCATCACTTATCCGGCCGCATCAGGCGGGGCCAATTGGGGTGCTGGCGCCATCGATCCTATGCGGCAGATCTATTACATCAACAGCAGCCGCGTTGCCTCGGTGATCAAGCTGCGCAAGCGCCAGGGCGATGGCAGCGGTACGGTGCAACTTTCGGCGCACGAAGATGTCTCGCCCATGGCTGGCACGCCCTATGAGGTTAAGCGCGAATGGCTGCTGTCACCGCTCGGGGCGCCCTGCACGAAGCCGCCATGGGGCGGGCTTACGGCCATCGATCTGGCAACCGGCAAGACCTTGTGGGACGTTCCCTTGGGCACGATCAATCACGAGTTCCCGGTTCCCCTCTGGTTCGATGTCGAACTTGGCACACCCAATATCGGCGGTCCGATCACCACGGCAGGGGGTGTGCTTTTTATCGCAGCAACCATGGACGGCTATCTGCGCGGGTTCGACATGGCCAGCGGCAAGGAACTTTGGCGGGACAAGTTGCCCGGCGGCAGCCAGACGACGCCGATGAGCTACATGGCAGGTGGGCGTCAGTACGTCGTTGTCGCGTCGGGACAGCACATGTGGTTTCAGACTGGGCGCGCTGACGAGATCATAGCTTATGCTCTTCCCCGTTAGAAACCGCGCCAGCAAACTGCAGACCGGCATCGCGTTCCGCCCTGTTGGTCGAGGCCGCTGCGCCGATTGCGCTGCTGCCGAGTTGCTTCTGCTTTGCCACAAGCATTTCGATGCAGGCTTCGCGGGCAGACCCTGTGAGCACCAGCGCAGCCATTTTCAGAAAGTTGCTGTGCAGCTCCAGCCGACAATGTTCGGCTGTGACCTTGCGCATCGCCCAGCGCTGATAGACCAGAAATTCCATCGACACGAATTCCTGGGCAGTGCGCTCAAGATCGAGCCGCACGTCGGTGTTTCCTGCGACGATCTCACGGTCAAGCCAGTTGCGGCAGCGGTTGTAGGCGACCGAGCGCAATTCCTGGATGGCCGCTTCACGCTGCTCCATCGAGAAATAGAAGCCGATGACGACCCGGGCGTATTCGTCGTCGCGCTCCATCTCCGAGACCATCCAGTCCAGTTCTGCAAAGACAACGTCGATCGAGTATTCAGCCTGTCGCGATGCCAGATGCCTCCGCACCTCGCTCAGGCGGTCTTGCACGGTCGCTTGGATCACGCCTTCCTTGTTACCGAACAGACGGTAAATCGTGCGCGGCGCCACTTCGGCTTCACGGCACAGCCGTTCAATCGTGAGCGCGGGAACGTTGCCTTCTCCCAGAATGCGGTGGGCGCAGTCAACGATGCGCTGGCGCCGCTCGGTCATGATCGCGCTCGTATACCTGCGGCGTTTGGGGGCCGCCATGGGTTTACCGGTATCGCTGCTTTTCATTCCCGATCATGTCCGAAGAATTTGGTCGAAGACTATAGATTTCAATTTTTTAAGTCAGGCGAAAGAGGGCTTTTGCTGACAACGCACAGTTCGAGTGCTGCTGCAGGCAGCAAACGTCCGCGGGAATTTTTGCGTTCTACAAAAGTAGGTGCGCAGGCAAGGAGTTTTTCGAGATGGTCATGACGCGGAACAGAAGTGCGCTTGCGCGGGTGCGGGCTTATGGCCTGCCGGCGATGGCCGCAATCGCAAGCGCTGCACTTCTGATGACGGGCTTGGGACGCGCTGCGCCCGCCGGCCGCGGCGAAGATCGGGAATACTGGGTCGAAGAAGTAGTCAATGGACTGGATCACCCATGGGCGATGACCTGGCTGCCGAATGGCGACATGCTGATCACCGAGCGCCCTGGAAAATTGCGGATAGTGAAGAAGGGCTCGCTGCAGCCAAAGGCAGTTGAAGGCGTGCCCGAGGTGCTGAACGGCAGCATTTTCGACGGCCTGCTCGACGTCAAGCTCGATCCCGACTTTGCCGTGAACAACACACTTTACCTCACCATAGTAACAGGCACCGACAGCGCCAGAACCGGTTCAATCCTGAAAGCACGATTTGATGGTGAGAGACTGACCGATCAGCAGATCATCTTCAGCACGGCCAGGCCAGCTCCTCCGGGCGGTCCCAGCATTCTTCGAATTCTGTTCCTGCCCGACAAGACGATGCTCGTGGGCGTCGGTTCCGGCGGTCAGGGGAACCGGGGCATGGTCCAGCGGTTCGACAACCAGTCAGGCAAGATCATCCATATCGACAGAAATGGTCGCGCGGTGCCGAATGGCCCGTTCAGCAAGATTGACGGCGCTCTTCCCGAGATCTGGGCAACAGGCTTCCGAAACTCTGCCGGCATCACCCGCACCGAGGACGGCAAAATTTTTGTTATCGACATCGGACCCAAGGGGGGTGACGAACTGAATCTTGTTACCCCCGGCGGCAACTATGGTTGGCCGCTCGTCACTTGGGGTTTCGACTATACTGGGCGCCCTATGTCCGAAAAGCAGGAGGATCCCGACTTCGTCGACCCTGTGGCATCCTGGTCGCCGTCGCGCGCGCCGTCCGACCTGACCTACTACAACGGAACACAGTTTCCGCGCTGGCGCGGCGACCTGTTCACGAGCGAACTGATGGGCCATGTCGTCAGACGCCTGCGCGTCAAGGACAATGTTGTGGTGCAGGAAGAAGCCTTGCTCGACAACCTCAAAGAGCGCATCCGATCCGTTGCAGCTGGCCCCGACGGCTACATATATGCGATTACTGACTCCGCAAAGGGACGCCTGCTCCGCATCCGGCCCGGCGCACCTTCGGCGGACGAAGCCAAGCGCGTGGCGATGCCCTTCCAGAACCCGGTTACCGGCGACATGATAGGCGATTTCAACAGCCGCGGGGTTTATCAGGAGCGCTTCACGCAGACCTTGTTCAACTTCAAGTATGACGAAGCACGCGCCAGCAAACTCTTCGGCCAGAATTGCGCCAGTTGTCATGTTGCCGGAAGCTTTACCACCGGCGAGATCGGTCCGAACCTGAACGGCGTGGCTACGCGCCGGTCGGGGCAGTTGCCCGGGTACAGCTATTCGGCGGCCTTGCGTGATCCGAAAACGAGCGTCCAATGGGATCGCGATACACTGGTATCGTTCATCTCAAACCCGCAATCCTACTATCCCGGCACGAAGATGGTGGCAGCGCCGATTGATGACCTCGAAACCGTACTTCAGATCACCAGCTATCTTGAAAAGACGACAGTCGAGAAACAATAAACGAAAGTCATTTCGCGCGCATGTAAAGCAGTTGGTCGATCGTCATTGTGAGCGTATCGAAGCTGATTGAAGGGTAAGTTCCAGCGATGCAATTTTGGAGCGAGCTAACCAAGGTTGTGACTGTCTTAGCGGCAGGATTTGGTTAATCCTGCCGCTTTATTGGGCTTGAGCGCGTGACTGCATTGCCCCAATAGCGATCGGCAACAATATGCTCTGGATCGACAACGCAAAGAGCGAGTTAACGCTTCCAGCACTTCGTGTTCACGATCTCACGAAGGTGTTTCCTGCCTCACGCGCAGCTTGCTCCAGTGCCAATCTTGCCTGATTGAGATCACCCCGTTCAACAGCCTTATCTTAGATGCGTTGAAGCTGGCGTATGCGAAGCTGCATATAAAAGCGCAACGCTGCAGCGGACATAGGCAACTACAACGCTGACAGTCGAGCGAAACTAGTGAACTGCCGAAGCAGTTGTCGTCAGGCAGTTCTCGACCAGACTGCGTCGTTCACGAAGATCAATTTGAAGGTCCGATTCCTCCCGAAGCCGCAATACCGCTTTGGGGAATAAACATCGTCCCCGCACATCACTAGAGATGGGTGGAATACGGACCTACCGCCTTACTTTAGCCGCTATTCTTGGCCCGAACTATACGGTGTTGGCTGCCGCCCCAAATTACGACGCTCCAAAATCTTTCCGGTGATTGTTCACAAAGTCTACGACAGGGCATAGGTTCTCTTTGCTCGGTTCAGCTAGGCTGGCAGACTTACCGGCAACGACTTCTGCGTGTTGGCTATCATTTCCTAGCCGCTATCTGTTCCTCAAATGCAAGGTCCCCGCAAAAGATCGACCAATCAGTTCATCCGGCCTTGTCGAGACGCAACTACGCTGCGAAACATGCTAGTCTTCACGCAGCTTGGGCTTGAAGGTCGGGTTCGGTTTTCTCAATGCTTTTTCCCGCCAGAAGCGCGCACAAAAGACTCACGCCTGCCGCGACCGTCAGCCAAATTCCGGGTGACGCCTTGTTCCCGGTCTCGTCTATCAACCATGTGGCCAAAGCAGGTGTAAATCCGCCGAAGATTGCCGTTGCCAGACTGTACGCCAGCGAGAAGCCTGTTGTGCGGACGCTGCTTGGCATCATTTCGGTAAGGTGGACGATCATGGCGCCGTTATATCCGGCGTATACGAACGCCAGCCAAAGCTCGACACAGATCAGCCGCGCAAAGGATGGTTCTGCCACCATCCAGCTGAGCGCGGCATAGCCGGTGACCAGCGCCAGCGCCGAAAATGCAATCAACTGTGGCCGGCGGCCAACGCGATCCGACAGCGCCCCCATGATCGGCAACAGGATGAAGTTGGTCAGGCCGACCAGCAGAGGCACAAGCATCGCCTGAACTGCGGTAAAGCCAAGCACAGAATTACCGTAAGTAGGGGTATAGGCGGTGATCATGTAGAAGAAGACCGTGGTCATCATGACCATGCCTGTGCCAAGGCCGACCAGTCCGAAGTTGGCGCTGATTGCCTTGAACGACGCTTTGAGATCGGGGCGGTGTGTCGATTTCTCGAACTGTTCCGTCTCTTTGAGGGCGCCACGGATAATGAGGAGAAACGGCAGCATCAGCGAGCCGATGACGAACGGGATGCGCCACCCCCAATCGTTCATCACTTCAGGCGGATAAAGGCTGTTCAGCAATAGGCCCAGTAGGGCCGCGAACATCACTGCAACCTGCTGGCTGGCTGATTGCCACGCCACAAAAAAGCCTTTGCGCCCTGGCGTTGCCACTTCAGCCAGATAGACGGATGCGCCGCCCACTTCGACGCCTGCTGAAAGGCCCTGGATCAGACGCCCGACCAGCACAAGCGCCGGTGCCGCAAGACCTATGGTCGCATAGCCGGGCATGGCGGCGATTGTCAGCGTGCCGACACCCATCAGCGCCAGTGTAAGCAGCAACCCCTTCCGTCTGCCATGGCGGTCCATGTAGGATCCAAGCAGGATGGCCCCGACAGGACGCATCAGGAAGCCTGCGCCGAATGTCATAAAGGCAAGAAGCAGGGATGCAGTTGCATTCGCTGATGGAAAGAACGCCTGCCCGATGGCCTTGGCATAATAGCCGAAGACCATGAAATCATACATTTCCAGAAAATTGCCGCTGGAAACAATGAACACGGACTTCATGCGTCCGGCTTTGGTATTGGTCGATGCAGGCATGGCGCTCCGGCCTTTCAAGAAGGTATTGAAGTGTGGCAGGTGATGGTCTGATGGCTCCCGCCGGCACTGGCCGGCGGGAGCGTTTGCTTAGAAGCGTGCGCGCAGACCAACGCGGAACATGCGCCTAACCTGATCATAAAGTCCCGGCTGGGTTGGCAGCGGCGTGGCCCCGGTAGGGATCGGTGCATACGGGGGCTGCTTGTTAAGCAGGTTCTGGATGTTCAGGTAGAACTCCTGATCGTGGTCCATGAACGGGACTTTGAAACTCAATTGCGTATCAACGTAAACCTGCGGCGCGACGTAGTTGAAATCGGTATCGACGCCCAAGGTGCGGGTCTTGTCCCAAGTAAATGCGCCGATATATCGCGTTTGCACATAAGCTGCGAACGGCCCGGTTTCGAAGTTGGCCGTACCGGTCACGCGCCAGCGCGGCTGGCTTGTTGCTCCGCCAAGTGACTGAGAAATCAGATTACCCACATCGTTGACGGGGTTGGCGATAAGAGGCGAAAACACAATGTTCTTATGTACGTAGCTACCAAGCAGACGGAGTGTCAGCTTTGTGGCGCCGCTGCCCAGACCAATCTTCCAGCGTCCTTCGAAATCGACCCCGCTGGTTTCCTGCGAAGTCAGGTTGAAGGGCGCGGTCTGGGTGCGGATCACGGCCCGGGTTACAGGATCGCGCGTGACGAAGGAGCAGATCGAGGAAGTCTGGCTGCTGAGATTGCATTGCTCAACCGCCTGGGCACCACCGATAGAGCGGATCGCGCCATTGATCTTGATCGAATAATAATCGACCGCAAAGTTGAGGTTGGAGGTCGGCTGGAACACTGCACCAAGCACCAGTGTGTTGGCGCGTTCCGGTTGCAAGGCCAGATTACCGAACGTCTGGTTGGGCACAGCGGTGTAGGTCTGCTGGGTCAGACTGTCGATAATGGTGATGTTGTTCTGGCGGCCGGTTGCGTAGAGTTCTTCAAGGTTAGGCGCACGAATATCGCGTGAGCGGGTGCCACGCAGGCGGAGCCAGTCGTTGATTTCCCAGCTGAAGCCAACCTTCCAAGTATCGACGCCGCCGCTGGTGGAATAATCGGTGTGGCGTGCAGCAAGGTTGATGTCCAAGCTTTGCGCAATGACCGAATCCTTCAGGATCGGGACTTGAAGCTCTCCGAAGAATTCGTTGATGCTATATCTACCGGCAAAGTTCTGCTGGTTTACCAGACGGTAAGCGCCTGTCAGCGAGAGTGCATCAGCAACAGTGTTTGCCGAAATCTTGCGCCATTCATAGCCGGCAGCAAATTGCAGCGGGCCTGCAGGCAATTCAAAGAGCGGGCCGGACACGGTAGCATCGAACACATTTTGCGTGGTGCGTGTATCGAACACCGAAGTGCCAAATACATAATCGAGCGCAGGATCGCTTGGGCTGTTGAAGCCCAGCGGGTTGAAGGCAACGCAGCCTGCTGCAGCGGCGCGCGTTGCGGCCGAAGCGCTAAGGGTATCGGAACAGACGACCTGGCCGCCCGATGACACCGCATTGACCGCGCGGGTCAGGTTGGCGGTAATCAGGTTGTTTGCGGTTTCAGAATGGTTGTCGTTGCGGCCATATTGATAGGCCGCGTTCCAGTTCAATCCAAACAGTTCAGCCTTGATGCCAAACATGCCGCGCAAGGTTTCATTCTTGTTCGTGGTTAGCGTCGGGCCACGTTCAAGGATCAGGCGATTGAGGCGAAGGCTGGTAACGCCCAGTGTCGACATCCTGCCAACCAGCGCCGGGTCAGCAACGGCAAGGAACGGATTGCCTCGTTGGACGGTCAGAGTTGCCACCGTCGGGCTGTTCTCGAACACCGACTCTGTCTTGCCGTAATTGCCTTCGGCAATCAGCGTCAAGTCGTCGAGCACATCGAATTCGGTGTGGAGATAGGCCGTATCACGCTTCAAAGGGCGCACAATTTCCTGGCCGATCGAGACCGAGTACCCGTCGCCGCCATCTTGGGTGCCAGACGTTGCGCGAACGGTGGTGGCATTCAGACCGTAATCGTACGCCGTGGTTCCGCCGCCCTGTTCAAACTTCAAACCGCTGATCAGGTTGTTGTTGGCTGTGGTGCCACCTCCTCCAACGACGACAAGCCCGCCAAGTGTAAACGGCGTGCGCACATCGTCTGCGCGGATAAAGTTCGCTGTCGCGGCTGGGTTACGGATCTGGTTCCCGGCAACCCTGCGAAAATCGCGCGCATCGCCAGAAACGCCCTTGCTGTTATAATGTTCGCCACTGGCGACCACACGCAGACGGCCATCCAGCGCATCAAAACCGCCGCTGGCCTGAATCTTGAATTCCTGATTGTCGCCCTGCTGTGACACGCCAAGGTAGGTGTCCAGCTTGAGCCCCTTGAAGCGGGTGTCGATCACGAAGTTGGCAACACCGGCAACAGCGTCTGATCCGTAAGCGGCAGATGCGCCGCCGGTAACAACATCAACGCGCGATACCAGACCTTGCGGGATGAGATTCGTATCGATCAGGCCGCTGGGGCCTGCTGGCACAAAACGCATGCCATTGACGAGCACGAGGGTGCGATCGTTGCCAAGGCCGCGCATGTTGATAAAGTTCTGGCCGCCGTTAGCAGTGCCGCCGCCGGCCGTCGGGCCACCTGCAGGCACGATGGATGGCAGCAATCTGAGCGCGTCAGCAATTGTTGCAGGCGCTGCAGCCACCAGTTGATCCTGGCTGAGCGTGGTGACAGGTGTGGGTGCCTTGAAGGTCGAATTGCCCTCGATGCGCGATCCGGTGACTATGATTTCTTCGTCGCTTACCAGAGCGTCAACCCCGGCTGCTGCCGTTGCAGCGGCGTCCTGCGCGAACGCTGCAGGAACTACTACCATAAATGCCAGAAGGCTAACTGACGCTTTCATCAATAGTGGGCTTTTCATTGCTTTCCTCTCCCTGTTTTTGAGATTTTGCCTGAGCGTTCAGGGAACGGCCCATGCTTGACTTCCATTTTGAAAAGAATCGCTCCTGATTAACGCGATCAAGATCTGCCATCAGCGCAGGCCCGACGTGGATTGCCCGTTCATTGGCGCCGCCAAGGCCCCAATCGCCATGCACAGCATCAGCACGCAACGGGATCATGTTGTTTTTCCCGAGCAGCTTCTGGCCTCCAACTGAAAGCATGAAATCCAGGAATTGCTGCGCAGCATCAGGGTTCATTGCCGTTCGCGAGATCAGCGCCACGCGTGAGCCGATCAGGACATAATCGCGTGGCACGATGACCCCGAAATTGGGATCGGTCTTTGCGCGTTGCAGGGCGTAGGAGCCGATGATGTTGTAGGCGAAGATCAGGTCGCCTGCGCTGACGCGATCAATCATTTCCTTGGTTGACGTGAACAGGCGCGGACCTGCACGGCCAATACCGCCGATCAAATCCCAGCTGTCGTTGTCGAAATGCAAGTCTTGCCGGATATACATGTACCCGGTCGGGCTTTGTTGAGGATCGTACAAGCCGATCCGGTTGTGGAATCTGGCAGGATCACTATGCAGCATCGCAGCCAGTTCATCATGGCTGCTTGGCACTTCACTGCCCGTCAGAAGCCGCTTGTTGTAGCCAATGACAATTGGTTCCGAGGTTACAGCATAAGCCTCGTTTTTCCACACCGCCCAGTTCGGCAGGTGAACACGATGAGGCGAAGAATAGGCCCGCGCGTAGCGATCGTTGACCAGCTTGATCTGCAGGTCCATCGATGACGAGATAACGAGATCGGCCCCCGGCTCGCCCCGGTCAATTTCATTGCGCGTACGATCATAGACGTTGCGCGCAGGAAGCGATTTGTAGACGACCCGGATGGCCGGATTCGCCTTTTTGAAGCTGTAGAGAATGGTGGCGAAATGGTCTTCATCGGTAGAGCTGTAGATCAGCAAAGTACCTGTCCCGCCTGCAGCAGGTGACAACTGCATATTGCGCAGCAAAAAGCCCGCTGCAGCAACTGCAGCTCCGATGGCCAGTAAGCCAAGAAGGAACGCGCCCTTGCCAGGACGCACCTTCGCGATCATTTTCCTCTCCACTCCAACATCCTTTCCTGCCAATTAAACCGGCACGCTTTCGTGAGCCTTTCACGACCGGAGACCTTGATCCATGGCTCGCATACTACTTGTCGAGGACGATAGCTCGCTGGCGCGGGGCCTAGTCTCTTTGCTGCGCAGCGAAGGCTTTGCGACCGATGCAGTAGCCTCTGCCGAGGAGGCTCTCGAAATCGAAGGGAGCGAGCCGTACCAGCTGTTGATTCTCGATGTCGGCCTACCGGGCATGGACGGTTTTGAGGCGCTGCAAAAGCTGCGCAGCCGGGGCGGCACGGTGCCTGTACTGATTCTGACAGCGCGCGATGAGCGGGGGGATCGCATCAAGGGCCTTGATCTTGGAGCTGACGATTATCTGGGCAAACCGTTTGACGGGCCAGAACTGCTTGCCCATGTCCGCGCGCTCATCCGCCGATCGATGGGGCAGGCATCACCGCTGATCACGGTCGGTGCGCTGGTGTGCGATGCTTC
Organism: Novosphingobium sp. HNCC26BN242; assembly: GCF_057180525.1. Lineage (NCBI taxonomy): Bacteria > Pseudomonadati > Pseudomonadota > Alphaproteobacteria > Sphingomonadales > Sphingomonadaceae > Novosphingobium > Novosphingobium sp. HNCC26BN242. The sequence continues at coordinate 148,454 of NZ_JBXUGM010000004.1, forward strand.
GGCCTGCAGTGCGCAAGTAGCAGGGCACCAACTGGACCTGCGCAAGCGGGAATGGTCAGTGCTCTATGCGCTGGCGTCACGGGCGGGCAAAGTCGTGGGTAAAGACCGATTGGTGGCAGAAGTGTTCGGCTATGATGACCCTGTAGGCACCAACGCGGTCGAGGTATATGTCACCCGCCTTCGCAAGAAGCTGGGTGCAGCAGGCCCTACCATCCGGGCCTTGCGCGGATTGGGCTACATGATGGATGCGAACTAGATGTGGCGTGCACGGAATTGGTCCCTGGCCAACAGGCAGCTATTCCTGCTGGCCTCATCGCTGACGATAATAGCCCTGCTGCTGGGGCTTGGTGGCGCCTGGTACATTCAGGGTTTTAGCGAGCGCACATCCGATCGCGTATTGCGCGCATCGGTCAATGCCATTGCCGAGACGGTTGCGGTCGAAAACGGGCAGATCACGCTTGAGGTGCCGCCCGGTGCGTTTGGCATGCTGGAAGACACAGCGCGGGATAACGTTTATTATGCGGTCAGGATCGGCGCAAATACGATCACAGGGTATCGGGATTTTCCGCAAGTGAAGGGCGCGATCGTTTCAGCGGACGAGACGCTGTTTCGTTATGATCGATACCTTGATCAGCCGGTGCGCGTCGCAACGCAGGCAAGGTATTTGCCCCGCAACAGTCAGCCCGTGATCGTGGAAGTTGCCGAGACACTTGACGAGCGCCAGGCCCTGTCACGGGCGATGTTGTTTCGGCTTGTGTTGCTGGAAGCCTTGCTGGTCATCATGGCCGCGCTGCTGATCCGGCCCGCCATCCGCTGGGGGTTGTTGCCGTTAACGAAACTGCAGCGGCAGATATCGGAACGCGAGCCACATCTTCCAGCCAATCAACCCATAGAAACAGCCGGCGTCCCGTTCGAACTGCGCGGTCTGGTGGACACATTCAACTTGCTGCTCGGGCGTCTTGATGCGTCAATCAGGCGGGTGCGGGATTTTACCGGTGATGCGTCGCACCAGATGCGCACCCCGCTTGCCGCGTTACGCACGCACCTGATGCTGGTACGGCGCCATGGCACACAAAGCGCAGATGGCCGTTCTGCCCTTGCCGAAGTGGAATCTGCGGCCATTCGTTTACAGCGGCTGCTTGGGCAGTTGCTGGCACTGGCTCGTTCTGATGATGCGCTGGCATCAGGCATTGGCCAGCGCCAATCATTCGATCTTGCCCAAGTGGCGCGTGAAGTGACCGGTGAACATGCGCCCGATGCAGTGCGCAATGGCATAGAGATCACGCTTGAGGCAGAGGAACCCATGCTGATCAATGGCGACCCGCTGATCGTATCGGAAATGATCGGCAATGTTATCGACAATGCCATCCGCTATATCCCGTCGGGCGGCCGGATAGCGGTTCGCTGTATAAAGGAAGAGTCGCACGCGTTCATCGAGGTGGAAGATGACGGTCCCGGCATTCCCACGGACCAACGGCCGCTGGTCTTCAACCGATTTTATCGCCTCAACCGCGACCGTGAACTGGATGGCAGCGGCCTTGGCCTTGCCATTGTCAGATCGCTCGCCGAAGCCACAGGCGCAGCGATCCAGCTTGATGAGGGCCAAGGGGGTAAGGGACTGCTGGTCCGCTTCGGGTTTGTAGTGAAGAAGGCCCGCATGAAAGGCTCGCGAAAGTGAAGCCAGTTACCGTAAGCGTAACGAAAACAACAACGATGGATGTCTGAAACCATGGCCCATGCGACACGCCGTTCCCTGATGCTTGCTGCGGCTGCAATCAGCCTGCAGTCGGCCAATGCCCAGCCCTATCGTTCAACTCCTGACGCAGCGACATTTCCCTACCGCGATCTGCAGAACGAACTGCGCAACAAGATGGACGGGGTCTACACCGTTGCCGTTACCGGCGATCTGCTTTTTCAGGAACCTGCGAGCAAGCGCATCAGCCCTGCAATCAAGGCCGTGCTGAAAGATGCCGACACGACGATTGGCAATCTGGAAGTCTACCTTGTCGATCGGCAGACATGGGCCGGACCGCACGGCTATCGGAATAACTGGGCGCCCAAGGAAGTGGCGGCGGACATTGCCGACATGGGTTTTGATCTGGTGGCGCCCGGCGAGGCCGATGGCGGGCCGGACGAACAGATCGAGACGATGAAGTATCTTGATGCCGCCGGGATCAAACGCCCCGGCTATGGCCCTAACCTCTCGATTGCGCGCCAACCGGCGTTTCAGGAATTGCCTCAGGGCCGTGTTGCCATGGTGGCGGCATTTCCGTTCGGCCCGGTCGGGACAGATCCGATCGCCCAGAACAAGACCGGTAACGACAATGGCGAGCAGGCAGGCCTCAATCCCCTGCGGCTGACGCAATGGATGACGGTAACGCAGGCGCAGTTCGACCAGTTGGAGGCGATGCGCGACGCGATTGTAGCGCGCCGCAATGAAGCCGATGTAGCAAGGCCGACCGCGCTTCCCAATGACCGTCCGGGCCGATTGAGCTTCTTCGGCAAAAATTACCTTGTTGATGAAAAGCCCGGCGAGTTTCGCTACGAGATGAACACAGTTGACCGGCAGTCGCAGGTGCTTGCCGTGCGCAATGCCAAGGAATATGCCGATTTCGTCGTGTTCACCACGCACATTCATGAAAACCGCTATGCTTTTCAGGCATACTCGCAGGATCATTACCCACCCGATTATGTGCGCACCTTGGCGCGCGAATTGATCGAGAATGGGGCGGACATGTTTCTGGGGAGTGGCAACCACACCATGCAGGGCATCGAGATCTACAAGGGCCGTCCGATTTTCTACAATCCGGGCAATTTCTCGGTGCAGCGGTTTGGTTCAGATGATAGCCCGCCCAATCCCGAGGGCTTGACCAATATCGAGGCAGACGAACTGCGCAACGATTGGTTGCAGCAGCATATCAACCTCACAGCTTATGTTGCGCAGGCAAAGTATGACAAAGGGCGGCTGGCAGAAATTCGGATCTATCCCGTCGATCTGGGTGCAGACCATGCCAAAGTGCCATGGTCACGATCGAGCATTCCTCAAACTCCATCGCCGGAAATGGCCCGCAGAATCCTCACCGACCTGCAGAAGTTTTCCGAGCCCTTCGGCACGAAGATCGAGATTGCGGGCGGCATCGGCATCATCCGCGTGTCCCCGGATGCGACGCAGCCGATCGCTCCTTCGGTCAAGCGCGGACAGGCATCAAATTGAATAATGTGCGGGTTTGGACCTGTTTGACATAAAAGCCGAGCTACCGGGCTGGACATGCGCACGCGCGTCTGGGCAGCGGCAAGCAGCGGCCGTGATAGTGTCAGCTTTGGCTCACAGTACTCAGCGCTTTTTCGAAGGAACCCAGAAACGCCTTAACGTGGCTGTGCTGGCAAATCAGCGGCGGCCGCACTTTGAGCGTGTCTTCATTGGCTCCGGTGGTGCTGATCAGCACGCCATCATCGCGCATGGCATTTACCAGATCAAGCGCCATGGAACGGCGCGCCTTGGCGTCGCTTGTTGAACGGCCAATATCGATGCCGAAGAACAGGCCGGCGTTGCGGATGCCCAGTATGCCGGGCACCCTGCAGGCGATCTCCTCAAGACCTCGCCGCAGGCTTTTGCTTACGGCGACGACATTTTCGGGGATCCTGTCGCGCTGAAGAATCGTCAGAACGGCGTCTGCCGTAGCGATACCCACCGTGTTGCCAGCAAAGGTATTGGAATAGCGGGCCGTCACGCCAAATGTCTCGACCGGGCTCTGGCGGCCCACCACTGCGCCGATCGGAAATCCGTTGCCCATCGGCTTGCCCAGCGTAACCAGATCAGGGACGATGGCATGACGTTCAAAGCCCCAGAAGTGCGCGCCAGTGCGGCCAAACCCTGGCTGCACTTCATCAGCGATCACAAGGCCGCCAGCTTCCCGGACTGCGTCGACCGCGCCCTGCAGGAAACCCGGAGGATCGACCCACACCCCATCGCTTGAAAAAATGCTGTCGAACAGGAACGCGGCAACGCCAATCCCGCGACGGCGCAGGTCATGAATGGCGGCACGCACTTCGGCTTCAAAGAAATCGGCGGCCTGTGCGTCTGGAATTCCGGCAGGGCCAGGCAGGTTCACCATCCGCACAAACGGGCTGAGGTCTACCGCATCCCCCAAGTTCGGCGAAACTGCAGCATCGGCAGCGCTGGTCCCGTGGTAGGCATAAGCTGATACGATCACGCCCTCATTGCCGGTGGCAAGCCGCGCAATCCGCAGCGCCAGATCATTGGACTCACTGCCAGTGCAGGTGAAGACCACGCGGTTCAACTCTGGCGGAAAGGTGCCGACCAGCCGTTCTGCATAGTCCACCAGCCGCGGTTCAAGGTAGCGGGTATTGGCGCTGAGACGGCCCGCCTGCTCCATCATTGCAGCATTCACTTCAGCGTTGCAGTGGCCAAGCGAGGGCACGTTGTTGTAAAAATCGAGATAGGGCTTGCCGTCAGGGTCGAAGAGCCACATCCCTTCGCCGCGCACGAAGTGTACCGGCTTGCGATACTGCAGCCGATAGGACGCGCCCAGCACAGCATCGCGGCGGGCGATGAGCGCCGCTTCGCGTTCGGGGAGCAGGACTTCGCCGGGGCGGTACCGGTTTGGCATCAGGTCGGTCGACATGGCTGGCTTTCCGTTCAAACACTCGCGTTTATTGTATTCGGGCATCAGCAACTGGCGGCAACGGCAGCGTGTACAGCGCGTTCAGCAGCATCCGAATGAGCATTGGCATAAACATTGGCATCAAGGGCTGACAGAATGAGAAGGCCAGTCTCGGCGCGTTTGACGTTTTTCATGATGTATTGCGCCTCGTCTGGAAAGAGATTGGCGCGCCAGTGATTGATCAGGATGAGAGCGGTCTGCCTCGCGCGGATCATGCTGACGAGCAGGCGCATTTCGAGCGCCGTCAGCGGCCGCACCGCATGATAACCTGCGATGATCGGTTCGGCCCCACCAAGCGTCTGGCCCGGATCGGTTACGAAATGGCTGGCCGCGATGACCAGGTCCTGAATCCGGGGGTTCCAGCCGCCATCGCCAAAGTCGATGAAGGCGATCCCGCTGTTGGTCTGAAACATGTTGAACGGGCTGGGATCATTGTGCGTGATTTGCCAGTCCAGCTCGCCGATGTGCGGTTCAACGTGGGTCTGGTAGTGGGCCAGTGCTGTCTTGGCCCGGTCCGATGTCGACCCAGCGGGAAGATAGGTCAGCAGTTCTTTTAACCACGGCCATGATCCGATCTGCCAGAGCACCGGCCGATCAGACGTGGGCGCATCAATGCCGCTCAGTGCCATCCCCAGCCGCGCCAGCGTTGCTCCAACCTGCCGCAGCAGAGGCGCGGTTGGCGCAAGCGTATGAAGCGGCGCCCCGATGATCTGCGTCTGCAGATAACCGCACACCTCTCCATCACGGAACAGATCATCGCCATTCACCGTCGTTACGATGCGCGGCAGCGGCAGATCGGACGCATCTTCCAGCCCCCGCAGCACAGTGCTCTGAAACTGGAAGCTCGCCCTTGCCTCGGGCCGATTGGACAGCTTCAGGATCAGCCGCCGTCCACTCGCCTCCTCCACGCCAAGAGTACGTTCAAATTCCGAAGCGAGGACTGTGACCGAACCTGTCGAGCCATAATGGCGCTCAAGCAGATCGAGCGGAAAATCAGCGGCAGGGATATAAGGCGGCAGGGCAAGCAATGCGGCAGCCGCCCTGTATTCGGCTTCGCTTTTCCCCCTGCATCGCAGCGGCCGGATGAGATCGACTTGCGCCATCAGCCCTGCGCCACTCAGAACCCGAAAACTGCAGGCAGCTGAGAAATATCGGCAATTTCGGTATATTCATAGAACGGATTGGCTGGTTCATGCCCACGGTTGACCCAGACCTTGCTTTTGATCCCGATATCGTAAGCGGACATGAGATCATGGCGGAACGATGAAGACACGTGCGTGATATCCTCAGGCCCGCAGCCCAGCACATCGAACATGTATTCGAACGCGCGCAGATGGGGCTTGTAGGACCCCGCCTCCTCAGCAGTGATCACTGCATGAAATGGTGCGCCAAGTTTGGCGACGTTGGACGAAATCTGCGTCACCATCGAGTTGGTGAGGATAACCAGCGGGATGTGCTGCGCCAGACGGGCAAGCCCTGCTGGAACATCCGGGTGCGGTCCCCATGTCGGAATCCGGTTGTAGATCAGGTCCGCGTCTTCAGGCTTGAACGAAACCTTGTTGCGGCGGCAGGCCCGTTCGAGTGCGTTGTGCACGACATCAGCATAGGGCTTCCAGTCCTGCGAAACTTCATCAATCCGATAGGCTTGGAAATTCTTGATAAACTCGGCCATCCGAGCCTCGTCCAGCATCTCTGCATACAACTCCCGGGCAACATCGGCCATCTGGAAGTTGATCAGGGTGCCATGACAATCAAAGGTCACGAACTTCGGACGAAACACAGCCATTTGCAAACCTCCGCAAACTTTCTGATTGATGTCTACGCAGTGAGGAGCAGAGGTTTGTGCCGAACTTGCGAATGTCATCAGCAGGATAAAGTAGCCGAAATGCCGCGGGCATCAGATTTAAGCTTACAAGTGCCTGATCAAGCGCCTTCGCTTGCGCCGATATCAAACAACTCCCCCAGCGGCAGACTGTCCCGCTCGATCGGCGAACTCAGAACAATGTAGCTCGAAATCTTGCCGATGCCGACATTGCCTTCGAATAGCCGTTCAAGAACCCGGCTGTAGTGCGAAACACTGCGGGCAACGATACGCAGCAGATAGTCGTAGCCGCCCGTAACATGGTGGCACTCCAGCACTTCGGGGATCTGGCGGGCGCAATCGAGAAACTTCTCGAAGCGGAACGTGCGATGGCCGGTCAGGGTCACCTCTGTGAACACCATGACATGCTCACCCAACATGCCCAGCGCCAGCCTTGCTCCATAGGACCGGATGAGGCCGATGCTTTCCAGCCGCTTCACCCTTTGCAGGCAGGGGCTTGCCGTAAGGCCGACGGCGTCAGCCAGCGCAATGTTAGTGATCCGGCTGTTCTCCTGCAAATGCGCAAGGATCTTGAAGTCGATCGAATCCAGCTTTTCCATCTCATCCTGCTCGCGCGATGTCTGCTCGGGATTGGCCCGGGTCCTCTGTGATGGTGACTGTACTCCTGCGGAATTATCGTTGGTAGATATGGCCTTCACGCATTGAATCCGCTGCAAATCAGGGTCAACGCGGACGCATTCTGGCTGACTGATCTTAAGATCATGCACCACCACTGCCGGCCGCGCCATCAAGACCTGACCCAGCTTTGCCGCGCTTTCAGTACAGCGGCAGCAAGACATCCCTTGTCTGGCGGAAAAACGCTACGACTGTGGCATTGCGGTTGAAACCCATCTTCAGCGGGCACCGCTGCGATTGCTTCAAGTCAAGACGCTGGAGCCGCATTTGCGAAATCGGCGCAATGTGGCGGACTTCGGATAAGGGCCACTACGCCGCAATAGCGCGTTCGATCCACTCGCGTGTATCGGGGATGACGGCTTCGACCTGCGGCAAATCGTTGACGCACAGGAACTTGAATTGGGGTTGCAGCGCGCGAGCCAAATAGGCCCGCACATGCGGCAGCGGATAATCCAGCACCGCGCCGGTGCGCAAATGCAGATGATCTTCCGCCACCTGCAGCACTACCTCTCCGGCTGCGATACATGCATGGTTATGCAATCCTTGTGGCAGGAACTGCGAAACGCAGCGGAAACGGTGGCTGATATTTGCCACAAATGCGGCACGATGCTGATCATAAAGCCGGGCCAGCACCGACCGGCGCAGCGGGTGGACAACATGGGCCGCGCGGAACAATCGCTCTGCACCAAAGCCTGCCAGCGCCGCCGCGTTGATCTGCGTCAGTGCATTGAGCAGAGTGGGATCATCGCGGCTGGCAGGATCGGCGGCGATGGCGCGCTGATCCACCCATCCGCCGCGCAGCACGGGGGCATCACCGCAGAACACGTCTTCGGGCTCTAGCGGCCCGGTTAGGAACACGTCGTCATTGAAGTAGACGAACCGTTCAGCCAAACCCGGAATGCGCCACAATAACGTTTCGATGGCCAGCGAGTTGAAGGTTGGCAGAACGCTTTCATGGCCCGCAAACAGCGTCAGGTGATCGACGATTGCGATACGGTTGACCAGATCCGACGGAAGGCGGGACAGGTCCGGCACTTGTGCATCGGTGATGATCCATATCCGCCCGATCCACGGCGCATGGTTGGCGATTGAGCGAAGGCAATAGCCCAATTCATCGTTGCACGCCCAGCGATGCGGATTGGTGCCGTTCACATTGCGCGGCGCTTGCGGCTGATGATGCAAACGCTTGGCGATATGGCGCGGGTCGTCGCCATCTACCCATGTGATGACCGCGTCGATCCGCGCGGTGCCGCTGTCATTCTGCATCTGTCCCGTCCGGGCGAGTGTTTAGTCTGCCACGATAGAACAGGACAAGCGCGCCACTGGCGCGCAACGGCAGGCAAGTCAACGTTCCCGTGGGACAAGGTCAGGGCAACCGCAGCAACCAACGCGTGATGGAACCCCTTTGCCACTCGATCGTTCGACGGAGCCAAGGGAACAAAACGCATGTTGACCGACCAGCATACCCAAGCCGTGGCAGAAAACGCCTTGTTCGAAACCATTGGCAACGCTGCATTTCCTTGCGTTGGTGCCAAATCCGCGATGGCGCGCGGCACGCTCAAGGTGCTCGCTTGCCACAGCCTCGACAGTTCGTGGGATGATCTGATCATCCATCAGGCGCTGATGAACTGGGCAGCTGAATATCGCGCCGATCCGGGTGGCCTGCGCAGCCTTGCGGTGACATTTGAAGGCCCTGCTGATATCGACGAATCGCGGTTCGAAGAACTGATGTGGCAGCGCATCCAGTCCTTTGCCGACAAGGATGCGTGGCTGGGCCATCCCTATGATCACCGTGTCAGCGCCGATCCGGCTGACCCGCATTTCTCGCTGAGCTTTGGCGGCGAGGCCTTTTTCGTGGTCGGCCTGCACCCCAATGCTTCGCGCCCGGCCCGGCGGTTTGCCCGGCCCACGCTCGTATTCAATCTGCATGATCAGTTCGAAAAGCTGCGCGAGGACGGCCGCTATGACAAGATGCGCGCCACCATCCTCAACCGCGATGTGGCACTGGCAGGGGATATCAATCCCATGCTCGCCCGCCATGGCGAGGCCAGCGAAGCGGCACAATACAGCGGCAGGCTGGTGGACGAAACATGGCGCTGCCCGTTCAGCGACAAACGCGCGAACGCAGCATGACGCCCCATGAGATCCCACCCCGCAGTGGCACCGCTTTCCCGCTGGCCAAGGGGCAAGTGCTGCGCGTGATCGATCCGCGCGGCGTGCAGGTGAGCGATCTGCTGGCATTTGACGCGCATGACCTGCGCGAGGTCATCTCGTCCGGGCGCACATTCGATTATGAAGAGACGATCCGCCTGACCACCGGCAACGTGCTGTGGTCCAACCGATCAAACCCGATGCTGAAAATCATCGAGGACACTGTGGGCTGCCACGATTTTCTGCTGACGCCCTGCAGCGAGGCGACCTTCCGCCACTTTTACCCGCAAGAGCCCGTGCACCGGGGCTGCTTTGGGAATCTAGCCGCAGCGCTCGAACCTTATGGCGTTGAACCCGACGCCATACCGGTGGCGTTCAACATTTTCATGAACGTGCCGGTAGACGCACGCACCGGCAAGATCGAAGTCCTGCCACCGATCAGCAAATCCGGCGACTTCATCCGCCTGCGCGCCTGCCGCGATCTGATAGTAGGCCTTACGGCGTGCTCGGCAGGGGCATCAAACGGCGGAAGCTTCAAGCCGATCCACTACGTGGTGGAAGACTGACCGGGCAGCATTGCGGCAATCTGGCGTTCGGCTTCCGTCGCTTCGGCTATCAGCGCGCGCAGGGCATGGGCAGTGTCTTCAAGCAGCCCTACCCCGAACGGCTTTTCACCACTGATGAACCGGCGCAGTGCGCGCTCATCAATGCCCAGCCGCCGCGAAGCTGCGGTGACCCCGCCAAGCACTTGCACGCAAAAGGCAAAGTGTTCGCGCTGATCTTGTTCAGACGGTATCGCTGTCATTGGTCCTCCGAAACATTCTTTTGCCGATGCCTATGGCGCAATAACGTCTGCACTCGCTTTGCCCAGCACCCAGATTCTGACCTGATTCAGGGCGAGGCTGCCAGCATTCCCCTGAGCCGCGACATATCGCGGCGCAGGGGTAACCGGTTCATTCCACCGTAACGGACTTGGCCAGATTGCGCGGCTGGTCCACATCGGTGCCCTTGGCCACGGCTACGTGATAGGCCAGCAACTGCACCGGCACCGCATAGACCAGCGGCGCGATCAGCGGGTGGACTTTGGGCATTTCGATGGTGGCAAGGCACCCCTCGCCCGCTTCGGCAATGCCCTCAGCATCCGAGATCAGCACCACCTTGCCGCCACGCGCGCGCACTTCCTGCATGTTGCTGACGGTCTTTTCGAACAGCGGGCCGGATGGCGCGAGGACGATGACCGGGACAAGTTCGTCGATCAGCGCAATCGGCCCGTGCTTCATCTCGCCACTGGCATAGCCTTCGGCATGGATGTAGCTGATTTCCTTAAGCTTCAGTGCGCCTTCCAGCGCCAGCGGATAATCCGCACCGCGCCCGAGATAAAGCACATCGCGTGCAGGCGCGATCAGGTGCGCCATGCCTGCGATCTCGTCATCGTGGCTGAGCGCGGCGTTGAGCGCAGCGGGCACTTCGACCAGATGCTCGACAATCGCGGCCTCTTCGGCGCGGTTCATGCGCCCGCGCTTGACCGCAAGGTGAGCCGCGAGCGCCGCCAGTACGGCAAGCTGGCAGGTAAAGGCTTTGGTGGAAGCGACACCGATTTCCGGCCCGGCGTGGGTGGGCAGCAGCAGGTCCGCCTCGCGCGCCATCGTGCTGGTAGGCACGTTGACGACCACCGCGATGGTCTGCCCCGCCGCCTTGCAATGGCGCAGCGCGGCCAGCGTGTCCGCCGTCTCGCCGCTCTGCGAAATGAACAGCGACAGACCGCCCTCTTCCAACACGGGATCGCGGTAGCGGAATTCGGACGCCACATCGATGTCCACCGGCAGCCGCGCGAACTGCTCGAACCAGTATTTGGCGACCATCGCGGCGTAGAAGCTGGTGCCGCAGGCGACGATGGTGACGCGGTTGATGGAGGCAAGATCAAAATCGATCTGCGGCAGGGCCACGGTCTGCTCCACCCGGCGCAAATAGCTGCGCAAGGTTTGCGCGACGACGACCGGCTGTTCGAAGATTTCCTTCTGCATGAAGTGGCGGTAATTGCCCTTTTCGATGGCAGCGGCGGTTGCGCCCGATGCGACGACTGGGCGCGTCACCGCGGTGTTGTCCGCATCGAAGATCTGCGCACCATCGCGGGTGATGACCACCCAGTCACCCTCTTCAAGATAAGTGATGCGCTGCGTCAGCGGGGCGAGCGCCAGCGCGTCAGACCCGAGGTAGGTTTCCCCTTCCCCGTAACCCACCACCAGCGGCGAGCCGAGGCGCGCGCCGATCAGCATGTTGTCATGCTGCCGAAACGCGATGGCCAGCGCGAAGGCCCCGCGCAATTGCGGCAGTACGGCCTTGACCGCATCCTGCGGCGACTGCCCCGTCTCGACCAGTTCGGACACGAGGTGGGCGACGACTTCGGTATCGGTCTCGCTTTCAAACGTGCGCCCGCGCGCGATCAGGCCTTCGCGCAGCGGCTTGAAATTCTCGATGATACCGTTGTGGACCAGCGCGACTTCGCCCGTGGCGTGGGGGTGGGCGTTACTGGTGGTGGGCGCGCCGTGGGTGGCCCAGCGGGTGTGGGCGATGCCGATCAGGCCGGAAGCGGGATTGCGTTCAAGTTCAAGCACGAGGTTCTGCAGCTTGCCCTCGGCGCGGCGGCGGACGAGCGCCCCGCCATCAACCATGCAGACGCCCGCGCTGTCATAGCCGCGATATTCCATGCGGCGCAGGCCATCGACCAGCCGGTCTGCCACTTGTTCCTTGCCGACAATTCCGATGATTCCGCACATGGTTCTGGCTTGATCCTGAAATGTTTGTGTTCGTGCTGTCGCATGAAAACCTTGGGATTGTCTTTCCAATTGCGAGCGCGCGGGGTTTTGTCCAGCGGTGAATGAACCGGGGTTGAAGGGGTGTTTCCGTTCAGGTTCGCGGCGGTTTTCCTGACAAGGTTTACACTGTTTACACAGTCCATGGAGAAAAACGCGAGGGGCATTTCACTGGCTGGGCAACCGCCCGGGGACATGCGCCGCACGGTGCTGCGCACGCGGTTGCAGCGAGTGTTCAGGGCATGGCGACGAGGGGTGTGGCATGGCCGGACTCTGCCATGATCTCTGCGCTGTAGGAAAATGGTATGTTCTGGCCCTTGCGCGATCGGCCAATTGCAAGTCGTCTTCAAAACCGGGTGCGCAGGGCAACTTTCGTCTGAACGTCAACCTGATCGGCGCGGGTGCCCAGCCGCACGCGAGCGGGCCGGTCGCTCCAGACGCCGACGACTTCGGTCACCAGCTCAGTCGTGCCGGACAGGGGACGGGTCCATGCCCCGGTCAGCGCGGCGCCCTTTTCCTGATTGTCTTCCATATCGAGGAAGGAATGATCATCGATGGCGAAAGCTTCGATCCGCCCGGTCAGCGCGCCTTTGCGCAAGGGCTTTGATACCAGCAGATAGGCCGAGCCGAACGACACGTCGGTCACCGCCTGTCGGTCTGCATTAAGTCCCATGCGCGATGTGCCGAACAGGACTTGCGTCAGAACGGTGGTGTTTCCGGGCGTGCGCAGGCTGGCTCCTACGGTTGCAAAGCGGGTTTCCCAAGCATATTGGCCATTGCGCAGCGCCACGAGATCGCCCTGATTGGAATAGACCATCGTGCTCAGGCTCAAGGCATCGGAAAGGGCTACCTCTGCCTTGGCATAAGCGCCAATGCGGCCATCGAGTTCGATCACGGGCCGCGTGCGGGGGGCCTGTTCGAAGAAGGCCGGAGTGACCGGGGGCAGCGGCAGAGTCTGACCGGCGGTGGCGCGCAGATCATGCAAGGCCCATCCGCGAAAAGTGAGCAGGGTGCCCGCCGTATCGTTGGCCGCGAAGGCCGCGAAGGTCAGGCTGGTGGGCTTGCCGGCAAGGGCGGTGTGAACGGTGGCCTCTGCGCCCAGCACTTTGACCTCTTCGGCAATCCAGCTGCCGATGGCCGAAGGCGTCAGCGTGTGGTGCGTGGTCCATTCCGCGCCATCATGTTCGAGCGAAGCCGGCGGGAAGAACAGCCCGGCCCGCGCGGTAAGGCCAACCGCCGCTTCGGGATCACGGCGCAGGCGCAGATAGGCTTCATCAAGCCCCACCACTCCGCGCACCGATGATTGCAGCGCCAGCGCGATGTGCGATGACAGGCGCGGCGTCAGATCGGGCCGCCAGGCAACAACCGCATCGGCATCGGCCTGCACCCCGCGATGCTCCACCTTTCCAAGGCCGCCGCCGGTCCACGCTGGCGCATCCGTAGCCACCACCGCCCCGGCCACGATCACGCCCGAAAGCGTCGAACGATCAAACACACCCTGCGCATGTGCCGCGTGCCACGGCGACAGGCCGATGATGCAAAGCAGGCTGACAAAGACGCGCGACATGGCGGGGGTAGTAGAGGATTGTGGTTAATTCGGCGTTTAGGGGGCGTTTGGGGCGTTTTTGGATGATGTGTTCGAAAAGGCAGCCATGCCCCGGATCACCTCCGGGGCGACGGGGTTTTGTGGGTGCTGGTGTGCATTGAAAGTGAGGCTCGGGATTTAGTTGAGTGTCACCGTAATCCCGAGCGGTTCGTCTTTCGCTGCACCCACGTTTCTGATAATGTGGTAACCCACATCGGAGCAGCATGATGAGCCGCCTTACCATCGACATCAGCGACCAGCAGCACCAACGTTTGAAAGCCATCGCGGCGCTGCAGGGCAAGACGATCCGTCAATATGCGTTGGAGCGGCTTTTTCCTGCTTCAACCGACGACGAACAAGCGTGGCAGGAACTCAAGGGCCTACTGGAAGAGCGGATTGGTCACGGGCTGGGTGGCGCAGTTTCTGGCAAGAGCGTTAGCGCAATCCTTGAGGATGAGTTGAGAGCGGATAACGCAGTTTGAGCGGTGGCTATGTATTGACCGCAGCAGCGGAAGCTGACTTGCGGGGTGTGATCCGATACACCCGAAACCGATGGGGCGATGCCCAGACGCGCAAGTACGTAAAGGCGCTGGAACACGGTATGGCACGCCTTGCTGCGGGCGAAGAGCATTACCGGAGACTCGATGAAATCCACCCACGCCTGCGTGTCGGTCGTTGTGAGCATCACTACGTTTTCTGCCTGCCGCAGGACGAAGCCCCGGCGATGATCGTAGCCATTCTGCACGAGCAGATGAATCTGATGGTGAGAGTTGGGGAGCGGCTTCGGGCTGATTGAGGGTGTAGTGAGTTCGTGAATTATCCACCGATCCGGCTAACTTTTAGGGCATATCAAAAATTAGTTGATTTCCACAATCGGGATCAAACGATTCATTATCGGATAGATGATCTGCACACCAGGCACCGAAAAAATCATCAACGTGGCCCTCAGTTATCGTATGTTGAACACTAGTTGGCCTCGGCCACTTTCTGGCCAAATAACTTAGTCTGTAGGCATCATTCCAATCAACATGCATCTGCCCAACAAGCTCGACTTGGGAAAGATTCTCAGCGTAATTAGGTAAAAAAACAAAACTATCATTCTTGGCGTTGGAGATAATTGACTTTTCCAACATCTCCGAATTTATTTGCATAATTTCCGCGAGTTGCGTAGCCAATAGAAGAATTTCAGGAAATTTTTGAAATTTTTCATCACCACTAGACGGATGCCAATAAGATAATAGCTCACGCTCATGCCTAAGACGTTCAACGGCTTTTTTCGAATTGGATGCCCAATCATCATCTAGGTATCGCAATTGATCAAATGCCAATTTCACAACCTTACTGTGCGACATAGTTATAAGGGATCCATTCGACCAGTCGACATTTGGAAGGGTGAAAACAACTCCTCTTAAAAGGGAAAAAATTGAATAGTACGAAAGATATGGCCCAACAATTCTTAAGTTCCTTTCGTTTCCAAACTCAAGCGCATTTAATTGCAAAGTCGCCATCATTACCATCTTCGCCGAAAGGTAAATGCGACAAATCCATTCCGAGTTTACATATTTTGACCAGCTTTTTGCCATTTTCGAATATTTTTTCTGCTGAGACTGGGTATATTTCGTAAGAGAATTTTCTCGGAATTTTTGAATTTCACGGTATTTATATGACCATTCCCGCCCTCCGACGCGGAAACTTCCTGCTAGTGCCTTAGCGGTTGCAACACTGTTCATCTTTTTGTTCCTTAGGAAATTTAGCAGTGCTTAAACCTTGATCTTCATGCTACTTCACCCCTTCTTCTTCTTCATCGCATCATGAAACCGATCCGCCCAGCCCGGCTTCACCAGCTGCTCCGCGCGCACCATGCGCAACTCTCCATCGGCCACATCGCGTGACACCGCGCTGCCTGCCGCCACAATCGCGTCCGCGCCGATCTTTACCGGCGCGATCAGGGCTGAATTCGAGCCGATGAAGGCGCGTTCGCCTATGACGGTTTTGTGTTTGAAATAGCCGTCGTAGTTGCAGGTGATGGTGCCTGCGCCGATGTTGGCGCCTGCGCCCACATCGGCATCGCCGAGGTAGGTCAGGTGGTTGGCCTTGGCGCCTTTGTGCAGGACGGCGTTCTTGATTTCGACGAAATTGCCGACCTTGGCCTTTTCGCGCAAGTCCGCGCCGGGGCGCAGGCGGGCGTAGGGGCCGATCTGGACGCCTTGCGCCAAGGTTGCGCCTTCGAGGTGGCTGAAGGCGTGGATCGTGACGTGATCGGCCACGGTCACGCCGGGGCCGAAGAACACGTTGGGTTCGATCAGCACATCGCGGCCGATCTTTGTGTCCCACGCAAACCACACGGTTTTGGGCGCGATCAGGGTTGCGCCATCGGCCATGGCCTGGGCGCGGCGACGCTGTTGCCAGCGGGCTTCGGCTTTGGCCAGTTCGGCGCGGGAGTTGATCCCGGCGACTTCGTCTTCATCCGTCGTAACGACGACCGCGCAAGTGCGGCCATCGGCCAGCGCGATGTTGACCACGTCGGGCAGGTAGTATTCGCCCTGCGCGTTGTCGTTGCCCACGCGGGCGAGGAGGCCGAACAGGTCGGCGCTGCGCAGGGCCATCAGGCCCGAATTGCAGGTGCGGCACTGGCGCTCTTCCTCGGTCGCGTCCTTGTGCTCGACCATTTTCACGATGCGGCTGCCTTCGGTGATGATGCGGCCATATTGCAGCGGGTCTGCGGGCGTGAAGCCGAGCACGACGGCGGCGGGGGCGTCTGCTTCGTGCAGGCGGGCGATCATGGCCTGCATCGTTTCGGTGCGAACGAAGGGCACATCGCCATAGAGGATCAGCACATCGCCATCGAAGCCTGCCAGCGCGCCTTCGGCCTGCTGCACGGCGTGGGCGGTGCCAAGCTGCGGGTCCTGCACGGCGATGGTGGCGCTGCTGCCCAGCGCCTTTTCCAGCTGATCGCGCCCGTGGCCTGCGACGACGACTTGCCGCTCTGGCGCAAGCTGCGCGGCGCTGGCCAGCAGGTGCATCAGCATGGGGCGGCCTGCGATGGGGTGGAGAACCTTGTGCAGGTCGCTCTTCATGCGGGTGCCTTTTCCGGCGGCGAGGACGATGATGGCGAGCGGCGACATGGGGGGCGAAGCGGCGGGCGTTTGAACAGTCATACGCGCATCCTTGCCAGACAATTCTTGCGCTTTCCAGAACGGGACGGCACTTGCCCACGCTATGGCCGATTTTCCTTATGCAATCGTCGGATTCGATCTCGACGGCACGCTGCTCGATACCTCGCGCGATCTGGGTGTGGCGCTGAACCATGCCTTGGGGCTGGCTGGACGGCCGCCGGTGCCGGTGGAGGACGTTTCGCGCCACATCGGCGGCGGGGCCGCGCAGATGCTGCGTTCGGCGCTGACGGAATCGGGCGGGGTGGACGAGGCCGCGTTTGACGGGCTGCAGGCGGCGCTGGTGGCGTTCTATGCCGACAACATCGCGCACTACACCGCGTTCTTTCCGGGCGGAGAGGCCATGCTCGATGCGCTGGATGCGCGCGGGGTGAAGGTCGCGATTGCCACGAACAAGAAGGAAGCGCTGGCGGTGCGGCTGTTTGAGGAGCTGGGTATCCTCCACCGCTTTGCCTGCGTGATCGGCGGCGATACGCTGGGGCCGGGCCGTGCCAAGCCGAAGCCTGACATGCTGCACGAGATGGTGGCGCGCTGCGGCGGCGGGGCGGCGGCGTTTGTGGGGGATACGACGTTTGATGTGGGCGCGGCCAAGGCGGCGGGGCTGCCGGTGGTGGCGGTGCGGTTCGGCTTCAACGATCTGCCCGCGCACGAACTGGGCGCCGATGCGGTGATCGACCATTTTGACGAACTGGTGCCCGCTCTGGAAGCCCTCGCCAGCATGGGGCGGACGGGCTAAGGCCGTGGGCGTGCTGCCTCCCCTTGCCCTGACCATTGGCGATCCTGCCGGGATTGGCCCCGAGCTTGCTGCGGCTTCGTGGGCTTTGCGCGATGCCGAAGGGCTGCCGCCGTTCTTCGTGGTCGGCTCTGCCCGGCTGGTGGAGCGGGCAGCGCGGGCGCGGGGGCTGACTGGGCCAGTGTGCGCGGTGACCACGCCTGATCAGGTAGCCGGATGCTTTGCCGATGCGCTGCCGGTGCTGGATCTGGGCGATCTGGACTATCGCCCCGGCGCGCCCGATGATGAGGGGGCAACGCTGGCGCTGCGCACGCTGGAGGTGGCGACCGGGCTGGTCCGTTCGGGCGCGGCGGCGGGGCTGGTGACCGGGCCAATTGCCAAGAGCCGCTTGGCGCGTGTGGGCTTTACCCATCCGGGGCAGACCGAGTTTGTCGCGCAGGCTTGTGGCATTACGCCCGAAAACGCCGTGATGATGCTGGCCGGGCCAAGCCTGAAGGTGGTGCCGATTACCGTCCACATGGCGCTGCGCGATGTGCCGCAGGTTCTGACCATCGAACTGATCCGTTCCCGCGCGGCGATTGCCGCGGCGGGGCTGGTGCGCGACTATGGCATCGCGCGCCCGCGTCTGGCAGTGGCGGGCCTTAACCCCCATGCGGGCGAGGACGGGCGGATGGGGCGCGAGGATATCGAAGTGGTGGCCCCGGCTGTGGCGATGCTGCGTGAGGCCGGGATCGATGCCTTCGGCCCGTTGCCGCCCGACACGATGTTTCATGCGCAGGCGCGCGAAACCTATGACGTGGCGATCTGCATGTATCACGATCAGGCGTTGATCCCGATGAAAGCGCTCGATTTCGATGAAGGGGTGAACGTGACGCTGGGCCTGCCGATCGTGCGCACCTCGCCCGATCATGGCACGGCGTTTGGCATTGCCGGGACGGGCGCGGCGCGGGTGGGGCCAACGATTGCGGCCCTGCGGATGGCGGGCGAGTGTGCTGCGCGCAGGGCTTTGCCGTGAGGTTGCTTGGGTATTCCATCCTTCGACAGGCTCAGGATGAGCGGATTTTCTTGAACAATCTTCTCCCCACCGCTCATCCTGAGCCTGTCGAAGGATGCCAGCAACAATGACCGACCTTCCGCCATTACGCGATGTCATCAACCGCCACGGCCTGTTTGCCACCAAGGCGCTGGGGCAGAACTTCCTGTTTGACGAGCAGTTGCTGGATCGCATCGCACGGGTGCCCGGCAAGCTGGCGGGCGAGAATGTGCTGGAAGTTGGCCCCGGCCCGGGCGGATTGACCCGGGCTTTGCTGCGCGCGGGCGCTAAGGTCACCGCCATCGAAATGGACAAGCGGTGCCTGCCTGCCTTGGCTGAGCTTTCGGATGCCTTTCCAGGGCAGCTTACCGTGATTGCGGGCGATGCGACGAAGATCGATGCGGCATCGCTGTTTGACGGGCCGTGGCATGTGGCGGCGAACCTGCCCTACAATGTGGGGACGGGGCTGTTTACCGGATGGCTTTCCGGTCAGGACTGGCCGCCGCAGTGGAAATCTTTGACGCTGATGTTCCAGTTGGAAGTGGCTGAGCGGATCGTGGCGCAGGCCGGGTCTGATGCTTACGGGCGGCTGGCGGTGCTGGCACAGTGGCGCAGCGCCCCGCGCATTGCGATGAAGGTGCATCGCAGCGCTTTCACCCCGCCGCCAAAGGTTATGTCGGCTATCGTGCATGTGGAGCCGGGCGTGATGCCCGAGGGCGTTTCAGCGCGGATGCTGGAGCGGGTGACCGAGGCTGCGTTTGGCCAGCGGCGCAAGATGCTGCGGCAATCATTGAAGGGCCTGCCGGGCGCGATTGATGCGTTGGAGGTGCTGGGCATCGATGTGCAACGCCGGGCTGAGACTTTGAGCGTGGAGGAGTTTGTGTCCATCGCGCGAGTGCTGACAAAGTAGCGTATTCAAGGCCAAGCCCGCCGCTGCGGGCTTGCGCAAAGATACGAGCGACTTGAGGGGTTCACCCCGCGCGCCCGAACCGCTAGGCTGGTTGCAGATGCAACAGCTTTCCTCCACCGAACACGCGCTGCTCGCGCTGATTGATGCCGCCGCGATGCTTGCGCAGGTGGAACAATGGTGCGCGGTCAACACGGGCACCGGCAATCTGCCCGGCCTTGCACAGCAGTGGGACTTGCTGGCGCAGGCCTTTGCCGTGCTACCGGGCGATATCCGCAAGGTCGATCCCGCCCCGGTCAGCGCCATTGCGGCTGACGGGACCGAGAAAGAGACAGCCAACGGCGCGCATCTGGTGCTGGCGGTGCGCCCGCAGGCCCCACGCCGCTATCTGCTGACGGGGCACATGGACACTGTTTTTGCGCCCGCTCACCCATTCCAGACGCTGCGCTGGCTGGATGGCGAGACGCTGAACGGCCCCGGCGTGGCCGACATGAAGGGGGGCATTGCGGTGATGCTGGCGGCGTTGCAGGCGTTCGAAGCCAGCCCGGTGGCCGGTTCGGTGGGCTATGACGTGCTGATCAACGCCGACGAGGAAACGGGAAGCTTGTCCTCCGCGCCGCTGATTGCCGAACTGGCCAAGGGCAAGGCGGCGGCGCTGACTTATGAACCCTCTGCCCTGCCCGATGGCACCTTGGCGGGCGAACGCCCCGGCAGCGGCAACTATAGCGCGATCATCAAAGGACGCTCTGCCCATGCCGGACGCAATCCGCAGGAGGGGCGCAATGCCATTCTGGCCGCGGCTGATCTGGCATTGCGGTTGAAGGCGCTGGAGGAGCCGGGGCTATCGGTGAACCCGGCGCGGATCGATGGCGGCAGTGCGAACAATGTCGTGCCCGATCACGCGGTGCTGCGCTTCAATGTGCGTCCCCGCATGGCCGAACAGGCTGGCCGGTTCGAAGCCGCGCTGCGCGAGGCGGTGCGCGTGATCGAGAAGCTGCACGATGTGGTGATCCACCTGCACGGCGGCGTTTCGCGCCCGCCCAAGCCGCTGACGCCCGAGGCCACCGCGTTGTTCGGGCTGGTGCGCAAATGTGGTGAGGCGCTGGGGCAATTGATCCGCTGGCAGGATTCAGGCGGGGTGTGCGACGGCAACAACATTGCCGCCTGCGGGGTGCCTGTGGTTGATACGATGGGCGTGCGCGGTGGTTCCATCCATTCGGATCAGGAGTTCCTGATCGTGCCATCGCTGGCCGAGCGCGCCGCGCTATCAGCGCTAGTGCTGCACCGCCTTTCCGGGGGAAATTGATGACGTTCCGTATCCGCGCCGCGCGCGCGAGTGATCTGCAGCCGTTGTATGAAATGGCCAAGCTGACCGGCGGGGGATTTACCAATCTGCCCGCTGACCGCAAGGCACTGACCACCAAACTGGGCCGCGCGGCGGAGGCCTATGCCAACACCGATCCGGGCGATCCGCGCAATCCGCACGACGAACTGTTCGTCTTCGTGCTGGAAAATGCGGCCACCGGCGAAGTGCGCGGGACATCGCAGATCTTCACCAACGTGGGCCGCAAATGGCCGTTCTATTCCTATCGCATGGCCACGCTGACGCAGCATTCGAAGGAGCTGAACCGCACGTTCCGCGCCGAGATGCTGAACCTCGTCACCGATCTGGAAGGATCAAGCGAAGTGGGCGGGTTGTTCCTGCACCCAAACGAACGCGCTGGCGGCCTTGGCATGCTGCTGGCGCGCAGCCGCTATCTGTTCATCGCCATGCACCGCCAGCGCTTTGGCGAGAAGATCCTGGCCGAACTGCGCGGCGTGATCGACGAGCGCGGTGGATCGCCGTTCTGGGATGGCGTCGCGGGGCGCTTTTTCGGCATGAGCTTTCAGGAAGCGGACTATTTCAACGCGATTAACGGCAACCAGTTCATCGCCGATCTGATGCCCAAGCATCCCGTTTACATCGCCATGCTGCCCGAAACCGCGCGCTCTGCCATTGGTCTGCCCCACCCATCGGGCCGCGCGGCGATGCGGATGCTGGAGGAGGAGGGCTTTGCCTATGAAGGCTATGTCGACATCTTCGACGGTGGGCCGACCATGACAGCCCGGACCGACCGGGTCAGGTCAATCTGTGAAGCGAAGGAACTGCCAGTGGCGCATGTGCGGGCACCCGAAGGCGAAGGTGGCATGGTGAAGGCGCTGGTGGCGACAGGGAAACTTGCGGACTATCGCTGCGCCTTTGCCGAGGTTTGCGTGACGGATGATGGATTGACGCTTGATCCGGTGGCGGCGGCTGCGCTGGGTGTGAGCGTGGGTGATAACGTCTTCTTTGTGAACCGCTAACCGTCCCTCCTCGTTCATGTCGAGCGAAGTCGAGACACACGCCCACTCATGTGTCTCAACTTCGCTCGATACGAACGGATCAAACTGGAAACCGGTGCAAGATGCCTCTCGTTGAAATCAATTTCGATGGCCTTGTTGGCCCCAGCCATAACTATGCGGGGCTGAGCCTTGGCAATCTGGCTTCGTCCAACCATGCCGGCGAAGTATCCTACCCGCGTGCGGCGGCGCTGCAGGGGTTGGCCAAGATGCGGCACAATCTGGGGCTGGGCCTGACGCAGGGTCTGTTTGCGCCGCTGCCACGGCCCAACCCTGTGCTTTTGAGCGCGCTAGGGCTTAGCAGCATTGATGAGACCGACCCTGCGCAGCGACGGTTGCGCGCGGCGGCATGGTCTGCCTCGGCGATGTGGACGGCCAATGCGGCCACGGTGAGCCCCGCGCCGGATACGGCCGACGGGCGCTGCCATCTGAGCGCGGCGAACCTTGTCACGATGCCGCACCGGTCGCAGGAATGGCCCGATACCGTGCGCCAGTTGAGGCTGGCCTTTGCGGACCGCGCGCACTTTGCGGTGCACGATGCGGTGCCTGCCTGCTTTGGCGATGAGGGGGCGGCCAATCATATGCGCATGTGCGTGCGCCACGATGCGCCGGGGCTGGAGATCTTCGTCTATGGCAAGACCGGCGGTGCCTTCCCGGCGCGTCAGCATGAACAGGCCAGCCGGGCCGTGGCGCGGGTGCACGGGCTTAATCCGGCGCGGTGCCTGTTTGTGGAGCAATCGGCCGAGGCCATCGCGGCAGGCGCATTCCACAATGATGTGGTTGCCGTGGCCAATGAGCGGGTGCTGTTTACCCACGAACAGGCCTTTGCCGATCCTGCAGGGACGTATGCCGCGATCCGTGAACGGATGCCCGAGGCCGAAATCGTCGTCGTGCCCGCCAGCGCGGTCAGCCTTGGCGATGCGATCAGAAGTTACCTGTTCAACGCACAACTGCTCACCCTTCCGACGGGTGAGATGGGGCTCATGATCCCGACAGAGGCGTGGGAAATGCCCTCGGTGCGTGGCTGGCTGGAGGGCCACGTGGCCTCGAACGGGCCGATCCGGCGGGTGTTTCCGGTGGATGTGAAGCAATCGATGGCCAATGGCGGTGGGCCTGCCTGCCTGCGGCTGCGCGTTGTCGCCGATCCTGCCACTGTCGATCCGCGCTTTCTGCTGGATGAGGCCAAGATTGCACGGGTTGAGGCTGTGGTGGCAGCTATGTGGTCCGAACAAATCGATCCTGTTGATCTGGGGCGGGAATCACTGGCGCACAGCGTGAGAACGGCGCGCGCCGCGCTGCTGGAAACGCTGGAATTGCGGGAACTCGCCTGAAACCTTGCGCGTATCTCTGGCACATCCCTGACATAAGGGCCTTGTCCGCTTGTCGCTGCGCTTTACAGTGAAGCCTGCGTTAACCAAGCTGCCACCCCGCCCCATATGATCTGGCACGATCATTGCTGTGACAGTGGAAAGACAAAAGGACACCGCTCAGGATGCTTCGCAAGTTTGGTCGCCTCTTCGTTATCAAGACCCGGTTCGAAGCCTTTGCGGTGATCTATGCACTGTCGCTGGGCGCAGTGGAGCGCGGCAAGGCCTACCTTACCGAATATCCGGGATTTGGCGGGCAGCTGCTGTTTCTGGCAGCGACGGGCGCAGTGTTCATCGCCGGGGCCAAGATTCTGGACGCGGTGAGGATGGAGCGCGAGCGGGCGGAGGCCATCTCCGAGGCCTGAGCCTTGTGGAGCATGCTTCGACAAGCTCAGCATGAGCGGACTTTTTGGAAATGACTACTGATCTTCACCCCCCGCTCATCCTGAGCTTGTCGAAGGATCGAAGGATGACAGAACGTCAGCGAAAAAGGAAATAGGGCGATTCTGTTGCTAGGCTCGCCCCCAGCCCCCGGTTTCCGATTCTGTTACCCGGTTCGGTCCGAACCGTGCTTTCGCTTTATAACTTCAGGGCGTTAGCCCCTAGAATTATGCTGCGAGAGCAAGTGCTTCGTTGTCGTTGGCACTTGTGAGTTGTGAGCCTATAACAGGTTACTCAGCCTGGGCAAAAACAGCGCTTTTCAACACACGTCGATCCTAGTTCGGCCCCATCAACACCCTTGCGACAACAAGGCCAAATCTTACCCGGTTGCCCGGACAAAACCTGTAGTGATGGTGGAGCCGCCGGGTACCGCCCCCGGGTCCGCTGTGCCTATTGCACGCCGCAGTTTATCACCATAGCCGGTCGAAACCGGCAGGAGTGCATATAGGGTGTGTTGCGGAAATGAAAAGGGGCAGGATTGCGCCCGCCCCTTTCGGTACTGCTGACAGTGAGCTTACTTCTTCAAGGCATCGCGGATTTCTGCGAGCAGTTCAACTTCGGTCGGCCCGACAGGTGCGGCAGGGGCTTCAGCAGGTTTCGGCATCACCTTGTTCGCCTGCCGCACGATCAGGAAGATCACGAAGGCCAGGATCAGGAAATTGATGATGGCCGTGATAAACGACCCCCAACCCAGCATGGCGACGCCAGCCGTCTTGAGCGCGGCGTATGTCATCTCGCCCTTGTAGTCTGCGGGGATGTCTCCGAGCACCACAAACTTCTGGCTGAAATCAATGCCGCCGGTGATCAGGCTGATGAGCGGCATCAGCACATCGTCGGTCAGCGACGAGACGATCTTGCCGAAAGCCGCGCCAATGATTACACCGACCGCGAGATCGAGCACGCTGCCACGTGCGATGAATGCCTTGAATTCTGAGAGCATGTCGACCGGTTCCCCCTAAGAAACATTAACCATTTTGGCCAACCCGTTTGCCATCCACCCCCCGAAGCGACAAGACACAAACGGTTGCAATCCGGTTCCATACTTGAACGGGTGCGCAATACCTCTATCTGTTGTAGCATCCGGGCCGTGCATGCGGCCTTATCTAGGGGATGATTTTTCGATGGCCGCACACGTTTTGAACAAGATGGGTCGCTTCAGCCAGATCGCCTTTGCCAGCGTTGCCGTGGTCAGCCTTTCGGCCTGCGGGATCAATTCCGTGCCGACGGCCGAGGAAGAGGCCAAGGCGCGCTGGGCCGACGTGGAAAGCTCCTATCAGCGCCGCGCTGACCTGATCCCGAACCTTGTTGCCACGGCCAAGGGTGCAGCGGCATCGGAAACCACGATCCTGACGAACGTGACCAATGCGCGCGCCGCGGCCACATCGATCAACATCACGACTGACGATCTTTCGAACCCTGCCGAGTTCGAGAAATTCCAGAACGCGCAAAACCAGTTGACCCAGGCACTGGGCCAGCTGCGAACGGTGGTGGAAAACTATCCGCAGCTGCAAAGCCAAGCGCGCTTTGCCGATCTGATGGTGCAGCTGGAAGGCACCGAGAACCGCATCAACGTGAGCCGCACGCGCTATAACGAGGCGGTGCAGGCCTATAACACCACGATCCGCACCTTCCCCGATGCGATTGGCGCAAAGCTGATCCATGGGGCCAAGCCGATGGTGCCGTTCAAGGCTGCTGCCGGTGCGGAAGCCGCGCCGACGGTGAACTTTGACATGAACGCGCCTGCTGCGCCGAACGCTGCTCCGGCGACTGGCCAGTAATATGACCCGCCCCCAAGGGGCATTGACGCGGGCCATTTGGCAATTGTGTGCCGTGCTGTTTCTGCTGATGGCAGGAACAGCACAGGCCGCCATGCCTGCGCAGCCCACCGGCCCGGTGCTGGATCAAGCCAATATCATTCCCGACGATCAGGAAGCCGCGCTGACCCAACGCCTGTCTGCCTACAATGCGCAGACCGGACGAGCGATTGTGGTAGCCACCATCGCTTCGCTCGAAGATCAGGACGTTGATACTTATGCCAACGCACTGTTCCGTGCCTGGGGCGTGGGCGGAAAATCTACCGATCAAGGCCTGCTGTTCCTGATTGCCCCGAACGAGCGAAAGGTGCGCATCGAGGTCGGCTATGGCCTTGAGGAATATCTGCCAGACGTATTGGCGGGACGCATCCTCGCAAGCGCGGTCACGCCGCGTTTCAAGGAAGGGGATTATCCCGGCGGCATCACGGCCGGGGTTGAGCAGATCCTCACCCAGCTCAACCGCAATCCCGCTGATGCCAAGGCCGTGGCCGAAGCTGCCGCAGCCGCGAGCAAAGGCGAAGGTTCCGGCGGATCGGTGATCGCCGGTGCCATTTTCTGGGTGGTGCTGATCGTGGTGCTCATCGCCATGTTCGGCCGCCGCAACAAAGGGTACGTGCAGCGTCGCAGCGGCATTGATCCCGGCATCGTGCTCTGGGGCCTGAGCGAACTGGCACGCTCCGCATCGGACGGCAATCGCGGCTCTGGCTGGAGCGGTGGCGGCGGCTCCGACTGGGGCGGTGGCGGAGGCTTTGGCGGTTTCGGCGGAGGTGACTCCGGCGGCGGCGGCGCCTCGGGTGACTGGTAGGGGGACTGGTAATGGCACAGCCAAAGATGACCGCCGCCGACCACAAGCTGGTTTCCGACGCCGTGGCGGCGGCAGAGGCCCACAGTGCAGGTGAGATCGTTACCATCGTGACTTCGCGGTCTGACGCCTATCACGACATCGCGTTGATCTGGTCGGCGGTGGCCGCTTTGCTCGCGCTGACTGCGCTTGAGATTGCACCTGCGCTCTATCTCGGGCTGGTCGAGCGCATGCTAGGCCTGTGGGGCCATGAATGGACCCCACGTGGCGTGCTTGGCGTGGCCATCACGGTGGCTGCGCTCAAGTTTATCGCCATGTACCTGCTGATGCGGTTTACCCCTCTAGGCCTGTGGCTGACCCCGCGCTTCGTCCGCAATGCGCGCGTGCGGGCGCGGGCGCTGACCTGCTTTCGGGTGGGCGCAGAGAGCCGCACGTCGGGCCGCACCGGCGTGCTGATCTATGTCAGCCTTGACGAACACCATGCCGAGATCATCGCCGACGCAGCTATCGCGTCAAAGGTTGCGCCCGAAACATGGGGCCACGCAATGAAGGCGATGCTCGATCCCTTGCGCGCCGGACAGATCGCGCAAGGCATGGCTGCTGCGGTGGGCGAAGTGGGCACGGTTCTGGCCCAACATTTCCCCCGCAGTGCCGATGATACCAACGAACTGCCAGACAGGTTGATCGAAGTATGAGCCTTGAAGAAGAGTACCGCGACCATCCCGAACTTGTGCGTTGGGAAGGCCGCTACATCGTGGCCAAGACGCGCGGGCGGTGGGAATATGTCGGCCGCAATCGCAACATCAAGGCCGCCGTGATCCTTGCCATCGAGGATGGGCACGTGCTGCTGGTGGAGCAGTTCCGCGTGCCGCTGGGCCGTCCGTGCATCGAATTGCCCGCAGGACTGATCGGCGATGAGGCAGGTGCGGAGAACGAGGACGCTGCGGTGGCTGCAGCGCGCGAGTTGGAAGAGGAAACCGGCTATCGTGCAGGCCGGATCGAATCACTGGGCGAGTTCCACTCCTCCCCCGGCATGGTGACCGAGGCTTTCACCTTGTTCCGCGCGCTGGATCTGGAAAAAATATCCGAAGGTGGCGGCGTGGAAGGTGAAGGTATTACCGTGCACCGGGTTGCCCTTACGGAAATCGAGAGCTTCCTTTCGGCCAAGCGGGCTGAGGGGTATGCCATCGATACGCGGATGCTGTTGTTGCTCTCGCCGTCGATTCTGCGCTGATACTTCTGCCGCTTGCGCGTTGCCGCGCAAGTTGCTTGTCTGCTTTCCCAACACGCCAAACTGCATGCGCCCCCGCGTAGGCGAGGGCCTCGTGGATGTTACGGAACACTCGCGTAAACGGCCTGAGGCCCCCGCCTTCGCGGGGGCGCGTGAGTTGTTTGGGTGGTGGGCGCGTAGATAATCGGGAGAGATACATGGGCAGAGTTCAGGGCAAGAAAGCCCTCATCACCGGCGCGGCACAGGGCCTTGGCGCAGCGCACGCATGGATGCTGGCGCGCGAAGGCGCGAAGGTGCTGCTGACCGATATCAACGGCGAAGGCGCTGCTGCGCAGGCCGAAGCCATCAACGCCGAACTGGGAAGCGGCACCGCCTTTGCCATGCGCCACGATGTGACAAGCGCGGATGATTGGGACAAGGCCGTCGCGCTTGCTGCCGAGAAAATGGGCGGGCTTTCGGTGCTGGTGAACAACGCAGGCGTTGGCGTGAAGGGCAATATCGAAACCTGCACGCTGGAGGAATGGCATCGCGGCTTTGCCATCAACGTCGACAGCGTTTTCCTCGGCTGCCAGAAGGCCCTACCGCTGCTGCGTGAAAGCCAGCCTGCATCGATCGTCAACATCAGCTCCATCGCCGGGCTGATCGCATCGGACACCATGCCCGGATACAACGCCAGCAAGGCGGCGGTGTGGATGCTGTCCAAATCGGTTGCGCTCTATTGCGCCAAGCGCGGCTGGGACATCCGCTGCAATTCGGTCCACCCGACCTTTGTCGATACACCGATCCTTGATGGCATCGCCACCAATGCCAACATCGAAAAATCGGTGGTCATGAGCAAACTCGCCCGCCAGATCCCACTGGGCCGCGTGGGCGAACCTGACGATATTGCGGCAGGCGTGCTCTATCTGGCGAGCGACGAGAGCCGTTTCATGACCGGCGCTGAGCTGAAGCTGGACGGCGGCATTTCGGCGATGTGAAAAAGGCAAAGGGCCGGTTGAACGTAACGTCCGACCGGCCCTGGCTAAACTCAAATCCGCGACGGGCTCAGAACACCACGACCGAGCGGATCGACTTGCCTGCGTGCATCAGGTCGAACGCGGTGTTGATTTCTTCCAGACCCATGACGTGGGTGATCATCGGGTCGATCTCGATCTTGCCGGTCATGTACATGTCGACGATCTGCGGCACATCGGTGCGGCCCTTGGCCCCGCCGAAGGCGGTGCCGCGCCAGTTGCGGCCCGTGACGAGTTGGAACGGGCGGGTACTGATTTCCTTGCCTGCTTCGGCCACGCCGATGATGATGCTGGTACCCCAGCCGCGGTGGCAGGCTTCCAATGCGGTGCGCATCACTTCGGTATTGCCGGTAGCGTCGAAAGTGTAGTCCGCGCCGCCATCGGTCATCTCGACGATCTTGGCCACGGTGTCCTCGCGGCTCAAACCTCGCGAATTGAGGAAGTCCGTCATGCCAAAGCGGCGGCCCCACTCTTCGCGGTCAGGGTTGATATCGACGCCGATGATCTTGTTGGCCCCTGCCATCCGCGCGCCTTGCAGCACGTTGAGGCCGATGCCGCCAAGGCCGAATACGACAACATTGTCACCGGGCTGCACATTGGCGGTCTTGGTGACGGCACCGACGCCGGTGGTCACGCCACAACCGATGTAGCAGGCGGACTGGAACGGGGCGTCTTCGCGGATTTTTGCCACCGCGATTTCGGGCAGGACGGTGAAGTTCGAGAACGTGCTGCAACCCATGTAGTGAAAAATGGTCTGACCCTTGTAGGAAAAGCGCGAAGTGCCATCGGGCATCAGGCCCTTGCCCTGCGTGGCGCGGATCGCGGTGCAGAGGTTCGATTTGCCCGACAGGCAGGTTTTGCACTTGCCGCATTCGGGCGTGTATAGCGGGATCACATGGTCTCCCGGCTTCACCGAGGTTACGCCAGCGCCCACTTCGCGCACAATGCCTGCGCCTTCATGGCCCAGCACGCTGGGGAACAGGCCTTCGCTGTCAAACCCGTCGAGTGTGTAGGCATCGGTGTGGCATACACCTGTTGCCATGATTTCGACGAGCACTTCGCCAGCTTTAGGGCCTTCAAGATCGAGCTCTACGATCTCAAGCGGTTGCTTGGCGGCGAAGGCTACTGCGGCGCGGGTCTTCATGGTCTGGCGGCTCCCTTTGGAATGGCCATTATCTGTTGGGCGGCTGTTAGCATAATTGCTACGATAGTGTTAAATCGCCTGATATGATAAACACTGTTGCAAGACGAGAACAATGAGCAATCGCTGGGACGGGATTGATGAAGTGGTGGCGGTGGCTGATGCGGGCACCTTTGTGGCGGCGGCCAAGCGGCTGGGATCGTCCACATCGCACGTAAGCCGCGCCGTGGCGCGGCTGGAACAGAGCCTTGGCGCGCAGTTCTTTCACCGCACCACCCGCGCGGTCAGCCTCACCGATACCGGACGCACGCTGGTGGACCAGTTCCGCCGGTTGATTGCCGAGCGGGACGAGGCGATTGCGATGCTCGACCTGCAGGGCGAGCCGCAGGGGCATTTGCGCATCACCTGCCCGACGGCGCTGGGCGAACGCTTCGTGGCTCCCATCGTGCGCGCCTATGTGCAGGACTATCCGAAGCTTTCGGTGGAACTGGACCTTTCGAACCGCGTGGTGGAGCTGGTGTCCGAAGGCTTTGACCTTGCCATCCGCACCGGCACCCTGCCCGACAGCCGCCTGATCCGCACACAGATTGCCACGCGCGGGATCGTCACTTGTGCCGCGCCTGCCTACCTTGCCGCGCAAGGCACGCCGCAAACGGTGGATGACTTGGAGGGACATGAGTGCATTCCAGCCACATCCGACACCTGGCGCTATCGCGTGGACGGCGAGACGCGCGCGATCCGGCCGCGCGGGCGCTGGCGGTGCAGCAACGGTGCGGCAGTATTCGATGCGGCCATTGCCGGCATGGGGCTGTGCCAGTTGCCGGAGTTCTATGTCAGCCGCGCGGTGGCTGACGGCACACTGGTGGAAGTTCTTGGCGATTTTCGGCCCGAGGACGATCCGATCTGGGCGGTCTATCCGCAGCGCCGCCATCTCCTGCCCAAAGTGCAGCGCCTGATCGACAAGCTGCGCCGCGAACTGCCGTCAAGCCTGCTTCAGGGATAACGCACCCTCTGAATGGCCGGAAAATCAGGGATGGCAACGTTCACATAAATAGCTATGCAGGCGGCATGACATGGTCGGCCCGTGCGGCTAGACCGGAAACAAGCAGCCCGTCAGCGGCTGGTGGAGGAGAGAGACGTGTCGGCAAGCCCTATTTCCCAGAAATCTGCATCCAAGAAAGCCGCCTTTGCCGCGCTGACCGTGCTGTTCTTCGCCTGGGGCTTCATCACATCGCTGATCGATCCGCTGGTGGCCGCCGTGAAGGGCATCTTCACCTTGACCACGCTGGAGGCGCAGCTTTCCGCCTTTGCTTTCTTCATTGCCTATGGCGTGATGAGTTTTCCCGCCGCCGCGATCATCGGGCGCATCCGCGCGGTTCCGGCAATCTTGCTGGCGCTGACCACGATGACACTGGCCTGTCTGGTGATGCTGTGGGCGGCGAACATCGCATCGTATCCGCTGGTGCTGACCGGGCTGTTCATGCTGGCTGCTGGCATTACCGTGTTACAAGTAGCCGCCAACCCATTGGCCGCTGCGCTCGGAAATCCCGAGGGCAGCCATTTCCGGCTGACGCTGTCGCAGACGTTCAATTCGTTCGGCACGTTTCTCGGGCCAGCACTTGGGGCTTCGCTGTTCCTGAAGGGCGTGGAAGTTTCTGACGGTGTGGCCTTGACGCCCGAAGTGCGCGAGGCGGCGCTGGCCGGGATCGACCGCGCCTATTTCTGGATTTGCGGGCTGCTTATCGTGCTGCTGGCTTTCTTTTTCTTTAACCGCGCGCGCATTTCCGCTGCGGCCCCACCAGCCCAGCCTACCGGCGGGATCGGCGCGCTGCTGGCTCAAGCGTTCTCCTCACGCTGGGCCGTGCTGGGTGCTGGCGCGATCTTCATCTATGTGGGCGCAGAAGTGGCCATCGGCACGCAGATGGCGTTCTATCTAAGCGACAAGGCGATCTGGGGTGCCAGTCTTGAACAGGCGGGCAAGGCCGTCTCGTTCTATTGGGGTGGAGCGATGGTAGGCCGCGCTGTCGGCACGGTGCTGCTGGCGCGCTTCCCTGCGGCAAAGCTGATGATGCTGTTTGCCGCGATTGCCGCAGCGATGTGCGCTTACCTGTTCCTCGTCGGCGGCGTGTCTGCCGGATACATCGCGCTGTCCATCGGCCTGTTCAATTCGATCATGTACCCGGTGATCTTCACGCTGACGCTGGAGCGATCGTCGGCCAGCGAAGAGGCGACGGCCGGCCTGCTCTGCACCGGCATCATCGGCGGCGCGCTGATCCCGGCGCTGGTGGGCGCGGTGACCGATGCGGCGGGAATCTTCGCCTCATACCTGTTGCCGCTGGCGTGCTACGTCCTGCTGGCCATGTTCGCCGCCAGCGCTGCCAAGGCCCCGGTGCTGCGCCGCGCGGAACGCGAAAGCCTGCACTGATCCGATCCACCCGGCCAAAAGCCGGTCCTTGCGGCCCCGGTGACGGTTTCAGGACCATCGCCGGGGCCGATTTTTTTGCGCGCAATGAAAGTAGCATGCCGTAGCGTAAGCACGACAGGCCACCGCAAACGTCCAATTCCACCCCTTTCCCTTTACGTAAACTTACATTAGCCCTTGGGCAGAAGAGTCGTGGGAACACGGCAAAAAAGGCGGGAGTGGATATTGGAGCGACATCCAGAAATGCCAGGTCAGGCCATTGGCCAGATTGCTGCGGAAATGGAAAGCAGCCCGAACGCCGCAGACGGCAGCGAGTTTTCGCTGCGCGCCGTTGACGGCTGGTTGCAAGGCCGCACCATGTATGGCGGGGCATCGTCGTTCCTGGCCTATGCTGCCGCGCGCAAGGCCCGGCCTGATCTGCCCCCGCTGCGAGGCGGGCAAATCGGCTTTATCGCGCCTGTTGGCCCCGATGTGGACATTGCTGTCAGCTTGCTACGCGAAGGCAAGAGCGTGGCCAATGTCCAGACCGATCTGCACAGCGGTGGAGGCCTTGCCCATCGCGCGGCATGGGTGTTCGGCCGCGCCCGGCCATCGAATGGCACGATTGCAGCACCCCGCGCCGAGAACTTCGTGCCCTATGACGAGATGGAGACGCTGGGCTCGCCCGAAGGGCTGCACTTCGTGAACAACTTCGAATTGCGCCGCGGAGAGGCCAAAGGCGATGTGCGCCCCGGCGTAGTGCGCCGCTGGGTACGCCTGAAGGACCGCGATGGGCTCGACCCCATCGGCGAGCTGGTGCTGATCGGCGATACGCTGCCGCCCGGATCGATCCGGGCGATGGAGCGCCAAGGCCCGATCAGTTCAATCAACTGGTCGTTCACCCTGCTGGGAGACAGCCCCGCCACGCGCGATGGCTGGTGGCTGCTGGAAACCGCATCGAACCACATGGCCGAAGGGTTCAGCAGCGAGACTTTGAGGATGTGGAACACCGATGGCGTGCAGGTAATGCAAGGCATTCAAAGCGTTGCAATTTTTGGCTGAGGGATGGTGAAGATGCTGCTTGCAGACGCAAAGGCTCTGGGATTTGAACCGGACCGCCTTAACCGGATCGGCGCGTTTCTGGACGAACGCTATATCGCCAGCGGTCGCCTGCCCGGCCTTGATGTGCTGGTCGCCCGCGATGGCGAGCCGGTTTACCGCCACACCAGCGGCCTCGCGCGCGCCGATGGCACCCCGATGGCTGCGGACACGCTGTGCCGCATCGCCTCGATGACCAAGCCGCTCACCTCGGTTGCGTTCATGATGCTGGTCGAAGAAGGCAAAGTAGCGCTGGACGATCCAGTGACCGGCGTCGTGCCCGAATTTGCAGGGCTTGGTGTTTATGCGGGCGGCGGCGGGGATGCGGACTTCTTTCCCGCACGGCCTGCGCCGCTAATGCGGATGGTGGATCTGATCACGCATCAGTCGGGTCTGACGTATGGAATCCAGAACCGTACCAACGTGGATGCGGCCTATCGCAAGGGGCGGCTGGACGGGCACGCCAGTCTGCCGGGGAACGACCACTTCATTGCCGAACTGGCCAAGCTTCCGCTGGAGTTCGAGCCGGGACAAGCTTGGAACTATTCGGTGGGCACCGATGTGCTGGGCGTGATCGTGGCGCGGCTTTCCGGCATGAGTCTGGGCGAGTTTTTCCGCACCCGCATTTTTGAACCGCTGGGCATGGTGGACACCGGCTTCTTCTGCCCTGACGACAAGGCGCACCGGCTGGGTGATGCCTGGGCCTATCAGGCCGGAGAGCCGCCACAACTGTTTGACCCGGCAGAGAAATCGGGCACGCGCCGGGTGCCGCGCTTTGAAAGTGGCGGTGGCGGTCTGCTCTCTACCACGGCGGACTACCACCGCTTCTGCCGGATGCTGGTGGGCGGCGGCGCGGCAGATGGCGTGCGCATCCTTTCCCCGAAAACCCTCCAACTGATGACCGCCAATCACCTCCCCGGCGGCGCAGACCTGACGCAAGTCTCGCGCGCGCTGTTCAGCGAAGCCTATAACGCAGGCGCAGGCTTTGGTCTGGGCTTTGGCGTGACCATCGATCCGGCCCGCGCACTGGTGCCCGGGTCTGCGGGCGAATTTTACTGGGGCGGAATCTTTTCGACCGCGTTCTTTGTGGACCCGGTGGAAAAGATCCACGCGGTTTTCATGACCCAACTCTACCCCTCGTTCATCTACCCCATCCGGCGTCAGTTGAAGACGCTGATCTATAGCGCGCTGGCAACAAGCCGCGCCTGACCCACAGGAGAGAACCAATGTCTGACCCTATTTCCGGTGCCAAAGAGCACATCGACGCCGCCCGCAAACTGGCCGCCACCATCGACGACATTCCGGCCGACACGGCCCTGCTACCCATAAACCGCGTGGGCGTGATCGGCGCAGGCACGATGGGCGGCGGCATCACCATGAACTTCCTCACTGCAGGCATTCCCGTGACCATCGTGGAAATGACGCAGGAAGCGCTGGATCGCGGCGTGGCGACTATGGCCAAGAACTACGAGAACACCGTCAAGCGCGGCAAAATGGATGCTGCCGAAGCGCAAGCCGCCATGGCGCGGCTGACGCCGACGCTGGACTTTAGCGCGCTCGCCGATGCCGACATGGTGATCGAAGCCGTCTATGAAAGCATGGACGTTAAGAAGGACGTGTTCGGGCGGCTCGACAAGGTGGCCAAGCCCGGTGCGATCCTGGCATCGAACACCAGCTATCTCGACATTGACGAAATCGCCGCAGTTACCTCGCGCCCCGAAGCGGTGCTGGGCACGCACTTCTTCTCGCCGGCCAATATCATGAAGCTGCTGGAAGTGGTGCGCGGCAAGGCCACCGGTGCTGCACAGCTCGCCACGGTCATGGCGCTGTCGGTGAAGATCGGGAAAGTCCCGGTCGTCTCGGGCGTATGCCATGGCTTCATCGGCAACCGCATGCTCAGCCCGCGTCAGGCGCAGGCCCATGCGCTGATCATGGAAGGCGCGAATTACTGGGACGTGGACGAGGCGCTGCTGGAATTCGGCTTCCCGATGGGGCCGTGGCAGATGGCCGACCTTGCCGGGGTAGACATCGGCTGGCACCGCGATCCCACTCGGATTGAAACCTTGCGCGATGCTCTGTGCGCCGTGGGCCGCTGGGGGCAGAAGACCAAGAAGGGCTTCTATGACTACGACGACAACCGCCAGCGCACGCCTTCGGATGAAGTGAAGGCGATCATTGCCGATTTCGCCGCCAAGGAAGGCAAACCGCAGCGCGCCATCGACAAGGACGAAATCCGCGAACGCCTGCTCTATCCGATGATCAGCGAAGGCGCGCTGATCCTTGATGAGGGCATTTCGCAGCGCGCGAGTGATATCGATACCGTGTGGCTCAATGGCTATGGCTGGCCGGTGTGGACCGGTGGGCCGATGTTCTGGGCCGACCATATCGGGCTGGATACCGTGGTTGCGGGGCTGAAGAAGCACGGGCTTCCCGTGGCCCCGCTGCTGGAGCGCAAGGCCGCTGCTGGCGAGAAATTCAACGGCTGAGCCGTTCATCATCATTCGAAGGAGATTACCCCATGCGTGACGCCGTAATCGTATCTGCCGCCCGCACGCCTATCGGGCGCGCCTACAAGGGCGCATTCAACGCCACGCCGGGCGCAACGCTTGGCGCGCTTTCGCTTGAAGCCGCTGTCGCGCGCGCCGGGATCGATCCTGCCGAAGTGGACGACGTGCTGTGGGGCAGCGCGCTGCAGCAGGGCGCGCAGGCCGGCAACATCGCGCGGCAGGTGGCCCTGCGCGCAGGGCTTCCGGTTACCACTTCGGGCATGAGTCTTGATCGCCAGTGCTCATCGGGCCTGATGACCATCGCCACCGCCGCCAAGCAGGTGATCATCGACCGCATGGATGTGGTGGCCGCAGGCGGGCAGGAATCGATCAGCCTTGTCCAGACTACGGACATGCGCATGGCCCCGGACAAGAGCCTGATGGCGATGCACAAGGCCATCTACATGCCCATGCTGCAAACCGCCGAGATCGTCGGCCAGCGCTATGGCGTCAGCCGCGAAGCTTGCGACGAATACGCGCTGCAATCGCAGCAGCGCACGGCGGCGGCGCAGGCCGCGGGCAAGTTCGATGACGAAATCGTGGCCACCAATAGCTCGATGGGCGTGCAGAACAAGGAAACGGGTGAAATCACCTTCACCGACGTCCACCTGACCAAGGACGAAGGCAACCGGCCCTCGACCACTCTGGAAAACCTGCAGGCCCTGAAGCCCGTGATCGAAGGCGGGATCGTGACGGCGGGCAACGCCAGCCAGCTTTCCGATGGGTCAGCCGCCGTGATCGTGATGGAAGCAGAGCTTGCCGCCAAGCGCGGCCTCACCCCGCTGGGCCGATATGTGGGCATGGCGGTGGCGGGTACCGAGCCGGACGAGATGGGCATCGGCCCGGTCTTCGCGATCCCCAAGCTGCTGCAGCGCTTCGGCCTGAAGATGGACGACATCGGGCTGTGGGAACTGAACGAGGCTTTTGCGGTGCAGGTGCTCTACTGCCGTGACACGCTGGGCATCCCGAACGATCTGCTCAACGTCAACGGCGGGGCCATTTCCATCGGCCACCCCTATGGCATGACCGGCGCGCGCGCCACGATGCACGCGCTGATCGAGGGCAAGCGCCGTGGGGCCAAGCATGTGGTCGTGACGATGTGCGTCGGCGGCGGCATGGGCGCTGCCGGGCTGTTCGAGGTGCTTTGAGCCGATAGGCTGGAATGCCCACCCCCAACCCCTCCCGCATGCGGGAGGGGTCGGGGGTGGGCTTCCGACACTTGCCGCACAAAGATACCCCGCCTACCCTCAACGCATGACCGAAAACCCCACCGAACGCCCCTACCCCCAAGCCGGGCGCGAGCGCATGATCTACCCTTCGCCCGTGGGCTGGAAGGGCACCGATTTCGTTGATAACGAAGAAGAACTGCTGCGGCGGCTGAACCCGAAAACGGTGTTCATGATGGGAGACAATCCCGCCCTGCCCCGCATGCCCGAACGCCCCCGCCTGCTCGATTTCTTCCGCTGCCGCTTTGGCGATATCACCATGCGGCACCTGCTGGTCAGCGCCAAGCGCGCGCTGGACGATGGCCTGCCCGACAAAGTGGTGATCGCCTGCCTGCTGCACGATATCTCGAACGGCTGCCTGATCCGCTCAGACCACGGATACTGGAGCGCGCAACTGATCGCGCCCTATGTCGATCCCGAGGTGGCTTTCGCGATGAAGTACCATCAGGCGCTGCGCTATGTGCCCGATGAAAGCGTCGGCTATGCCTACCCCGAAAGTTACAACAAGTTCTTCGGCCCCGATTACGAAGTGCCCGCATACCTGCTGCGCGATGCCGAATATGCGAAAGCCCACGAATGGTACATGACCGCGCGATTGGTGACGCTCTACGATACCTACTTCTTCGACGATTTCCCCGCAGTGGAACCCGAAGACCTGCAAGACGTCATCACCCGCACCTTCCGCGAACCGGAAGAAGGTCTGGGCTTCGACGGCTCCCCCACCGCGCACATGTGGCGCACGATGATCTGGCCGAACAACTTTTTGTGAGGGGCGACTTTCCGGGTTTTGCGGCTAAAAGCTGCCGTTCTGGTGAAGACCCCGTTTCGGACATTTCGAAGTCCTGCCCTTCGAACACTCTCCTAGCGAAGGTCGATACGCACGCACTCGAACTCCACTGCGTCGCCGACAGCCAGCCCGCCCGGCAATTGTCCTCCGGCTTGGAGGATCAACTCGCCAACAGACAGCAAGTCGTTTTCGACATCCAAAACTTTCGCAACGCCGCAATGCCGAAAATTTTCGTCTCCCGTGCTTTCTATCCGAGGTCCCGCGTCTTCGAACATCAGGCAGATGACTTCGTCGAAGAGCTGCAATGGCTCTGTGACAACCTCGCCTTCGACTGCGTCACATGGATAACTGAAAGCGCGACAGGAATACTGCCCATCTGTGACAATTACCTCGGCAGATTCACATCCAGGGGCGAAGGGAGTCACGGCTGAAACGTACATCATGACACGTTTTTACAGTGCGCGCTAAAGCCTGACCACTGGTAAAGCAGACCTTCAACTTCCCACCCACAATCAGCCGCAAAACCGCAAGTTCAAATTCTCCAAAACCTGCCGTCGCCCCGGGCTTGACCCGTGGTCCCGCTTTTTTCTTGGCCAATAGCGGGATTATGAACCTTGCGCGCAAGGAGCGGGACCCCGGGTCGAGCCCGGGGTGACGATGATTGGTAAGCAATATGGGCTGATGTTGGCGCAGCAGCAGTAACCGCCTTACTCTTCGATGACCCCATACAGATCATGCGCATCGGCATCCTCGACCAGGACATGCGCGAAGTCACCCGGCTGCAGGTCCGCAGGCACATTGCGCAAATAGACCGCGCCGTCGATCTCCGGCGCGTCGGCCTGTGAGCGGGCGGTGGCACCTATGTCGCCATCTTCGTCGGGTTCGCCCACTTCGTCGATGATCACTTTGATCGTGCGGCCGACCTTGGCGGCGAGTTTGGCGGCGCTGATGGCTTCGGTCTTTTCCATCAGGCGGGCGTAGCGCTCTTCCTTCACCGCTTCGGGCACCGGGTTTGGCAGGTCATTGGCCGCAGCACCCGCGACTGGTTCGAAGCGGAAGCCGCCGACGCGATCGAGTTGCGCTTCTTCCAGCCATTCGAGCAGGTATTCGAAATCGGCCTCGGTCTCTCCGGGGAAGCCGACGACGAAGCTGGAGCGGATCGTGAGGTCCGGGCAAATTGCGCGCCACGCCTTGATCCGGTCGAGCACCTTGGCCTCGTTCGCCGGGCGCTTCATCGCGCGCAGGACCGAGGGGCTGGCGTGCTGGAACGGGATGTCGAGATAGGGCGTGACCAGCCCCTGCGCCATAAGCGGGATCACCGCATCGACGTGGGGATAGGGATAGACATAGTGCAGGCGCACCCAAGGGGTGTCGCCTTCGGGTGTGCGCAACTGGCCCAGTTCGCGCGCCAGATCGGTCATGTGCGTGCGCACCGGGTTGCCCTTCCACAGGCGCTCCTCATGCCGCACATCGACGCCATAGGCCGAGGTGTCCTGGCTGATGACCAGCAGTTCCTTGGTGCCCGCAGCCACCAGCTTTTCCGCTTCGCGCAAGCATGCATCGATGCGGCGGCTGGCGAGTTTGCCGCGCAGCGAGGGGATAATGCAGAACGAACAGGCGTGGTTGCAGCCTTCGGAAATCTTCAGGTAGCCATAGTGGCGCGGGGTAAGCTTCACATCGCCCGGTTCGGCCTGCGGAATCAGGTCAATATACGGCCCCATGCTGGGCGGCGCG
Source organism: Novosphingobium sp. HNCC26BN242 (assembly GCF_057180525.1). Taxonomy (NCBI): domain Bacteria; kingdom Pseudomonadati; phylum Pseudomonadota; class Alphaproteobacteria; order Sphingomonadales; family Sphingomonadaceae; genus Novosphingobium; species Novosphingobium sp. HNCC26BN242. The sequence continues at coordinate 188,011 of NZ_JBXUGM010000004.1, forward strand.
GCCGCATGCACGGCCTCCACCACGGCTTCGTACTGGTGCGCACCGGTGACGGCCAGCACAGAGGGAAAGCGCGCGCGGATCGCTTCGGCCTCGTTGCCCATGCACCCGGTCACGATCACACGGCCGTTTTCGGCAATCGCCTCGCCAATTGCGGCAAGGCTTTCCTCCTTGGCGGAATCGAGGAAGCCGCAAGTGTTGACCAGCACCACATCTGCGCCGGCATAGTCAGCGCTCATCGCATAGCCATCGGCGCGCAGGCGCGTGAGGATGCGTTCGGAATCGACCAGCGCCTTGGGACAGCCAAGGCTGACCATGCCGACTTTGGGCGCTTCGGGAAGGACGATAGGGGGTGTCATGCTTGCCATTATGGCGCGGCCCATAGGCGAAAATGCACGCCCCGTCACGTGTGCCCTTAAACTCGTGTCCAACATGGGTCCGCATGGCGTTGCCAAGCGGGGCACAGGGGCGTAGCGTTAGCGTCAGCGGGGGCTTGGTGAAGTAGGAAATAATGGGTCCGGTCAACTGGATAGCCGTCGTGGTTGCAACACTTGCGGCCCTTGCCGTCTCGGCGCTGTGGTATGGGCCGGTGTTTGGCCGTGCGCGGCTTGAGGAAGTGGGGCCGGGCAAACTGGGCATCCGCCGCTCGCCCGCCCGCACCGCCGCGCTGTCTGCCGTGCTCCTGTTCGTGACATCAGCCATGATGGGCCACATGTTTGCGCGCGTCGGGCAGGCCACGCTGGACGTGAAGTGGTGGCTTTATTTCATGATGTCGGGCGGCCTTGCGATTGCCTTTGTTATCCCCTCGCTGTGGATCAGCTATTCCCAGCAACGCATCAGCACGCGGTTGGCGCTGATTGATGGCGGGTTCTGGCTGGTGGCTTACCTGACGATGGGGCTGGCGTTCCTGCTGGTGTGACCGTCAGACTGCTGAAGCCGTCGGCACGATCTCCACGATCACATCGCCTGATTGCAGTTGCGCCGCTTCGGGCTCCCAAAAACCGATCGTTCTGCCCGCGCGCAGAATACGCAGGCCCCGGCCACTGGTGAGTTCGGACAGCGCCTTGCCCGCCTCCGCCGATGTGATCTGCCGCTCGACCAGCTGGACGCGCCCTTCGATTGAGGCAAGGTCGGTCAGATATTCCGCCACATGCGTGCCATTGGCGCATCCGGCCATCAGCAGGCCGGTGAACCGCACGGGATTGATGACGGTGGACGCGCCTGCCTGCTTGGCCAGCACTTCATTATCAGCCGCGCGCACCACGGTGCTGATCGGCACAGCGGGCGCAATATGGCGCGCGGTCAGCGTGATCAGGATCGAGGTATCATCCCGCCCGGCAGAAACGAGCACGGCACGCGCCTTGGCGATATGCACATCGATCAGCGTGGCATCGCGCGTGGCATCGCCTTCCATCACATTGCAGCCCAGTTTAGAGGCTGCCTCCAGCCGCGCCTCGCTGGGGTCAATCACCACGATGCATTCGGGCGAAGTGCCCCGCGCGATCAGTTCCGCCACCGCTTCTGCGCCCGATACGCCAAAGCCGAGCACGACGATGTGGTCGGTGAGGTTCTTCTGGATCTGCGCCATGCGAAACCTTTCCCAGCTGCGCTTGATAATGAAATTGTAGGCCGTGCCGACGAAGATGAAGAGCACTGCAATGCGGATCGGCGTGACGATCACCGCCTCGATCAGGCGCGAACGGTCACTGACCGGCGCAATATCGCCAAAGCCGGTGGTGGTGATCGAAATCATCGTGAAATAGACGACATCGAGAAAGCTGATCTGCCCGTCGTGCGTGTCTTTCAGGCCCGCGCGGTCGATCCAGTGGACCAGCACGACAATGCTGATAAGCCCGAAGGCCGCCCCCAACCGCAGGCCAAGATCGGCCCAGACCGGCACTTTCAGCGCGCGCCGCAGCAAGTTTCCGGGCTTCTGGCCACCGCGCCGCAAAAGGTTCAGGTCCATGCCCCTACAACCGCGGCGGAAGGTAAAGTTCCGGGTCACGCGGCACATTGTTGCGGCGCAGTTCGAAATGGACCGTCGGGCGCGTCGCCTCGCCGCTCTTGCCGACCAGCGCGATGCGTTCAAACGCGGTCACCTTGTCGCCCTCCTTCACCGTCATCGTGCCGAGATAGGCATAGGCGGTGACGAAGCCGTTGCCGTGATCGATCAGGATCAACTGGCCAAAGCGTTCCGGTTCCTTGCCCGCATAGAGCACCGTTCCCGCAGCCGCCGCGCGCACCTTGGTGCCATAAAGCGCGGCAAGATCGATGCCGTTCGAAGGAATGCCCGAAACCCGCTCACCGAACCGCGTAACCACCGCGCCTTCGGTGGGCCATTGCAGCCGGGGCGCATCGGATTCGCGCGGGGTCAGGGGCGGCCGCCGTGGTGGAGGCGGGCGCATGGTGGGCGCAGGGCGCGGCACGGCAGTGGGGGTTGCAACTGGAGCGGCAATTGGCTTTGCTGCCGGTTCCGGCGTCGGAACAGTTTTGGGCGCACCTTTGGGATCGGGGCGCTTCAATACCTGACCGATGCGGATCACATAGGGGCTGGGAATGCCGTTTGCTTCACCCAGTGCCGCCATATCCACGCCCCAGCGGCGGGCGATCTGGGCAAATGTGTCCCCCGTCTGCACGGTATACGTCCACGCCACGATGGGCGCGCGCGCGCTGCCTTGCGCCACGAGCGGCGTTGCGGTGAGCCATGCTCCCGACAACACCAACGCGGCCAGCAGATGCCTCATCCGCTGATCGGCACCAGACGGGTTAGCCCGCCCATATAGGGAAGCAGCACTTCGGGCACGTCCACCGATCCGTCCTCCTGCTGGTAGTTTTCCAAGACTGCCACCAGAGTGCGGCCCACGGCAAGGCCCGAACCGTTGAGCGTATGGACGAATTCGGTACCTTTTGCACCTTCGGGGCGGTAACGCGCATTCATCCGCCGCGCTTGGAAATCGCCGCAGTTGGAGCAGGACGAGATTTCGCGATAGGCGTTCTGCCCCGGCAGCCACACTTCAAGGTCATAAGTCTTGCGCGCTGTAAAGCCCATGTCGCCGGTGCACAGCAGCATCTTGCGATAGGGCAGGCCCAGCGCCTGCAGCACGCCTTCGGCACAAGCGGTCATGCGCTCATGCTCAGCCTCGGAATCCTCAGGCCGCGTGATTGACACCAGTTCGACCTTTTCGAACTGGTGCTGGCGGATAAACCCGCGCGTATCGCGCCCCGCAGCACCCGCTTCGGACCGGAAGCAGGGCGTGAGCGCGGTCATTCGCAAGGGCAGGGCCCCGGGCTCTATAATTGTTTCGCGAACGTAGTTAGTGAGTGAAACCTCGGCAGTTGGGATCAGCCAGCGGCGGTCAGTCGTACGAAACAGGTCGTCGGCAAACTTGGGCAACTGGCCGGTGCCGAACACGGCCTCGTCCTTCACCAGCAGCGGCGGTATGCATTCCAGATAGCCGTTTTCGCCGGTCTGCCGGTCCAGCATGAACTGCGCCAGTGCGCGATGCAGCCGGGCCATGCCGCCCTTCAGGAACGTAAAGCGCGCGCCTGCAATCAGCGCGCCGGTTTCAAAATCAAGGCCGAGGACCGGGCCGATGTCGGCATGTTCCTTTGGCGGAAAGACAAAACTGCGCGGCGTGCCCCAGCGGCTGACCTCGACGTTCCCCGCCTCATCCTCACCTTCGGGCACGCCATCGGCGGGCAGGTTCGGGATGGCAGAAAGCGCCGCGTTCTGCAGCGCGGTCTGATGGCGTTCGTCCTCTTCCAGTGCAGGCAGTTCGGTCTTGAGGGCGGCCACTTCGGCTTTCAGCGCCTCTGCCGTTGCCGCATCGCCCCTGCCCATGGCCGCGCCGATGGCTTTGGACGCCTCGTTGCGGCGGGCCTGCACTTCCTGCATTCGCGTGGCGATATCGCGGCGGCGGGTGTCCATTTCGAGGATCGATGCCGCCACAGGATCCACGCCACGGCGGGCAAGAGCGGCATCGAAAGCTTCGGGGTTTTCGCGGATCAAACGGATATCATGCATGGGCGGGCTATGCCGTTTCGATCCGGGGCTGGCAAGTATCGAGGGCCAAGCGGCCAGAGAACGGTCGGCATTGCCCCCCAAGAGCAATGCCGACCTGAAGCCTTTACCAGCCGAACGTCACGCCCACGCGCCCACCGGTGGAGCCGCGCGCGGTGGAACCGGCGATGCCGCCCGAAACCCACACGTTTTCAGAAGCGCGAGCCACCAATGCTCCCGAAAAGCCCTGTTGCCCGCGATAGGTCGCAAGGTTGAAGCTGACCGCGAACGAGGCGTCGGGCGGGATCATCGTGCCGCCCATCGCCATGGCTGCTGCAATCCCGCCATTGGCCGACCGTTCAAAGCTGGCCAGCTGGTTGCGCAGTTCCACCACTTGCACGCCATTGGCCGCAACGCTGCTTTCCAGCTGGCCAAAGCGGGCAATATCGAAATCGGTGGTGGCCAGATTGCCCGCCGCATCGGTGGTAACCAGCTTCACAGCACCCTGCTGCGCCGCACGGCTGGCGGCAGTGGAGATGCCGGGCATCGTGTAAGTCTTGGCAAGGCTGCCCAGCAGGATCTGGTTGTCGCGCACGGTATGGGCCTCGTCCCCGATGGCCACTGACCCGGCAAAGCCCGCCGTTGCGCCAGCGCCAATGGCAATGGCCCCTGCACCGGTTGCCTGCGCCTCTTGCCCCAGCGCAATCGCGCTTGCCCCGGTGGCATTGGCCTGAAGCCCGGCGGCAAAGGCCGATGCGCCGTTGGCCACGCTGGTATCGCCCAGCGCAATGGCGGCTTGGCCAGTGGCGGTATTATCCTTGCCCACAGCCACTGCGCCGTCGCCCGTGGCAAAGTTCGGGTCACCGATGGCCACCGCGCCATTGCCCATCGCCTGGTTGGCAAGGCCGATGGCCACAGCCGCACCATCACCCGCCATCGCGCCGCTGCCGATGGCAACTGAGTCATCGCTTTGCGCCAAGCTACCGCTGCCCAGCGCCAGCGCATTCATGCCATTGGCTTGCGAAGGGATCGCACCGAACAGCGTGGCGACATCGGCCTCCACCGCCGTCAACCGCGAGGCATTGTCTTCGGCCAGCGTGCGCACGGTGCCGATGGCCTGATCCTGCGCGGTGTTGGCGGCAAGCGCCTGATCCGCGCGGTCCTTGGCCACGGCAGCATTGCCGATGGCGGTGCCGGTGAGGTTTTCCAGCGTCTGAATGCGGCCGTCCTGCACCAGATTCTTGTCTTCGACCGCGCTGATCCGGCCATCGATCCCGGCGCTGATCGCGGCGGCTCCGGTGGCGGCGGCAAGGGCGGTGGTGGCTTTTGCATCTGCGGCGCTGGCGGCGCTAAGGGCCGTGTTCGCCGTGCCTTGTGCGGCACCTGCAGCGGCCAGAGCGCTATCGGCTGTGCCCTGCGCTGCACCAGACGCTGCCAGAGCAGTGTCAGCGGTGCCTTGGGCAGCCGTAGCGGCAGTTCGGGCCTCGGTTGCGGCTTGCAGAGCCGTTCCAGCCGCACCTTGCGCACCGGTGACTGCCGCAAGGGCGGTGCTGGCATCTGTTGCCGCTTGGTTGGCCGTGGCCAGCGCGGTCGTAGCTTTGGTATCGGCAGCCGTTGCAGTGCCCAGCACGGCAGCTGCATCGGCGGCAGCGCGGTTTGCGGTGGTCACGGCAGAGGCCGCGCTTGTTTGCGCCAGTTGCGCGGTTACCGCCACGTTTTCCAGCTGCGCAAGGTTGACAGCGTCGGTCTTTTCCACGCCGCTGGCGACATTGGCGATAACCCGCTCTGCCCCCAAGGTGCCAATCGAGACACTGTTTTCTCGGTCAGCGACAGAACCTGCGCCAAGCGCAACGGCATTGCTGGCGGTGCTGATGACGTTCGCACCGGTCCCGATCACGGTAGAACTCAGCCCCTCTGCCCGCGCTGTCGATCCCAGCGCAATGCTGTTGTCGGTCATCGCCGTTGCCTGCGGCCCGATCACGACCGAGCGTGCGCCCAGCGCCGTGCTCTGCACGCCGAAGACCGTGGCATAGGCCGCACCGGCATAGCTGCCCGCTCCAACTGCAGTCGCTTCCTCGGCAAAGGCCTGTGTGTTGTGCCCGGCGGCAAAGCTGTTGTTGCCCTGCGCCGTGGCGAGGCTGCCCAGCGCGACCGAGGTTGCGCCCGCAGCGTTGGCGTTTGAACCTAGCGCAACGGCAGACTGACCGGCGCTTTGTGCGCTTGCGCCAATCGCGGTTGATGCTCCGGCAGAAGCATTGGCCCCGGCCCCCAGCGCCGTGGCATTGCCATCCCCAGCGCTCGACGATCCGCCCAGCGCAATCGCGCCGATGCCGCGCGCGGTGCCGCCCAGCGTGATCGCCTGATCACCATCGGCCACCGATTCCGCGCCAATGGCAATGCTGGCAAAGCCATCTGCGCCGGACTGATAACCGATTACCACACTGCTCTCGCCATCGGCGCGGGTGCTGGCACCAACTGCGGTGGCGTTTGCGCCGTTGGCATTGGTGTCTGATCCAATCGCCGTAGTGTTGATTGCGGTGGCATTGGCAAGAGTGCCAACGGAGACCGAAAGCTGTCCAACGCTCTTTGCGCCAGCGCCCACAGCAAGACTGCTCAACCCTGTGGCGGCAGCTGAATTACCGAAAGCAGCAGCAAAGTTGGCCGTGGCTGTCGCATCATTGCCGACAGCGGTTGAGCCTACGCCTGATGCGCGTGCGCCGACGATGTCCTGGTCACCGTCGTCGCTGCCGATAGCCACTGAACCAACTCCAGTCGCCTCAGCGGCTCTGCCGATTGCTGTTGCATACGATGCGCTGCTGTTGGACAAGGCGCCAATCGCAATTGTACTAAGAGCGGTCGCTCGCGAAGTCAGGCCGATTGAAATGCTTTCGTCGCCAAATCCGCGGGCGACAGTTCCAATCGCAATTGCGCCGCTACCTGTTGCCTCCGAGCTGCTGCCAACAGCCACAGCCCTGCTCGCCGTTGCCTTTGCTCCGGGATTTGTGCTGCCAAAAGCATCGCCACCGATCGCGACTGTTCCCAATCCGTCAGCCAACGATTGCCCCCCTATTGCTACGGACCCGTCATCCGTGGTGCGCGCGAAATACCCCATCGCAACAGAAGACAAGCCCAAGGCCTCACTAGACGACCCGAATGCAGAACTCCTGTTGCCGTTGGCGCTGCTGTATATTCCAACTGAAGTGCTGAATGTCTCGGCCGCCTCGGCAAAATTGCCAACAGCTAATGCGCCCTCGGCCGTTGCGAAGGTGAAGGAGCCAATTGCAACGGTGTTCACATCCGATGCAAAGGCACGATTGCCGATTGCCACAGATTGAATTCCGTCGGCGCTCGCACCGCGACCGCAAGCCGTACCGGCGAAGTCTGCCGGACCTGTATCGTATGCTTCTGCCCCACGTGCGGAGTCTCCTGCATCAGATATGTCGTTTCCGTTGGTGTCGAGAATGCAGGCTTGCGCGTTCGCAGCCTCAGACCAGCAAACCGGCGCAAGCATGAGCGCCGCCACAATGGCAGTACGGCTGGTGGTGAAGTGCTGAAAACCGATCCGGCGAGTGGTGGCAGTGCGCATGGACTATCCCCTTGTTTCGGGGGCCCGGTGATGCGGTTGCAACCCCCTCACAGGATCAAAACAGGGATTGCGGATGAAACCGGACATTGCGGCTTGCAAAAAATCTTCGTGCGCGCTGCCTGTATCTGTGCGGCGCATGTCCGGTTTCGCGCGCGCTTCCTGTTTAATCTTGAAAGGGTTCAGCAAAACAGGTCGCGAGGTTGGCAGCGTGAGCACATTGATCGGCAAAGTTCTGCGCGTTGACGCCGCAGGCGTCTGGACAGAGCGCGACGAGGCCATTCCCGGCCCCGGCGAGATATCTGCCCAGCCCAGCGCCTTTGCCGCAGGATCGGGCGGCGCTCCTTGCGGCCAATTGCACTGCTGGATCGGCCGCCGAACAAACCCGCCGCCTGACTCAGCCCCGTTCGCTATCACGCTTGACGATGAGAGTATCTGGCTGGCCTGCCATGCCGATGGGCGCGCCACCTTGCTGCTGCGGCATCCCGCGTCCTACGAGGGAGCGCCCGATCCAGTGGCCGTGCTTAACCGGCTGATGCTGGCCATCGGCGCGCAGCGTGCAACTCAGCTTGGGCGGCTCAGTTTCCCTCCGCGCCCGCTAATCGTTCAGCATTTGCCGGAAAAACCACAAAACTGGTGCGATGGATCACTGCCAGCCGATGCCACCACACGTCATACATAACACTACGATGGAGTAGACCATGCGCTTGCTGATTCCCGTACTGTCGATTGCCCTGGCCACATCTGGCTGTGGCAGCAACACTGCCGAGCAGACGATTGAAAACCGCGAAACCGGTGAGAAGGTGACGGTCAGCACCAGCGTGGATGGCGGCGGCATTGCCCTGCCCGATAACCTTCCCGTCTTTGCTGCGGTCTATCCGGGCGCAAAAGTCATCACCGTGGCCAGCAAACCGGGGGAAACCGCCGAAGGCCTGCTGGCCTATTCCGTCAAAGCGCAACCGCAATCCGTGATCGATCACTATCGCAAACAGGGTACGGCTGCGGGCATGGCGGTGGTTACGGAAATGGCCACCGGCGAAGCGCGCATGCTGGCCATGGGCAAGGGTGAGACCAGCAGCCCGGCCATGCAGATCACCACCAGCCCCAGCGGCGAAGATGATGGTTCGCTGCAGGTGACTGTCACCTATTCCGCACCTGCTTCCTGAATGGAGTGAATCGCGCAGTGCAAGTGCTGGACACCGCCCAAGACCGTCCGCTGATCGAAGCGCTTTATCCGCAATTGAAGCGCATCGCGCGCGATCTGCGGTGGCGCTATGGCGCGGGGGAAACGCTGCGCTCCACCGCGCTGGTCAACGAATCCTTCCTGAAATTGCGGCAGGTAGGCCATTTCGCTGATGAGGCCCATTTCCTGCGCACATCGGCCCGCGCCATGCGGCAGATTCTGGTCAACCATGCCCAGGCACGGATCGCAGCCAAGCGCGGTGGCGGCCAAGTGGCGGAAACGTTCGAAGACGATCTGCCCGATGTCTACTGGGAAAGCGACGACCGATTGGTGGCGCTCGATGCCGCGCTTGATCGGCTGGCAGCTTTCGCCCCACGTCTGGCGCAAGTGGTGGAGCTGCGCTTTTATGGCGGCTATTCCGAACCGGAAATCGCCAAAATGCTCAGTTGCAACGAACGCACGGTGCGGCGTGACTGGGTGAAAGCGCGTGCCCTCCTGCTGGTGGACATGGGCGATACCAACGCAGCACCATAACACTGGCTACAGGCTGCTGCGCACCTGCTTTGCCGCCGCCGCAATCCTTGCGCCTGCCGGGCCAAGGGCCGCGATGACCGCATCGGCCTGACCCAGCGCCTCAACCGCCGCTGCGCGCGATCCAAACGCCTTTTCCGCCCGCGCGAGCGACAGCAACGCCATCGCCTTTGCCGGGGGCGGAGTCTTCCCGCCCGCTGCCGCCGCCACCGCACGCCGCGCCGTGCCCAGCGCTTCGGACAAGGGCTTGGCCAGTTGCGCATCGGCAAGTCCAGACAGCGCCGCCACATGGCCCATGCTGCCGGTGCCAGTATAAGTCTCGGCCATGGCCGCAGACTCGGTCAATGCGGCCAAAGCCTGATCGACCCGGCCCAGTTGCAGCAGCACTTTGCCATGATTGCTGAGCAGCGCCGCTGTTCCCCCCGATGCACCAAACAGCTTGCGCCGCACCCGCACCGCCTGCGCAAATAGCGGTTCGGCGGCTTCCGGCCTGCCCGAAAGCGTTTCAATCGCGGCAAGGTTGTTGGCCGTATTCAGCGCATCGGGTGTTTCGATCAGGCCTGTACGCTGCCAAACTTGCTGGGCCTTGCGCAATGCCTCTGCTGCCCCTTCAAGATCGCCCGAAGCCTGCAATGTCACGCCCAGATTGTTGTGAAACACGCCTGCCTGCCGGTTGTCAGCCCCGTGCATGGCGGTGTGCTGCACCAGCGCATCGCGCAGCAGCGCAATGGCCGCTGCCGGATCGGTGGCGCGCACCAGTTGCGCTTCAACCACACGGCTATCAAGCAGGCGGGCGCTCCATTTCGCCGTGTCTTGCCGCCAGTAATCCTGCGCCTGCGCCAGCAGCGTGCGGGCCTCGTCGGTCTTGCCAAGCCTGACCCGCACTTGCGCCATGTCATAACGCCCTGCAGCCAGCGTTTCAGCGGGGACCTTGTCTACAGGCGCTGATAGCAAGGGCTGCAAAGCAGTTTGCGCCGCTTCATAATCGCCAAGGTAGAAGTACAATTCGCCCAGCGCATGCAGGACTCGCGCGGATTCTGCCGGATCACGCGCGAAGTTGGCGGTGATGCGCGCGGTGGCACGGTCCAGCACCTCGCGCGATGTGGCATCGGCCCCTGCCGTATCGGCGCTTTCTGCCAGCACGAGGTAAAGCGACTGCCGCACTGCTTCGCCGCGCTCCTCTTCGGCCAGCGCCCGGTCACGCGCGGCCTCGGCCTCGCGCATTTGCACCAGCGTGGCCACCAGACCTCCCGAAAGCGCCACGATCAGCGCCAGGGACGCCGCAATCGGCCAGCGTGCGCGCCACACCGCGCGGCGCAGGCGATAGGCCTTGTCGCCCGACCGCGCGCTGACCGCCCGGCCATCAAGCGCACGGCGCAAATCTTCGGCAAAGGCATCAAGCGAAGGATAGCGATCCGCCGGTTCCTTGCGCAGCGCCCGCGCCAGAATAGCGTCAAGATCCTCGACCAGCGCAGTAGATGCTTGTGACAGCAGCGGAACCTGCGCCCGCCGCGCCATCAATCGCTCTGGCGGTTGATCGACAATGCGCCCGACGGCCAACGCAATCGGCAGTCCATCAAGGTTGATCGGCGGCACGCCGCAGGCCAGTTCATAAAGCACCGCTGCAGCGCCATAAACATCGACAGGCGGGCCGGGTGGCGTGCCGGTAAGCAATTCGGGCGCGGCATAAGGTGCCGATAGCGGCAGCGCGCCTTCAGTCCGGTTCGAAAGATTCAGCCGCTTGGCAATGCCGAAATCGATCACGCGCGGGCGGCCATCCTTCCCCACCAGCACATTGCCGGGTTTCAGATCGCGATGCAGCACCAGCATCCGGTGCGCCGCGCTGACCGCCTCGGCCAGATCGATCACCAGCGCAATGCGGCGTGCCAGAGGAAGCGATTGATCCTGACACCAGCGGTCGATCGGCACGCCATCAATGCGTTCCATGACCATCCATGGACGGCCCTCCTGGTCAACGCCACCATCCAGCAGGCGCGCGATGCCGGGATGATCCAGTTCGGCCAGCAACTGCCGCTCTGTGGCAAAGCGAGTGGCATCGATCAGGCCATCGGCCCGGATACGCTTCAGCGCACCGCGCTGCTCAAAGCCGCCTTCAGCACGGGTAACCGCATGGACCACGCCCATCCCGCCCTGGCCCAGCACGCCATCGATCTGCCACACGCCAAGGCGGCCCCCGGCTGTGTCGGCAGCCACTGACGATTGACGAGAGTCTATTGCCGCTTCAAGAAAATCAGGTGCTTGATCAAGTGCGCGCAACAATTGCAAGGCGTGCTCAAGGGCCTGAGGATCGTGCTTCAACTGGGCGAAAACCCAGTCTTCGCGCTGCGCAGGGTCAAGATCAAGCGCCTGATCGAGAATGGCATCAATCACGGGCCAACTGGCCAAGACCCCATCTGACTCGGACCCACCTGACTCGGACGAAGTGTTCACACCTTCGGAACTCAGCATCGATTTTTGCCCCGGCACCAGCATTGCCAACATGACGCAGAATTTGCGAAGGGGGAAGCCGGATTTAGAGCCAGGTGCCCTGATGCCAGATGTCCTGATGCCAAATGCCCTGATGAAAGCAGAATGGCCCAGCATCTCCAACCAGCATCTCCAAAAAGCGCATTGAGGACTACGCTGTAAACTCACAGCCTTGACTTGGGCCACCTTCCGCTCCTAGTGCGCGGACCGAAATCCGGGGCCGTGCCTCGTTCATCCCGTCCACTACGCCGAGTCCTGTCGAAGGGCGTTTTAAGGATCCACCCGGGCAGGGTGGAGGAGTGTATCCATGGCCAATGTTACCGTAATCGGTGCCCAGTGGGGCGATGAAGGCAAGGGCAAGATCGTTGACTGGCTGGCCAGCCGCGCCGATGCCGTGGTGCGCTTCCAAGGCGGTCACAACGCCGGGCACACGCTGGTGGTGGGCGATCAGGTCTATAAGCTTTCGCTGCTCCCTTCGGGCATTGTCACTGGCACACTGTCGATCATCGGCAATGGCGTGGTGCTCGATCCGTGGGCGCTGAAGGCTGAGATTGAAAAACTCACTGGCCAAGGCGTGGAAATCAACGCCGAAAACTTTGCGATTGCCGACAATTGCCCGCTGATCCTGCCCCTGCACCGTGATCTTGATGGGCTGCGCGAACAGGCCGCAGGCGCGGGCAAGATCGGCACCACTGGGCGCGGCATTGGGCCTGCCTATGAAGACAAGGTTGGCCGCCGTGCAATCCGCGTGTGCGATTTGGCCCACTTGGATGCGCTGGATTCGCAGCTTGACCGGCTTTGCGCGCACCACGATGCGCTGCGTGCAGGCTTCGGCCAGCCGCCGGTAGACCGCACGGCACTCGTCAACGAATTGCGCGAGATTGCGCCCTACGTTTTGCAATTTGCGCAACCGGTGTGGAAGCGGCTGAATCAGGTGCGCAAGGCCGGTGCGCGCATCCTGTTCGAAGGTGCGCAAGGCGTGCTGCTCGATGTTGATCACGGCACCTACCCGTTCGTCACCTCGTCCAACACTGTATCGGGCACGGCAGCTTCGGGATCGGGCCTAGGTCCGAATTCGACCGGCTTCGTGCTGGGCATCGTCAAGGCCTACACCACCCGCGTAGGATCAGGCCCCTTCCCAACAGAGTTGGAAGATGAAACCGGCCAGCGTCTGGGCGAACGCGGCCACGAATTCGGCACCGTCACGGGCCGCAAGCGCCGCTGCGGTTGGTTCGATGCCGTGCTGGTGCGCCAGTCCTGCGCCATCTCGGGCGTCACCGGCATCGCGCTGACCAAAGTCGATGTGCTCGACGGGTTCGACAAGGTGCGCATCTGCACCGGTTATCGCCTGCGCGGAAAAGTGCTCGACTATTTCCCCAGCCACGCGGCTGATCAGGCCGAGGTTGAACCGATCTACGAGGAGATGGACGGTTGGAGCGGCACGACTGCTGGCGCACGTTCGTGGGCCGATCTGCCCGCACAGGCCATCAAGTATATCCAGCGCGTGCAGGAACTGATCGAAACGCCAGTGGCACTGGTCAGCACATCGCCCGAGCGTGAGGACACAATTTTGGTGCGCGATCCGTTCGTGGATTAATCGCCCGAGAGCCGGGGTTCAGGCCAGCAGCGAGTCGTCAGGCACGCGTCTTCTTTTGGACTCCGGCCAACAGCGGCCATATCCGCGTCGTTGTGGCTGATTGCTGCACTTTAGCGGCCTGTGCTGGTGGATTTATCCATCATAAGGAATACTAATCTTTTCAATGTTTTGGCTGCCCTCATTGGGAAGTGGTAACTTCGACTACATCCAAAATCGAAGTACATGATCTTGACCTGATCCACATCTGTTCCACACCTGTTCCTATAAGTAGAGCTACTAAGGAACAGGGCGATGGCGCAGGCAGTGGCACAGTTCGAGTACCCCCATTCAGCCGATGCGGGTTGGCCGCAGTTTGACGATAGCGATAATACCGCACTGCTGCGGACTTTTACGCCGCTTGCCGTCTCAATATTTGCAGATCGCGCGTGGTTGCGCAGCGAAATGGCGCACGATGCCGCTGCTGCCGGCCTGCGGGTTGCACAGACTGCAGAACTTGCAGCCTTGGCTGACGGGCGGGACTGCTCAAACGCCAATATGCCGCTGGGTGACCTCGTACTGGTGGATTGCCCGGTGCTGGAACCGGTTGAAATGGCGGCCCTTTCACAACTTGATCAGCGTGCAGCATCGGCAGGTGTGCAGATGGTGGTTTCCACCAGCATGGGATCGCTAGATGATGTGTTCGGCTGCCTCGACCAATCCGCGGCGCAGATTCTCGTCAGCCCTAGCCGCGCGGATCGCATTCTTGCGCTTGGGCAGGTTCTGTGTGGCCAAAGTTCGCGCGTGCGCGAACTGTCTGATACCGATCGCATGTCACTTCTGCGGTTGACCCAGCAAGTCTCGGAAATTGCCCACAAGCTTGAAGCGCTGTCTGGAAGCCCGATGGATGATCAGGGCGGCATCGGGCATGGTAGCAACCACGATATCCGCGACCGGGTGGGAGCATCGGCCTTTTCCTTCGATGGCAGCAATTCCCGCGATCCTGCCTCGCAAAGGCTGGTGCGCAGCGCAAAGGCATCGCTCCCTGATCCGCGCCTTGTCCGCAAGATCATCCGCCAGCGTCAGCTGCGCGCGCGCTTTTTCGAAGGCGAACTGTTTGCCGATCCCGCATGGGACATGCTGCTCGATCTCACCGCCGCCCGCGCCGAACACAAACGTGTCTCGGTCACCTCGCTGTGTATTGCCTCGGGCGTTCCGCCCACCACAGCGCTGCGCTGGATAAGCCAGCTGACCAGTGCTGGCCTGTTTTGCAGAGCGGAAGATTCAACCGATCGCCGCCGCGCCTTCATTGCCCTGTCCGATACCGCAGCAGATGGCATGGCGCGGTACTTTGACGGATTGGGAACAGACGTTTGCGCGTTGTAAGGATGACATAAATCCACAAGAGGCAGACATCATAGGCTGCAAACTGCGGGCAAATCCTGAACTGCACCTAGAAGCACCTAGAAGCACCTAACCGCACTTCAGAAGCCCTAAACACGACAAATCGGGGCGCTTAAATGCAGACAAAACGGTGCGCGAATTCTGTTCGAGTCCGTGGATTTCAGCGCTGGGTAGCAACCACCGCTGGCTTGTCGGCGGGCTCGTCCGGCTTCTTCATTTCATCCAGCATTTTGCGCGCGGCATCGGCCAGATTCCCGCCGTGGGGCGCATAGGCAACGGGAACCAGGTGGTATTGGGCCATTTCGGCATTCCCGGCTTTCGCATAGTAGCTGCCTAACGTGAGGCGCAACCCATCATCGAATGGCGCGATTTCCGAAGCGCGGTTCAGGCCCTGGAGCGCAAGTTCGTTGGGCTTTGCGCCGCGTTCGATGAAATTGCGATAGAAGTAGATCAGCGGCACCGGATGATCGTTTTCAAGGGCGTTCAGCTTCAGAAATGCAGCGTTCGCGGTGCGGAAGTCCTTCGCATCGCCTGATTTCATCGCCAGCGCGAACAGAGCATAGCCTTTCTGGACGTGCGCATCGACCTCTGCCGGGTTAAGTGCCAGCGCAGCATTGGCGGCGACGAGCGCGGCTTCGGGATCGCCGGCATCGTATTCCGCTTCA
The DNA here is from genome assembly GCF_057180525.1 of Novosphingobium sp. HNCC26BN242. NCBI lineage: Bacteria > Pseudomonadati > Pseudomonadota > Alphaproteobacteria > Sphingomonadales > Sphingomonadaceae > Novosphingobium > Novosphingobium sp. HNCC26BN242. The sequence continues at coordinate 203,434 of NZ_JBXUGM010000004.1, forward strand.
GCAAGGGCAGCCATGACCGCTGGTTCTGTCTGATGGCTTTGCGCAAGGGTGCGCATGTTCTTGACGATCGTTTGCGCTTCTTCTTCGTCCACGCCGCGTTTTTGCTGAATGCGCAAGGCCATCACCGCCGCCTCACCCACCCGCAGGCGGCGGACCTTGACCGGGCCGACCGGAAGCAGCACCGGCTTTATGGCGAACGTGTGAAAAGCACGCTTGCGACCGTAGGCATCAAGCACGCGATCGAAAGCATCGAGATCGCCGAATGCCTGCTTTGCGGATTCGAGCGAGGATTTTCCTGCCACCAGACCGGCATAGTAGGCATTGAGCTTCCCGGCATGGGCCTTTTCCATGTGGAGCGCGTGATAAAGCATCCAGCTGCGGGCATAGAAAGTATCGTACTGCGTGCGCTTTTTTGCCGAATAGAGCGTCGGGTCCATCAGCTCTGCCAGCGAAACATCCGCAGCGTAGGCGTTCTCCATCAATCGGCCGGGATTGGGGCGACCGATGCTCATCGATCCGTCCTTGCCGAAACTGGCCGAAGCGAAGTATTCGGCCATGCCTTCGTTGGCCCAGCGCGGCAGGGGGAACCGCGTGGTGCTCATGATGAAATGATGGGCGTATTCGTGGAGCAGTGTTTGCAGTGACTGGTCCCAATCCGATGAGCGTTCTGTCGGGATTTCCGGCACGATCGCGACCGTGCCCCCAGCACGCGGGATGTAAAAGCCGCTGACGTAGCGCGAGGCCTTCTTGTCACCGTAGAGTTTGCGCACCTTGTCGATACTACCCACCGAGAAAACGGTTACGCGGTTCGAAGGGCTGGGATCGATCATTTCCTGCTTGGTCAGCAGCGCCAGCGCCGAATGATACCGCTCAAGATTCTGGGCGAAGGATCGCAGCACGTCTTCCGGTTCGTCTGCGTAAATGACGAAGTGCGTAGTTGACGCTTCATTCCATGCAGCGCGGGCAGCAACCGGCATAAGCGAACCGCACAGCGCGAGGGCCAGAGTGGCGAACCGCTTGCGAATACGTGCTGAAATCATCGGCAGTGCCCCCACTTCCGACCTTTTCTGCCGCGCCATTACCGGCCATGCAAGCCATCTCGTCGCCGGTTTGGTGCGAAATGCGGCAAACGCTACCGGGCCAGACACGGTGGTGCGCTTGGATATGATGCCTTGGGTATCAGTTCGGGCTGATCAGGCGGTATGTGAGCGTTTTCACTCCATTGGCGGGGATCGTGACGGCCCAGATATCCCGTCCGTCCTTGCGCGTGAGCTTTGCACCGAGCGCCTTGATCTGCGTTACGGCATTGCGGGCGATGCGCGCTTCGAAGTTTACCGCGACAGGACGCGCGTTGGTGGCCGTGAGGCGCAAGGTGCGGCTGCGGTCGTTGCTGTCCAGTTCTTCGATGCGGGCAGTGACCGGCGTTGCGCGGGACAGCAGAATTTCCACGTCCTCTCCCACCGCGCGATCGGCAAGCCCGCCTTCCCCGGCAAGCAACATCGCACTGCCCATCGGTTCGAAAACGGCAACCGGGCCACTGGGCAGCGGCAGACCAAGGCCCTCCTCCTTGCGGTTGCGGGTGCGGAGCATCTGGCGGACTTCGTTTACGCTGTCTTCCCACACTTCTGCGCGATACAGCGCCTGCATCTTCACGCCCGTCTTTTGTGCAAGGGCTACCTGTTTCTGCGCATTGGCGGCAACGGTGACGGGCACCGGCACGCGGTACAGCTTCAGATCGCCCAGCCCTTCCTGCTGGACGGTGACAGGCGCAGCCATGGCTTTAGCGCGCTGACCTGTAACGACTATATCAGCGCTTTCCATCATCATGGCTGGTGCCGGGGCCATGGGCGGCGGCGGTGCCGGTGGTGGGGGTGGTGGGAGCATAGCAGGGGACAACTCGCACTGCAGCTCAAGTTCTTCACCAGAGGGCATCTGACCGCGCTCTGTATCCTCGCGGTTTACCTCGCCTGCGATCACAGCTGTTTCGGCATCGGCAAAACTGGTGGAATCGCTGCTGGCCAGCGTGACCCATGCGGCAAGGTCTGCCGTGCGGCCATCGGGATTCATGTGGATGACGTAGTTGGTCTGCCAATCGAAGCCCCAGGCCAGGTAGGACAGGGAAAGTGTGACCTTGTGCGATGTGGCGCTTTGCGTTTCTATCGAGAGTGTGGGCCGGGCCGACAGGTCCTTCGGAGCCTCGGCATAGAGAATTTCGTCGTCCAGCCCGCCGCAATTGGCCACTTCAAACCCGGCAGCGGTTTGCAGGATCGCCGCGCCATCGGGGCCGGAGCGGATGACGGCGCGCTCTTCGCGCACCCCGCCATTGCCCGGCAGCGTGCGGCGCAGCGTAACTGGCCGTCCGAACATGCGCGCGTAGAGGCTGCGCGGAGACAGCAGATCGGCATCAAGGTTCTTTTCGCGCACGCCCGAAGGCAAGCCGGTGATGATCGCGCTTTCGGGAAACAGGCCCGCCGCGACACCTTCAAAACGGATCGTGGCCTTGCCCGCCGGAATTTCGACCGTGCGCTTTTCGGTGACGAGCGCGTAGCCTTCCAGCCAATCGAGGTCCATCGCGGTGTCGCTGTCCCGATCAGGCGCGCGATAGACGCTGACGGAAACGGAATCCGGCGCAGGCGATGTGACCATGCCCTGCCCCAGCGCGGGGGCGCTGGCGCAGATCAGAAGACTGGCAAGGAGCGCGCGGCGCACTGGATAGCTCAATAGCGACTGTCGAACTGGACGGTCAGCGTGGTCTCGCCATTGGCAGGGACGGGCACTTGCCACACGCGCTCATCAGCAGAGCGCTGTTCGCCCTTGATCGTTTCAGACGGAACGCGGGTATCGTGCCACCAGTTGTCGAGCCCGCCCTGCACCACTTCAACGGTAACCGGCGTGGCCTTGGCATTGGTGACCTTGTAGGACATCGTCGTGCGCCAGAACACCAGTTCGCGATCAATGGTAACCTCTTGCACGGCCTGACCGGGCCTGGTCACCCGATACCGGGAAGAACGCTCCCATTCGCCGCTGTCGATGCGTTCACGCTTGTCCAGCATGGGCTGGACTTTCACATCAAACGCCTCACCGGTTTTCAGCGCGAGCGAGGAGCCCATCGGGGTGTGGCCAATGCCGTTTTCGCCAATGAATTGCGGCTGACCGCGTGCATCGCGCATATAGACGCGCACCGTGCCTGCAGGCAGCGCATCGCCAAGGCCGGCTTCGCGCGATGTGGAAAAGCGCAGTACGGTATCGGCGCTTTGCGGCTCGGTCTGATTCTGCAGCCAGCCGTTGCGGAAGTGATAGGCCTTGGTGGCCGGTGCGCCTGCCACATCGAGGAAGCTCACCTGCTTCTGCTGGGCATTGGCCACAGTGGTGCGGCCCGCGATGGGATAGACATAGAAATCGCCGAGGCTTTCGCGATTGGCGGTCTGCGTGCCGGGGCGGTTGCCGGGCATCATCGGACGCTGTGGGCGGTAGTTCTGATTGTAGCCGCTGTTTTCCTGCCCGACCGCTCCGGCAACGAGCAGGACTTTGGCCTGGCCAAACGTGGTGCCGCTGTTGTTGTTCAGCGTGATCCAGCCCTGCACATCGATCTTGCCAGCGGTTTCATCGAACAGGGCCACGTAATCCGCCTTCCAGCCGAAGCCGCGTGACAGATAGCTGAGCGATACCGGGCGCGCGCCCGGTGTGGTGGTATCGAGCGTGACCGAGAGCGTGGGCCGCGCGCGCAGGCCTGCGGGCAGGCTGGGGAAGATCACCCGCGCACCATACTGGTTCAGCACTTCGATCCTATCGCCAATGCGCACCACGGTGCCGCCATTGTTGGCAAGTATCGTGGCGGCCTCGCGGGTTTCGGCACCAGTAGCAGGATTGGTGCGAACGACGGTGACGGTCTGCCCGACCGCCTTGTCCATCAGTTTTGCAGGGGTGAGCAGATCGTAATCGAAGTTCTGTTCAACAATGCCGGTGCCATTGGCATTCAGCGTGACCGTTTCAGGCCGGATCGTGGCGGAAACGTCGGGGAATTCCTGCCGGGTGCGGCCGGTGGGCAGGTTCATCTGCCGCACATCCTGCACCAGCGCGAGATCGTTGTTGTAGATGGTGAGCGAGACATCGCCCTGAGCAGATGGGGGCGCTGGCGCCGGGGCGGTTTGGGCGTTTGCCAATGCTGGCAGCGTAGCCACCGCGAATGCCAGAATCTTGCGCATGAAATCCCCCTCCGTCGCTTCCCACTGGCTAGACTTTCCATGACCGCAGATCAACGCACGCTGAACGGCAGTTGCGATGAAACGAACGCGGCGTAAAGAAGAAGCATGGCCGAACACACTTCCCTGCTTCGCGACGGATTCCTGCTGCTGGGCTTTGCGCTGGTCTTCGTGCTGCTGTTTCGGCGGCTGGGGCTGGGTGCGACCTTGGGATACCTTGTCGCAGGCGCGGTTGTGGGGCCGCAAGTGCTGGGCCTTGTCAGCGGTGCGGAAGAGAAGTTGGGCATTGCCGAACTTGGCATCACGCTGCTGCTGTTTCTGGTGGGGTTGGAGCTGAACCCGGCGCGGCTGTGGCGGATGAAGCGCGACATTCTGGGGCTGGGCCTGTTGCAGGTGGTGCTGTGCGGGCTGGCAGTGACGGCGGTGATCGGGCTGTTCACGCCGTTCAGCTGGGAAGCGGCGCTGGCGCTGGGATTGCCGCTGGCGCTTTCGTCCACGGCGCAGGTGCTGCCGATGCTGCAATCATCGGGCCGGTTGCGCACACCCTTTGGCGAACGCGCCTTTGCCATGCTGCTGTTTCAGGATCTTTCGATCATCCCGCTGATCACGATCATTAGCGCGATGAGCCGCAATCCGGCGGATGCAGGCGGGCCTCCGGGGTGGCTGCTGGCGCTCTATACCGCAGGCGCGCTGGTGGGACTGATTGCGGCGGGTCGGTTTGTCATCCGCCCACTGTTCCGCCTGATCGGCAATCTGGGCGAGCGCGAGATGTTTGTGGTGGCCGCGCTGTTCACGGTGATGGCATCGGCGGCTGTGATGGAACTGCTGGGGCTTTCCACCGCGTTGGGAGCATTCGTGGCAGGCGTGATGCTGGCTGACAGCCCCTATCGGCACGAATTGGAGGCCGATGTCGAGCCGTTTCGGTCAATCCTGCTCGGCCTGTTCTTCCTTGCCGTGGGCATGATGCTGAACCTTGAGGCGATTGCAGAGCGGCCATTGTTCGTGGCGAGCATGGCTCTGGCGCTGATTGCGGTGAAGGGCGTGGTGATCTTTGGCATCGGCATGGTGTTTGGCATGGCGTGGCGCGGGGCGCTGGCGCTGGGGTTGTTGCTGAGCCAGGGCGGCGAGTTTGGCTTCGTGCTGTTTGCGCAGGCGCAAGGCGCGCTGCTGATCGCGCCTGATGCGGCCAGCCTGTTCGGCGCGGTCGTAACCCTGTCCATGGCCACTACGCCGTTCCTGATGATGGCCACGGCCCGCTTCCGGCGCGAGGCGGAGAGCGCGCCGGGCGAGCGCGAAGGGCCGCAGCCCGATGGGGCCAATGCGCTGGTGGTGGGCTTTGGCCGGTTCGGTCAGGGCGTGACGCAGATGTTGCTGGCTTCGAACATCCCGGTCACGATGGTCGATACCGACATCGAGATGATCGATGTGGCGGCAAGCTTTGGATCGAAAGTCTATTTCGGCGATGGCACCCGACTGGACCTGCTGCGGCAGGCCGGTGCAGCCGACGCCGAAATGATCTTCTTCTGCATGGACGGCGATCAGGTGAACCCCGAATTGGTCGAAGCCGTGCACGAGGCCTTCCCGCGCGCCGCCATCTATGTCCGCGCGTTTGACCGGCGGGCGCTGATCCGGCTGCGCGATGCACCGGTGAAGGGCGTGGTGCGCGAAGTGATGGAATCGGCGGTAAAGATGGCGCGGATTGCGCTGGCCGATGCGGGGATTTCAGCCGAAGCTATCGCCCGCAGCGAAGACATGTTTCGCGCGAGTGACCGGGAGCGGCTGAAGCTGCAATTCGAGGCAGGTGACATTCGTGCCGCGCGCGATCGGATCATCACAACGCCGCAACCGTAAAGCCAGATCAGGCGAGAAGTTTGAGCGCTTCTTCTCGGATGCGCGAAGCCAAAGCGCGATAATCCTCAGCACTGGCGGAACGGCTGCGCCAGGCCGCCACAATCGGGCGAGCGCACTGCCAGTTGCGCACGGGCAGGCGCACGACCATCGCATCGCCGCCCACTTCAGAGCGCAGATAGAGTTCGGGCATCAGCCCAAGGCCAACGCCGCTGCCCACCATCTGGTGAATGCTATCGAGACTGGTGCCTTCGTAATCGAGCAGCATTTCGGCCCCGAGTTGCGCACAGACACGCTGAACCTGCTGGTGATAGTGATGGCGCGGATCGAGCGTGAGAAAGCGTTCTCCGGCCAAATCCTTGCGATCCAGCCGGGCATTTCCGGCAAGGCGATGCTGGCGGCTGGCCACGATCGCCATAGGTTCGTCGAACAGCGGCATCACCTCAAGCTCTTCACCCACCACCGGGGCTGGGCCCACCAGCAGATCAAGCTTGCCCGAGGCCAGATCGCGCGCTTGATCTGTGGGGATGCCTTCGCGGATGTAAAAGCGCAGGTCAGGCTGCTCGGCGTTAAGCGCGCCGATCAGGGCGGGCAGCAGATAGGGACCAAGGGTGGGGGTGATGCCGAATCGGACAATTCCCGAAAGCTGCTTGCGCGAACGGGCCGCAACGGTGCGAATATCGCGAATCTCCAACAGGACGCGCTTGGCCCGCTCGGCAATTTCGCGACCGATCGGGGTCAATTCTGCATTTTGTGTGGCTCGATCGATCAAAATCACGCCAAGCCGTTCTTCCAGCGCACGTAACTGATGACTGAGCGTTGGTTGCGAAACATTGCACAAACGGGCTGCACGGCCGAAATGACTCTGTTCAGCAACAGCCAGGAAATACTCAAGCTGTCTGACCGATGGCATGGTTGCTCCGATAGAAAAACTCTATCAAAAGGTGCCCGATCTTTCGATTGGACGCAACAAGTTCGGCTTGGCAACACGGTTCGGCAAGGACCGAGAGGATGCCAAAACCGAATAATCGATCTCCCAAAGTTCGCTTCAGGTTAACCCCCCTCTTCACGAACTGGACGATTATCCCATCCTACCTTGCAGGGGGCGGCACCCCCGCCATTCAGCGCCGCCCCCACACGATTTAAGACGCGCCGCGCGCCAGATTGCCCCTTTTCCGGGCGCGCAGCACGCCACGGCCCGATACGGCCCGCTCCCGGGAGCGGCGTGCCGAGGGACGTGGATCACTGGCGGCGCACCGTGGCCCCCTGGCATGGTGCGCTGCCAGCCCAATTCCGGGCTATTGTGCCCCCTTGGTCGAAAGGCCTGCACCATGATGACTTTGCTTGCCGCCACACTGATTGCTGCCGGAGTTCTTGCCGGGGCTGAGCCTGCGCATGACAGCCACCATGGCTTTCGCCTTCCCACAAACCTCACAGCAAAAGAGGAGCGGCGCTGCCCGACTTCGCCCGGTGTTACGGTCTGTGCCAATCGGGCAGAGGCGCAACTTCGCTGGCGCGTGGTGAGCGACGGGCCGCAGTCCGATCACTTGCCCCGGCCCCACGTGCGCAGCTTGCGCCAACAGGTGGCGCGCTGTGCCAATCCGGTGGAGGACGGCCTGCGCTGCGTGAAACCGGTCGGCTTTGCCAGCATCAACCTAGACGATTGAACGGGTTAGCAGAAACTGTCAGGCGCCACGCTCCAGCGCAGCGATGATATGTTGCGCCAGAAGATGGGCGGTGTCTGACAGGCCGGGCGCTTCGATCAGCGCAATTTCCGTATCATAAAGCGGCGGCAGGCCAGCATCTTCGCCCACGGCGGCAAGGTTGGCCGGAACCATCTCCAGCGGCAGCACCGTGATGCCAAGGCCTGCGCGCACAGCCGAAAGACTGCCTGCAAGGCTGGTGGAGGTATAGGCCACGCGCCACGGACGGCCCATCGCATCAAGCGCTTCGGTTGCGCGCTTGCGATAGACGCAAGGCTCGGGCGAGACCACCAGCGGCACCCGCGCAAAATCGGCGGCAGACTGCCAATCGCGTGCCACCCAGACCAGCGGCTCACGCCAGACCCGGACACCTTCCTGCCGATCAAGCGTGGGTTGCCGCTTGATCATGGCAAGATCGAAGTGTCCGGCGTGGAAGCGATCGAGCAGGTTCAGTGTCAGATCGCAGGTCACCTCAAGTTCGACGAGGGGATGGGCCTGGGTGAAGGCTGCAAGCACCCCTGGCAGGTGCGCTGTGGCAAAATCCTCGGGCACACCGATCCGTACGGAGCCGGCAATATCGGGTTCGAACATCTCGGCCACGGTCGCATCATGCAATCGCAGAATCTGCCGCGCAGGACCAATCAGCCGCTCTCCATCGGGCGTGATCGACAGGCTGCGGGGACTACGCAGGAACAAGCTGCGCCCCACCTGCTCTTCCAGGCGTTTGAGTTGCAACGATATCGCTGATTGCGTGCGGCCAAGCCGCTCCCCGGCACGGGTAAAGCTAGCCGTGTCAGCGATGGTCACGAAGCAGCGGAGCAGATCAATGTCGAGGTTGCGTAGGGCCATGCGAAAGCTTTTATCATTTACATTTGCAATCTTCAATATTGGATAAAGTCGTTTTTGAAATGATCGCTGATGTTGCATCTGCACAATCATCAAACAGGGATCCCGCCGTCTCCGGGGCAAAAGGAGCTGCAGATGAACCAGAATTCGATGAGCGCAGGGATGGGAATGGGAGCAAGACAGGCAAACCGTGCGCCTGCCCAAAGCTTTCCGATAACCGTGGCCGACCTGCCGGTTGTTGCACTTGGCGCATTGCTCACCACGACCGTGGCCTATGGCTATGCGGTGCCGACTGCGGCTGGCATTGCCCTTTCCGGGTTGAGCCTGCTCGTCACGCTGGTTGTTCTTGTCTTCGCGCGCCGCCAGTTGCGTGCCGATCCGCGCGCAGCATCGTTTGCCCGGATGGCCACCGGCCTTGCCATCGCCACGGTCCTGATGGGGCTTGCCGCCGATGCACTTCTGCTGGCCGCAGCCTGGGTGGTAAGCGGTCGGCTTATGGCAGGGTTGATCGGCCACGTCGGTGAATGGGCAGAGGCGCGCTCAGCCTCGCGCCGCGCCAGCATTTCATTCGCCGTGGGTGATCTGGCGCTGGTTGGTGCGGCTATCGTGCTGGCCATCGGCGCAGGATCCACCGAAATTTCCGTCATCACCGCAGCCGTGCCTGCCATGACAAGCAGCTTCACGATCCCCGCTGCATTCCTACTGGTCATCGCAGCGCTGGCCCGGTGTGCCTTGCCCCCATTTTCGTCATGGCTGATGCGCTCACTTGCCGCGCCCACTCCCGTTTCGGCCCTTATGCACGCAGGCTTTGTCAACGCGGGCGGTTTTCTGCTGGTCCGGTTTGCCCCCGTGCTCGAAGCCGCCACCTCGGCCCGGTTCGCGCTGTTCGTTGTGGGCATAGCAGCCGCGCTGATCGGCAGCGCCATGATGCTGGTGCGCAGCGATGTGAAAGGCTCGCTCGCAGCCTCAACCGTGGCGCAGATGGGCTTCATGCTGCTGACCGTGGCGCTGGGAGCATATGCAGCAGCGCTGTGGCACATGGTCGCGCACGGGATGTTCAAGGCGTGGCTGTTCCTCGGATCGGCTGGCACGATTTCTACTGCTTCGCCCGGCGCAAAGGGCCTGCCCAAGCCGTGGCCCGCGGCCATTGCTCTAGCTACCTTGGCAGGTGCGCTGTGCCTGAATCTGGCAGGTGAAGGTGCAGCCCTGCTGCCGGTGGGCCTGGCATGCGCGGCGCTGCTCAGCGCCTTGGCAATCGGCCTGCGCGCCCTCCCCCGCAGCCCGCTGGGTGTGATGGTGGCTGCAACCCCGATCCTGCTGATTGCCCTGAATGCAGCGGCACTGGCCGTAATGTCGGCCCTTCAGGCAAACGCCGCACAACCGCTGATCCCCGACTACGCGCAGTTCGGCCTTCTTTCGTTGCTGCTGGCCGGGTGGGTGGTGCAACAGCGCATCGCCAGCGGCGAGGCTTCACTGCCTCCGGCGCTGTTTGCCCGGCTCATCCACATGGGAAATCCCCCTGCCTGAAATCTTCAGGCCTGAAATCTTCATGCCTGAAATCTTCATGCCTGAAATCTCAATGCCCGAAAGCAGCATGCCATCAGCCACACTGCTTAGGCCTGCTTTCTCTTTCAGCCTGATCCGAAGGACACGTTATCATGAACCTCGCCACCGGAAATCTCGCGCATGAAACTCTGGTCACCAACCTGTCCTCGACGCCTGATATTCAGGCAGAGCGCGCGCAATTGCTGGCGCTGGCTTCAATTGCCGGGCAGACCGTTGCGCCATTGTGGCCGCTTGACAGCGCAATTGCGGTAAACCCGCTTTCGGGATTTGAAGATCAACCCTTTGAAGATGCCGTTTTCGAAGCTGCAGAACTGTTCGGGGCGCGGCCATCGCTGTCGCTGACCGAATGGCGCCAGATTATGGCCGAAGGGCGGATCGATTATGTTGCCTTGCGCAAGACGATCGTGGAAAATCTCGGCGGGCTGGACGAAGCGTTTGGCCCATTAGGCCCCGATCTCAACGCCTATAACCTGCTGGTTGCGCGGCTGACAGAGATGGATACGCAGGACGTGCCGGTGGTTCGTAGCCCGCTGTCCCCGGCGATGGCCATTCTTGCGCGGTGGCTGGCGGCCTTCTTTGATCGCAATGCCACGTTGCGTTTGCCCAAGCGGGAGCACGGGCTTTATGCTTGCCTGCGCGAAGTCGTGCGGCATGATCCAGCATTGCAACGCATCAGCGACATTACTGCTGCCAACTGGCTGGCCAAGGCTCCCGCCGATCCGGTGGAAATGTTGTTGTTTGCAACACGGCGCGATGCCGTGGCGCTGGATCAGCGCTTGCCCTGGTTACGGTCGCTGGTGGCCGCGATGCCCGGCTGGGCAGCCCATCTGCGCTGGCGCGCAGAACATGCCGGGCATGAAGCAAACCTTGGCGCACCTGCCACGATGGTTGATCTGATGGCGCTGGTTGCATTGCTGCAAGGAGTAGAGCGTACCGGCCCTGCCGCAGTTCCAGATGCCACGGACCCGCAAGCAATCGAAGAGGCGCTGCTGGCCCATTTCGGTCTTGCTGCCGGAGCAGCCGCTGATTGGCCCGAACAAAGCCGGGCAAAGTTGAAGACCGTGGCTTCTTACAGCAATGGTCAACTGGGCCTGATTTTTCAGCAAGCCGCCGAAGCGACCTTCCTGGCCACGCTTGCGCCCCAGCTCGAAGGAGCTTCAGCCCGGCTGACGGCGCCGCAATCGACGCTTCGGCCAGAGGCGCAGGCTGTGTTCTGCATTGATGTGCGTTCAGAACCGATGCGGCGCGCGCTTGAAGCACAAGGGCGGTATGAAACGCTGGGCTATGCGGGCTTCTTTGGTCTGCCGATAGCAATCAATCCGGCCTGCGCTGCACCCACCCGCAACCAATTGCCGGTGCTGCTGTCCCCTTCGCATGTGGTGCCTGAACGCGCCGCACCGGGCCGCGAGGCCGAAGCCGGGGCATTGCTGGCGCGGCATGCAGCGATGGACGATGCGCAGGCCATGCTTGATACCACCAAAAGCGGTGCCACCGGCTTTGCCACAGCCGAAGCGGCAGGGCCTGTGGCTGCGGTGGCGATGCTGGCTCGCACGCTCGCCCCGCGGCTGACCGATGCCTTGCACAAGCGCCTGATGGGCGAGCGCGGACATTCACTGGTGCCGGTGGCATGCAATGACCATGCGCAAGATGCAGGTCACAGCCATGGCGGAGGTATCCCGATTGAGCAGCAGATTGCCTATGCGCGGGGCATGTTTGCCCTGACCGGGCTTTCGGCGCAGACCGCGAGGCTGGTGGCACTGGTCGGCCATGGCGGCTGCACCACAAACAACGCCTTTGCCGCAAGCCTTGATTGCGGCGCGTGCGGCGGGCACCCGGGCGGACCGAATGCCCGGCTGATGGCTGGCATACTTAATACGCCTGCTGTCCGCGAAGGATTGGCCGAACAGGGTCTCGCCCTGCCAGAGGATACCTGGTTCATTGCTGCCCAGCACGATACCACGCGTGACGCGGTTGAAATCTTTGACCGCCAGCTGGTTCCGGCAAGCCACGCAGGTGATCTTGCGCGGCTGGAAAAGGCCTTGGTTCAAGCCGGTGCAAAGAGCAGACAAGAGCGCGCGGCAAAGCTGGGGCGGACGGCAGATGATCTGCTGACCGGTGCTGCACATTGGGGCGAGGTTCGGCCCGAATGGGGCCTGTCTGACAACGCTGCTTTCATCATCGCCCCTCGTGCATTGACGCAGGAAATCGATCTTGGCGGCAAGGCGTTTCTGCACAGCTATGATTGGAAGCAGGATGTAGACGGTAGTGCATTAACCGGGATCATGACCGCGCCGATGATCGTGGCCCAGTGGATCAACTGCCAGTATCTGTTTTCCGCGATCGACAACGCTGTGTTCGGAGCGGGCGACAAGACCACGCAGAACGTCATCGGCGGCTTTGGCGTGGTGCAGGGCAGCGGCGGAGACTTGTGCACGGGCCTTCCGCGCCAATCCCTGTTCCGCGACGATGGCGCCCCTTACCACACCCCACGCCGTCTTGCCGTGATCGTCGAGGCACCGCTGCAGCGCGTACAGGACATCGTGCTTGCGCATGATGCCGTGGGCCGGCTGGTGGAGAACGGCTGGATCAATCTGATTGTCATCGATCCATGGAAGCACAAGGCTCACCACTGGGTCCGTGGCGATTGGGCAGCCCAACCTTGCTGATGAATTGGCCCTGTTGAGGAGATTGACAGACGACGGTTGACTACCCCCGGCTTTGCGCGCAATAGCGCAACCGCCGGGGGCGCTTAGCTCAGTTGGTAGAGCATCTCGTTTACACCGAGAGGGTCGGCGGTTCGAGCCCGTCAGCGCCCACCATTGCCCCGGCACTCACCTTGCACCCGAACGGCCGTATGGTCCGGCCCGGCTCTGCAGCGGGCTATCGGGCCTCATTTGCGATGAAGTGCAGCACTGCATAGCAACCTGTTAACGCTTTGATAACCATGACATGCGACGCTTTATCCATGTCTCGGACCATGATCCTTGCCGCAGCTTTGGCTGCCTTGCTAACAGGTTGCATCGGCACGCCCGATAAGGCCCCGCGCAAACCGGCCAGAGGCACGGGGGCAACATTATCGCAGTCACCCCAGGCACGCGCTTGCCTTGCCAATCTAGGTTCGGCCGAGGCACGATTTACGCCCTTGGCTGACCAGTACCATGGTGCCGGGTGTTCCACCCTTGGTACAGTCAAACTGGCAGCCTTGCGAAGCGATGAAGGGCGGCTTGAGGTTTCCAATCTCGGTCCAGTAACCTGCCCGGTGGCGACGGCGCTGCAGGGATGGGCACGATTCGGGGTGGACCGCGCAGCCCGGCAGATTCTGGGAAGCCCGCTGGTGCGGATCGAAACGATGGGCAGCTATTCCTGCCGCAATGTGGCCGGCACAACGCGGCTTTCAGCACACGCTTCGGCCAATGCGGTTGATATCGCAGCGTTCCGTCTGGCTGACGGGCGGCGGATTAGCGTGCTGTCTGATTGGAACAACTCATCGCCACAGGTCCGCGCGTTTCTGCGCACTGTGCGCGACAGCGCGTGCAAACGGTTCGGCACAGTGCTTTCACCCGATTACAACGCGGCCCATCGCGATCATTTTCATTTGGAGCCGGGCGCATTAAGGCCTTTCTGCCGCTGAGGTGAAAAGAGGCGGGATAGTGCCCGCCTCTTTTCATGCATACTGGCTGCCCACAGTGGATTTCAGGCGGCAACCTCATCAAGCCCGGATGCTTCGATGCGCAGGCGGACCGCTTCTGCCGCGTGGCGTGCCCCCAGTTTGCCCATCATCTTCATGCGGTGAATTTCCACCGTGCGCGGGCTGATGTCCAGATCGCGGGCGATAGCCTTGTTGCTGCATCCATCCGCAAGACGATCCAGCACTTCACGTTCGCGCAGAGACAGGCGCGATATCCGCTGCCGTGCTTCGGCGGCACGGGCGCGTTGGGCGCGGAATGCGTCGGCTTCTTTTGCCGCGCGGCTGATCGCATCGTTCAGGGGCGCGATTTGCGATGGCATGGCCAGATAATCGAGCGCACCCGATTTGATCGCGCGAACAACCGCACCAGTCTCTGGCGTTTCGGCAATGGCGATCACTGGCAACCAATGCCCAGCGCGCATCATGCTGCTAATCAACCGCGGGATACCTTCGCCCACCGGCTCGTCCTGCGCCAGCACCAGTCCCCCGGAGGGCGCATGGGCCAGCAACTCGTCGGCCGAGGCATAGATTTCAGCGTGATGGCCAGCTGCAAAGGCAAGACGCGCCAATTGCGCCCTGCGGGCAGTATCACCATCGAGGATGTGGAGTGTGACGCGTTCAACCATGAGGATTGCTATGCGCCTAAGGAAATATTTGGCCACAAAGGTTAGTTTCGGAATGAACCGAAACCAAAGGCAGATTGGCCGCCTCTAGCCGTTTTTCCTTAGGAAGATCGCGTCGGGAACGGATGTATCCCTACCCGGCCATTAAGCATGAAAGACCTCGTTGGGCCTGTTTGGCCCAAAATCTGCAAATTCGCGCGATTCTCGCTGGATAGGGTAACCTATCTGGCCATGGCGAGTCTGCCATCAAGACGACGATCGGGACTATGCAGCGCCGTCGTGATCACTACCTTGCGTGAAAGTATAATCGGGCAGCGAATGGAAGGCTTGGCGCAAGGCTTCGCTCCAGCTTGACGAAATGGATTTGAAGTAAGGATCGCTGGCAAGGATGCGGCGCTGGTGCAACGGCTCGAACCGGTCGCGCTCCATCACCATCAGGTCAAGCGGCAGCCCGACCGAAAGATTGGCTGCAAGCGTTGAATCGAACGAGACCATCAGCAGCTTGACTGCATCTTCAAATGCCATGGCCTTGTCATAGCCGCGCAACAGGATCGGGCGGCCATACTTGGTCTCTCCGATCTGGAAGAATGGCGTGTCAAAGCTGGCTTCGATGAAATTGCCTTCCGGGTAAATCATGAACAGGCGGGGCTCCATGTCCTTGATCTGGCCCGCCACGATCATTGATGCGGTAAAGCGCGGGCCTTCGCCTTTCATGCCGCCCTCCTGGCGCCCTTCAATCACGCTGCGCAGCAAATTGCCAACCAGCGTGGCCACCTGAAACATGGTCTCCGCCTCCATGATCGAAGGCTTGCGCTCTCCCGGTGCCTTGTTGCGTTCTTCCAGTTGCGAAATCACGGCTTGCGTGGTGGCAAGATTGCCTGCGGTCATGATCGTGATCTGGCGCTCACCGGGCACGGACCAGTGAAACATCTTGCGGAACACGGAAATGTTGTCGACGCCGGAATTGGTCCGCGTGTCGCTCATCAGCACGAGGCCCTTGTCGAGCATCATTCCCACACAGTACGTCATTTCCCTGCCCCGATTTTTTCCTGCTTTTCCAGCATATTTAACCGAAACGACCTCACCCGGCGCGCGCGCCGAATCTCCCCAACCAAGGCCATTCGTCCGGTTTATTGTTCCACACGCTGTTGCTGCACGGCAAGCTTCACGTGCATGGCCTCATCGCGTTCACCATACCTTATCCCCGTAACCGGCGCAGCATCGCGATAATCACGGCCCGTAGCCACGCGCACATAGCGCGCATCGGGGCTGATGCCATTGGAAATATCAAATCCGACCCAGCCCAGTCCTTCGACAAAGGCTTCGGCCCAGGCATGGCCTGCTTCCTGGTCGATCCGGTCATCCATCATCAGATAACCGCTGACGTAGCGGGCTGGCGTGCCCAGCGCGCGGGCCGCAGCGATGAACACATGGGCATGGTCCTGACACACCCCGCGCCCAGTCTGCAGCACGGCTTCTGCGGTCGTCGCCGAATCCGTATGGCCTGCTGCATATTCCACGCGTTCCCGGATCAGGGCCGATAAGGCATGAAGCGTCGCCAGCGGGCTTGCCTCTGTCCCCAGTGCGCCCAGCAGGCTACGCACGCGGGTGCCGGTCCGGGTCAGGTCGGTCTGTTCAACGAACTGCCACATCGGCATGAACCCGGCATGGCGGCCAATGATGCCGTTTTCATCGTTGGTATCGACCAGCCCTTCGCAACGGATCGTTACCTCATGCACGCCGGGGTTGAACGAGATCAGCGCCACGTGATTGCAATGCGGATCTTCATATTCGACCTGCAACTGCGCGCCTTCAAAGTGCATGTTCCATTCCAGCACGCGCTGGCCCGACGATGTCTTGGGCATCAGCCGCAACCGTTGCATTCCGCGGTTGACCGGCCCGGAAAAGACATAATGCGTGGTATGATCAATGGCGAGGCGCATGAAGCTGTGGCCTAATCGATGAAACGGTAATCGCGCTGAATCTGCAGCGCCAGCGCGGTGTTGTTGCGGATGAATGTGCCGATGAATTCGTGCAGGCCCTGCTCGAAAATCGCATCGATCGTGGCGTGGTGAAACTGGCAATCGGCATCGCGCAGGATTTCGTGGCAATGCATTTCACCGCCATATTCCCGCGCCAGACTGGCCAGATTGGACCGCAGCTTGGAATAGCAGAACGCCAAACTGCGCGGGAAACGCCCGTCCAGGATCAGGAACTCGGCAATGCCGCGCGGGTCCATCCGCCCGGCATTGAGCCAGCGATAGGCCCGCTCCCCAGCCACGGAGCGCAGCACGTTTTCCCACTGCACGTTGTCCAGGCTCGACCCGACATAAGAGACCGAAGGCAGCAGCACGTAATACTTCACGTCCAAGATGCGCGCGGTGTTGTCTGCCCGTTCGATGAAGCTGCCCAGCCGCGCGAAATTGTAGATCTCGTTGCGCAGCATCGTGCCTTCCATCGCCCCACGCACTTGCGTGGATTGGCGGCGGACCAGATCGAGCACATCGCCCAGCCGGGTTTCGGTGACCGGGCGCGCCAGCGCATCGCGCAGCCGCATCCAGCCATCGTTGACCGATTCCCACACCTCGCGCGTGATGCCCGCGCGAACCATGCGTGCGTTGGTGCGCGCCATCTCGGTCATCATCATCACGCTGCCGGGATTGTCTCGATCACGCAGAATATAATTGAACACGTGCGGGCCGGTATATTCGCGGCCATGGCGTGCCTCAAAACCCGGCTGCAGGCCAAGCGTGACGATCAGCGAACGCCATTCGTCCGAAGCATCCGAAGCATCACGGGTCAGCGCCATGCGGAAGCCAGCCTCGATCAGGCGCGAGATGTTCTCCGCCCGTTCAAGATAGCGGAACAGCCAGAATATGCCGTTTGCAGAGCGTCCTAACATCAGTCGTCCAGTACCCAGCTGTCCTTGGTGCCGCCACCTTGCGACGAATTCACCACCAGCGACCCCTTCTTGAGCGCCACGCGCGTCAGCCCACCCGGCGTGATGTCGATGCCATTGGGGCTGACCAGCACGAACGGACGCAAATCGACGTGGCGAGGCGCAAGACCCGCCTTGGTCAGGATCGGCACGGTCGAAAGTGAAAGCGTAGGCTGTGCGATGTAGTTTTCAGGACGCGCACGCAACTTCACTTCAAACGCCGCCAGTTCCTTTTTCGAAGACGTCGGCCCGATCAGCATGCCGTAACCGCCCGATCCATGCACTTCCTTGACCACCAGATCAGACAGATTATCAAGCACATAAGCCAGCGCATCCGGCTCTGCACAGCGCCAGGTCGGCACGTTCTGCAGGATTGGTTTTTCGCCGGTATAGAACTCCACGATCTCGGGCATGAACGAGTAGATCGCCTTGTCATCGCAAATGCCGGTGCCCGGCGCATTGGCGATGGTGATCCCGCCCGCACGATAAACATCCATGATGCCCGATACGCCCAGCACCGAGCTGGAATTGAAGGTCAGCGGATCGAGGAATTCGTCGTCGACGCGGCGATAAAGCACATCGATCGGCAGGTAACCGCGCGTGGTGCGCATCGCGATGCGGCCATTTTCCACCCGCAGATCGCTGCCTTCCACCAGTTCGGCCCCCATCTGGTCGGCCAGAAAGGCGTGTTCGAAATAGGCTGAATTGTAGATCCCCGGCGTCAGCACAGCGACCACCGGCTTTTTGCCGACAAAGGCCGGGGGCGCACAGGCGGCAAGGCTGCGGGCCAGACGGCGCGGATAGTCCGAAACTTCGCGCACCCGCACGCGGGTGAACAGTTCCGGGAACATCGCCATCAT
The DNA here is from genome assembly GCF_057180525.1 of Novosphingobium sp. HNCC26BN242. NCBI lineage: Bacteria > Pseudomonadati > Pseudomonadota > Alphaproteobacteria > Sphingomonadales > Sphingomonadaceae > Novosphingobium > Novosphingobium sp. HNCC26BN242. The sequence continues at coordinate 221,708 of NZ_JBXUGM010000004.1, forward strand.
CGTTTCGCGGTTCTCCAGCATATAGGAGACGCCGCTGGGGGTGCGGGCATTGTCTTCCAGCACCATGAAATCATCCTCGCCCGTGCGGACAAGGTCGATCCCGACGATATGCGTGTAGACCCCGCCCGGTGGCGTGAAGCCGACCATTTCGGGCAGGAACGCATCGTTTTTCTTCAGCAGGCGTGCCGGCAAACGGCCAGACCGCACGATTTCCTGCCGGTGATACAGGTCGTGCAGAAAGGCATTCAATGCCCGCACCCGCTGTTCGATCCCGCGCTGCAGCTTGCGCCACTGCTGCGCGGTAATGATACGCGGCACCATGTCGAACGGGATCAGCCGTTCTTCGGCATCCTCGCTGCCATAGACATTGAAGGTGATACCGGTACGGCGGAAAAAGGCCTCGGCCTCGCTACCCTTGCGCCTCAACAGATCGGGTGGCTGTTCATCATACCATTTGCAGTATCCTGCATAAGCAGGCCGCACCGATCCATCGGCGTTTAGCATCTCGTCATACAACGAGGGCGAGGTTTTTGTCATAGGCACATCCCGTTCACACGCAACGCTTGCACAACGGATCGGGTTTGCCAAGCGCGCGCATGTTGCACTTGCGAATTAAGGTGGGCCCTTGTGCCCGATTGCAGTCAGTACGCCGCCACCAGCCGCATCAGCATGGCCGCAACATCGGGATGGGCCGCAAAGCCCAGATGTGTGCAGCGCATCGGGATGGCCAGATCGCGCTCCCCCTTGCGCCCGCAGGATGATCGCGGCGATACGATGCCGTCGCGCGCGCTCCACAGCGCCACAGTTGGGACCGGCGGTTTGCCCGCCATATCGTGCCCGATGGGCGGTTCATCCACCGAATGGCCTGCGATCAGTTGATAGGCACGCCATGCGTTGTTGGCCCGGCGGTCGCCGGAAAACGGCGTGCCCATCGTCACCACCAGCCGCACCGCCTCCGGGTGCGCTTTGGCCACTTCACGTGCGAAGATGCCGCCTAGGCTCCAGCCCACCAGCACCAGCGGCTCGCCTTCCTTGCGGGCCATGGTCACCACACGTTCGCACAGCCGCTCAAAGCGGTCTTCGGACGGTCCGAAATTGAAGCCCAAGCCCCAGTCGCTGACCCTATGTCCAGCCGCCTCCAGCGCGCGGCCCAAAGGCTTCATCCGCGCCGGGTGGGTGCCGAAACCCGGCAGCAGCATGACCGGGCGTGAAGCGACTTGCGGTTCATCCAAGATCAAGGGCTGGCGCCGGGCCTGCCAATGCTCAACCGGAGTGCGCAATTCGCCCAGCAAGGCCTGCCACTTTGGCCCGCGCACGCCTTCCGGGCGCGGTTGCAGCGCCAGCGCCCCGCGCCGCGCCACTTCGACGCGCAGCAGCGCGATTCGCGCAGAAATTTGCGCGATTCCGCTGATTTGCTCGGGTTGGTTCAAGATCATTGGCATTGCCTGCGCTCTATCGGCCTAACGCCCGATGAACGCCAGCTTTGCATAATTGTTTCAAATTTGCGTCAAGAACCGTCTTATTTGCCGGATCAGGAGGTTTCGTCGCCTTTGCATTCCCCGGCATGCTTGGATGAAAGCGCCATCTGCATCGCCATGGTCTTGCCGTTCGGGGCCTTGCCATTCATGTCCATCGTCATGTCATAAGCTTCGGCGCTGTAGGTGCCTGCCATCTTCATCTTGGCCCCGGCACCTGCATCACCGCCTGTTCCCTTGCAGGTCATCGTCGCGTCAATCTTGCCGTTGCCCATCGTGAAGCTGTCATAGCGGCAATCCTCACCCTGCTGCCCGAAAAAGCCGCCATCGGGCTTGTCCGCTTCTTCCTTGGTCAGGCAGGAGTTGAACGTGCGGCTCTGCGCCATCATCTGCTGCATCGCCTGCTTGGCTTCGGGCGGCATGCCTTCGATGTCGAGCTTCTTGAAATTCATCGTCATTTCCCACCGCCCGGGCTTCAGCTTCATCCCGGCGTCGGCCACGGACTTAGCCACTTCGGCGGTGCTGGCGTTCTTCTTTTCGACCGTGGGGTCAGAACCGCAGGCGGCCAAAAGGATAAGCGGAATCAGGGCAATCGCGGCACGCATGAGGCTCTCCATTTTCAGTGCAGGCCGACAGGCTATCACCATTTGCGCCGCACACCAGTGCCCCCCATCACCCTGCCCCGTAAGCAGTGTTGCGCGGACGCGGTTTGTTCCCCATATCCGGCGGCATGGCTGAACTCGTTATCCGCAGGGGACTCGAAGAGCCCGACACGTCCGGCACATTCGTGCCGCATCGCCCCGCCCGCCCCGACAAGATCGAGGGCGGCAGGCCGTTCAAGGTCGTCTCGGAATACTCGCCCGCAGGCGATCAACCTACCGCCATCGCCGATCTTGTCGCCGCTACCCTCGATGGCGATCAAACGCAGGTGCTGCTGGGCGTCACGGGTTCGGGCAAGACCTTCACGATGGCAAAAGTCATCGAAGAACTGCAGCGCCCCGCCCTGATCCTGGCGCCAAACAAGATCCTGGCCGCCCAGCTCTATGGCGAGATGAAGAGCTTCTTCCCCGAAAATGCGGTGGAATACTTCGTCTCCTACTACGACTATTATCAGCCAGAAGCCTACGTCCCCCGGTCCGACACCTATATCGAAAAGGAAAGTTCGACCAACGAGGCGATCGACCGGATGCGCCATTCGGCCACGCGCTCCTTGCTTGAGCGCGATGACGTGATCATCGTCGCCTCGGTCTCGTGCATCTACGGCATCGGCTCGGTCGAAACTTACTCGGCGATGATCTTCGACCTGAAGGTCGGGCAGAGCGTGGATAGCGGCGAGATCATTCGCAAGCTGGTGGCGCTACAGTATAAGCGCAACGATACAGGCTTCGGGCGCGGCAATTTCCGCGTGCGGGGGGATAATCTGGAAATCTTCCCTTCGCACTATGACGATACGGCGTGGCGCATCAGCTTCTTCGGCGATGAAGTGGAGCAGATCACCGAATTCGATCCGCTGACCGGCAAGAGCGGGACCAAACTGTCAAATGTCCGCGTCTATGCCAACTCGCACTACGTCACCCCCGGCCCCACGATGCAGCAGGCGGCACAAGCGATCCGCTTCGAATTGACCGAACGGCTCAAGGAACTGGTCGAGGAAGGCAAGCTGCTGGAAGCGCAGCGGCTGGAGCAGCGCACCAACTTCGATCTTGAGATGATCGCCGCCACCGGATCGTGCGCGGGGATCGAGAACTACAGCCGCTTCCTGACAGGCCGCCTGCCGGGCGAACCGCCGCCGACGCTGTTCGAGTATCTGCCCGACAATTGCCTGCTGTTTCTTGACGAAAGCCACCAGACCGTACCGCAGATCGGCGCGATGGCGCGGGGCGACCATCGTCGCAAGATGACGCTGGCCGAATACGGTTTCCGCCTGCCCAGCTGCATCGACAACCGCCCGCTGCGCTTCAACGAATGGGACGCGATGCGCCCACAGACCATTGCAGTTTCGGCAACGCCTGCCTCATGGGAAATGGAGCAGGCAGGCGGCGTTTTTGCCGAACAGGTCATCCGCCCCACCGGGCTGATCGACCCGCCGGTGGAAATCCGCCCGGTCGAAGATCAGGTTCAGGACTGCATCAACGAATGCAAGAAGACCGCCGCCAATGGATACCGTACGCTCGTCACCACGCTGACCAAGCGCATGGCCGAAGACCTGACCGAGTTCATGCACGAAGCGGGCCTGCGCGTGCGTTATATGCACTCGGACGTCGAGACGCTGGAACGTATCGAACTGATTCGCGATCTGCGGCTGGGCGTCTATGACGTGCTCGTGGGCATCAACCTGCTGCGCGAAGGCCTCGACATTCCTGAATGCGGGTTGGTGACGATTCTGGATGCGGACAAGGAAGGCTTCCTGCGCTCAGAAACCTCACTGATCCAGACCATCGGCCGCGCCGCCCGCAACGTCGATGGCCGCGTGATCCTCTATGCCGACCGGATGACCGGCAGCATGGAACGCGCCATCGCCGAAACAGACCGCCGCCGCGCCAAGCAGGAGGAATACAACGCCCTCCACGGCATCACCCCCACCACGATCAAACGCAACATCCACGACATCGTGGCCGACACCTCAAACCGTGACGGCGTGCTGGTGGATATCGACGCCGAAGGCACCAACAACCTCGTCGGCCACAACTTGCGCGGCTACATCGAGGATCTGGAAAAGAAGATGCGCGCGGCAGCGGCGGATCTGGAGTTCGAGGAAGCCGGACGGCTGCGCGACGAAATCAGGAAACTGGAAGCGACCGAACTGGGCCTGCCTGCGAGCGAGCACAAGGCTCCGATTGTTGGCCGGAGCAATGAGGGCAAACCAGGCACGCGTAAGACGCGGTACGGGAAGAGCCAGAAGACGAAGTGGGGGAAGTGACTTACTTCTACCCAGAAGCACCTATTAGCCATTTGAATCATATGTTTATCATAATTTTAAATTTTTTGCCTGTGGAAACGGTGGCGCGGTGACTCGCCGCTACGTTGCATGACGGCGTATGGTTGCGCAATCATAGGAACCGCAGTCATGATCGTCAGTATTGCCAACAAGGAAACCGAGGCCATCTGGTCCGGCAAACGCAGCCGCAAGTTGCCTGCCGACATCCAGAGCCGCGCCCTTTCCAAGCTGGCGCTGATCGATGCGGCTGCCGAACTCGATGACCTGAAAATCCCACCCAGCAACCGCCTTCACGATCTGACGAAGGATCGCGCAGGCCAACATTCCATTTCCATTAACATGCAATGGCGCATATGTTTCGTCTGGAAGGACGGAAATGCCCACGATGTCGAAATCACCGACTACCACTGATAACGAATGGCTGCACAATCCACACGCGGGTGAACTGCTCGTGACCGAATTCATGGAGCCATTGGAACTCGATTGCATGGTTCTGGCGGCAGCAATCGGCGCAGACTCTGCGCGTCTATCAATGGTGATTAGTGGGGCTGCGCGCATAGACGGCGAACTTGATCTGCGCCTTGCCCGATATTTCCGTATGTCCGAGGGCTTTTTCCTCCGCCTTCAGGACCAGTTCGAACTGCGTGAAGCCAAACGTGCGCTCAATGGCGATCTTGAACGGATCGTGCCCCGCGCCGCCTGATTTACCGTGAAGATTGCCACCCCCACCCTCCTCGCTCTGACCCTCGCCGCCTGTTCGCAATCCCCCACTACGCCGGTGCGCGATGGGGCGCCTGAGCGGGCGGTGCGGATGGTCATGCCTGAGGGGGAAGCCTTGCCGGGTGTGCCCCAAGCCTTGTCCGAACCCACATGGGCCGCAGCGCCCGATGTGCAGTCGGCGCGGTTTGGGCATCCCGGGGAGGTGCCGCTTGTCTCCGTAACCTGCCGCGAAGGCGTGCTGACTATCACCCGCCATGCCGCAGCGCCCGTGGGCGCGCAGGCCCTGTTCGCGCTGGTGGGGCGTGAAGGGATCATGCGGCTACCGGTTGACGCCACTTCCGTCCCCGGCCAGCGCGGCTACTTGTGGCAGGGCACGATGGCCGCCAACGATCCACGGGCCGCTGTACTGCGCGGGGCCTTCACCGGAACTCTGCCGGGCGCCGGGATGATCAAGGTATCAGCAGGCAGCGCCATCAGCGATGTCATCAGCCGCTGCCAAAGCGCCGCCCCGGTTGCTGCGCCTGAGCCTACAACAACGACCGAATAACCCCCAAAAGAAAGGGAGGGCCTCAAACCTTCCCGAATTTCGCCTCGTACGCAGCCTTGTCGCCACTCGCCAGCAGCTTGGCCTGCTCCACCCAGTTGTCACGCTTGGCCCGGCCAGCAAACGTGCCCAGTTGCGCATCCAACTTGGCAACATCCTCGTCGGTCCACGCCGCGATCTGGGCATAGCTGGTCACGCCCAGCGAGGTCAGCAAAGCCTTCAGCTTTGGCCCTACGCCCTTGATCCGCCCCAGATCATCCCCTGCCGAAACGGGAGTCTCAGCCGCAGCATCAGCAATCTCTGCCGTGGCCGCCGCAGCCACGACTTCACCTACGCCTGCCATCGTCCCCGCCCCGGGCGAAGGGATGACCACCGGTGGCGGTGTTACCAAAGCCGCCGCACTGGGCGCATCAATAAGCGCCGTATTGCGTGCAGCCTTTTCCGCGCCTTCCGAAAGAACATCGGTGTATTCCCGCTTCTTTGGAGCAGGCTTTGACCGACCCCACACCCACCAGACAACGAACACGACCAACAGCACAATGCCAGCCAGCAAGGCCTGATTGGCTTCGAACAGTTCCATCATCCGCAATCCCCCGATAACCCGTTCCTCCAGCGCCCGCCGATCAGGCAGGCTGCTGTTTGCGGAACAGCACACGATCTTCTGGCCCGAACGCGCGGACCCACAACAGGTAGCAATAAATACCCAGAATCATCGGAATTCCAAGGCTGAGTTCGGCCCATTCGGGCAGCCACTTGGTGGCAGTGCCCACAGCCAGCGCTGGCACAATCGCCCAGGCCAGTCCCCAGCGCCAGTTGCTGATGCTCTGCCCCAGAATGCCCGCAAGCACGCGCGATTTCACCGCCGAGGACAGCCCGAGCGACAGCGCCAGCGCCAGCGAAGCCGCCGCTGCCACATACATCGGCCCCCAGCCTGCATCCCTTGCGACCAAGATCAGAGCCACGGTCAGCACCGCCTGAAACGCTATGGTGCCAAGGCTGATCCACAAGTTGCGCATACGGGCAAGGTAGACCAGCGCGGCCTCGCTGACGACCGCCTTGGATGCCACCACTTCGGCAATAAGCAGGAAGATCAGCGCCGCCGTGCCCGATACAAACGCTGGCCCGCCAAGGCCCATCAGCCCTTCACCCGGAATGCCAAGCGCCATCGCAATGCCGATCTGCGCCGCGCCGATCCAAAAGCCGACCTGACAGACCTGCTTGGCAATCGCCGCATAGTCCTTGTCCTTCACACTGCGCGTGATCACCGGCCCCAGCACCGGTTCAAAGCTGGTTTTCAGCTTCTGCGGCAGCGAGGCAATCTGCTGTGCAAAGTAGTAGATACCCACCGCCGCTTCGCCCACAAAGAAGCGCAAGATGAACACATCGAGCTTGCGCGTGCCCCACTCCACCGCATCGGCCCCTGCCAGCGGAATGTTCCGCCGGGCAATCTGCCACAGCAGCGCCGGGCGCGGCTTCCACGCTTGTGGTAGGCCATAAGTGCGCAGCAACACGAACAGCGCCACGCCCGTGGCGGCCCAGACCGAAGCCAGATAGGCAAGAATAAGCCCTGATTCCGGCAAGACAAAATACAGCGCACCCGCCGCGATAGAGATCGTCCACGGCTCCACCACCGAACGCGCGCGCACCGTGGTGGCCACATCAAACCGGTAGGCCAGCGCCGCCAGCGCCAGATCGCCTAGCGCGATGCCGGGAATCGCCAGCACGAGCAGCGTGTCGGTCAGCGTAAAGTTTCCACTGGGATACATCGACTGCGGAAAAAGATAGATCAGCGCGCCCATGCCCAGCGCCATCGCCATGGCCAGCAGCACCGCATCGCCTACCACGTTGGCGGGATGTTCGTCATTCTCGGCCAATCGCTGCGCCAGTCCGCGCTTTTGCCCCAGCGTGGACAGCATCCCCGCAAATTCGACCATGACCAGCGCCGAGGCAAAGCGGCCCATGGCCGGCGCACCATAAAGGCGACTTGCGATGAACAAAAACGGCATGCGCGCCATCAGCCGCAGCAGGAAACCAAGGAAATTTGTGCGCCCGCCCTTGGCCAGCGCTGCAATATCCTGCTGCGGGGGTTTGGCAGCGTCAGACAAGCGGGTTTTCCGCCCGCGCTTCAGCCCGCAAGGGCCGCGAGAGCAGCCCGGTCACCACTTCGTGCGCCGGAGCCGAGCCGTCCAGCAAGGCCACCACGGCATCGACAATCGGCATTGAAATGCCGCGATTGCGCGCGATTTCGGCCAGCACCGGCGCCGTAAACGCCCCTTCGGCCACGGAGTTCTTCGCTCCCAACGCTTCGCTCGCCCGCACACCTTCGCCCAGCGCCTTGCCAAGCGAGAAGTTGCGGCTGGACGTGGAAGAACAGGTCAGCACCAGATCGCCCAGCCCCGAAAGGCCCGAAAGCGTCTCTGCCCGCGCACCCAGCGCAAGGCCGAAGCGCTGCATTTCGGCAAAGCCCCGGCTGATCAGCGCCGCGCGCGCATTCTGGCCAAGGCCAAGCCCGTCCACCACGCCACAGGCGATGGCCAGCACGTTCTTCACCGCGCCGCCGATCTCTGCGCCTGTCACATCGTCCGAATAATAGGGCCGGAACGTGGGCCGCGCGATAGCCGCAGACAGCCGCTGCCACTGTGCCTCGCCACCCTCGCAGGCCAGCGTCACGGCGGTGGGCAAACCCGCTGCCACTTCATGCGCAAACGTTGGGCCAGACAGCACCGCAAGGCTCGCTCCCGGCGCTGCTGCACGCGCCACATCGGCCATCAACCGTCCGGTGCCCGCCTCAATCCCCTTGGAACACAGAACCACATCGCCGCTGTCACGCCCGATGCCGGACAGCACGCTGGCCAGAAACTGCGCAGGCGTGACCAGCAGCAGCACCGGCAGCGCGGCCATCTCGGCAAGGTTGGTGGTCGCGCGGATCGTCGGGGCCAGCTGTGCCGAAGGCAAGAACAGGCTGTTGGTGCGAGAGGTGTTGATCTCGGCCACCAGTTCAGCCTCGCGCGCCCACAACAGCACGCTTCGCCCGTCGCTTGCCAGCATCTGCGCGAGCGCGGTGCCCCATGCGCCTGCACCGACAACACCTACCTCAGCGGTCATCCCTTCACCCCCGCACCGCGCACGGGCGCGGCATTGGCATCCAGCGGCCAGCGCGGGCGCGCCGCCACATCCAGCGCATCGGTATATCCCAAAGCGAATCGCTCTGCGCCAGCCCAGCCGATCATCGCAGCATTGTCTGTGCACAGCTTTGGCGGCGGCGCAATCAACGGCAAGCCATGCTGCGCCGCCAACGTCTCAAGCGCCCCGCGCAGCGCGGCATTGGCGGCTACCCCACCCGCCACGACCAGCGCGGTCATCCCCGGCGTCGCGGCACCCAGCGCAATCCGCGTCCGGTCCACCACGCAATCGAGCGCGGCCTGCTGGAACGAGGCGGCAATGTCGGCATCGGCGTAGCGCTGCTGGCCTTCGGCAGGCTCAGGCCGAGCGGGACTTGAATTTGTTTCAGATCCAACAATTCGCGCATCCTGAGCCAAACGCCGCTCATCCTGAGCTTGTCGAAGGATGCCCCCCACAACTCGCGCCTCTTTGGCCCGCATCACCGCGCTTTTCAGCCCAGCAAACGAGAAGTGCACTTCCCCGCTCCCCACCAGCGGGCGCGGCAATGGCACGGCCTTCGGATCGCCTTCGCGCGCCAGTCGCTCCACGGCAGGACCGCCGGGATAGCCCAGGCCCAAAATCTTGGCGGTCTTGTCAAACGCTTCGCCCAGCGCATCGTCGATCGTGGTGGCAAGGCGGCGATATTGCCCAACCCCGGCCACTTCCAGAATCTGGCAATGCCCGCCCGAAACCAGCAGCAGCAGGTAAGGATAATGCAGCGCTGGGTCGGCCAGTCTTGGCGAAAGGGCGTGGCCTTCCAGATGGTTGACCGCCACCAGCGGCTTGTCTGCCGCCATGGCCAGCGCCTTGGCCGTGACAAGCCCCACCATCACGCCGCCAATCAGCCCCGGCCCGGCCGTTGCCGCAATCGCGTCCATATCGTCCAGCGTACAACCGGCATCGGCCAGCACCGCACCCACCATGGGGCTAAGCACCTCAACATGCGCGCGCGCCGCAATTTCGGGCACCACGCCGCCATAGGGGCGGTGCGCATCGTCCTGCGAAGCAATGCGCTGCGCCACGATCCGCGTGGCCAGCGTCGTGCCATTGCTGTCGATCACCGCAGCAGCGGTTTCATCACAGCTGGATTCTATGCCAAGGATCAGCGCCATCTGGCGCTTCCCTCTAGTGATAATCCCGGTTACGGCAAGCACAGCATGACCACGAACCAGCTTGATCGGCCGCTAAGGCTTGGAACCCGCGCTTCCCCGCTCGCCATGGCGCAAGCCTATGAAACCCGCATGCGCTTGTGCGCGGCTCATGGTTGGACCGAAGAGATGGTCGAAATCGTCTCGGTCACTGCCAGTGGTGACAAGATCCTTGACCGGCCGCTGGCCGATATCGGCGGCAAGGCGCTGTGGACCAAGGAACTCGACGCTTGGCTGTTCGAAGGCGAAATCGATTTTTCGGTCCACTCGATGAAGGATGTTGAAACCCTTCGCCCTGAACAATTCTGCATTGCCGCCGTTCTTCCTCGTGCCGACGTGCGTGACGTGCTGGTAGGTTCGCCCTCTATCGATGCCATCCCGCCCGGCGCGCGCGTCGGCACCAGCGCGCCGCGCCGCGCCGCGCAGATGCTCCATGCCCGGCCCGACCTGACGATTGTCGGCTTTCGCGGCAATGTCGCCACGCGTCTGGCAAAACTGCAGGCCGGTGAGGCCGATGTCACCCTGCTGGCCGCTGCCGGGCTGCAACGCCTTGATCAGTCGAGCGTTGGCACCGCGCTGTCCGAACACGATTGGCTGCCCGCCCCCGCGCAGGGCGCCATCGGCATTGAAAGCCTTGTCGCCAACACTGCCGTGCGCGCATGGCTTGCCGCCATCGATGATCGCCCCACGCACGATGCCGTCATGGCCGAACGCGCGCTGCTGGCGGCACTTGGTGGCAATTGCCACAGCCCGATTGCCGTGCTGACGACGCATCACGAAACCTCGCTCACTTTGCGCGCGGCGATCTACAGCCCGGATGGGGCAGAGCGGATCGAGGCGCACGAAACGTTTGCAGCCGGGGATCTGGCTGGCCCCACGCGGCTGGCACAGCGCCTGCTGGACCAAGCCCCGGAATCGGTCACCGTCCACTTTTCAGGCGCATGACCGCACAACCAAAGCCGTTGCCCCTGATCGTGATCCGGCCCGAACCGGGCAATGCGGCCACCTGCGCCGCCGCGCACGACCTTGGCATCGCAGCGCTCAGCTTCCCTCTGTTCAGCATCGCGCCACTGCCGTGGCACCCGCCAGCAGGCCAGTTTGACGCGATCCTCGCCGGAAGCGCCAACGTGTTCCGGCACGGCGGCCCCGCACTTGAAGCGTTCAAGCAGGTCCCCGTCATCGCGGTTGGTGAAACCACCGCAGCCAGCGCGCGCGCCTGCGGTTTTGCGGTCAGCGCCATTGGCGAAGGGGGGCTGCAACCGGTCGTCGCCAGCCTTTCGCCGGGGAATTACATCCGAATCGCTGGGCAAGATCGGGTCGATCTGGACCCGCCAAAGGGTGTGCGAATCGAAACTGTGGTGGCCTATGCCGCGTGCCGATCCCCCGTTTCCAGTGCGCTGGCGCACATTCTGAAAGGCGGAGCGATAGTGCTCCTGCACTCGGGCGAGGCAGCCCGACATTTTGCCGGCGAATGCCAAAGGCTTGGAATTCCGAAGAACTCTATCCAGATCGCCTGTTTCGCCCCGCGGATCGCAGACCTTGCAGGCCCCGGCTGGGCGCGCATTGAGATTGCACCCCAAAGGACCGATGCCATGTTGCTGGAACTTGGCTCCCGAATGTGCAAGACAGTGTGACATCGGGGCGACAGGACAAGCGAAAACGCATGCAGGAATCAGTTTACAGCCCGCAAGCGGCACCACAGCGAAGCGGCCTTCGCGGACGTACTATCGCGGCACTGGTGGCGGGGTGCTTGTTGGCAGGTGCAGCAGGCGCGGCGTGGATCGGCTGGAGCAATGGCCTGATCGGCGTGGAGATGGGCGAATCGGGTGTGCCGCAGCTCGTCACCTCCCCTGCATCGCCCCCATCGCCCAGCGCCTCTGCGGCTGAAGCCGTGGCTGTAGCCAACCGCGCCCAAGTCGAAGCGCAAATCGATAGCGCCGGAGCCAAGCTGGCGGCACTTGAACAGCGCCTTGCCGAATTGAACCAGCAGGCCATCGCCGCCTCGGGCAATGCCGGCCATGCCGAATCGCTGCTGCTGGCCTTTGCCGCCCGCCGCGCCATTGAACGCGGGCAGCCGCTGGGCTGGATCGAAGCCCAGTTGCGCGCCCGCTTTGGCCAAACTCAGGGGGCAGCGGTTGACCGCATCATTGCCGCCAGCGCCACCCCGGTCACCCTCTCGCAGCTTGGTGAAGAGTTCGAACTGTTCCGTGCAGAACTCGCCAGCGGCGCCAAAAACGAAGGAACGTGGGACTGGCTAAGCCGTCAGGTCTCCGACCTGTTCGTCATCCGCCACGATGATTCTCCCTCGCCTGCACCCGAACTCCGGCTTGAGCGCATGCGCGCCTTTCTGGCAGGCGGCAAAGTCGAAGCCGCCGTCGCCGAGGTCGAGAAAATGCCGGGCCGCGCCGCCGCGAATGACTGGATCATCCGCGCCCGCGATTACATGGCAGTCCAGAGCGCGCTCGATCAGCTTGAAGCAGCTGCCCTGAACGGTACGCAGCCGATGGTTGCCCCCACAGTCGTGCCCCCACCGCCCGTGGTTGCCGCGCCACAAGCGCCCGCCGCCGTTACAGACGAGGCAGCATCGGCCACTTTCTGATTTGGCAGGCTGATACGTCAGGCTGCGCGCAGCAGCCTGGGTAGGTCTCCGCTCATCCCGCGTGCTTCGTCCATGAACCAGCGTTTGAGCGGCGCGGCGCGTTGCACGCCCGCCATGCCAAGACGGCGCACCGCCGATGGCAATTTGCCCGGTACGCCAAACAGCCGCGTCAGCACATCGGTTGCCGTGGCCACCATGAAGGTATCGGCGGCACGCCAGCGTTCATAGCGGGCGAGCAATTGCGCATCGCCCACGTCCATCCCCAGCCGCACGCCATCGGCCAGCACTTCCACCAGCGCTGCAACATCGCGCAGGCCAAGGTTAAGGCCTTGGCCTGCAATCGGGTGCATGCCGTGCGCCGCATCGCCGACCAGCGCCAGCCGATCTTCCACCACCCGCACCGTGTGATGGAAATTCAGCGGATAGGACGAGCGCGGGCTGGCCAGTTCGATCTGGCCAAAGATACCGTGCATCCGGCTCATCACTTCGCCCACGAACATCGCATCGGGCATCGCCAGCACGGCGGCCGCATCCTTTTCGGCCACTGTCCACACCAGCGAGGAGCGATGCTTGCCATCTTCGCTATCCAGCAACGGCAGCAGGGCGAATGGGCCTGCCGGATAGAACACTTCCCACGCCACATTATCGTGCGGCTTTTCGTGGGTCAGCCCTGCAATGATTGCGCGGTGGCCATAGTCCCACTTGGCGGGCGTGAACCCGGCTTCGTCGCGCGTCGGGCTCTTGCGGCCCTCTGCCGCCACCATCAGCCGCCCTTTCAGCACGTGCCCGTCGGACAGCCTCACCGTCACTCCATGTTCGCCACGTTCACGCGCAATCACATGGCTGTTCGGATAAAACGTAATCGCCTGTTCGCGCGCGGCCACGCCGTACATCGCGATGCGCAGATCACGATTGGCATACATGCGGCCCAGCGATCCATCCCCCTCAGCGGGCTGAAAATCGATTCGTCCCGGCTTCATCCCATCGGTCACGGCAATCGATGCAATCGGGCTGCCTTTTGGTGCCAGATCATCGGCCATGCCAAGGTTGGTGTAGAGGTTCCAGCTGGCCGTCGAAATCGCCGAAGCGCGGCCGTCAAAGCCGTCAGCCGTCTGTGCCGCAGGATCGGAATTGTCGACCACGCTGGAAGTGATCCCGGCTTTGGCAAGGCCAATTGCCAGCGTCATGCCGACCAGCCCGCCACCAAGGATCACCACATCCGAATGCGATTCGTTCACCTGTTCACTCCACACGTGTTTATCGGGCCACCATCAAGGTCAAGGCAGCGTCCGTCAAATGCGCCTTGGGGCACTTTCAGGCCCACCAGTGCGGCAAGGCTGGGCGCAATGTCCACCGTTTCCACAGGGCTGGGCTGCTCGAACCCGTTCATTCCCTTGCGCCAGAACAGGATCGGCACGCGCCGGTCATAGTCCCAAGGGCTGCCGTGCGTTGCCACATAGCCTTTGCGCGCAACCGGAATCGCCACCACGCCACGCTTCAGCAGAACGACAAAGTCACCCGAATGCAGCGGATTATACGATGCACGCGCGCGCTCGGCCAAAGTCCACGTCTCAGCAGACGCCGTGGGCATCGGAGTCGCGGCAATCTCGGCGGCGGACAGCACCTTTTCCACAAACGGGCTGGTCATCAGGATCGCACTGGCATCATCGAGGATCTTGCCGCGCATCCCTGCTGGAATATCGGTGCGCAGCCAGTAGTCGCCCGAAGGCCCATCCGACAGGATCAGGCCCTTCGGCTCCAGCCCGAACCGCTTGCCCAAAGTTGCCGAAAGCGCCTCTGCCGATACTTCCGGCCCCACGCGCGATGATGTGGTCAGCGATTGCTCTGCCAAACGCTCAGGCATGTCGAACCCGCCATGATCGGCGGTCAGCATCACCGAATAATCGATCCCGCGCTTGTCGAGGCCCGCAAAGAAATCGCCCAGCGCCAAATCAAGCTGCGTCAACTGGATGCACATTTCTGCGCCTTCGGTGCCGGTGGCGTGCCCCACGTAATCCGTTGCCGAAAGGCTGACCGACAGCACATCGGGCACCGCGCCCTTGCCCAGCTTCTGCTCGTCCACCAGCTTCATCGCCAGATCCAGCGTTGCGCGGTCCAGCCTTGGCGATGTGCGGAAACCATCGGCGTCCCCTGCTTTTAGCGCGAAATGCCCATCGCCCACTGAAACCTCGCCCGCCCGCACTGCGCGGTCAGCCCGGCGGCACAGCGCTGAAACCGGAAACTCGCCCGCTCCCTTGTTCAAAACAGTGGCAATCTCGGCGTTTTGCGCCACCGCTGCGGGGCCAACCGGTTTGCCGGCCAGCGTGACGAACTGCTTGCCCTTCCACCAGTAGACCTGATCGATAACGTGCCCGCCCATCATCAGTGCGCCCCGGTCCTTGCCCGAGACGGCAATGTTGCGGGCCGCCGGATTGGCCTGCTTCATCCATTCGCCCAGCGTTGGCACCAGCAAATAAACGGGCGAGGCGACATAATCTCGCACGCCTGCGCTGCGCTGTGCCACGTCCTCGGCGCAATAGACCACCTTTGGCCCAACCGTAACCGATTGGTCGATCCACGAATTGGCGATGATGCCGGTGTGCGCGGGGCGGTTGCCGGTCATGATCGTGGAATGGCCGGGGCAAGTCTCGGTCGCGGCGTGGCTCTGGTATCCTGCCGGAAACACTGCGCCTTGCGTCAGCCGCGCAAAGCCGCCGGTAAAGTGCTGGCGATACTGCGCAAAAATGTCGGCAGAGAACTGGTCGATCGAAATTGCCACAATCAGCTTCGGCGCATTGGCCGGGACCGTCTGGCTAACCGCAGGTACAGCTTCCTGCGCACTGGCCAGTTGGAACGGGAGGGTCGTCGCCATCAACGTCGTCGGCATCAATAGGGCGGCAATGCGGGAGAAGCTTTTCACGTCGGACATACTCCTATGGGCAAGCACGCTGGACTCGAACGAAAGCCAGCCGTAGGACGCCCAAGAGCGTCACGCATGGCCCCGCTTGCGCTCGCGTTCAAGGGGCCTTTTTGGATCAATCGCCCCGCCATGCCGACCAGCCAGACGGCCTTGATCAACACCTTGCGCATCATAACGATGTTCGTGACCGCGCTGTTGCTGCTGGGCTTCACCCCGGCGCGCGCAGCCCCCAATCATGTGCAAGCCACACTGCTGGCCGAAGGTCCGGTGGAGCCGGGCGGCACGGTTACGCTGGCGCTGCTGATGCAGCCGGAAAAGGGCTGGCACGGCTATTGGTCCAACCCCGGCGATGCGGGCTATGGCCTGACGTTGGATTGGACTTTGCCGAAGGGCACAAGCACCGAAGCGATGCAGTTTCCGGTGCCGCAGACCTTGGTCATCCAGGGCCTGATGAACCACGTTTACGAGCACGATTACGCCGTCTTGGTGCCGTTCAGCGTGCCTGCAGGTGCAGTCAAGGGCACCACGCTGCCGGTCAGCGTCAAAGCGCAATGGCTGGCCTGCACCGATGCCATCTGCGTGCCTGAACGCGCAGAACTGCAAGGCTCCGTCACCATCGGCACCGGCGCAAAGGACGCCCGCTTCGAAGGCTGGCGCGCCGCGCTGCCCGCCCCGCTGGACCGCGCGGGCACATTCGCGCTTGGTGCCAAAGCGTTGCGCATCGCCCTGCCGTTCCCCGCCTCGGCCCCGCTGGATGCGCCGCACTTGTTCCTGTCAACCGAAGGCTTGGCCAACTATGGCGCGGCGCAGCGCTTCTTCCGCGATGGCGATACGCTAATAGTAGAAGTGCCGTTGGCGGCATCCACCACGCCCGCTCCAAACGTCGAAGGCTTGTTGGCCATGGGCAAGGACGCAGGCGGTATAGCATTCACAGCTGCCCCCGGCACCGTGCCCAACGGTGGCGAGGAAGTGGGCGGCACTGCTGCGTTCTCCGCCGCCACGCTCGGCCTCGCATTGCTCGGCGCATTCTTCGGCGGGCTGATCCTCAACATCATGCCCTGCGTCTTCCCGATCCTCAGCCTGAAAGCGCTGGCCCTAGCACGAGGCAACTCGCACAGCGCCCGGTCCGAGGGCCTCGCCTATACCGCAGGCGTGGTGCTCGCCTGCCTCCTGCTCGGCGGCGTGATGCTGGCCTTGCGCGCGGGCGGCGAACAAGTCGGCTGGGCTTTCCAATTGCAGGAACCCGGCGTCGTCGCCGTGCTGCTGCTGCTGGCCGTGGCGATCACCGCCAATCTGATCGGCCTTTATGAACTCCCCGGCCTGTCAGTAGAGCGCGGCGCGGGCAGCTCGGGCGCTTTCGGCACCGGCCTGCTTGCGGCTTTCGTCGCCACCCCCTGCACCGGTCCGTTCATGGCGGCCGCCATGGGCGCGGCACTGGTCTTGCCGGTCTGGGCCGCGCTCGGCGTGTTCGCCGCGCTTGGCCTCGGCCTTGCACTGCCGTTCCTGCTGCTGGGCTTCGTTCCTGCTCTGCGCCGCCTGCTTCCCAAGCCCGGCGGCTGGATGGAGCGCTTCCGCCGCTGGATGGCCCTGCCGATGGGCCTTACTGCACTGGCGCTCGGCTGGCTGGCCTTGCGCGTTGGCGGCAGCACCTTCCTCGTATTCCTCGTTGCCACTGCCATCGTGCTGATCGGGGCGCTGGCCGCAGTCGGTGTCACCCAGCGCAAGGGGCAGCCGGTTGCCCTGCTGATGGGCGTGGCCGCTTTGATCATTGCAGGCGGCGTGTTCGGCCTTCCCCCGGCAGAGCCGACAGCCGCCGCGCACTCCGGCCTGCTGGCCTCAAAGCCCTTCTCCGAAGCCGCCCTCGCCGAAGCGCGCAAGGCGAGCAAACCCGTGTTTGCCTATTTCACCGCCGACTGGTGTCTGTCCTGCAAAGTCAACGAAGGCACCTCGATAGAGCGCGAGAGCACCAAGGCGGCGTTTGAAAAAGCAGGCGTGGTCGTGCTGGTGGGCGACTGGACCCGCCGCGATCCGGCGATCACCAAATTCCTCACCGCGCAGGGGGCGGCGGGCGTCCCGCTCTACTTGTGGTATCCCGCTGGCGGCGGCGATGCGCGCCAGCTTCCACAAGTCCTGACGCCTGATCTGCTTGCCGAATTGCCAAAGCCCTGACGCACAAACCCTGCTCCCCCGCGAAGGCGGGGGCCTCAGGCGTTTTACGGAACACCCGCGTTAACCGCCCGAGGTCCCCGCCTTCGCGGGGACGCCGAAGGCCTCAGGTCAAAGTGACTGCCCATCATCCACCGAAATAAACGTCCCCGTCACCTGCCGCGAAGCGTCCGACGCAAAGAACAGCATCATATCATCCAGCGCCGAAATCTCGGTCAGCCGCTTCCTTGGCCACGAGGCGACCTGCGCCTTGCCCCCCTCGGTATCGAACCAGTCTCCGTCGATCTCAGTGCGGATATAGCCCGGCTGAATGACGTTGACGTTGATTCCCAGCCGCGCCCATTCACGCGCGAACTGCCGCCCGAGATGCTGCACCGCCAGCTTGGTTGCGGCATAGGCCGGATCGCCAATGCCGGTCATCTGCGCGGTGATCGAACCGGTCAGGATGATCCGCCCCTTCTCCGATTGCTTCGATCCCGCCGCAATCATCCGCCGCGCCCCTTCCCGCGCGGTCAGGTACACGCCGTTGAAATTGGTATCGACCACGCGGCGCATCGCGTCAGCCGCCAGATCGATCGACCGCCCCGGCTCGACAATCCCGGCATTGGCCACCACCACATCCGGTACGCCGAGGCTAGCCTCAGCCGCATCAAACGCCGCAATGATCGAAGCCTCGTCGGTCACATCGAGCGGCACCGCCAAAGCCTTGCCTCCCGCGGCCACTATCTCGTCCGCCAGAGCCGCCACCCGCTCCATCCGCCGCGCCCCCACGACAACCGCCGCGCCCGCCGCCGCATAAAGCCGCGCAAACCGCGCTCCCAACCCGGACGACGCCCCGGTAATCAGCGCAACGCGGCCTTCAAGCGAATAGCGTGGGGTATCCATGAAGCTCTCCTTTGGAGACGCAGCATTTAACCGATTGCTTAATAGGTGCAAGAGCTAGCACAAACCCGCTCGTCCTGAGCCTGTCGAAGGACGCTGGCCCAGCGCTGGATGCTTCGACAAGCTCAGCATGAACGGGGTTTGGCTGAAGGCAAATGCCTTATGTCAGAACTTGTTATCCCGCGGAAACCCGTTCGGCGGCAGCCTGCCCGCTGCCCCGCGCGCCACCTTCCACGGCAGCAGGTCCTTCTCCATCCGGGTGCGGCCGCTGTCGCCGCCCATGGCCCACGAAAGGCCGTCCTCCAACCGCAGCGTGATGACGTCAGCCATGTCGCCGTCCTTGTAGCGTTGCAGCGTCACGCCCTGCCCTTTGGCGAGCAACGGCACTTCTGACAGCGCAAAGATCACCAGCTTGCGGTTCTGCCCGATCACCGCCACGTGATCGTGTTCAGGCGCAATCTCACGCACGGCTACCAGTTTCACCCCCAGCTTGGTCGAAACCACCCCGCGACCCTTACGCGTTTCAGCCAGCAGTTCGTCCATCTCGGCCGCAAACCCGCGCCCGGTATTTGCCGCCAGCAACAACTGCCCCTTGGGCTTGTGCACCACCACGCTGATGATGTGTGCCTCGGGATCAATGTCCACCATTGTGCGGATCGGCTCACCAAAGCCGCGCGCGCCGGGCAGTTTGTCGGCCCCCAGCGTATAGAACCGCCCGTTGTCCACCGCCACCAGCAGTTTGTCAGTGGTCTGGCAGTGAAACGCAAATGCCGGGCCATCGCCCTCTTTGAACTTGAAATCGCCGTCTAACGGCAGATGCCCCTTGGCCGCTCTGATCCAGCCGCGCCCTGAAAGGATCACCGTCACCGGCTCCTTTTCGATCATCGCGTCCATGTTGAATTCGCGCGTCGGCGCCGCTTCGGCAATCGTCGTGCGCCGCCGCCCCAGCACGGTGTCCTCGGCATAGTCCTTGCGCAGCGCCGCCAGATCGCGCTTCAACCGCGTGCGCTGCTTCGCCGGGCTGTCGAGCAGCTTCTGCAGCTCCTCCTGTTCGGCCAGCAGCGCATCGCGCTCCTTTCGAAGCTCCATTTCTTCCAGCTTGCGCAAGGATCGCAGCCGCATGTTGAGGATCGCTTCAGCCTGCCGGTCGGTCAGTTCAAACTCGGCCATCATCACCGGCTTTGGCTCATCCTCGGTGCGGATGATCTCGATGATCCGGTCAAGGTTGAGGTAGGCGATGATATAGCCGCCCAGCAGCTCCAGCCGGTTCGCAATCTTGTCCAGCCGGTGTTGCGAACGACGCAGCAGGATGTCGATCTGGCTGATCACCCATTCCTGCAACACCAGCTTCAACCCCAGCACGCCGGGCGTGCGGCGTGAATCCAGCACGTTCAGGTTCAGGCCGAACCGCGTTTCCAGATCGGTCAGCCGGTAGAGCGATTCCTTGAGCAGCTCCGGGTCGACATTGCGGCTCTTGGGCACCAGCACCAGCCGGATCTGCTCGTCAGACTCGTCGCGCACGTCTTCAAGGATCGGCAGCTTCTTGTCGGCGATAAGCTGGGCGATCTGTTCGATCAGCTTGCCCTTCTGCACCATGTAGGGGATTTCGGACACGACCAGTTGCCACTGCCCGCTGCCCAGCTTTTCAACGCCAGTTTCTTCCCAATTCCCCGCCTCGTCTCGCCCGTTGGAAAAGCGCGCCCGCACCCGGATCGCCCCGCGCCCGGTTTCATAGGCATTGGAAATAGCTGCCGGGCTGTCCACCACGATTCCCCCGGTCGGCAGGTCTGGCCCGTGAAACACTTCCATCAGTTGGCTGTGTTCAACGCCAGGATTGTCGATCAGCAGCAGCGTGGCATCAATGATCTCGGCCACATTGTGGCTGGGGATATTGGTTGCCATGCCCACCGCGATCCCGCTGGAACCGTTGGCCAGCAGGTTGGGGAACAGGCCCGGAAAAATCTCCGGCTCCTCATCCTCACCATTGTAGGTCGGAATGAAGTTGACCGTGCCATCGTCCAGCCCGGCCATCAGCTGCATCGCCGTCTTGGTCAGCCGCGCTTCGGTGTAGCGATAGGCCGCCGCATTATCGCCATCGATATTGCCGAAATTGCCTTGGCCCTCGACCAGCGGATAGCGCAGGGACCAGTCCTGCGCCAATCGCACCATCGCATCATAGACACTGGTATCGCCATGCGGGTGATACTTGCCGATCACATCGCCGACCACGCGCGCCGATTTCTTGAAGGCATCGTTGGGGTTCAGCTTCAACTGCCGCATCGCCCACAGCAGCCGGCGATGCACGGGCTTCAGCCCATCACGCAGATCAGGCAGCGAGCGCGCCGTGATCGTGCTGAGCGCATATATCAGATAGCGCTCCGACAGCGCGGAGTCGAACGGAGCATCGACGATTGCGTCAAACGGATCGGGTTCAGTGGTGTCAATCGGCATGGTCAGAACAGCCTAGCAACACGGTTGCATGAGCGAAAGTCATGGAACCGCAGCAGTCCCCGGCAATTCTCTTGTCAGGGCACATTGCCACTCCCCCCGATTCCCCAAAGGAGAATACCATGACCAAGCGCGTCCTCATCGTCGCTACGCACGGCTTCGAGCAATCCGAACTTGAAGGCCCGAAGAAGGCTCTGGAAGAGGCTGGCTTTGAAACCGTGGTCGCCAGCCTCGAACCCGGATCGATCACCGGCTGGAAAGACAAGAACTGGGGCGATGCCGTCGCCGTGAACATCACTATCGATCAAGCCGAAGCCGCCGATTACGATGCGCTCCTGCTACCGGGCGGCCAGATGAACCCCGATATCCTGCGCATGGAAGACGCGGTGATCGACCTGATCAACGATTTCGATGATCTGGACAAACCTATCGCCGCTATCTGCCACGCGCCATGGCTGCTGATCGAAGCCGACATCGTCGATGGCCGCACGGTCACGAGCTGGCCCTCGATCCGCGTCGATCTCGCCAATGCCGGAGCTGACGTGGTGGACGAGGAAGTGGTGGTTGACGGCAACCTGATCACCAGCCGCAAGCCCGAAGACATCCCCGCGTTTTCCAAGGCGCTGATCGAAGCGTTGACCGACGACTGACGACTACCCAAAAAGGCTCTCTTCCCCGCTCATCCTGAGCATGTCGAAGGACAGGGGAGAGGGTTGGGAGCGGGGGCGTCACAAGACAGCACTAGCCTTTAACCTCCGCCCCCGCTCCTCGACAAGCTCGGGATAAACTGCCCGAAGGGCAGGCGGGGGCCTCAGGCCGCTCAAGCACAATCAGCGTCAACTGCCTGAGGTCCCCGCCTCCGCGGGGACGCGCTGCAAATCGGCTGGCAGTTCCGCATAAGGCATGATCAGCGTCCCATCCGGCGCTGCGGTGTAAGACGTCTGCGTCGGATAGGCCAAGCTCACGCCCTCGGCGGCAAAACGCTCCATGATCGCCACCAGCAACCGATCGCGCGTGGGATGTGCCACACTCCAATCCGCCCCCGGCACATCGACAATGAATGAAAAGTCCAGCGAACTCGCGCCAAAAGCTTCAAATCCGGCCCGCGCCACCGTCGCCCCTTGCGCCTCGCCCATCTCGGTCAGCATGGCGGGAATGCGGGCGAGGGTTTCGGGCTTGGTCTCATAGGTCAGACCCAGCATGAAGCTCAGCCGGATGTGACGGCGCACGGTCACGTTGCGGATTTCCTTGTCGAGCAGGTTCTTGTTGGAAACGATCAGCAACTCGCCCGTAAACAGGCGCACGCGCGTGGTGCGCATGCCGATCTGTTCCACCGTTCCGCTGGCATCGCCCCAGCTGATATTGTCGCCCACCTTGAACGGCCGGTCGAACAGGATCGAAACGCCTGCAAACAGATCGGAAAAGATGCCTTGCGCGGCAAGGCCGATGGCAATGCCGCCGATCCCCAGACCTGCGATGAGGCCCGATACGTTCACACCCAGATTGCCCAGAATCAGCACCAGCGCGATGGCAAAGACAAGAAATGTCACCAGCGCCCGGATAATGCTCATGGCCGATGCCAGCGCACCATTGGCGTGTTGTGCATCGCCTGCACGGTGCTCCACCACGCCCAGTACCAGTTCGCGCGCCCAGATTGCGGCCTGCACCGTCATGCCGATGGTGAACAGGAAGGTAATCGTACGGTCCAGCCACAGCGGCGCTGCGGCATAGTTATCGACGATCTTGGCCGCCAGGATCACCAGAAACCAGAATTTGGTGCGCGCCGCCAGACGTCCCGCAATCGTGCGCCAACTCACCAGCGCCTCGCCCTCGCGGCACAGGCGCTGCGCCAATTTCCGCACTGTCAGCAGCACCAGCACAATGATCGCCGCGATGCCTACAGCGATGGCGATACGCAGCCAGTTCTCGGCGATCCAGTCGCCCGTTTCAGCTATGAAAAGTTCAGGATTGGCGGAAAAGCCTGCATGTGCGGCGCTTTTGGAAACTTGCATGCCCTTGTGAAAGCTTCAGACCGTGCAGGGTTCCCGGAATTTGCTCCCAGCAATTCAGATGATGTGGCTCAGCGGCCCTGCATGTCCCGCGCTTCGGAAGGAATGTGGACAACCAGCCCATCCAGCGCTTCGCTCAACTCGATCTGGCATGACAGGCGGCTGGTACGGGTTACCCCGGCGGCAAGATCAAGCATGTCCTCTTCATCATCAACCGCCGCAGGAAGCCGGTCAAACCAGTCCGGTGCAATCACCACATGGCAGGTGGAACAGGCCATCTGGCCCTCACACGTGCCTTCCAGCGGCATGCCGATGTTCTGGCCAACCTCAAGCAGGCGCTGCCCCGGCTGGGCTTGTACGAGGACTTTTTCGCCTTTGGCGGTGACGAAGGTGACACTGACCATGTTTACATGACTCCCTGCGCCCGAGCTGCGGCGTTGATCGCCACAGCGGCCTGTTCCAGTTCATCATCCCCTGTATAGCGTCCGTATCCGATGCGGATCGCCGTTTTGCTATCCCTGTCGGAAAGTCCAAGCGCGCGCAAGACATGGCTTGGCCTGCCAGAGCCACTGGCGCAGGCAGAACCTGCTGAAAATGCAACATTGCGGCATTCTGACAACAGTCTGCCCACATCCAGCCCCGGCAACCGCAGATTGAGATTGCCGCGCCAGCGCGCATCAGCGCTGCCGTTCAAAGTCCAGCCTTCGAACAGCGCCAGCGCCTTGGTCCACAGCTTTTCCACATTATGCCGGTCGGTTTCCGACAGACTTGTGCACAGCACGGCTGCCGCGCCAAACCCGGCGCAAAGCGCGGGCGACAATGTGCCAGACCGCAAACCGCCTTCCTGCCCGCCACCGTGCATCAATGGCGAAAGCTGCACCCCATCGCGCACCCACAGCGCGCCGATGCCCTTCGGCCCATACAGCTTGTGCGCTGAAATCGCGATGAAATCGGCACTTTCGGGCGCTGAAATCTTGCCCGCCCCCTGCACCGCATCGCACAAGAACAGCGCACCGATATCCTTGGCGCGCCGAGCAAGAGTTTCAACCGGCTGCACGGTGCCGATCTCGTTGTTGACCTGCATAACCGCAACCAGATCAGTCCCTTGCGGAATCGCCACGTCAGGATCGACCAGCCCAGCTCCATTCACCGGCAGCACCGCCACACCGGGATCGATGAACCGCGCGGTGTCGAGAACGGCGGCATGTTCAATTGCGCTCACCGCCAGCCGCTTTGCGCCGGACCCGATCCCAAAGCCGATCAGCGCCAGATTGATCGCCTCAGTCGCGCCAGAGGTGAACACCACGCGCCCGCCCGGTGGCAGAAGCGCCGCCACTTGCGCCCGCGCCACTTCCACCGCCGCCGCCGCCGCGCGGCCATAGCGATGCGGGCTGTGGGGGTTGGCGAATCCAGGTGCTTCCGGCCCGGCCAGCCACGGCAGCATCGCCGCGCGGGCTTCGGGGGCGAGCGGAGTCGTTGCCTGATAATCGAGGTATATCAACCCCGTATCTCCTTCCATACGGCCACGAACCGCGCAATCTCCGCCTCGGTCGTCTCGCGCCCGATGGACACGCGGATCACTTCGCCGGGATGCGCATAGCCCATCGCGGTTAGCACATGGCTGGCCTTCAAAGACCCCGATGAACAAGCACTGCCTGCCGAAACCGCGATGCCTGCGCCGTCAAAGCGGATCAGTTGTGCCACGCTGGATTTGCCCGGCATGCGATAGGCGGCAATCGTGGGGACACGCGGGGAATCCTCCGCCACGATTTCCGCCCCATTTTCAAGCATTTGATTCGTCAGCGATTCTCGCAAAGCTGAAGCGGACTTGAGCCATGTATTGCCCGCCTCCAGCGCCGCCACCATGCCCAGCACCAGCGGCAGCGACTCCGTCCCGCCGCGATAGCCGCGTTCCTGCCCACCACTAGGCTCCAGCAGCGCCCAATCGCGCACCAGCAGCGCGCCCACGCCCACCGGCCCGCCGAATTTGTGCGCGGAAAGGACCACCATGTCGGCCTCGACGGGGATGTCCAACTTTCCGGCCCCCTGCGCCGCATCGCACAGCAGCATCCCTCCGGTGGCGTGAACCACCTCTGCGATGGCAGCGATGTTCTGCACCACGCCGGTCTCGCTATTCACCTGTTGAACCACGATTAAAGGCTGCTTGGTGTCATCTAGATGCATCTTGGTGCTGTTCAGGATTACAAGCCCGCCCGGCCCCACTTCGAGCCTTTGTGCCCCCCCCGCCGCCCGCAAAGCCGCATCATGTTCCACCGCCGAAACAAGCACTTCATTGCATTTTGCGCGCCCGATGCCGAGCGCCAGAGCCTCGCTTGCCCCGCTGGTGAAGATCACTTCGCCCGGCCAGCCCAGCAGCGCCTTTAATCTTGTGCGCGCACCCTCCAGCGCCGCCCTTGCGGCACGCCCCGCAGCGTGCGGACTTGATGGGTTGGCCCACAGCCGCCACCCATCCTGCATCGCCGCCAAAGCCTCGGGCAGGAGCGGAGTGGTGGCGGCGTGATCGAGATAGATCGGATTTGCTGGCAACTTGGGTCCCGGAAATGCGTGGAAAGATTGCTTTGGCAAGGATGCTTTCTATATAGCCATCAGCGCAATTCCCAGCCCCGGCATTCCGTGCCGTTTGGCCAGACCACAGGATACCCCGACAGGCAATGCCCGCAGTCATTTTCCCCGGCCCCGAAGGCCGCCTCGAAGGCCGTTTCCAGCCCGCCACGCGCGCACGCGCACCGGTCGCCATGATCCTGCACCCGCACCCGCAGGCAGGCGGCACGATGAACGACCGCATCACGCAGGCGATGTACAAGACCTTCGTGGCGCGCGGCTTTGCCACGCTGCGCTTCAACTTTCGCGGCGTCGGGCGCAGCCAGGGCAGCTTTGATAACGGCATTGGTGAGTTGTCCGATGCGGCATCGGCGCTCGATTGGGTGCAGTCGATCCACCCCGAAGCCAGCACCACGTGGATCGCAGGCTATTCGTTCGGCGCGCTGATTGGCATGCAATTGCTGATGCGCCGCCCGGAAATTCGCGGCTTCATCTCGGTCGCTCCGCCCGCCAACATGTATGATTTCAGCTTCCTTGCACCCTGCCCCGCATCGGGCATCATCGTTCAGGGAACCGCCGATACGGTGGTCACGCCAAATTCGGTGCAGAAGCTGGTCGACAAGCTGCGCACGCAAAAGCACATCACCATCCACCACGACGAAGTGCCCCGCGCCAACCACTTCTTCGAGAACGAGCTGGATCTGATGATGGGCGCGGTGGACAACTACCTCGACATGCGTCTTGCGCCGGATTGCCCGATCCGCTGAGATTCAACATCCTTCGATGCTTCGACAGGCTCAGCATGAGCGGGGGGAGACTATTTCCTAAACCCGCTCATCCTGAGCTTGTCGAAGGATGCTGACTCACAATACGAAGTGATCGCCCGCCGCGCGGACGGTGACTTCGGAGATCGAAACGCCCCAGGGTTGGTCGATGGCGTGGATGATCGCATCGGCGATGTGGTCCGGCGCCAGGCTGGCATAGTCCATCGCTTCGGGATCAAGCCGCTCAGCCGGGAAGGTGCCCTCACCCATCTGGCCGACCATGTCCATGAAATCGGGCATGTTGTGCGCCACGATGCCGATACCCGCGGCTTGATTGACGACCGTACCCGACAAGCCCGTGGTGGGAACGCCAGTGGGCTTGATCGTCGTAACCTTGATCTTGCCCCGGCTTTCCACGCGCAGCGATTCCGACAGGAAATTGACCGCCGATTTCGACGCGCCATAGACCGCCGCGCCGATCACCGGGAAATTGCCGTAGATGGATGAAAGGTTGACGATCTGCCCGCGTCCCGCCGCGATCATCGGATCATAGGCGGCAACCATGCCGTTGAGCACACCCTTGATATTGATATCGATGCACCGCTCCCAAGCAGGATAAGCGGCTTCGTGGTCTGAAAAGAACGCCAGCGGCATGATCCCGGCGTTGTTGACCATCACATCGACCGCGCCGTAAGCTTCCAGTGCCTTGGCGACGAGCGTCTTTACCGCGCCCAGATCGCGCACATCCACTTGCACGGCCTGCGCCGTGCCGCCGCCTGCGGTGATGTATTCGACCACCGCTTCGGCTGCAGCCAGATCGATATC
Source organism: Novosphingobium sp. HNCC26BN242 (assembly GCF_057180525.1). Lineage (NCBI taxonomy): Bacteria > Pseudomonadati > Pseudomonadota > Alphaproteobacteria > Sphingomonadales > Sphingomonadaceae > Novosphingobium > Novosphingobium sp. HNCC26BN242. Next base: position 248,870 of record NZ_JBXUGM010000004.1, read on the forward strand.
GCCACAGGTGACATGCGCGCCCAGCGCGGCGGCCTTGCGCGCGACAAGGCTGCCAAAGCCCCCGCCTGCGCCGGTGATGACGATCGATTTGCCCGCGATATGGCCGGTCATATACTCTCCCAATTCAAAGCTCTTTCGGCGTTCCGTCGATCAGGATGGTCTTCATTTCCATGTAGGGGAAGAGGCCTTCGGGGCCGCCTTCGCGCCCGATGCCCGATTGCTTGAAGCCGCCGAAGGGCAGGCCAAAATCCATGCGCAAACCGTTCTGTCCAAAGCCGCCGGTGCGCACACGGCGCGCGATGCGATAGGCGGCGTCGGCGTCGTGGGTGAACACCGAACCGTTGAGGCCATAGGCGCTGGCATTGGCGGTGCGGATCGCGTCTTCTTCGTCCTCCACCGGGATCAGGCTGAGCACCGGACCGAAGATTTCTTCCTGCGCAATGCGGCTGTCGTTCTTTACGTTGGCAAACAGCGTGGGTTCGATGAAATAGCCTTGATTGAGATGCGAAGGACGCCCGCCGCCAGTCACCAGATCGGCTGTCGCCTTGCCCTCTTCGATATACATTTCAATACGTTCCAGATGGCGCTTCATCGCCACCGGGCCAAGCTGCGCTTCCGGGTCTTCCGAATGGCCAATCCGCACCTGCTGCATTTCCGCCGCGATGGCAGCGGCCAGTTCATCATGCCGGTGGCGCGGCACGATCACGCGGCTGAGCATCGCGCAGACCTGCCCTGACATCAGGGTGATGGTCCCGGTCAGCATCTTGGCAGCGGCATCAATGGGGAAATCATCGCGGATGATCGCTGCGGATTTGCCGCCCAGTTCCAGCGTGCAACGCGCCATACGCGCGCCGCAAACGCTGGCGATGCGCTTTCCGGCAACGGTTGATCCGGTGAAGGAAACCTTGTCCACGCCTTCGTTGCAAACCAGATGATCGCTGGCATCGCGGTGCCCGGTGACAAGGTTCACCACACCTGCCGGAATCCCCGCCGCCTCTGCGGCCTCGGCAATGATATAGGCTTCCATCGGGGTTTCGGGCGATGGCTTCATGATCACGGTGCAGCCCGTCAGCAGTGCATAGGCCACCTTGTTCGCCATGATGCCGAACGGCCCGTTCCACGGCGCGATGGCCGCGACGACGCCAACCGGTTCATAGGCAATCAGCGCCGTGTCTGCCGCCATGCTGGGGCGGCGCTGGACGAATTCAAACTGTTCGGCAAACCCCGCGATCTGGCCCAGCGCCATGACTGCGCCACCGTGCATCGGCCCTGCAAACGAGGCGAGCCCGCCCATCTGCGCGGTCCAAGCCTTGGCCAATTCAGGCACGCGGGTTTCCAGATGGGCGACCATGCGGCGAAACGCGGCGATGCGTTCCGCAGGCAGCGTGGTGGGCCATGGGCCATGATCGAACGCATCGCGCGCGGCGGCGACGGCGGCGTCCATGTCGGCCTCATCCGCCTCGGCCACACGGCCTACCACCTGTTCGGTATTGGGCGAGATAAGATCGATCATGCGGCCAGAATGCGCAGGCACCCAGCGGCCACCGATAAAAAGCTGGTCTGGATGGGCGACGTTTACACCTTCAGGAGTCATGGGCAGGCAATCTCTCTCAAACCTTGGCCGGATTCGGCTCCGGCCTGTTTTCTAACATTTGATAGGATGGGCACCAAGCAGGGAATTGTGCCGGTGATAAAAAGCAAAAGGGCGGCCAAAGCTGGCCGCCCTTCTTGTAGCAAAGCCTTGGCGCGTGGATCAGAAGCGCTTTTGCACCGTAACGCCCCATTCGCGCGGACGGCCAACCTGGCTGTAAGCCGTGCCAGTGAACGAATAGACCGCAGCAAAGCGGAACGGCGTGTAGTATTCGTTGAACACGTTCTGCACTTCAAACGATACCGACAGATCCTCTTCGGCGTTGCGCCAGGTCAGGCGGAAGTTGCCGATGTCATAGGCGTTGAAGAATTCGATCGGCAGGCCTGCTGCGATACGGCCCGCGCTGAGCCTCCCGGTGTGGGCATAATCGAAGCGCGGCGTGATCGATCCGGCATCGCCCAGTTCGGCGCGATACTGGATGCCTACGCTCCACTTCCAGTTGGGCGTGACAATCGGATCGCTGAGCAGGATGGCATTGCCCACGCGCGGATCGATATTCTTGTATTCGCCGGTCATGTGGCTAAGCGAACCATCGATATCGAGGCCGGGGATGGGCGAGGCCTGAAATTCAACTTCGACACCCTTGATCTGGCCGTTGCCTGCATTCTGCCGCGCACCGCAGGGCGCCAGCGAACCCAACGAAGCGCACGAAATCAGCGGCAGCTGGATATCGTTATAATCGTTGATGAAGCCAGCGATGTTGAGGCGCAAACGGCGATCGAACAGGTCGGTCTTGAGACCCAACTCATAGGCGGTGACGGTTTCAGGATCGAAGCTGCCGTTCAGGGCTTGCGCGGCATCGAAAGGACGCGCGGTCACGCCGCCGCCCTTGAAGCCGGTGCCGACCGTGGCATAAGCCAGCACTTCGGGGCTGAAGCGATAATCTGCCGAAATGCGCCAGTCCACACGATCGCCCTGGAACGTTGCGGTTACGCCATCGAGCGCACCAAGGAACGTGGATACAGTGCCGTCATAGTTTTTGCGAACGAAGGTATAGTCCTTGGCTTCTTTGGTATAGCGCAAGCCACCCGTCAGTGTCAGACCAGCCATGGGCCGTGCGATGACAGTACCGAACACGGCCTTGCTATCAGCATTAACCGGGTCATTGCCAAGGAACTGGAAGTTCAGTCCCGGCGCGATGTAGCGGATATCTTGGCGGGTGAAATAGAGCGAGCGCTGATCGGAATAGAAGCCGCCCAGCGTGAAATCGATTTTGTCGCCGATCTGGCCATTCAGGCGCAGTTCCTGGCTGACGAACCAGAAATCGAGATCGTTGTAACCCTGGCCTGCAATCGCAAGATCAGGCGTGAAATCGTCGTCCGTGCCCCAGACCTGCCGGTAATCGCGGTAGGCGGTGATCGATTGCAGGTTCAGCGTATCGGACAGGCCAATGGTCATGTTGGCTGAAACGCCCCAGCCATCGAACTTGAGCCGGTTGGGCATCGCGTAGTCCTGGCTGACCTGTCCGCCAGCAGGCGCGCGGAAATTGGCGTATGTGCAGAAACGGCCGCATGCATAGGCAGGCGTGATGCGTGCCGGATTGATCAGCGAGATCACTTCGGCCGCGTTCGTGCGTTCTTCGTGCGTGTAGTCAGCAATGACCACGAGATCGAAGTTGTCGCCGGGGTTGTAGCGGATCGAGCCGCGGATACCGGCGTAGCCCTTTTCACCAAGCCGATCGATCACGCAGTTCGACCCGGAGCTTGGGAAACCGGTGATGCCCTGCGGGTTGCCGGGGTTGGCGCAGCCATAATCGATCTGATCGACATAGCCATCCTGCCGCTTGTAGACGCCTGAAACGCGGGCGTAGAGATCGGGCGCGATGATGAAATTGGCGCTGCCGCGAATGTCGACGCGCTGGCGGCTGCCGTAGACGGCTTCGACCATGCCCGAATTTTCGTCGGTCGGCTTGCGTGAGAACAGCTTGATCGCGCCGCCGATGGCGTTGCGGCCCGTCAGCGTGCCCTGCGGGCCGCGCAGCACTTCGACGCGTTCCAGATCGAGCAGATCGAAGATCGAGCCGGTCAACGTGGCGTAGTAGACATCATCGACATAGAGGCCGACGCCCGGTTCATAAGCGGGGTTGAAATCGAACTGGCCAACGCCGCGGATCGCCGCGCCGAGCGAGGAGCCATAGGCACCGCCCATGGCATTGAGTTGCACGTTCGGGGCCTGCTGCGCGATCTGGGCAATGTCGGTCTGGTTGCGCGAGGCGAGCAGCGTGGCATCGACTGCGGTGATCGACAGCGGCGTATCCTGCAGGCGCTGTTCGCGGAACTGCGCGGTGACCACGATCTCTCGCGAGGATTCAGAGACAGCCTGGTCAGCCTGGTCAGCTTGCGCATCCTGCGCAAATGCGGGGCTTGCCAATCCGAGTGAAAGTGCTGCAAAACTCGCTGCAGCAAGAAGGCGCACGTGTGACGTGGTACGGTGTGATTTGGCCATAGCCCCTCTCCTAGTTGTTCCTCTTCGGGAACCGCTGATGTTTGTTAGTAAGACATACTAATTAGCGCTTGGCAAGCCTAACATTTGCGCATGTTGCTGCTTCGGCAAAGTGATGCAGATCGGGCACACTTGGGGACTTGCCCCGGCGGGTGAACCCGGCAATAGACTGGGGCGTATGAGCGCTGAACCCACTTCTGTCCCTGCTGCGCAGCCCGGCGCCGAACCGATTGCTTTCGACGGCGAAGTTGCCTTGCTGGTCGACCTGCTGAAGCTTGGCACGTTCATCGGCACGCCAATGCGTGAAGGCGTGGCCGAACCATTGGGCCTGACGCCAACGGATTTGCGCATCATCCTTGCGCTGGGCGGCGAAGGCGAACTGGCCGGGCACGATCTGTCCGAGATCATGGGTGTGCCACCGATGAATGTCAGCCGCGCGCTGGCCGTGCTGGCAGAGCGCGGCCTTGTGGAGCCGGGCCGCAACCGCTCCAACCGCCGCCGCAAACCGGTGCGGCTGACGGCGGCGGGTGAAGAGCTGTTTGCGCAAACGGTTCCGGCGATGGAGCGGGTGGGGGCCAATCTGTTCAAAGGCGTGTCCCAGCGTGATCGCGATGCCTTCCGGCGGGTGGCCGCTGCGGTGCTGGCGCGCATTGGCATCTGGGGCGTGTGATGCTTCGACAGGCTCAGCATCAGCGGATTGTGAAGTGGCCTGTCGAAGACCGCTCATCCTGAGCTTGTCGAAGAAATGGCAGCTATGGCCACTTCTTCTGCAAAGCAGTGAATTCGCCCACAGCAAAGGCCTGTGCCAGCACCGGATGCGCGAAGCTCATCGGCACCTCGGCGCGGTGGGGCCACGTTTGGCGCACTTGCGTTTCGGGCAGGAGCCGATCAGGCCCGATGGGATTTTCCGGGAAGCACACGGCGGCGGGCTGAAGGTGGGCGACGGTCTTTGACCAGCCCGCTTCATAATCGGCCTGCCACTGCATCATGTAGTCCAGCCGCTGTATCTTCCAGACGCCGTCTTCCTTCACATAGTCGTTCTCGTAAATGCCGCTTTCCCAGAACTGTTGCGGCATGCCTTCGGGCTTGTCCTTCACGATATCGTCATGCCAGCCGCCCGCAAGGATGCCGCGGAACCGGCCCTTGGCGGTCTGCCCATCGGGCGCGATGGTGATCACGTCCTGCAGCTGGAAATGATCGAGCAGCAGCCCATGGACCGGGCCGCGCCGTCCGCCGGTAAACAGGTTCTGGAACCACGTGCCGTAGAGCCGCATCACGCCCGCATAGCCGACGTATTCGCCCGAAAGGAACACCACCGCGCCGTCTTTGGCGAACAGGCCGGCCACTTCCTCGGGCCGATTGTAATCGATGTAGTAGCCATAGGCCCATTGCAGGCGGCGAATCGCGTTGAGGTCTTCCAACTCGGTCACGCGCGCTTCGAGCGCCGCGAGACGGGATTCTGTAGAGGACTCTGGGCTGCTCATTTCGACTCTCCCATTGGCATTATTTGTATGTAATACTAACAATCTGCAGGGCGATTGCGAGAGGAAAAATGATGGGTGGCTGGGCAGGACAGGTGGCTTTCGTCACCGGCGGTGTGACGGGCATTGGCCTCGGCGTGGCGCAAGCGCTGAGCGATGCAGGGCTGCGGATGGCGCTCAGTTATCGCAATGAGGAGCACCGCGCGCAGACCGCCGAATGGTTTGCTGACAAGGGGCGCGAGGAGCCGTTGTTCGTGAAGCTGGACGTGACCGATCGTGCTGCTTTTGCTGATGCGGCGGAGAAGGTTGAAGCGCGCTTTGGCGCCGTGCATGTTCTGGTGAACAATGCAGGCGTCAGCGTGTTCGGACCGAGCGATGAGGCCAGCTACGCCGATTACGACTGGATCATGGGCGTGAATTTTGGCGGCGTGGTCAATGGCCTCGTCAGCTTCCTGCCGCGGATCAAAGCGGCAAGCGGATTGCGGCATGTGGTAAACGTAGCCTCGATGGCAGCGTTTCTGCCGGGGCCGCAGGCGGGGATCTATACCGCCAGCAAATTTGCGGTGCGGGGCCTTACCGAATCGCTGCGCTACAACCTTGCGCCGCATGACATTGGCTGTTCACTGTGCTGCCCGGCGCTGACGCGCACCAACGCTTGGGATTCGGCGCTGAAGCGGCCTGACGCCTTTGCCGATAGCGGTTTTGCTCCGGCAGACCGGGCGGAACTGGAGCAGTTCGGCGGGGCCTTTGAAGCCGGGATGGACCCATATGAGGTGGGACAGAAGGTGTTTCGGGGCATGGCCCGCAACGATGGCCTGATCCTGACGCATCCGGAATTTCAGGATGACTTCCGCGAGATTTATGAGAAGTCGCTGGCCGCACTTCCGCAGGAGGAAGCGCCGCCTGAACGCCTGCACATCGAGCGTTTGCGGCGCGAGGCGATGAAGGCGGCAGAAGCGGGACAAATCATCCGGCTGGATGACCTGACCTCATCTTCGCCACACGCATGAACATTGCCGCTCCCCCGCCCCTCGATCAGCTCGGGATAAACTTCCGGCAGCGCCGGAAGGCGGGGGCCTCAGGCCTTTTACGCGACCCTTCCGTAACACGACTGAGGCCCCCGCCTTCGCGGGGGCGCGGTTGGTGTTGGGAGCAAGATTTTGCGGGGTGCAGTTAGGGCGAGCTGCACCGCAAGGCGCTTGCAGGCATCCGCCGCGCCGCTATCGTGCTGCCCGGACGGACAACCCGGAGAGTGCCCTCATGTGCGACGAAATTACCGAACAGGAAAACGCCCTCTGGTTCAGCCAGTCTGTGATGAACCGGCGCCAGTTCGCCAGCGTTGGCGCGGGTGCAGCAGCTCTTGCCGCCCTGCCCGGTTGCGCAACGGCGGCTGATGGAAAGACCAAGAGCCGCACTGTCACCATCGACACACCCGATGGCAAGGCCGATGCGTTTTTCGTCTATCCGGCCAAGGGCAAGCATCCAGCGGTAATCATGTGGCCTGATATTGCGGGCCTGCGCGATGCCTACAAGACGATGGGCACAATGCTGGCCGAAGCGGGCTATGCGGTGCTGGTGGTGAACCAGTATTACAGGTCAAGCCCTGCACCCATCCTGAATTCGCTGATGGAGTGGCGCACGCCGCCGGGGCAGGAAAAGCTCAAGCCCATGATCGCCGCGATCACACCTGCGGGCACAGTGTCGGACGCTGGTGCTTTCGTAAAATGGCTCGACATGCAGGCCGAAGTCGACACCAAGAAAAAGATCGGTTCGTGTGGCTATTGCATGGGCGGCCCATTCACTGTGCGCACCGCCTTTGCCAACCCGGATCGTGTTGGTGCCGCCGCCTCGTTCCATGGTGGCGGGCTGGTGGGCGATGCACCCGAAAGCCCGAGCAGCCTGCTGCCCAAGACCAAAGCCGCCTACCTCATCGCCATTGCCAAGAATGACGACGAACGCGCGCCGGACGATAAGGTAAAGTTCCGCGCCGCTGCCGATGCCGCTGGCCGTCCGGCCGAGATCGAGGTGTACCCCGCACAGCACGGCTGGTGCACGATTGATGCGCCGGTCTATGACAAGGTGCAGGCGGAAAAGGCTTGGGGCCGGATGCTGGCGCTCTATCAGGCTAACCTGTAAGGTTGCGATCAGGCCGCGCCGCCTACCTCGCGGTTGGCGCGGCCAATCCACCATGCCGATGCGGCCCAGGTCATCGCGCCGCCGAGCAAGTCGACGACATAGTGCCCCCCGATAACCACCGAAGAGATGGTAACCAGCACAGCCCAGACCATGGCGATCCAGCCGGGCAGGCCCGTTCCGCGAAAAGCGTAAGGCACCAGCAAGGCCATCACCATGTGGAACGACGGAAACGTGACGATCCCCTGCACCTTTGCGAGATCGAAAATGGCGGCAGGATCATTCCGGTAATAATCGACCGTGGCCATATGGAAGTTGCCTGCATCGCTAGGTAGCCCGACCACGCCTTCGATGCCGTGGTAAACGGTGCTCCCCAGCGCCGGAAAACCAATTGAGACTATCGCGGCCAGCACGAGGCAAAACGTGAAGCAGAAGGCAAATTCCCACGCTTTCGCATCGCGCCCCGATGCGGCCAGTGCTAGACCAAGGACAATGCACACCGGCATGGCGCTGCTGTAGATCACGCTGAGCAGAACAGAGAAAGCAGGATAATCGGCAAAGACAAGCACGATGGCCGGTGCATGGATGCCTAGCACAAGGTCGGCTGCGCTGAGCGCGCTGTCGACGTGGGGACTGCCAAACCGCAGGCTGGTATGACTGATGATCGCTGCCAGCAGGCAAGCCGCGATCAGCACGGCCAGGATACCGCATGTCGTGGCAATCCGCGGATCAGGCCGATTGCGGGTGTAATGGAAGTGCACCCCCACCAGCAGCGCCACAAGGAAAGCCAGCGGCCCCACGCTGATCACGGCAATGCCAATGCCGCTTGCCGCCAAAGTCAGCAGCGCGACGACAAAGCCGAAGACAATGACTAACCAGCTCGCCCGGGTGGGCGAAAGGCGCGCAGCGCCATGCGCATCAGGAGCAACCGAAGGGGCGGCGGAAATGGCAAGCGGTGGCATGCAACTGTTCTAGGCCACCATGATTAAGAAGCGCTTTAACTTAAAGCCCTCTCCTGCTGCACGCAGGCGAGTAGAAAAGCCTCTGAAGCCCCTCCTCTTCAGAGGAGGGGGAGTACGTCACACGCCCCGCAGCATTTCTGCGTTATCCTCGATCATCTGGCGCACCGAGCGGGCTTTGCGACCGGTCAGGCGCTCCACATCATCGGTACACAGTTCGAGAAAGCCTTCGCGGATGGCTTTGCCGAACGTCACCATATCGTCGCTATTCCACGGGATCCCAGCCACTTCGCTATCGTCCACCGGGCGCCGCGGAATGTCCATCGCGTCGAACATGGCATACTGGCCTTCATCATCCAGCGAGACGTATTCCACCGGGCGGCCTGTGACTTCGGCCATGATCGCGGCGACCTCTTCGAAAGTCTGCAATTGCGGGCCGGTGATGTTGTAGGTCTGATTTTCGTGGCCCTCGCCAGTCAGCACGGCCACGGCGCTTTCGATGCAGTCATCCCGCCAGACCATTGCCTCGCGGCCACCGCCTGCGTTGGAAAACCATTTGCCGCTCTGCATGACGCCGGGGCCAGCCATCAGGATCATGGCATCGGCATAGTGCGCATCACGCAGCATCGTCCACGCGCAACCGCTGGCCTTCATCAGGGCTTCGGTCTCGATGTGATCGTGCCGCACTTCGGCGGGGTTTGCGGGATCGTCGATGCCGATGAAGCTGGTGTAGACGATGTGCTTTACGCCAGCGGCCGCCGCTGCATCGATTGCCGCTTTGTGTTGCACCACCCGCGCGCCGACGCGGGTGCCGGAGATCAACAGCATCTTGTCTGCGCCTTGGACTGCTGCGGCCAAGGTCTCGGGCTTGTCAAAATCGCCATAGCGCACGGTGCAGCCTTGGGCGGCGCGGTCTGCCAGCTTCTCGGGCTTGCGCGTTATCAGGATGAGGTCAGCGGCGCGGCCCTGCGCGATCAAGCGGTCGGTTACTCCCCGGCCATAGTTGCCCGAGGCTCCGGTGATGACAATCCTAGTCATGTCAGTTTATCCTGCCAAAAAATCCTGCGCCCCCGCGAAGGCGGGGGCCTCGGTGTTGTTACGAAACGCCTGTGTAAATCGACTGAGGCCCCCGCCAACCGCTTGGCCGGAAGTTTATCCTGAGCGACTGACCTGTCGGTCAGTCGAAGGGCGGGGGAGCAGCCTGTTCTAAGCGCTTCTGCTTTAAGCAACCGCGTCCAGTTGCGCCTGCGGCACCCACCAGCCGTGGACTTGCGGACGCAGGCGCGCAGGGATGTGGACTTTGGCCACCGGCCCCGCGCCGATGTTCCCGGCATCGACCACCCATGCTTCGTGGATGAACTGGCTGTCGCCTGTCTGCTGGTCCATGATGAACACCAGCCAGCCGTCCTTTTCGGGATCGGCGGCGGGGACGTGCACCGGCTCGTTAAACCCGGCCATCGGCGGCAGGGCGAGCGCATTGGTCACTTGGGGGGCGGGTGTGTCCATGCCGTCCAGCCGCAGCAGCATATTGAAGCTGACGCCCACCGGGCCTGAGAACAGCGGCGGGCCACGAACCTCAGGGTTCATCGAGAGCATGAAGCCAGTCTTGTATGGCCGCCCCTGCAGCTTCGCCGGGATTACCGGGAAATCCCCCGGAGGCCCGATAAGCGTCTCGACCACTTCGCTGCCATCGCTGCGCGGATCAACGGTCCAGCGGGTGAGCGCGCCGACCACGTCCTGCGGTCCCATATGAATGCCCGAAGGTTCGCGGATAAAGGCAAAGGCATTGGTATTGTTCAGACAGGCGTCGAAGTGGAGCATGCCGTCTGCATCCTCCCACGCGTTCATCATGTGATACGAATGGCAGCCTTTGGGGCCTTTGAACCACTTGATTTCGGAGACATCGCCATAGCGCGGCATCACGCCCAGCCATGAATCCAGTTCGGGCTGATGGTGCCAGTGCTCGCCGCCCGCCCTCAGCCGGTCAAGGTCCGCCGTGGTCGGATAGATCGGGAACAGCGCGTAGTTCTGGCTGATCGTGAAATCGTGCATCATCGCGCAATAGGGTGCGTCGAACCACTGTTCAGACTTCAGCGTCCCATCGGGCGCGACGACGCAATAGGCGACCTTGGCGGATGCCTGCCCGTCCGCCTCATAGCCATAGAAGAACAACTCGCCCGTGGCGGCATCGATCCGCACGTGCGCAGTCATGGTTTCGGATTTCAGCGCGCCGCCGAAATTGTAGGAGCCGAGTGTTTCCAGCGTTTTAGGATCGACGCGATAGGGCCGCCCGTCTTCCTTGGCCATCAGCAGCCGTCCGGCGTGCCAAACTGGTGTGGTGTTGGCCACGGTGCGATCTGTGCCCTGCACCGATGGATCATCGGTAAACGGATTGCGATACTTCCCGAAAAGCGCCTTTCCGGCGGCTTTTTCTGCCTTGTAGCGTGCGGTTTCGACGTACTTCTGCACGAAGTCTGCCGTGCCATCGGCGTTGAAGGACAGGCGGCTGACCATGCCATCGCCCGACAGGGTATGGTCATTGTCAAACATCGGCGGAAAGGAGGGATCGGGCACGGCGCGATAGAAGCTGCCGCGCACTTCGGGGGGAAGATCGCCTTCCACCTTCAGGCCGCGCAGGTCCGGCTCCTCGCCGACCGGGGCGTTGGCGCCTGTGAAATAGATGGTTTGCGGAAACGCGCCCATGATCCTGCCTCACCCTATCAATTGTTATTGTTGGTGTAGCACGTCCAAATGCGAGATCAAGCCCACCAATAAGCCGTCGCGCGCATTTCGATGCTGATCCGGGGTGGGGCATCGGCAGGGCAATTCGGCATGTCAAACGCCACATGCGGCACGTGGTGCGCGCAGGTCGTATCGCTGTCGTTGGTCTTGAACAGCACCGCCTCATCGATCTGCATATCCGGGAACCAGTGCCAGCGATGCGCAGGATTGTGCGCCACGACCAGCCCTTCGAACGACCATTCGGGCTTGCCTGCCTCGTCGAACACAGCATCGGCGAGGATCAGGTCTTGCGGGGCAAGGCTGCGCGCATCGCAGAACGCCAGTGGCACGTCCTGCGGCGGCGGGGAAATCGCGCGCCACACGTTGTAATGGGCACAGCGCGCGACGGGCCGTCCATTTGCGCCGCGCTGCCCGAATTGCTGCGCCGTTGCGTCAGAAATGTCGATATGGGCAAAGCGGGCGGGCATGGAATTGTTGAGCGTTCCCGCCTTCCCACTGCGTTCGGAAAAGCGCAGCAGGCCCGGAGCGCCGACATGGACATGGTCCGCGCCGGTTTGCGCCTGCACCAGTTCCTCGATCTCGCGCATGTGGATGCGGGCGACGTGCTCGCGGTCGGCGAAATCGGTGACGGCGCTTTTGTGCGCGATGATCTGGAAGCCTTCGCGGTCAATCGTCGTGCCAGCGGCGCGGGCATCGTGCATAGGCATCGGCGCGAGGATGATCTCCACCTCGTCCCGCTCATGCGCATTGGCATAGTAGCGGGGCCGGGCAAACTTGCGACCTGAATAGGCAATAAGCGCTTCCATCATGCTCTCCATGGGCGGCCCGCTTTGCACAGGTCCGATAAGTCTTTGGGGACCTTGCCCACCCCCAACCCCTCCCGCCTGCGGGAGGGGGGAAAAAGAAACCCTTGTGCTCCCCCGCGCAGGCGGGGGCCTCAGGCGGTTTACGCTGGTGTTCCGTAACAACACTGAGGTCCCCGCCTTCGCGGGGAAGCAGGATTTTTTGCACGTCCCAATGAAAAAGGCCCACCATCGCTGGCGGGCCCTCCTCAAATCAACCAGCCGCCAGCTGCTGCTCCAGCTCACCCAGCACCCGGTAGCAATCGAGCACTTGGGCGACCGAGCTGTTTGGCTCGCGCCCTTCGCGGATCGCGGCGATGAATTCGCGGTCCTGCAGTTCGATGCCGTTCATCGAAACGTCGACCTTCGAAACGTCGATCGGCCCTTCCTTGCCGTTCACCAGATCGTCGTAGCGCGCGATGTAGGTCGCGGTATCGCCGATGTAGCGGAAGAAGGTGCCCAGCGGCCCATCATTGTTGAACGACAGCGACAGCGTGCAGATCGCGCCGCTTTCGCTCTTCAACTGGATCGACATGTCCATCGCGATGCCCAGTTCCGGGTGGATCGGGCCTTCAACCGCATTGGCCTTGACGATCTTGCCCGCCTGATAGGCGAACAGGTCCACCGTGTGTGCGGCGTGGTGCCACAGCAGGTGGTCGGTCCATGACCGTGCTTCGCCCTTGGCGTTCATGTTCTTGCGGCGGAAGAAGTAAGTCTGCACATCCATCTGCTGGATGTTGAATTCACCCGCGGTGATCTTGTTGTGCACGTACTGGTGCGAAGGGTTGAAGCGGCGGGTGTGGCCAACCATGCAGACCTTGCCGGTCTCTTCGGCCACGCGCAGCACTTCCTGCGAATCCGCCCAGCTATCGGCCAGCGGGATTTCCACCTGCACGTGCTTGCCCGCCTTCATGCAGGCGATGGCTTGCTGCGCGTGCATCTGCGTGGGGGTGCACAGGATCACCGCGTCCACATCATCGCGCGCCAATGCGTCTTCGAGTTCGGTGGAGGAGTGCTTCGCGCCATACTTTTCGGCCACGGCGGCGGCCTGTTCTGCGCGGCGGCTGATTATCGAGGTGATTTCCACGCCATCGATGTTCTTCAGTCCATCGAGGTGCTTTTCGCCGAAGGCTCCGGCGCCTGCCAGTGCGATGCGCATATCTTGTCCCTTTCAAAAAAGGACCGGGCGGCTGGTGAGCCGCCCGGCAAGGGTGGATGGGTTGAAAGTCAGTCTGCCGGTTCGAGCACGATGTGCCCGATCGCGGTGTTGCTGCACGGAATATGGTAATGGCGGTTGAGGGTTTTCACCTTCTTGCCCAGCGCGCCGCGCATGATCAGCCACATGACCATTTCGATGCCTTCGGAGCCGGTCTCGCGCAGGTATTCGATATGCGGGATGTGGCGAACAGCGTCACCTTCTGATTCCAGCAGGTCGAGGAACTTGTTGTCCCATTCGCGGTTTAGCAGGCCGGCGCGCGGACCCTGAAGCTGGTGGCTCATGCCGCCGGTGCCCCAGATCTGCACGTTGAGGTCTTCGGGGAAGCTTTCGACCGCGCGGGCAATTGCCTCGCCCAGCGCCCAGCAGCGGTTGCCCGAGGGGACCGGGTAGGTCACCACGTTCACAGCCAGCGGCACGACCTTGCACGGCCACTTTTCAGGCTGTCCGAACATCATCGAAAGCGGCACAGTGAGGCCGTGGTCGACGTCCATCTCGTTGATGATGGTCATGTCGAAATCATCGAGGATCAGGCTCTGCGCGATGTGCCAGGCGAGATCGGCATGACCTTCCACATCAGGCACCGGGCGCGGGCCCCAGCCTTCATCGGCAGACTTGTAATGTTCACCGCAGCCGATTGCGAAAGTCGGGATGATATTCGCGTCAAAGGCCGATGCGTGGTCGTTGTAGACCAGAATGACGACATCAGGCTTTTCCGCCTTTTCCCATTCGCGCGTCCATTCGTAGCCCTTGAAGATCGGGCCGAAATAGTCGTCCTGCCACTTGCCCTGATCAACAGCGACACCCAGCAGCGGAACGTGGCTGGAGCCAACGCCAGCGGTAATCTTGGCCATATCAATAGCCTCCTTTTATGGAGCGATTGCCTTGGGGCGAACGCCCGCCATCCAGCATCATCTGGCGATATTCCGGCCAGGTCATGTCGGTCATCGTGCTGACCGCCTCGGCGAACGGCAGTCCGTCCGAAGAGAACAGCTTCGACAGGAAATAGACGTTGCCGCCAAGGTCGAGCAGCGTGTTGTAATCGCGTGCCAACAGCGCTTGCTTGGCCTCTTCCGAGATGTTCCATTCGTCGAGATAGGCGCGCTCATCGGCCTTGAAGCGCTCGCGGTTGCCGGCCTTCATCAGGCTCATCGCGAACTGGTTAATCCAGTAGCCCTTGCGCGCGCGGGCAGCGGTATAGATCCGCGTGCCCGGAATGTCGTCCAGCTCGGCAAGGTATTCGTGAATGTTCTGGCGGTCGGTGCTCATGTTGGTATCCGTCACAGGCCCCTCTCCTTCAGCTTGGCGTCGAGGCGCGGGAACACGCGGCGCGCGTTGCCCTCGAAAATCGCGTGGCGTTCAGCATCGCTGATGTCGAGTGCATCGACATAGCGCTTGGTGTCGTCGAAGTAGAACCCAGTGGTGGGATCGATCCCGCGCACCGCGCCGACCATTTCGCTGCCGAATAGGATGTTCTTGTTTTCGATCACATCGGCCAGCAGGTCGACTCCCGGCTGGTGATAGACGCAGGTATCGAAATAGACATTGTTCATCAGATGGCCCGAAAGATCGGGCTTCTTGAGCATGTCGGCCAAGCCGCGATAGCGCCCCCAGTGATAGGGCACTGCGCCGCCGCCGTGCGGGATGATGAAGCGCAGGGTCGGGAACTTGCTGAACAGATCGCCTTCCAGCAATTGCATGAACGCGATGGTATCTGCCGCAATGTAATACCCGCCCGTCGCGTGCATCGCTGGATTGCACGATCCCGAAACGTGGATCATTGCCGGGACGTCCAGCTCGCACATCTTCTCGTAGAACGGGAACCAGTATTCGTCCGTCAGTGGCGGATGAGTAAAGCGCCCGCCGCCCGGATCGGGGTTCAGGTTGCAGCCGATGAAGCCCAGTTCATTCACGCAGCGCTCCAGCTCGGCAATGGAGCTGGTCATGTCCGCTTCGGGCGATTGCGGCAGCATGCACACGCCTGCGAAGGTCTCAGGGTAAAGCCCGACGACGCGCGCGATCAGATCATTGCAGACCTGTGCCCACTTCACCGCGACCGTCTGGTCACCCACATGCGGGGCCATGGCCGAAGCGCGGGGGGAGAAGATCGTCATGTCCGCGCCCCGCTCTTTCAGCAGGCGCAGCTGGTTCGATTCGATCGTCTCGCGGATTTCGCCGTCCGAGATATCGGGATAGGCGGGGCACTCGGTCCCGGCCTTGAACGCGGCCTTCTGCTTCTCGCGCCACTCGTCGTGCGCCTTGGGCAGCACGGTGTAGTGGCCGTGGCAGTCGATGATCATGGTCATGCGACTTTGGTCCTCTCAGGTTTGAAAGCGATTGTCCTGCCTGCCTGTTCCCGCTGGCGCTGGACGGTGCCGTTGGTCATCAGCGGCGTCACACCAAGCGCTTCGAGCGTCTTGGCAGATTCTTCCATCTCGGCGGCGCGGCGCAGCCCATGAGTCGTCATGCGCTCGACATTGTATTCGGCCCGCTCGAACCAGCTTTGAGCCTTTTCGCTGGCGTCGAGCGAAGACAGGACTTCGTCCACCACGCCAGCGGCGCTTGCCGCCAGCATCATCTCGGCGGTCAGCGCCTCAATGCCTTTGACCATGACCGAGCGGATCATCTTGATCGCGCTGGCCCGGCCGATCTCATCGCCCACAACCCGGGTTTTGGCAAATCCTGCAGCGCGCAGCCGCGCTTCGGCTTCAGCGGCATGCGCACCCGAAATCAGCAGCGGCACGTTCATCCGCGCCGGGTTGACCGGGGCCAGCACGGCGACATCAACATAGCGCCCACCTGCCGCCTCAATCACCTGCGCTGCGGCACGTTTGGTATCGGGGGCTACAGAATTCATGTCGCACCAGATCGCACCCGGCTTCATCAGGTCAGCAAAATCCTGTGCAGCCGGAAGCGCTGAATCCGCCGTCACCAGCGAAAGCACGATGTCCGCATCACCGAGAGCATCTTCTGCCGTCGCGCAGGCGACCACGCCTGCCTCTTCCATACCTGCGCGGCGCGCAGGGTTGATGTCAAAGGCCAGCGCCGCAGATTCCCAACCTGCCGCCTTGGCAAATGTGGATCCGGCCTCGCCGAAGCCGATCAGGGCGATAGTTCTCTCCATGGCGCCGGTCCTGCGTCGGGAAACTGCCTAGAACAAATGCAAACATCGCTGCGGGTATAAATTTATGCAAAGCCTTCCAACGCCACCTCGCGCAGCAGCGCTACAAACGCCCCTTGCGGTGCAGTCGGCCGCCAAGCTTCGCGTGTGGTGATGCCGATGGTGCGCGTCACCGGCACCGGCGGCGGTAGGGTGGCCAGCACGCCCGCCTGCAATTCCACCGCCAGTTGCGCGGGAGACAGCAGTGTCAACGCGTCTGATCCCAGCAGCAATTGCCGCACGGTCAACACCGATCCGCACTCGATCCCAACATGTGGCGGCTCGGCCCCGGCGGCGCGCATCATGCCCTCCCAGTAGTGCCGCAGTGGCGTGTCACTGGCCGGAAGAATCCAAGGAAACGCGGCTAGTGCCACGCCATCGACCGGCACTGACAACAGCGGATGCCCGCTGCGCATGACGAGCGCAGGCTGATCCTCGAACATGGCTTCCTGCTGCAAATCATCCAGCGCCGTTGCCTCTCGAAGGGCGCCCAGCATCAGATCAACTTCGCCATCACGCAAAGGGCCCGAAAGCTCGGAATGGCTCCCCTCGACCACCGCCACGTCTATCCCCGGAAACCTCGCCACAAAGCGCAGGATCGTTTCGGGCAGCCACCGCGCACGGCTGAGCGGCATGGCACCGACCACGACGCGCCCCGCCGCCTTGCCCTGCCAAGCCGCCACTTCGGCCAAGCCGCTGCGCAGCTCCGCCATGGCCAAGCCAAACCCGCGCGCGCGCCGCTCTCCCGCTGGCGTCAACGAAACCGAACGCCCGCGCCGGTCCACCAGTCGCTGCCCAAGTGCCACGGAAAGGTCGGCCACCGCGCGGTGCAGTGATGCCGACGACAGCCCCGTCGCCTCGGCCGCCACAGCATAGGAACCTGCCCGCGCCAAAGCGAGAAACGCGCGCACCTGCGTGCCGGTCACGCGCGGGGAGCCGATATGCGCAATCGCCGCCTCGGCGCGCGGGGCCAGCAGCAAGGCGGGCTCGGTCGGCGTCATCCCCGCAGGACCGCGTTCAAACAGCGCACACCCAAGATCCGCCTCCAGCCGCGCGATGGCTTGGGTAAGCGCAGGCTGCGTCAGGTTCACTGCCCGCGCTGCTTTTGTCACGCTGCCATGCCGCACCGTGGCCGCAAAGGCTGCGATGTGTCGGATATTGATTGCGTGGAATGCCATGTCCACTCGCTTAGCATTTCCTTATGGGCCGGAGCAAACATTGCATTGGTTCACCGCCCGCCGCAGTTCCATGGAACGCGCGAAGAGTTTTTCATGGGAGCCTCAACATGTCGGGCATCGTCGTCCAGAACATCGAACGTGCCGATCCAGCCGTGATTGACGGTCTTGCCGCCTGCGGCGTTGCCACGGTTCACGAAGCGCAAGGGCGCACCGGCCTGCTCGCCTCCTACATGCGCCCGATCTATCGCGGTGCGCGCATTGCAGGCAGCGCGGTGACGATCAGCGCCGCGCCGGGTGACAACTGGATGGTCCACGTGGCCATCGAACAGTTGCAGGCGGGCGACATCATGGTGCTGGCCCCGACGTCTCCGTGCGAAGACGGCTACTTCGGCGATCTGCTTGCCACCAGCGCGCAGGCGCGCGGCTGCCGCGGTCTGGTGATCGACGCAGGGGTGCGCGATGTGCGCGATCTGACCGAGATGAACTTCCCGGTCTGGTCCAAGGCGATCTATGCACAGGGTACGGTCAAGAACACGCTGGGTTCGGTCAACGTGCCGGTCGTGTGCGCCAACGCGCTGGTCAATCCGGGCGATGTGATCGTGGCCGATGATGACGGCGTATGCGTTGTGCCGCGTGAAAAGGCCGCCGAAGTGCTGGCCGCCGCACAGGCACGCGAAGCCAACGAAGGCGAAAAACGCGAGAAACTGGCCGCCGGCGTCCTCGGCCTCGATATGTACAAGATGCGCGAACGGCTGGAGAAGGAAGGCCTGAAGTATGTCTGAAACGGGGGCGCAACAGCCCCTCCCCCCGTTCGTGTCGAGCGTAGTCGAGACACGGGTGCGCAGGTGTCTCGACTACGCTCGACACGAACGGAGCATGGCATGATCGGAGTCTCCGCACCCTGCATGTGGATGCGCGGCGGAACATCCAAGGGTGGCTATTTCCTGAAGGATGACCTCCCCGCAGATACCGCCACCCGCGATGCCTTCCTGCTTGCAATGATGGGCAGCCCCGATCCCGTGCAGATTGACGGCATGGGCGGCGCGGATCCACTGACCAGCAAAGTCGCTGTCGTCTCCAAGTCCAGCCGCGAAGGCATCGACGTGGACTACCTGTTCCTGCAGGTCTTTGTAGACCAGTCCATCGTCACCGATGCGCAGAACTGCGGCAATATTCTTGCCGGCGTAGGCCCTTTCGCCATCGAGCGCGGGCTGGTTACCGCAACCGGCGATGAAACCCGCGTTGCGATCTACATGGAGAATACAGGCCAAGTCGCCGTTGCCACGATCAACACGCCGGGCGGTGAGGTCACTTACAAAGGTGAAGCGAAGATCGACGGCGTTCCCGGCAGCCACGCTCCCGTCCCGCTGGAGTTCCGCGACACGGCAGGCTCGTCTTGCGGCGCGCTGCTGCCTACCGGCAACGCGGTTGATGTGGTGAACGGGGTGGCAGTCACCTTGATCGACAACGGCATGCCTTGCGTGGTGATGAAAGCTGAGGATTTGGGCATCACCGGCTATGAGGACCGCGACTGGCTGGACAATGCCACTGATCTGAAGGCGCAGATTGAAGCCATCCGCCTGATTGTTGGTCCCATGATGAATCTCGGCGACGTGAAGGAAAAGTCCGTCCCCAAGATGATGCTCGTCGCGCCCCCGAAGAACGGCGGCGCAGTGACGGTACGCAGCTTTATCCCCCACCGCGCCCATGCCACCATCGGTGTGCTTGGCGCGGTCAGCGTAGCAACGGCGTGCCTGATCTCCGGTTCGCCTGCCGCTGAGGTGGCGGAAATCCCCGACGGCCCGCGCAAACTGCTATCGGTCGAACACCCCACCGGCGAAATGAGCTGCGTGCTGGAAGTGGACGATGCGGGCGACGTCCGCACCGCTGCCTTGCTGCGCACTGCGCGCAAGCTGATGGATGGGGTGGTGTTCGGCTGACGCAGCTTAACATCCTTCGACAAGCTCAGGATGAGCGGGCTTGGGGGAATGGACTTTGAATTTGACCCGCTCGTGCTGAGCCTGTCGAAGCACGCTAGCGCATAGGGATAAGCAAGATGAACACCCAAGACCGCATCATCAGCTGGCACGCCAATCCCAGCAAGCCGCGCTACACCCCGCCCGCAGGCGCAGTGGACGCGCATTGCCATGTGTTTGGCCCGATGGCGCAGTTCCCGTTCAGCGCCAAGGCGAAGTACCTGCCGCAAGACGCTGGGCCGGACATGCTGTTCGCGCTGCGCGATCACCTTGGCTTTGACAAGAACGTGATCGTGCAAGCCAGCTGCCACGGCACCGACAACGCTGCCACCTTGGACGCTATCGCCAAGTCAAACGGCCCAGATGGAATTCCTAGGGCCCGCGGTGTCGCCGTCGTCGATCCCGCGATCTCCGAGGCAGACCTCCACGCCATGCACGAAGGCGGCATCCGCGGCATCCGCTTCAACTTCCTCAAGCGCCTCGTCGATGATGCGCCGAAGGACAAGTTCCTCGAAGTCGCGCAGCGCCTGCCCAAGGGCTGGCACGTGGTGATCTATTTCGAGGCCGACATTCTTGAGGAACTGCGCCCGTTCATGGACGCAATTCCGGTGCCACTGGTCATCGATCACATGGGCCGCCCGGACGTGCGCCAAGGCCCTGATGGCGCAGACATGAACGCCTTCCGCGCCTTCCTGAACAGCCGCGAGGACATCTGGTTCAAGGCCACTTGCCCTGACCGGCTCGACGCGATCAAGGAAGGCGGCGCAGGCGATCCGTGGAATGCTTTTGCCGATGCGGTTGCGCCGCTGGTGGCCGATTATCAGGACCGTGTGCTGTGGGGCACGGATTGGCCGCACCCCAACATGGACACCGAAATTCCTGACGACGGCCACCTTGTCGACATGATCCCCCGCATTGCGCCGACCGAAGAGCTTCAGCGCAAGCTGCTGATCGACAATCCGATGCGGTTGTACTGGGCCGACTGAGCCACCGTCAAAGTGCGTCCCCGCGCAGGCGGGGACCTCGTGCCGTTCACGGAAGTTTGGTTGCGCACACCGAGTGTTACGCAAGGGTAGTTTCAACCTCCTGAGGCCCCCGCCTTCGCGGGGGCGCACGCTTCATCAGGTTTGCCTTTGCGGGTTAGCTTACAACAAAGCTGAGCGCCCCGTCACCCTCGTCGATCCGCACGGTCGATCCATCGGGCACTTCGCCACCCAACAGCTTCTCGGCCAGCGGGTCCTGCAAATAGCGCTGCACCGCCCGTTTCAGTGGACGCGCACCATAGACCGGGTCATAACCCACACGCCCCAGCCAGCGTTTGGCCGCATCGGTCAGGTCCAGCACGATTTTTCGGTCTTTCAGCAGCTTGGCCACCCGCGCCACCTGAATCTCCACGATTGGTGCCATATGTTCATGGCCCAGACGGTGGAACAGGATGATCTCGTCCAGCCGGTTCAGGAACTCTGGCCGGAAGTGCCCGCGCACCACGTCCATCACTTGCGGCTCCACCGCGCTCACATCCTGTCCTTCTTCCAGATTGGCGAGGTATTGGCTGCCAAGATTGCTGGTCAGGATGATCAGCGTGTTGGTGAAGTCCACCACGCGGCCCTGACCGTCGGTCAAGCGGCCATCGTCGAGCACTTGCAGCAGCACGTTGAACACATCTGAGTGCGCCTTCTCCACCTCGTCGAACAGCACGACCTGATAGGGCCGCCTGCGCACCGCTTCGGTCAGCACGCCGCCTTCATCATAGCCGACATAGCCCGGAGGCGCGCCGATCAGCCGGCTGACCGAGTGCTTTTCCATGAATTCGGACATGTCGATCCGCACCATCGCAGTATCATCATCGAACAGGAAACCTGCCAGCGCCTTGGTCAGCTCGGTCTTTCCCACGCCCGTGGGGCCGAGGAACAGGAAGCTGCCCAAAGGCCGGTTCGGGTCCTGCAATCCCGCGCGCGCGCGGCGCACGGCCTTGGACACGGCAACCACCGCGTCGCGCTGCCCGATCACGCGCTTGCCGATGACTTCTTCCATCTTGAGCAGCTTCTCGCGCTCGCCCTGCAGCATCCGTTCCATTGGCACGCCGGTCCACTTGCTGACCACGGCAGCGATGTCATCAGCGGTCACTTCCTCGCGCAGCATCGCGTTTTCGGCAATGCCCTCGGCTTCAGCCAGCTGCCGTTCCAGTTCGGGGATGCGGCCATAGGCAAGCTCTCCAGCCTTCGCCAGATCACCATTGCGCTGCGCCACGTCCAGCTCGCTGCGCGCGGCATCGAGCGCTTCCTTGATCTTGCCCTCGGCGGCAATCTTGTCCCGCTCGTTCTGCCAGCGCGTGGTCAGTTCCGCCGATTGCTGCTCGTGGTTCGCCAGCTCCTCGCGCAGCGTCGCCAGCCGGTCCTTGCTCGCCTGATCGGTCTCCTTCGAAAGCGCCATCTCCTCGATCTTCATCTGGATGATGCGCCGGTCGAGCTTTTCGATCTCCTCGGGCTTGCTTTCCACTTCCATGCGGATGCGGCTGGCGGCCTCGTCCATCAGGTCGATGGCCTTGTCTGGCAGGAAACGGTCAGCGATATAGCGGTTGGACAGCGTCGCCGCAGCCACGATGGCATTGTCGGCAATGCGCACGCCGTGGTGCAGCTCGTACTTGTCCTTGATGCCGCGCAGGATGCTGATCGTGTCCTCCACGGTCGGCTCGCCCACAAACACCGGCTGGAACCGCCGCTGCAGCGCAGGGTCCTTCTCCACATACTTCTGGTATTCATCCAGCGTGGTCGCGCCGATGCAGTGCAACTCGCCGCGTGCCAGCGCAGGTTTCAGCAGGTTGGAAGCATCCATCGCGCCCTCGCCCTTGCCCGCGCCGATCAGGGTGTGCATCTCGTCGATGAACAGGATAATCTCGCCCTGGGCACCTTTCACCTCGTCGAGCACGGCCTTCAACCGCTCCTCAAACTCGCCGCGATACTTCGCGCCTGCAATCAGGCTGCCCATATCAAGAGACATTAGGCGGCGGTCCTTCAAGGAATCGGGCACGTCGCCATTGGCAATGCGCAGCGCTAGGCCCTCGGCTATCGCGGTCTTGCCTACGCCGGGTTCACCGATCAGCGCCGGGTTGTTCTTGGTGCGGCGGGCGAGGATCTGCACGGTGCGGCGAATCTCCTCGTCGCGTCCGATCACTGGATCCAGCTTGCCCTCACGCGCCGCCTGCGTCAGATCGCGGGCATAACGCTTCATCGCGTCATAGGCGTTCTCGGCGCTCGCACTGTCGGCATTGCGCCCGCCACGCAGCGCTGCAATCGCTGCTTCCAGCGCCTGCGCGGTGACATTTGCTGCCTTCAGCGCCTGCCCTGCAGACGTTGCGGAAGCCAGCGTCAGCGCCACCAGCATGCGCTCTACGGTCACGAAACTGTCGCCAGACTTGGCCGCGATCTGCTCCGCCGAATCCAGCACGCGCACCGCATCGTTATCCAGCCCCGGCGTCTGTTGCGCGCCCGAACCGGATACGGCGGCGATCTTCGCCAGCGCCTTGTCCACTTCGGCCTGCGCCAAAGCGGCATTGCCACCCGCGCGCTGGATCAGCCCGCTGGCCATGCCCTCGCTGTCTTCCAGCAAGGCCTTGAGGATGTGGTCGGGCGTGATCCGCTGATGGTTCATGCGGATCGCAACGGTCTGCGCGGCTTGTAAAAAGCCCTTGGCGCGGTCGGTGAATTTTTCGAGGTTCATGGCGTTGAACGTCCTCCTGTTGCGCAGAACATGGTGTGGCTTTTGCGCAACACAAGTGCCGCGCCGATGAAAAAGCTACACCGCTCGACCAGCGCGTCCCCGCGAATGCGGGGACCTCGGTGTTGTTACGGATCGGTTCAGTAAAACGCCTGAGGCCCCCGCCTGCGCAGGGGAGCAGGAAATATATTTGGCGCAGAGTGCGCACAGGACGCAGACAAAAGGAAAAAGGGAGTGCGAGCCTGCGGCAGAGCCGCCTCAATACTTCTTACTCTTCTCCGCGCCTCTGCGCCTCTGCGTGAAACAGAAAAATCTTACTTCACAGGATCAACCGCCTTCGCCGCTCCCGGCGCGAATTCCTTGCCGAAGAAGCTCCCCGCATACCACTTAGGCCGCTCAGCCCCATTGGCCAGCCCCATCACCGTGTAGTAGTTCACTTTGGCAAAGAGCGCCCCTGCCTCCCAGTTGAAGGGCAGTTTCAGGTCATCGCTCGGCTGATGATAGTGCGTCTTCAGAAAGTCGCGGAAGGCCTTTTCGCCCGGTCCTTCGAAACCGGTCATCATGAACACAGCAGGCACGCCCTGCTGCACGAAACGGTAGTGGTCCGACCGGGTAAACAGCCCTTCCTCCGGCATCGGATCGGGCGAAAGCTTAATCCCGGCCTTGCGCGCCGCCTCGGCCACGACCGGTCCCATCGTCGAGTTTTCTGCGCCAAACGCCACCACATCGCTGAACGGGTAAGTCAGCACCGGCATGTCAAAGTTGACCAGCCCGACAATATCGCCTTTCACCAGCGGATTGCGCGCCAGATAATCAGACCCGATCAGCCCGCCTTCCTCGCCGGTCAACGCGGCAAACATCACCGGGCGGCGCGGGCGGTCCTGCACCACCGCGCGCGCCACTTCCAGCATCGTCGCCACGCCCGAGGCGTTGTCCATCGCGCCGTTGAACAGCTTGTCGGCAGCCTTCCCATGATCGCCGATATGATCGAGATGCACGGTCATCCCCACGAACTCGCCCACCACTTGCGGATCGGTCCCCGGCAGCATGGCCACCACGTTCGCGCTCGTCACATCCTTCCACATGTTGGCAAACGTCAGGCTGGCCTTGGCTTTCAGGTCAAAGCCCTTGGGCCGTCCGCCGTTACGGTTCGCCTCGGCCAGGACTTTTGCCAGCGGCTTGCCCGCAGCGGCAAACAGCGGCGTGGCCGCATCGGGATTAAGCGTGGCCGATCCCTTGATCGCGCCGGTGCGGCTGAACGCTTTGCCATCAGCGCCGACCCAGCCCTTGGCCGGGCCATCGGAAATTTCCACGCGCCGCGCCCATGGACGGCGGGCACTGTCCTCAATCGTTGGAACCGAGATGACCGCGATCGCCCCGCGCTTCATCGCCATGACCGCCTTTTCCGAATTGAGATGCGCGCCAAGCTCGCTCGGCGTGCCTTTGGGAAAGCCAGTGAGCACGACCACGATCTTGCCCTTCACATTCAGGCCCTTGTAATCGTCAAATCCCAGATCAGGCCGGTCAAAGCCGAACCCTGCAAAGACCAGCGGCGCTTCCACCGCCACGGCCTGATCGGTCAAGCTGGGCCGTACCAGAACGTGCGCAGTATCGGACAGCACCGTGTCCTTGCCGCCATAAGTCAGCGTCAGCTTCGGCGTGCCCTCCAGTCGCGCTTCACGCACGGTCAGCTTCTGGAAGAACGAACCGTCAGGCGCGGCGGGCTTCAGACCCATCGCAATGAACTGCGATGCCACATAGTTTGCGGCAATATCATACCCACGCGTGCCGGTATCGCGGCCTTCCAGCAGATCATCGGCCAGAAACGTCACATGGGCACGCACCGCTTCGGGGTTGAAAACCGGCTCCCCGCCTAAGGCAGGTGCGGCGGCTGTGGCAAGAAAGCTGGCGAGGAGCAGGGATTTGGCGTTCATCGGTTTGTCTCTGTCACTTGTCGAAAGGGTCTGCGCGCAACCTGCCCGATGGGCACGTGGCACTTGCGCGCACGATCATGGGCACTAGATAGTTTCCAATCAAACCAATTCTGGAACCTGTGCATTCTGGCTGCATTCAGGCCATGCACGCTTTGAATCATCGCACTCCGGCAGCCTTGCTGCTACAACGAAAATCTCGGGAAACCCATGCAGCGTAAACTCACCACCAGCATCTTCGCCCTGACTATAGCCACCGCGCTGGCAGCACCCGCGACCGCGCAGGAAGCAAAGCCCGCTCCGCTTGCCGATCTCGTCGCCAAAGTGCAGATCCCATACGAAAGCTTCACGCTGGACAACGGGCTGACTGTGCTGGTCCACACCGATCGCAAGGCTCCGGTCGTGGCGGTATCCATGTGGTATGGCGTGGGGTCGAAGAATGAGCCCAAGGGCAAGACCGGCTTTGCTCACCTGTTCGAACACCTGATGTTCAACGGCACTGAGAACGTGCCGGGCGATTTCTTCGTGCCGCTGCAGCAGGTCGGCGCGACCGATGTGAACGGCACTACATGGTTTGATCGCACTAACTATTTCCAGACCGTGCCCACAGCCGCACTCGATATGGTGCTGATGATGGAATCAGACCGCATGGGGCACCTGCTCGGCGCGGTGACGCAGAAGGTGCTCGATAACCAGCGCGAAGTGGTGAAGAACGAGAAGCGGCAGGGAGACAACAATCCCTATGGCCTGGTCGAATACGAACAACTCGAAAATCTCTACCCCTCGGGCCACCCCTACCACCACTCCACCATCGGTTCGATGGCCGATCTCGATTCGGCCAGCCTTGATGATGTGAAGGGCTGGTTCACCGATCATTATGGCCCCAACAACGCCATCATCGTGTTGGCGGGCGATATTGATGTGGCAACCGCAAAGGCCAAGGCTGCCAAGTGGTTTGGTGACATCAAGCCGGGGCCAAAGGTAAAGCCCGTCAGCGCACCAGTGCCGACGCTGCCTGCCCCTGTTGCCAAGATAATCAAGGATCAGGTCGCTACCACGCGCATCTATCGCATGTGGGCGATTCCGGGCCTTGATAATGCCGATTATCTGCCGTTGGAACTGGCAGGTTCGGTGCTCGGCGGCCTTGCCTCATCGCGCCTCGATGATGCGCTGGTGCGCCAGCAGAAAATCGCCGTTTCCGTTTCGGCTGAAGCCGAAGTGTTCGCGCAGGCTGCACAATTCGTGGTCAAGGCCGATGTAACGCCGGGGCAGAACCCGGCAAAGGTCGCTGCCGCGCTCGACGCTGAAATCGCTCGGTTCATCAAGGACGGACCAAGTGCTGATGAACTGCTGCGCGCTGCCACCACCGCCACCGCCAACGAAATTCGCGGCCTTGAGCGGACCGGTGGTTTCAGTGGCAAGGGGCCGCGACTGGCCGAAGGCCTGCTCTACAACGGCGATCCCCAGCACTATCGCACAGAACTGACCCGCGTTGCTGCGATAAAGCCCGCCGATGTGCAAGCCGCTGCTGCCAAGTGGCTTACTCGCCCCGCATTTTCGCTGACTGTGGAGCCGGGTGAACGCACCGAAGGCGGCGAGGCACGCGGCGGCTTCTATACCAACGAGGCCACCGGCATGCGTCCGGCCTTTTTCGCCGATCCTGCCATGCCGATCAAAGGCGCGCCTGTATCCAGCGTTGCTGCAGCAGACCGGTCAAAACTACCTGCTGTGGGGGAACTGGCCCCGCTCGATTTCCCCACGATCCAACGTGCCACGCTGAAGAACGGCATCCCGGTTTATTTCGCAAAGCGCAGCGAAGTACCGACCATTGCGGTGCGCATCAGCTTTGACGCAGGCTATGCGGCTGATCCGAAGTCGGCACTGGGCACGCAATCGCTGTTGCTCAGTCTGATGAATGAAGGCACCGAAACGCTCGGCAGTTCGGCCCTCGCCTCGGCGCGCGAACGCTTGGGCGCGGTCATCTCGCTATCGGCCACGAGCGATTTGACCTCGTTCCAGCTCAACGCGCTGTCACCCAACCTCGCACCCTCACTGGGCCTGTTGGCGGATATGGTGCGCCGCCCCGCGCTTGATCCGGCAGAGCTCGAACGCGTGCGCACGCAGCAACTGGCCGCCATTTCAGCCGAAATGAAGAACCCGCAAGCGCTGGCTGCGCGGGTGCTGGCGCCAGCCCTCTATGGCAATCATCCCTATGCCTTCCCGTCCAGCGGCTTGGGTGATCCCACAGCGGTAAAGGCCGTCACCCGCGATGATCTGAAGGCTTTCCACGCCCGCTGGTTCCGCCCGGATACGGCCCGGATCTTTGTCGTGGGGGATACCACGCTCGATGCGGTCGTGAAGATGCTCGACACTTCGTTCGGCAATTGGCCTTCAAACCGCATGGCAAGACCGGTGAAAGACTTTTCGGCCGCGATCCCCGCCCAGAAAAGCCGCGTGATCCTCGTCAACCGCCCCGGCTCGCCGCAATCGCATATCATGGCGGGCAAAGTCATCGACGCCAAGGGCACTGACGACAACCTAGCGCTTGGCACCGCCAACGACATTCTGGGCGGCAACTTCCTGGGCC
The DNA here is from genome assembly GCF_057180525.1 of Novosphingobium sp. HNCC26BN242. Classification (NCBI taxonomy): domain Bacteria; kingdom Pseudomonadati; phylum Pseudomonadota; class Alphaproteobacteria; order Sphingomonadales; family Sphingomonadaceae; genus Novosphingobium; species Novosphingobium sp. HNCC26BN242. The sequence goes on from NZ_JBXUGM010000004.1 coordinate 276,885, forward strand.
GCATCAACATGAACCTGCGCGAGGCGAAGGGCTGGACCTATGGGGCCTACAACGGCGTCACCGAACCGTTCGACCGCATCCGTTTTCAGGTTGTCGCTCCGGTTCAGACCGACAAGACCGGCGATGCCATGGTCGAAATCAAGCGCGAGATTGACGAATTTGCCTCGGCCAAAGGCGTGACCGCAGAAGAACTCGATTGGTCAACCAAAGGCAGCGCCCGCGAACTGCCCGGCGCATTCGAAACGAGCGCCGCCGTGCTCGAAGGCATGGCCAAGATCGTCAATTACCAGCGCCCCGATGACTTCTACGAAACTCTCTCGGCCCGGTATGGCAAGATGACAGTGGCTGATGCTGACAAGGCTTTCCGGTCAAAGATCAACACCGACGGCATGGTCTGGGTCGTGATCGGCGACGCCGCCAAGGTAAAGCCGCAACTCGCAAAACTGGGCCTGCCCGTGGAAGAACTGGCTGCGCCCGAGTGACCAATACCCCCCTCCGCTCATCCTGAGCTTGTCGAAGGACAGAGGAGGGGGCTATTCTTTCCTTCGTCATTCCCGCGCAGGCGGGAATCCAGCGCGCAACCGGTGAAACTGGATTCCCGCCTGCGCCGGAATGACGACGGTTCATCGCCGCCCGTCTTGCTATTGACACTTTTGTAGATAAACTGTCCCCAGAACACCAAACTGGGAGAGCATCCGATGTCCGTTGCAGGCAGCTACAATTGCGTGACCCACACCCCGATGGGCGATCAGACCAGCACCTTCACCGTCAATGTCGATGGTGACAGCTTCACCGGCGTCAACAGCGGCCAGATGGGCACGATGGAGGTCGAGAATGGTAAGGTCGATGGCAACACTCTGACCTGGCAGATGAAAATGACCGTGCCCATGTCCATGACGCTCGATTGCACCGCCACTATCGATGGCGATACGCTGGCCGGGAAAGTCACTGCCGGCATGTTCGGCACCTTCCCGATGGAAGGCACGCGGGGCTGATTTCCAATTGAAGAAGTCAATGGGGGAGCGGGCCGAGTGTCTGCTCCCCCTTTTTCGTTTCAAGGTGTTGCAGGCCCCGCCGCAACAGTCAGATCCACAACCTTGTCCCGCTCATACCGCATCACACCATCGATTGGCATGACACGGTCCACTTCAAGCCCGAACCAGTTGGGCATGCGGTCCACCGGCGTAAAACGCGCGGGCACGACCATGTCTGCCGGAATGCGCGGATCGTTGAAGGCTGCGGGCGCAAAGGCCATCGTGGTCATACCCTCGGGCAGATCGAGCGAAGTCTTCGCCCGCTGCTCCTTCGGCCCGCGCAGGCTATCGGCCCATGGCATGCGGAATTGGCCCAACGAGGTCACCTTCCCGGCCTCAGCCTTGAACGCCACCGTGCCAAGGCAAGCGCAAATCCCGCCAACACCGGCTGCCATGGCATTGCCGTAGAACACATATTCCCCCGGCTCTACCTCATGTAGATACGTTGATTTGCCGCCCTCGCCTTTCGCAAAGCGGTTCTGTGGACCAAGGTATACCGCATGAACCTGTTCATAGCGCGGCCACGAGAAGTTGGCCTCGGTCGGCTCTTGCGGCTCGGTCGGACGCTTGATCGATGATGGCGCCTTGGCCAGCGTCGCCATTTCCTTTTCCCAGGCAGCGTGCTTCTTCGCCCACTTTTCGCGCTCTTTGGCCAATTCTTCAGCGCGCTTGGCGGCATGTTTTACCGCCTCGTCCGCATTGGGCCGCTTCATGAATTGCGGCACCACCACGTAGTCCGCCTGCACCGCGATGTAAGCCTTGGCCGGGTTCAGCACGACCTGTGGCTTGTCCGCCACGGACTTGTGCTCCCACTTTTCCTTGTCATCAGCCGCATGAGCAGCCAGCGGAAGAAACGCGATTGCGCCGATCAGCGCGAGTGTCTTGACCATCTTCACAGGCCCAGCCCCTTTCCTGCAGGAACCGGACCCGAGGCGACCTTGGCCTGCAGCGCCAGCAATCGCTGCCGTTCAGCTTCCTTCACGCCATCCAACCCTTCTTCAAAGTTGAACGGCTCCCACTTTTCCTTGGCCAGGCCATAGCGCTCATAGCCCTTGTAGTGCATGCAGCGGCGCATGTTCACACGGCGCAACCGGCGCTTTTCCGATGATCCAAAAATCGCTCCCATCAGCGCATTCGCAATCAGCCCACCCGCGGCCCCTGCCATCGTGTAGGCATATGGATAGGGCGCTTCCTGATACCGGTAGCCCGAATCAAGCCCCCGTGCGAGGTTGTCGCATTCCCGGATATCGGTCAGCGCCTCGGCAAAACTCGTCTCGGCGCGGTTGAAGATATAGTATTTGTCGAAGTCTTCTTCGATCAACGGCGTCGGCGTGAAGGCCAAATCGGGCATCGGCACAGATGCCGGATCGGGAATGGCGGTCATCACATCGTCCGCAGCAGCTTTTGCGGCGTCCTGCGCGCGCGCAGTCCCGCTTGCCGTCAAAGCGGCACAGGCCAGAATGGCCAGCGTCTTTTTCATCGTATCGCCCCCTCGTCACGCTGCACAGTGCATGCGTGCCGGGGGCTTAGGTAGCCAGCGGGAGCAGAGGCAGCAAGTGCCGTCCCGCACGGCACCTGTGGAATCACCCCAGCTTTTTCTTCAACAGTTCATTGACCACGCCGGGGTTGGCCTTGCCCTGCATCGCCTTCATCGTCTGGCCCACGAAGAACCCGAACAGCGCTTCCTTGCCGCCCTTGTACTGCTCCACCTTGTCGGCATTGGCGGCGAGGATGGCGTCAATGGCCGCTTCAATCGCGCCGGTATCCGACGTCTGCTTCAAGCCCTCACGCTCGACGATCACACTCGCTCCGTCTCCGGTTTCGAGCATCTTTTCCAGCACCTGCTTGGCGATGGAGCCAGAGATCGTGCCATCGGCGATCAGCGCCAGCAATTCCGCGCCCGCCGCCGGGCTCACCGGCGATGTCTCAAGGCTCGCGCCCAGTTTGTTCAGCGCGCCGAACAGTTCGGAGATCAGCCAGTTCGCCGCCTGTTTGGCCACATCGGCCTCAGGCTTCTTCGCCAGCGTTGCGGTCTCCGCCAGCAGCACTTCAAACCAACGCGCGGTTTCGACGTCTGCCGTCAGCACGCTAGCATTGTAGGCTGAAAGCCCCAGCGCTGTTTCATAGCGCGCGCGCTTGGCATCGGGCAGTTCGGGCAGACTCGCGCGGCATTCCTCAAGGAATGCATCGTCGAGTTCGAGCGGCAGTAGATCGGGATCGGGGAAGTAGCGGTAATCGTGCGCGTCTTCCTTGCTGCGCATCGAGCGCGTCTCGTTCCGGTCAGGATCGTAGAGGCGCGTTTCCTGAACGACCTTGCCGCCGTCCTCGATCAGCGCGACCTGACGCTTGGCTTCCTGCTCCACCACGGCCATCACGAAGCGGACCGAGTTGACGTTCTTGGTTTCGGTACGCGTGCCCAACTCTCCGCCCGGCTTGCGGACCGAGACGTTCACGTCGGCGCGCATCGATCCCTGATCCATGTTGCCATCGCACGAACCGACGAAGCGCAGGATCGTTCGCAGCTTCGACAGATACGCCCCCGCCTCGGCGGGCGAGCCCATGTCCGGGCGGCTGACAATTTCCATCAGCGCCACGCCCGACCGGTTGAGATCGACGTAGGACATCGTCGGGTGCTGATCGTGCATCAGCTTGCCCGCGTCCTGCTCCACATGGATGCGTTCGACCCCGATGGTCTTCTTGGTATCGGGGTTCTTGTCATCCAGCAGAATGTCGATCGCGCCCTCGCCCACGATGGGGTGATAAAGCTGGCTGATCTGGTAGCCCTGCGGCAAATCGGCGTAGAAGTAGTTCTTCCGGTCGAACCGCGACCACTTGTTGATCTGCGCGTTGATCGCCATGCCGGTGCGCACGGCCTGCCGGATGCATTCGCGGTTGGGCACAGGCAGCATCCCCGGCATCGCCGCGTCAACAAGGCTAACCTGCGTGTTCGGCTCAGCGCCGAACGCGGTCGCCGCGCCGGAAAACAGCTTGGCGTTGGTGGTGATCTGCGCATGAACTTCAAGGCCGATCACGACCTCCCATTCACCAGTGTCGCCCTGAATACGATATTCGCTCATCTTACCACCACTTCGCCGGACGGGCTGTAAACTGCGCGCGCTGTTCAAGCGCGAGGCTGGCGTTGAGAACGCCTTGCTCGTCGAATGCCTTGCCGATGACCTGCAGGCCAAGCGGCAGACCGCTGCGGTCAAGCCCTGCGGGCACGGACATGGCGGGCAGGCCGGCAAGGCTGGCGGGCACCGAGAACACGTCGTTCAAGTACATCTCCAGCGGATCGGCGCTCTTTTCGCCCAGCGCAAAGGCCGAGGACGGCGCGGTGGGGACGAGGATCACGTCAACCTGCTGGAAGGCCTCGGTAAAGTCGCGCGCGATCAGCGTGCGGACCTTCTGCGCCTGCGTGTAATAGGCGTCGTAGAAACCTGCCGAGAGCACATAAGTGCCGATCATGATGCGGCGCTTCACTTCCGGGCCAAACCCGGCAGCACGGGTGGCGGCGTACATGTCCTGCAGCCCCGCACCGTCCGGCAAATCGCGCAACCCATAGCGCACGCCATCGTAGCGGGCCAAGTTGGACGAGGCTTCGGCAGGCGCAATTATGTAATACGTGGGCAGCGCATACTTGGTATGCGGCAGGCTAATCTCGACGATCTCCGCGCCTGCATCCTTCAGCCAGGCAATTCCGTCTTCCCACGACTTGGCAACATCCGGGTCCATGCCATCCAGCCGATATTCGCGCGGAATGCCGACCTTCTTGCCACGCATGTCGGCATTCAGGCCTGCGGTCCATGCGGGCACCGGCAGGTTGAGGCTGGTCGAATCCTTCGGATCGAACCCGGCCATCGCTTCCAGCATGATCGCGCAATCGGTCACGTCATGCGCCATCGCGCCTGCCTGATCGAGCGACGAGGCGAAAGCGACCACGCCCCAGCGCGAGCAGCGGCCGTAGGTCGGCTTGATGCCCGAAATGCCGGTGAAGGCGGCAGGCTGGCGGATTGAACCGCCAGTGTCAGTGCCGGTAGCGGCAGGCGCGATGCGGGCAGCCACCGCAGAGGACGAACCGCCTGACGAACCGCCGGGAGCCAGCGGCGCGGTGTCACCCGGCCTGCGCCACGGCGAAATCACATTGCCGAAGGCGCTGGTTTCGTTCGAGGAGCCCATCGCGAACTGATCAAGGTTCAGCTTGCCCAGCATCCCCGCGCCAGCATCCCACAGCTTCTGGCTGACGGTGGATTCATACTGCGGGGTAAAGCCTTCGAGGATCTTCGATGCGGCGGTGGTCTGCGTGCCCTTCGTAGCAAACAAGTCCTTCATGCCGATAGGCACGCCAGCCATCGTGCCGAGCGGCTTTCCGGCGGCGCGATCAGCGTCAACCTTGGCCGCTGCTTCCAGCGCCTTTTCCGGCGTGGTGACGATGAAGGCATTCAGCGCGGGTTGCGCGGCCTCTACCGCTGCGTTGAAAGCGGTGGCGACCTCGGTGGCGGTGAAATCACCCTTGGCCACGCCATCGCGCAGGGCGGCAATGCCGAAATTGGTAAGGTCGGTCATTTGAAAACTTCCAGCGGCGTCCCCGCGAAGGCGGGGACCTTAGGCAGTAATACGAAACGGTCAGCCATGCGGCCTGAGGCCCCTGCCTTCGCGGGGGCGCGGAGGGGGTGGACAATCATTCGATCACCTTTGGCACGCCAAAGAACCCATGTTCCGGCGCAGGCGCATTGGCCAGCACCGCATCGCGCATGTCGCCGCCGGTCAACGGATCAGAGTTCACCACATCGTCGCGCAGGCGCTGCGTGTTGGGGATGACCGCGGTCATCGGCTCGATGCCGGTCACGTCCACTTCACCCAGTTGTTCAACCCAGGCAAGGATGCCGTTCAGTTCGGGCACCATCGCGCCGATTTCGGCATCGGTCACCTTGATGCGGGCCAGTGAGGCTATCTTGGCCACCGTGGCGGTATCTACGGACATGGCGGATACTCTTGTCGAAAAAACAGGAACGCCGCGCGCTACCAGAGCGCACGGCGTGCTTCAAGCCAAGGCAGGACCGCAAAGGCCCTGCCCGGCTGCTATTTCGGTTGTGGCGCGCCTTCAGGGCCGCCAGGCATCGGAACGCCACCGGGCATCGGCGGCATCGGGATGCCGCTGGGCGCTCCACCAGCACCAGCCCCGCCCTGCATGCGCTGCATCTGTTCCATCATCATGCGCTGCTGTTCAAGTTCAGCTGCGCTCTTGTAATCGATCAACTCGACTTCGAAGACAAGGTCCGAATTGGCTGGGATCACCACTTCGCCGGTCTGCGGATTGCGCTTTTCTTCCGCGCCGTAACCCTTGTCCGCCGGGATTTCGAGGACGTACTTGCCGCCCTTCTGCATCTTGCCAAGGCCTTCGGAGAAGCCAGGAATTACGGTATCCAGCGGCAATACCGCGCGCTCACCCCGGTCAAATTCCTTGCCGCTGGCAAGCCGGCCAACATAGTTGATCAGCGCCACATCGCTCTTCGTGGGCGATGCACCGGTGCCGGCCTTGATCGTCTCGATCTCGATCCCCTGATAGCGGGTGGCATAGGCAACGCCTGACCCCAGCACCACGGCGGCGGCAACGCCGAGCCAAATCTTTGTCAGCGAGCCCTTGGCAACGGGCTGGAGCGGAACGCGGGTGATTTCCGACATGCTATTCCCCTGAGGAGCGATTCGGCCTGAAACATGATTCAGATCGCGAATCGCGCCGGATGTTTGAAATGGCTACCTTCGGCACACGGAAAAGGGCGCCGAAGTTCGGCGCCCTCTTGGCCCAAGCGGGCTGAAACGGCAAGAGCCTGATGGAGCGTTTACCGCCCCGTCAAAGCTTACTTTCCGCCGTCACGCTCCATGCGCTTGCGTTCCATCTTGCGAGCGCGACGGACAGCAGCAGCCTTTTCACGGGCGCGCTTTTCCGATGGCTTTTCGAAGTGACGACGCAGCTTCATTTCGCGATACACGCCTTCACGCTGCAGCTTCTTCTTCAAAGCGCGAAGAGCTTGGTCAACGTTGTTGTCGCGAACGAGAATCTGCATAAACCGCTACACCTCAAAACTGTGGCAAGAGCCCGCGAAACCGGCGGGAATCACCTTGAATCAGGAAATACCAAACGTGCCGAATCCGCACAGGGCCGGCCCGAACGGGAGCGCCACTACCCAAATCGGGCAGCAAAGGCAAGCAAAGTCGTGCATTTCCCGGCCCAAGCGTTTAAGGGGCGGCAGATGAACTCACCCAATACCCTGACAGCAACTGCCATCGTCGCCCTTGGCGGCGGAGTTGGCGCCATGCTGCGTTATCATGCCGGGCGCGCGGTCACCACCGTTGTCGGCCCCAACATGGTGTTCCCCTGGGGCACCTTCCTTATAAATGTCGCAGGCAGTTTGCTGATGGGCTTACTGGCTGGATGGCTGGCGCGCGAAGGCGGCAGCGAATCGCTACGGTTGCTGCTGGGCGTGGGCGTGCTGGGCGGCTTCACCACCTTTTCCGCTTTCAGCCTTGAAACCGCGATGCTGATGCAGCGCGGGCTCTATGGCATGGCGGGCACATATGCGCTTGGCTCTATCATGGCGGGCGTGGCTGGCCTGTTCCTCGGCCTTTCCCTGATGCGAGGTGCAGCATGAACGCGCCTCGCAAGGGTCAGGGCGCACTGTCAGACGTCAACGTCCGCCAGTTCACCATCGGCAAGGATGATGAAGGCGCGCGGCTGGACCGCTGGTTCAAACGGCACCTCCCGCAAGTCGGCTTTGCCACCGTATCGCGCTGGGCGCGCACCGGGCAGATCCGGCTGGATGGCAAACGCGCCGATGTGGATACGCGCATCGAAGCAGGGCAAATCCTGCGCGTGCCGCCGGGCAACGCTACCCCCGTCGGCACCCCCGGCAAGGGTGAGCGTCCGCGCGCACCTTTGACCGAAGAACAGATCGCACTGGCCGAATCGATGGTGCTGGAAAAGGACCGCGCCGCGATTGTGCTGAACAAGCCACCGGGCCTTGCCACGCAGGGCGGCAGCGGGACTTATGAACATGTCGACGGACTGCTCGATGCCTATGCCGCAGAAGGCGCACCCCGCCCGCGTCTGGTCCACCGGTTGGACAAGGACACGTCGGGCGTTCTGCTGATTGCGCGTACGCCGGGCAGCGCAGCGTTCTTTTCCAAGCGTTTTTCGGGTCGCACTGCGCGCAAGATCTATTGGGCGCTGGTTGTGGGTGTGCCCGATGTGAAGGACGGGTTGATCGAACTGCCCATCGCCAAGCAGCCGGGCACCGGCGGTGAAAAGATGATGGTGGACGAAAGCGGACAGGGCCAGACCGCGCGCAGCCGCTATCGCGTGATCAGCCGCGCCGGCAATGCGGCGGCGTGGGTGGAACTGCAGCCGCTGACCGGCCGCACGCACCAGTTGCGCGTCCACATGGCCGCCATCGGCCACCCCATCGTGGGTGACGGCAAGTATGGTGGGCAGACCGCATTCCTGACCGGCACGATCAGCCGCAAGATGCACCTGCACGCTCGCAGACTGCGCATAGAGCATCCTGAGGGTGACCTGCTTGACGTAACCGCGCCTCTACCCTCGCACTTTGAAGCCAGCATGGCGCAGCTGGGCTTTCACGAGGAAGACGGCGATCTGGCGATTGATCCGATCAAGCCGATCCCCGAAAAGACCATGCAAAAGCGGGCAGCAAAGGCTCACGCCAAGGAATACCGCAAAGAACGCCGGGGCGAGCGCCGCAAGCGCGCCGATGGCGAAAAGGGCGCAGGCAGCGCAGGCCGGACTCCCACCGGCAAACGCGCCGGGGTCAAGCCAGCAGCGAAGGCTGGGCCAAAAACAGCAGGCCCGAAGCCCGCAGGACCGAAGGTTGCCGGGGCCAAATCCGCAGGCCGGGGTGATGCCAAAGCCGCAGCGCGGCCTGCGGCCAAGCCTGCCGGGGTGAAGTTCGGCGCAGCACGGGCCTCTGTGGCCCGCGCTGCCGATGCCAAGGCCACCGGCGCGCGGCCATCTTCGCGCAAGCCTGCTGGCGGTCCGCCGAAAGGCAAGCCGCGCTGATGCATCCCAATTCCGCCTTCCGTCTTGACGACCGCGACCTGTTTGAGGCGCTGATTGCCGAGATCGGGTTCGGAATGATTTTTGCTACCGTGCCCGATGGCCCGCGCGTGGCGCATGTGCCGCTCCATTCCACCGGCGATGGCGCGGTGCAGTTCCACCTGGCGCGCGGCAATGCGCTGACCAAGCATCTGCACGGGATGACCGCGCTGGCAGTGGTGAACGGGCCGGACGGCTATGTCTCGCCCCGCTGGTATGCCGATCCGGCGCAAGTGCCGACGTGGAACTATGTGGCGCTCGAACTGGAAGGCCGGGTGCGGCGGATGGATCAGGATGGGCTGCATGGACTGCTTGAGACAGTCTCAAACGCCCACGAAGCCAAGGTTTCCGAAGGCACGCCGTGGACGATGGACAAGATGCCGCAAGACAAGCTGCGCGCGATGATGGGCGCAATCGTCGGGTTCGAGATGGAAGTGCTGGCGTGGCGGCCCACCTTCAAGCTATCGCAGAACAAGAGCGCTGATGAACGCGCTCGCGTGGCTGCAGGGCTGGAGGCGCAAGGCTCTTTGGCAATGGCCGAACTGATGCGGAGGCTGGTGCCGTGAAGCCAATATCATGAAACTGGCTATATTCGATTGCGACGGCACATTGGTGGACAGCCAGGCTGATATTTGCGCGGCCATGGACGCGGCATTCACAGCTGCTGGGCTGATCCCCCCCGAACGCCACGCCACGCGCCGCGTGGTGGGCCTGTCCTTGCACGAAGCGATGCGCCAACTGCACCCAGAGGGCGAACATCAGGATCACGCCAGCCTGACCGAACTCTACAAGGACGCCTTTCGCGCCCGCCGCGCAGCAGGCGCGGTGGCAGAGCCGCTCTATGATGGCATTGCCGGACTGATCGCTGAACTTGCGGGCGAAGGCTGGCAACTGGCCGTGGCCACCGGCAAATCGGACAAGGGCCTGGCCCATTGCCTTGCCGCCCATGGCCTGACCGGACATTTCGTGTCCTTGCAAACCGCCGACCGCCACCCCTCCAAACCCGATCCTTCGATGATCGAGCAATGCATCGCCGATGCCGGGGCGGACCGGCTTCGCACCGCAATGATCGGCGATACGGTCTATGACATCCACATGGCCGTAAATGCAGGTGTAAAGGCCTTCGGCGTGGATTGGGGCTACCACGAAACGGATGAGCTGATCGAAGCCGGGGCCGAAGCTGTGGCCACCAGCATTGCCGAACTGCGGGACCTGCTGGACGCCATGGCATGAGCGATCCGGCGATGGGCAAATTCTTCGCGCTGCAGGCGGTGCGGCTTTCCGGCGCTGTGATGCTGCTGTTGGGCCTGATGATCGGCACCGGACGCGCGCCTTCGTTTCTGGCTGGCCTGCCGCTGGAAGCAGGCTATGCGCTGGCGGCCGTGGGCATGGTCGAATTCTTCTTCGTGCCGCGCCTGCTCGCCCGCAAGTGGAAGACAACGGACAGACAATGAAGCGATTTTACAAGGAAGTTACGGTCGAAGCGGCTGACAGCGGCTTCGGGGTGCGGCTCGATGGGCGGGCGATCAAGACCGTGGGCGGCAGGCCGCAAGTGGTGCCAACCCGCGCACTCGCCGAGGCACTGGCAGCAGAATGGGCCGGGCAAGGCGAAGAGATAAATCCCGCGCGCTTTGTCTATCGCGACATGACCGACTATGCGCTCGATGTGGTCGCAGGTGATCCAACCAGCGTTGCCGCCGAAATCCTGCCTTATGCCGAAACCGACACGCTGTGTTATCGCGCCGAGCCGGACGAAGCCTTTGCCGTGCGCCAGCGGCTGATGTGGGAGCCGCTGCTGGCCGCTGCGGAAACGCGGCTGGGCGTAAAGTTCGTGCGGGTTTCGGGCATCATCCACAAGCCGCAACCGCCCGAAACATTGGCGCGGTTGCAGGTTGAACTGGACCGGCTGAACCCGTTCGAACTTGCCGCGCTGCGCAACACCGCCAGCCTTGCCGCCTCACTGGTAATCGGCCTTACGGCGCTGCAAGCCAACGCAGACCTCGACGCGATGTGGGACGCCGCCAATCTGGAAGAGGACTGGCAGGCCGAGCTTTGGGGCAAGGACGAAGAGGCGCTGGAACGGCGCGAACGTCGCGCAGCAGCTTTTGCAGCGGCGGCACGGTTTGCCGGGCTGGCAAAAGCGTAACCCGCGGCGTCCCCGCGAAGGCGGGGACCTCGGTGTTGCTACGGAACACCAGCGTAAACCGCCTGAGGCCCCCGCTTTCGCGGCGGCGCCTTAAGTTTTGATGGCAGGCGAGAGCTTCACCCCACCCAGTCCGCCACCTGCTTGGCCACAGCATTGGCCGCTTCGTTCAGCGCCGGACCAACATACTGTGCTTCCGCATCGGCCACCGGCACGGTGCTTTCAAAGCGTTTCGTCTCAAACTTGCCGCCTGCTTCCTTTATCGCATCAAAGCGCACCACTGCCATGCGGCTGCGCGCATCATAGCCCATGTCGATCAGGCGGCCCGAAAGGTGCTGGTTGGTGGCACCTGGCTCACCCTCGATCACGAGCCGGGTTCCACGCGCACGGATGGTTTCGGCCAGCAAGTGCTGGAACAAGCGTGAGGGGCGTTCGACCCAGAGCGCCTTTTTGAGATAGGCGACATTGGCATCATCGATCTGCACCGGTACGCGTGTGACGGCAACGCGGGCATCGGCTTCTGGTTCAATCACCACCAGCGCATTGCCAAGAGTGCCGCTGGTGCCGCTGCCCACCGCTACCGTGGCGGTGGGGGTGAATGCGAGCAGCGTTTCAGGTGCCTTAGGGCCAAGGCTTACGCAACCGGACAGGGTGGCGAGACAAGCGGCGGCGAGCAGAGTGTTGCGGATCATCTTCATCGCCTTCTCAATCCTTGTAATCGGGCAGCTTGGGACCGCCAACGAAGCCGCCGATGCCCTTGTCATTCAGCTTGTCGGTCACTTCGCGCAAGCTCCGCGTCGTGGCTTGCAGATCACGGATCGCAGCCTCGGCAGCGGGCAAAGTGCGCTCGTTCAGCTGGCGTGCCGCGGGGCGGGCTTCGCTAAGCGTGCCCTGCAGTTCATCCGCCGCCCCTTGCGCCGATTTCAAAGTCTGCCGCAATTGCTTGGCAAGGCCGTTGCCTTCGTCATTCAGCATCGTGTCAGCCGAATTGGTCAGCTTTTCAAAACTGGCCAACGTGTAGTTCGCCTGCCGCAGCGTGGCCTGCAATTCGGCCATCGTGCGCTTCACGTCGGGTGCGGCATCGGCAAGACTGCCGCTGAGGCGATCAGTATTAGCCAGAATGTTTTCGAACGACTTCTGGTTCTTGTCCGAAAGCACCATCGTCAACCGCTCGGTCAGCGTGGCCAGCCGTTCCAGCAAAAGCGGCGCGTTCGACAGGATTTCACCAAGGCCCGAACGCCGCGTCGGGATCACCGGCACGCCTTCGGGACACGTGGCGCGCTTGTTTTCCTTCGGGCACACGATCGGCGGCGCACCCTTGTGCGCACCGGTCAACTGAATCGTGGACACGCCGGTGAAGCTGCCCTGCACGCTTGCTGTGGTGCCTTCAAGGATCGGCACTTTCTTGTCGACCGTGATGCGCACGCGCACGAATTCGGGATCACGTTCCCACAGTTCGATATCCTTCACCTGCCCCGATGGCACGCCCGAGAACGAGACTTCGGACCCCTTGGCCAGACCATCGACCGATTGCTTGAAGAAGATATCGTATTCCGAGGATGCGCTGCGGCTGATCCCGGCGATCCACATGGTGAGCAGTGCCGCGCCAAGCAGCAGCAGCAGCGTGACAAGGCCGACCCAGATATGGTTTGCGCGCGTTTCCATGCCTTGTCCTTATGCCTCACCCTGTTCAGCGCGCGAAGGCGCTTCATGGGAAATCTGTGCCTGTTTCGCGTCGTGTCGCACTTGCGCATCTTGCGCTGCGCGACCGCGCGGGCCGTTGAAGTATTCCTGAATCCACGGATGATCGAGCGCCAGCAGTTCGGGAATCGTGCCCACGGCAATCACTTTCCGGTCCGCAATCACCGCCACCCGATCACAAATCTCGTACAGCGTATCGAGATCGTGGGTAATCAGGAACACGGTCAGGCCCAGCGTCTGCTGCAATTTCAGGATCAACTGATCGAACGCGGCGGCACCGATGGGATCGAGCCCGGCGGTCGGTTCATCCAGAAACAGCAGCTCGGGATCAAGCGCCAGCGCACGGGCAAGGCCTGCACGCTTTTTCATGCCGCCCGAAAGCTCTGACGGATACTTGGCTGTCGCCTGCGCTGGAAGGCCTGAAAGCAACACCTTGTAGCGCGCGATTTCATGGCGCAGCTCGTCGGTGATTTCCGGGTAGAATTCGCGCAATGGCACTTCGACGTTTTCCGCCACCGTCAGCGTGGAAAACAGCGCGCCGCCCTGAAACAGCACGCCCCAGCGGCTGCGGATATCGATATCGGCATCGTCGCGCGCATCGGTGATGGTATCGCCCAAAACTTCGACCTCGCCCGCATCGGGGACTTGCAGCCCGATAATCGTGCGCATCAGCACCGATTTTCCGGTGCCCGATCCGCCCACCACGCCAATGATCTCCCCCTGACGAACGTCAAGATCGAGGCCATCGTGGATGACATGCTCACCAAACACGTTGCGAATACCGCGCACGCGGATGGGGAATGTGTCTTCAGCCATCAGCCCCACCCGATATTGGTGAAGAACACGGCAAAGAACGCATCGAGCACGATCACGGTAAAGATCGCCATGACCACCGCCGCCGTCGTCCGCGCGCCCACTTCTTCGGCGTTGTTCTTCACCTGCATGCCCTGATAGCAACCCGCGAGTGCAACGATCAGGCCGAACACCGGAGCTTTGGTAATCCCCACCCACACATCGTGCAGCGGCACCACTTCCTGAATGCGCGCCAGGAACGTGAAGAACGGAATGCCCAGCGTCAGGCTCGACAGGAACGCGCCGCCGATGATGCCCACGATAGCTGAATAGAAACCCAGCAGCGGCATCATGATCATCGTGGCCAGAATGCGCGGCATGACCAGCGATTCCATCGGCGAAACGCCAATCGTGCGCATCGCATCGACCTCTTCGGTCAGCTTCATCGTGCCGATCTGCGCGGCAAAGGCCGAGCCGGAGCGGCCCGCCACCATGATCGCAGTCATCAACACACCCAGCTCGCGCAGCGTCAGGCGGCCAACAAGGTTGACGGTATAGATCTCCGCCCCGAATTGCCGCAGCTGCACCGCGCCTTGTTGCGCAATCACGATGCCGACAAGGAAGCTCATCAACCCGATGATGGCCAGCGAATTGACGCCGACCAGTTCCATCTGGTGCACCAGCGCCTTCATGCGGAAGCGGCCCGGATGGCGGATCAGCGTGCCAGCGCTCAGCATGATCTGGCCGAGGAACCCGGTGACCTGCAGCATGCCGCGGCCCAGCCCGATCATCACTTCGCCAACATGGGCGGGCACGCGCGTGAACAATGGCAGGCGGTGTGCGCGCACGTTTTCGGCATTGGAATCGGCCTTGCTGATCGCATCGACCAGCTTTTGCGCCTCATCGCTGCAACCGATGATTTTCGCGTCGTTATCGCGCGAAAGCCGCCAGACCGTCCACGCGCCGACCGTGTCGATCCGGGTCACGGCAGAAATGTCGATCTGCGAGAAAGATTCGCTCAATCCGCGCAGCCGCGTGTCCGCAGCACCCAATGAGGCGACCGTCATCGGCCCGCTGAACGCGAGCGTCGCGGCACCCTGCTGATCGGCGGGCATAAGTTGAAATTCGGTCAGTTCCCGCATCTTGCCCGCTTCATGGGGTAATTCTGACAAGGCGACAAGTGCAACACGTGAGCCGTAACGAAGGAACGGGCGTCACGGTTCCCGAAAATGCCAGCAGGCGGGTGCTTGCAGGCGGGCGTTGGGGATGGCAAGGCGCTGGCCCATGACCGAACAAACGCCCGATCAGAATTCAGCCGAGCTTGCGAAGACTTTCGAACCCTCCGGGATCGAAGCCAAATGGTATGCCCATTGGGAGCAGAACGGCCTGTTCCGCCCCGAACGGCCTGATGCTGCGCCCTATACCATCGTAAATCCGCCGCCGAACGTAACCGGCAGCCTCCACATCGGCCACGCGCTGGACAATACGCTGCAGGACGTGATGATCCGCTATGAACGCCTGCGCGGCAAGGATGCGCTGTGGGTGGTGGGCATGGACCACGCCGGGATCGCCACGCAGATGGTGGTCGAGCGCCAGATGGAGGCGAAACAGGACAAGCGCAGCAACTACACGCGCGAACAGTTCATCGACAAAGTGTGGGAGTGGAAGGCCGAGTCCGGCGGCACGATCACCGGCCAGTTGCGCCGCCTTGGCTGTTCGATGGACTGGTCCAGAGAGCAGTTCACGATGGACCCGCACTTCACCAAGGCGGTCGTGAAGGTCTTTGTAGACCTTTACAATCAGGGCCTGATCTACCGCGACAAGCGGCTGGTGAACTGGGACCCCAAGCTGAAAACCGCGATCTCCGACCTCGAAGTGGAAACACGCGAGACGCAGGGCGGGTTCTGGCACTTCAAGTATCCACTGGCTGACAGCGTGACCCGCGACGACGGGCTGGACTACATCGAGGTCGCCACCACGCGCCCCGAAACGATGCTGGCCGATATGTGCGTGGCGGTGCATCCTGAAGATGCGCGTTATGCCAGCGTGATCGGCAAGGACATCCTGCAACCGCTGACCGGTCGCCGGTTCAAGATTGTGGCCGATGAACACGCCGACCCGGAACTGGGCAGCGGCGCGGTGAAGATCACGCCGGGGCACGATTTCAACGACTTCGAAGTGGGCAAGCGCGCCGGAATCAAGGCCGCCGACATGCTCAACATGTTCGACGCCGAGGCGAAAGTCGTACAGACGGCGGACGGACTGGTGCCCGCAGAGTTTATCGGCATGGACCGCTTCGATGCACGCAAGTTGGTGGTGGAGCGGATGAAGGAAGCAGGCTTCCTGATCCCGCACGTTACGAAGGACAAGGAAGGCAACGAAGTCTCCGCCGACTTCGAACCCCGCACGATCCAGACGCCGTTTGGTGATCGTGGCGGCGTGGTGATTGAGCCTTGGTTGACCGACCAGTGGTATGTCGATGCTGCTGAACTGGCGAAAGCACCAATGGAAGCCGTGCGCTCCGGTGCCATCGAGATTGTGCCGAAGACGTGGGAGAAGACGTTCTTTAACTGGATGGAAAACATCCAGCCGTGGTGCGTTTCGCGGCAGCTTTGGTGGGGGCACCGGATTCCGGCTTGGTATGGCTCCAATGGCCAGTGCTACGTTGCCGAGACCGAGGAAGAAGCGCAGGCCAAGGCTGGCGCAGGCGTCACTCTGGAGCGCGACAACGACGTCCTCGACACATGGTTCTCCTCCGCGCTGTGGCCCTTCGCCACGCTCGGCTGGCCGGAAGACGAAAATCCTCCCCGGAACGGGGAGGTGGCAGCACGTAGTGCTGACGGAGGGGTCGAGACCTCACCAGATAGCACTACCGTCTCCGATATCTCCCGGCCCCTCCTCCCCTCCGGGGCACCTCCCCGTTCCGGGGAGGATCGCTCCCTCCTCGCCAAACACTACCCCAACGACCTGCTGATTTCCGGCTTCGACATCCTGTTCTTCTGGGATGCGCGCATGGCGATGCAGGGCCTGCACTTCATGAAAGAAGTGCCGTGGAAGAAGCTTTATCTCCACGGCCTCGTCCGCGCGGCCGATGGCGCGAAGATGAGCAAGTCCAAGGGCAACGTGGTCGATCCGCTGTTGCTGATCGACAAATACGGCGCCGATGCGCTGCGCTTCTTCATGTGCGCGATGGAGAGCCAGGGCCGCGACGTGAAGATGGATGAGCGCCGCGTCGAAGGCTATCGCAACTTCGCCACGAAGCTGTGGAACGCCGCGCGCTTCTGCCAGAGCAACGGGATCACCGGCAGCACCTCAGTCGCCGCGCCTGCCGCCACCTCGGCGGTCAACAAGTGGATCATCGGCGAAGTCGTGGAAACCGTCGCCGCGCTCGATCAGGCGATGACCGACCTGCGCTTCGATGCGGCGGCCAACACCGTCTATCACTTCGTGTGGGACCAGTTCTGCGATTGGTACATCGAACTGATCAAGGGCAATTTCGACGCCGAAACGCGCGCCGTGGCAGGCTGGGTGCTCGACCAGATTCTGGTGATGCTCCACCCGTTCATGCCCTTCGTGACCGAAGAACTGTGGCACGCGCTCGGGCAGCGCGATGCAGAACTGATCGTCGCCGCATGGCCCGATCCGCAGGCTGCCGTCGATCTGGCGGCCAAGCGCGAAGTCGAATGGCTGATCGCGCTGGTATCGAACTTGCGCACTGCCAAGAACGAACTCGGCATAGCACCCGGCGCGAAGCTGGACGCCTACCTGCCCGATCCTTCGGCCCAAACCCGCGCGATCATCGAGGCCAACCCAGCCGTGATCGAACGCCTTGCCCGCCTCAACGGCATCCGTTTCGAAGTAGCGCCCGCAGGCGCGGCGATGCAGGTGGGTGCAGGCGATGCCAACATCGTGGTGCCGCTGGATGGCGTGATCGACATCGCCGCCGAAAAGGCCCGTCTGGAAAAGGCGCTGGCTACTTCGCAAAAGGAAGCCAAGTCGCTCGAAGGGCGCTTGGGCAATCCTTCATTCGTCGAGAAAGCCAAACCCGAAGCGGTCGAAAAAGCCCGCGCCGATCACGCCATGCACGCGGCAGAGGCCGAGCGGCTGGCGGCGGCGCTGGCGCGGTTGGGGTGATGACAGTCTGCAGCCTTCGACAAGCTCAGGCTGAGCGGGGTTTGTTCTTAAACCCACACCCGCTCATGCTGAGCTTGTCGAAGCATGCTACGCTGATCCCCGCCGTGCTGACCCGCCGATGCTAACTCTCGCCACCGTAAACCCCGGCGAACCGGAGGTTTTCTCCTCGCTCCAGGGCGAAGGCCCTAGCATGGGCCGCCCTTCGGTGTTCGTGCGCCTGAGCCGCTGCAATCTGGCCTGCCGCTGGTGCGACACCGCATATACCTGGCGCTTCACCGGCGACAATCGCCCGCACCGCGATGAAGTGGCGTTCGAGCGGACCGACAACCAACTAACCATGAGCGAGGAAGACGCCGCCGCGCTGATCCTGACGCACCCCGAAGACAGACTGGTCATCACCGGCGGAGAGCCGCTGCTGCAAGGAGCCGCACTTGCGCGGATGGTGGCGCTGATGAAAGCGGCCCGCCCCGCCCTGCACGTGGAAATCGAAACCAACGGGACCGTGGCCGTGCATCCGGCGCTCGATCCACTGGTGGACCAGTTCAACGTCAGCCCCAAACTCGCGCATTCCGGCAACGATGCCGCGCTGGCGCTGGTGCCTGACCGGCTCACCGCATGGGCGCAGGAATCGCGCGCGTGGTTCAAGTTCGTGGTGGCCACGCCTGCCGATCTGGCCGAGATTTCAGCGCTGCAGGAACGCTATGGGATCGCGCCCGATCACCTGTTCGTGATGCCCGAGGGCACCGCCAGCGCCACCTTGCGCGAGCGCTCACGCTGGCTGGCAGAAGAGGCGCTGGAACGCGGCTGGCGCTTTACCGACCGGCTGCATATCCACTTGTATGGGGACACGCGGGGGACGTGATCCCACCAGAAGCGTAAGCACAGTAAAAAGGAGCCCGCTCCCCCGCGAAGGCGGGGGCCTCAGGCGTTTTACCCCGAGGTTCCGTAAACTGCACGAGGCCCCCGCCTTCGCGGGGGCGCGCACAATTTTGGGGAATGCGCGTTATGTTGGTTTGCGTGGCTTCGATCAGAACGGAATATCGTCGTCCAGATCGTCGTTGAAGCCGCCGCCACCGCCGCCCTGATTCCAGCCGCCGCCACTCGACGAGCCCCCACGCGAACCACCGCCGGACGAGCCGCCCTCATTCCAGCCACCGCCGGACGAGCGACCACCGCCGCCGCCTCCACCCATGCCGCCGCCAGCACCGGGTGCGCCGTCAAGCATGGTCAGCACGCCGCCCATGCCGCCCACCGAAACTTCGGTGGTGTAGCGGTCATTGCCCGATTGGTCCTGCCATTTGCGGGTGCGCAGCTGGCCTTCGATATACACTTTGCTGCCCTTTTTCAGGTAGCGTTCGGCCACGCCGACAAGGCCATCATTGTTGAGGACGACCGTGTGCCATTCGGTGCGCTCTTTTTTCTCGCCGGTCGCCTTGTCCTTCCAGTTTTCAGAAGTGGCGATGCGCAGATTGGCAATGCGCCCGCCGTTCTGAAAGCTCTTCACCTCGGGGTCTGCCCCCAGATTACCGATGAGGATGACCTTGTTGACGCTGCCTGCCATCGAATCGTGTTCCCTTTTGATCTGGCGGAGTGCCTAGCGCATGACACCACGCGGGGGCGAGTCACCGCGCCACCGTTTCCACAGACCAACGCACCTGTTTAGCCCAGTCCGGCGGCAGTCGCGGTCCAGAAGGTAATACCCGCCGCCGCATAGGCCAGCGCGAACAGGTAGGCGAGCATGAACGCTGGCCATTTCCAGCCATTGGTCTCGCGCCGCGCCACCGCGATGGTCGAAAGGCACTGCGGCGCAAACACGAACCACGCAAGGAACGAAAGCGCCATCGGCAAGGTCCAGCGCGACTTCAACTGATCGCCAAGCGCCAGCGCAGCCTGCTCCTCATCCTCTGCTCCCACGGCATACGTCGTGGCGAGCGAGCTGACGGCAACTTCGCGTGCCGCCATGGCGGGGATGATCGCCAGGCTCATATCGCGGTTGAAGCCTATAGGCTCCAGCACGACCGCAAGGCCATTGGCCAGCGTGCCCGCCACCGAGGCATTGATCTGGTCCTGCCCCGGTTCAGCACGCGGAAAGTTGAGCAGGATCCACAACGCGATGGTGACAGTGAAGATCATCGTGCCCGCCCGGCGCAGGAATATCCACGCCCGCTGCCACAGGCCCAGCGCCAGATCCTTCACCGTTGGCAACTGGTACTTGGGCAGTTCCATGATGAAGCCCGAAGCCGCGCCCTTGGTCACCGACCGGCGCAACACCAGTGCCACCAGCATCGCGCCGACAATCCCCGCCACATAAAGGCAGAAGAGCACCAGACCCTGCAGGCCGATGCCCGGTCCGAGAGCCGTGTTCGGAATGAACGCCGCGATGATCACCGCATAGACCGGCAGGCGCGCAGAGCAGGTCATCATTGGGGCAATCAGGATCGTGGTCAGCCGGTCCTTAGGATCGGTGATGCTGCGCGTGGCCATGATGCCGGGAATGGCACAGGCAAAGCTCGACAACAGCGGAATGAAACTGCGGCCCGAAAGGCCAACGCCCGCCATCAGCCGGTCCATCAGGAATGCCGCGCGCGCCATATAGCCGGTCGCCTCCATCAACAGGATGAAGAAGAACAGGATCACGATCTGCGGCAGGAACACGACGACCGAGCCAACGCCTGCAATCACGCCTTCGGTCAGTAGGTCACGCAACAGGCTTTCGGGCAGGACCTGCTTGGCCAGATCGCCCAGCATGCCCACCACCGCCTCAAGGCCATCGGCAAAGGGCGTGGCCCACGAAAACACCGCCTGAAAAACCACGAACAGCAGCGCAAACAGGATCGGCGGCCCCGCCCACGGATGCAGCAGCACCTTGTCCAGCCGCGCATGGATGCGGTGTTTAGCCGTCTCCGAAACAATAGCCGCGCTGGCAATCTGGTGCGCAAGCATCCGCCGTTCAGGCAAGGTCACATGCGGACTCGGCACTGCCTCGCTGACCTGCGATCGGTCGCGCGCCTCAGCAATCGCCGCAGCCAGTTCAGTCAGACCCCGCCGCCGCACTGCCACGGTGGGGATCACCGGCACGCCCAGTGCGCTCTGCAACGCGGCGGGATCAAGCGTCAAGCCATCACGCTCAGCCAGATCAACCATGTTCAGCGCCACCACGGTGGGCCGGCCCAGATCTATCACTTCTTGCGCAAAAACAAGGTGCTGTTCGAGGTTGGAACTGTCGAGCACCAGCACGATCACGTCGGGCTTTGCCTGCCCTACCTGCTCACCCATGATGACCTTGCGGGTCACTTCCTCGTCCGGGCTGGTGGCATCAAGGCTGTAGGAGCCGGGCAAATCGACCAGCTCCACCGGCTCACCCGATGGCAGAAGCAGGCGGCCAGCCTTGCGCTCCACCGTCACGCCCGGATAGTTGGCAATCTTCTGGCGCGCGCCGGTCAGTGCATTGAACAGCGCGCTCTTTCCCGCGTTGGGATTGCCGACCAGTGCGGCGACGGTGGGCATCCTGCTCATGCTATCGCTTCAACCGTCATCGCGCGGGCATGGACGCGGCGCAAGGCGATAGTCATGCGGCCAATCTCCACCGCCAGCGGATCACGCCCGGCAAATACCCCGCGATAGGCAAGGCTGACCCGCGCACCTTCATCCAGCCCCAGCGCCTGCAAGCGCTGCGCCTCTTCGGCAACCAGCGCGGACCAATCAACTGCGGCGATTCGCGCAGGCGTGTTCAAAGGGAGTTGATCGAGCGTCACCCCTTCCCGCTGCCATAGCGCGGCGGCGATTGCAAGTCATTCGCAATAGAATTGCGCTGGATCAAAAAGAAGGGGCGTTTGGGAAGGTTGCGCTGAAAAGAGTTCACGCAGAGACGCGGAGAAGAAGGAGAGACGCAGAGAAAGCAGCCCCGGCTGCAAAGCCACTCAAATCACGAAACGGATCGGTTTACGCTGCGGCAGAGGTGAAGAGCGGCTCCGCCGCATGTCACACCGTCTCCGCGTCTCCCTTTTCTTCTCCGCGTCTCTGCGTGAAACCCTTTAAACCCTTTAAACCCTTTACTAAACCGCCGGATACCGCAGCCGCCCCAGCATCCGCATCAGCGAAAAGCCTTCGTCCGCACGCGGCTTCATCACCTTGGCTTTCACCTTCTCAAACTGCATCACATTCTCGATCCGTCGATCAAGGAACGCGCGCGTATCGTCATGCCCGTCGCTGGTGTCTTGCGCAAAATAGGCCAGCGTTGCCGCATAGATCGAACCCAGCGTGATACGCTTGGTATAGTGGTTGTAATCGGTGGCCGTATCGCCCGCCAGCCGCCACATGGCGTCCGCGCTCGACCAGCCCATGCGTGCAGAGGCCGCCACATTCTGCGGCATCGCCATGATAGCCAGCGCGCGGCGCAGCGCCTCCTCCTTGCCGGTCAACGCATCCAGCCGGAACTGCACCAGCGTGCGAATGCGTTCGCGGATCGGCAGCGTGGCAAGGTGTTCGGGCGGCAGAGCGTCTGCCATATCGGCATCGATCCGCGCGACCCACGCAGCAATCATCTGCATGGCCGCGCTCTGGGCTCCGTCCTGAAACGCGAAAGCGGCCAGCGCCGGGTCAACCCCCTCCATCTCGGCCGCAGCTGCAACAGCGGCAGGCTTCCAGCCATCAAAAGCGGCTGCTTCGGCAATGGCCGGGGCAAGGCGAAGGCGCATAGCGTCAAGCGAGGTGTCTTCAGTCATGGCTGTACAATGCCCGTATCAGAAAGAAGGTCCATAGGTCTTCTTGGGCGCAGTGCCCTTGGCCTCGGTGGTTGACCGTTCGATTTCGCTCAGCACAGCGCTGCCCTTGTCGAGCGCGGCATAATCACGGGCTGAACGGCCGGAATTGTCAGGCCGGTCAGCATTGGCCCCGGCCTTGATCAGCATGCGCACCAGCGCCAGGTCCTTGCGGTGTACCGCACTGATCAGCGGGGTTTCGCCGGTATTGTTGGCCTCATCAATCCGCGCGCCAGATTTGATCAGCTCATCTACGCCTTCCAAAAAGCCCATTTCCGATGCCAGCACCAGCGGCGTCACCCCGCGATTGTCGCGAGCGTTCACATTGGCACCCTTGGCCAGCAGGAACTGCACCCAGGTCAAATCCCGCCGAGCCACTACAATGTGCAGCGCGGTCTGGCCGGAATTGAAATCCTTGGTGTTGATAATCTGGGTGCCCGGATCATTCAGAGCCTCGGTCACCTTGTCGCCTTCTTTCTTGCGTACGGCTTCGAGGAACTTGTAGCTGTCAGAAAACTGGGCCTGCGCAGGGATCGCGGTGGTGGCGGCCAACAGTATCGCCAAAGCGGCAATAGGCCTGTGGAATATGGCCAGCGACTTCGAAAACATCGATTCCTCCTGTTGCGTGCCCCAGCCGCATATGTGCGGACCATTTAATCAGCAGCCTATATGTTGCTGCGGACTCCGCTCTTGCAAGGGCACAGTTAGCAGAGCATGAACCGCCGCGCCATGACCCGCATGATCAGAACCCTTGCCATCGCGCTTGCCGCAGTCTCCACCTTCACGCTTGCCGCCTGCGGTGGCCCAGCGCGCGAAAGCCCTCCCTTGGAGGGCGCAACCATCGGCGGCGACTTCACGCTGACCGGCAAAGACGGCAAGACGGTGCGGTGGAGCGATTTTGACGGCAAGTACCGGATCGTCTATTTTGGCTACACCTTCTGCCCGGATGTGTGCCCGGTAGATATGCAGAACATCGGCCAGGGCGTGCGACTTTTCGCCAAGGAAAACGCAGCGCTCGCGGCCAAGGTCGTGCCTTTGTTCATCACCATCGATCCGCAGCGCGATACCCCGGCGGTGGTGGGGGCTTTTGCGGCTAATTTCGGCCCTTCGGTGGTGGGCCTCACCGGCACGCAGGCGCAGATCGATGCCGTGGCCAAGAAGTGGGCCGTGTTCCATTCACGGCGCGATGGTTCCAGCCCCACCGACTATCTCATGGATCACAGCCGCGGCGTGTTTCTGATGGGACCCAAGGGTGAACCCATCGCCCTACTGCCGGCGGAAAAGAGCGGTCAGGCCGTGGCCGCTGAACTGGCAAAGTGGGTGCATTGAGTTCCGACCGCTTCTGGGAAAAGCCGGTGGAGGCGCTCACCCGCGAACAGTGGGAAGCGCTGTGCGACGGCTGCGGCAAATGCTGCCTGCACAAGCTGGAAGATGATGCCACCGGCGATGTCTATCACACCAATGTCGCGTGCAAGCTGCTGGACCTGAAGACCGGGCGCTGCAGCGATTACAAGCACCGCCGCGCCTATGTGCCCGATTGCCTGCGGTTGACGCCAAAGTTGGCGCGCGATCTGCCGTGGCTGCCCGATACATGCGCCTATCGCCTGCGCGCCGATGGCGATCCCCTGCCCGATTGGCACTATCTGATTTCAGGGGACCGCGATGCGGTGCACAAGGCCGGGCAATCGATGATCGGCAAGGCCATCAGCGAGACAGTCGCGGGGCCTTTGGAAGAGCATATCGTGCCATCGGACTATTTCGATGGGTGAAGGGCGCGGAATGCTCGACTGGTTGCGCCGGGCCGACCCGAAAGCAAAAGAGGCGCTGGTGCCACGTGCCGCCTCGCCCCGTACGATTTCACGCCGCACAATCGTGGTAGCTGACCGCGAACTGCCGCTGGTGATCCGCAAGCTGGGCCATGCCCGGCGGATGACGCTGCGGCTCGCCCCCGATGGCAGCGAAGCACGCGTTTCTATTCCGGCATGGGGCCGCGTGGGCGATGCCGAAGCCTTTGCGCGTGATCGGGCGGACTGGCTGGCCGGACAACTTGCGCGCCTGCCCGAAGCCGCAGCGATTGCGCCAGATGCCACGCTTATGCTGCGCGGGGAAACTCTGCGGATCGATTGGCAAGCAAGTGCGCGCCGCAAACCGGCAATCGTCGATGGCTGCGTGGTGGTCGGTGGTCCGGCAGAGGGCCTTGCCACGCGGCTGCAGCGCTGGCTTGAGGCTGAGGCGTTGGCTCTGTGCGCAGATGATCTGGCGCATTATTGCGCGCTGGCAAAAGAACCTGTGCCTCGCCTCTCACTGTCGCGCGCGCAACGGCGCTGGGGCAGTTGCGCCAGCGACGGCGCAATCCGCATCAACTGGCGGCTGATCATGGCCCCGGATTTCGTGCGCCGTTCCGTCGTTGCCCATGAAGTGGCGCACATGCGGCATTTCGATCATAGCCCGGCTTTCCACGCCCATCTGGATCGCCTGTTCGAAGGGGAAATCAATGCTGCCAACCGCTGGCTGAAGCGGTATGGGCGCACGCTGTATGCGCCTTTCGGGTAAGACCTAGCGCAATCCCGGCGAAGGCCCTATCTATGCGGGCATGAAGTCCTTTCTCCGCAATGTCTCCCCTCGCCGTGCCGCAGTCGATCTGTGGGAAGTGCTTGGTGCCCCCAGCGAATACCGCTTCGTCGGGCTGGTGATGGCAGCTGCAGTGACCGGCGGGATATTCTATGTGATGAACCAGCAGGGTGGCCGCGATCTGCCACATCCGCCCAAGATCGTCTATTTTCCCAGCTTCCTCGAAGGCCGCACCGACGCCCAGATTCTGGCCGAAAACCGGGAGGCAACGGCCAAGGCCCGCGCCGCAGAGGCCGAGGAAGAAGCCAGCGCCGAACGCGTGCGCCAGATGTATCGCGCCGTGGGAAACGCCACCGGAGTCGATGCTGATAAGGCCTACGCCGACGGCAATAAGGAACGTGAAGCGATCAAGGCGAAGATTGCAGCCGAGCGCAAGGCAATTCTCGACCGCAATCTGGTGCGCAACCCGGTGTTCGAAGCCGAACAGAAGAAGCTGCAGGAAAAGCCTGAAAATCCCGCAGAATGAGCGCGACTGAAGACCAGCGCTGGCTGAACGCAGCCGCTACGCTGGCAGGGCGCGGCCGTCCTTTCAGCAGGCCCAACCCTGCGGTCGGCGCGGTAATCGTGCGCGATGGCAAAGTCGTCGGGCGCGGGTGGACGCAAGCGGGAGGGCGTCCCCATGCCGAAGCTGGCGCTCTGGCGATGGCAGGCGCGGCGGCACAGGGCGCAACACTTTACGTCACACTGGAACCTTGCGCCCACGCCAGCGCGCGCGGGCCTTCGTGCACCTCGCTGGTGCTGAAAAGCGACCTTGCGCGCGTAGTGATCGGCGTGGAAGACCCGGACCCGCGCACAGCGGGCAGCGGCATAGCCGCAATGCGCGCGGCAGGGATTGCGGCGGAATTGGTGCCCTCCCCCGCCGCGCGCCAATCGCTTGAGGGCTATCTGACGCGAACCGCGCTGGGCCGCCCTCATTTGACGCTCAAACTCGCAACCTCGCTCGATGGACGCATCGCGCTGGCCGATGGCTCCAGCCAGTGGATCACCGGACCCGAATCGCGCGCGCACTGTCATGTGGAGCGCGCACAGGCCGACGCCATTCTGGTGGGCGGCGGCACATTCCGGGCCGACGCGCCCCGGCTCGATGTACGCCTGCCCGGCCTTGAAGCGCGCAGCCCGCAGCGCATGGTGCTGACGCGCGGTTCGGTGCCTGATGGCTGGACAGCCGTCGCAGACATTGCCGCACCGGGCGCGTTCGGCGATGCACAGTACCTGTTCGTTGAGGGCGGCGCGCAGGCAGCGGCGGCTTTCCTGGCGGCAGACATGGTGGACCGACTGCTGCTCTATCGTGCGCCGATCATCGTGGGTGCGGGCTTTCCTTGCATCGGCGACATTGGCCTTGGCTCGCTCGTCGAAGCGCACGGGCGCTGGCGCAATGTGGACCGCCGGACGCTTGGCAGCGATGCGCTGGACGTTTACGAGCGGGTCCGCTGAAGGAGATTTGCATGTTCACCGGAATCGTCACCGAAGTCGGAAATATCCTCTCGATCGAGGACAAGGGTGACCATCACATCACCATCTCCTGCGCGATGGACCCGGCCAAAATCGCCATCGGCGCCTCCATCGCCTGTTCGGGCGTGTGCCTGACCGTGGTGGACAAAGGCGGCGTAGCCGGCGAAGGCTGGTTCGCAGTCGACGTTTCGGGCGAAACCATCAAGCGCACCGCGCCCGCCCAATGGCAGGCAGGTGCACCGCTCAATCTGGAACCCGCGCTGAAGCTGGGCGATGAATTGGGCGGGCACATCGTGACCGGCCATGTCGATGCCGTGGGCGAAGTGGTCAGCGTCACCCAAGTGGGCGGTTCGTGGCAGTACATCGTCGCCGCGCCAAAGGAGCTTGCCCCCTATATCGCGGCCAAGGGTTCGATCACTGTCGATGGCGTGTCGTTGACAGTCAATGAAGTGGCCGATCAGGCCGATGGTGCGTGCCACTTCATGCTCAACATCATCCCGCACACCTGGCAGGTGACCACGCTCGGCAGGCTTGCGGCAGGCCACAAGGCCAACCTCGAGATCGACGTTCTGGCGCGCTATCTGAAACGGATGCAGAGCCTCGCAGCGCAGGGGTGAGACCGGTTTTCTGAAGTGCACCTAGATGCACCTAGCAGCACCTAGGTGCCCATAAGCCCGCCTGAACCCCCTGAAATCAGGCGCAATCCAGCACGATTTGCAGCAACTGTTCCGGCTGGTCACCCATCACGTTATGGCTGGCCTGCGCCTCGTGATATTCCCAAGCCGGATCGCCCTTCACCGCACTTGCAAACTTTGCAAATGGTGTCGGCTGCCAATCCGTAGCAAACACATAGACCCGGCGCGGGATCTTCGCCTCCTCGCCGGTAAAGCGCACCGCCTCCACCAAAGTCAGGAGCGGATGATCGGACAGCACCGGACTTTCCAAACCGGGCAGCGGGGAAACCGCGCCGGGCTTGTGCTTCTGGCTGCCGATGTAGTGGCCATGCTCCCAATCGCCGGTCAGGTCCCACAGCGACTGGCCATCCTGCGGCAGGAATGCATCAACATAAACAATGGCTTCGATGCGCGCACCCAGCCGTGTGGCGACGCCGGTGATGACCATGCCGCCCCAGGAATGGCCGACCAGCACGAAGCGGTCGAAGCCCGCCTCGCCAATCTGGGCGCAGACATCGTCGATGTGGTCTGTCAGCGTGATGCCGGGATGGAACTCGGCTTTACGCTTACCTAACCCTTTGAGATCACAAGCAAGAACGCGGTGACCAGCGGCGGTGAGATCGGCCTTCAGACGATCCCACGCAAAGCTGCCGCCCCATGCGCCGTGGACGAGGACGAAGTCGGTCACTGGTTGATGCCGTGCTTCTTGTTGTACCCCTGCAGCCATTCGAGCGTCTTGGTGAGGCCGCCGAAGGGGTAGAAATGCAGGCGGACTTTTCCGTGTTCATCAGTCAGGCCTTTGGCGAAGGCATCGACCAACTTGTCCGGCCCGGCGGTGCCGAGCAAGTTCGTGACTGAAATGCCGTACTTTTTCAGCACCGAGGTGGAGGCCCCCACGCCGCAACGCGCCGCAAAGGCGAGCAGGCGCTTGATCCCGGCAGGGCCGGGCACACCAATGCGCACCGGCGCATCGATGCCGCGTGCGCGCAGTTCCTTGAGCCACGCGAGGAAAGCATCGGGATCAAAGCCGAACTGGGTGACGATCAGCGGGGCCATGCCCCGCGCGGTGATCTCTGCCACTTTCTTTTCGAGGACGGCCCAGCATTCGGCCTCGGTCATGTTGGGGTGACCTTCCGGGTGCCCGCCGATGCCTATCGCCTTGATTCCACTGCGTTCGAATGCTCCCGTGGCGATCAGGGCCGATGTGTCGAAGTATGGGCCGACCGGCTCGGGCGGATCGCCTGCGACGATGAAGCATCTGGAAACGCCAGCCTTTTCGACCACCGCGCGCAAGTAGCCTTCGAAATCGTCCTCGGACGTGATCCGGCGGGTAGAGAAATGGGGCATCGGTTCAAAGCCGAGTTCGCGCACGGCGACCGTGGCGGCAACGCGGGCGGCAACGTCTTCGCCGGGAAGAAATGTAATGGCGACGGGGGTTTCAGCCGGGATGAGCGGGGCGGCATCGCGCAGCGACGCTTCGTCCTTCGCGGTCATCTCAAGGCTGAAGCCATCGGTGATCCCGGCGGGCGCCTTGTCCCAGTTGGGATGAATCAGGGGTGTTGCCATTGCGGGATCCTCTTGGGGTTGGTGGCAAGCCGCCCGGTTGCCTTTGCAGCAATCCGGGCGGTGCCAGTTTCGGTTTGACTCAGCGAGCGGTGCGCCAGCCGTCTGCATAGGTTTCGCGCGCAACGCGGCTGTACGGGACCGGCGAGACGATCACGCGGACGTTCAGCTGCTTGTGCGGTTCGACCGTGGTCTTGCGGGTGCCGCCGTTTTCTTCGCCCCACACCACGTGCAGCTCGGTGCCGAACGGGATTTCAGGGTCGATGGTCGCCAGCGAGAGCGCCTGCTTTTCGTTGTAGGAGAAGCCGGTGAACATCGAGAGGCCCACGGTCTTGCCATCGGCATCGACCACGCGGTCGTAGTTCGACGAAGCATAGTTCGCGAGTGGCACGTCGAAGAACTTGTAAGCTTCGCCATCGGGGTTGAACATCGAAGCCATGATCTTGGCCATGTCTTCAGGATGCCACGCCAGCGTCACCTTCTTGCGCTGTTCTGCCGGGTTCAGGGCTTCCAGTGCTTCACGGCCATGGAAATCATGGTCGAACTTCACGAAGTTGCCGTAACCCAGTTCCCACGGGTTGAGGTAGTAATCTTCGATGTTTTCGGAAACGAACGAGCCGCCGATGGAGCCAGTGGCTTCATAGCTGTCAGCCGCCAGCCATTCACGGAAGCCCTTGAG
The DNA here is from genome assembly GCF_057180525.1 of Novosphingobium sp. HNCC26BN242. Taxonomy (NCBI): domain Bacteria; kingdom Pseudomonadati; phylum Pseudomonadota; class Alphaproteobacteria; order Sphingomonadales; family Sphingomonadaceae; genus Novosphingobium; species Novosphingobium sp. HNCC26BN242. The sequence continues at coordinate 306,555 of NZ_JBXUGM010000004.1, forward strand.
CTTTTCGCCGGTGTAGATGGCGGGCAGTGGCGAGGGGATCCAGCCAGATTCCAGCGTGTTCGAAGGATAGGCGCGGCTGCCGCAAGCGATCAGGCCGAATTCCTTGCCCGCTTCCAGAATGGCAGCACGGATTTCTTCCTGCTCGGCATAGGGGCCCCAGATTTCGAGGCCCGGTGCGCCCGACATGCCGTGGCGCAGCGTCTTTACGGTCTTGCCGGCAATGTTCATCGTGGACATGTTGAAGAACTTGAGCTGTTCCAGCGGACCGCCGTGCAGCTTTTCGATCACGGCCCAAGCGTTCGGACCCTGGATCTGGAAGCGCCATTCCTTGCGGGTGACGGGCTTGCCCATCGGGCGCATCGGCGAGCGGTCGTCCAGCTCGATTTCAACATCGTAGCCGCCGGTTGCTGCGTGATAGCGCAGCCAGTTGGACGCAGGTGCGCGGCCAACGTAGGTGAAGCTCTGCTCTTCTTCCCAGAAGATGATGCCATCGCCGATCACGTGGCCGTAAGGCGTGGTGGGCACGTACTGCTTGGCCTTGTTGACCGTCCAGCCCTTTGAGCTGTTGATCATGGTGTCGGACAGCAGCTTGGCCGCGTCCTTGCCACGGATGTACAGGTTGACCATGTGGTGCGACTGGTCGAACAGGACGGCGCTGTGCTGCCATGCCCACTGTTCAGAACGCCAGTTTGAAAATTCCGGCGCAACCACAGGGTACACATAGGCACCCAGCTGCGAGTTGCGCAGCATTTCGACCACATTGCCGTTTTGCTGGATTACCTCTTCGAGGTTCTTTGCCATGATAACTCTCCCGACTTGTGAAATGGCCAAGTTTGAAAACACGAGTTGAAAAACTTGTATGCAACACATACAATCTCACCAGAGATTCGCAATGGGAAATGTTGCGCCCTATGAGCGCATCCCAAGTGCGAAGGATCGACGGGAGAGATTTTGATGAGTGCATCGCTAATTCTGACGCTGTCTTGCGAGGACAAGCCGGGCATCGTGGCCCGCGTGACTGGCAACCTGTTTGAAGCAGGGGGCAATATCAGCGAGGCGCAGCAATTCGACGATGCCTTGAGCGGCAATTTTTTCATGCGCGTGGTCTTCGATCCGGGTGAGCGCTCGGTCGATGAATTCCGCGCAGCATTTGCGCCCGTGGCGCAGCAATATGCGATGCAGTGGAATCTTCGCGACACCACAGTGAAGCGCAAAGCGATCCTGATGGTCAGCAAGTTCGACCACTGCCTTGGCGATCTGCTGTACCGCACCCGCATTGGCGAACTGCCGATGGAAGTGGTCGGCATCCTTGGCAACCACCCCAAGGAAGCGCTCAACATCTCGCTGATCGGCGACATCCCTTATCACCACCTGCCGATCACCAAGGACACCAAGCCGCAGCAGGAGGCCGAGGTGAAGCGCATCGTTACCGAGACGGGCGCGGAACTGGTGGTGCTGGCGCGCTACATGCAAATCCTGTCTGACGATCTGGCATCGTTCCTCAATGGTCGCTGCATCAACATCCACCATTCGTTCCTGCCCAGCTTCAAGGGCGCCAAACCCTATCACCAGGCGCACGCGCGCGGGGTGAAGATGATCGGCGCGACCGGGCATTACGTGACAACCGACCTTGATGAAGGCCCGATCATCCATCAGGACGTGGAAAGCGTGACTCATGCTGACAGCCCAGACGATCTGGTACGCAAGGGCCGCGATGTGGAACGCCGCGTGTTGGCCGAGGCCGTGCGGCTGCATCTGGAAGATCGCGCGCTGCTGAATGGCACCAAGACGGTGGTGTTCAAAAGCTGACGCTTTGATTCGTTGAATTCTGGCGGCGGCGAGAGCACAATGCTCCTGCCGCCGTTTTTGTTTGCGGGAGAGAACAGATATGCACGTCAACGCGCTGGATCACGTCAATATCATTACAGACAGGCTGGACGAGACGGCAGAGTTTTACCAGGCGCTGCTTGGGCTGGAACGGCGCGATGGGCCGCCTCCGCTTACTCCGCAGAACGCGCAATGGATGTATGATGCGGGCGGCAAGGCTATCATTCACATCAATGCGGTGGACTGTCCTCGCACTTATGATCGTGCTGTCGAGCCGGGATCGCTGACCGGGGCGATCCATCATGTGGCGCTGAACTGTTCAGGTTATGATGATGTGCTGGGGCAGATCGGTGCGATGGGGCTGGATTGCCAGACCAACTTCGTCGCCGCCATCGGTTTGCGGCAAATCTTTACGGCTGATCCGAACAATGTGCTGCTGGAGTTGAATTTCTTTGGGGATTGAGGCTGGCTTCCAGACAGAAGCTCAAACTAAACCCGCTCACCCTGAGCTTGTCGAAGGGTGCCCGGACGACCCTCGCGTTGGCATGCTTCGACAAGCTCAGCATGAGCGGGTTTGTTTTCCGCATTGTTGATGCAATGGTCAGCCCGGAATCGCAGCTTCCAGCGCATCGGCCACTTCCTGCGGCTTTGACAGGTAGGGGCTGTGATCTGCCTCAAGCGTGACCACATTTGCCCCCGGTGACATCGAAATCATGCGGCGCTGACTGTCGATAGGGATGGTGCGGTCGAGCGTGCATTCGACATAAGTGCGCGGGAGGCTGCCCCAGCGCTCGGGTGTAACGGTGATCTTCTCGGAACGTGGCGCATGGGGTTCAGCCATAAGCCGCGCCATGGCCGCTTCGACCAGATCGGGGGGTGAGACTTGAGCGAAGACAGGTGCAGCATTTTCCGCATCGATGACCGTGGCAACGCCGCCGTGGACCTTCGAGATGATCGCGTCGAAAGCGGGGTTCAGGCCTTCGGTTTCCTTGAACTCGGCCCGGCTCATGCCATTGGGCAGCATCATCGCGCAGATATAGACGAGGGCGTCCATTGCCGATGGATCGCGCTCAGCCGCAGTGGACACGACAAGGCCCCCGCGCGAGTGCCCACCCAGCACCACGGGGCCAACGCCTTGCGCCTTGAGGTCGCAGCAATGCTGCGCAGCAAATTCACCCCAACCAGCCAGCGTAACGGCCGCCATTTCCTCTGCCGTGCTGCCCATGCCGGGGAGCGTCGGCGTGATGACGGTGTGCCCCCGCGCACGCAAAATGTCAGCCACTGGATCGAAGCACCAACCACCGTGCCAAGACCCATGAATCAGAACGAAACCAGCCACTAACGCACTTCTCCTGACCAGACGCGCAAGCCCGGTGCGGTCCTGTCTTCACTTTTCAGCGCTTCGGCCACGGCCGGGCGCGCAGCCACACGATCGCGCCATTCACACAGGCGTGGTGCGCGTTTGGCGACCTCCATCTCCGGGAACATGCGTTCGACCATCGCGCCGCAATGCGAATAAAAGTTGATGTCGGCAAGGGTATAGGTGTCGCCTGCCAACCACTTTGTTTCGCCCAGTTGCCTTTCAATCTTGTCGAGCGCGTATTCGATCTTGGCCGTGGCGTTGGCGAGGTCGCTTTCCGAAAAACCGGAGCGCGCGGTGGCCCATTTCTTGCGCTGGTCTGGCAGGGGAATGCTTTCCAGCAGCTTTTCAAAATCGCCGCTTTCGATGTTGCGGGCTATCACGCCGACCATGCGGTGCCAGCCGTGCATCGAGACGTAGTTCATCACGTGCTCGTCAATGAACTTGTTCCAATACCGCATCCGCGCGGCACCCACCGGATCGCGCGGGCGGAGCGGGGCGTCGGCGGGCTGGGCATCGGGGAAGGCATCTTCGAGGTATTCGTTGATCACCGTGGTGTGCGTGATGATCGCGCCATCATGATCGAGCACCGGCACCTGGCCTTCGGGGTTGATAGCGGTGAACCACGGCTGGTGCTGTTCGAACTTGTGCAGATCGACGTAGATGCTCTCGTAGGCGAGGCCCTTTTCCTTGAGCGGGACCATCGATTTGAGCGAGTTCGCCAGCGGTTCGGCGTGGTAATACTTCAAAGCCATAAGTTCACACTCGCATGGTGCCGAGCATGCCTCCGTCCACGGCCCAGCTTTGAGCTGTGACGTGGCTGGCGGCGTCGGACAGGAGGAAGGCGGCTACCTGCGCCACTTCGTCGGCAGAGCCGGTGCGGCCCTGCGGTACAGCCTTGGCCATTTGCGAGGCAGCTTCGGGCGGCAGGCCATCTAGCATCGGCGTTTCGATCAGGCCGGGCAGGATGCAATTGCAGCGCACGCTGAACTCCGCCGCTTCATTGGCGACGGCGCGCGAGAGGCCGAGGACCGCGTGCTTGCTGGCGACATATCCCGCATTCATCGGCAAGCCCCGCTCGCTGGCGAGGCTGCCGGTGACGAGGATCGCGCCGGTGCGGCGCTCCTTCATCGCGGGCAGGACGTGCTGGATGGCCCAGAACACCGACTTGAGATTGACCGCCATGACTGCGTCGAAAGCGTCGTCGGTGTAGTCCTCCACCGGGGCGAACATGCCGCCGATCCCGGCATTCAGAAACAGGCCATCAATTGCGCCATGGGTGGCGATGGCATGATCGAGTGCGGCGGTGAGCGCAGCCTTGTCGGCCACATCGGCGGCGGCGAAGGTTGTTGCGCCGCCAAGCTCTTGCGCGGCCTGTTGCAGCAGATCGGCGCGGCGGGCGATCAGGGTGAGGCTGGCTCCGGCCTTGGCGCAGGCGGTGGCCGTGGCGCGGCCGATGCCGGTGGATGCGCCGGTGATCACGATGTGCTTGCCCGCAAGATCGGTCACGCAGGCCTCGGTGCGATGAATTCGGCCCAGATGCGGGCCTCCTTGCTTTCATGGCCATCGGGCGACCATTGCCGCTCCATCAGGGCGCGGGCTTCTGCCTCAGGCAAGCCGCGATGATCGCGGTTGTAGCGGTAGAAGAAGGCCGAGACGCGCCAGTTCATGATGCAGTGGACGTGGACCGGGGTTGGCCCCTGTTCCAGCGCGGCAACGAAAGCAGCGAAATGATCATCGCCGGGTGCATCGAACGGCACGGGGATGTGGGTATAGGCGATGCCTTGCGCGGCAAGCTTGTCGCCTTCACCGGCCAGCGCCTCTGGATGGGTTTCCAGAGCGAGGTTTACGACGTGGCGCACGCCGAGATCGGCAAGGCGTACCACATCGCGATCCTCGATCCGGCCCGATGTGGTGGTTGCCGCATCGAGCCGTTGCCACGCGCGGATATCGTCAGGGTCTGCCACCGCTCTACGTTCAGGCCCAGTGCTCAAGACAGGCCGAGCAGGCGCGCGGCGTTGTCCTTCATGATGCCGGGCATGACTTCATCCTTGAAGCCGACCTTGAGCGCGGCGTCGATCCACTTATGCGGGTGGATCAGCGGGAAGTCCGAACCGAACAGCATCTTCTTCTTCAGCTGCGTGTTGGCATACTGGATAATCTGCGGGGCAAAGTATTTGGGGCTCCATCCCGACAGATCGATGAACACGTTGTCCTTGTGCAGCGCCATCGACAGGCTTTCATCCACCCACGGCCACGAAGGGTGTGCGAGGATGATCTTCATGTCGGGGAAATCGACCGCGACATCATCGACCAGCATGGGCTGGCCATACTTGAGTCGCATCCCGCCGCCGCCGCGCATGCCGGTGCCCATGCCGGAGTGGCCGGTGTGGAAGATGGCGGGCAGGCCGTATTCGGCGATCACTTCATAGATAGGATAGGCCACGCGGTCTGCCGGGTGGCAATCCTGCACGATGCCGTGGAACTTGAAGCCCTTTACGCCGTAGTTCTCGATCAGATCGCGCGCTTCGCGGGCACCGAATTTGCCCTTGTGCGGATCGATCGAGGCAAAGGCGATGCAGATGTCATCGTTCTTCAGCGCCATTTCGGCCACTTCGTAGTTCGACACGCGCTTTGCGCCCATGCCACATTCGGCATCGACCGTGAACATGCAGAACGCGATCTGCTCTTCGCGGTAGATCTCGACGATTTCGGGCATCTTGGGCCGTTCGCGCGGGGCCTTGAAATAGGCGCTGGCCGCGTCGAAGAACTTGCCCATCACCGGATCTTCGGGATCGTGGCACGAGACTTCGGCGTGTACATGGACGTCGATAGCCTTGATCTTCGAAAGGTCGATGGGCACTGGGCATTTCCTTGAAAGAAGCCCCGACGACCCGAAGATCGCCGGGACTACCGATTACTCACGCATGGCTCAGACCAGCGCGTCTTTCTTGACGGTGATCACCTGGCTGTAGGTGAACTCCTTCAGGCCTTCGATGCCGTATTCAGCGCCAAAGCCCGACTGCTTGTGGCCGCCGAAAGGTGCGAAGGGCGAGAGGTGGAGGAATTCGTTGATCCATACCGTGCCGGTTTCCAGCTGCTCGGCAATGGCCACGCCGCGGTCGGTGTCCTTGGTCCACACAGCGCCTGCAAGACCATACTCCGAGTTATTGGCGCGCGCGATGACTTCATCGTCAGACGAGAACTTCATAAGCGGCATGACCGGGCCGAACTGTTCCTCAGCCACGATGCGCGCGTCTTCGGGCGGGTTGTCGAGAATGGTGATCGGCACATAGTAGCCTGAACCAGAAGGATCGACATTGCCGCCGACGAGGAATTTGTAGCCATTGGCTTTGGCATCCTCGATCAGTTCACACACACGATCAAACTGCTTCTTGTTCTGGATCGGGCCGACGCCAGTGCCCTGGTTGGCGCCATCGCCGACGGTAACGGTCTTGGCATATTCGGCGATTGCGGCGCTCATTTCGTCATAGATATCTTCGTGGATATAGACGCGCTTGGCCGCGACGCAGATTTGCCCGGCGTTGGTGAAGCTTGACCAGAACAGCTGTTCTGCAACCTTGGCAACATCGGCATCGGGCAGGACGATGGAGGCATCGTTACCGCCCAGTTCCAGTGTGATGCGCTTCAGATCCTTTGATGCGCCTTCCATGATGCGCTTGCCGGTGGCGGTCGAACCGGTGAAGGTGATCTTGTCGATATCAGGGTGCGAGGTCATCATCGGGCCAAGCGCGTCTTCGCCGGTGATGATGTTGACCACACCTGCGGGCACCACGTCCTTGATCAGTTCGGCAAACTTCAGCGTGGTCAGCGGCGTGAACGGCGAGGGCTTGAGCACGATGGTGCAGCCCGAGAGGATGGCAGGTGCGATCTTTTGCACCGCCATCAGCAGCGGGAAGTTCCACGGCACGATCCCGGCCACCACGCCCACCGGCACGCGGCGGGTGCGGCTAAGGCGTTCAGCGCTGTCTTCGTTGATCGTCTCTTCAAGCGTGAGGGTCGACTGGGCATTCATCATGCCCGCGCAGGCGCCGATTTCGTGCTGCGCCTGATGGTGCGGCTTGCCCTGCTCTGCTGTCAAAAGGCGGTAGAGTTCATCGAAGTTCGCCTCAATGGCAGACGCCATGGCGCGGATCACGGCGCGACGATCATCGACCGGGGTCTTCGACCAAGTCTTGAACGCAGCGCGGGCTGCGGCAACGGCGCGGTCCAGTTCTTCGGCTCCGCAGGCTGGGACGCGGCCGATGACCTGTTCGTTTGCGGGGTTCACGACCTCAAGCGAATCTGCGGTCGTGACGAGTTCACCATTGATGAGATTGGGATAAAGATGCGTCATGACTCTCTCCAAGGTTTATAGTTGCTATGTCACATAGCAATCTTGTCAGCGCGTGGCCAGCGCCTTGTCTTCAAGGGCCTTATCTTCGTGGGCGCGTTTGATGACATAATGGCGGATCGATTCGATCTGCTCCTTGGTCATATACTTGGCCCAGCCGATCATGCCGTTGTCCACCAGCGCACCGTCATGCACCACGGTTTGCCACGCGGTGTAATCGGTGTTCATCGCACTGTGGCGCAAATCGGGGAGCAAGCCACCGATGGCTGCATCGCCGTGGCAGACCGTGCAGTATTTGCCATAGAGGTTGGCACCCTGCGCAATCGTGGCGGGCGTGCCGACGAGCGGTGGGGGATTAAGCGGGCGCTCTTCGAACGGGGGCGCATCGGGGAGTTTGGCCTTGCCGCCCAGCTTGAAGACCAACAGGCGGCTGATGTTGCGCGTGGGGCCGGATATGTCGGAGAGGATTCCGGTGGCCAGCGGCCACACACCGCCCCAACCGGCCAGCACTGCAACGTATTGGTCATTGCCGACCTTGAAGGTGATCGGCGCTGCGACAACGCCGGTCTGTGCCGGGAACGACCACAGTTGCTTACCATCTTTCGATGAATAGGCGGCAAAGCTGCCAGTGGCATTGCCTTGGAACAACAGACCACCCGCGGTTGCCAGCATACCGCCGTTCCATGGTCCCTTGAACGGAATGCGCCAGCGTTCTTTCTGCGCAACCGGATCCCACGCAACGACCGCGCCGGTAGTGGCGGCCCTTGCCGCATCGCGCGCTTCCTTGATGGCGGGCATGGCGCTTGCGGCGCTGTCCACCCCGGTGTTGAAGCCCACGGCCTGCGGCTTCCAGTCCTTTTCCGGGAAATACGGGTAAGCTGCAAATTGCGCCGGAATATAAACAAGACGCTGCGCCGGATCATAGGCCATCGGATGCCACGAATGCGCGCCCGCTGCCCCCGGCATGCTGATGAAAGGCTTGCCGGTAAGGTCGTATCGCGCTTCGGGATTTTCGATTGGGCGACCATTGGCATCGAGTCCCGTGGCCCAATTGACAGGCGCGTAGGCGTTGCCGGAAATGAACTTCCCGTTGGTCCGGTCAATCACATAGAAGAAGCCGTTCTTGGGCGCTTGCATCAGCACCTTGCGCGGCTTTCCAGCGATTTCCATGTCGGCCAGAATGATATGCTGCGTGGCGGTGAAGTCCCACGTTTCGCCCGGTGTCTGCTGGAAGTGCCATGCGTATTCGCCGGTCTTGGCCTTGATCGCCACGATAGACGACAGATAGAGGTTATCGCCGCCGCCGGGTGAGCGATAGGCCTGATTCCACGGGCTGCCATTGCCGACGCCGATGTAGAGCAGGTCAAGCTCAGGATCATAGGCCATGGCATCCCACACGGTGCCGCCACCGCCCAGCTTCCACCATTCGCCCTTCCAGGTGGCTTCGGCCTTCTTCAGGTATTCCTCGTCGTTCTTGCCCGGCATGTCGGGCACGGTGTAGAACCGCCAGACCTGCTTGCCGGTTTCCGCGTCATAAGCGGTGACATAGCCGCGCACGCCCATTTCCGCGCCGCCATTGCCGATCACGATCAGACCATTCATCGCACGCGGTGCGCCGGTGATGGTATAAGGCTTGGATTGATCGACGGTGACAGTGGACCATACCTGCTTGCCGGTGTTGCGATCCAGCGCGATCAGGCGGCCATCCAGCGTGCCGAAGTAGAGCTTGTCACCCCAAGCGGCCATCCCGCGGTTTACCACATCGCAGCAGGCCTTGACCGCGGTTTCACCCGGCACCTTGGGATCGAATTCCCACAAGAGCTTGCCCGAAACCGCATCATAGGCCTTGGCCTTGGACCATGCGGTGGTCAGGTAGATCTTGCCGTCAATCACCAGCGGCGTGGCTTCCTGCCCGCGCGCGGTGTCCATGTCGGCAGACCACGCAAGGCCAAGCTGGCTGACGTTTTCCGCCGTGATCTGGGTCAGCGGGCTGTGGCGCTGTTCATCATAGGTGCGGCCATAGGACAGCCAGTTTGAGCCATCTGCAGCGATGATCTGCTGCGCACCTACCCCTGGTTCAGCATTGGCTGCCATTGTGCAGGCCGCCAGCGGAAGCGCCAACGCCAGTGTCCCGGCAAGCATCACGTGCATTTTGCGGTTCAAACGCATTTTCTTGAGCCTCTCCAACCCAGTCCGGCTAATGCCGGATCAAATTTCAATGTGTCCGGCTTGGTGCCGGATCAGTTTACCATGCGATCGCTGTTGCCCCAGTAGGGTGCGCGCAGCGCTTTCTTATCCATCTTGCCCGCAGCGGTGCGGGGAATCGAGTCGATAAACGTGACAGATTTTGGCGCTTTCACGCCGCCAAGCCGGCCCTTTGTATAGGCGATGATTTCGGCCTCAGTCACCCCGTCAGCCACGACCACCGCATGGACCTGCTCTCCCCACTTTTCGTGCGGGATGCCGAACACGCAAGCTTCCCTTACGGCCGCAATTTCAGTCACGGCGGCTTCGACTTCGGCGGTGAACACGTTGAACCCGCCCGAGACCACCATGTCCTTCTTGCGGTCCACGATATAGAGGTAGCCGTCCTCATCGAACTTCCCCACATCGCCAGTATGGTGCCAGCCGAACTTGCGGATTTCGGCGGTTTCTTCGGGCTTTTCAAAGTACGAGTGCGTGACCAGCGCGCCGCGCACGCAGATTTCGCCGGCTTCACCCAAAGGCACCGGCTGTCCATCATCATCGAGCAGCGCCACCTTGATTGATCGGGTGGGTTTGCCACAGGAGGCCAGCTTTTCAGGCGCAGTGGCGGCATACTTCGCCACATCTTCAGGCGGGAACCACGCCACGATCATCGGGCATTCGACCTGACCATAGGCCTGGCACATCGCCGGGCCAAAGATCGAAACCGCCTGCCGCAGCTTTTCCGGGCTGCAGGGCGATCCGACCAGAATGAAGATCTTCAGCGACGAATAATTGTGATTGCCAATCTCGGGCGAGGCCAGCAACTGGTACATCGCCGTGGGCGGCAGATACATGTGCGTGACCTTGTAGTCCTCAATGGTCTTGAGCACGGCTTCAGCATCGAAACCGGGCAGGATCACCTGCGTTGCGCCAAGGCTCATCGTCGAAAGCGAAATCGGGCCAGCCGCGTGTGTGATCGGTGCAGAGACCAGCGCCACCGGGTCATCGGTGCGTCCGCCCATGCCATCGGCGGCGGTTTCGATCATCGTGCCCCAGCCAAGGTTGGTCACATTCGCGCCCTTTGATGGGCCAGTGGTGCCGCCGGTGGGGAAGATGCCGACAAAGTCCATCAGGTTGCCGAAAGCATCGATTTCCGGTTCCACAAAATCGGCTTCGGAAACGCCTGCGATGAATTCATCCAAGCTGGGATCATCGCCCAGTCGCTGGTCGAGGCAGACGAAGTGCTGAAGCGTGGGGCACAGCGCCTTGAGCTGTTCGACCTCATCCGCCTTTGATGAATGGTATACCATCCATTCAAGGCGCACATAGTTGATGTAGGCCGCGTTAGCATCGATGGCGTTACGGGTGTTGACCGGAATCCACTTACCATTGGCGCGCCACATGGCGAGCAGGGCGACCAGCAACATGCCATCATTCGGGCCATAAAGGCCGAGCAAGTCCTGATTCTTGAAGCCGCCCTTTTGCAGCGCGGCAGCAATCCGCAACGAAAGCGCCTTCGTTTCGGCAAAGGTCAGTTTGAGGCCGGTGTCGGTATCGACAATCGCAAGACGCTGCGGGTTGCGGTCATGGCCACGGTCAAAATAGTCGATAGCGCGCACGGATTATCCCCAACGGTTGATTTCTGGCCCCGGCGCCCATGCGCGGAGCGGGTCTTGAACGGTGGCTTTGGCCAAAGCGGCCTGCACGGACGGACGCGCCGCCACACGGGCAAGCCAAGCCTGCGCAAGCGGTGCGGCGGCAAAGGCCGCTGGCTGAAGCGGCTGCATGCCTGCCAGCCATGAATAGGTGACGAGATCGGCAATGGAAAAGGTGCCCATCAGCCATTCGCGGCCATCGCCGAGCTGCTTTTCGCAGCGCAGGACGGCGGCAGCGATCTTTACCTCGCTGTCAGCAATCTGGGCCGCATCGATTGCGCCGTCGTGCAAGGCCTGCCAGCGTTCACGCAGATCGTCCGAGACGATGCTGGTCGTCAGCACTGCAAAGGCGTCAGCCGGAATAGCCGCAATGGCATCGCCCGCGCTCGCCATATTGCCCAGCAGCGCTGCCGCAGGAGACAGCCGCTCGGTCATCTGGCGGCACCACATCATCATTTCCCAGCGGGCATAGGCATCGGCGGGCTGCAATCCGGCTCCGCCCGCAGCTTCATCGAAATACTGCGCAAGAAACACGGACTCGGTCATCGCTTCACCATCGATGACCAGCACCGGCCCTTCGCCTTCGATGCAAAGATTGAGCGCGACAGGATCAGTGATGCCTGCGAGCGCATGACGCGCACCCGCCAGCAGATCGATGTGGCGGCATTCAATGTCCAGCCCAGCTTCGGCCAGTGCCGCAAGCACCGTCAGCGAAGCCCCGTTCGGCTCGCCATGATAGAGAATGGCGCTCATTCCTCAATCTCCGCCATGATCAGGCCATAGCGGTGCGCAAGATCGGTCTTGCCCATCGCCCAGGTCTTTTTCACTGCATCGCGGGTATAGACGCGCTTGAGCCAGCGCATGATGTTCGGCGTCTTGTCCTTGCCCGCCAAATCGGGCTGCGACAGCGGCAGCGAATAAGTGCTGTTGAAGATGTTGATATCGGCCAGCGTGTACTGGTTGGACCCGACATAAGGCCGCTTGCCCAGTTCCTCTTCCAGCTTGGCAATGCCCAGCCCCACGCGGCGGCGGCTTTCGGCCATTTCGCTGTCCGAGAAATTGCCGCTGATCGCCTTGCGCCAAGCCACGCGGCGTTCGGGCAGCGGGATGCGCTCAATCGCAGCATCGAGTTCCGCCGGATCGCGCTGGCGCACCATCGGTCCGACGAAGACGCTCCAGCCGATCATTGAGAAGCTGGGGCCAAGCCACTGGTCCATGAACTTCATCCACCAGCGCACGCGCCAGCTTTCCTGCGCATCGGCTGGCATGAGGTCCGGCCCGGCGAAGCGATCGTTGACATATTCCATGATTGCGGTGCTTTCGGTCAGCACGCGCCTTTGGCCATTGGCGTTATGAACCATCGCCGGAATCGTGCCTTGCGGGTTGATGGCAAGGTATTCCGGCTTGTGCTGATCGAACTGCAGCATATCGATGTAATGGCTGGAAAAAGGCACGCCCTTTTCCATCAGCGCAAGCATGGGCTTGCCTGAATTGGCGTTCGGTTCCCAGTGGTAGAGGGTGACCTCGTCCATCGCCTCGCTTTGCCTCTCTCCCGATTCCGCTTCATGTCGGAATATTGTTAGTAACACATACTAAATCAGCGGGAGCGCGGGTCAAGCCCGCATGCTTTTAAATTTCGTGTTCCGGCTATGCCCCTTGGCGCATGATGTGCATCCCGTCGATTCGGAGCATTTCACGCAGTGCAACGTTGCTGGATGGCAAAAGGGGCACGCTCTGCAAAGAACGCGCCCCTTTCATTTGCGGACCTCCAGCACGAGGGATTAGCGCGCCGTCATTGTCCAACGGAAGAGATGTGTGCGGCCTGAGAGCGGCGATGCAACACGCATTTCTTCCCCGAGTCGCAAGCCCTGCTCCTCGAGTGCCCCACGTAGCGCGGTCCAATCACTCCAGCGTGTGAGGCCCGTCACCGCACGCGGAAAATTCAGAGCGCGCCATGCTTTTTCAACGCCTTGTGCCAGATCAAGCCGCGCCGCGCTGCCATGGGTAGCTGCAAAGGCCAGAGATTCAGGAATGCGGCTGTCGAACACCACCAGCGGTGTTTCGGGTGAAATCGCAGCCAAGGCGGGCGCGGCCATGGCAGAGCCAGCCAGCGCGCTGCCTTTTAGCATCGAGCGGCGAGACAGACGCATCAGCCCGCCTTTCCGAGATAAGCCGCCACGGCATCCAGCTCCGCGTCGGTGATATCAACCTTGGTCTGCTGCGGCATCGCGCCCTTGCCCATGCGGACAACGGCCTTCACATAATCGCGCGTTAGATCCTGTCGGTTGGCAAGCACACCCTGCTCCGGCGGATTGCCTGCCATCATCTGCTGCTTGGTCAGAAGATTTGTGCCCATGCCACCAACGAGGTGACAGTATCCACACTGCGCCTCGAACACGGTTTTGCCATCGCGGCCGGGCTTCAACCGGTCACCCTCGGGCGCAATTGGGCGCAGCATGTAGGGCGGCATCGGCGGTGGGCCTCCGGCGGGCGGCGCGGCATAGGCAGCCGCCCCCATCGCCACGAGGGCGGCGGCAATCACGATACGCTTCATCTCACTGCCCTCCCTTGTAGGCTGACCCGCGCTTGTCGGCGTAGACCGCAGGCCACACGCCCTGCTTGCCCGGCGCAATGATCCCGTTGGGGTCGAGCGCGGACTTCACCTTTTCGTCAAAGCGGCGCAGCGCGTGGTTGTTGAAATCGAAGGTTTCCATCACCGGGTCCATCCAGCCCAGATGGGTGCGGTATTCGGCATAGCCCGCCTTGGCCGTCTCAATGATCAGCGCATCAAACAGCTTGCGCATTTTTACGACTTCTTCGGCGTTGTCGCGGTCATACATCAGCATGTTGACGTTGTTGGCAAAGCGCCCGCCGATGGTGAAGCTGGCATAGAAATCGACGTCAAAATCGGCGATTATCTTGCGGCTGCGCGCCATCTGATCCAGCACGTGCTTGCCCGTGGCTGGGACCACCGGCGAAAAGCCCATGTGTGCGCCGCGCCCGCCGATCCAGTCTGACATCTGCAACGGTACAGCCGATGGCACGCCCATCGTGGTGTCATATTGCCCGATAGGATCGCCCTGCCGCCACCAGTTTTCCTGAGGGGGGGCGGCAAGGTTGCGCTTCATCGCGGCCTTGACCACTTCGGCCCGCGCCTTGACCACGGGTTCCTCGCCATAAAGCCGCAGCGCGACCTGCCAATAGCCCAGCTTGTGCTCTTTCAGCAGTTCATCCACGCGCCAGTCGGGGATGGCCGATGGCTTGTCCCAGAAGTCCTTGCGCTGGCCTTTCAACACCATCTTGCCCAGCCACGACGGGATGAACACGTTCTGGTCGATCAAGCCGGAAATCTTGAGCGGCGTGATCGTATCGATCACCCAGCCGATGTCCTCCACCTTGGGAATATCCCACACGATTTCGAGCGAGGTTTCCGGCGCGGGCTGCAACCACACGCCAGCCTTGGTCACGATGCCAAGATTGGACTGCGAAAACGCCAGATCCCATGTCGGGCCATAGCTCATCGGGAAGAGATGGAACGCAGGGTTGTTGTTCATCGCACCCATCCCGGTGCGCAACAGATCGCCATCGGGCAGCACCGCCTCGATCCCGCACAAGTTGCGCGCATGGAGGCCATAGGAGGTGTAGCCGATGCCATGTTCCAGTGCATTGCCCAGCACCGAACCCCAGGCATTGCCGGGGACCGAAAGCCAAAGCGGGGCCTTCTCGCGCTGGATCTTGTCGTACAGATCATAGAACCCGACGCCCGGCTCGACCACGCAATAGGCCAGCGTGGAATCGAGTTCGAGCACCTTGTTCATGCGCCCAAGGTCCATCACCACGGTGCCCTCCATGCGCGGCGCGGCGGTGCCGTATCCCAGATTCTTGCCGCGCGCGACGGGCCAGAGCGGCACCTTATGTTCATTCGCCAGCCGCACGATCGCGCGCACTTCATCCACGCTGGCAGGCGCGACGGCGGCCGATGCAGGCCACTCTTCGGTGCTGCCCGGCGCGTATGTATCGGCATAAGCATCGCGGTCAGCGTCGCTGTCCATCAGCCAATCCTTGCCGACGACACCGGCAAAGGCGGTCATCGCAGACTGGAACTGCTTCGGGCTGACGCGGGGGGGAAGGTGAAGCTTCACCGGACGGATTCTCCCATATGTTTTTCTAACATTTGTTATTGTTATGCGGATTTGCGCCCGCTTGGTCAAGCCGTCACGTCAGCGCATAATACTTCACGTAATTGCCATCGGGCTTGCGCTCGCCCACGCCGATGAAGACGTGGCGGGTGAGCCAGTCGTGCTTGCCCGTGCTGGTCTCGAACGTCGGTTGCGCGCGCAGATAGTATTCTGCGTGGGGTACCGGCTCGCCCCCGGCAAAGGCCCACGCGCGCAGGCGGTCCATCGTGCCCGGCTCGCGCCCCCACAGGAAGCCTTTATTCTGCATATAGATCAGTGTGCCGTCATCCACTTCCAGCACATAGCGTGCATCGAACATCGCCGTGTCATCGGGCCGGAAAAAGGCATAATCCCCGCCCGAATTGGGCACGGCCTTGCCTTTCAGGCGCGGGCCTTCGAACTCGCCCTCGTCCACATAGACGGCGCTGCGCATCCCGCCTGATGGCAGGTCAGGCACCATCTGCACCCGGGTGAAACGCAGGCGGCAGGCGAAGGCGAATTCGAGGCGGGGATTGTCGAGCGTGGAGAAGTCCATAAGCGTCCTTCGTAAATTGCCCCACTCCACGCCGTTCGTGTCGAGCGAAGTCGAGACACGTTATGCAGCGACTTGTGTCTTGACTTCGCTCGACACGAACGGGGGTTGGGGCGTGGCAATTGCTGGTCAATAGTTCGAAAGAATGGTCAGACTCGGCCCGTCGAGCGGCTTTCCGGCCCTCTGCTTTTCCAGCTCATCCTTGCGGGTCTGACTCTGCAGGTCGATCAGGTAGGCGTGGATCGCTTCTGCTTCGTCCGGCTTAAGCAAATCATCCCAGCGCGGCATGCCGTTCGGCACCAGTAGCCCCTCCATCACGATCTCGCGGAACACCTCATGCGTGGCAGGCTGCATCCGGCGCAGGTCCGGCGTGATCGAGCGGGGCTGATTGGCGTGGCAGATGGCGCAATTGCCGAAGAACAGCCCCTGCCCGCGCGCAATGGTCGCCGCCGTCACACCCGGCGCTTGCGCAGGCGGTGCGGGTGCCACTTCCAGCGCAGGCCGCATATCAGGCTTTGGCACTGCGCCACCGCCGATCTTGAACACTAGCAATCGGTTCATGTTGCTGCGATTATACGCTGCTGAATAGCGCGGCACGAACGGATAGCCACCCCCGCCCCACCCGGCCATGACTGCGATGTACTGAACGCCGCCCACCTCGTAGGTCATCGGCGCGGCCATGATTGCGGTGCCGGTGTCGATCTCCTTCAGCAGCTTGCCGGTCTTCGTCTCGCGCACGAACAGCTTCCCGGTCACGCCGCCGTAGATCGTGAGGCCGCTGGCGGTGGTCAGCACCCCGCCCCGGTCCTGCCAGCCTGCGGTATCAGCGGCCCAAACGGTCTTCCCGGTCAGCGGATCGATGGCGCGGATCTGCGCGCTGGCCGGGTTCTTCAGCGCCTCGGCATAGGCAGGCGTCTTGCGCACCGCATCGCCGAATGCTGGCGGAAAGCCAGCCAGCGCAGCTTCGACATCGGGGGTGAAGATCAGCGCCGCATCGTTGTTCAGCGCCTTTGCCTTGAAGGGCTTCTGACCCTCGGTCATGAAGATCAGGTTCCCCATGTCGAGCACCGCGCCGATGTACAAGCCAGTGGCTGGATCATAACTGGCCGGGTGCCAGTTGCGCGCGCCAGTGGTGGCGGGAAACACGATCTTGGGACCAGTGGTGTAATCCGCCACCTCGGGATCGAGGATCGGGCGGCCCGTCACTGGGTCGATGCCCTTGGTCCAGTTGGTCCGCACGATGGGATTGGCCCGCAACAGCTTTCCGTCGCGCCGGTCGAGAATGTAAAGGAACCCGTTCTTGGGCGCATGCAGCACCACCGGGCGGTCCTCACCATCGATCTTCATGTGCGTGAAGATCATCGGCTGCGTGGCGGTGAAATCCCAGTTGTCGCCGGGGGTTTCCTGATAGTGCCACTTCATCCGCCCCGTCTTCGGATCGAGCGCGACGAGGCTGGCGAGATAGAGATTGTCCCCACCTGCGGGCGAGCGTTTGGACGTGGCATAAGGCCCGCCATTGCCGGTACCGACGATCACCAGCCCGGTTTCGGGATCGAAGGCAATCGCATCCCACGGGCTACCGCCGCCGCCGATATCCCAGCGGCTGTTCGGGTCCCACGTTTTCAGCGCGGCTTCGAGTTCGGGCATTTCCTGCGGCCCCAGCTTGGGATCGTGCGGCACCACGTGCCAGCGCCAGCGCAGCTTGCCTGTTTCCAGATCGAGCGCAGTGACATAGCCACGCACATCGTATTCCGCGCCGCTCATGCCCACGACCACAACGTCGCCGGCAATTTCGGGCGCGCCGGTGGAGTTGTCGCCGCGCTTGCGGTTTTCGATGAAATCGGTCTTCCACACCACCGCGCCGGTCTTGGCATCCAGCGCGTACATCCAGCCATCAAGCGCGGCGACGAAGACCTTGCCCCGCGCCACGGCAACCCCGCGATTGACCATATCGCAGCAGACCGTACGGTTGACCTGCATGTCGACCTCAGGCTCGAACCGCCACAGTTCCTTGCCCGTCGCAGCATCAAAGGCATAGGCACGGCCCGTGGTGCCCGATGTGTAGAGCACGCCATCCATCACCACCGGCGTCGCCTCCTGCCCGCGCAGGGTGCCAAGATCGGCCTCCCACGCAAGGCCAAGCTGGCTGACGTTTTCGGCGTTGATCGCGGTCAGCCGTGAATGGTGCGTCTTGCCCATGTCACCGCCGGGGCTGGTCCAGTTCGTCCCTGCGCCGACTTGTGGCGGCGTAGCGGCAATGGTGCACGCGGCAAGAACCAGCAAACCCACCCCCAACATCCCCTTCCCGCTCATCCTGAGCCTGCCGAAGGATGCCCGCACCACAGCGCCCACATGCTTCGATAAGCTCAGCATGAGCGGAGTTTTGGCGGCGCGCATCACAGGGAATCCCAAGGGCTTGGCATGCGATAAGGCACGGTAATGAAGTTCGCCTCAATCTGCTCAATCATGCCATGATCGATCTTGAACAGTTCGGAAATGTAGAAGCTATGCGGCCGCAGAACCGGGCTTTTCACCATGCGCCCATCGGTCAGCTGAAATTCGCGCAAGCGGCCCGAATGGTCGATGAAGCCGAAGGCCAGCACCAGACCGCGCTCTTCGTCCACCAGCGGAAAGCGGCGGGCGCGCAGATCGTCGTCATAGCGGTAGTTGCCCATGCGGAACTGCTCTTCGCAGCCCAGCGCCGATACCGGCACGATCTTGGCAAAATCGGGGTTGCGCGTGGTCTGCACGCCGTTTTCCACGCGGTTGCAATCGGGATGAAACTTCGTGTGGATCGTGCCGTCGTTGCGCTGGAGCGTATCGAAATAGCCGTTGGACAGGCGCACCATCTGTTCGCGACTCACCGGCGCTTCTGCCTCGCGGTGCAGGATCGGCTTGTCCCAATAGCGGCAGTTCTCGAACTTGATCCCGCTGTCAGACTGGCGGACGATCAGCATTTCGCACTCGGCAATCTGCCCTGCTTCGTTCAGGCCAAGGCGCAGCGTGAAGGCGGAATCTTCGATAGGTTCGATAACCGTGCCGAAATAGCCAACCTGCCGCGTCTTCACATCGGCAAAGCGCAACTGGTATTCGCCCAGCCGGTCAATCGTGCCCCACACGCCATCGCCGATTTCCAGCATGACGTTGTTCTCGCTGTGATTCGCGCCCGTTGCCCAATCAAGCGAATGGGGATCGCGGGCATTCAGCGCGGCCAGAAAGCGGTCAAGAACGGCGTAAAGCTCAGCGCGAGTCATCACTTCTCCCAAAGATGCATTGAGGCTTTGACGGCCTTCTCATGACACGGCATACTCTACCAAATGTTATAAATAAAGAGGAGAGGTCATGCGTTGGATCATTGCCGCAATCGCCTTTGCGCTGACATCAGGAACCGTGCAGGCGCAGGACTGCAAGCTGACACCAAAGGAGGTGGTCAGCCGGTTCATGGATGAATTCTACATGCAGAAGAAGGTGCGCTCATCTTTCGAGCGCTGGGTCGATCCGGGCTATATCCAGCACAACCCCTATGCCGCGACCGGGCGCGATGCGGCGATCACTTTCCTCGAAAAGTTCGTTCAGGAAAATCCGGGCCAGCGCACAAAAATCCATCGGATCATTGCCGATGGCGATCTGGTGGCTGTTCACAGCCACGGCTGGAATGAAGGTGGCGATGCTGCGGCAAAACGCGGGTTTGCGGTTGTCGATATCTTCCGCGTTCAGGGCTGCAAAGTGATGGAGCACTGGGACGTGCTGTCACCGGTGCCCGAAGCCGCTGCCAACACCAACACGATGTTCTGAACGGCCAATGCTTTGCCGCAGGGTGCAGCGCTATTGCGTCGCACCCTGCTTGGCGGCTTCGGCCAGCGTGCCCCCGCTCTTGTCGGGCAGAGTCCAGATGATCAGGTTCATGACCATAACGCCTGCCAGCGTGAGCATCAGGACGGGCCGCTTGCGCTCCCCCCGCCGCAACAGAAACACCGCGCCTGCAAGCAGGGCAATCGCGGCAAGCATCAGCAGGGAAAGCGCAGTATCGAGCATCAGGCCGCGTTAGCTGCCGAACAGGCCCTTGGCCATACCGGCCAGATCATTGAGCGGATTGCCATCGCCATCCTTGTCGAGGAAGCCTGCGACCTTGTTCAGCGCATCGGGGTTTTGGCCCAGCATCGAAGCAAAGCTGGCGAGCGAGCCTTCACCACCGATGTGGCCGACAATTTCCTGCAGCTTTGAAGCATCCAAGCCAGAGCTAGCCGCTGCGGTGGTGATCGTGTCATTCGGCGACTGGTGCCCGGCGGCAAGCGCGGCAATCGCGTTTTCGGCCATCGCAGGATCAATGCCGACCTTTGCGGCAAGGTTCTTCACATCGATATTCTGGGTCACTTGACCAAGGATCGAATCAAACAGGCTCATAACGGGTCCCCCAAACGAATTGAGTGCTTAAGGTAGCAGGCGCGGCGGGCTGGTCCAACGCCATAGGCGCTAATGGGACCAGACTGGGCCGATCGCGCAAAAATCGCTTCACATCGCCATGATGCGCGCCGCAATCGGCTCTTCGCGCGTCGCCACTGCGGCCCACGCAGGCCGTTCTGTAACGCGCACATACCACGCAGCCGTATTGGGCCGCAGTTCGGCATTCACGCCATGACCGACATAGGCTAACGTACGGAAGGTTGATGCAACGGCGATATCGGCAAGGCTGAAGGTATCCCCCAGCAACCAACCTTCGGCCGGCACTTCGCTTTCCAGCCACTCGATCCAGCGTGGCAGTTCAGCCTCGCCCTGCAGCGCAATTGCCTCATCACCGCCGGCTTTGAGCAGCTTCGGCCCGACGAGACGGTTGAACAGGATCTTCAGGCCCGAAGCGCCCAGCACGGTATCGGCAAATTCGTCCCAGAAAACCGCCTTGCCGCGCAGTTGCGCATCTTCTGGCAGAAGCTTGGGTTCGGGATATTTGGCATCCAGATAGAAGGCGATGGCCGACGAATCGGCGAGCGTGAAGCCATCGTCATCAATCGCCGGAATCTTGCCCAAAGGGCTGGCTGCCAGAAATTCGGGGTCCGTGCTGCCCGGCCCACCGCGTGCCAGATCCCACGAAATGCCCTTTTCCGTAGCGATAACCGCCACCTTTCGCACAAAGGGGGAAAGCAGCGCGCCATAGAGCTTCATTGAAATTCTCCCATTCTAACGGACAGGTCCTGTGAAACCTTATTGCAGCGCAGCGCCCGCGCGTATAGGCGACATGGTGATGAGCGAACTTCCGAACAGCCACGCGACGACCGTGCTCGCCGCACCCGATATCCAGATCGATGTCCGTGAGACTTTCGGCATCGACATCGACATGAAGGTCCCGGCATTCAGCCGCGCAGACGAGCGCGTGCCTGATGCTGACGCGACTTACGTGTTCGACCCGGACACCACATTGGCGATCCTTGCAGGCTTTGCCTACAACCGCCGCGTGATGGTGCAGGGCTATCACGGCACGGGCAAATCGACGCATATCGAACAAGTCGCCGCGCGATTGAACTGGCCGTGCATCCGCATCAACCTTGATGCGCATATCAGCCGCATCGATCTGGTCGGCCGCGATGCTATCGTGCTGCGCGATGGCCTGCAGGTCACTGAATTCCGCGAAGGCCTGCTGCCCTGGGCACTGCAGACGCCGACCGCGCTGGTGTTTGACGAATACGATGCGGGCCGGCCCGACGTGATGTTCGTGATCCAGCGCGTGCTGGAAACCGAAGGCAAGCTCACGCTGCTCGACCAGAACCGCGTGATCCGCCCCAACCCCTACTTCCGCCTGTTCGCCACGGCCAATACGGTGGGTCTGGGCGATACGAGCGGGCTGTACCATGGCACGCAGGCGATCAACCAAGGTCAGATGGACCGCTGGAACCTCGTCGTCGCGCTCAACTATCTGGCGCAGGAGACCGAGGTCGAGATCGTGAGCAAAAAGGTGCGCGATCTGAACCCGCAGACCGTGGCGGACATGGTGCGCGTGGCCAATCTTTCGCGGCAGGGCTTCATCAACGGCGACATATCCACCGTAATGAGCCCGCGCACGGTCATTTCTTGGGCGCAGAACTGCGGCATCTTCAACGACGTCGGCTTTGCGTTCCGCCTCTCGTTCCTCAACAAGTGCGACGAGACCGAACGCGTGCTGGTGGCGGAATATTATCAGCGCGTATTCGGCAAGGATCTGCCCGAAAGCATCGCGCACCGGGGGTGATTGCTTCCAGTGTTGAAATTGAAAAGGCCCCCGCGATTGCGAGGGCCTTTTTTCATGGGATCACCCGTTCGGCACGATCAGGTATTTCTCGCCGGTACGCCGCGCGTTGTATTCAAGCGCAGCTTCGCGAGTCAGAGCCTGTTCCAGCGTGACGTGCGCCTTGTAGTGGCTGGCGAATGTCGTGTTCAGTTCTGCCATCACGCGGCGGCGCATCTTGTCGACCACTTCGGCGCCCAGCTTGGCCATCCACGGCGTCAGCAGCCATCCCGATACGTCCCATGAAAAGCCGAAGTTGCGCGACAGCACCGTCGGAGACGTATCCAGCATGCCGTAAATGAAAGCATGCTTGGGGCTGTTTGAGCCATAGCGGCTATAGGCAGCGCCTGTATTGGCTACCTGCTCGATCACGGTCAGGATCTGGCTGACCAGCTTGCCGCCGCCGATCGCATCGAACGCCATAGTCGCCTTGGTTGCCGTAACTGCAGCGGTGAGATCTTCGAGGAAAGTCTCTTTTGAACTGTCCACCACATGCTCTGCGCCGATCCCTTTCAGGATCGCCATTTGCGCATCATTGCGCACCACGTTTACCAGCGGAATACCATCGGCCTGACAGATCTTTACCAGCATCTGCCCCAGATTCGATGCAGCCGCGGTATGTACCAGCGCGCTGTGGCCAAGGTGCCGCATCGTTTCGGTAAAGCTCAACGCTGTCAACGGGTTGACGAAGGCCGAAGCGCCCTGTTCCGCCTTGATCCCCGCGTCCAGTTCTATGCACATTCTGGCGTCAGCAGCCGCCAGCGTTGCATACATGCTGCCTGCCAGACTGGTAACGCACTTGCCCAGCAGAGCTTGTGCTTCGGGCGCCTCTCCCGCCGCCACGACCGTGCCTGCACCCTCGTTGCCTACCGGCATGGCCTCTCCGTTCCGCCCCGCCATGGCGCGCGCCGCCGGTTCAGGCATCTGCGCCACGATCTTGCCGGGGGAAAACACGGCATTTTCCAGATCTGCCGGGCCGAACAACAGGCCAAGGTCCGATGGATTGATGGGCGTCGCCTCTACCCGGACCACCACCTGGCTGCCCGTTGGTGCCGGAACCGTGAAGTCCTCAACAGCAACGGTCAGTGTGCCGTCAGAATCAAGTTTGGAAACAATGCGCTGGCCGTTCAGGTCGGTCATTTTCTACTCTCCGGGATATATGGCATCCACGAAGTATAGACCTTCCGGCGGCGCGTTAAGTCCTAATTTGCTACGGTCTTTTGCCGCCAGCGCCTCGGCCACCTGCTCCACCCGCCATTGCCCCTGCCCAACCAGTGCCAGACAGCCGACCATTGAGCGCACCTGATGATGCAGAAAGCTGCGCGCCGCTGCCTCGATAATCACGCGATCACCCTCACGCCGCACATCCAGCCGGTCGAGCGTTTTTACCGGGCTGGCTGACTGACAATGGACCGAGCGGAACGTGGTAAAATCGTGCAGCCCGACCAGCAATTGCGCAGCCTCGTGCATCACGCGCTCGTCCAGCGGTTTGGCGATGCGCCACGCCTGACCAAGGTCGAGCGTCAACGGCGCACGGCGGTTGATGATGCGGTATTCATAGGCGCGGCCAGTGCAAGAAAACCGCGCGT
Organism: Novosphingobium sp. HNCC26BN242; assembly: GCF_057180525.1. Lineage (NCBI taxonomy): Bacteria > Pseudomonadati > Pseudomonadota > Alphaproteobacteria > Sphingomonadales > Sphingomonadaceae > Novosphingobium > Novosphingobium sp. HNCC26BN242. Next base: position 330,493 of record NZ_JBXUGM010000004.1, read on the forward strand.
GCCAGTCATTGGCCACTTCAATGCAATCCAACACCGCCACCGCGTGCTTCGCTTTGCGCAAATGCGCATTCAGCGCCTCCAGCATACGGAACGGATCGAAACTGCGCGCAAGATCGAAATGCGCCCGCATGCCCAGCGCGTGAACGCCGGTATCGGTGCGCCCAGCCGCATGGACCGCAACCGTTTCCCCCGTGACCGAATGAACCGCATCTTCCAGCGCCTGCTGCACGCTGGGGCCGTGCGACTGGCGCTGGTAGCCCATATAGGCCCCGCCATTCCATTCGAGAGTGATGGCAAAACGCATCAGTTGATACTGGTCCCCGCCGCAATCGCCCGCCCACGCAACAGCGCCGCCGCATCCATCGCCGGACGCCCCGCACGCTGGACCAGCGTGGGCCGAATCGCACCCGCTCCACAGGCGATAGTAAGCGCATCATCCAAAACCATTCCTGCATGCCCGCGAAGGCGGGGACTTCCATCAATCGCATCATCAGGTTCACCGAGGTCCCCGCCTTCGCGGGGACGCAGGACTGTGGCCGCCAAGACGCGGTAGCGCTCGCCCTCAAGTTCGAAGAACGCCCCCGGCGCAGGCGCAAAGGCGCGGACCTGACGCTCCACGTCTACCGCATCTTGCGTGAAATCCAGCCGACTCTCGGCCTTGTCGATTTTGTGGGCGTATGTGACGCCCTCCTCCGGCTGCACCACCGGCGGATGCGCGCCAAGGTCGGCCAAAACCGAAACCATCAGCGCTGCGCCCTTCTCCGCCAGTTCAGTGGTCAGGTCTCCCGCCGTCTTGCCATCGACCGGCGTCTCTACCTTGGCCAGCATCGGCCCGGTATCCAGCCCGCGCTCCATCTGCATGATCGTCACACCCGTCAGCGCATCGCCAGCGCGGATCGCGCGCTGCACCGGCGCGGCCCCACGCCAACGTGGCAGCAGTGAGCCATGGACGTTCAGGCAACCCAGCTTTGGCGCGTCCAGCACCGCCTGCGGCAGGATCAAGCCATAAGCTGCCACCACCGCAATGTCGGCCTCCAACGCCGCAAACGCCGCTTGCTCGTCCGCGCCTTTCAACGAAACCGGGGTGCGCACTTCAATGCCGTGCGCCTGCGCCGCCAGATGCACCGGCGATGGTTGCAATTTTTTCCCCCGCCCCGCCGGACGCGGTGGTTGGCTGTAAACCACAACTACATCGTGCCCCACCGCCACCAGCGCTTCCAACGTCGGCACCGCAAATTGGGGCGTTCCCATGAAGATGATGCGCATAAGCTGTAAACAAGGCCTTCCGTTTGTCGCCCCCGGCCCTATCTGTGCTGTCATGGCATCGCAAGAGATCGAGGCGCTTTCCGGCGCATTGGCGCGGCTTCCTGGGCTGGGGCCAAGGTCGGCAAGGCGCGCGGTGCTGTGGCTGATCAAGCGGCGCGAAACGGCGCTGCCGCAATTGCTGGCCGCGCTCACCCAGGTGCAGGACTTGCTGGTCGAATGCGACACCTGCGGCAACGTGGACACCACCAACCCCTGCAGTATCTGCACTGATCCCCGCCGCGATGCCCGTGCGATCTGCGTGGTGGAGGAAGTGGCAGACCTCTGGGCGCTTGACCGCGCACACCTGTTCACCGGCAAATACCACGTACTCGGCGGCAGGCTTTCCGCGCTGGAAGGGGTGCGGCCCGAAGACCTGAGCATTGGCCAATTGCTTGATCGGGTGGCGCAGGGCGGGATCGACGAAGTGGTCCTCGCTATGAACGCCACGCTGGAAGGCCAGACCACCGCGCACTACATCGCCGAACGGTTGGAAGACGCCGCCGTGCGCGTCACGCAGTTGGCGCATGGGTTGCCGGTGGGCGGCGAGTTGGACTACCTAGACGAGGGCACGCTGGCGCAGGCGCTCCGGGCAAGAAGGCCGGTCTGAAACAGCCCTTACATCACCACGCTTCCACAAATTACACCGCGCCCCCGCGCAGGCGGGGGCCTCAGGCCGCGCACACACCCCTTGCGCAACACAAGGCCTTTTACACCACCCTTCCTTCAACCGCCTGAGGCCCCCGCCTGCGCGGGGGAGCTAAGCCATTACGTGACAGCCTTGCGACTCCCCCGCACATTCCCTATCTGCCCCCCATGGCCATCCGCGAAATCATCGAAGTCCCCGACCCGCGCCTGAAGCAGGTCTCCGTCCCCGTCGAAAAGTTTGACGACGAACTGCGCACGCTTGTGTCTGACATGTTCGAAACAATGTACGATGCCCCCGGCATTGGCCTTGCCGCCATTCAGGTGGGCGTGCCGCTGCGCGTGCTGGTGATCGATCTGCAACCCGAAGACCCGGACGCAGAACCGGTGGCCTGCGATCACGATGGTCACCACCATCACCACACGCCCACCAAGCGCGAACCGCGCGTTTTCATCAACCCCGAAATCCTTGATCCGTCGGACGATTTGCGCCTCTATCAAGAAGGCTGCCTGTCGGTCCCCGAGATCTATGCCGAGGTCGAACGTCCGGCACGCATACGCGCGCGCTGGCAGGACCTTGATGGCAATGTCCACGAAGAAGAGATGGACGACCTGATGGCCACGTGCCTCCAGCATGAGATGGACCACCTCGAAGGCATCCTGTTCATCGATCACCTCTCGCGCCTGAAGCGCGGCATTGCGCTCAAGAAGCTGGAAAAGCTGCGCAAATACGCCTGAGGAAAGGTTGCGCAGGCCGGTTGCCATAGGTGATGACCTAAGTTAAGTTCATGCTTCGTTCTTTGCTGGAGCAAGCGTGGACCCCGTTCTGATTCTCTTCGTGATCCTTGCCCTCTTGGTCGGCCTTGGGGTCGGCTGGTTTCTCGGCTCGCGTCCGGTGGCCGAATGGCGCGCGCGGGCGGACAGCCGCGATGCCGAGGCCAAGGCACACGAAGGCACGGTCAAGGCGATGACGGTTGACCTTGCGGCCATGAGCGAGCGGACGAAGTCGCTCGAAGCCAGCCTTGCTGAATTGCAGGACGTGCGCCGCCAACGTGATGAGCTGGCCCCCGCCCTTGCCGCCGCGCGCCAAAGCGCCGCCGATGCCGAAGTGGTTCGCGCCGAACTCGTTCGCGTGCGTGATGAGCGCGACGGTTTCCGCACGGCTGTCGAACGCATGAAGGCCGATGCCGAAAACTTTGCCGAACAGAAACGTCTTCTGATTGCGGCGCAGGAGGCGCTGCGCAAGGAGTTCGAGAACGCGGGCAACAAGGTGCTGGAAAAGGCACAGGAAACCTTCCTCGCCCGCGCGCAGGCACGGTTTGAAGAAAGCGAGAAGTCGAGCGGAGAGCGGCTGAAGTCGCTGCTAGCCCCGGTCGATCAGCGTCTGCGCAGCTACGAGGAACAAGTCGGCAAGCTGGAGAAGGAGCGCGTCGATGCGTTCGGCAACCTGACCGGCCTGATCCAGTCGATGCGCGATGGGCAGGAAGCCGTACGCGCCGCCGCCGCGCAATTGGGCAACAGTCTGCGGAACGGCCCCAAAACGCGCGGCCGCTGGGGCGAATTGCAGCTGCGCAATGTGCTCGAACAGTGCGGCCTTGCCGAACACACCGATTTCGTCACCGAACATTCGGTTGATACCGAAGAGGGCCGGTTGCGCCCCGATGCTATCGTGCGCGTGCCGGGCAACAAGCTGCTGGTGATCGACGCCAAAGTCTCGCTCAACGCCTATCAGGATGCGTTCGAGGCGACAGACGATGATGCCCGCAAGATCGCGCTGAATGCGCACGTACAGTCAATGCGCAACCATATCCAGACGCTAGGGGCAAAATCCTACCAGAGCCAGTTTGAAGAAGCGCCCGATTACGTCTTGATGTTCGTGCCCGGCGAACACTTCATCGCCGCCGCGCTGGAGCGTGATCCGGGCCTGTGGGATTTTGCGTTCGAACGCCGCGTGCTGCTGGCCAGCCCGACCAACCTCGTCGCCATTGCGCGTACCGTAGCGCAAGTCTGGCGGCAGGATGGGCTGGCGCGCGAAGCGCGCGAGATCGGGCGCATGGGCGGTGAATTGTATGACCGTCTCGCCGTCGCCGCTGAACACCTGAAGCGCGTGGGCAATGGGCTGGACAGCGCGGTCAGCAACTACAACAAGTTCGTCGGCAGCTTTGAACGCAACGTGTTGTCCGCCGGACGCCGCCTGAAAGACAAGCACATCGAGATCGGCAAGCGCGAAATCGAAGAAGTCCCGCTGGTCGAAGCCGCACCGCGCTATGCCGATGCCGAACCGGCGGCACTGGCAGCGGTTGCCAATGATGAAGGAGACGTGGCGGCGGAATGAAGCGATGGCAGCGGCCTTGTCTTGCCTCCCTTGCCGCCCAATTGGCACTTGGGTTGGCGCTGGTGGGGTGTGACAGTGAGCCACAACCGCGCCCGTCCCCTACCGCTGAAGTATCCGCCGCACCTGTGCCCGCTCCCAGTCTGGTGCCGCTGCCAGAACCTGATCCCGATGCCTCTGCCAGCGCATTGGCTAGCGTTGCACCCGAAGAGCCAGTTGCCCTCGCGGGTATCAGCTATGCTCCCAGAGACGACTGCTCGGCCAAGCCGGGCTGGCCCGCTTTTCGCAAGAACCTGAACAGCGCCATCCGCGCGCGCAATGCCGATGCGCTCGTCGCGCTTTCAGCGCCCGATATCGCGCTCGATTACGGCGGCGGCAGTGGCACGGCGGAACTGAAGAAGCGCCTCGCCGATCCGGAAACAGGCCTGTGGCAGGAACTGGCCGCCATTCTGCCGCTGGGCTGCGCGGTTGAGGGCGGGATTGCGGCTATGCCATGGGTGTTCTGGAACGTGCCCGAAGAAGTAGACAGCTACAACGCCATGCTGGTGCTGGGCGATGACACCCCTTTGCGTGACAAGCCCGGCGGCAAGGTCATCAGCCCGGTCGGCTGGTTCATCGTCGGCATCGATCCGATGCAATTTGATCCTGAAAAAGGCGAAACGCGGGTCACACTCGACGGCGGCCAGAAAGGCTGGATCGAAACGGCCAAGCTGCGCAGCCTGCTGGATTATCGCCTGATCGCAGAGCCGCGGGACGGCACGTGGCGGATCACCGCATTCATCGCCGGGGATTAACCGTGGGCGCCCGATCAGCCGCCAACCAATTCCAGATCAAGCGCATGTCCGCCCGAGACGAGCCGCATGGTAGACCCGCTCCGCTGAATTTCCGGTGCGGCCGATAGCAACGCGTTGACCGCCTCTTCCTGCTGCCACACCGGGCCTTCACAGAACATCCGCGTGGCCATCAGTGGCCCGGCCACCAGCCGCCCACCATCCACGCGATACTCGCCACCAATACCGTTGCACCCGACATTCGCGCCAAGCCGCAGCTCATCGAACTGCATGGTCGCCTTGTCCAAAGACACAGGTGGCGCACCGTCGATCCGCACAATTTTCCAGCGTGTTTCGGCAAGGCCAGCCGAACTGGTCGGCGCAGTGGCGCAACTACCAAGCAATGCGGCAGAAGCCAAAATCAAGGAAAAGCGCTGAACCATGCAGTTGGTGTACACCCTTGCGACTGAGCGAAGGATTAACCGGACAGTCCGTTAGTGTTCAGCCTTCAAGCGTTGCCAGCACTTCATAGGCCAGTACCGCGCCCGCAACGGCGGCATTCAGGCTGTCCGCGCGTCCCTTCATCGGCATCGTCACGCGCAGATCGCAGGCCATTTCATAGTCCTCGGGCAGCCCGCGCGATTCGTTGCCTACCATTACAAAGCAAGGCGAAGTGTAAGCTGCCCCGCGATAGGGCACCGCCTCGCGCAAGCTGGCGGCCACCAATTGCCCCTCACCCTGACGCAGCCAGCCCGCAAACTCATCCCACCGCGCCTGCGCCAGCCGCTCGGTAAAGATCGCGCCCATGCTGGCACGGACCGCCTCTACCGAAAACGGATCAACGCAATCGTCGATCAGGATCAACCCGCCAGCTCCCACCGCATCGGCCGTGCGCAGCATCGTGCCCAGATTGCCCGGATCGCGCATCGCATGCGCCACCAGCCAGATCGGCGCGGCCTTGCGGTCGATCAGCGCTATCGAAGTATCCCATTCGGCGAACACGCCGGCCACCGCCTGCGGGTTTTCCTTGCCAGTCACCTTGGACAGGATGTCCACCGGCAATTCGATAACCTCGCCACCCGCCGCCGAAACTGCAGCTTCCAATTCCTCAAGCAATGGATGCGCCTCGCGCCCCTGCGCCATCAGCAGGATTTCAGGCAAGCGCCCACCCTCGCGCGCGTCTGTCAACAGGCGCAAGCCCTCGGCCAGGAATTTGCGCTCACGCCGCCGGTGCTTCTTCTCGCGCAGGGAGCGGACGAATTTTACCGTCGGGTTGGAATAGCCGGTGATGATCTTGCGCGTCATGGTATCCCCATGCGGCAGCGCCACGGCCGGAGCAAGACCGGTGTTACGGCCAGCGTGGCGCAAGCGTCCTTCGGCAGGCTCAGGACGAGCGGGGTGGGCTTGAAGATACTGCGAAAATTCCGCTAATGCTGAGCTTGTCGAAGCACTGGAGCTTGCAAATCAATCCTCGCCGAACCCGTCCTTGATCAGTCCGGTCAACTTCATCAGGATCGCGTCAGCCTCACCCTCAGGCCCGGCAACCGAAACGTCCACGGTATCGCCCTTGGCCGCGCCCAGCATCATCAGGCCCAGGATCGATCCGCCCGCAGCGTCGGTGCCGTCCTTGCTGACCAGCACATCAAAGCCTTCGGGCAGCTTGGCCACCGCGTTCACGAACTTGGCACTGGCGCGGGCGTGCAGGCCGCGCTGGTTGACAATCGTTACCGTCTCACGGGTGACGTAACCCTGTTCCGACATGTCATGCATCCTGTCCCAGAAACTCGGAAGCGATCGTTATATAGTTGCGTCCAGCATCGCGTGCCGCCGCTGTCGCTTCCTTCAATCCCATGCAGCCCCGTGCTTTGGCAAGCCGGATCAGCATAGGTAGATTTATCCCGGCAATCACTTCAACCTTGCCTGCCTGCATCAGCGATATGGCAAGGTTCGAAGGCGTGCCGCCAAACAGATCGGTCAGGATGATCACACCCTCGCCGCTGTCGACGCGTTTGATCGCGTCGGCAATTTCCTTGCGGCGCTTTTCCATGTCATCGTTGGGGCCGATGCACACGCCGATGACATCGCTCTGCCGCCCGACGACATGCTCCATCGCGTGGATGAATTCGTCGGCAAGAGCGCCGTGCGTAACAATGATAAGACCGATCATGAAAGGGACAGGCTCCGAAGTACGGCCCGAAAGCTTGCAACCTGCATGATGAACGCAGGCTTGGCGCAAGTGCGCGGGCCGCAAGACGATTGGGAATCGAAATGCATGTCTTTCAGTGCTGTCCCGCCCATCGTCTTGTCCCTCGCGCTCTTCCGGCCCGTTGCTTCAAGGCTTTTGGCCTTCAAGCATATCCGCTGCCCGCGACGCGAGATTGCGATGCAGCAATGTGGGTGAAAAACCTGCCCCGCGCAAGGCAGAAGCGATCTGTTCGGCCATGAACACCGATCGGTGTTTCCCTCCGGTACACCCGAACGCCACGTGGACATAGGCCTTGCCCTGTTCCTGATAGCGCGGCAGCAGCAACAGCAGCAGGTCCCGGATGCGGTCAAAAGCCTCGGCAAAAGCGGGATCTTGGCGGATATAATCACCCACGGCAGCCTGCTGCCCGGTCTGCGGGCGCAGTTCATCCACCCAGTGCGGATTGGCCAGAAACCGCATGTCGAACACCAGATCGGCAAGCGGCGGGGTGCCGCGTGAAAAGCCGAAACTGCTGATCGTCAGCACCGGTCCCGAAGGTGTCTCTGTCCCAAACTGGGCGCGAATCGCCGCCTGCAGATCGTTGCTGGTAAAGCTGGTGGTGCTGATCACCACATCGGCCCAGCGGCGCAACGGCTCCAGCAATTCGCGCTCGGCCATGATCCCGGTGGCTGCGGGCTTGTCCTCGCTCATCGGATGGCGGCGGCGGGTTTCGTTGTAGCGGCGCTCCAGTTCGGTCCCGGCGCAATCCAGAAACAGCGTAGTGATCTGCAAGTCGCTGCGCTGCGACAGCTTCTTGACCAGTTCAATCGTCCGCGCCGGATCGAAGCCACGCGTGCGCGTGTCAAAGCCGATTGCCATTGGGCCGCCGGTCTCGATTCGGGCTGATCCCGGTTCGGTTTCCAGCAAGCGGTCGAGCAAGCGGATCGGGAAGTTGTCGATGGCTTCCCAGCCCAGATCCTCCAGCGTGCGCAGCGCGGTTGTCTTGCCCGCGCCCAGCAGGCCGGTGACAAGCAATATCCGCTGCGGTCCTGAATCTGCGATCATTGCCTCACCCGTCGTTGCGCCGCTTCCATGCGCCTGCGCGGGGCAATTGGAAAGTCCGCACGAATGCCGTGTCCTGTTTCAGGCAACCGGTAACCCATATGTCCGCAGCGCAAGCTCGGCCCGCAGGACCAGAACCGGGCTATCAGGCCACAACCGCACCAGCGGCACATCAACGCCCAGCACTGCGCTGCGCTCTGCCGTTTCAACATAACGCGGCGCATCGCCATCCAGCCGCAGCACCAGCGCCACCGGCACCGGCGGCGACACCGCAAAATCGATCAGGCCGACATTGCGCACTTCCAGCTTTCCCTCCGTCTGCGGATGCGGCGCGGCGATCAGCCCGCCTTCCTGCACTTCCAGCAACACGCCATCATCGCCTACCAGCACAGCGCCCCGATCAATCAGCGCCAGCGCAAGGCTCGATTTTCCCGATCCCGGCGGCCCTTCGATCAGGACCCCGCGCCCACTGATGGCCACACACCCAAACTGCAGCGCGCGGCTCATTCCTCGCCCTCTGCTTCCAGCGGAACGCTCAACATCAGCCATGCCCCCGCCTTGCCATCAGGCCGATCCGCGATGGTCAACATGCCATCATGGGCCTGCGCAATGGTGCGCGCGATGGCCAGCCCAAGCCCGCTATGAGCCCCGAAAGCCTCGCCATCGGGGCGCACCGAATGGAAGCGTTCAAACACTTTTTCGCGCTCTTGCGCCGGAATGCCGGGACCATCATCGGCCACCGCCACATGGGCCGCATCGCCATCTCCCCACACCGCCACATCGACCACGCCGCCAGTGGGCGAAAACGACACCGCATTGTCCAGCAGGTTTTCCAGCACCCGCTCCAGCCGGGCCGCATCGCCCCACACCACGGTCTCGCCCCCTTCGTGGCGCAACCGGACCGGCACAGAGCCACGCGTGCGCACATCGCGCGCGCCCACCACTTGCGAAGCCAGCGCCGCCAGATCCACCGCGACGAACGTCGCGCGGCTGAGTTCCGCGTCGATCCGGCTGGCATCGGCAATCTCGGTGATCAGCCGGTCAATCCGCTGCACATCATGCGCGGCAATATCGGCCAGCTGGCGACGCAGCGCGGGGTCTTCCACCCGCTCCATCGTCTCCAGCGCGCTCGAAAGCGAGGCCAACGGATTCTTCAATTCATGCGCCACGTCGGCGGCAAAGGTCTCCACCGCATCGATCCGCTGGCGCAGCGCCGTGGTCATGTCCGATACCGCGCGCGCCAGCAACCCGATCTCGTCGCCGCGATCCGGCAGGCGCGGCACCACCACCTCGCGCTCACGCCCCAGCCGCACGCGCACCGCGGCCCGTACCAGTGCACGCAGCGGCTGCACAATGGTCCGCGCCAGATAGAGCGAGAGCTGCACCGACAGCAGCAGCGCCAGCCCGATGATGATCACCAGCGTCTGCCGCGCATCGCGCACCGATTGTGTGATGTCGATGGCATTGCGCAATGAAAGCAGCACCTCGCCGCTGCCCCCTACAGGCGCTGCGGCGGTGATCACCGGGGTGCGATCCGGGGCATAGCGCAGGAACACTTCGGTACGGCCTGATGCCCGCGCAGCCTGTATCTCCGGCCAGCTGCCCGCAGGCCTTTCGGCGGTATCGCTATAGGGCTCAATCGCTGGAGCGTTGACGATGAAGTCCACCCCCCGGTCCAGCAACCGCGCGGCCTGCTGGTACCAAGGCTCGCTTTCAGGGTCGATCAGCCGGAACGATGGCGGGGCCAGCAAAAAGCTGTCGGCCAGCAACTGGCTCTCATCATCATAGAGCCGCAACCGCAGTGTCTGTTCAGGGCCAATCCGCGCGATCAAGGCCCTGCGCTCGGGCATTCGCGCATCGATCAGCCCATCGGCGGCAATCTCCACCTCGGCGCGCGCCAGCTTGAAGCGCTCCTCGATCAATTGGGTGCGATAGCTGTCGAGATAGAAAAATCCCCCGGCCAGCAGGGCCAGCGCGATGACATTGACGAACAGGATGCGCGTGGTGAGCGATACCCCGCGAATGCGCCACAAATTTCGCAGCCGCCGCCCCCGCGTCCGCTGCGGCCCATAAACCACTGCCGCAGGGTCACTCGTCGGCAAAGCTGTAGCCCGCACCGTAAAGCGTCTCAATCGCGCCAAAGCGGCCGTCGGCTGCGCGGAATTTGCGGCGCAGGCGCTTGATGTGGCTGTCGATGGTGCGATCATCGACGAACACGTCATCGTGATAGGCCGCATCCATCAATTGGTTGCGCGTTTTGACCACACCGGGCCGCATGGCCAGCGCCTCAAGGATCAGGAACTCGGTCACCGTCAAAGAAACCGCCACCCCATCCCACGTCACCGCATGACGCGCCGGGTCCATCACCAGCCGCCCACGCCGGATCGGGTCGGGCATCGGCTCGCCATCCGGCTCCTGCTGCTCAGCCTCGCGCCGCACAATATCGCTGCGGCGCAAGATCGCCTTGATCCGCGCCACCAGCAGCCGCTGGCTGAATGGTTTGGCGATGTAATCATCGGCGCCCATCGAAAGGCCCAGCGCTTCGTCGGCCTCGTCGTCCTTGCTGGTCAGGAAAATCACGGGAAGGTCGCTCTTCTCACGCAGCCGCCGCAGCAGCTCCAGCCCATCCATGCGCGGCATCTTGATATCGCACACGGCAAGATCGGGCGGATTGTCCAGCAATGCCCTCAGCGCGGTATCGCCATCATTGTAAAGCCGCGTCACAAACCCTTCTGTTTGCAGGGCAATCGAAACAGTGGTCAGGATGTTTCTGTCATCATCCACCAACGCGATCGTGCGCGGGGGTTCGGGTGCGTCGGCACGGGCGGGAAGCTGACTTGCCATTATCGTATTCGTCTATCGACACGCCGCACCGCTTGCAACGTTCCAGCATGGTTCACCGCAATACGGCATTGCGGGGCTGGCATAGGGGCCTCACACTCAGTTGCGCCACACGCAACTTACTGCGCAAAAAACTTCGTTGTCGCGTGTCATTTGACGCAGCAAATGCAGGCCACTATGCGCAGGTCGAGAATCAGTGCATTCGTATTCGCAAACCGTGCGCGGCGGGGCTGCTTTTTGCCTCTCGCGCCACCAACGGGAGGCCTGAAGTGTCCGATAATAGTTTGAACGTGTCCCTTGCCAGTCAGGGTTTCCCCCAGCCGGCAGAACTGTTCGCAAACCTCGGCACCGCGCCTCTGGTCGAACACGCCGTGCGCAATGGCGAAGGCCTGCTCTGTGTTGATGGGCCGCTGGTGGTGGAAACCGGCAAGCACACTGGCCGCAGCGCCAAGGACAAGTTCATCGTCCGCGATGAAACCACCGAAAACACCGTGTGGTGGGGCAAGACCAATGTGGCGATGACGCCTGCGCACTTCGCAGCACTCAAGGAAGATTTCATCAAGGCGCTTGGTGCCAAGGACCGCCTTTATGTGGCCGATCTGTTCGGCGGTTCGCAGCCCGAACACCGCGTAAACGTGCGCGTGATCAACGAATTTGCGTGGCACAATCTGTTCATCCGCACGCTGCTGGTTCGCCCGACCGCCGATGAACTCGCTGCATTCGCGCCAGAATACACGATCATTGATCTGCCCAGCTTCCGCGCCGATCCCGAACGTCACGGCTGCCGCAGCGAAACCGTAGTTGCGGTCAATTTCACCGAAAAGCTGATCCTGATCGGCGGCACGGCTTATGCGGGCGAAATGAAGAAGTCGGTCTTCGGCATCCTCAACTACTTGCTCCCGGTCAAGGGCGTGATGCCGATGCACTGCTCGGCCAATGTCGGCCCGGATGGCAAAACCGCCGTGTTCTTCGGCCTTTCCGGCACTGGCAAGACCACGCTTTCGGCTGATGCCAGCCGCACGCTGATCGGTGATGATGAGCATGGCTGGTCCGATACCGCCGTGTTCAATTTCGAAGGCGGTTGCTATGCCAAGGTAATCCGCCTTTCGGCCGAAGCTGAGCCCGAAATCTTTGCCACAACCAAGCGTTTCGGGACCGTGCTCGAAAACGTCGTGATCGATCCGGTTACCCGCAAGATCGACCTTGATGACAACTCGCTGGCTGAAAACAGCCGCGGATCCTACCCGATAGATTTCATCCCGAACTGCTCGGAAAAGAACCTGGGGCCCGTCCCGGCCAACCTGATCTTCCTCACGGCTGACGCCTATGGCGTCCTGCCTCCGATTGCGCGCCTCACACCCGATCAGGCGATGTACCACTTCCTTTCGGGCTACACTGCGCGCGTTGCAGGCACCGAAATCGGCGTGACCGAGCCCGAAGCCACCTTCTCCACCTGCTTTGGCGCGCCGTTCATGCCGCGCCACCCGTCGGTTTATGGCAACCTGCTGAAGGAGCGCATCGCCAAGGGCGGCGTGAAGTGCTGGCTGGTAAACACCGGCTGGTCGGGCGGCAAGGCCACGATGGAAGGCATCAAGCGCATGCCGATCAAGGCCACGCGCGCCCTGCTCAACGCCGCGCTTGATGGCACGCTGAATGATGCCACGTTCAAGAAGGACCCGAACTTCGGGTTTGAAGTGCCAGTCGAAGTGCCCGGCGTGGAAACCCGCCTGCTCGATCCGCGTGGGGCGTGGGCCGATCAGGAAGAATATGACAAGACCGCACAGGAACTGGTGCGCAAGTTTGTCGATAACTTCCAGCAGTTTGCCGAACATGTGGACCAGTCGGTCCGCGATGCGGCGCCAGTAGCGGCCTAACGCGCCGCATCATGGCTGATACGTCGCGAGGCCCCTTCCCGGGGCCTCGTTGCGTTTGGGGCTTAAAGCCCCCCCTTCGACAGGCTCAGCATGCGCGGGAGGGGCGCAGTAGGCCTTACTCCCCTCCCGCAAGCGGGAGGGGCTGAGGGTCGGCCTTCGGCAGCAGCCTTTGCAGGCGATGGCACTCAGTCAGCCAGAAACGCCTGCAGGAACTGGCCCACGCCGCCAAAATTCATCGGCAGCGCAGGCACTTTGCGGTCATAGCCCTTCAACTCCGCGCCAATTAGCCCAGCGGGCTGAATGCGCACATCGCCCAGCGCGCCGAACACATCCCCGGAAACCAGAATATCGCACCCGCAGTCCTTGGTCGCCGTTTCCAGCCGGAACGCAATGTTCACCGCCTCACCCATCGCGGTAAAGTCTGCCACACCGCCGCTGCCGATGTTGCCCACCGATGCCATGCCGACATTGTACCCGCAGCCAAAGCGCAGCAGCGCGGGTGGCCTGTGCCGCTTTTCGGCCAGCCGAAAGATTTCCTGATAGCCGCTGATCACGTCCAGCACGGTCACCACATCGCGCCGCGACAGGGCATTGGCCGGATGCAGCCAGATCGCCAAGATGGAATCGCCAATGAACTTGATCGACCACGCGCCTGCCGCATCCAGCAATTGCCCTGCCTCACGGTTGATATCGGCCATCATCGCGGCAATGGCGCGTTCGCCCATCATCGCAGAAAGCTGGGTGAACCCGCGAATGTCGATCACCATCGCGCTGACCAGCTGCTGATCCATAAAGAATTGCGTATGCCCGGCCATCAGATCGGGCAGCTCTACTGGCGATGCCTCCTGCACGAACTCCATGGTCGTTCGGCCGATCTGGATGCGGTCGCCTGATTTCAACTGTGTGGGGGCCTGCACCGGCCGTCCGTTCAGCCAGGTGCCATTGGTGCTGCCAAGGTCGTTCAAAGTGCAGTGGCCACTCGCATTGCGGCGGATCATCGCATGTTCGCGCGATGCCAGCTTGTCATCCAACACCACCGTGTTGCTGGGCGCACGACCGAACCCGCAGATGCCCAGCCGGGCCACGGGAATTTCGCAGACGGCGTCTCCCGTCTCGATCCGCAGATAAGTATCGCAATCGTCGGTCGCCACAGCCCCCTCCGCAGGTCGACTTGATGTGTAACGATCCCGCGAGGCTTGGTATGTGCCTTATGGCACCGCCTCTATTACTTTTGTACCGTAGCGAGATGGCAGGCCACGGGCCAGTTCGCAAGCTTTCATGGCGTAGAACTGCAAAGTCCGCACCGGCTAAACGAAGGCAGCGCTGCTTTTCAACAGGTTGTACGCTTCCACCACTTCCTGCAACCGGCCTTCAAAACTGCGGTCGCCGCCGTTCCGGTCCGGGTGATACTTGCGCACCAGTTCAGAATAGCGCAGCCGCAAGCCGCGCCGGTCGGCATCATAGGCCAGCCGCAGCGTATCATAAGCCCTGCGCTCGTCCGGGCTGATCCCCCGCCGCGCAGCTTCTGCTGCACGCAAGTGATCATCGCGCCGCGCCCGCGCCCGCTGCGAAATTGCCTCCAGCGGATCGGCAAAATCGGCCCAGCGCGGAGGGGAATCAATCCCCGCATCAGGCCGGAACGCGCGCGTCTCGCGCTCCCACCCCGACAGGGGCGATTGCGCCTTCAGGATTTCTTCAGGCGTCATCCCGGCAAAAAAGTCATAGCCTGCATTGAATTGCCGCACGTGATCGAGGCAGAACCAGCGATAATCGCCCGGCCCATCAAACCCCGGCCTGCGCACACCCGGCGCGCGGAACTCGCCTGCCTCATCACACCCCGGCGCATGGCAAAGCTGCCCCGTGCCCTGAACGCGCCCATGGAATCTGTCGTTACTCATGCCGTTCCCACATGGCGACGAAGCCGCTAGAAGAAAAGCCATGACCGGAACAATCCAGCAGGAAATCGAACGGCTTCTAACAGAAGCCCTCACCCCCACCCGCCTTGCCGTGATCAACGACAGCGCCAGCCATTCAGGGCACATGGGCGATGATGGCACCGGCGAATCGCACTTCACCGTAGAGATCGAAAGCCCCGCCTTCACCGGCCAGTCGCGCGTCAACCGCCAGCGCATGGTCAACAAGGCGCTGGGCGACCTCCCCGGCCAGCGCGTCCACGCCTTGGCGATAAAGGCCACCGCGCCGGGGGAGTAACGCACTCACCTCCCTCCCCACAAAACCCGTCATCCTGAACTCGTTTCAGGATCCATCGTGCCAATCATCCCGCCGCTGGTGACGAGAAATGGACCCTGAACCAAGTTCAGGGTGACGAACGCACTTAGGGAAGCGCACAACGGAAGCACCATGAACCTTGAGCCAACACCAGCCCGCCGCATCCGCCGCGCCGCGCGCATACTGCTGATCGACGAGCACGACCGGCTCCTCCTCATCCGCTTCCTGCCCCGCAACCGCCGCCCGTTCTGGTGCGGCGTTGGCGGCGAATGCGATCCGGGCGAGGATTTCCACGCCGCCGCCGTGCGCGAACTGTTCGAAGAAACCGGCCTGTCGGTGGAAAACTGCGGCCCGGAAATCGCGCGGCTGGCCGATGATTTCACAACGCTCGAAGGGGAACCCGTCACCTCGGACGAGCGTTTCTTCCGCGTGCGCACTTCAAACTTCATGCCCGACACCGGCGGCCACACCGAAACCGAGCGCACTTTTATCAGCGAATTCCGTTGGTTCACCCGCACGGAACTGGCAAACTGGCCCGAACCGGTGTTCCCCGTGAACATCCTCGACTTGCTCGATCTTTGAGGCGACCCGATGACTGACTCCATCATCCAGACCATCACCCCCGTCGCCCACGATCTTGGCGCGTTTCAGGTCCGCCGCGCCATCCCCTCGCGCCAGCGCACGATGGTCGGCCCGTTCATCTTCGTCGACCAGTTCGGCCCCGCACACTTGCCCGATGGCACCGCGATGGACGTGCGCCCCCATCCGCACATCAACCTCGCCACCGTCACCTGGCTGTTCGAAGGCGCCATCGACCACCGCGACAGCCTCGGCTCCTTCGCCACGATCCGCCCCGGCCAGGTCAATCTGATGACCGCCGGCAGCGGCATCGTCCATTCCGAACGCTCGCCCGAAACCGAGCGCCCCGGCGGCCCCCACCTCTATGGAATGCAAACCTGGCTCGCCCTGCCCGACGGCAAGGAAGAAGTGACCCCCGCCTTCGAACAGATCACCGCCCTGCCAGTGGTCGAAGACGTCTGCGCCACCGCCACCGTCATCATGGGCACCCTGTGGGGCAAGACCGCCCCCACCACCCAACACGCCGCCACCATCTACGCCGACATCGTCCTCGCCCCCGGCGGCGCGCTGCCGATTGACGCCGAAGCCGACGAACGCGCCGTCATGCTCGTCGGCGGCCAAGCCACCATCGACGGCCACCCGCTTGCCCTCTACGACCTCGTCGTCCTCGCCCCCGGCGCAGTCCTGAAACTGCAATCCGAAACCGGCGGCCGCGTGATGCTAATGGGCGGCGAAGCCTTCACCACCAAACGCCACGTCTGGTGGAACTTCGTCAGCTCCAGCCGCGAACGGATCAATCAGGCCAAGGCCGACTGGCAGGAAGGCCGCTTTCCGAAAGTGCCGGGCGATGAGGTGGAATTCATCCCGCTGCCGAAGGTGGCGACTACGGTGAGTTATCCTTGAGGGGGACGTCTTGACGCAGTCAATTACATAATTGCGAAATGACCTTTATGCGTTAGACTGAGGTGCTAAGGTTAATATCTACTGGTCTGCGAGAAAATCATGATCCGCGAATGGGACATAAAACGAACAACATTCTCGCTTGGTGATTTTTTGAGTTGGCAAAAATCTGGTTCGCTCGAACTGAGTCCGAGCTTCCAACGACGCAGCGTATGGACAAAGCCGCAAAAGTCTTACTTTGTTGACACCGTGTATAGAGGGCTGCCCGTTCCGATCATCTTTCTGCGTGAGCGAACAGATGTCGAAACTCTATCAACAGTAAGAGAGGTCATCGACGGTCAGCAACGTCTACGTACAGTTTTGTCGTTCATCGACAAGTCGTGTTTGTCGGATGCATCAGAAAAAGACGAATTTCTCGTTCAAAAAAAGCATAATTCAGACTTATCTGGAAAGCCTTTTTCAAAGCTAAGTCAACATGAGAAAACAAGAATTCTGTCTTATCAATTTAGCGTTCATGTTTTGCCGAGCGGCACAAGCGATGGCGAAGTTTTAAGCATCTTTGCGAGAATGAATTCAACAGGATCAAAGCTTAATGAGCAAGAATTAAGGAACGCAGAGTATTTCGGAGAATTCAAAATCCTGTCCTATGAAGTCGCTCATGCTAATCTTAACAGATGGAGAGAATGGAAGATTTTCTCTGAGCAAGACATTGCCAGAATGAAAGAAGTCGAATTCACTAGCAGTTTGTTTATAACAGTGCTTGACGGATTGTTTGAACGAACACAATCCAATATTGAACGATATTACAAAAGGTTTGATGAGAATTTTGAAAAATCAAAGTTGGTTTTTGAAAAGTTTTCTTCAATCATGGACTTGATAGAAGTAAGTTTTGGAGAAGCCATAGCGACAAGCAACTTTAGCAATTCTTCACAATTCCTACAGCTTTTTCATTTGGTTCGACGCCTAGACGAAGCAGGAATATCCATCAGTCGCTCACGTGTCCGCACAATCTTGAGCCTTGGCGAACAGATCAAGGCACGTCGTGACCTACCTGAGCCAGTGGCACTGGCGCTTGCAAGTCGCTTTAATAGATTGAGCAATCAAAAGACCTTGGCGGATTTTCTTTTCTCCAATGCATCCCAATGACCACCTCAACAGCTTTCAAAGCAAAGTGACGCGGGTTCGCCGGCTGCTTGCTAGACAAATTGAGCTATCAAAGAAGGGCTTAGTTCCGAAGACAGAATTGGAAGCTATCTACGAACTTGCATTTCTTAACATATTTGTTGCGTTTGAGAATGATTTAACAGAGCTTTTTAAGACAAACATTTTGATGAGTCATGGATCGTCAGGCCGAAAGCGTAGTATTTTTGTGCCAAGAAGCCGTGCGCTTGCAGAAAAGCTACTTCTTGGCGCAAACAAATACTTCCAACTTTTGCCTACTGAACAAATGGAAAAAATAGCGAAGATATATCTTAAAGATGGAGGCCCGTTTTTAAGCCTTTCGCCAAATCAGAAAAATTCGATCGCCAAAGCTTATGCTATACGTAATCACATTGCACACAAAAGTCCAGAAAGCAAAAAAAGCTTTAACAAGAAGGTTTTGTCCGAAATTTTATTGCCAAAGCGTACATTTTCTCCCGGATATTATCTTAAAAGTCACATGACCCAAAACGTTACTTACTTTGATCATCACGTCGCTGAGATCGGAGGAGCATTGCGCCACATTTGCGATCAAAGTTAATCTTAGTATTCTCGATCACCCATGATCGTTAAAAATCTTGGGGACTGTTCGGGACCGCCTAGTCCTGACGCCCTTCACCCCCCAAAAAACCGCTCAACCGCCCCCAGCGACCCCGCCGCATCCTCCTCAAACGGCACATGCCCCAGCCCCGGCAGGCGGACCAGCCGCGCATCGGGCATCGCGCGCAAGTAGTCGTCGGCGTTGCTGATCGGGATCATCGCGTCCTTTTCGCCCCACAGCAGCAGCGTTGGCGCTTTGATGCCCGCCAGCACCGGCACCGGATCGCGCAGCACCGTCTGGTCTGTGCGGGTCAGGATTGCGCGGCGCACGCCCGGGGCCAGCATCAGGTCGCGGTAGCGGGTCAAGGTGTCCTCGCTCAGCCGCGCAGGATCGGCATAGGCCGCTGCCAGATTGGCCTTCAGCATGGCGCGCGGTGCGGTGTAGGGCAGCGCCTTCATCACCAGCGGGACTTCGGGGGCCTTGCCATATTCAAAGCCGGGGCTGGCAAAGCCATCGGGCGATATGAGCACAAGCCGCTCCACCCGGCCCGGCTGCTGCGCGGCAAAGGTCCACGCAATGCGCCCGCCCAGCGAATTGCCGATCACGCTGGCGCGCGCGATGCCCAGTTGGTCCATCAGCCCGGCAATCAGCCGCACCGCGCGCGCATCGCTGTAGTCGCCGGTCGGATCAGCCCCGGTCAGGCCAAAGCCGGGCAGATCGAACCGGATCACCCGGTATCGTGCGGAAAGCGGCTTGGCCCAGCCCTCCCACGTTTCCAGACTCGCGCCAAAACCGTGCAACAGGATCACCGCCGGCGCATCACGCGGGCCGGTGTCGCGCAACCGCAGCCGTGTGCCATCAACGGTGCGGTATTCGCCCGGATAGGCCGCTTCCAGTTCCGCGCGCGGTTTGTCAGGCGCGTAGAGCCAGATCGCCAGCGCCGCGATTGCCGCTACGGTGATGCCTGCGATCCAGCGGATGATTTTCAAACGAGGTGTCCCGTCTGAGGTTACGTGTGGCGTAAAACCCAATTCCGTCATCCTGAACTTGTTTCAGGATCCATCGTGCCGATCAAGGCGCCGTTGGTGGGGAGAAATGGACCCTGAACCAAGTTCAGGGTGACGAGTTTTGTCGGATGGGTCTGCCTACGCGACAAACACTCCCCCCCCTACAACCGCTCCGCGTGCCAGCGCACATGGTCTTCCATGAACGTCGAGATGAAATTGTAGCTATGGTCATACCCCGGCTGCATCCGCAGCGTCAGGTCCACGCCCGCCGCCTTGCACGCCGCCGCCAGCAGTTCCGGTCGCAACTGTTCGGCCAGAAATCCATCGGCCTCACCCTGGTCCACCAGCACTGCGCCCGCAGGCCGCTTGCCATCCTCGATCAGCGCCACCGCATCGTGCGCGCGCCATGCCGTGCGATCCTCGCCAAGATATCCACCCAGCGCCTTGTGCCCCCACGGCACCTGCCCCGGCGCAACGATCGGTGCAAAGGCCGAGAGCGATTTGAACCGATCGGGATAGGTCAGCCCCAGCGTCAGCGCGCCGTGTCCGCCCATCGAATGGCCGGTGATGCCCATGCGGCCAAGATCGACCGGGAAGTTCGCGCCCAGCAGCGCGGGCAGTTCTTCGGCGATGTAATCCCACATGCGGTAATGCTTGGCGAACGGTGCCTGTGTGGCATTGACATAGAACCCCGCGCCAAGGCCAAAGTCATAGGCCCCGTCCGCATCGTCAGCCACGCCCTCGCCCCTCGGCGAAGTGTCTGGCGCAACGAACACGATGCCATTTTCGGCGCAAGCGCGGCGATATTCGCCCTTGTCGGTCACATTCGCATGCGTGCAGGTCAGCCCAGAAAGATAGACCAGCACCGGCAACTTTGCACCTTCAACCGCCTGTGGGGGCAGGAAGACCGAAAAGGTCATTCCCGTCCCCGTCGCGGACGATTCATGCTTGTAAACACCCAGCGTTCCGCCGTGCGCTTTCGAAGTAGAGACCGTCTCCAGCGTCATCAGGCGATAACGTCCAGCGCGCACAGTTTGTTGCCAGCCGGATCGCGCAGATAGGCCAGGTAATAGGGCGAACCTTCGCGCGGTCCCGGCGGATCTTCGCACGCGGTGCCGCCCGCTGCCACACCCGCTGCGTGCCAGGCATTGGCCTGTTCCGGGCTCATCTTGAATCCGATGGTGCCGCCGTTGGCACCGCAGGCCGGTTCGCCATTGATCGGCTTGGTCACGATGAACAGCCCGCCATTGTGCTGATAGATCAGCCGCCCCTTGGGATCGGTGATCGCTTCTGGCCCGCCAAAGGCCTTGAACGTCGCATCATAAAACTTCTTGGCGGCGTCGATATCGTCGGCGCCCACCATCACATGGCTGAACATTCGCTTTCTCCCATTGCGGATTGCAGAGATAGGAGAGCTAAGCCATCGGGGGATGCGGTCAAGCGTCCAAGCGGGAATTCTTTGTTGCCGGATGGCGTTATGCGGCCGGATCAAGCACGCCCAGCATCGCCACCACCGCCACCACGCCCAGCCCTGCCGCCAGTTCTAGCAGCAAAGACCTCGACAGACGCACTGGCGCGCTCGCCTCGCCCCGTTCTAGCGCGGGCACAATGCGCCAGCGGTTCCCCGCCGCCAGCGCCAGCATCAGGCCGAACAGCGCAATCTTCACGCCCAGAAGCCAGACCCAGCGGCTGTCCAGAACCGGCGGAAAACCAGCGATGGCCAGCGTGTTGACCACTCCAGTCAGCACCAGCACCGCCACCACCACACTGCCGGTGCACGCAAAGCGGGCCAATGCCTGAACGTCGGACCTGCGCCGCACGGCATCGGCAAGGAACGCCACCAACGCCCCAATCCACAGCGCCGCAGCCAGCAGATGCAGCCCATCGGCCCACCGATGCAGCGCCCATTCGCTCGCCCCGGCATGGCCGGTCAGCGCCATGGAGCACAGCGCCACCGCGCCCGCCAGCGCCATCACCGGCAAACGCAACAATTTGAGCGGAACGATGGCCGCCATGATAACGCAGGCCAGCGCGGTCAGCCGCCATTCCATCACTGCGCCCAGCGGCGTTGCCGCCAGCACGGCCTCGGCGGTAGGTTGATCGAGTTCAGCCAGCGGCATTCCGGTCATCGCGGCCACGCTTTCCAGCGCCCACCAGATAGAGGCAGCTCCTGCCACCAGCGCCAACGCAGCCAGCAGTGTCCGCATCCGGCCAGACACCGCGCGCCCAGACGAAAGCGCCTGAAGCGGCAGCCCCGTCAACAGCAGCAGCGCGACATATGCTGCCGCGCGCGCCCCGATCAAGCCCCCCGATTCCAAGGGTTTAGCGCGCGGTAAAGCTATATCTTCCTTGAATGCGGTGCTGGTCACCCGCCACCGCATGCCACGTCAGGTCATAAGTTCCCGCAGGCAGCGCGCGCGGCAGGGTGACGGTCAGGACCTTGCCCTTCACCTCGCTCTTGAAACCCTTGATCGGCATCGGCGCGTGATTGGCCATACCGGGCATGCTGGTCATCACCAGTTCGATGCCCGAAAGCGGGCCGACGAGATCTTCGGAGAATGTCAGCGTCAGCTTGGTTGGCTTGGCCACCGCCGTGTTCGCCGCTGGTGTTGATGATACCAGCTTGGGATGCGCCAAAGCTACACCAGGCAGGGCGAACATGGCGAGGGCCGGAGCGGCAAGAAGGGCGAGACGGCGCATGAAATGTCCTTTCGGCTGATGATCTTGCCGGTTTTACGCAATCCGGCGCGCGATCCCTCACAGGTCAGCAAAATTTTGTCTTGAGGGATTTGCCGGTGCCGTGCGTAATGCACAAGACCAGCAATCAAGGACCACGCCCGCGATGGCAGACATCGACGATCTTCTTGGCGCGCTTGCCGCCAAAGCTCCGCCACCGGCCCTCTCATCGCTGGAAAGCGATGTTTTTCAGGGCCTTGCACAGCGGCGTGAGCAAGCCACGGCGCGGCGCGGCATGGTGCTGGCGGTGGCCGCAGCGGCGGTGGTGGGCATAGCCGGATCGGTAGCGCCTGCCGCCCCCGCGCAGGCAGAGCCGCTGTTTGGCGTGCCGCAATCGGCTCCCTCGCATCTGCTGGCCGACTGATGGCTCCCGCGCTGCGCTATGTTCTGGTGGCAGTGGTCTCTGCCGCCGTCGCGCTGGCCGCCAGCCACTTTGCGCGCACCGTGATGCCCGCGCATCACGGGAGCGAATTGCACCAGTTGATGCACGACCGGCTGGATCTGACCGCGCAGCAAGAGGCGCAGATAGACCAGCTGGAGGCGGACTTTTCCAACAGGCGCAAAGCGCTTGATGCACAGCTGCGGAAATCCAACATCGCGCTGGCCAAGGCGATTGAAGCCGAACAACAGATCGGCCCGAAAGTGGGCGCTGCGGTCGATGCATCGCACATGGCGATGGGGGAATTGCAAAAGGCAACTCTGGCCCACGTGTTTGCCATGAGGGCGGTGCTAACCCCTTCGCAAAAAGCGATTTTTGACCGGGAAATTGCGCGCGCGCTGACAGTTCCGAACAACACCTAAATGCACCTAGATGCACCTAGCAGCACCTAGACGCACATGAACGCCCCTCATGCGCCCGCAGATGACCGCGAACTGGTCGCGTGCGCGCTTGGCGGGCACCAGCAGTCCTACAGCGCACTGATGGCACGACACCGCGAGGCGGTGTACCGCGTCGCCCGCCATCATGTGGGCGAGGAAAGCGAGGCGCTCGACGTTTGCCAAGAAGCGTTCATCTCCGCCTTCGCTTCGCTGAACAGGTTCGATCCCGACCGTCCCTTCCGCGCGTGGCTGCTGCGGATCGCGCTGAACAAGTGCCGCGACTGGGCGCGGCGGCGGGCGGTGCGGCGCTTGCTGCGCATGGCCAAGCCGCTGGACGATGCCTTTGATGTGGCTGATCAAGGACAAGACCCTGAATCATCGGCTATTTCTGCCAGAGAGCTTAACCGCATTTCTGCTGCCGTTGCGGCGCTTCCGGCAAATCTGAAAGACCCGCTGATCCTGTGCCGTCTGGAGGGGATGAGCATGGCCGAGGCGGGCCAAGTGCTGGGCGTGAGCGAAAAGGCCGTGGAAACAAGAATTTATCGCGCGCGGCAGAAATTGTCCGCAATTCTTGCCAAAGAGCCTGAGGGATAGCGCTCCGTTCTGCGTATCAGCAAGCAATGGAAAAATCGCTTCTTCTCAATCGCCGCCGCCTGCTGACCGGAGCAGGTGCCCTTGCCGCAACGCCGTTGCTCCCTGCCTGGGCGCAATCGGGCCATGGCGGCCATTCCGCCCATGCAGGGCCGCTAGCAGGCCGCAATGTGGGCGGAACTTTATCGGGCGAAAACATTGCTTTGACCATTGGCGCGGCGAAGTTCGCAGTGGGTGACAGGTCCGCCGCCGCCGTCGCTGTCAACGGCTCTATCCCCGCCCCGCTGATCCGCCTGCGCGAAGGGCAGCGGGTGCGGATTGCGGTGACCAACACGTTGAAAGAACAGAGTTCCATTCACTGGCACGGACTTCTGGTGCCGTTCCAGATGGATGGAGTGCCAGGCGTATCTTTCCCCGGCATCGATCCGGGCGAGACGTTTACTTATGAATTCCCGATCCTGCATGCGGGCACGTTCTGGTATCATTCGCATTCCGGGATGCAGGAGGCGGTCGGCCTCTATGGCCCGATCGTGATTGACCCTGCCGAGCCTGACAGCGCCGTGCCGTTTGACCGCGAATATGTGCTGGTGCTGTCGGATTGGAGTCCGACTGATCCGCACAAGCAGCTGAAAAAGCTCAAGACCATGGGCGGCTATTACAACTGGCAGCGCCAGACTGTGGGCGGGCTTTCAAAAGGCCGCGACCAATCGTTCAAGGAACGCATGGAGTGGGCCAAGATGCGCATGGATGCGACCGACATTTCGGACGTGACCAGCGCGACCTATTCCTATGTCATCAACGGGCACGACAGCTTGGCCAACTGGGCCGCGCTGTTCCGCCCCGGCGAGCGGGTGAAGCTGCGGATCATCAATGCCTCGTCGATGACCAATTTCAATGTCCGCATTCCCGGCCTGCCGATGACGGTGGTGGCCGCCGATGGGTGCGATGTGCAGCCGGTGGAAACTGACGAGTTCCAGATCGGCATTGCCGAGACGTATGACGTGATCGTGCAACCATCTGAAAACGCGGCCTTCGGGATCATTGCCGAGGCGATTGACCGGTCCGGCATGGTGCGCGCAACGCTTGCCCCACAGATCGGCATGGCCGGTGCCATCCCGCCCCGCCGCGCCCGCCCTATCCTGAACATGCGTGATATGGGCATGGATATGAGCGGGATGGACATGGGGAGCGGGGGCGAGATTGACCTGTCCAAGCCCGCCAACGAGAGCATGGAGGGCCACTCCATGAAAATGCGCGATCTGTCGCTGGCCCCCGGCGTGAAGCCGGGACCGGGCGTGGCGACCATTTCCCCGATGCCTGCTGATCGGCTGGCCGACAAGCCGACGGGCCTTGATGATGTGGACCACCGCGTGCTGACTTATGCCGATCTGCGGTCCCGCGCGCCCAACCCCGATCCGCGCGTGCCGACGCGACAGTTGGACGTGAACCTTACAGCCAATATGGAGCGCTATATGTGGTCCATCGATGGGCAGACCATTTCGGGCGGGGCCGATCCGATCCCGTTCCGCAAGGGTGAGCGGGTGCGGGTGAACCTGATCAACCACACGATGATGCCGCATCCCATTCATTTGCACGGCCACTTCTTTGAACTGGTGACGGGCGAGCCGGGCAACCGTCCGCGCAAGCATACCGTGAACGTGCTGCCGGGCGGAAAGGCGAGCTTTGACCTGACCGCCGATGCCGAAGGAGACTGGGCGTTTCACTGCCACATGCTGCTGCACATGCATGCTGGAATGATGCGCGTGGTGACCGTGCGCGCCGAAGGCGGTGCAGCGTGAAGGCTTTGTTTGGCGCGGCGACATTGCTGATTGCCGCGCCTGCCATGGCACAGGAAGTCGATCCCCACGCGGGGCATGACATGAGCCAGATGGACCATTCGGCGCACCAGATACCGCAGCCCGCAGCACAGGCAGATCCTCATGCTGGCCATGATATGAGCGCGATGGGACCAAGTGTGCCCGACAGCGACGTGGGCAATGCCCCGCCCCCGCCCGTGCCGACCGACCATCCCGCCGACGCCTTTTGGGACCGGCAGCGCATGGCAGCCGCCCGCGCCGCGCTGGACAAGGAAGGCGCGTTCTATGGTAATGCCCTGATCGCCGACCGGCTGGAATATCGGCCTCGCAACGACAAGGACGGCTATGCTTGGCAGGTCATGGGCTGGGTGGGCGGCGATATTGACCGGCTGTCGTTCGAGACCGAGGGCGAAGGCGCATTCGGCGAACCATTGGAAACCGGCGAAGTGCGCGCGGCGTGGCGACATGCCATTGATCCTTGGTGGAATTTTGAACTGGGCGCGCGGCAGGACTTTGGCGAAGGGCCGGACCGCACTTATGGCGTGATCGGGTTCGAAGGGCTGGCTCCCTACTGGTTCGAGGTGGGCGCGCATGCCTTTGTTTCGAACAAGGGCGATGTGCATTTCCGGCTTGAGGCCGAACACGACATGCGTTTAACTCAGCGCCTGATCCTGCAGCCATCGGTGGAAATCGATGCGGCGGCGCAGGACGTGCCTGAGCTGGGTATTGGTGCTGGCTTGGAGAAAATCGAGCTTGGCGCCCGAATGCGCTATGAATTCGCGCGCGAATTTGCGCCCTATGTAGGCGTGCATTGGGAACGCAAGCTGGGCGAGACGGCGCGTCTGGTGCGGGCAGATGGAGAAACGCCATCGCAGGTCAGCGCCGTGGTGGGGCTGCGGATGTGGTTTTAAAGCGGGAGAAAATGCTCTTCGGCTGAACTGCCAAATTGCAGCATCGGTTCAATTCAGACTTGCCCGCGTGGGTCGCTGCAGTGCGCTGATGCAGTGGTCTGTTCTGGACGAAGCAATCAAGCCCGGTTCACAAATACTTGAGCCACCAGATATCCTTGCGCCGCTGCTTGAACCCGGCAAACCATCGCGTGGGCAGATAGAGCGGCACGATCAACAGGAAGACCCAGATCCACACGGTGGACAGATTGTCGACGCCGAACACCGTGCCCTTGGCCGGTCCGTAGAGCATCAGGGCAACGTGATAGACGCCTTTCAGCACATAGAGATGCAGGATGTAGAAGAACATCGGCGCTCCGCCTAGATAGGCCAGATGCGGCAGGGCGGCGCTGTCCTGATACTTCTCGAACAGGGCCAGCAGCAGAACGCCTGCGCCGACCGTGGGCAGCAAGAACAGCAGCGATGGCGGATATTTGGTAAGCGCAAGGAAGCTCATCACCGTGCGCAAGGGCGTTTCGCCGGTGAACCACGGCTTGTCGCCATAGACGTTGGCATAACGGATCACCACAAAAGCGGCGATCATGCCAAGGCCCAGCAGGACCAGACGCTTCAGCCGCAGTGCCGGGTCGCTGCCCTTGGCAAACCACGGCCCGCAGGCATAGCCAAGCACGATCACCCCGATCCACGGCAGGATTGGATAGGTCGTCTTGGCGGTAAGGCCCATGCCAAGGTCGATGACCGAGCGCTGATGCAGCACGGCCCAGATGGCATAACCACTGTCCTGCGCGGTCAGCACGATGGGATCGAGCAGGTTGTGCAAACATACGATGGCAAGGCCCAGCCCGAACTGGGCCGTGCGCGGCAAGTGGATCAGCACGGCGAGTGCTACCATCGAAATGCCGATGGCCCAGATCACCTGCAACCAAAACCGCGCGGGCGGGAATTCGAAGGTCTGCGTTGGCCAGGCGAGGCAGATGACGGTGAGTTCAAGAAAGATCAGGAACAGCCCGCGCTTCAGCAGGAATTCGCTGACCTGCGCCTTTGTGCGGGATTGGCCATAGAGCCACGCCGAAAGCCCGGTGAGCGCCACGAACGTGGGCGCGCAAAAGGTGGAAAGCAGCCGCGTGAAAAACAAGCCGGGATCGGTGGTATTGGCATCAACCGGATCGGACACCTGCAGATGCAGAAAGAAGGTTTCGCGGACATGATCGACCAGCATGAACAGCATGACCAGCCCGCGCAGCGCATCAATTGCCAACAGCCGCGTGCGTGCCACGGCAGGGTTTGCGGCACCGGCGTGCCCAGTTTGGCCAAGCGGTGCAGCCATAGTTGCCATCGAAAGTCCCCTTGCTGCACCTGGGCGCAATGCGTGATCTGGCCTTACTTGAGCTCAAATGTCCCGAACGCCTTGGCTCCGCTCGCTTTCACGGTGAGAGCCACGACGACCTTGGCGCCGGTAGGCAGGGTCAGGCCGATCGCACTCAACTGGTTGCCTTGGCCCGGAGCAAGCGGGACCGCCTGCTTTACCCCTGCAGCAGTCACCGTGATCTTACCGTCGAGGCCGCTTGCCGCAACCGGCTGATCTTCCTCAACCACATAGACATCCACCCCATCGGCCCGGCGCACCAGTTCGATCACCATTTCGCCCGAAACCTGCGTGACTCCGCCGTGGCGCGGCTTGTCCGACCCGTGGGCCAACGCTGCGGATGCGCCAAGCACCAAGGCCGTGGCCAGTGCGATGCGTCCTGCCTTCATGATCTGGCTCCTCATTGTCATTCCGGTTCATGTGGCAGAACGAACGATAGCGTCGCGCTGTGTTCCATGCGGCGATACTTGGCCGGGTTGTCGGTTGCCGAAATGTAGACGCCCAGCAGCACGTTCAGCCCCTGATTGCGGACGGGCACGGTGGCATAGCCTTGCGCGTCGGTCTTCACCGGCACCTGATCGGGATCGTTGACGTAATCGTTGCGGATATCGACGCCCGCCATCGGCTTCCCATCCCAGAACGCGCGGACCTTCAACGGCTTGCCCATGACCTGTGGGATCGCGGCATCGGCGGGGAAAATCTGCAGCTTGTGCCCGGCAATCAGCGGGATCGGCTTTTTCGGCAGTTCGGCGATGTGGACGGCATACTTGAAATTGTGTTCGCTGACAGTCGCGTCCGTGATTTCGTCATGGCCCTTGTTGTGCCATTCGCCCGCCTTGTCGCGCGACCAGATGCCGTAGTCCATGACGGCGGCCACCACGGCCAGCGGTTCATCACTGTCCACCACGGGAATCGCACCGGCGGCCCGCAGTGTTGCGGCCACCGGTTGCGCATCGCCATCAAGGCCTGTCACCGCATTGACCAGCGGCATGCGCTTTACTGCGTCCAGATCATCGGCGCCCACGCCATAGACTAGCGCCAGTTGCTTGGCGCGCTGCGCAAACCAGATGGCGTGGGCCTGTGCGGTGGTAGCTGCAAGCGCGGTTGCCACAGTGGCCACTGCCAAACCTGCTATGAGGAAACGCTTCGTTCTGCGCATTGCACCGCACTCCGGATAGGATCGCCGGGTTCTTTCCCGCCTGATCAGACTATGCCTGCACGACAGCGTATCGTATCGAATAACGCTGCTGCCCGGCATTATTCTGTCGCAAATGCCCGTTGCGCTGGCACAATCGCACCGCAAACGTATCCCGCTTGCCGCGCAGGCAGAAGCCATGGCAATGGAACGCGATGGCAAAGCTTTGAGACAATTACAGCAAGGACCAGCATGATCCCCGTCCACACCGGCGTGATCGCCCAGACGATCCAGTTAGCGCTGGCCCCGGTGTTCGTGCTGGTGGCCATCGGCAACATCATGAACATCCTGACCACGCGCCTTGGCCGCATCGTGGACCGGTCACGCACGTTGCAAGGCCAGCATGGCGAGACGACTGGACGGGATCATGACGTGGTGGTGATCGAGCTTCGCTATGTCGACCGGCGGATCCATCTGATCGGGCGGGCGCTGCTGCTGCTGGTGATTTCGGGGCTGGCTATCGGCGTGACGGTCGGCTCGCTGTTTATTGGCGAACTGAGCGAACTGGAGACGGGCAGCTTCACAGGGCTGACATTCTCGCTGGCCATTGCCATGCTGATGGCGGCGCTGGTGTACTTGCTGCTGGAAACCCGGATTGCGGCCAATTCGCTGCGTTTGCCGCAGGAACTGCTGGAGCTTGAGCGCAAGATTTGAGGGAATTTTACCGGAGTTCCGTTCGTGTCGAGCGAAGTCGAGACACCCCGCACTTGCGTGTCTCGACTTCGCTCGACACGAACGGGGCTAAAACGCTTTAGTTCAGCAACTTCCCGCTCTTTTCGCGGATCATGCCTTCGATCATGCGTTTGGCAAAGCCGAGGCTGGCGGGAATGTCGACTTCGACCACCAGCTCCTTCTCAGCCAGCTCCACCCCGCAATCGAGCGTGTAGCCCATCGCGCTAACGGTCATCACCATGTGGTCATCGTCGCTGAAGGTCGTGGTGACTTCGGCCATGCCATCGGCCTTTTCAGCGGCCTGCGCGGCTTTTTCACGCAGGCGCTTGCGCGCTTCGTCGCGGTCAAGCGAATGGGGGATGGCGATGCGCATTTACGAAACCTTCGGTGCCTCAAGCTGGGGAGCCGCCTCTAAACCCTCCCCATAGCGATAGTCCAGAAAACGTCCGCGCACCGCCAGCGCATCCAGATCGCCCGACGCCAGCTGGCGAGTGATCGTGTCGATCTCACCGCTGATCTTGCCAAGGCCATCGGCCAGTTGCTGATCGGCATTGCGCCCGCCGCGCTCTTCACGCCGCAAGTGCTGCGGGATCTTGCGGTAGCTTTCGACCATGCCCGGCAGATGTTCGCCCACCAGCTTGCGCACTTCGGCCACGGCAGGTTCGGACGGGTCGATGCCTTCAAGCTGAAGCCCCAGCCCATCGAGTTGCACGCCGATCTGATCGACCAGTTGCACTGCAGGCGCAGGCAACGCGGGCCGCTGCGCCTCAAGCCACAGTTCGGTGCGGCCCACCATCGTGCGCACATCGCCGGTGTTCAGCGCGGAAAGCGTCGGCACTTTCATCTTCGGAAATGTGGCGAAGAACCACAGCGCGGCCACGATCGAGGCCGCCAGCACCATCACGCCGGTAAAGCCGATGCCATCAAGCACCAGCCCTGCCGTCATGGCTCCCACCAGCAGCACGCCCACTGCCATCGCCATCCGCGCGGCTTTCTTGCCGATATGCTTGCGCTTCAGTTCAGCCGAGCGCTGGCCAATGCTGCGCCGCCCGCCTGCCTGCTGGCGAACCAGCGACGTGCGCGCTTCGGCAAGGATGCGATTGCTTTCGTGTGCCGGGGAATTGGCCATCTGTGGCTCAGCCCTCCAGCGTCAGCAAGGATGAGGTTTCCGGCCCGGCCAGCTTTGCTTGCGCCGCGCCTTCCGCGCGCGCGATGTAGCCTTTGGACTTTTCGACCTCGCCCGACAGCGTGGTCACCGTCTGCTTCATCGAATCGAGCGCTTTCAGCTTGAACGTGTCGATCGTGTCCATCGTATCGTAGATATTCTGGAACGCGCGCTGCAGCGTTTCGAGCGGGATCGTGCTGGAAACCGCCATCTCATGAATCTTGCCGGTCTGTTCGCGCAGCAGTTTGCCGGTGGAATCGATCATGTTGGCGGTGGTGGTGTTGAGCGCGGTGATCTGCTGCAGCACCAGCCGCTGGTTGGTCATCGCCTGCGCCACGGTCACGGCTGTGCGCAGTGCGGCCACAGTGGTGGTGCTGGCGCGGTCCACGCCCTTGACCAGTTCGACGTTGTTCTTCTTCACCAGATCGAGCGCGAGATAGCCCTGCACCGTGACGGCCATCTGCGTGAGCAAATCCTGCGTGCGCTGGCGGGTGTAGAACAGCGCAGATTCACGAACAGCCTTAGCCTTGGCCGGATCGGTGGCGTCAAGATCGGCGGCGGCTTCTTCCAGCTTGGCGTCGAGCGTTTTGGAGATGTGGATCATCTGTTCCAGATTGCCCATCGCTTCCCACAGCTTGGCGCGTTCCACATCGATGGCGGCATTGTCCATCAACAGCTCGTCCTTGCCCGATGCCAGCCGCTCAAGGATCGCCTTGATGTGGCCCTGTGCCGAGACATAGCCGTCGAAATACTTCTTCATGCTGTTGCCAAAGGGGATGATGCCCAGGATCTTGCGACCGGTGGACAGCTTGCCCTGCTTGCCCGGATCAAGTTCTTCCACCGTGCGGCGCAGCGCGGCCAGATCGGAGCCGACGCCGCCGTCTTTGTCCATCGCGCGGATCGGCCGGTCGAGAAAGCGGTTGGCCATGCCGGCCGCCTGCGCAATCTCTTTGCGCCCCATGTTGGTCAGCTGATCGACCTTCTTGCCGAATTCCGGGCTTTGCGCATCGACCGCGATCAGATCGGCTACGAAAGCATCGACCTTGGCCTCCAGCTTGCTCCGGTTTTCTTCCGAAACGGGCACCAATCCAGCCGCCTGAGCGGGCGCGACCACCGGCACCGGATCGGGCGGAGTCAGCGTGATTGGGCTGAATGTCGCGGTTTCAGTTTGCGTAGAGGCCATTTCAGTCCAGCTTTCGATTGGGGCAGTGGCCAACATGGTATGTCGCGCGCCCTCGTGCAAGCTGCCTTATACTTGCAATACAGCGGCGCGCCTTGGGCCGTATCGACGGACCGTGCCCAAGGCTCCATGAACAGCACTATGGAACCTTCATTGAGATGCGCCGTATTCGGTGCCAGCGGCGGCATTGGCGCTGCGATTGCCAGCCAGCTTGCTGCGCGGGAGGACGTGGCCGAAGTCCACGTTCTGGCGCGAAAAATGCTGCCCTCTGCGCCAAAAACCATACCCCACAGCTTCGATCTGACCGACGAGGCCTCAATCGCTGCAGCCTGTGCCACCATTGCTGGCCCGCTCGATCTGGTCTTCGTCGCCACCGGACGGCTCGTCCGCGATGATGGCACTGGCCCCGAAAAGTCATGGCGCGCAATAGACGCTGGCGGCATGGCCGAAATGCTTGCCATCAACACCACCGGCCCCGCGCTGATCGCCAAACATACGCTGCCGCTGCTGCGAAAAGGGAGGCGCCCGGTCTTCGCCGCGCTTTCTGCCCGCGTCGGATCGATCAGCGACAATCGCATGGGCGGCTGGCACAGCTACCGCGCATCGAAGGCCGCGCTGAATATGCTAGTGCGCAATTTCGCCATCGAACTGGGCCGCACCAACCCGGCGGCGGTAGCGGTAACACTCCACCCCGGCACGGTCGATACGCCTCTCTCCGCCCCCTTCCAGCGCGGCGTGCCGGCTGAAAAGCTGTTCCCGCCCGAGCGCTCCGCCGCGCACCTGCTCGATGTGATTGATGGACTGGCCCCGGCAGACAGCGGCAAGCTGTTTGCATGGGATGGTGCAGAAGTGCCGTTCTGACCATCATGCCAGCGCCGGGACGAAGGCTACCCTTTCCTCCACCTGCCTTCCGCGCTGCTTCTGCCCGCCAGTGATCGCCACCAGCGCTGCATCAATCTGCGGATAGCGGAACGCAAAGCCGCTATCGAGCGCAGCCTTGGGCAGAACCCGCTGGCCCGACAGCAGCAGTTCGTGCGCGAAATCGCCCAGCGCCAACCGCAGCGGCCACGCCGGGACGGGCAACAGTGCCGGACGGTGCAGTGCTCTTCCCAACGCCGCTGCGAACACGCGGTTGATCACCGGCTGCGGCGCAGTGCCATTGACCGGGCCTTGGATGGCGGGCGTGGCAAGGCAGTGGACGATCATCCGCACCAGATCATCGCGATGAATCCAGCTCATCCAGTGCCGCCCGTTGCCGAACGGGCCGCCAAGGCCGAATTCGAACGGTGCCAGCATCCGCGCCAGCATTCCGCCGCTGCTATCCAGCACGAGCCCAGTGCGCAGCAGCACCGTGCGCACGCCCAGTGCCTCAGCCCGTAGCGCCGCGCGTTCCCAACTGGCGCAGATGCGCTGCGAAAAGCAGGGTGTGCCCTCATCGCCTTCGACCAGCATTTCATCCCCGCGCAAGCCATAGATGCCGATGGCAGACCCGCTGACCAGCACACCGGGCCGTTGCTCAAGCCGCCGCATCAGGCGCATCAGGCCATAGGTCACGGCAAGCCGCGAACGGACAATGCGGATACGCTTTGCCCGCGTCCACGGGCTGTCCGAAATCGGCTCGCCCGCAAGGTTAACCACCGCATCAATCCGTTCATCGGCGGCAATCTCGTCCAGCGCGGCGATCACGCGCACCCGGCCCGTCAGCGCCAGCCCCGCTGCCTTGGCGCGG
Organism: Novosphingobium sp. HNCC26BN242; assembly: GCF_057180525.1. Lineage (NCBI taxonomy): Bacteria > Pseudomonadati > Pseudomonadota > Alphaproteobacteria > Sphingomonadales > Sphingomonadaceae > Novosphingobium > Novosphingobium sp. HNCC26BN242. Next base: position 364,138 of record NZ_JBXUGM010000004.1, read on the forward strand.
TCGCGCGTCAGCACCGTCACCTCGTGCCCCGCGCTTGCCAACGCTTCGACCAGCCGCGCACCGATGAAGCCCGTGCCACCCGTCACCAGCACACGCCAGCGCCCGTTCAGCGCCGTGGCAAGGCTTGCCGCAGGCGTCGGCACCAACCGCGGGCAGCGCCGGGCGGCGGCCAGATCGCGCAGGCCCGAAACAATCACGCCCATTGCAGCCATCGCGCAGAGCCAGCCCATCGGGCCATGATTCACCCGCACAATCGCAGCGGGCAATGCGGCCCAGCCCGCCAGCACCGGCAGCAGGAACGCCAGAATCGCGCCATAGTTCAGCGTCAGCAGCGTATGCGTCACCCGCTCGGTCGCGGGCAGCAGACGGCTGCGGTCTTCCTCCACGAAATCCCACAGCGTGATGAACAACTCGCCTGCCAGCAGCGCGATCAGCGCCACGGCCCAGACGCCCTGAACTTGCGTCCACCCCAGCGCCATGAACATCACCGCATAGGCCAGATTGCGCACGCCGTGCAGCCGCAGTTCCACCGCCTGCCCCGGCCGCCATGCCAGCCGCTGCGTGCCTTCGTGGTGGTAGATCGTGTCGAACGCTCCCATGAACATTTGCGCGAAGATCAGGGTCCAGAGAATTGTAGTCATCGCAGCAGCTCCCGAATGACGTTGTGCTTGATGGTGGCGCGCTCCTTGGGCTGGTCGTGAAAATGGCCGACCTGCCGCACGATCTCGCCCAGCAGCCGGTGGCGGAGCGACAGGGTGAAGGCAAAGCGCCCCGCACCCAGATCCTCTTGGCCCAGATCTTCATGATCGATGGTCAGCCGCCCCGGCGCGCACCAGCGGGGCAAGCGCAGGCGCAACCTCCCAAGGCACAAGAAGTAGTGATCGCTGGCAAAGCGGATGCCCTGCGCGGTCGCCTGAACCGTGAGCGCGATGCCGAAGCCACCGCCCAGATATTCCTCCAGCCCGGTCGGCCCGGCGAAGCGTTTGGCGCTGTGGATCACTTGCGGAAAGCCGCGCGGGCGGGCGTACATCCGCGTCCATATCTGCCCGCCGCTCGCCCCGTCCTCGGTTACGGTGACGACAGCAGCCACTCCGGCATCGCGGCCCAGCGGCAGCGGCGCGCCGATCAGGCGACAGGCCTGCGCCAGCATCCAGCCCAAGGGGTGCATTGTGCAGGTCCGAATCTGCCCGGCATAGCTGACCGACGCGCCCGGCCCCAACCGCTTGGCAAAACGTGCGCGCACTGCAGGCGGCAGTGCTGCCCATTCGGTCGCGCCCAAGAGTCCGGCAAAACGCATGTCGATCAGCGCTGCTTCTGCCGTTCCGTGTGCTGCCAAGCCTTCGGCTTCACGCTGGATCGCCACCTGTGCCATGTTCTTCCCCTGTGATTGTTATTTCTGTAAAGAGAGAAATAAAGGTTCAAATAAAAAGGCGAGTGCCCACCCCCACCCCCTCCCGCCTGCGGGAGGGGAGCAAAGGTGCTATTCGCCCTCGCGCTTGCCTCCGCTGCGGGTGACGAACTTCAGCAAGCTGACCACTTTCGAACCCATGCGGATCAACGTCATGATCTGGGCGGGCGGCACGTTCAGCATCTGCTGATACCAACTCTCCACCGTGTTGGTGAAATCGTGCATCGTCTGCAACCGCGCGCGCACCGCCGGGCTGATGCGCGGATCGTCGGCGTGCTTCATGGCATCGCGGATCGCGGCAACCATCGGGTCGATCTCGCGCTCCTTGCGGCCTTGCGCCACTTTGGTGGCCATCTGCCACAAGTCAGTCTCAGCCTCGTAATGGTCGCGCCGATCACCCATCACCGGCACGCGCCGCGCCAGTTTCCATGCCAGCAATTCGCGCAGGCTGTTCGATACGTTGGAGCGCGCGATGCCCAGCTTCTCGGCAATGTCTTCTGCCGTCAGGGGCCGTTCGGACAGGAACAACAGCGCCTGAATCTGCGCGACGGAGCGGTTTACCCCCCACTGTCCACCCATGTCGCCCCAGCGCAGGATGAACTGCTCCACAGCGGCAGGAAGAGCGTCCGACTCGTTAGTAGTTTCTGTCATGACAGAAATATCTGTCAGAACGAAGCGAAGGTCAAGCGCCAACTTTCCCGCTACAGTTTTCTATTTCAGGGAAACCGCCTGCGCCTCGGTACCGGCAAAGCGCAAGGTGCGCACCACTTTGCCATATCGCACTTGCACCTGATTAACCTGTTTGGGGTAGACATCGCGGAGCACCGCCGTTTGCACGGAAAGCGCCTTGGGCTTGCCCTTCACGCGCCCCGCATAGTCCACACGCACCTGGCGCACGCCCACCTCGATAGCGCTGAACGCCAAAGGCACTGCCTTGCCACCCACGCGCACCGCAAAGCGCTGCTGGAGATAGGCTTTGAGCGCCGCAATCGCCTCGGGATCGTCAAGGCTCGCCTGTGCATCAGGGGCAATGCGGGACAGCGCCGGCTCCAGATCGTGCGCCTCGAACCGGTGCGAGACGGTGAGCGCCCCGCCCGGCTCCAGCGTCACCACGCTCATTGCATCATGCCCGCGATGCGCCGCTACCGGAGCCGCAACGACCCCGGCCAGCACCATCGCGGCGAGTAGCTTACTTGCTGGCAGGCGCATCATAGGTCTGCAGCGCACCGGGCAGGACCTTCATGTCCGAATCCTTCATGCGGTTCTTGGCGTCCTCACCCTTGTCGATGCCCAGCGTGACCGGCTCGATCCGCCCGGCATAGATGTTGTTCGACCGGTCGGCGTCTGCCGTTTCCCACAGCGGGTCGATTTCGGCCTTTACCAGCGTCTTGGCAGTCACCTTCTGCCAGGTGATCTTGCGCGGGTTGTAGCGCCAGACTTCTGCCGGAATGCGTGCGGTTTCGGTGGAGCCGTCCGAGTAATCCATCTTCAGGATCACCGGCATCACCAGTCCGCCCCTGTTGCTGAAGGTGAAGCGATAGAAGTTGTCGGTCACCAGCCGGGCCGCTTTCTCCTCTGCGGTCAGGTCCTTCAGCGCATCGGCGGCCTTGCGCTTGTCTGCCGCAGTGGCATCGAGCGGATCGACCCGGTCATAGAAATCGCGCGTGGCGGGATCGCGTTCCACCACGGTCTTTTCTGTGTTGCGTGATGCGGTCAGCGACTTTGGCTCGGCATCGCGCTCCTTCTTGCGCAGCGCTGCGGCCATCGTCGCGTCTGCCGGTTCCAGCGTCGCCTTCACCACCTTGTCGAGCGAAATGTCCACGTGGTCGGTCGAATAGAACCAGCCGCGCCAGAACCAGTCGAGGTCCACGCCGCTGCTTTCCTCCATCGTGCGGAAGAAATCGTAAGGCGTGGGATGCTTGAACCGCCAGCGCACCGCATATTCGCGGAACGCCCGGTCGAACAGTTCGCGCCCCAGCACGGTCTCGCGCAGGATCGTCAGCGCGGTGGCGGGCTTGCCATAGCCGTTTGCGCCGAATTGCAGCACCGATTCCGATTGCGTCATCAGCGGCATCTGGTTTTGCGAGAGCATGTATTCGGCGATGTCCTTGGGCTCCCCCCGCCGCGCCGGATAGTCCTTGTCCCACAACCTTTCGGCCTGGAATTGCAGGAAGGTGTTCAGCCCTTCGTCCATCCACGTCCACTGCCGCTCGTCCGAATTGACGATCATCGGGAACCAGTTGTGGCCCACTTCGTGGATCACCACGCCGATCAACCCGTACTTGGCGCGTTCGGTATAAGTCAGGTTGCCGGTCTTCTTGTCCTTCACCGGGCGCGGGCCGTTGAACGAGATCATCGGGTATTCCATGCCGCCCACCGGCCCGTTCACCGATTGCGCGATGGGATAGGGATAGGGGAAGGCGAACCGCCCATAGACGTCGATCGTGTGGGCGATCGATTTGGTCGAATAGGCATCCCACAGCGGTCGCGCTTCCTTGGGGAAGAAACTCATCGCCATGACCAGCGGCTGTTCGGCAAAGTCCTGCTTTACGCCCATCGCATCCCACGCAAACTTGCGTGAGGACGCCCAGCCGAAATCCCGGACGTTGGTGGCGGCGAACACCCATGTTTTCTCGCCCGAAGCCTTGCCGCGTTCAGCCGCCACAGCTTCTTCAGGTGTGACGACATAGATCGGCGCGGTGGCGGTTTTGGCCTGTTCCAAGCGCTGGCGCTGCGCCGCGCTCAACGCCGCATCAGGGTTTTGCAACACGCCAGTTGCGGCCACCACGTGATCGGACGGCACCGTCAGCGCCACCTTGTAATCGCCGAACTCCAGCGTGAATTCACCTGATCCGATGAAGGCCTTGTTGTGCCAGCCTTCATAATCCGAATAAACGGCAAGGCGCGGAAACCACTGCGCGCCTTCGAAAATGCAGTTCCCGTCCTCGCCCGGTTGGGTGAAGCATTCGTAGCCGGACCTGCCGCCGACGACCTTGTTCTCCACCATCGGGAACGACCAGTCGATGCTGAACGCGGTCTCTCCGCCGTTGCCAGCCACCTGTTCTGGCAGATCGATGCGTAGCAGGCTGTCCACTACGGTGAACTTCAGCGGACGCCCGGATGCATCGCGTACGGCAGAAATGGTGAAGCCGCCTTCCCATTCCTGCATGCGCTTGGCGCGGCGCACTTCATCAAGGCTGATTTTGTCACCCGAGACGGTATTGGTCATCTCGGCAATGGAATCGTGCTTGTAGTCGTTCTGATCGAGCAGCAGCCATAGATAGGGCAGGCTGTCGGGCGAATTGTTCTTGTAACGTACCGTTTGCGTGCCACTGACCATGCGCTTTGGCTCATCAAGCCGGGCCTTCACATCATAATCGACCTTCTGCTGCCAATAGCGGTATCCCGGCGCGCCCGAGGCGTTGCGATAGTCGGTGGGCGTGGGCCACTCCTCGCCCTCAAGCTGGCGGAACTTGTCCTGAAACGCGCCCTTGGTCTGCTCGATCGGGTTCGCCGATGCGTGCGTTGAAATCAGTGCCGCCGAGGCAGCCAGTGCCGCCCGGAAGATGCCGTTATTGAAAGACAATTGCGCCCCCATGAAAGGAATTTGCCGCAAACTGGAATAACCCCGAAGCGGCGTCAACTTCCTACTGGTGTTGCGCGCAACAGTTCGGCCCGTTCTTCGTCCAGTGGCGTATCAATGACGAGCACCAGCCGCCGTTCGCCGGTATCGCCCACCGGCGGTGAACGGTGCAGGCACGGCGCGTGGCCTTCGCCGAACAGCCGGCCCTTGAACAACGCGACATGGCCTGCAGGAACCCGGTCAAGCGCTTCGGCCGATCCGCCCTCGGGCACATAGTCGGTCCCCGGGCCAAAATAGGTCGTGATCAGGCGCACGTCGGTATAGTCGGTATGGACCTTGCGGCAGGCGTTGGTCGTCACCCCTTCGAGCCGCAGCCGCACCGCCGGAACGCCCATCAGCGCGGCAAAGCGCAGCGCCAGAGAGCGGATATCCTGCGCCAGGGCTGGAGGGACTTCGCCCAGCGCCGCCACCGCCGCATCGACCGCGCCTTCGCCCCGCCGCTCGAACGGGGCCTGCTCTGCCATGGTTTTGCCGATTTCGGCCAGATCACCCAGCGCGCGGGGCTCGATCACGATGGACCGATCCCGCAGATGCAATGCAGCCCATGTTTCAGCCTGCCAATCTGCGCTCTCCAATTCCTCAATACGCTCTGCCACAATGCTCGCCACGCCACGCACCCCGCCGTAAATGATATAATGTAACACCCGTAACCGGCAGGTCGGCCGAGTCAATAATACATTATATCATTACTACCGCTCAATCCGCGAAAGTGAGGCTTCGGTTGGCTTGCTCAGCGTTCCGTGAGAACATCGAGGTCCCCGCCTTCGCGGGGAGGCGTGGTTAATCATCCGCGGGCGAGTGCGGACGGTGACGCCGTGGGAGAACACAAGTCGCGCGATCGGCGCGGCGCCGTGCGTGGCGCGCGGGCGGAGGCGCGTACCTGATGTGCGAGTGGCCGGTGGGCGGTACGGCCCCGGTCCGGCTCAGCCTGAAGTTCGGCAGCAACGACGATGACGGGAGGCGGCTCGCGGGCGGCCCGGCATCAGCGGCCTTGCGGGAGAGGACGGCGGGTCACACGTGATGGACCGTCCCGGGCCACAAGGAAGGCGGCGGGCTTTTGGCAATTACGCCGCTGGCCCGCAATGTCGTGCGTCCGTGGCACTGGCAGTTTGCCCGGGGTTGTGAGGTTTTACGCCCCACATGAAGCCCGCGCGCACTGCCGCGCCGATCGCGCCGGAAGCGTTCGCACCAAAGTGCCTGATGCGTCGACTTCCGAAGGAGAGAAGCTGGGCCGGCCTTTGCCTTCGCTCCTGACCTGTGGCGGGGCGTATAACCTATATGGTTCTTTTGTCAAGGTGTTTGCTGGTCTGCCGCTGTTGCAGGGGAATGATGCCGCGTTGCGACAGTGCTATCCGTAGCTGGATTCCCGCCTTCGCGGGAATGAAGAAGGGCGGCGTTTGAGCGCGGTTTGACGCAAAGACAGCGGCGCAGCAAAAACCCCCGCTCCAGCCGGAACGGGGGTTTTCATGTCAGCCGGTTACCCGGCTGCCAGCAGATCGATCAAATGATCAGAACACTGCGGTCAGCGATACGACCACAGCCGAACCGGCGATCGAGCCGACGCCATCCTGCCCGCGCGAGAAGCTGGGCTGGAGGTAAGCTGCCTTGGCATCGGTGATGTCGGTATCGACATAGGCGACGCCCAGAGTCAGCGGGGTTTTGGGGATCGCATAGTCGGCGCCGATAAGCCAATCCCAGTATTCGCCGGTCGGAGCGACCGAGGTTGCGAACGGGCCGAGGCCATCATTGCCTTTGGAATAGCCGATATGCGCCTTTACCGTCAGACCGGTATCGGGAATGCCCGCAGCCGCATCGCCCCACAGGTAGAGGTTGTCGTTCTTATCGCCAGGGTTATCATAACCCGTGCCTGCGTCGTAGTCGACGTTGGCTGCGATCGTGCCGTTCGACGACCATGCGCCGAGCGCTTCCTGCTTGGGCGCATAAGCGATACCAGCGGTCAGCGAGACTGGGCCGGTGGTGCCCGAAACCTTCAAGTAGGGCTCGATGAAGTCGGTGTTGTCAAAGCCGTTAGGGTACATGTACCAAGTTGCGCCGAAGTCGATCGTGGCGCTGCCAACGGTCTTCTTGTAGCCGGCGATGATGTCGAGCTCCATGTTTGCGCCGCCGAAGGTGCCCCAACCGGAGAGGTTCGAACCCCAGGTGCCAACGTAAAAGCCGCTTTCATGCGCGATAGTCAGGCCACCCTGAACTGCCATGGCGCGGTCAGACTGCGAAACGCCGCGGAAGCGGTATTCGGAAACGAGGCCAACGCTGCCCGAAACGGTTACGGGGCTGGCTTCTTCTGCTTCCTGCGCGAATGCAGGGGTCGCGAGCAGAGCGACGGCGAGGGGGGCCAATGCGGCGGCCAGACGGATCTTCATACGGAACGCTCCCTGAGAGGATTTTCACGTTCCACCTGCGTCTGCGATGCGAATGCCTCTCAAGGGGCCTCCGTCATTGCAGAGGCTAATCCGTATCACCGGCTTTTGCTGCACCGCAAGATAATTTTGCCCTGATGTGGCGGAAGATGTCTGGTGTGCCTCTTCCGCCACAGTTCAGAGATGAGCCAGTCTGATGGCTGGTCGCCTTAGAAGCTCATGCCGACGCCCATCTTGTAGAAGTCGCCACTGTCGCCTTCACCCAGCGATGACCCGCCGGTGAAGCGGGCAAAGAAGCCCTTTGGCAGCGAGAACTGCAGGTAGCCGCCGAGCCATTCGTAAGTCTTGGCGGATTCCCCACCCGGATAGGTATTGCGGGTGTTGTAAAGCAGTTCATAGTGCGGGCCGAACGACAGGTTGCTCGTTGCCTTGTACCCGGCATTGATCCAGGTGTGCGCGAAATCGAGCGCGGCGTTGCCATTACGCTGGCGCAGGGCGGCGTAATAACCGCCGTAATACTCCGCTTCGAACGTGGCATCGCTGTAGTTCACGGTCAGGCTCGGCACCACGCCATCAAGGAACCGCGCACCGCGCGTTGCGCCGCCCACCCGCTCACCACCCGAAAGCAGCGAACCGTTGGTTATGCCGATCTGCGGCTTTACCTTCAGCTTGCCGTCCATAAGATTGAAGTTCACACCCACGCCGAATTCGGTCCACAGATCGTCACCGGTGTTGCCCTGGCCAAGGCCGAATGCGGGCTTTGTCCAGAAGGTGCCGTAGAAGCTGACGTCCATCGCATCGCTCACCGGGATTAGCCCATTGAACGAGGGGTTGAACCCGAAGAAGCTGTCCTGATTGAGCGTGACATTGTAGGTCGGGCTGCGCGAGGTGGCGCTTGCGCCACCACCACCCGAGCCGGCTTGCGCCAGCGCCAGCGAATCGGCCTTGGCAACGCTCTGCATCGTGACCGGGGCAATCGAGTAATCCGCGCCCAGCGCGCCTGAAGAGAAAGATACGGCATCGTCCGAAGATGGTGCCTCAGCGATCACGGCATCGTCGGCGCTTTCGCCTTCTGCTGCAGCGAATGCAGGCGAGGCAAGCAAGGACACAGCAGCAACGGCCGGAATGACGGCGAGATTGAAACGGGTCTTCATCTGGAACGCTCCCTGATTGATAGGATATCGTTCCACCTGCGTCCAACACCTCGCTTTTTTGCTCGATCTCCTTCGCGTCAGGCCCGAAGAGTCGGAAAGCGTGTCATGCCGGAGCGCATTGGTTACACAGGACTGCTTGCTCCCCTTTTTCGCATCTGCAAAAAAGTCTGAAAATCGAGAAAGCCTCGATTACATAAGGGAAACGCCCCAGTCAGAAACCGTAGTTTCCGGCTGGGGCGCCACATTTTGTTGCAGTGCGGAATGTTTTTGACGCGAAACTTTCAGGCGGCGTGAGACAATGATTTCAGGATCGCCGAAGAGCCGGTTACCTTTACCGCATCGCCCCGCATCCGGCGGCGTGAGAGCCACTCGGTGAGCATTTCCGATGTCGTGTGATCCATCGCATGCACCCGATCAAGATCGACATGCACTGACTTGCCCTGCGGCAGCTGCTCCAGCGCACTGGTCAACCGCGCAAGGCCGATAAAGGTGGCAGCCCCTGCCAGTTCAAGCTTCACCGTATCGCCAACCGCTGATTCATCCACGCGGAACTTCAGGTTGCGGGCATAGGGCAGAAGTTCCAGCGCCGAAAGCGCCAGACCGACGAGCACACCGGTGAGCAGGTCAGTCGTCACCACCAGCACGAAGGTTGCCGTCCAGATCAGCGCCGGCATTTTGCCATAGGCCTTGTACAGGTGCTGGACATGCTTGAGGCTGACGAGCTTCCAACCGGTTACCACCAGCACCCCGCCCAGCGCCGCCATCGGCACTTGACGCAGGACAAAGGGCAGGAGCGCCACGAAGCCGAGAATCCAGGCACCATGCAGCACCGCAGAGGTGCGTGTCATGGCCCCTGCCTGCACGTTGGCCGAACTGCGCACGATCACGCCCGTCATCGGCAAGGCGTTGAACACACCGCACAGCAGATTGCCTACGCCCTGCGCGCGCAGTTCCTTGTTGTAATCGGTGCGTACGCCATCGTGCATACGGTCAACCGCAGCTGCCGAAAGCAGTGTTTCAGCGCTGGCGATGAAAGCAATGGCGATGGCCGATACGATCATCGACCCTTGCGTCAGCGTCGAAAAGATTCCCGCCTCAGGCAGAGCAAAGGCAGCGCCGATGGAATCCGGCACGGCAATCCGGGCAACATTGAACCCGAAGCCCCAGGCAACGCCGGTTGCCGCCAGCACGCCGAGCAGTGCACCGGGCAGAAGGCCCAGGCTTGCAGGCTTGACCTTTTCCCACACAATCATCGTGCCGATGGTGATCAGGCCTAGCATCAGCGCCAGTTCGGCGGTGCCGATATCAAATGGCGTAAGGCCAAGCAGGCGCGCGGGCATCATCGCCATATTGTCGATGCCGTTGGACTGCGGCTTGGCATCGAACAGGATATGAAACTGGCCAATCACGATCAATGCGCCGATCCCGGCAAGCATGCCGTGGACCACAGCAGGAGAGATAGCGCGGAACACGCCCCCCAGCCTCGCCACACCGGCGATGACTTGCAGCGCGCCCGCCAGCACCAGCACAGGACCAAGCGCAGACAGGCCGTTGTCTCGCACGAATTCGAACACGATCACAGCCAGCCCTGCCGCGGGGCCGCTGACCTGTAGCGGCGATCCCGCCAGCAGGCCTACGACGATGCCGCCGATGATGCCTGTGACCAACCCCTTTTCCGGGGGAACGCCCGATGCGATGGCGATGCCCATGCACAGCGGCATAGCAACGAGAAATACGACGATGGACGCAGTGAAATCCCGCACGAAGTAGCGGGAGATGCCGCTCGGTTCGGCTGCTCCGGCCGCGGTGGTTGCTGCCGCTGTCACTCTGCAGCCTCGGCGGTCCAGTTGTCGATGATGTTGCGGGCGCGGGCAGGCAGCGCGATGGGCAACGGCATATCTTCGCGCAGCGGTGTAAACTCACCGGTTTCGCCATCAAGGCCGAACACCATGCCGGCGCTGATATCGACGAACCAGCCATGCAGCGACATTTCCCCCCCCGCGATGGCGGCCGCCACCGAAGGATGCGTGCGCAAGTGGGCAAGCTGCGCGATCACGTTCTGCAAGCTGACCGCACGCACGCGATCATCGCCGTGCAGATGCGGCGAACAGGTCGACACTACATGTTCCGCTGCAGAACCATGGCGCAACCATGCCACTACGCTTGGCATGCCTTCAGGCAATTCCGGGGCGGACAGCGCCTTCATTGCGCCGCAATCGGAATGGCCACACACGATGATATCGCGCACGCCGAGGGCAACGACTGCATATTCAACCGTTGATGAGACGCCGCCGTTCATGGTGGCAAACGGCGGCACCATGTTGCCCGCATTGCGGCACACGAACAGCTCGCCCGGCTCTGCCTGCATGATCTGCTCGGGCACGATTCGTGAATCGGCGCAGGAAATCATCAGGGCTTTAGGCGATTGGCCTTCGGTGGAAAGCTTGCCAAAAAGCTCGCGGCTGTCAGGAAAAACGGTCTTCTCGAAGTGGAAGACGCGGCCGATGAGTTCGTTCACGGCACAATACCTTTGCTAAGTGCCGACCATCCAAATCGTGTATCGGCTCACTTATCAAAGTATGTGCGTTGTCTTTCTGCTTGCGAACTTGATTGTAACGAATTGTTTCAATGCGACGAGCCGCTTGCGATTGGAAAACGCAGCGTTATCTCGAGGCCCCCCGCGGGCTTGTTTCGCAGATGCAGCATACCGTTATCAAGCTGCACCGCTCGGCGCACGATTGCCAGCCCCAGCCCCATACCCGGCGTATCGCGTGAGCGAGCCGTGTCGAGCCTGACGAAAGGCTGGAACACGTCGGTCATCCGATCTTCAGGAATTCCGGGGCCATTATCCTCGACCACCACTTCGGCGTGATCACCGTCGCGCCGCATTGTCACATTGACACTACCTGCATAATGAATGGCGTTTTCGATCAGATTTGCCAGCGCGCGGCGCAGCGAGACCGGGCGTGCCATGATCTCGACGCTTTCCAGACCATGATATGTTGCATCGCACCCGTCATCGGCCGCGGTATCAACCAGTGTTTGCGTCATCACCGCCAGATCGATGCGTTCGGCCGGAATACGCGACCCGCCGCTGTCAACAAAGGCCTGCAGCGATTCTAGCATGTGCCGCATTTCGCCCAGATCGCGCGCCATGTCGGCGCGAGTCTCTTCGTCGATATCAAGATTTTCGAGCCGCAGTTGCATGCGCGAAAGGGGCGTCCGCAGATCGTGACCAATCGCCAGCATCGACTGCGTGCGATTGGTCATCGACTCGTGAATGCGCTGCTGCATTTCGTTGAAAGCGTGGATCAACTCGCGCACTTCGCTAGTGCCTGCTTCCTCCAGCGGATCGGGCGGGCCTGCCCCAACCGTGCGGCTTGCGCGCACCAGCGTACGCAGCGGGGCCAGCGTAGCCCGGAACAGCACCCACGCCAGCGTTACCAGTAGCAACGTCGGCAACATCAGAGATGCGATGCGCCCGGCATTCAGCGTCCAAGCCTCGCTGGTGCGGGTACGGAAATTCAGAACGCTGCGGTCCTTCAACAGGATGGACCCGTGGATCGCGTCAGGCCCACTCATCGGCTGGAGATAAAGCTGGAGGTCCGCACCAGTCAGATCGGCCGACAGATCAATCATCTGCTGGCGCATGGTAACCAGTGGCACTGCGCCCACCGGGCGCGCGCCTGCAGCGCGCCATGAAAGCGAAAACCGCCCCGTGCTAAATACTTGCGCGGCCTTCTCCCGCTCAGCGGCGGGAGTCCGCTCTATCGCGCGACTGGCAATCACCAGATGCTCGGCCACCCGCGCTGCATCATCTTCACGCACGGCGAACTGGCTTGCCCGTTCGAACAGGAGCGTGTTGGCGGCAAAATCAAACGCGGCCACCAGCAACAGGATGGCGAGCAGTCGCTCCGGCAGGCCGAACCGTTTGAGCATCAGGCGCGCTGGACTTCGGCCTTGAACATGTAACCAACGCCCCGCACGGTCACGATCGGTGCACTGCCGCCGGCTGCTGCCAATTTGCGGCGCAGGCGGCTGACCAGCACGTCGACGCTGCGATCGGAACTGTCACCCAGACGCGTGCGCGACAGTTCGATCAGGCGTTCGCGCCCCAGCACGCGCTGCGGCTGTCCAATGAAAGTCGCGAGCAGATCGAATTCCGCGCCGGTCAGATCAACCATGGCGCCGCTGGGTGAATGCAATTCGCGCCGCGCCATCGAAACCGACCAGCCATCAAAGCGAATATCTCCGCTGCGCGAACCGGAATCCCCTGCGGAATCCGTGCCGGAAGCGCCCCCGCGACGCAACACCGCACCGATGCGCGCGACCAGTTCCCGCGTGCTGAACGGCTTGGGCAGATAATCATCAGCACCAAGTTCCAGCCCAAGCACACGATCTTCTTCGCTGCCTCGCGCCGAAACGAAGATGATCGGCACGTCGCTCTGCTTGCGCAAGCGGCGGAACAGTTCAATGCCGCTGGTGCCCGGCAACATGATGTCGAGCACGACCAGATCGGCAGGTTCGCTTTCCAGCGCCACCCACATTTCAGCGCCAGTTGCGGCTGTACGCACGTTGTAGCCATTTTCGCGCAAGGCACGTGCAGTCAACGTCCGCAGCGGGCCGTCGTCTTCTACCAGCACTATTGATGTCGGTTGCATAAATTCCCGGTGCATTTTGCAGCAGCACGCAAAGCACGATAGCAGCGCCCAGCGTGATGCCAAGGTTGAACAGCCGAAAAGGTGGTGCAGATCCGGCAAGAGAGACCCAGATGCCTGAATGGCAAGTCTCGCATGTCCGAACAAGACTGACTAGTCGGTACGATGAAACATTGCTGGCCTGCAGGTTTTGCGCATGGCGGGCGGATCGAAGACAAAATGTTGCCGCAATGCAGAATATGATCAAATTCGTCCGATTTCGCAGCATCGCACCGAAGTGTGGCCAATCACGACGCAATTCGGTGCCGTTTCGTCAGTCGCTTTGGCCTTGCGCATCCATGCTGCGTGGCGGATGATCTGAGACTAATGTCTAAAGGCTCAAAATGCCCCCGCACGATAAGACATGGCGCAAGGGCAGCGTTGAATTGCCGAATGCCAGAGGAGAGCCTGACATGGCCGAAGCCGTCTATCCCGTTCCAGCACAGTGGGCGCAAAGCGCCTTGGTTGATGAGCAGCGCTACTTTGAGATGTATCGCCAATCAGTGGACGAGCCGGAGGCGTTCTGGGCCGAGCACGGCCAGCGGCTCGATTGGATCAAGCCCTTTACCAAGGTCAGGAACACCTCGTTCAACGAAGCTGACTTCGGCATTCGGTGGTTCGAGGACGGCACATTGAACCTTTCGGCCAATTGCCTCGATCGGCATCTGGCCGAGCGCGGCGATACGGTAGCGATCCTGTGGGAACCCGATGGCTTGGGCGAACCGCATCGGGAAATCACCTATCGACAGTTGCACGAAGACGTCTGCCGTTTTGCCAACCTGCTGAAATCCAGAGGCGTCCTACGGGGTGAACGGGTGACGCTATACCTGCCGATGGTGCCAGAAGCGGCTGTCGCCATGCTTGCCTGCGCACGGATCGGCGCAATCCATTCAATCGTCTTCGCGGGCTTCAGCCCTGATGCTTTGGCCGGGCGCATCACCGATTGCGACAGCCGGATCGTGATCACTTCAGACGAAGGCCTGCGCGGCGGACGGAAGGTTCCGCTTAAAGCCAACGTCGACGAAGCGTTGAAGCAATGCCCCGGCGTCGACACCGTGATCATGCTGAAACGCACCGGTGCAGATGTAATCTTTGTCGAAGGCCGCGATATCGATTGGGCAAGCGCTGCAGCAGAGCAGAGCGCCGAATGTGCGCCCGAAGAAATGGGCGCGGAAGATCCGCTGTTCATCCTCTACACATCGGGCTCTACCGGCAAACCCAAGGGCGTGCTGCACACCACGGGCGGGTATGCCGTCTGGGCTTCGATGACGCATGAGTACGTGTTCGATTATCGTCCCAAGTCTGACGGTTCGAACCCGATCTACTGGTGCGCGGCCGACATTGGCTGGGTTACGGGCCATAGCTACGTCGTCTACGGACCGTTGATGAACGGGGCGACGACGGTGATGTTCGAGGGCGTGCCAAACTTCCCCGATCCAAGCCGATTTTGGCAGGTGGTTGACAAGTTTGGCGTCGAAATCTTCTACGGCGCCCCCACAGCCCTTCGCGCACTGATGCGCGAAGGCGACGAGTGGGTGAAGAAGACGAGCCGCAAATCGTTGCGCCTATTGGGCAGCGTGGGAGAGCCAATCAATCCCGAAGCCTGGGAGTGGTATCACAAGGTGGTGGGCGATGCACGGTGCCCGATCGTCGACACATGGTGGCAGACTGAAACTGGCGGGGCAATGATCACACCCTTGCCCGGCGCAACGCCGCTCAAGCCCGGATCGGCCAGTCGCCCGTTCTTCGGCGTAAAGCCGGCACTGGTGGACAACGACGGGCATTTCCTTGAAGGCGCAGCCGACGGGTGCCTCGTCATCACCGATAGCTGGCCCGGCCAGATGCGCACCGTGTGGGGCGATCACGAACGCTTCTTCCAAACCTACTTCAGCACATTCAAAGGCTTGTACTTCACAGGCGACGGGTGCCGCCGTGATGCCGATGGTTACTACTGGATCACTGGCCGCATTGATGACGTGATCAACGTATCGGGCCACCGCATGGGGACGGCCGAAATCGAATCGGCATTGGTCGCCCATGCCAAGGTTGCTGAGGCCGCCGTTGTAGGTATGCCGCACGACATCAAGGGGCAGGGTATTTATGCGTTCGTCACTTGCAACGCTGAGGTCGAACCGGACGACGCGTTGCGAGCCGAGTTGATCAAGTGGGTCCGTCACGAAATCGGTCCTATCGCAACGCCTGATGTGATTCAGTTCGCCCCGGGTTTGCCAAAGACTCGTTCGGGCAAGATCATGCGTCGCATCCTGCGCAAGATCGGCGAGAATGACGTCTCCAACTTGGGCGATACGTCTACACTGGCTGATCCGAGTGTGGTGGACAATCTGCTTGCCAACCGGCCACAACTTGCAAGTGCATGACAAACGGGTCGCAGCTGACGGCGCAACCGCAATGGCCATGCGTCTGAATGCGAACATGCTTGCCGCATAGCGAAGCATCTGCAAGCTTGGGCAGAGCTACGACGCTGAAATTTTAAAAGAACCATATCCCGGCGCGGCGCGATCTTTGTCGCATCCTCTCCCAAGGCCGCGCCGGGCAACTTTTGGTTCTGTGCATTTAGCTGCTTGTAAAGCGGCTGTCACATGGAGAATTTGCTGCACGAAGATCAGCCACAGCGTGTT
>NZ_JBXUGM010000005.1:0-170709 GCF_057180525.1 Novosphingobium sp. HNCC26BN242
CCAATCTTTGCACTTTTTTGAAATTCCTTCGTCACCCAGCTTCAGCAGCCTTAATCTGCCCGCTTCAGTGACGCTAATGATGACCACGCCACGATGCCCCCAGACGATTGTCGTGTACGGCGCTGTGCCCTAGACCCGCGACAATCGCGCAACTTTTGGGAACTTCCGCCATGTCACGTGCTCTTTGCCTTGTTCCGCTGATGCTGTCTGGCGTCGGGCTTTCCGCCTGTGCCGGGCCAATTGCCACGCATTCCGGCTTTGCAGGACCGGGCAGCCGCGTTGTGGATGTAGACGCAGGTCAAAGCATCACCTTGATCGAATCGCCCGGCGCGGGAGAAGCTGTTGCCGCTGCAAGCGCTGCAATAAAGGCGGTCCTGGCTAATCGTGGCCTTGCCATTTCGGCAGATTCTCCAAACCGAATAACCGTGTCCCTGTCGGAACGCCCATCCGATGTGGCGATCCTCGCCGATGATGGCGCGACGCTTTCATCCGCCAAATCGCAACGCCTGCTGCAAAACTGCGCAGACCGTACGCAAAGGCTGTTGCTAGTGCTGGAAGGCAGGGATCAGCCGCCGGTGCGCGCGTGGGCAGAAGAAAGCCATTGCCACGGCGCGCTGGCTGCCAGCCTGCCAGCGCTTGCCGAACAGGCAGTCTCTGCGCTCTACCGCAAGGATGGTCGTATCACACTACGGTCAGGACGAGACTAGGACCGGGATCCTCTTCTGCCTCCGCCAAGGGCAGATCCACCCGGAACTCGCCACCCACGCTATCCTGGTAGCCGTAAGTCACACGCCCGCCATGGCGCTGGGCCATTGTCTGAACGAAGGCCAGACCCAGCCCGAGACTGCCCGTCCCATCGGCAGGACGCCCCTCGGCATAGAGCGCGAACGGATTGGCAGCGCGTCCCGGCGGCATCGCTGGCCCCGGGCCTGCCACAACCAGACTGGCAAGAGTGCCCGCGGCCTCCACGCTGTAGCGCACCGTTGTTCCCTCCGGCGCAAACTTCACGGCATTCTCCAGCAGGTTCAGCACGCCGCGCAGAATCATGCTGCGATCGCCCATGACCCACACTTCGCCGAGCTCGCAATCATCTTGCACCGTAATCTGACGACTGCGCGCACGCGGCCACACCATATCGGCGGCCTCACGCGCCACATCGCAAAGATCGAGCGGCTCGGGTTCCATCGACCGGCGCCGAGCTCGCGCCAGTTGCACAAAATCGTCGGCCAGCCGCAGAGCATGGCGCGCATGACGGCGGATCGCTGCGATTGTTGCCGCTGGAGGTGCGGCCACCGATTCGCGTTTGCCTGCCAACTCATCGGTTTCCAGCAGGGTGACAATCGCCGCATTGGGCGAGCGGATATCGTGACTGAGGAATTGCAGGATGTCATCGCGCTCGTCGGCGATGCGCTGCAGATCAGTGACATCGGCATAGCTATAGATCCGGAAATCGCCTGACAGTTCGGCTGTGGCCAGCAGAAAGAACCGGCCGCTATTATCGCGCAGCAGGCCATTGTCTCCTTCAGGCACCGTGCTGAGCATGGCTGCAGCCTCGGCCATCGGCTGACCGGAAAGGCCTTTCCCGAACAGCGCCTCAGCAGCACGGTTGCACAGCACAATGCGCCCATCGCGATCAGCCACGCAAATCGCTGCAGGCAGGCATTCCACGGCCTCGCTGACAAAAGCCCGAAGCGTGCGCAACTGTTCGATCAGGTCGGCAAGCCGGTCGGCATCGCGCGATATGCTGTCGCCGCTGCGCCGCACAGGCTTGGCCATCAGGGAAAGCCCCGGTTCCCGCTGCAACTGCAGGGTCCGGGCCAGCAGAAAGCGGCCGATAACTGTCAGCCGCCGCCAGCCCCACAAGACATGTGCGGCAACCAGCCCCGCCAATGTTCCAGCTGGAGGCCACCACAGCCCTGCAAAGGCCAGCAAGCCAAGGCTGACAACGACTGTCCCTGCGGCAAGCCCGATGGCCAGCCAGAAGCCTTCGGAAGGGGACAGGCCCAAAAACGCAATCATCAGCACCACGATCGGCAGCACCGCAAAGCTGCCAGCCTGTCCGCCAGAAAGCGTGGTGATGGCACCATCCTGCAGGCTGGTGTTGAGCACATTGGCTTCAATCTCGACACCAGACAGCAGGCTCCCGGCCGTGCCCGGAACCGGCTGCTGGTTCCCAAGCCCCGGCGCTGTCGCGCCCACCAACAGCAGCTTGTCGCGTATCAGCACTGCCGGCACTTCCCCCGCTGCGAGGCTGGCAAACGAAATCCGGCGAAAATCTTGCCGTCGGGCATAGCGAATCCGTGAACCCTGATGCGCAGGACGCGCATCAGCTTTTGCGGCCCCTGCCAGCTTTACACCCAGCGGCAGCAGAGCCACCGAATCACCCGTCGCTTTACGTGGCATGGCCCGAATGACGCCATCACCGTCAGGATCAAGCTCAACTGCGCCAAGCCCTGCAGCCGCCAATGCCAACGCATCAGCGGGCGTCTGCACACCACTCACCGCACCTCCGGCATCCCGATCCACCAGTGTAGCCAGAAAAACCGGAGCCGCCGCCTGCAAAGCACTGGCGAGCCGCGCGTCATCCGCTGATTCGTCCAGAAACAACACGGAATAGCCAACCGCTGCAGGTTTTTGGCGAGCCACCACTTCAAGCAGCCTTGCGTGTTCGCTGCGCGGCCACGGCCAGCGCCCCAGCGCCGTCAGGCTCGGCTCGTCGATCTCTACAATCAGGATGCGATCATCAACTGGTGGCGCAATCAGGCCAAGCGCCTGATCGTAGATGCGGTTGTCCAGCGGGGATAGGCGCTGATTGGCCGTTGCAACCCACGCGAGCAGACACGCGACGACGGCCACGACAAACCATTCACCGTAAAGCCGCCGGTGCAGCACCGGCTTACTCCGGCGTCGCCACGGTCAGCTTTTCAAACGGAAGCCAGTTCTCCACCACTTCACCGCCGCTTTCCTGCCGGACGCCAACCCGCCAACGATAAACTCCCGGACCAAGCCGCCGCAGCCGGATCCCGCCGGTTTCAAGTCCGGCCTCATCAACCAGCCATGGCCCCTTCCCGTCTGCCAGACCAAGCTGGAAGCTGTAAGTCCTGCGTCCTTCGCCAGATCCACCCCAAGCAAAGCGCATGGTATCTGCATCGGCTTGGGCAGAGGCAGTAACGCCTGCCAGCACGCGCCGCATCGCATACGTCTGTGGCACCCCTTCAAGCCCCGACACGGCAACCGCGCTGACCCGAACGAACAGGCTGCCATTGGGAATATCATCGATAACGAACTCTGCCACATCGCCAATCCTGTCAGCCAGAACACGCGTAAAGCCCGCATCTTCGGCAATTTGCAGGCGATAGGAACTGGCACCTGCCAACGGAGCCAGATTGAGCCGTACCTGCGGATCAACCTGCACGCGCCCCGGATCACGCAAGTCTGGCGGAGATAGCAGTGCTTCGGTCCGCACATTTCCGTTGGCCGCAATCACTGCGCCCATACCCGGTCTCAGGCTGGCCTCTGCGCCCGATGTCGTACTGCTGGCCGCAACCGCGCCTTCCAGAACCTCAGTGAGCGAAACGGCCTCGCCATCGGCGAAGCCCACCCTGAACACAGTGCCGCGCACCGCTGCCAGCGCACGCGGTGTGCGGATGCGAAAGCGGTTGTTGGGATTGCTGCCAAGCGGGCTGGCCGTTGTCTCCACCTTGCCGCCATCCACCGCCAGATCATAATCAACGCTGCCGGTCAGCGCGATGCGGTGCAGGCGCACAATCTTCAAACGGGTGTGGGTCGGCATCGAAGTGCGCGAACCGTTAGGCAACTCGATAGTCACGAACCCGTCCGTGCCAGTCTCGATAGCCACTCCGGGCAATAGCTCAGCACCCATGCGTGCCGGAGCCAAGCCCTCGTTCTGGCGCAAGTTCACGGTCCCGCGCACAGCAACGACGCGTGCAGCAAGTGGATCAGCCCGCAGCAGGTTCACGGGAATCTTCAGAACGGTTCCAGTCGGAATCCGGTGAGGATCGACAATCCGGTTGATCCGTTGCACGACTCTGTAATGATCGGGCCGTTCCAGCGCACGCCGGGCCAACGTGAACAGGTTGTCGCCCTGCCGCATGCTGTATTCGATCAGGTCCTGTGGGGCCGTCAGCCGATCACGTGGCAACCGCGCCGTCTTGGCCTGCACCTGCGCTGCAACGCAGATCATTCCGGCAGCCAGCAGCGGCCACAAGCAGTTCCTTGCACCGCGTTTGATATCCATCAGCAGGCCTCCAGACGATAGCCGTAGTTGAATACGGTTTGCAGCCGAAACCCATTCTCGGACCGCAATTGCAACTTGGTGCGGATGCGCGAGACATGCATGTCGAGCGTCCGTGTTGTCAGATCGGCAAGCGACTTCCACACGGACTCCATCAGATACTTGCGTGACAGCGGCTTGTGCTGATTGGCAAAGAACACATAGGCAAGGGCAAACTCCTTGCCCGTCAGCACGATGGGCACCCCACTAAGCGTAACAGTCTCACTCGCCCGATCAAAGGTGTAGGCTCCGAAAGATTCGAATCGTTCTGCAACAGGCCTTTGTTGCGTGCGACGCAAAACCGCCCGGACCCGCGCGGCGATCACGATCGCCGATTCGGGTTTCACGATATAATCGTCGGCACCGGCATGCAGGGCCGCAGCAACGTCATCCTTATCGGACCGGCTGGTCAGCATAATGATTTGTGGGCAAGGCGATATCCGCGCCTGCACCCAGGCAAGAATGTCCATCCCGTTCATGTCGGGCATGTTCCAATCGAGAATCAGCAGATCGAAGGTTTCACGCGTCAGCGCGCTGACCAGATCGCGCCCGCGTCTGAAAGCGACACAGCGAAACTCAGCCGTGCCGAACAAGCGGGACACGAACTCAAGCATCGTTTCGTCATCGTCAACGATCCCGATTTTCATCAACTTCCCCGGACCTTGCCTGCAAACGCCATACCCCACACCGCTGCGCAGGTAACCGCCCGCCCGACAAGTTTACATCTGTTTACAACCGCGACGGGCGTTTGTCGGCTAAACCGTCATAATATTAACGGGAGTACAGGTGTTGCAAACCGCCGCCCATCGAACAAAGCCTGCTCGGGCATCTGCGCCCGAGCTACCCCGTGTCTGGGTTTCAGCCTGCGCGGCTGACACTCCTGGTGCCAAGGTCTTGCGGGTCCTGACCGGCGGATTGCCGGAATGATGCGGCTGATGATTGCACCGGGGCTGTCACTTTTGCTTTGGCTGGTCTTTGGCACATTTGCGGCGCTCCTTCGCTGACTATGCCCTATCCACCTTCGCTAGAGCACGCGAACGCGGCTTCACGCACGCAGGCAGAAGCGGGGCCATCAAGAGCGGGCGGCGCAAGGAAATGAACTGCCTGGCAAAATGTTCTCGGGTCGCATCGAGACCGGATCGTCCGCGCTATGTGCGGGCGATCCGGCATCCGGCAGCGCTGCACGGCAAGGTGAAGGCACAAAACAGAATTCAACGTCGCGGCACATTACGGAGTCTGATCACATGTACCTCGTCCAGAACCGAGCCCAGGATCAGCTTGGGTCTGTCCATGCCTCAAACGACACCATGAATTACTACAGGATTGCCAGAAGCTATCGCCGGCATCTGCAGAATTGCGAGAGTCTGGTCCCCGGCCTGCAACCTGCCGGTACCGGTTGGATCATGCTGGTGGAACTCTACATCGCGCTGCACGAAAATCAGCGGATTTCGGTTTCGGGCGTAAGCGTGATGGCTGGTGTCCCCTCAACCACCGGCTTGCGCTATCTTGATGCGCTTGCGCACAAGGGCAGTGTCTTGCGTGTGCCTGACACCAACGACCGCCGCCGTTCATGGGTGCGGCTTACCGATGCCGGGAAGAACACGGTCGAAAAGATGCTGGCAGGGCTGGTAAAGGTGGCCGAGACTGCACCCGACGCCTGAACATCCTCTCAGCAGCAATTCCCCCTCGTTCGAGCTGTAAGGCGCGCAAAGCGTCATAAAAGATTGGTGCTGGAAATGATGGTGGACCCGTCGGGACTCGAACCCGAGACCTACAGATTAAAAGTCCGTTGCTCTACCAACTGAGCTACGGGTCCTCACCCTTCGGCAACGTCGCACGCGCTTCGGAGTGGCGCGTCACCTAGGGGGCAAGCGGCAGCCGGTCAACCCTGCGCTTGATGCGGTATTCAAGATGTCCCACGTTGTGTCCGGTCACAGGATCGCGCCAAAGCCGTGCGATGCGGGCTGCAGGGCAAAGCACAAAGGCGCGCTTGCGAAATTCGCGATGAGGGATCGTCAGCGTCTCGTCGCTCCAGCACCCGCCCGACCATAACACAATGTCCAGATCCAGCGTGCGCGCCCGCCACCGCTGGCCCTGACGCTTGCGGCCAAAGCGGGCTTCGATATCTTGCAGCATATCAAGCAAGGCGGGCGGATCGAGGCGCGTCTCTACCACCGCAGCCGCGTTTACATATTCGCGCTGCGATGGGCCGACCGGGCGGCTGCGAATCAGCGGGCTTACCGCCACGAGCCTGATCGGATGCACCGCCAGCGCAGCAAGTGCCGCCCGGACCACCGCATCAGGCGCGCCGTGGCGGTTGTGGCGCTGGTTGGAGCCCAGCGCGACGAGATAGCGCTGGACCGTCAGATGTCTTCTGCCAGCCGCCCGTAAAGCTGCGGGCGGCGATCCCGGAAAAAGCCCATGCCGGCCCGGTGCGTGGCAGCGCGCTTCAGATCGATCGTGGCGTGGAGCACGCCAGTTTCGCTTGCGCCGAACTCCGCCAGAAAATCGCCCCACTCATCGCTGATGAAGCTGTGGCCGTAGAAGCGCTGGTCATCTTCCATGCCGATGCGGTTGGCAGCAATCACCGGCATGCAGTTCGAAACTGCATGGCCCAGCATTGCACGCCGCCACATGCGGCTCGTGTCCAGATCGGCGTCATACGGTTCAGTACCGATGGCGGTGGGATAGAACAGCACTTCGGCCCCCATCAGCGCCATGGCGCGCGCGCATTCGGGATACCATTGGTCCCAGCACACGCCCACGCCAATGCGGGTGTCGAACACGTCCCACACCTTGAAGCCGGTGTTGCCGGGGCGGAAGTAGTACTTCTCTTCGTAGCCGGGGCCATCGGGGATATGGCTCTTGCGGTAGATGCCCATGATCTCGCCATCGGGGCCGATCATAGCCAGCGTGTTGTAATAGTGGTGTCCGTCGCGTTCGAAAAAGCTGGTGGGGATGGCGATGCCGTGCGCCTTGGCCAGCTTGCGCATCTCGCGCACCGAGGGGTCCTGATCCAGCGGATAGGCAAGCGCGAACAGCGCCTCGTCCTCGACCTTACAGAAGTATGGCCCGGCAAAGAGTTCGGGCGGCAGCACGATCTGCGCGCCGCCCTTGGCCGCCTCATCCACCAGTGCTGCGGTGGCGGCGATATTCTCAGCCTCGCCCCCGGGCAGGGCGAGTTGCAGGGCGGCGACGGAGATGGTGCTCATGGGCCGGACCTAAGCGCCCTTCCCCCGCAATTCAACCGTCGCCGTTCCCGATCACGCCAGCATCACGGACGCTTGGCGAACAGCAGCGTCATGCGGTCGCTTTCGCCAATGGCCTGGAGCTTGGCCTTTTCGGCATCATCCTTTGCGCCATCAAGCGAGGGCGGCAGAGTCCACACGCCGCCGGGCCAGTTGGCCGGGTCCTTCGGGTTGGCGTTGGCCTCGCTCTTGCCGACAAAAGTGAAGCCGTGGATTTCCATGAACTTGATGATATCGGCCTCACGCAGATAGCCTTTCGAGCCATCGGTGAAGGCATAGGGGGCGTCCGGCTTGGCACGGTGCTGTTCGATGCCGATCATGCCACCATCCTTCAGCAACTCACGCATTTTCTTGATTTCGCTATCAGCGACGTTCGAGCGCAGCATGTTGTGCAGCGCACGCATCACCAGAATGCGGTCGAACGTGCCCTTCTCCCCATCGGGAATCGCGCCGAGCGAGAAAGCGCTGAACTTTTCGGCGGGCTGCTTGGCCCATTCCGCCACTTCGCTGGGGAACTTGGCCACGGCGGCCTGCGTCGCGGCCTGCCGCTGCGCATTGGCGGCGCTGGCATCGGCGAAGAGGCCCACCAGCTTGCCCTTGGGCGCGAGGTAGATGCCCAGAAGGCGCGAATACCAGCCGCCGCCGGGCGCATATTCACCGACTTTCATCGCCGGGCCAACATCAAAGAACGCAAGCGTTTGGTCAGGCTTGCGATACTTGTCGCGCACGGCATCATCCTTGCGCAACGGATCGGCAACGGCGGCGGCCAACGCGGGATCGATCTTCGGGGCCGCTGTGGCAGCGGTCTGGGCGAAGGCGGGCGTGGCAAGGCTGCTGGCGGCCACGGCGGCAAGCAAGGCGAGGCTCAATCTACGCATTTCGGGATTCTCCTTGGTGCCGGTGACAAGCGCCGGGGGGATGCCTATCTCTACGGCAACGCAGGAGAATAAGGTACATGAGCGAACAGGCAACAGCCATTGTGGCAGGCGGATGCTTCTGGTGCACCGAAGCGGTGTTCCGGGACGTAATCGGCGTCACGAATGTGGAAAGCGGATACATCGGCGGCAGCGTGGCCAACCCGACCTACAAGCAGGTGTGCAGCGGATCGACCGGCCATGCCGAGGCGATCCGCGTAACCTTCGATACCGGGGTGATCGGGCTGGACCAGATCCTCGACATCTTCTTTGCCACCCACGATCCGACGCAGTTGAACCGGCAAGGCAACGATGTGGGCACGCAGTATCGCTCCGCCGTGTTCCCGGCTGATGATGCGCAGACGGCCGAGGTTGAAGCCGCCATCGCCCGGGCGCAGGCGGACCTGCCCAAGCCCATCGTCACCACGATCGAGCCAATGTCCACCTGGTATCCGGCAGAGGACTACCATCAGGAATATTGGGACGGCGAAGGGCAGCGCAACCCCTATTGCCTCGCCGTGATCCCGCCCAAGTTGATGAAACTGCGTAAGAGTTTTGCGAACAAGGTGAAAAGCTAGTCATTCAGGAAAAAGCTCACCCCAAAATCTTTCCCCGTCGCCCCGTGCTTGACTAACCTTTGCCGCCAGACAAAGCCAAGGCCCGTGTCAAGCACAGGGCGACGAATCGTTTGACGCAAAGCGACCGAACTGCGGCTCTGCCGCACTAACCGTTTAGCGCGGCCAGCGTAATCCGGCGGTAGATGCGCTGGAGGACCGCCAAGTCTTCCAACGCCACCGCTTCGTCCTTCTTGTGCATCGTGGCGTTGCACAGCCCGAATTCCACGACCGGGCAGACCGCGCGCAAGAAGCGGGCGTCCGATGTACCGCCGCTGGTGGACAGTTCGGGATCGAGACCGGTTTCGGCCTTCACCGCTGCGGCGATCAAGTTTGAAAAATCGCCCGGCAGCGTGATGAAACTCTCGCCCGAAATGACGGCGCGCACCTCGCCCTTATGGCGGCGGGCGACGTCTTCGACCATCGCAACAAGCCCTGCCCCGGTGTGCTGGTCGTTGAAGCGAATCGATATGCGGGTGCGGGCTTCCGCCGGAATCACGTTGGTGGCCTTGTTGCCCACCTCAAGGTCAGTCACTTCAAGGTTCGATGGCTGGAACCATGCGGTGCCTTCATCGAGCACCAGCGCATCAAGTTCCGCCAGCAGCGCGATCAGGCGCGGGATCGGATTGTCGGCAAGGTGCGGATAGGCGACGTGGCCTTGCGCGCCCTTGCAAGTGATCCACATGTTGACCGAACCGCGCCGGCCGATCTTCACCATATCGCCCAGGCGGTTGACCGAGGTCGGCTCGCCCACAAGGCACAGGTCCGGTTCGGACTTCAACTCGCGGATCAGGTTTATCAGCGGCACCGTACCGTAGCGCGCGGGGCCTTCTTCATCGCCGGTGATGATGAAGCTGAGCGTTCCAGCTTCGACGGGGATTTCAGCCGCAGCGGCGACCATCGCGGCGATGGAACCTTTCATGTCCACCGCTCCGCGCCCGTAAAGCAATTCACCGCGGCGTTCGGCCTTGAACGGGGCGCTGCTCCAGCCCTCGCCCGGCGGCACGACATCAAGGTGTCCGGCGAAGGCAAAGTGGCGTGAACCTTCCGGGCCGCGCCTGATCGCAAAAAGGTTTTCGACCGGGCCATCGGGCGCTTCGCCCGCGATGAAGCGGTGGATTTCGAAACCCAGCGGCTTCAGCATCGCTTCAAAACAATCGAATACCGCGCCAGTGGCAGGGGTGACGCTTTCGCAATCAATCAACTGTTCGGCCAGCAGAACGGGGTCAAGTGCGGGCATCACAGGGCAGGCTCCTCAAACTTTTCAATGGTCCAGACTTCGCTTCGCGCCGCCGCAATCCAAGCCTGCATCCAGCCGTGCGTCCAGACCGCTTCCATGTAAGCCGATGCGAAGCCCGGGACAGGCACACCATAGGTCAGGAAACGCGAGACGACCGGGGCGTAGATGATATCAGCAGCGCAGAACGTGCCGAACAGGAACGGGCCGCCCTGCCCGAATCGTGCGCGCGCTTCGGCCCAGAGGGTGAGAATGCGCACGACATCGGCGCGGACTTCGGGGGTGATTTCGACCCGATCAAAACGCTTGCGGATGTTCATCGGCAATTGCTCGCGCAGCGCCAGGTAGCCGGAGTGCATTTCTGCCGCCATCGAGCGGGCCATGGCGCGCGCAGCGTTATCCTTGGGCCAGAAGCGATCACGCCCGACTTTGTCCGCGAGGTAATCGATGATGGCGAGGCTGTCCCAGACGACCGCCGCATTAGGGCCTTCGCCATCCCATAGAATTGGGACTTTGCCGGCAGAGGGCGCGAAATCATCGGTGCGGCGCAGGGCTTCCCATTCGGCTCCGTACAGAGGGACGGCCATTTCATCAAAGTGGAGGCCCGATTGCTTGCACGCCAGCCAGCCGCGCAGAGACCAGCTGGAATAGTTCTTGTTGCCGATGATCAGCTTCATCGTATTTGCCCCGTTCCGCTTTTGGGGCGCGTAGCTGTTCAGGTTTGCTGTGTCGAGCATGAACAGGTTTACACAGTTTACACGGTCCATGGCAGAAAGAGTCGGGTCTGTTTCGAGGAGTTTGAGGAGGCGTTCTTCATCGAGCGCAGGCGTGGTGGTGGCGTGACGCGCGAGGACATTGCGCGCTGTGGCGGCAGTGGGGAGGGCGGCGGGGAGGATGGGGGTGCGGTGGGGCATGGCACGCGGGAGCGTGGGCCAGCGCGTGGGTTGTAGGACAGCGGGGATTGCGCCGGAATGGTGGGGTGTTGGGTTTGAGAGGCGATGTTTGCCAATCCCCCAGATCCGCTCACCCTGAGCCTGTCGAAGGGTGCTGGTGCTAAGGCTGTGCTTGATGCTTCGACAAGCTCAGCATGAGCGGGGGTTGGGTGGGATGTTGGGTTTCAACACCCCTTCACCGTTCGTGTCGAGCCCCTCGACATGCTTGGGATAAACTTCGTGCCTTTGGCACGAAGTCGAGACACGTCAGCACTGGCCTGCGGTGTCTCGACTTCGCTCGACACGAACGGAACCTAGTCATTTGGAACTGAAGTAAGTTGCATAACACATCCCCGTCGCCCCGTGCTTGACAGGGGGCTTGGCTGACCTTCGCCGGCAATCAAAGCCAAGGCCCGTGTCAAGCACGGGCCGACGACGTGTTTAGCTTAAGCAACCGAACTTCCGTTCCACCCCACTAGGGGAACGGGTGGTAGGCAATTGGCCTTAGCCCAACGAATCCTGCAAAACTGCGGCGCGCAGTTCTTCGATGCCCATCTTTTTCTCGGACGAGGTCACGAGAATTTCGGGATAGGCGGCGGTGCGTTTGCGGGCGGCAGCGATGGTGGCGGCGGTGACCGCTTCCAGTTCGCTAGCCTTGATCTTGTCGGCCTTGGTCAGGACCACGCGATAGCCGACGCCTGCTTCATCGAGCATCTGCATCATGTCTTCATCGACGGGCTTTACGCCATGGCGGCTGTCGATCAGCAGCAGAGTGCGCTTCAATACCACGCGGCCGCGCAGGAAATCGCGCACCAGACGCCGCCAGTTTTCGACCACTTTGGGCGGGGCCTTGGCAAAGCCATAGCCCGGCATATCGACCAGCCGCAGCCGGGTGGGTTCGCCCACTTCGAAGTAGTTCAATTCCTGCGTGCGGCCCGGCGTGACCGAGGTGCGCGCGATGGATTTGCGGCCCGTCAGCGCATTGAGCAGCGAGGATTTGCCGACGTTGGATCGGCCCGCAAAGGCGATTTCGGGCACATCGGGATCGGGCAGGAATTTGAGCGCCGGGGCCGATTTGATGAATTCAACCCGGCCTGCAAACAGCAAGCGCGCTTGTTCGATCATTTCGGCCTGCAGTTCGGCGGCCTGTTCTTCTTCAGCGTTCATCGCGGTTTGGGTTTCTGGCCGGTGGCCTTCTTTTCGCGCGTGGCAACGCGATCAATGTCCTGCTGGTCCTTGTCCGTCTGCGCCTTTAGCTGCGGGTGCTTGCTGTAGAGGTACTTCTGCTGGGCAATGGTCAGCACGTTCGAGGTGATCCAGTAGATCAGCAGACCAGCGGCAAACGGGGCCATCACGAACATCATGATCCACGGCATGAAGGCAAAGATCTGCTGCTGTGCCGGGTCCATCGCCGCAGGTTGCAGCTTGAACTGTGCCCACATCGTGATGCCGAGCAAGATGGCCAGCACGCCGATGGCAAGGAAGCCCGGAGGATCGAACGGCAGCAGGCCGAACAGGTTGAGAATGTGTGCAGGATCAGGCGCGGACAGATCTTTGATCCATAGCACGAAGGGCTGGTGGCGCATTTCGATGGCCAGCGTCAGCACTTTGTAGAGCGCGAAGAACACTGGAATCTGCAGGAAGATGGGAAGACAGCCCGCGAGCGGATTGACCTTCTCCGTCTTGTACAGCTCCATGATCTTCTGCTGCTGCGTCTGCTTGTCGTCCTTGTAGCGTTCCTGCAGCGCCTTCATCTTGGGCTGCAAGGCGCGCATGGCCGCCATTGAGGCGAACTGGCGCTGGGCGATGGGGAACATCACACCGCGCACGACGAGCGTAAGCAGGATGATGGCCACGCCGAAGTTCTTGACCAGCTTGAACAGCGAATCGAGCAGCCAGAAGATCGGCTTTTCGAACCAGCGGAACCAGCCCCAATCAATCGACAGGCTGAAGTTGGTGACGCCCGCCGCTTCATATTTTTCAAGGACGGTATTTTCCTTGGCCCCGACAAACAGCCGCACGTTCTGCGATTGCTGCTTGCCCGGTGCGACGGAGACGTTGGGGAAGATCAGGTCTGCGCGGAACAGGCCCGGCCCGGTGGCGCGCAGGGCGCTTTCTGCCTTAGCCCCGGCATCGGGGATCAGGGCCGAGAGCCAGTAGATATCGGTAAAGCCGATCCAGTTGGTCGCTCCCTTCAACGGCACGACCTGCCCAGGCGATTCAACCACCGTCGAATAGTTGTTGTCGAACGTGACCGAGCCATCGAGCGCGGCAATCGGGCCAGAGTGGAGTTGCCATGTATCAAGACTGGCGGTCTTGTCCGTGCGGCTGACCAGCGCGAACGGTTTGACCACAGCGGGCGCAGCGCCTGCGTTCGCCACAGATTGCGTGGCGGTGATCATGTAGTCGGCATCGATCACATAGCGGATCGCAAAAGTCTGCCCGGTAGTGTTCGACCAGCGCAGGGTCACCGGGGTCTGCGGCGTCAGCTTTGCGCCGTCTGCCGTCCACACAGTGTTCGCATCGGGTGCAGCAATACCTTCACCGACCCAACCCATCTGCGCATAGTGCTGCGCAGGCGTTCCGGCGGGCGAGAACAGGCGCACAGGGGCACTGTTCTTCTCCACCGTTTCGGTGTGGCGGGACAGCGTCACGTCATCGATCAGCGCACCTTTGAGGTTGATCGAACCTTTGAGGCCCGGCGCATCGATGGGAACGCGATTGCCAGCGGCGAGTTCAGCCTTCAGGTCTTTCTTTTCCAGCGCGATGTCTGCGGGATTGAGCAATCCACCTTCGCGCGTAGGCGTGCCGGGTGCAGCAGGTGCAGAAGCGGCAGGCCCTGCTGCTGTAGTTTGGGGCGCAACCGCCGCTTGCGGGTAGAACCAGCGCATCGCGCCTTCCCAGCCGAGCAGCAGCAGGCCGGTGAGGACCACTGCCAGAATGACATTACGCTGATTCTGCACCGGTTTTTGCGTCCTGTAAGTCTATGCCGAGCCATTCGACGATGAACGGCTGCGGACTGAATTCGAAAGCGTCAGGGGACGGGATCGTATCCGCATCCACCCCACGGATGGCAGCGCAATAGCCGCTTAGTCGCCAGCCAGCCACCCTTAATCGCGCCATGCTTTTCCAGCGCTTCGATCGCATATTGCGAGCACGATGGGCTGTAGCGGCAGGAGGGCGGAAGGATGCGCGAAGGCCCGAGTTGCCAACCGCGCGCAATGAGGATGAAGAGGCGCTTCACTTGGCCGGACCTTTGCCCCGCCCGTGATGTGCTCGGGGTCCACTACGCTTTCTGGGCGGATCACCCTTGCCAGCGGCAGCGCGCGACAGGGCAATCGCCAGCTCTTCGCGGAGCGCGGCAAAATCGCGCTCTACCCCGCCTTCGCGGCCGATCATCACATGGTCTGCCCCGGCGATGCCTGCTTGCGTCAGAGCTTCGCGGAGCAGCGCGCGGAAGCGGCGCTTCATGCGATTGCGGACAACTGCGTTGCCGATTTTCTTGGTGACGGTGACGCCAAAGCGCATGTCCGCTTCATCGGCGGGCACGGTTTCACGGTTCACCAACAGCACGAATCCGGGCCTTGCGACCCGGATTCCGCGATTGGCAGCAACAAAGTCTGCCCGTTTCCGGATGGTGGCAATCCGGGTCATGCCCGTGCCAACCTGCGCCGGAGGGATAGCTTAAGCGATCAGGCCGAAAGCTTCTTGCGGCCACGCGCACGGCGGGCACGCAGGATCTTGCGACCGCCGACAGTGGCGGTGCGGGTGCGGAAGCCGTGGCGGCGGGCACGCACAAGATTGCTAGGCTGGAAAGTGCGCTTCATCGGTTTTCTCTTCTGTTCGAATCTGTGGACTGGCAGCCGCAAGCAATGCAGCGCGCCGGAATCAGGGGGTGGCCGATAGGCGAAGGGGCCCGTGCCGTCAAGCCTGTGGCATGAAGTGCAAGCGTTGCAATGCGTTGCTCGTTGTCACCTTAACCGCTAGGCACGCGCGATGAAATGGGAATTCGAGGCTCCAGCCGGATCGAGCGCGCTGCGGTGGTGGCAAAAGGCGCCGCGTATCCCGACACTGCTGCTGTTCGGGGTGGTTGCGCTGGCGCTGCTGGGCACCTTTGCGCTCATATTGACGACAGTCGAGGCCGAGCGAACCCAGCGCCAGCAAGCGGTTCGAACCGGGGCCATCCTCGAATCACTGGACCAGATTGTACGTACCACAATGAGCGGGGAGACCGGGCAGCGCGGATACTTCATCACAAGCGATGAGCGCTATTTGGCACCTTATAATGAGGGCAAGGCCAGCTACGGCTTGCAGATAGCGAATCTGCGTCAGCAACTGGGCACGGATCTGCCGCCTGAGCAGGCCGATCTGTTGGCTGATATTGGCAGGCTGGGGGATGCAAAATGGGCCGAAATGGCAGGCGTGATTGAACTGGTCGGTCAGCGGCGCATTCCCGAGGCCCATGCACGGGTGCTGTCTGATGAAGGGCAGCTTGCCATGTCTGGCTTGCGCACCGCCGTGGCAGAATTGGAGGCCATCGAACAAGTGCGGCTGGCCCAAGCTGTGGAGCGCGCTTCGGCGGCAGAGGCCAAGATCCTCCCTTCGCTGGCGGCGCTGTTCGTGGTGATCATTTGCGCGCTGGCGCTGGGGCTGTGGCAAGCCATCCGCAAGGCCGAGGCCGAGGCGCTGGCAGCCAATGCCGCGGTGATTGCCGAAGCGCGCGACCGGGCCGACATTCTGGCCAAGGAACTGAACCACCGGGTCAAGAACCTGTTTGCGGTGATCCTGGCCATCGTGAAGATGAGCGCGCGCGGCGACAAGGCGGCTGCTCCAGCGGTGGACCGCATCGCCAAACGCATCCACGCGCTGGTGACATCGCACGAAGTGACGCAAGGATCGGGCAAGGACCAGACCGTGGACTTTGCCGACCTGATCGCCAAAGTCATCGCGCCGTATCGTTCATCGTCGGAACGGTGCGACCTTTCCGGCGGTGAACTGGTCCTGCCGGGGCGGCACGCGGTGCCACTGGGGCTGGTGCTGCACGAGCTGGTGACCAATGCCGTGAAGTACGGCGCTTGGGCGCATCCGGGAGGGCTGGTGCAGGTGCAGTGGAGCCGCGAAGGCAACCGCGCGAAAGTGTTGTGGGAGGAAACGGCGGCTGACAATGCGCCGCCCATATCCGAGCCAGGGAGCGAAGGCTTTGGCTCGGCGCTGATTCGGTCATCCGAACGGCAACTGGGCGGGACCATCACGCGGCGCTTTGCCGAGCGCGGGATTGTAGTGGAGATGGATTTCCTGCTGGCAGACAGCCAGTAGCGCCAAGCCACGGCCAATTCAGCGCAAGAGAGTCAGGCGCAAAAAAAGACCCGGCAGTTGCCTGCCGGGTCGGAAAGTTTTGGGAGAGGATGCCTGAAAGGCAAGTTTCGTATGCACTGCACCCGAATTTTGTGCAATTGCGAAATAATCGGCAACGGTTGTATTTTTTGCAAATTTGTAGTTAAATTATTGTCTTTATTGAATTATATTATCGTTGCAGTGGAAACAAAATCAAATGGTTTAGTTCACAATTGATTGCAAAGATCGCCTGCGACTCGGAATGATGCGCCGCAACACGGGGTTTTGTATGCGATTAGCGCGCGCAGCCCTGATGCACATCTGCCCCAAACCGGCGGGTGACCGACATCGGGTAGACCGTATCGGACATGCCATCGGAACAGATCTTGCGCGTCACTTCCAATTCCATCGGCATGCCATCGATGGTGGCAAAATAGACCTGCGCCGAACCCGCCTGCTCCATGGTAACAGGGACAGTCTCACCTTCGGGCATTTCGGGCGTGACATATGTCATCAGGCCATCTTCCATCTGAACCGACCAGAATGGCTCTGTACCAATCGCTCGGAACCGCACGGGAACGGCAGCGGCAGCAGAGCCATCCCCTTCGCCAAGCTGCGGATGAGACTGGTCTGGCTGAGCAGCGGCGGGGACTGGCCGCGTGCCAGCCTTTGCCGAAGCTGATGGAGCAGGTTGCGGATCGGATTGCGCAGAACACGCGGCGAGCAGCAGTGGCACTAGCACCGACGACAACTGGAAAGTAAAACGGCCAGCCTTCATACGCCCCGCACTGCTCCCTATTGCTGCGGCCTAATGCGCCAGCAGCAACGGAATCTGTGACCGGTCGAGCATTTCGCGCGAAACGCCGCCCATCAGCAATTCCCGCAAGCGGCTGTGGCCGAACAAGCCCATCACGATGAGCCCGGCCCCCACACTGCGCGCGCATTCCTCGATTGTAAATGCAATCGAACCGTTGCGTTCACGTTCATGGGTTTCGGCGTGGACATCGTGACGCGAGAGATAGCGTGCGGCCTCGGCAGCAGGGAAACTGGAATCCTTTTCGCGCACGGTCAGCAGGTGGACCGTACTGGCCATTTGCAGCAGCGGCAGGGCAGCGCGCATGGCATTGGCACCTTCGTGGCCGCCGTCCCACGCCAGCAGCACGGGCTTGTCGAAAGTCAACATCGGCAGGCCCCGTGGCACGCCGAGCAGCGGTGCGCGCAAGTTCAGCGTCATTTCCTCAACCACCGGGTCTGACAGGCTGCCGATCACGATATCGGCGAACCGGGCCGCGGCGGCGGCGGCGGCAATGCGTTCCTGATCGAGCACGTCGATGTCGAAAGGCACGTCTTGCGATGCAAAGCGGGTATCGAGTTCGGCTGCCAGCCGCTCATTCGCCTCACGCGCTTCTTTGATGGCATAGGACGATACGGCAGCACCGCCGAACGGCTCCCACGATGCCATCTGCGCAAACGGCGTGGCGATCTGGAAGGTGACATGGCCATCACACGCCCGGGCCAGCGCAAGGGCGGTTTCGATCCGGTCATCAAGAGCTTCGGAAACATCGAGCGGGCAGAGTATGGAGCGCATCGGGATCCTCCTGTGGTTCGGTATCACCCCCCTGCGCCATCACCATGCGCCCGACCATGATTCAGGTCAAATCAGAACGATATTCAGCAGTTGATGCAATTCATCGATCAGTTAAGGACAGTGGCAGGTGGCAATCGGAGCGCGCATGGCCTTTACAGCAGTCATTTTCGATTTCGGCGGGGTGATCACCTCGTCCCCTTTCGAAGCGTTCAACCGGCTGGAGGCAGAGCGCGGATTGCCGCAGGATTTCATCCGCCGAGTCAACGCGATCAACCCCGACAGCAACGCCTGGGCGCGGTTCGAGCGGGCCGAGATTTCGGCTGAAGAGTTTAACCAGATGTTTGCGGCTGAAGCACAGGCGCAAGGGTTTGCGCTGGATGGTTCAGCCGTGTTGACGGTGCTGGCA
The DNA here is from genome assembly GCF_057180525.1 of Novosphingobium sp. HNCC26BN242. Classification (NCBI taxonomy): domain Bacteria; kingdom Pseudomonadati; phylum Pseudomonadota; class Alphaproteobacteria; order Sphingomonadales; family Sphingomonadaceae; genus Novosphingobium; species Novosphingobium sp. HNCC26BN242. The sequence continues at coordinate 18,568 of NZ_JBXUGM010000005.1, forward strand.
GGAGCGGTGCGCCCGGAAATGGTGGCTGCGCTCGACCGGTTGAAAGCCCAAGGCTATCGTCTGGGGTGCATCACCAACAATGTACCGACCGGCCACGGAGCGGGCATGGCGCGCAGCCGTGATGCCAGTGACGAGATCGAGCGCATTCTGGCGCGGTTCGAACACGTGATCGAAAGCAGCAAGGCCGGAGTGCGCAAGCCCGATCCGCGCATCTATCAGATGATGTGCGAGGTGCTGAAGCTTTCGCCGAATGAGTGCATCTATCTTGATGATCTGGGAATCAACTGCAAACCGGCGGCGGCGCTGGGCATGCATGCGATCAAGGTTACCAGCGGGCCGCAGGCGCTGGCTGATCTGGGCACAGCGCTAGGCCGTAAACTCATAAACATCGAATTTTAGGGGACGCTGGCCTATCGTGGCCCGATGGAGCGCCCGAAATCAGCCAGACGCAAACGCCGGGAGCCGGTCTTGCCGCCCGCAGCGCTGGGCCAATGCGTCCTGCCTTTTGCGCTGCCCATCCTGATCACGATGGCGCTGGCCCTGACCGTTGGCGAATCGTGGCTGCGCAATATCGCGCCGGGATCAGGCCTGAAACTGGCCGGCCTTGTGGCTACGGCTTTCACCGGCGCGGCGGTGTGGGGTTTGGTCACGCGGCGAGCGGATGATCGGCAGGTGCGCAAGGGCGTGGCCACCTTCTGCGCGGTGACGGCGCTGATGGGCTGGCCGGTGTGGAGTGTGGGCGTGCTGCCCAGCGTCAATGGCATCGCGCTGGGACCGGAAAAGCAGACGCCGATGCAACTGATGCGGCTGGAAATCACGACTCCAAGCAGGGGCGGACGGGGCCTTTATCACTGGGCGTGGCTTGAGCCCTTACATGGGCGATCCGCCCTTCCTCAGGGCCGCGTTTTCATTGCCGAGGCAGTCCATGCCAAGTGGACGGCCGGGCGCCCCAAGATTGTAACGCTGCGCCATGCCAAAGGGTTGCTGGGGGCCGAAGTCCTGACCGGCTTTGACTGAGGGCGAGGATAGAATCGGGAGCGCGAATTGCGCTTGCAGAGATACGTCATTCGGCGTGTATTGTGCCTTGGTGATTTGCTGTTATTACTACCTAAGCATTTATTATTACTGGAAAAGCCAGTGAGTAATACGGGGTCATGCACAATGGTGGGCACTCGCGTAGGCAACAGGATTATCGGGGCGGAATCTCCGGTCACCGTGGGCTGGGAAAACCTGCCCAAAGTGGAAGGCGGTCCGTTCAAGCGGGCCTTCTTTACCTGGTTTCAGCCGGTGACATTTTTCGCGCTTCTGGCCTTCTGGTACTATGCGCCGAATGACATCGCCAAGGCATCGACCGCGATTGGCATTGGCATTGGCTTCAAAGTGCTGCTGCTCGGCCTCGAATGGGTCAACCCGCGTTATAAGAGCTGGCAGCTGACGTGGAAGGAGCTGGTGACCGACCTGTTCTATGTCGGCCTTGGCTATACCGTGCTGCGCATTGTCGATGATTTCATCGGTGATGGCGTGGTGATCGGCTGGGTGCAGGAACAGTGGAATCTGGACAAGTTCAGCTGGTTCACAGGGCTGCCACTGCTACTGCAGGCTTTCCTGATCTCGTTCATCTTTGATTTCGGCCAGTACTGGATGCACCGCGGCATGCACAACTGGCACCCGCTGTGGCTGACCCATGCGCCGCATCACTTCGTGACGCAGTTGAACATCAACAAGGGCGCAGTCGGCAACCCGGTTGAGCTGTTCCTGATCGGTCTTGGCATCGGCGGCTTCTTCGATTTCCTGCCGCGCGCCTTCTTGCTGGCGGGCACTTTTGGCCTGACGGTGAGCATCTATCAGCACATCAACGTGCGCTTCAACACGCCCAACTGGTGGCGTTTCCTGTTCAACACGATTGAACACCACAGCGTGCATCATTCGCGCGATTATGAAGCGACCCGCAGCAACTATTCCGGCACGTGGATAATCATTGACCGCATGTTTGGCACGTGTGTGGATGGCGAGGCGGAGATTCTCGGCATCGAAGGCGGCCGCCGCATGTCGATCCGCGAGACGATGCACTATCCATTCACCGAAGGCTGGAAGGCGATCAAAGCCAAGTTCGGGCGCAAGGGCGGCTTTGCCGGGCCAGATTCAGCGGTTCCGGCAGAATGAGCGGTGCAGAGGCGCCAAACGTCTGGCAGCAGCCAGCCCCTTCGGCGTTTAAAATGAACCTGCGCTATATCGACTGGATCTGGCACGTGCGCGATAGCGTACCGCTGCCCGAGGGCCAGAGCGCAGAAGAAGCGCTCGACCGGATCGAACCGATGCTCGACCAGATGGACACGACGTACGAACGCATCGGGCACGGGATAGCGTTCACCCGCAAAGCGCCGGTCCCCCAAGACCCGCTTTCGGTGTTTGAAGACGGCGACCTGTCCATCGTGGCAACCGATCAGGGCAGGACTTTGCGCTATCATCTGGTCAGCAAGGCCTTGCTTTTCTGCTTTCTATTGCCCGTGCTGTTCATCGGCTTTGGCCAGTTGACACTGGCGGTCGGGGAGTATCAGCTGGCGCAGGCTGAAGCGAAGAAAAAGGCCGCAGGCGCAGAGAAGAGAGACAAGAAAAAGGACGAGGCCAAGGCTCTGGAACTGCACCCCATCGACAAGATGCTTGGTGCCCCTGCCCCGGAAAAGCCCAAGAAGGACAAGGAGAAGGAGCGCAAACCTTCGGCGACGGCGGCCTATGTCTTTTCCGCGCTGTTTGCGATCCTTTATGTGGTGGGGCGGTTTCTCGAGCCGTGGCTGGTGCGCCGCCGCTTCCTCGCGCGGCTTAGCGAAGGCTGAGTGATCTGGGCCAAACTGGCCCCGCCCGCGTCAAATCGTCAGGCGATAGCGGAACAAGCGGCTGGGACCGTCTTCGGGCAGCAGATAAAGATCGCTGCCCTCGATGGCCATGCCCTCACCCGTCAGCGGTCCGCCGCGGCCGAACGGCCGGACCGGACCAATCGCTCCAGCCTTAAGCGTGCGCACAAGCTTTTGCGTCCGCCAATCGATCCAGTCGACCGTGCCGCTGAGCCAATCGCGGTTTCCGCCTGCTACCAGATGGTGGCCTTCGAACTTGATGTCCTGATAGCGGGTCTGTGAAGGGTTGGGCACGACCTTCACTTGGGCGCCGGTGACATTATCGAATTCATAGAGCAGGCGGCTGTCCCAGTTGCCCGCCACCAGTTTCCGGCCCGATACAGCAACGCAACCAAGATGATCGGCCACGGCAATCTGGCGGCGCATCTTCAGCGTCGTGCTGTCTATTCCCACGATCACCGCCGTGCTGTTTGGCCGCATTTCGGCCAGCGGCACCCAGATTACGCCATCGGCCACCGAGATGCCGCCGGGATGATAGCGGGCACCGTCGGTCAATTCTATCCGGCGCAAGGCCTTGCCGGTGGCGCGGTCAAATTCATGCAGCCACGCCCTGTGACGGGTGTTGTCCACCGAGGTGGCCCAGATGCGCGTCGGTTCGAGCGCGAGGCCCTGAACATGGAACAGGTTGCCGCCAAGCTGCAGAACATCGGCCAGAGTAGCCTGTTCGACAAGGCTGCTGAGCGGAAAAGCGGCAACGGCAGAAAGGCATGAGATGGCCAGAAATGCCGCGCCAAGGCTTGTCCGTAAGGTCTTTGCGAGCATGGTATCGGCCCTGCTGTGGTCGGGCCGTGCTGGCCCGGACCGCGATTGGCAGGGGGGCGTTGCAGATCAGAGTCTGTGTTGCGATGGCGTTGCAGATTACGCGACTTTTTCGCACCTGCGGAATACTACGTGGGGCTAGACGGTTGCAAACCAGATCACGTGCTTGGCACCCTTGCCATTGGACCGGGCGCGCACTTCCACTTCATCAACATTGAAGCCCGCCGCTTTCAGGCGTTGCGTGAAATTGGGATCGCGCGCGGCTGACCAGATGGCCAGGACACCACCGGGGCGCAGCGCATCCTTGGCCATGCGCAGGCCGCGCATCTTGTAGAGACGGCTGTTGCCGGTGCGGACCAAGCCATCGGGACCGTTATCGACATCCAGCAGGATCGCATCATAACCGGTGCCACCCACAGCATAGGCGTTGGCCGAGATCACATCGGCCACATCGACCATGACCAGCCGCACGCGCGGATCATCAAGACAGCCGGCTTCCACCGTCTTCATCGGGCCGCGCGCCCACTGGATGATTTCGGGGACGAGTTCCGCCACAGTAACGTGCGCTTCGACAGGCAGCTTTTCGAGCGCGGCGCGCAAGGTGAAGCCCATGCCATAGCCACCGATCAGCACCGCGGGCCGCTTTGCATTAGGAATGCGCTCAAGACTTTGCGTGGCGAGCGCGATTTCCGAGCCGTTCTGGCGCGTGCTCATCAGTTCATTGTTGCCAACCACGATCATGAAATCGCGGTCATGGGCATAGAGGCGCATCTCTTCGCCATCGGGAACGTGCGCGGTGCCAAGAAGTTCGCGTGCTATCATCAGCGCGGCTTAGGGGGTGGCGCTGGAAAGGCCAAGGGCCGATTGTGCGGGCGCGGTATCGGGGCCGATCTGCGGGTTGGTGCAAATCGCGGTTGCGCCGCTTAATTGATCGATTAAAGTCTCTCCTCAAGAGGCAGCGCGAGTCTGCCCGAGAGCGAGAGGATGCACGTGGTGCAGTTTCATCCGAAGTATCATGCGGCGAGGAATCCTGGCCGCGCAGCCGTGATCATGGGCGGTAGCGGCGAGGTTGTGACTTACGCCGAGCTTGAGGCAAAATCGAACCAGTTTGCGCACTTGCTGCGCGCGCGCGCGCTGCAGATTGGCGATACGATTGCGCTGTGCCTTGAAAACCGGGCAGATTTCTTTGCGCTGGCGTGGGGGGCGCAGCGCGCGGGGCTGGTCTATGTGGCGGTATCTAGCCGGCTGGCCGCGCCCGAGATCGCCTATATCGCGCGCGACAGTGCCAGTCGGTTGCTGATCGGTTCTGCCATGACTGCGCCCGTGCTGGATGAAGTGGCGAAGCTCGCACCGGAGGTGGTGCAGCTACGGTTCGATACCGATGGGCCGCTGTCGCTGGACGCCGCGCTGGCTGCGCTGCCCAACACGCCGATTGCTGATGAGCGCGCCGGGTGCGACATGCTCTATTCGTCGGGCACTACGGGCAAGCCCAAGGGCGTGCGCATCCCCCTGCCCGAAGACCCGGAGATTGGCGCGGTCAATTCGCTGGTAGGCATTGCGAGCCAAGCCTTCGGGATTACCGGCGATGCGGTGTATCTGTCGCCCGCGCCGCTCTATCATGCCGCGCCGCTGCGGTGGAGCATGACCATTCACCGGCTGGGCGGCACGGTGGTGGCGATGGAAAAGTTCGATCCCGAGCACGCGCTGGCCCTGATCGAGCGCTACAAGGTGACCGATAGCCAGTGGGTGCCGACGCACTTCGTGCGCATGCTCAAGCTGCCGGACGAAGTGCGCACGCGGTACGACACATCGTCACTGAAGTGCGCGATTCATGCCGCTGCGCCTTGCCCGGTGCCAGTAAAGCAGGCGATGATTGACCTTTGGGGACCAATTCTGCGCGAATATTATGCGGGGACCGAAGGTAACGGCTTCACCTTCATCACCAGCCAGGAATGGCTACAGCGCCCCGGTTCGGTCGGCCGCGCGCTACTGGGCACGATCCGTATCTGTGATGACGATGGCAACGCTGTGCCGCCTCGGACCGAAGGACAGGTGTTCTTTGAAGGGGGCAGCCCATTCACCTATCACAACGATCCCGACAAGACCCGTGATGCCACCAACCGGCACGGCTGGACCAGCCTTGGCGATGTGGGCTGGGTGGACGAGGACGGGTATCTATACCTGACTGACCGCAAGAGCTTCATGATCATATCGGGCGGGGTAAACATCTATCCGCAGGAGATCGAGAACCTGCTGATTACGCACCCCAAGGTGGCCGATGTGGCCGTGATCGGCGCGCCCGACCCGGACATGGGCGAAAAGGTGGTGGCCGTGGTGCAGCCGCGCGACATGGCCGAGGCAGGCCCGGCGCTGGCGGCGGAGCTGGCCGACTGGCTGGGGCCGCAACTCTCCCGCGTGAAGATGCCGCGCCAGATCGATTTCCGGGCCGAACTGCCGCGCGAGCCCACCGGCAAGCTGTTCAAGCGGCTGCTGCGCGATGAATATCGGCGGGCATTCGAGGGTGTTTAGCCACCCTCGCCCTTTTCCCGCGCGTGGAGTTTGGCCCAGAGGTTCTCAGTGCCCGCTTCAATCGCCTTGTTCACATATTGCGAGGCGACCAGCCAGCCTTTGAACGGGCGCAGCGTGGCAAGGCAGCCGATGGCGAGGACGGGCACCGACGTGATCACATGCACCCACCATGGCGGGGCATAAGCCACTTCGACCCAGACCACGAGGAACGTGAGCGGGAAGGCAGTGATGCACAGCGCGAAGAATGCCGGGCCATCATCGGCACTGGCGAAGTTGTAATCGAGGCCGCATTCCGGGCACGTCTTGCGCAGTTTCAGCCAGCCGTTGAACATCGAGGCCTTGGCACACTTTGGACACGTTCCTTTCAGGCCGGATTGGAAAATCCAGTCAAACTTCGGATTTTTCGTGAAAAAGGCCATAGCGGTGAGTCCTGAATAACGTTCGATCGCCTTATGCCCCTGCCCCGCCATGGCAAGTCCTAATGAACAGATGGTGTGCCGGCCGCAGTCATGCGATTGTCATCTCGTGCCATCCCCCCTGAACAGCTTCCGCAACCGCTTCCTCGATGTCTTAGCATCGATCTACCTCTATAATGAGCATCGCGGCTATACCTCGCTGGACCGGGTGCTGGAGGCGGTGCGGGTGCGGTGCCCGGACGATCCCGGGTTCATCGCCGCCATTGCCAAGCACCGTGGAGACGAGCGCAAGCACTATGTGATGTTCAAGCGCTGGTTTGAACTGCAGGGCCGGATGCCGTTGGCAGTGGACAGCACGTGCGGCCACATCGACCGGTTCATTTTCAAAGTCTTCGGCTGCAGCATCGACGATCTGGACACGCAGGGCGTGATCGCCAGCCCAGATGCGTTTGAAAAGCTGTGCCGCGTGATCATGTTGACCGAACAGCGCGGGATACGGCAGGTGGAAGTGCTGTTGGCCAACCGCTTTGTGCGATCCGACAAGGCGATGAAGCGCATTTTCGAAGTGGTGGAGCGGGACGAGCCTGACCACTGGATGCCCTATGCCGCTTGGCTCGACACGCAAGGCCGCGCCAAGGCAAAGTGGCGTGAACGCTGGGCAGACTACTGGATTCACAAGTCGCTGATGCTGGTGAAACTGCCCAGCCTGTTCCTGCGGCGCTCTACGCCGCGCATGGTCGAATGGCCGGACGCAGTGACGGGTTAGACAGAGCGTTACGCCCGCGTTAGTCTCACCCCGGGGAGAACGACATGGACGGGGCAATCACAGACCGCAGGCCCAGCCTGCTATCGCGCGTGGTGCGCAAGGCATTGGTGTGGTTCTATCGCAAGCGTGGGTGGACAGCCTTTGGTGCGCCGCCTGCCGATGGCCGCTGCGTGATTGTGGCGGCGCCGCACACATCGAACTGGGATTTCGTCAACTTCATTGGCCTTACCGAAGACATCGGCATCAAGCCGCACTTCATGGCCAAGGACAGCCTGTTCCGCTGGCCATTGGGTGGCTTCATGCGCGATATGGGCGGGGTTTCGATTGACCGGAAAGCGCGAGCCAATGTGGTCGATGCGATGGTGGCCGAATTCGCGCGGCGCGACCGCTTCATGCTGACCATCGCGCCCGAGGGCACGCGCTCCCAAGTGGGCCAGTGGCGCAGCGGGTTTTATCACATCGCGCTGAAGGCGGGCGTCCCCATCGTGATCGGCATGATGGACTATGGCAACAAAACCGGGGGCCTTGGCCCGGCCATCTGGCCATCTGGCGATTATGCGGCAGACATGCGCAAATTGTTTGAATTCTACAGCAAAGTCACACCGCGCCATCCGGGCAGCGGGTTGAAGAGCCTGCCGGAGATTGCCTGATGCCTGACCTGCACTTCCTCACCCACGGCCCCACGCTCTGGGTCGCGCTCGGCCTTAACGCCGCCGTGCTGGTGGTGGGAATGCTGGTGCTGTGGCGCGTGGCGGTGAAGATCGGCGACGTCAGCTTCATCGATGCGGTGTGGGGCGGCGGCATGGGCGTGCTGGCGCTTATATCATGGCTGCATGTTCCGGGAGGCCCCGGCGCAAGGGCCAGCCTGATCGCCGCGATGGCCGCAATCTGGGCCGCAAGATTGGCGTGGCACCTCTACACCCGCTGGCGCGGGCATGGCGAAGACCCGCGCTATGCCAGAATGCTGGGGAAGGCCAAGGCGGAGGGGCGGTTTGCCGCAGCGGCGCTGAAGTTCGTGTTTGCCCCGCAGGCGGTGCTGCTGTTCATCACCTGCCTGCCCGCACAACTGGGCGTGCTGGCCAGCGCAAAGCCCGCACCGCTGGGTGCGTTGGCGATTGCCGGGGCCGCGCTGTGGCTGGTGGGCATCGCGTTCGAGGCCGTGGGCGATGCGCAACTGAACGCCTTCCGCGCCGATCCCGCTAACAAGGGCCGCGTCCTGCAAACCGGCCTGTGGCGCTACACCCGCCACCCCAATTACTTCGGCGACGCCTGCGTCTGGTGGGGCATCTGGCTCACCGCCGCGGACGCCGGCCTGTGGGTCGCGCTGGCCAGCGTGATCGGCCCGGTGTTCCTGACCTTCACGCTGACAAAGTGGTCGGGCAAGCCGCTGCTGGAAAAGGGCATGGAAGAGCGGCGGCCGGGGTATCGGGCCTACGTGGAGCGGACTTCGGGGTTTGTGCCTTGGTGGCCGAAGCGGGGGTAATCCAAAAATGCGCACACCACGATGGGTGGAAAGCCTTGCTCAACGGCGACTGTTTTGGGTCGCGGCAGGAGCTTTCGGATCGACTGCTGCCTTTCTGACAAGCCATGTCCTCACAACAATCAGCAGCGATCAATCAGGGATGATTATTGCGTCTGGATTTAATTGGAGTGAAAAATCAAGAATTCAGTTTCTCGAAGCAGTCGGCGGATGCGTCAAAAGTTTTGAAATGGTTGGTACGCCCGGTATTGATCTTACATTGCGCATAAAGACTAAAAGCCTGACGGCGACAGACTATGAATGCCTTTTTAAAGATGCGGTAGGAATCAAGCTGCCCGTAAAAGATGATGACATCGATTTGACCGATAATCGTGATCACTATGCGCGGCCCATCTGGACCTTCGTATCTCGCTAGTGTGAACGCAATATTCGAACCGCGACCATACACCCCTTCCCGTCCCCCCGTGCTTGACACGGGGTCCCGCTTTTCTTTGCGCGGCCTGTCAAACCAGCACGTCGTAAAGGTCCAGCCAGTCCGGGTTGCCGCGTTCGATCAGGTTGAACTTTAACTCCCTGCGCCAGCGTTTGAGGCGCTTTTCGTGCGCGATGCAGTCTTCGATGCGGTCGCCGCGATCTGCCCAGACCAGCAGCTTCAGGCCGTATCGGGCGCAGAAGTCTGAGCCGGTGCCTTCGCGGTGATGGTGGATGCGTGCGGCGAGGTGGGATGTGACGCCGACGTACATGGTACCGCGATAACGGTCGGCCATGATGTAGACCCAGCCGCCTTTCCGTTCTCTGTCCATTGCGGGAGGAAGAAGGAAGCGGGACCCCGGGTCAAGCCCGGGGTGACGGGAATGGGGTGGGATCGTAAAAAAGATACTTAACGCAAATCTATCGTCACCCCGGGCTTGACCCGGGGTCCCGCTTTACTTCGCTCACCCCTTCACCACCACCCGTGCCTCCTGAGGCACGCCGCGCACTGGCACGGCCCTGATCCAGCTTTCCAGCGCATCGATGTCGGTCGGCCCCGTTACCGTATCGGGCTTGCCAACAAAGCCTGAGAAGCCATCGCCGCCCAGCCCAAGAAATCCGTTAACTGTCACGCGGTAGGTCACCGCCATATCCAGCGGCTTGCCGTCCAGCGTGATCGAGACGATGCGGTCGCCCGAAGGCCGCGCCGGATCATAGGTGAAGACGAAGCCGGTGGAGGGGGCGAGTGCCTGTTTGGGGCCGGTGTCGTCCAGTCCCTCTTCCAGCACGGCCTTGATCTGTGCGCCGGTCATGCTTTGCGTCACCACGTTGTTGCCGAAGGGCTGGCACTGGTAAATGTCGCCGAAGGTCAGCGTGCCGTCGGCGGTGGGCACGAGCGGGGCGCGGATGCCGAAGGGGTTCATGAAGGCGATCTGCGCCCCGGCATCGCGCGTGGCGCCCAGTTGGGCGTCGGCGATCAGGTTGCGCAAGGCGTCGCCTTCGGGGCCATCAGCCTTTGGCGCGGGGCGGTCCAGCTTGCCGATGGGGCGTTGGGTATAGGCCTTTGAGGCCTCGACGTATTTCGCCACATATTCCGCCACATCGGCGCGGGGGCTGAACTGCGGAAACAGCGGTGTATTGGCTAGCGGCCCGCGTGACGAGGTGTATGGCGCTGATTGCACGATCACGTTTTCGGCCCTTTTCGAAACCACGCGCCCGGCCACCGGATCGATCTGCAGCGTGATGTCGGTGACCAGCGCGCCATAGACGCCCGCGCTGGTCAGCAGGAACGGTTTGGCCGGGTTGAGCGCACCGTAATCGCAGACATAGGACCAGTGCGTGTGGCCCGAAACGACCACGTCGACGCGCGTGTCCAGCCGGTCAAGGATCGGGCGGATGTCTCCGGCAAAGTTCTCGCAACCCTGCGGATTCGGCTCGCCCTTGGTGCGCCCGCCTTCGTGGATCAGAACGACGATTGCGTCCGCGCCCTGCTCTTTAAGCTGCGGCACGGCGGCGTTGATCGTGTCGGCCTCGTCCGCGAAGGTCAGGCCGATGATGCCGGTGGGGCTGACGAGGTTGGGCGTGCCTTTCAGCGTAAGCCCGATCACGCCCACGGTCACCGCGCTGCGGCCGGTGCCGAAGGTTTTCAGGCCGGTGGCGGGAAACAGTGTGGAGCCATCGGCCCGCTTGGTGCTGGCGGCGAGGTATTTGAAGGTTGCGCCGGTGAACGGCTCCAGCGCACAGGGTTCCTTGGCCGTGAACTTTTCGCACCCGCCGGTCTGCTTGCGCAGCAGTTCCTGCTGGCCGTTGTCGAATTCGTGGTTGCCCACCGCGTTGAAATCCACGCCGATGCGGTTCATCACGCCGATGGCCGGTTCATCGAGATAGAGCGAGGACGCCAGTTGCGAGGCGGAAATCATGTCTCCGGCAGATACCGTCATCGATTGCGGATGGCGTGCGCGGACCGAATCGATGGCCGAAGCCAGCCACGCCGCGCCGCCTGCCGGAACCGGGATCACCCCGCCCTTGCCATCGGCCACGTTGACCGACTGGCGCGGCGGCTCCAGCGCGCCGTGGAAATCGTTGAGGCCGATGATGCCCACTTCAACCGGCCCGGTTGGCACTGGTTCTACTGGCGCATTGCTCGCCATGGGCGCGGCGCATGCGGCGAGAAGTGTTGGAAGCAGCAGGGCAACAGCGGAATGGAGCGATCTGGGCATGAAACGGACGACCTTGGAAGGGGTTGCGTCTCCGCCTAGCCCATCGGCGTGATGCTTTGAAGGCGCAACCGCACCTTCTTCGTATGCGCGGCCATTGTCGGCGGACGCGGACATCATTACACTGCCCGCTCGCTCTCAAACTCAGGACACGCGATTCCGCCATGGCACTTTCCGGCTCTGACAATGCAGCCATGCGGGCGCGGCTGGTGGATGTGGCGCAGGCCATGATCGAGGAGCGTGGCGGCGCAGGACTCAATCTTTCCGAACTGGCCGCACGGGCCGGGATCAGCCAGGCGAACCTATCGCGCTATTTCGAAACGCGCGAAGACCTGATGGAGGCCATTGCCGACCACTGGTTCCAGCCGATGGTTGCCATCATGGAAGAGGTGCTGGCCAGCGACTTGCCGCCACGGCGCAAACTGTACGAATTTTTCGCCCGCCGTTTTGTGGAAATGCGCAAGAAGTGGGAGGACGATCCGGTCAAGCTGCAGACCTATATCGAGGTGGGCAGCGACTATTTCGAGCAAGTGCGCAGCTACATCGATCTTGCCGACCACTATCTGGGCGAAATCATCGGTGAGGGGATGAGCGACGGGGCCTTTGCCGGGCTTGAGGTGGATGAGACAATCAGCCTGATCAACCAGATGTGTGCGCCCTATTGCGCGCTGCAGACCATGACGATGTTCATGGAGCGGCTGAGCGAGGACAAACTGGCCCGGATCATTGATGCTCTGTTCGATGGGCTGTCGGCCACCGATCGTGGGGCCAAGGCGCTGACCGGGCTGCGCGCTGCCTAGGCGTTTGCGCACCAGTTGCCGCGGCGGCCCTGCCAGCGCTCGGCCAGTCCCTCTGCGGTAAGGATGGCGCCAAGGCTGCGCCCATTGCGTGTGACGATGCGCAGTGCGCGGCCGTAACGGTCGGTCGCGCGGCCCTGCACTTCCAGAGCGAATGGCCCGTTGTTAAGCAGTTCGACCAGACGTGCCTTGGCGCGCTGCCCGAGTGCGGCCTCTGCCGGGCAGGACGGCTGCGAGACTTCAGGCGTGTTGATGTCGGCGATGCGGATCTTTGTGCCTTGGAGCCAGAACGTATCTCCATCAACCACACAGGTTATGCGTGGCCCGGCACCGCACTGGTCAAACCGGGCCGCTTCGGCATCGGGTGATCTTGCTTGCAAGGGACCGGCAGACGGCAAAAGAAGCGCAAGCGTGGCGGTGATGCGGAAGAGGCTTTTCATGCCCGGACTCTGGATGATCCGGGTTTGTTCTTCGCCTCCGTATTCGCCCTTAAAGCATTGATGCTAAGGGGTAATACGTCTCCAACGCCGTAAGGCGACGGGAGTCAGTCCTCCTCGCCGCCGTCACCCAGCATGCCGTCCTCGTCATCATCGTTGCGCTCACCGCGATAGGCGCTCATGTCGATCATGCCGCTGCTGACCATCTGTTTCATGTGATCAACCAGATCGGGCATGCTGCCAGTATCGTCACCTTGTCCTGGCACACGATCCCCCAAGTCCTGTTCGCCCACAACGCTGGTGGCGCGGGCAAGCGCTTCTTCGGCAACGGTCTGGGCTTGCGCCTCACCGTCTTCCTGTTCGGTGTTGACGGTTTCGGGTGCCGGATCATTGGGGTCAGTCATGGCATGTCTCCTTGTGTGAAGAGACTACGCCCTGACCAACCTCCTGTTCCAATTTACCGTGTGGGAACCGGCACATCGCCCGAATAGTCATAGAAACCCCGACCCGACTTGCGGCCCAGCCAGCCTGCTTCGACATACTTCTGCAGCAGCGGTGCAGGGCGGTACTTCGGGTCACCGGTCGAGGCGAGGTAGATTTTCATGATTTCGAGCAGGGTATCGAGCCCGATGAAATCCGCCAGTTCCAGCGGCCCCATCGGGTGATTGAGGCCGAGCTTCACGCCCTTGTCGATATCGACGATGGAGCCAGTGCCACTGCCCAGCACGAACGCCGCCTCGTTGATGAAGGGCACGAAGATGCGGTTGACGATAAAGCCCGGTTCATCCTGCGAAAGCACGATTTCCTTGCCGATATTGGCCACATAATCGCGCACCGATTCGATCGTGGCGACCGAAGTGGCAAGGCCGGGAATGACCTCTACCAGCTTCATCAACGGCACCGGATTGAAGAAGTGAATGCCGATGAAACGCTGCGGATCGGGCGAGGATACGGCCATGCGGGTGATCGGGATCGACGAAGTGTTCGACGCCATGATGGCGTGGGGTGCCAGATGCTTGCCAGCGGATTCGAAGATCTTGTGCTTGATGTCCTCGCGCTCGGTCGCGGCCTCGATCACCAGATCGGCTTCGGCAAGGGCCGCGTGATCGGAAAAGCTGTGCAGGTTGGCCACGGTTGAGGAAGCCAGTGCGGCTTCGATCTTGCCCTTCTCCACCAGCTTGGCCAAGCCTTTGGCGATCTTGTCCTTCGCCTTTTCGGCAAGGTCGATCGATACATCGCCCAGCAGCACTTTCATGCCCGCTTGTGCAGAGACTTGTGCGATGCCCGAACCCATCTGGCCTGCGCCGATGACCGCCACTGTCTTGATCATGTGATTCCCTCGCCAATTTGCTGTTTGGCGCGGTGCCTAACGGTCAGATTGGCGCAAGTCTACCTATGCCTAGCACGAGTTAGCGTGAAGCGCCGGGGACCCACAGCGGGTCATTGCCCGCATTGGTCGCGCGGGCCAGCACGAACAGGTAGTCGGACAGACGATTCAGATAGGCCAGCGCCTGCGGATTAACCGGCTCTGCGGCGGCCAGTGCCACCGCGCTGCGTTCTGCGCGGCGCACGGTGGCGCGTGCGACGTGGATGCGCGCTGCAGCTTCGGACCCGCCGGGCAGGATGAAACTGGTGAGCGGGGGCAGGCTTTCGTTCAGCGCATCAATGGCATTTTCTAGCCACGCGACCTGGCTGGCGACCATGCGCAGCACCATTTCCGATGGCGCAAAATCCTCGCCCGGCGTGGCCAGATCGGCACCAAGATCGAACAGAGCGTTCTGGATACGCTGCAGCGTGGCGGTGGTTGCATCATCGGTGACCAGCGCAGCAAGGCCCAGCACGCTGTTGGCCTCGTCCACCTCACCCATGGCCTGCATCCGCGCGTCATATTTGGCGCGGCGTGATCCATCAACGAGGCCCGAGGTGCCATCATCGCCGGTGCGCGTGTAGATCTTGTTGAGCTTTACCATCGCCAATTCCGTTCTTGCGTTTAGCGTGCGAAGGCAAGCAAAATAGCCACCGTTACCACGGCCAGCCCCTGATACTTGATACGGTTGAACATCATCTTGTTTTGCAGAAGCTGGTTCGCGGTCGCTCCTTCGGACGGATCGCGGTTCAGGTCTTCTTTGGTGCTGTTCAGAAACGCAATGATCCCGCGCACGAGCGACACCACGGTGAGCACGACAAAAATGATGATGAGCGGGATCAGGAAGTATTTCATGGCCATTGATCTATGGCGTCAGACAGTGAAATACCAGTGTCAAATAGGGTAGCGCGGACCTCTGCTGCGACAGCGCGCCCATCCTCGCCAGCGCGCCGACGATCAGCCAATGCCGGGGCATCGCGCCGCTTGGCCAGCTTGCGGCCGTCTGCCTCCACCAGCACGGGATGATGGTGCCATATTGGCACGGGCAGGCCGAGCAGGTGCTGCAGCAGGCGGTGGATGTGGGTGGCCTGAAACAGGTCTACGCCGCGCGTCACATGGGTGACGCCATCGGCGGCATCATCCAATGTGGCGGCAAGGTGATAGCTGGCAGGCGCATCCTTGCGCCACAGCACGACATCTCCGAATATCTCGGGGCGCGCATGTTGCACGCCGTGGCGCTCGTCCCTCCACTCTAGCGGCCCGGCGAGTTCAGTCGCCTGCTCCATGTCCAGCCGCCAAGCCACATCCGGCCCGGGCACCGGCCCCCGGCGCAGGCAAGTGCTGGGATAGAGCGGCCCATCAGGGCCATGGGCAACTGCTGCGGCGGCCACTTCGGCGCGGGTGCAGGTGCAGGGATAGAGAATGCCCATCGCGCGCAGTTCGTTGGCGGCGGTGCGATAGCTGGCGATGCGTGAGGATTGCGGTGTGACCTCACGATAATCGAGCCGAAGCCAGTTCAGATCTTCGCGGAATTCGGCGGCCAGTTCGGGGCGGGAGCGGGTGCCATCAATGTCTTCGATCCGCAGCAGAAATTCCCCGCCATCGCGCTTTGCCCGGTCATGGGCGACGATTGCGGAATATGCATGTCCCAGATGGAGCGGGCCATTGGGGCTGGGAGCAAAGCGGGTGACGGTCATAGCCGATCAACCTAGCGCGAGTGAAAGGCCGTTAGAAGCCCGACAGAAAGTGCGCGCATCATAAACAAAACGGCTGCCCCACTGGGGCAGCCGCTTTTGTGTTGGTGCTTGGCGTTCCGTCCGGTTTTTGGCCATCCAGCCTTTTACCGGGGCCGCGCTCAGACGAGCGTGGCGGTGAACATCATGCCGCTGAGACCAGCAGCGAAGATGAACGGAAGCGCGATAGCAGTAAGCTTGCGCATGGTGTACCTCCTGTTGTGGTTCACCTTGCAGGTATCCTCCCAGTTCGTGTTCATCCGGCAGGGTGGGCTGGAAGCATCGGAACTGCCGCCCAAATACGCCGAATAGCGTATGCTGCAAGTGCGAACGCGGCAACTCCAGTTGCATGTAACGCAACTGTCACATTTCTGGCACCATCTGGACAGAATTGGCCCATGCCACTATCGGCCACGCATGAGCATCCAGCCTTCAGAATCGATCCTTATTGTCGACTTCGGCAGCCAGGTAACCCAGCTAATCGCCCGCCGTGTGCGCGAAGCGGGGGTCTATTCCGAGATCGCCCCGTTCACGCAGGCCGAAGCGGCGTTTCACCGGATGAAGCCCACGGGCATCATCCTGTCAGGATCGCCCGCCAGCGTGCCGGCCGATGGATCCCCGCGCGCGCCGCAAGTGCTGTTTGACAGCGGATTGCCGATTTTGGGCATCTGTTATGGCCAGCAGGTGATGAGCGAGCAGCTAGGCGGCAAAGTGGAGCCGGGCGATTCGGGCGAATTTGGCCGCGCTTTTCTGACAGTGACCGAACCTTGCGTGTTGTTCGATGGCCTTTGGGCGGTGGGTGATCGCCATCAGGTGTGGATGAGCCATGGTGACAAGGTAACGCAGTTTGCGCCGGGGTTCCGCATCGTTGCCGTGTCAGACGGCGCGCCGTTTGCCGTGATCGCAAACGATGAAAAGAAGTATTACGGCATGCAATTCCACCCCGAAGTGGTCCACACCCCTGATGGCGGAAAGCTGATCGCCAACTTCGTGCGCCACGTCTGTGGCTGCACCGGGGATTGGACGATGGCGGAATTCCGCAAGACCAAGATTGCCGAAATCCGCGAACAGGTCGGCTCTAGCCGCGTGATCTGCGGGCTTTCCGGCGGGGTCGATTCGGCGGTGGCGGCCGTGCTGATCCACGAAGCCATTGGCGACCAGTTGACCTGCGTCTTCGTCGACCACGGGCTGATGCGCATGGGTGAGGCAGAGCAGGTCGTCAGCCTGTTCCGCAACCACTACAACATCCCGCTGGTCCATAAGGACGTATCGGCCCTGTTCCTCGGCGGTCTGGCCGGGGTTACCGATCCCGAAGCCAAGCGCAAGTTCATTGGCAAGACCTTCATCGACGTGTTCGAAGCCGAGGCACGCCAAGTGGGCGGTGCGGACTTCCTTGCGCAGGGCACGCTCTACCCGGACGTGATCGAATCGGTCAGCTTCACCGGTGGGCCTTCGGTCACAATCAAGAGCCACCACAACGTGGGCGGCCTGCCCGAACGCATGAACATGAAGCTGGTCGAACCCTTGCGCGAACTGTTCAAGGACGAAGTGCGCGCGTTGGGCCGCGAACTGGGCCTGCCCGATGTGTTCGTGGGCCGCCACCCCTTCCCCGGCCCTGGCCTTGCCATCCGCATCCCCGGCGAAGTGACGCGCGAGCGTTGCGATGTGCTGCGCAAGGCTGATGCAATCTACCTTGAAGAAATCCGCAACGCGGGTCTCTATGATGCGATCTGGCAGGCCTTTGCCGTGCTGCTCCCGGTCAAGACCGTGGGCGTGATGGGCGATTTCCGCACTTACGACAACGTCTGTGCCCTGCGCGCCGTGACCAGCACCGATGGCATGACGGCAGACATTTATCCGTTCGATGCCGCTTTCCTGAGCCGCGTGGCGACGCGTATCGTCAACGAGGTGAAGGGCATCAACCGCGTGGTCTATGACTACACCAGCAAGCCGCCCGGCACGATCGAGTGGGAGTGACCGGGCTGGTCGCCTAAGCCTTCAGCCACGTACGGATGATGAATGCGATGATGCCGAGAGCGGTGACGCTGGCGGTCCAGATGGCTGCCAGCCACGCCAGCCGCTGCCACAGGGGAGCGTCATCCATCAGTGATATCCATGGGTGCCGACCTTGCCGCGGAACACCCAATAGGCCCAGATGGTATAGGCAATGATCACGGGCATGATGAAGACCGTGCCGACCAGCATGAAGATCTGGCTCTGTTCCGGGGCAGCGGCATCCCAGATCGTGATCTGATCGGGCACGATGTAGGGAAAGATGCTGATCCCAAGGCCCGCAAAGCCCAGCAGGAACAGCCCCAGCGCCAAGGCAAACGGCAGGCGTTCACCCCCGGCGTTCAGGCTTTTGAAGAACGTGAAGCCAGCGGCCATCACCAGCAACGGGACGGGCACGGTCAACAATATGCCGGGCATTTCGAACCAGCGGTGCCAATAGGCATAGTCGAGGAACGGCGTGGCAGCGCTGACCGCGGCCATGGCCACGAGCGTGATAACACCAAGAATACGCGCCAGCCGCACGGCATGGGCCTGCGCCGTGCCTTCAACTTTCCAGTTCAGCCATGTTGCGCCCAGCAGCGCATAGCCTGCCACAACGCCAAGCCCGGTGAGCAGGCTGAAGGGTGTGAGCCAATCGAGCCACTTTCCGGCATAGGCCCAGCCGCCCGCCTCGACGCTTTCAACAACAGTCACCCCTTGCAGGATCGCGCCCAGAATCATGCCTTGTGCCATGGCAGCCACGACTGATCCCAGCGTAAAGGCCACATCCCACAGCGCGCGGTGACGCGGATCGCGCCAGCGGAATTCAAAGGCGACGCCGCGAAAGACCAGGCCGAGCAGCATGGCGATCATTAGCGGATAGGTGGCGGGCAGGATGATGCCATAGGCCAGCGGGAACGCCGCAAACAGGCCGCCGCCACCAAGCACGAGCCAAGTTTCATTGCCATCCCATACAGGCGCGATGGAATTCATCGCCTGATCGCGTTCCTCCCCCACCGCAAAGAAGGGGAAGAGGATGCCGATACCCAGATCGAACCCGTCCATTACGACATAGGCGAACACCGCAAAGGCAATG
The DNA here is from genome assembly GCF_057180525.1 of Novosphingobium sp. HNCC26BN242. Taxonomy (NCBI): domain Bacteria; kingdom Pseudomonadati; phylum Pseudomonadota; class Alphaproteobacteria; order Sphingomonadales; family Sphingomonadaceae; genus Novosphingobium; species Novosphingobium sp. HNCC26BN242. Next base: position 37,538 of record NZ_JBXUGM010000005.1, read on the forward strand.
ATGAACGCCCAGATCACAGTCAGATCGAAGTTATAGGCCATGGCTCACTCCGCCGGCGCAAGGGCGCCGTCCAAAGCCGGGGCGGGCGTGATCCCGGCAGACCGGATCGGTGTTTGCGGCGGTTCCGCTTCGTGCGCATGCGGTGTCTGGCTCATCAATTTGATCAGATACCATGTGCCTGCGCCAAACACGGCGAAGTAGACCACTACGAAGGCAATCAGCGATGCGGCCACAGCGGGCGCCGCCAGCGGCGAATGCGATTGGCCGGTCAGCAACTGGCCGTAGACGGTGTAAGGTTGGCGGCCAACTTCGGTCGTGATCCATCCGGCGATGACCGCGACGAAACCGGTTGGGCCCATCACAATGGCCAAACGGTGCAGGAGGGGCCACTCATAAAGCGAGCGCCGCGCGCGGGCGAGCAGGCTGAACAGTCCCAGCCCCAACATCGCAAAGCCCAGCCCCACCATCACGCGGAACGACCAGAACACAATTGCAACCGGCGGTTCGCGATCATCGGGAATGGTATCGAGCCCAGCCATCGGCGCGTTCAGATCGTGCTTCAGGATCAGCGAAGACGCCTTGGGAATCTCGATAGCATAATCCACGCGCTTTTCGGCGCTATTGGGTATGCCGAACAGAATCAGCGGCGCGCCTTCAGGGTGGCTTTGGTAATGGCCTTCCATCGCCATGACTTTGGCAGGCTGATGCTCCAGCGTGTTGAGGCCGTGCATGTCTCCGGCAAAAATCTGGACCGGGGCAACCAGCGCCGCCATCCACATCGCCATTGAGAACATCTTGCGGGCATAGAGGTTGGTGCGGTCCTTGAGCAAGTGCCACGCTCCGACGGCCCCTACGACCAGCGAGGTCGTCAGGTATGAGGCAATGACGGTGTGCAGCAGGCGATAAGGGAAGCTGGGGTTGAAAATAATCGTCAGCCACGATCCTGCGGGCACGAACTGGCCGTTGGCATTGATCGCAAAGCCGGTAGGCGTCTGCATCCAACTGTTCACGCTGAGGATCCAGGTTGCCGAAATGAAGGTGCCCAGCGCCACCATGCAGGTGGCGGCAAAGTGCAGCTTGCGGCCGACCTTGCTCATGCCGAACAGCATTACGCCAAGGAACCCGGCTTCAAGGAAGAAAGCGGTCAGCACTTCATAGGCCATCAACGGCCCCAAGATCGGCCCGGTCTTGACCGAGAACACCGACCAATTGGTGCCGAACTGGTAGGACATGACAATGCCCGACACGACGCCCATCGCAAAGACGACTGCAAAAATCTTCAACCAGTATTTGAACAGATCGAGATAGACGCTCTTGCCCGTCTTCAGCCACAGCCCTTCGAGAACCGCCAGATAGCTGGCCAGCCCGATCGAGAAGGACGGGAATATGAAGTGAAAGCTGACCGTGAAGGCAAACTGGATACGAGCCAGGATCACGGGATCAAGATGATCAAACACTGCGGTTTGTCCCAAAATGTGCGTCCGCGCGGGTCATTAGCACAGAGGCGGATGCAAAGCATATGAGAACGGACGCGCCGTCTTTCATTAAGCCTTTTGGGCGAGACGGATTTTTGATGCGGACCGGTGATGACCGCGATCCGGTGGTGGAACGGGGAATGTCCAGCGGCAAGCGCCCCGCAAGACGCTTGCCATTGGTTTCAAACGCTGCGGCTTCAGGTTACTGAGGCTAGCCATTCCTTGGTATAACGATCCCGCAGGGTGCGCTTGTCGACCTTTTCGGTGCCAAGGCGCGGTAGGGCTTCGTGGACTTCCCAGAAGCGGACCGGCACCTTGAACGGTGCAATGTGGGCTTTCAGGAATTCCTGCAGTTCCTCGCTGGTGGCAGAACAATCGTCCTTGGCAAGGTAGACGGCGGCAGGCACTTCGCCCAGCTTTTCATCCGGCAGGCCAAACACGCTGGCCTCGGCAATGCAGGGGTGAGCGTAGATGGCGCTTTCCACCTCGATGCAGCTAATGTTCTCGCCGCCGCGGATGATGATGTCCTTTTTGCGGTCAACGATGAACAAGTAGCCTTCGGGATCGAGATAGCCCAGATCGCCGGTGCGGAAATAGCCGTCTGCCGTAATCGCCTCGCGCGTGGCCTTTTCGTTGTTCCAATAGCCGAGGAAGTTGGCGATCGAGCGGATCGAGACTTCGCCCACTTCGCCTTGCGGCAGGGCGTTTCCGGCATCATCAAGGATAGCGAGGTCGACCAAAGGCCTTGAGGCAGTGCCGGTGCTGCCCGGCTTTGCCATGTAATTCTCGTTCAGATTGCCGCAGCCCACGCCGTTGGTTTCGGTCAGGCCATAGCCCAGCAGCGGGAAGGCATGGGGCAGCGCCTTGCGGATACGGTCAACGTGTTCGACCGGGCGCGGTGCGCCGCCTGCAGCGAAGGATACGCAAGTGGACAGATCATAATTGTCACGATCAGGATGCGTGGCAATTTCAAAGCTCATCAGCGGCACGCCGACGAAGTAGGTCACCTTTTCCTGTTGGATCAAGCGCATCGCTTCAACCGCGTCCCACTTGGGCATCAGCACCAGCTTGCGGCCGATGGCGAACGACTGCAGGAAGACCGGCACTTCGCCAGTGACATGAAACAGCGGCACGTTGACCAGCGTGGTCGGCTGGACATCGGCTGCCGGAGCCTCGCCCCGCGCCGTCAGGATGCCAAGCATGGCGGCGGTTTGGGCGACGTAGTTCATCGTCCCCTGCACCACGCCGCGATGATCGGAATAGGCACCCTTGGCCATGCCGGTAGAACCCGAAGTGAACAGCACGGTGGCCAAATCATCGCCTGTCAGGCTTGGCAGGGTCGTTTCCATGCCGCCGCCATGGGCCAGCAGAGCTGAAAGACCTTCGGCATAAGGGGAATCATGCGCCATCGACAGCACGGTTGCGCCATGGGCATGGCCTTCCAGTCGTGCTGCGCGCGAGGCATCGGCAATCAGATAACGGCAGTCGACCAGATCGATGCCTGCCGCCAGTTCCTCACCCTGCCACCAGCCATTGAGCAAAGTGGCACAGCCGCCCGCCATCAGCACCGCCATATAGGCGATCACCCAGTTGGATGAATTGCGCGCAGCAATGCCAACCCGCTCACCCTTCTGCAGCTTCAGCCCGTCCACAAGTCCGCCTGCCACGTGGCGTGCGGCCTTGTATACGTCGGCAAAGCTCAAGCGGGTTTCACCATCGACGATAAAGGTCTTGTCGCCATGCGTGGCGCAAAAATAGGCAAAGTATGCTGGCAGGTGCGGCGGTGCCGCAGCAATCATCGGCAAATCATGATCGAACCGCCTGATCGGGACTGTGCGGAACATGCCGCCTTCGGCAGTCATCGCGCCAAAGGTGCGATCCATGGCAAGATCCAGCTCGGTCTTCATGCTACCCTTTCATCTCTCCGTGCCCGCAGGCCCATCTGCATGTGGGCCTTTTCGGGTTTGCCTGCGGCCTTCACCATGTGCCAATACGGCAACCACAAGGGCGCGTTCGGCAGCACGGATGCAGGTCCAATCCGAAGTTTGTAGGGAGTTCACCGCTTGCTGTCACTAGTGTCAACGGTAACCGCGCTTGCCGTAACGTCGGCTGCTTCTGCGGGGGTCGATAGCGCGGTTTCAGGCCCGATTCGCTGGGAAGATCTGGGGGTTTCCCCCATTGCGCTGGACCTCGGGTTCTTTGCGCTCAAGTGGTATTCGCTGGCCTATCTGGCCGGGATCGTGTTCGGATACTGGCACCTGTCGAAGATGATCCGGCAGCCCGGCGCACCTCTGGCGCAGCGCCATGCCGATGACCTGTTCTTCTATGCCACGCTCGGCATCATCTTCGGCGGGCGTCTGGGCTACGCCCTGTTCTATGCACCCGAACTGTTGAGTGAACCGCAGAATCTGATCAAACTGTGGGAAGGCGGGATGAGCTTTCACGGCGGCCTGATCGGCGTGGTCATCGCCATTGCCTGGGTATCTTGGCGCGCGGGTTTGAACTTCGTGCGGGTGTGCGATTATATTGCGGTCTGCGTGCCGCCCGGCCTGCTGTTCGGCCGGCTCGCCAATTTCATGAATGGCGAACTCTGGGGCCGCGAGGCCGGAGCGCAAGTGCCGTGGGCGATGATCTTCCCCGGTGGGGGTCTAGTCGCCCGCCATCCCAGCCAGCTTTATGAAGCCGCACTTGAGGGGCTGGTGCTGGCCATTCTCCTGATCTTCCTGTTCTGGAAAACGCAGGCGCGGTGGCGCACCGGGTTGCTGGTTGGCCTGTTCACCTTCGGCTATGCGCTGGGCCGCTTTACGGTAGAATTTTTCCGAGAGCCAGACGCACAGTTGCTGGACTTTGCGATGCGCACCGGGTTCTCTATGGGCCAGTGGCTGACCATTCCGATGATGGCCGTGGGGCTGTTCTTCTTCCTGCGCGCGCTGATCCGCAAGCCGGTTTCTGCCGGAGGAGCAGCGCCAGCGTGATACGACCCTTGCTGGAGACGTTCAACCGCCTGATCACCAATACCGGGCCGATCAGCGTGGCGCAGTACATGGCCGAATCCAACGCGCATTATTATGCCAGCCGCGATCCCTTTGGCACTGCGGGCGATTTCATCACCGCGCCTGAAATCAGCCAGATGTTTGGCGAATTGATCGGGCTGTGGCTGGCCGATATCTGGATTCGCGCCGGACGGACTGAGCCTGTCCATTACGTTGAGCTGGGTCCGGGACGCGGCACGCTGGCGCGCGATGCGCTGGGCACGGCGCGGCGCTATGGTCTCAATCCGCGCACCCATTTTGTCGAGACCAGCACGGCGCTCAAGGCGCTTCAGCTCGAACTGCATCCTGAAGCCTTCTGGCACAATGATCTTTCAACCCTGCCCACCGATGGTCCGCTGCTGATTGTGGCCAATGAATTTCTTGATGCGCTGCCGGTCCGCCAGTTGGTGAAGACCGCCGCAGGCTGGCGCGAGCGCATGATCGGCGTGGCCGATGGGCGCCTTGTCGCAGTGGCTGGAACCGCCCCGATGGAGGCGGCCGTCCCTGCTGATCGCCGCAATGCGCACGAAGGGGCAATTCTGGAAACATCGCCCGCCTGCGCTGCAGTTGTCTATGAAATTGCAGGGCGGCTCGCATCGCAAAGCGGAGCTGCGCTGCTCATCGATTATGGCACGGCCGAGCCACGGCTGGGCTCATCGCTTCAGGCGGTAAAAGCGCACCGCAAGGTCGATGTGTTTGCAGCGCCGGGGGAGGCTGATCTGACGGCCCATGTCGATTTTTCGGCCCTCGCCCCGATTGCGCAATCGCGCGGGATTCGGTGGCTCGGTACTGAAGAGCAGGGGCGCTGGCTTGGCGCGCTGGGCATTGATGCACGGACAGAAGCTTTGGCAAAGGCGGCGCCAACTCAGGCCGAAGCGATCCGCACAGCCCGAGATCGGCTGACCGGCGATGGACAGATGGGTGCCCTGTTCAAAGTGATGGGTTTGGCTGCACCTGACTGGCCCGATGGGGCAGGATTCGCAAGCCCGGGTTGAGGCCCGCGTTAAGCGGAGAAACAGCGGCTCGCGACGCTGCAATATGCCGGACACAAAGCAGGTCCTAAGCGGGTCGCAAGGCCGGAAACAAGGGCGGAATCCCGCACCAAAATGCCTGTTGGCAAAGCCCTAACTTTGCGTCTATCAGGCGCGCCATGCGGGATGGGGCCAGCGCTTTTGCGCGCGCCCCGCCCCCGCGCGGTTCATAACGCGCCGGATCGGCCGTCCTGAACCGTTGAAGTATTGCAAGTAGGATCGTGTGCGATCCGCGCGCGCGGCGACAGCAGGCAGGGAATTTCAATGGCTGAACAAGCAAGCATTGACACTTCGGTAGGGACCGGATCGGCACCGGCCGGAGAAGGTGTGCGTCGGCGCGATTTCATCAATATCGCGGCGGTGAGTTTTGCAGGTGTGGGCGGACTTGCCGTTCTGGTCCCTCTGGTAAGCCAGATGGCACCTTCGGCAGACGTTCTGGCGCAAAGCTCGACGGAAATCGACATTTCCGCGATCCAGACCGGGCAGGCGATCAAGGCGGTATTCCGCAAGCAGCCGGTGTTCATCCGGAACTTGACAGCAGATGAAATCGCATCTGCCGACAAGGTCGACGCCTCCACGCTACGCGATCCGCAGACGCTGGAAGAGCGGACCAAGGAAGGCAAGGCAAACTGGCTGATCACGATGGGTGTTTGCACCCACCTTGGCTGCGTACCCTTGGGCGCGGGCGAGGGTGAAGTTAAGGGCGAGTTCGGCGGATACTTCTGCCCGTGCCACGGTTCGCACTATGATACCGCGGGTCGCGTCCGCAAGGGGCCGGCACCTCTGAACCTTCAGGTGCCCGAGTATTCATTCATCTCCGACACTGTCGTGAAGATCGGCTGAGGACAGGAAACATGAGCTTCGCCTGGGCAAAAGAATACAAGCCAGCCAGTGGGCTGACGCAGTGGCTTGACGAAAAGCTGCCGCTCCCCCGCTTTGTCTATAACGCTGTCGGGGCCGGTTATCCGGTGCCGCGCAACCTGAACTACATGTGGAACTTCGGCGTGCTCGCCGGTTTCTGCCTGATGCTTCAGATCATTACCGGCGTGATCCTGGCCATGCACTATGCGCCGAACGCGCTGGTGGCCTTTGATTCGACCGAACACATCATGCGCGACGTCAACTGGGGCTGGATGCTGCGCTATGCGCACGCCAATGGTGCCTCGGCGTTCTTCGTCGTCGTCTACCTCCACATCTTCCGCGGCTTCTTCTACTCATCGTACAAGGCCCCGCGCGAAATGATCTGGCTGCTTGGCGTGGTCATCTTCCTGCTGATGATGGCAACGGCGTTCATGGGCTATGTGCTGCCTTGGGGCCAGATGTCGTTCTGGGGTGCCAAGGTCATCACCGGCCTGTTCGGTGCGATCCCGCTGGTGGGTGAACCGCTGCAGGTTTGGCTGCTAGGCGGCTTTGCCCCCGACAACGCTGCGCTGAACCGCTTCTTCTCGCTCCACTTCCTGCTGCCGTTCGTGATTGCCGGTGTCATCATCCTGCACATCTGGGCGCTGCACATCCCCGGCTCATCGAACCCGACCGGCGTTGAAGTGAAGGCAGAGAGCGACACCGTTCCGTTCCACCCGTACTACACGGCTAAGGACGGCTTCGGGCTCGGCATCTTCCTGCTGATTTACTGCGGCATCCTGTTCTTCGCGCCGAATGCACTGGGCCACCCGGACAACTACATTCCGGCAAACCCGCTTTCGACGCCTGCGCACATCGTGCCCGAATGGTACTTCTGGCCGTTCTACGCTATCCTGCGCGCCTTCACGTATGACTTCCTCTTCATCCCGGCCAAGCTGATGGGCGTGCTCGCCATGTTCGGCGCAATTCTGGTGTGGTTCTTCCTGCCCTGGCTGGATACCTCGCCGGTTCGTTCGGGCCACTACCGTCCGCTGTTCCGCAAGTTCTTCTGGTTCGGCCTCATCCCGACGATGGCCGTACTGTTCTACTGCGGTGGCGCACCGGCTGCGGAACCTTACGTGATGCTCAGCCAGCTGGCATCGCTGTACTACTTCGCGCACTTCCTGATCATCCTGCCGCTTGTCTCGTCGATCGAAAAGCCGGAACCGCTTCCGTTCTCGATCACCGAAAGCATCCTCGGCAAGGATGAGAGCGCAGTGCTCAATGCAACCCCTGCCGCTGCCTGACAGCTACGAAGCGTAAGAGAAAGAAAACCCCATGGTCCGTCTTTTTGGCCCCCTGGTCGGCTTGTTCTTTGCCGTCGCGCTGATCTGGTCGTTCGGTAACGGCGCCTATTCCGCGATTTCGGAACCCGCTGCCCCCACGGCAGAACACGAGTTCCACCTGCTCCCCAAGGACGTGAAGTTCGCGTCCGACGGGGCGCTGGGCAAGTTTGACAAGCAGCAGCTGCAGCGCGGCTTCCAGGTTTACAAGGAAGTCTGCGCCGCGTGCCACTCGATGAAGCACATCGCGTTCCGCGATCTTGCCAACCTTGGCTATTCCGAAGCTGAAGTGAAGGCGATTGCCAAGAACTGGGGCACAAAGCAGCCCACCTTCGATGAAAAGAGCGGCGAACGCGCTGAGCGTGATAACATTGCGTCAGACTACATCCCGACCGTGTACTACGCAGGTCAGGGCGTGCCGCCCGATCTTTCGCTGATCACCAAGGCGCGTCATGATGGCGGTGCCTACGTCTACTCGCTGCTGACCGGTTATCAGGAACAGCCCGCCGAACTGCTCAAGCAGTTCCCGGACTCGAAGACCCCTGATGGTCTGTATTACAATCCCTACTTCGCCAACCTGAACCTTGCCATGCCTGCCCCGATCGCCAGCGACGATCAGGTCACTTATTCGGATGGCACCAAGGCGACGGTGGACCAGATGGCCAAGGACGTTTCGGCGTTCCTGATCTGGTCGGCTGAGCCGAGCCTCGACAAGCGCAAGCAGACCGGCTGGGCCGTTCTCGGCTTCCTGCTGGCAGCCACTGTGCTGGCCTACCTTGCCAAGAAGAACGTCTGGGCAGACAAGAAGGGCGCGTAACGCCCCTTCTTTCCAGTCGGCAAAACGAACGAAGGCCACCGGAAACGGTGGCCTTTTTCGTATCTGGCGATATTCATCCCGGCATCATGACCCGCGACGAACTCAAGCATCTTGTCCGCACCGTGCCGGACTTCCCCGCCCCCGGCATACTGTTCCGCGATATCACCACGCTGATCGCACATGGCGCAGGCTTTGCCGCCTGCATCGACCACCTTTCCCACATGGCGCGCGATGCCGGTGCACAAGCCATCGCTGGCATGGAAGCGCGCGGTTTCATCTTTGGCGCCGCCGTGGCCGCCCGCATGAATCTGGGCTTCATCCCGATCCGCAAGCCGGGCAAGTTGCCAGTGCCAACCATCGGCATAGACTACGCACTCGAATATGGACGCGACCGGCTGGAAATTGACCCAACGGCCATTGAGACAGGCCAGCGCGTGGTCATCATCGACGACCTGATCGCCACAGGCGGCACCGCCCTCGCCGCAGCCGAACTGTTGCGCACGGCAAGGGCCGACGTCACCCACGCTTTGTTCGTAATCGACCTGCCCGACCTCCACGGCGCAGCCCGCCTGCGCGATGCGGGCTTGGCCGTCGAAGCCCTGATGGACTTTCCGGGGCACTAGGCTGCCGATGTTTGATAAAGACAAGTTTGCCGCCACGGGCGCTGCTCATCTGAGCGCTCAGGCCTTACCAGTCATGGCCGATCTTTTCGATGCACTTACGGATCTCCCGTCCGGCCACCCTGGACTTCGGTTACGAGGCATTCCAGCGCTGGCCGCATTGATTGGCAAGGGTAGCGTGTTCGGAGACATTGCCGAACGGGCTATTGGTCCTGCTGCGATGCCGGTTCGGGCCTTGCTTTTTGACAAATCCGCAACCGCGAACTGGTCGCTAGGCTGGCATCAGGATCGAACCATCTGCGTCAGGGAAAAGATCGCGACACCGGGATATGGTCCATGGACCGTAAAGCAAGGTGCACACCACGTAGCCCCGCCTATAGAACTGCTTGAAGGCATGATCACGATGCGGGTGCATCTCGATGATGTGCCAGAAGAGAACGCGCCTCTTCTAGTAGCGCCAGGTTCACATCGCCTTGGCCTGATCCGCGAGCCAGAGATCGCCACGACCGTGCAGAGATGCGGCACACTGGCTTGCACAGCGATTGCCGGTGACGTCTGGCTCTATTCCACGCCAATCCTGCATGCTTCTGAGGCGGCACGAATTCCCCGCCGCCGTCGCGTCCTACAGATAGATTACGCAAACACTTCCCTACCAAACAACCTTGTCTGGACTGGCATCTGAAACGCAAAAGGGCGGCCCAACGGACCGCCCTTTTCCTCAATTCTGCTCGAACTTCAATCCACCAGCATCAGCGCATCCAGCGCCACCACGCCTTCGCCCATCGGGTGCAGGATCATCGGATTGAGATCGATTTCGCGGATCGAAGGTTCGGCGCGCAGCACTTGCCCGACCTTGACGATCAGCGCAGCCAGCGCAGGCACATCGAGCGCGGGCGACCCGCGATAGCCGCTGAGCAGCGCTGCGCTCTTGAGTTTCATCAGTTCGGCCTCAACCGCCGCCTGCGTCAGGTCTGCGGTCAGCAAGCGCACATCCTGCAGGATTTCCGCGGTCACGCCGCCAAAGCCTGCGAGCACGACCGGGCCCCATTCGGGATCGTTCTTGGCCCCAACGATCATCTCCATGCCGCGCTTGCCCATGGCCTCAATCAGCACGCCGTCGAGCGTGATGGCCGATGAGTAGGCCGCAACATTGGCGTGAATGCGCTCCCATGCCTCACGCACGGCCGCGCCATCGGCAATGTTCAGGATCACCCCGCCAGCATCGCTCTTGTGCCCCAGCGTCGCAGCTTGCGCCTTCATCGCCACCGGATACCCAACCGTTTCAGCAGCGGAGACCGCATCGTCAGCGCTCGCGGCAAATCCGCCCTTGGGAAAGGCAATGCCGATGGGGCCGAGCAATTCCTTCGACTTGTATTCCGGGATCACACCCGAAACCACGTCCAGTCCGGCAAGCGGGGTTGCGGGAAGATCGTTGGCGGACAGATCCTGCGCCGCCCAATGCGTCAGCCGGGTGATGGCCCGCAAGGCACGCTCCGTCGTTGGGAACCAAGGCAGCCCTGCCGCGCGCAGAGCAGCGATGCGTTCGGCGGGTACATCGGCCCCTTCGTCAAGCCCGGCGAAGATCACCGGCTTGGTCAGCGTCTTGCCTTCAACTGCGGCGAGCACGGCGGGAAACTTGATGGCGCAAGTGATCGGCTCGGCCTGAATGATGCCCGCCAGCACCGTGCCCACGCGGTCATCGGCCAGCAGCGCCTCGATGCAGCGGGTATAGATCGCAGGTTCGGATAGGCCCTGAGCCGTAATGTCCAGCGGATTGGAAACTGGCACAAACGGAGGCAAGGCAGCGCGCAAGGCGGGCGAATCCTCGTCATGCAGATCGGCCAGCGGCAGATCCAACTCTTCGGCCAGATCGAGCGTCAACGCCTTGAACGCCCCCGATTCCCCGAGGACCACTGTATTGCCCGAAGGCAATGCGGGGCAACGCACAGCGATTTCGGAGATGTCGCCCAGCTCTTCGAGCGTCTCGGCAAAGATCACGCCTGCTCGCGCGACCATCGCCCGCATCAGCTTGTAATCGCCGGCCATGGCACCCGTGTGGGTTGCCGCCGATTCCCGCGCAGCGCTCGATTTGCCGGGATGCAATAGCACCACCGGCTTGCCCGCTGCTTTGGCCCGGCGTGCTGCGGCCAGAAACACCTGCGGCTTGCGGAACTGCTCCACGATCATCGCGATGACGTGGGTATCATCCTGATCGACCAGCCAATCGACATAGTCTTCCACACCGCTGGCCGCTTCATTGCCGGTGGAGACCGAATAGGAAACGCCCGCATCGCGCGCCAGCAGCATGGTGCCCAGCACCGCCGCCATCGCGCCCGATTGCGATACGATGCCAATGGCGCGCTTGCCCGCAGGTGGCACGGCATTGGTTTCTACAAAGGTCAGCGGAATGCGATCGACGTAGTTGACGAGGCCAAGGCAGTTCGGCCCTTCGACCACCATGCCCGCCTCTTGCGCGATGCGCGCGATTTCGCGCTGTTCGGCAAGGCCCTCTTCGCCTCCTTCGGCAAAGCCTGCCGAAAAGATCACCACACCACCGCATTTGCGCGCCGCAAGGCCCTTTACCGCATCCAGCACGCCCACGCGCGGGATGGCCAGCACGGCCACATCCACGCCTTCGGGCAAGGCATCGACCGATGGGTAGCAGCGCTTGCCCATGATCTCTTCACGCTTCGGGTTCACAGGATAGATCGCGCCGGAATAGCCGTTGCGATCAAGGTTGGTGAGGATCGTTGCCCCCAATGCGCCGGGCTTGTCAGAAGCGCCGACAACGGCAACCGATTTGGGCCGCAGGAAACGATCGAGCGCGGCGTGAGCCAGAGTGTGATTGTGCAGACCAGCTTCAGACATTGCGGCATCCTCCGATTTCGCTATGCGATATAACAATTATCGGAGGAAGGGCAAGTGGCGTCCGCGCCGTTGCAGGCCGCCCTTTGGTGAAGGACGCCCTGCCTTGAAGAGCGCCCGGTCTTGCGGATCAGGCCACAGGTTGCCAATCAAACACCAGTTCGCCTTCGCGGTGAGCAAACCGGTTCAGGTGCTCCACCACCACCTGCTGCATGCGGGCAAGATCACCCTCGCCCTCGATTCGGCAGGTCACTTCCAGCGCGGCATCACCGGCTTTCAATTCCACCGGCCCGAACGGCAAGGCAACGCGGCCCTGCTGCGGGTCAAAGGTCACTTCAAATTTGTGGCCCCAATGCTTGCACAGTTGCTGGAGATAGCGGCTGGCGCTGGCGGTTGGGACAATGGCGTGGCTGGCGGGCATGATAATCCTTGCTTGCGATCTTGAGTAAGCATTAAGATATATCTTAATTATATTCTGTCAAGCCCTCACAAAGTTCGCGCCATTGCAAGGTTGACGAAACCGCCCCGACCATGGCAAGCGCGCCGCACCACACAGACTTAAGGCAGTCCGCGCTGCCCGGGCGGGTATAGCATAGTGGTAATGCACTAGCCTTCCAAGCTAGCTAGGCGGGTTCGATTCCCGCTACCCGCTCCAACTTCCTGTTCGCTCGCCACCGTCAGCGTCTGGACATTCCCAGATAAACCGCCGTATTCACAGCATTTCTGGACGTAGGCGTCCGCCCGTTCCCGTGTGCAATCGCGCTACTTTGGGGGCCATAGTAGGGGCCATACGTCTGCTGCCAATTCGGTGGCCCCCAAAATGGGGGCCACAGGTAGCTAGTGGACGACGCTTTATGCCGCTGACTGACGTTGCAATTCGGAATGCCAAGCCCCGGGAAAAGCCCTACAAAGTCGGGGATGCCCATGGCCTGTTCCTGCTGGTTCAGCCATCTGGCGGCAAGCTGTGGCGATTGAAATATCGGATCGATGGGCGGGAGAAAAAGCTTGGGCTGGGGACCTATCCTGCAGTCGGTCTTGGAGACGCCCGTCGCCGCCGTGACGAGGCGCGAGAACTTATCGCAGCAGGCAAGGATCCCTCGCTTGAAAAGCAGCGTGAGAAGTCTCGATCCCGGATTGATTCCGAAACAACGTTCACCGGCATTGCAGCGGATTTCTGCGAGAAACGGAAAAGAGATGGTCAGAAAGCATGGGCACCAGCGACTGCGGTGCGCAGCGAGTATGCGGCGACGCTGCTCGACGGGGTAATGACGCGCGAGCAGGTGGATAAAATTGTCGCCTCGGGGGTGACCACCACGATTAATCTCGCCAAGCCCGTGCCAGTGTATGTTGCTTATTTCACCGCTACCGGCAATCCGGCCGGCGGTGTGGACATCCTGCCCGATATCTATGGCCGGGATGGCCACATCGCCGTTGCCTCGGGTGGAGAGGCGGGCCGCGAAACGGAGTGCAGCCAGACATGAGCGAGAGTTTGCAGATCGCCTGCCCATTGTGCGCGGCGATCAACCGCGTTCCGCGCGACCGGCTTGGCGATGGAGGACGCTGTGGACGCTGCAAGGGCGCTTTGTTCACGGGCCAGCCGGTCGACCTTGCTGCCGCCAATTTCGATGCCCATGCCCGACGCAGCGACATTCCGCTGCTGGTAGACTTCTGGGCGGGCTGGTGTGGCCCCTGCCGCCAGATGGCACCCGAGTTTGCGGCTGCCGCCACCCGGCTGGAACCCAGCATGCGCCTCGGCAAGCTTGATACAGAGGCCGAAGCCACCATTGCGGCACGCTTCGGCATCCGTTCAATCCCAACAATGGTGCTTATCACCAATGGCCGCGAAGTGGCCCGGACCTCGGGTGTCATGCCGGCAAGCGCTATCGTAACCTGGGCCAGAAGCGCAGCGGGAGGCTGAATGGAACGCATTGCGCGCTCAGCCCAGAAGAGGTCGCGAAAATAGAGGCCCCACGTGCTCCAACCGGTGCGAGGGACATAGGCCGTAGTTGTCTTGGAACCACAGGTGATAGAGTGGATCGGAACGCAGATCGCGCTGAACCTGATGTCAGATCGTGGCCGCGGCGCACCATGCGGATGTGGGCATCGTCTTCCAGCAATCAGCCACCGTTGGCCTACCCTTTTGCGCCCGCTGCCAATTGCATTATCTGCGCATACTTGCAGGCCAGCTAATCGCAATGGCCCCGCGCAACTCGCCCGGACGAAAGCCGATGGCACGGTCATCGGGATAGAGTTCAGCAATGCGCGCCCGCACTTGCGGCGCAACATTGGTGCCATGGCATGCGGCGCAAGGCTGTTCCTTCATCGGGATAGCCCGCAGATAGTGCACGCGCGCAGCCTTGCCCGTTCCGCTGGTCCACTGCACCGATGCGGGCTTGCCATCTGGCCCAAGCGGCGCTGCGGCCAACGTGTCCAGCTTGGCCCGCAGTTCGCCCTCGGCCAGCGCCGCCGGGTTACGCTGCCTGAGCGCAATGCGCCTGACCTGCGCGCCGCTTTCATCCGATAGCGATTGGGCAATGGCCGGAGCCACTTCATGACATACGGCAATCGCCCCCACCGGCCCGCCTTGCTGAATTGCGGCCTGCAATTGCCCTTGCAAATCAGCCTGAAAACGGTCCGCCAGCGCGGCAGACTTTTGCGCAATATCGGCATCGGAAGCGATGCCTGCGCCACTGCTGGCGCAAGCCGACAGCGCCAGCACAACAGGGACCATTCCGAAAAGCGTGCGGCTGGCCATGGTCGAAGTGCTCCCAAATCTTACGTTACGACCTTACATAAGATTTTTCTTATATGCAAGGCAATGTCCCGTTCAGTCCCTGTTGGCCATATGCCAGCCAAGGCTGTCGACTTTGGCCAGAATATCGTCGGCAATGGCAGACTGTGGGGCCAATTCGCGCCAAGCCTGATGAAAGCACAACAGCCATCCTGCCACTTCCTCTTTGCCGATCGGCGCGGCAAAATGCCGCTGGCGCAGGCGCGGATGACCGTATTTATCGGTATAGAGCGGCGGGCCGCCCAGCCACCCGGTCAGGTATTCCACCAGCTTTTCCTCTGCCCGCACCAGCGAAGGCGGATGCACGGCCCGGCACGCCGCTGCCGCTGGCAGGACATCCATCAGCGCATAAAACCGCGCGCAGAGCGAGCGTACAAAAGCATCGCCGCCGAAGGTTTCATAAGGGGTCATGCCTGTGCGGAAACCAGCCAGACCTTGTATCCCATCATCACCCCTGCGCCGGGCTGGTGATGGCGCGCGTAAAGCTCGGTCAGTTCCATCGCCGCTTGGCCCTGCACCGCAGGCGGAGTTTCAGCCAGAAGTTTGCCGAAGGCCATGGCATTCATGGCAAATTGCTGGGCCATGGCCGGGGTGGCACCCAGCCCGCCGACGGGCAAAAGACCGGAGAAAGGCTCCACCACGATGTTCGAGAACCCTGCGGCCTGAAGCACTTCTTGCACATAGCCGGTATCTTCAAACGCAAATGGCCCCGGAGCGCGCGGCTCGGGCGCAGGCATGTCCACATGGCGGCGGGCCACTAGCATCGCGCCTGTCATCCACGGATTTTCCAGCGGCGCAGCCCACACCGCCAGATCAATCCGCCCGCCCGGCTTCAACAGCCCGCGCAGATTGGCAAAGGCGGCCACTGGCTGGGCAAAGAACATGCAGCCAAAGCGCGAACAGAGCCGGTCATAGCGCTCCCCAGCAATCTCCACCGTGCCCGCATCGGCACAGAGGAAATGGGCATTGGTGATCCCTGCCTGCGCCGCGCGGCGCGTGGTGGCAGCCACCAGATCGGGCGAGATGTCGATGCCCAGCACTTTGCCTGTGGGTGCCACGGCCTGCGCAATGGCAAGGCTGGTGGCCCCACCGCCAAAGCCCAGATCGATCACCGCCTCGCCCATTTGATAGCCCGCATGGGCCAGTAAGGCATCGCCCACTGGCGCAATCGTGTTTTCAAAACCGGTCAGGTTGGCCAGCCAGCGCGCGCCCAGTTCTCCGGCCCAATCCTCGGCCCCGAACTCGTCCTCCACAACCGGATGGCCATTGTTGGTATCTGTCATGGTGCATGTTCCTTCGGAAGGTTCAGGGCCTCATCCACCATAACCAAAGCATTATATTAGGCAATTCTTCTTTATGCTTTGGTCAGGTCACTATCAGTTGAAAGCCCAGCGCAGCCGGATAAAGGCCGAACGGCCCGCCCCCGGCAACCGCGCGCCCAGCGCCACGTCAGACCCGGTGATGCGATTGTATCCGGCAAGATGTTCGACATAGCGTTTGTCGAACAGGTTCTCGACCCCTGCATCCACCCGCAATCCCTCACGCACGATCCAGTGGCCGTAAAGGCTGGCCAAAACATATCCGGGCGTGCGCACTTCGCTGTTGCTGGCAGAAACGCGGTTCTGTGCAGCGGTCCCTTGGGCTTCGGCGCTTACGCTCCAGCTTGGTGCTTCCCAGGTCAGTGCGATGCGGCCATTGGCAGGGGCCATGCGATAGAGGTTGTCGGCCAGATCGCGGCGCTTGCCCTGCACCCAGCTTGCCACGCCATCCACGCGCCAAGGGCCTGCCAGCCTTGCGCCAAAGGCCACGTCTGCCCCCCAGATTTCCGCATCGGCATTGGCAAAGCGCAGCGGTGTGGCATCGCCATTGGCGGCAGAGACCATTTCCACCGGGCTGTTGGTCACGCCCGGCGTGCTGTCAAACGGCACGCCTTGAATGAAATCGTCGATCCGCCGGTAATAGACCACTGGGCGGGCATAGGCGGTCTTGCCCTGCCAATCGACCCCCGCCTCGGCGATCCACGCCACTTCGGGCTTCAGGTTCACATCGCCGACATAGATATTGCCATCGGCAAGCCCGCCGCTGGCCTCGGTTGGCAGCCATGAAAAGCGCTCGATCAGGCTGGGCACGCGAGTCTTGCGCGCCAGCGTCAGGCGCGGAGACAATGCGCCGCTTTGCGCCCAAAACCGCAGGGAGGCGTCCCAGCTCGTGCCTTCCCACGCCCGGTCAGCGCGCCCGAAGGCCAGCGCCAAATTCGTGGGGCCTGCAGGAACCCCCGGCCCAGTGCGCGGCGCTGCCGTACTGGCGCTGTGCCGATCCACCCGCGCACCCAGTTCAGCCTCGATTACGCCAAGCCCCGCGCGCCATTCGGCAAATCCGCCAAAGCGCTCCGCCTGCGCGCGGTCCAGCGGATGAATGAAGAAGGCCGGGACCGCCGGATTATAAAGCACATAGCCCCGGTCCCCCAGTTCAAAGTCCGCTCCAATGCGCAGGTTCTGCTCTGCCGACCCAAAACGCAGCGCAACATCCGCGGTAAAAGTACCGGCATAAGTATCCGATTGGCGCTGCAACGCCACAACAGGCGCGGGGCGCAGCGAAAAGTTGTTCATCCGGTGGCTGACACCGGCAAAGTTGGCGTGCGTCTCCAGCCGCACATCGCTTGTCAGATCGCCCTCAAAGCCAAGGCGCACAAAGTCCGTGTGGAAATAGACGATGTCCATCGCAAAAGGCGGATTGCCCGAACGCCCGGTTTCCTGCCGCCGATATTCAAAACTCAGCTCACTGGACCCCGCCTTGAACCCCGCGTGCACGCCATAGACGGCCCGGTCAAACGCGGTGCTGGCAATGCGGCCGCGCGGAAAGCGGGTATCATCGCCCTTTTCCTTCGAAGCGATCAGGCCGATGCGCAGGCTTTCGCTGGCAAGGCCGATCATGCCGCCTGCCGCCACGCTATTGTCAACACTGCGATACTGCGCGGTCAGATCAACCTGTGGTGCCAATGCCGGGCCATCGCCAAACGTCACATGCTTGAACACGGTATTGATGCCGCCACCCAGCCCCGGACCATCGCGCACCGGCGAGATTCCGCGCGCAATCTCCACCCGGTCGATCAGCGCTGCCGGGGCATAATGCATCACCGGGTCCATCGCGTTCGGCCCGCCCGAGGCAAAGCGCTGGCCGTTGATGCGCAGCAGAATGCGTTCGCCAAACAGCCCGCGCAACTGCACTTGGCCCGATAGCGCCCCATTATCAATTAACGCTGCACCGGGCTGACGCGCGATGAAAGCCGCGCCATCAGGCCCGGTGGCCAGCGTTTCGCCATCCTCCTGCGTCGCTTGTGTTGCGGTAATACGCGGCGCTGTCACCACGATGGTTTGGGGATTGCGTTCCGCCTCTTCGGCATGGCCAGCGGTGTTAAGGGCAAATGGAACGGAGGCGAGCGCCATAGTCATGGCAACACGAGAAATGGTCATCTGAAATTTCCTGAACAAGCACTGGGCGCGGGCATCTGCGGCGCAAAGACGGGATCAGCGGTTGGGGTTCAGGATGTAAGAGGTGGCGCGCGCAGTGGCGGCCGCAAGCGCGCAACGGCTTGCACATGAAGGGAGGGCCATGGCGCAAAGGCCAGCGCCAGCACAAAGGCCAGCGCGGCCAGCAGTTGCACCGGATCAATGGGGCCGGTCATCGCCATGCCCAGCGCCGAAAACGCGCAACCCTGCTGATTTTCACCTGACAAAGGATTGCTCTTCATCGGCACGACGATATCGCGCTCGGCGTGATTGCCCGCAATGCCGTCGCACAGCGCCACAGTCAGCACCTTGTTCACCGGCATCACCATAGTGCCAGCCGGGATCAGCGCTTTGAAGAACAGCGCGGCAAAAATCACGACGAACGCCATGGTGCGATAGCGCAGCAGCAATGTTCGAACGCGATTCATGGCGGGCTGGTTAGGATATTTCTCGCTGCAGGTTATGTGCGATGCCGGGAATTTTTTGACCCTGAACCGCGCGCATCAGGCCTGATGAACCTCGCACAAATCGCACAAGGCGTGGATTACGCCCCGGACGATAGGGTCGCGTAAACTGTAATACCGCATCTGCGCTTCACCGCGTATGCCCACCACACCCTCTTCGCGCAGCATCGCAAGATGCTGTGACACCGCTGACTGCGATAGGCCGGACAGCTCGATCAGCTCGCTTACGGAAACTTCGCTTTCATCCATACGGCACAGCATCAGCAGCCGTTCGGGATGGCTCATCAGCTTAAGCCGACCAGCCATCGCATTCGCATTGGATTTCAGCTCATTGAGATCGACTGGCTTCATGGTCGAGGTTCCGTAAGAGGACGATCATCGTCCCGCAAAGCGATGTAAATGGCAGGAATCACCAAAACCGTCAAAAGGGTGGACGAGGCCAGACCAAAAAGGAGCGAGATCGCCAGCCCCTGAAAGATCGGATCGGTCAGGATCACCGATGCCCCGATCATCGCCGCTGCCGCTGTCAGCACAATCGGTTTGAAACGGATCATGCCTGCCTCCAGCAGCGTATCGCGCAAAGACTTGTCCGGGCTGCGGGTGTGGTTGATGAAGTCCACCAGCAGGATCGAATTGCGCACGATAATGCCCGCCAGCGCGATGAACCCGATCATCGATGTGGCCGTGAACGGCGCATTGAATAGCATGTGCCCCAGCACGATCCCGATCAAGGTCAGCGGCACAGGCGTCAGGATCACCAGCGGCAGGGTAAAGCTGCGGAACTGGCCCACCACCAGCACATAGATCGCCAGCAAAGCCACCATGAAGGCCGCGCCCATATCGCGGAAGGTCACCCATGTGATTTCCCATTCGCCATCCCACAGCAATGATGTCGCGCTCTCGTCCAAGGGCTGGCCGTTCAGGATCACGGCAGGCTTGGTTAGCCCTTGCGCCTTCCAGTCGAACGCCTCGATAGCCTCGCCCACCGCCAGCATCCCATAGATCGGCGCTTCATAACGTCCGGCCAGCTCTGCCGTCACCATCGTCGCCCCGCGCCCGTCACGACGATAGATGGACTGACTACCCGGCTCCATTTTCGCGGTGACAAGTTCCCCCAGCTGGATCATCTGCCCGGCAGGCGTCACCGCCACCGGTGTTGCCGCCATTGCCGCAGACCACGTGCGCTGTGATTGGTCGAGCGCCAGTTCGATGGGCAAAGGATCACGGTCTGCACCGCGCGGAGCATAGCCCACCACTTGCGCCCCCATCAGTGCGCCGATGCTGTCAAACAGTTGCCGCTCGGACAGGCCGTACTGGTCCAGCTTGGCCCGGTCCGGGATCAGACGCAGCGTGGGCCGCGCCTGCCCGAAGCTGTTGTCCACATCGACGATATAGGGCACCGACTTGAAGATCTTCTCCACCTGCTCGGCCGTCTTGCGCCGGGAGGCTTCATCAGGGCCATAGATTTCGGCCAGCAGCGTCGCCATCACGGGCGGCCCCGGCGGCGTTTCCACCACTTTGAGCGAAGCCCCTGCAGGCAGCGGCACGGTCTTCAGCTTGTCACGCAGCACCACCGCAATCTCGTGGCTGGAACGCGACCGGTCTTCCTTTGGCAGAAGGGTCACCATCAAATCGCCCATCTCGGGCTGATTACGCAGGAAATAGTGCCGCACCAGCCCGTTGAAGTTGAACGGCGCCGTTGCACCGGCATAGGCCTCCATCGACACCACTTCCGGCACGCTCCGCGCCACGGCAGCGGCCTGTTCCAGCACGCGCGCGGTCGCCTCAAGGCTCGTGCCTTCAGGCAGATCGGCCACCAGTTGCACTTCGCTCTTGTTATCGAACGGCAGCAGCTTGACCGTCACCGCCTTGAAATAGAACATCGAGCACGCCACCAGCGTGGCAACCCCCACCCCGATCAGAAAGCGCTTGGCCCCCTGCTTCGTGGCGATCACTTTCACCGCCCAGTGCCGATACAGCGCGCCCAGCTTCCCGCCATGCTCATCATGGCCATGCGCCAAAGCCTTCTTGGCAAAGCGGATCATCAGCCAGGGTGCAATGATCACCGCCACGAAGAACGAGAAGATCATCGCCGCCGAAGCATTGATCGGAATGGGGGCCATATAGGGCCCCATCAGCCCCGAAACGAACAGCATCGGCAGCAGCGCCGCCACCACCGTCAGCGTCGCCACGATGGTCGGATTGCCCACCTCGGCCACGGCTTCCACCGCTGCATCGATGCGCGAACGCTCATCCTTCATGCCCCAGTGCCGCGCGATATTCTCGATCATCACGATAGCATCGTCCACCAGAATGCCGATGGAAAAGATCAGCGCGAACAGGCTGACACGGTTTATCGTAAAGCCCATCACGTTGGAGGCGAACATCGTCAGCATGATCGTGGTGGGGATCACGATGGCGGTCACCCCCGCCTCGCGCCAGCCGATGGCAAAGCCGATCAGCACCACGATGGACACGGTCGCCAGCGCCAGATGGAAGATCAGCTCGTTGGCCTTGTCGTTCGCGCTTTCGCCATAATTGCGCGTGATCGAAACCTCGACGCCTGCCGGAATCAGCTTGCCCTCAAGCGCTTCCACACGGGCCACCACGCCTTCCGAAACGGTCACCGCGTTGGCGCCTGCACGCTTGGCCACGGCAAGGCTCACCGCCGGAGCCATATCCCAAGCGCCGTTCTCACCCTTGGCCCAGCGCCAAGACCGCGCCTGATCCTGCGTCGCGGCCTGCTCCACCCGCGCCACGTCTGATAGCAGCACCGGTGCGCCGCCAACCGACCGCACGGTCAGGCTGGAAAGCTCCTGCGCATCGCGCAAGGTCTGCCCGGCCACCACCAACGCCGCCTGCCCGCCTTCGCGCACGGTGCCTGCCGGAAAAGCGCGATTGGCCTGAGAAACCGCCTCGATCACGTTGCCCAGCGGCACCCGGTAGAGCGCCAGCTTGGCAGGATCAGGCACCACGCGCAGCGCCATGCGTTGCCCGCCGGTGATGAAGGTGAGGCCTACGTCATCAACCTTGGCAATTTCGGTCCGCAGTTTGCCCGCCAGTTCCGCCAGCGCCTGATCATTCCATTGCCCCGCAGCGCCGGGTTTTGGCGTCAGCGTCAGCACCACGATCGGCACATCGTTGATCCCGCGCACTGTCACTTGGGGGGCGGGAATGCCCACTGGAATCCGGTGCTTGTTCGCCTCGATCTTATCCCCGATGCGGATCGCAGCGTCTTCAGGGTCTGATCCAACCAGAAACCGCGCGGTCACCAGCACGCCGTTGTCTTGCGCCTGGGCATAGACATGCTCGACCCCGTCTACGCTCTTGACGATGGTTTCCAACGGCTTGGCCACCAGTTCCACGGCTTGCGGCGCGGTCAGCCCCGGTGCCTGGACCATGATGTCCACCATCGGCACCTTGATCTGCGGCTCTTCCTCGCGCGGGATCGTGATCGTGGCGATCAGCCCCACGATCATCGCCGCCAGCAGGAACAGCGGCGTGAGCGGCGACTGGATCGTCGCCCGCGTCAACTTGCCCGAGATGCCGAGGTTCATTTGCCGCCACCTGAAACCTTGGCAGCCCCGATAAGCGTATCACCGGTATTCACGCCCGAAAGCACTTCCAGCTTCCCCGCCTCGCCCGAAGGCGCGGTCTGCACCGGCACGTCCGCTGCGCTGCCGTCCTTGGCCAGCACGGTCACATAATCGATGCCAAAGCGCGTCGTCACATAGCTTGCAGGCACCAGCAGCGCCTTGCGCGCGCCCGTTTCCACCTTTGCCGCCACGCGCCGCCCGATCAGCGAGCTATCGATTCCCGGCATGTCGACATCAGCAGTCACCTTGCCCGCCATGACCGAAGGATAGACTTTCACCACGCGCCCTTCGCTCAACCCCGGAGCCATCACGCGCGATCCGACGCGCACTTTGCCAGCCAGCGATTCGGGCAGTTCCAGCCGCACAATCGTGGGCCCCGCCGTAATCACCGCAATCGGCATTCCCGGCGCAACCGGCGATCCTGCCGGAACATCGGCGCGCAACACGCGCCCGCTGGCCGGAGCCACGACCACGCCCTGCCCTGCCACCGCGCCCACGGCCGCCTGCTGCGCCTGCGCCGCGCGCACTTGCGCTTGCGCCGCTGCGGCGCCGGCCTGAGCCTGCTCCAGCCGCGCCTTGGCATAGACGCCGTTGTCATGCAGGAACTTCACGCGCTGCAATTCCGCCGCCGCCTGCGCGGCCTGTGCCTGCGCCGCTGCAGCCTGTGCGCCATAAGCGCCCGATTGATAGCCCAACTGGCTGTCCACGATCCGGCCGATGGCCTGGCCTTTGTTCACCATATCGCCCGCCTTGACCGACAGCGATGTGAGAATGCCCGGAATGCGCGCCATGACTTGCGCCTGATCGACCGTGGCAATCTCCGCGCTCACATCCTGCCAATCCACCGTATCAGCGGCGGAAAGGACGATGCGCGGGCCCGCCGGAGCCTTTGCGGCCACTTTTGCAGCCTCTTCGCTGCTGCCGCACCCGGCCAGCGGCAAGCTGAGCGCGAGCGCGCCCGCTGCCGAAGCTGCCTTCAGAATCGCCCGCATCGCTCAATCCCTTGCGTAAGTCAGATCAACGCTCGACCGGTAGGCCAGCCGAAGTCCACGCGCCAAAACCACCGGCCAGATGCGTATCAACTGCGGCTTGCGCGGTGCTGCACTTGTCCAGCGCCATGCCCGAACGCTTGCCGCCAAGGCAGTTCAGCACCACCGTCTTGCCGCCGCCATCGGGCAGCTTCGATGCCTGAAAGTCTGAAAGCGGCATGTTCACCGCGCCCGGAATGTGCCCTTCGGCAAATTCGTTCGCTTCGCGCACATCCACCACCAATGCATTGCCCGCAGCCAACATCGCCTGAAGCTCGGTTGCGGTCACTTCCTTGTGCGCAGGTGCGCTCTTTCCAAATCCGAAAACCATCTGATTGGCCTTTCCATTCACTGCGCTCGTCCACCTGTAGTTTCGGAGCCTCTAACATTATGACTTGCTCATATCCGAAATATCTTATATAAGTCAAGTCAGATACAGGGCGAGCCTTTCGATAATCCCGAAACGCTGCGGCCTGATCGGTCGATGCGATTGCCGCAGGAATGCTCGCCCGGATGGTCAGCGGTTCCGTGTGGGTACGGGAGACAAAACGATGTCGTTGCCGCAGATTATCGTGCTGGGCGCTGGCCTTGGGGGCACGATTGCCGCCTATGAAATTCGCGATGCCGTGAAAGGTAAGGCGCAAGTCATGGTCGTCAGCGATCAGGAAGACTACTGGTTCGTGCCATCGAATCCGTGGGTCGCCGTGCGCTGGCGCGATCCCGAATCGATCCGCGTCCACCTGCCGCCGATCATGAAGAAAAAGGGCATCGGCTTTACCGCTGTTGGCGCAAAGCGGGTTCATCCAACTGAAAACCGCGTGGAACTGAACGATGGCACATCAATGCCTTACGATTATCTGGTCATCGCCACGGGGCCGCGCATGGCTTATGATGAAGTGCCCGGCCTTGGCCCTGATGGCTTCACCCAGTCGGTCTGCCACACCAATCATGCCGCTGCGGCCGCTGATGCTTTTGACAAGTTCTGCGAAGATCCCAAGCCCATCGTGATCGGCGCTGCGCAAGGGGCCTCGTGCTATGGCCCGGCTTATGAATTTGCGATGATCCTCGATACCGAGCTGCGCCGCCGCAAAATTCGTGATCGCGTGCCGATGACTTATGTCAGCCCAGAACCCTACGTCGGTCACCTTGGCCTTGATGGGGTGGGCGATACCAAGGGCATGCTCGAAAGCGAGATGCGCAACCGCCACATCAAATGGATCACCAATACCCGCATCACCAGCGTCGAAGCCGGCATGATGCACCTTGAAGAAGTGGCTGAGGACGGCTCGGTCAAGGAAAAGCACGATCTGCCTTTTGGCTTTTCGATGATCCTGCCGGCTTTCCGGGGTGTCGATGCCGTGTTCGGGATCGAAGGCCTCACCAATCCGCGGGGGTTTATCCTGGCCGACAAGCACCAGCGCAACCCCACGTTCAAGAACGTCTATTCGCTGGGCGTCTGCGTGGCGATCCCTCCCATCGGCCCCACGCCGGTGCCGGTCGGTGTGCCCAAAACCGGGTTCATGATCGAATCGATGGTCACCGCCATCGCGCACAACCTTGCGCTCGAACTCGCTGGCAAGGAACCGGACGAGGAAGCAACCTGGAACGCCATCTGCCTTGCCGATTTCGGCGATGGCGGCGTGGCCTTCGTCGCCCAGCCGCAAATCCCGCCACGCAACCTCAACTGGTCATCCAGCGGCAAATGGGTCCACGTCGCCAAGATCGGGTTCGAGAAGTACTTCCTGCACAAGGTGCGGCGCGGCACCAGCGAGCCGTTTTACGAAAAGCTCGCCATGCATTCCCTCGGCATCCGCAAGCTCCGCTTCAAATAAGGACATCCGCCATGACACTCGATTCCGCCATCTTTCGCTTTGCCGGTGTGGTCGTGCTCGCCAGTCTTGCGCTGGCGCACTGGGTCAATCCCGGCTTCCTCTGGCTTACCGCTTTTGTCGGGGTGAACCTCATTCAATCCAGCTTCACCGGGTTCTGCCCGGCGGCGATGGTGTTCAAGAAAATTGGCGTCCGCCCCGGCCAATCCTTCAAATGAAACGGGCCTGAAATGCGTGGCTTTCCAACCCTTGCCCTGCTTCTGTCATGCGCTGGCGCCATCCCCACGGCGTCAGCGCAGGACCTCGCCGCCGCCATCACCGACGCCTTGGCCAATGCCCCCGTCATTGCCGAGGCCACTGCCGGTGAAGCGGCGGCGAGCGCCCGGCTTGATCGGGCCAAGGCTGAAGGCAATCCGCTGCTGCGGGCCGAAGGCTCCTATGGCGTGGGCCGTATCGACAATGGTGGCTATTTCGGCCTGACTGCCGACAATGTCACGCCAACCGCGCTGATGGCCACGGCGGAAATGCCGCTCTATGCGGGCGGCCGTACCGCTGCTGCCATTGCGCAGGCGCGCGGCGGGGCCGATATGGCGCGGTATGGCGCGCAACAGGCCCGGCTGCAAACCGTCGTCACCGCCGTTGCCACCTATACCGAAGTGCTCACCGCTCGAAAGCTGGAGGCGCGCTTTGCCCAGCTTGTCACCGCGCTCACCGAAAGCGAGCGGCAGGCCGACCTGCGCTTCAAGGTTGGCGAAATCGCCAGCTCGGACGTGGCGCAAACCCGCGCGCGCAAAGCGGCCGCGCAGGCCGGGTTCGCGCAGGCGCAGGGCCGCCGCATCGCGGCTGAGGCTAGCTTCGAACGGCTGACCGGCAAACCGGCTGATACTCTTGCTCCGCTTCCCCCCCTGCCAGCCATCCCGGCCACGCTGGACGAGGCGACCGACCTTGCCCGCGATGCCAATCCGGCCTTGCGGCAGGCGCAATCGGGCGTCGATGTGGCCATGGCCGGAACCCGCGCCGCCCGCGCCGAGGGCCTGCCCACCGTCGGTGCCTTTGCCGAGGCTGCGCATGTGCGGGACCAGTTCTTCCCCGGATACCGCGCCGATTCCGTTGCTGTCGGTGTGCGTGGCCGGTGGACGCTGTTTGCCGGAGGCCGCGTGGCCGCGCAAACCCGCGCCGCCGATGCCGATCTCGATGCCAGCCAGGCGCGGCTGCGGCAGGCCCGCCTCACGCTTGATGGCATGGTTATCGAAGCATGGCAGGGCCTTGCCACCGCGCGCCAGATGCTCGAAGCCTCGCACCTGCAAAGCGAAGCTGCCGCCGAAGCCTTGCGCGGCAAGCGATTGGAGGCGAAAGTCGGGGCCATGCCCATGCTCGCAGTGCTCGATGCAGAGCGTGAGGCCATCGAGGCTGAAGCCGCGCTGTTGCAGGCCGAGGCCATGCAGACCGTCGCCGCCTGGCGGCTCAACGCGCTGACCGGGAATATTGACTAATGATCGACACCGCACTCCAGCAAGCTATTGCGCAAGTTCAGGAAACTATCGCCAGTGGCACCGCCCCGGTTGTGCGCACTTTCTTTGACGCGCCGACTTTCACCGCCACCCACGTGGTCCACGATCCGGCAACGAGGCGTGCTGCAATCATTGATTCGGTTGCGGATTTCGATCAGGCATCGGGCCGCATCAGCCATGCGTCGGCAGATGCCGTCATCGCCTATGTCCGTGCCGAGGGCTTGAGCGTGGACTGGCTGTTTGAAACTCACGCCCATGCCGATCACCTCTCGGACGCGCCCTATTTGCAGGAACATCTGGGCGGCACCATCGTGATCGGGCGTGATATCCTGACCGTGCAGGGCGTGTTCGGCGCGATTTTCAACGAGCCCGACAACTTCGCGCGCGATGGGTCACAGTTTGACCGGCTGTTGGGCGACGGTGAAGCTTTTGCGCTAGGGAGCATTCCCGCCGTGGCGCTACACGTGCCCGGCCACACACCTGCCTGCATGGCCTATGTCATTGGCGATGTGGTGTTTGTCGGCGATACACTGTTCATGCCGGACTATGGCACCGCCCGCGCCGATTTCCCCGGCGGCGATGCGCGCACGCTGTTCCGCTCGATCCGCCGCCTGATGCAACTGCCCGATGAAACGCGCGTATTCCTGTGCCATGATTACAAGGCGCCGGGCCGCGATACCTTCGTGTGGGAAACCACCATCGGGGCTGAGCGCACCGCCAACGTCCATGTCCACGCCGATGTGTCCGAGGACGATTTCGTGACGATGCGCGAGGCACGCGACAAGACGCTGGGCATGCCGCGCCTGATCCTCCCCTCGATCCAGATCAACATCCGCGCCGGACATCTGCCCGAACCGGAAGACAACGGAACCCGCTATCTGAAGCTTCCGATCAACATTCTCTGAAGTGCACCTAGATGCACCTAGCTGCACCTAAGCGCCCCTGATCCTCACCGGAACCCTGCAAATGTACAGCGAAATCCAGTATGTGCTTGGGGGCTTCAGCGGGGTTCTGATCGGCTTCACTTTGGGCCTTGTCGGCGGCGGAGGATCAATCCTGGCGGTGCCGCTGATGGTCTATGTGGTCGGCATCAAAAGCCCGCACCTTGCCATCGGCACCAGCGCGCTGGCCGTCGCCGCCAATGCGCTGGCAAGCCTTGTGCCCCATGCGCGCGAGAAGAACGTGAACTGGCGCTGCGGCGGATCGTTTGCGCTGGCAGGGGTGATGGGCGCGCTGGGCGGATCGACGCTGGGCAAGGCGTTTGATGGTGAAAAACTGTTGTTTCTCTTTGCCTTGCTGATGCTCGTCGTCGCTGTCCTGATGTATCGCGGGCGCGGCGATACCGGGATCGAAGGCGTGCAGTGCAACCGCGAAAACCTGCCAAAGGTCGTGCTGTTCGGCATTGGCACCGGCATCCTTTCGGGCTTTTTCGGCATCGGCGGCGGATTCCTGATCGTCCCCGCGCTGGTTGCCTCCACCGCTATGCCGATCTACCGCGCCATCGGCACCTCGCTGATCGCCGTGGCCGCCTTCGGCCTGACGACCGCCGCCAACTATGCCGCATCGGGCCTGCTGGACTTTGCGCTGGCGGGCAGTTTCATCGCAGGCGGGATTATCGGCTCGGTCCTTGGCGCGATGGCGGCCAAGCGGTTGGCGGGGGCCAAGGGCTTGCTCAATACTGTGTTTGCGGGGCTGATCGTGGTGGTGGCTGCCTACATGCTCTATCGCAACTGGGTGTCATTCACCGCATAGACCTGCGGCGTCAGCCAATCGAGGCCGGGGCGGTGGTTGACCAGTATGAGGCCGGTGCCGGTTTCGCGCAGCCACGCGTCCAGCGCCCTTGCCACGTCATTTTCCGTCTTTTGATCAAGCCCTTCGCTCGGTTCATCCAGCACCAGCCAAGGCTTTCCCGCCAGCAGCGCACGGGCGAGCGACAGGCGTTTGCGTTGTCCGCCTGAAAGCCGCGCGCCATCTGGGCCGAGCCATGTTTCAAGCGCTGTGGGCATCGCGCGCACCGTATCGGCAAGGTGCGACACCGAAAGCGCGGCCCACATTTCGGCCTCAGTCACGCCGGGCCGCGCCAGCCGCAAGTTATCCGCAACAGTCCCCGCCAGCAGCGGCGCATCTTGCGCGGACAGGGCAAACAGATCGCGCAACTGATTGATGCCAAGCCTTTCTACAGGCCTGCCATCGATCAGCGCGACGTCGGGGGCATCGCGGTGCAATCCGCACAGCGCCTGCACCAGCCGTGTCTTGCCGCTGCCCGATGGCCCGGCAATGCGCACGCGCTCACCGGGGTGCAGCGTGATGGCCTGAGCGCCCGAACCGAGCGTGATTGAGGCATCTGGCTGGACGTTATGCTGATCCATCCCGCGCCCCGGCATTTGCGCGATCTGCGAAAGCCGTGCGAGGGCGGCATCCACCCGGGCGCGCTGGAGCAGGGAATGGTTGATCCCGCCCAGCGCTTCGAAGGCGGCGGCCCCGGCAAGCGCGGCCAAAGCCTGCAGCGTGACCGGCGCAGAACTGGTGGCCAGCATCGCCGCGACGGTGCATGACGCCATGGTCAATTGCACCGCCTGCAAAGCCCCTTCGGCGCGCACAATGGCCAGCCGGGCATGATCAACCCGCCCGGCTTCTGCCCCCAGCAACGCGCTGATCCGATCGGCTTGCCCATACAGCGCCAGTTCCACACTGGCCCCGGCATATTCGGCATAAAGCGTTTTCAAGCGCTCCACCGCTGCGCCATGATCGCGCCACAGCCCGGCGAGCCAGCGCGGCGCAAGGGTGCGGGTGGCAAAGACGCTTATGGCGAGCCCGCTACCCAGCAGCGCCGCAGTCAGTGGACCCGCCAGCAAGGCTGCCACCAGCCCCGCCACCGCGCCCGCTATGGCTGAAGTGACCGAGACGCGGCGGATCGCCAGATCCTCCAGCGCTTCTACATCGCTGCCAAGGTTTGCCGCGATGGTGCCACTTCCCCGGCGCGCCATCTGCACCATATCGGCCGCAGCAAGGCGTGCGAAGATGCGCGGGCGCAAGTCTGCCAGGCTGTGCAATGCATCACGGTGGCTGAGCAGCCGTTCGAAATAGCGCGCCAGCGTGCGGGTGATGGCAAGGCCGCGAATGCCGGCGCTGGGCAGCAAGTAATTGAAAGCTTGCACCGCCGCCACGCCGCCCACTCCGGCCAGAGCCGCTCCGGTCAGGAACCAGCCCGAAACCGCCAGCAGGCCCACGCCCGCCAGCGCGGCCAGCGCACCGGCTAGGCTTGCGGCAAAGCCTGCCTTGTGACTAGCGAGTTCGGCGATAGGCAGATTGTCGGGCAATTCGGCGCTCATGCGCAGGCCACCGTGCTGTGCGCCACTTCGATCAGCAGTGGATCGTGCGTGGCGACAATGACAAGCCGGGTGCGGGCAACGTCTTGCAAGACACTTACGACCATGCGGGCGATGGCGGCATCAAGATCGGCCGTCGGTTCATCGAGCAGCAGGACCGGGCGGCCCGACAAGATGGCACGGGCAAGGCCGATGCGGCGGCGCTCTCCGCCCGAAAGACCCGAGCCGACCGGATCAATCACCAGATCCTGCCCGCGTGCGCCCAGCAGAGCACCGAGCCCCAGCCGGTGCGCCAGAGCGCGCCAATCGGCATTGGTTGTACTGCCAAGCGTGATGTTTTCAGCCAGCGTGCCGGGCAAGAGCAAGGGGCGTTGGCCGCTCCACCCGATATGCGGGTTAAGCGCGCCCGGAGCGACCTCTGCCGCTTGGGTGAGCAGACTGCCCGAAGCTACCGGAACCATGCCGACAATGGCATGGAGCAGCGTGGACTTGCCCGATCCGGTGGGGCCAGTAATGGCGTGAAGCCCGGTTTGCGGCCATTGCGCTGTGATTGGGCCAATGGTGGAGCCATCGTCATAGCGCACGAGCAACGATTGCAGCGCAAGGCCCTTGAGGGCACTGCCAGTGAGCCCGGTTGGCGCGAGTATGGCTTCGGCGCGTGCCAGTTCGGGTGCCATCGCTGCCATCGCCGCCTCGCCCTGCTGCTTTTCGTGATAGGCGGCGGCCATGCGCCGCATGCCGAGGTAGAATTCCGGCGCCAGCGCAAGGACGAAGAACGCGCGCGACAGGTCCAGTGCTTCGGGTGCGGGAAAGGGCAGGATGCCCAGCAGCGAAAAGCCGCAATAGACTGCTACCAACGCGACCGAGAGCGCGGCGAAGAATTCCAGCACCGCGCTGGAGACGAACGCAATGCGCAGCACGCGCAAGGTGCGCGTTGCCACGTCCTGTGCCGCACCGGCGATCTGGCGGATGACGCGATCTTCTGCACCAAAGCCGACAATGGTGGGCAGTGTGCGGGCGCGGTCCACGAACAGACCGGTCATCCGCGAAAGCGCAAGGTGCTGCCGCTCTGCCTCAACCCGCGCGGCAGTGCCCGCCAAGACCATGCCGAAGGCGAACGGGATCAACGTGGCCAGCATGATCAGCGCCGCAACCCAGCTGGCCCATGCGGCAAGCACGGCACAGATCAAGGGTGAGAATACCGCCGCGCTGCGGATCGGCGCAAACTTTCCGACATAGCCATCAAGCACTTCGACATCATCGATGGCGGTGCGCAGATCCTCCCCCGGAAGGCGGCCCCGGCGGAAGCCAGTGGGCAGCAGGGCCATAAACAGGCGCGCGCGCAAGGCCTGCTTTGCCGCATTGGCAGCGACCTGCCCCTGCGCCCCACCGCGCGTCTGCGCCAGCGCGCGCAAGGGGCCGCTAATCGCCAAAGCCAGCAAAACAGCCGTACCGATTAGCGAAACCTTCTGCGTGGCTGCATATTCACCCAGCCATGCTGCCAGCGCCGCTGCAAATACCGCCGCGCCGACCGTATCGGTGGCCCACCACATGGCAGCGGCGCGAACCCGCGCTGTCTTCAGCATGGCAGGGGGCATGATTTCCGGCCGAGGATCAGGCGCTTGGACAGCAGGCTTGGCATACATGATTTTTCGCGCCGATCCCTGAAGTTTAACAGCATTCACTAATTGACACATTTCTCATATTAAAATAGTCTTATATTCACAAACCGATAATGTCGAGCCCCGCCCAAAGCGTGCATCTTGCAGTGCGCTGGTCAGGCGAGGCCCTTCGCGCGCAAAAATTTGTGAAGCTTCACGAAACAGAGGGATCTTCGTGATGGATATGACCGTTGTCGAACTTTCGCGACTGCAATTTGCACTGACCGCGATGTACCACTTTCTTTTCGTGCCGCTGACACTCGGCCTGTCGTTCATGCTGGTCATCATGGAGAGCATCTTCGTGATGACGGGCCGCCCGATCTGGCGGCAGATCACGCGTTTCTGGGGCAAGCTGTTTGGCATCAACTTTGTGCTGGGCGTGGCCACAGGCCTGACCATGGAGTTCGAGTTCGGGACCAACTGGTCCTACTATTCGCACTATGTTGGCGACATTTTTGGCGCACCGCTGGCCATCGAAGGGCTGATGGCCTTCTTCCTTGAAGCGACGATGGTTGGCCTGATGTTCTTTGGCTGGGACCGGCTTTCGCGCGTGGGGCACCTTGCCGTCACGTTCTGCGTCGCGCTGGGCAGCAATCTTTCGGCGCTGTGGATCCTGATCGCCAATGGCTGGATGCAAAACCCGGTGGGCGCCAATTTCAACCCCGATACGATGCGCATGGAAGTAAACGATTTTGCAGCCGTGCTGTTCAATCCGGTGGCGCAGGCCAAGTTCGTCCACACCGTAAGTGCTGGCTATGTCTGCGCATCGGTGTTCGTGATGGGCGTTTCGGCGTGGTTCCTACTGAAGGGCAAGTGGGTTGGCTTTGCCAAGCGCTCGATGATGGTCGCCTCGGCTTTCGGGTTGGCCTCCAGCCTTTCGGTGGTCGTGCTGGGTGATGAATCGGGCTATGCCCTGACTGATAACCAGAAGATGAAACTCGCTGCGATTGAGGCGATGTGGCACACAGAAGAAGGGCCTGCGGGACTTGCGATCTTTGGCATTCCCAGCCTTGAAACCGAAACGACAGCGTATGAAGTGAAGATCCCCTATGTGCTGGGGCTGATCTCCACGCGCAGCCTTACCGGTGAAGTTGCCGGCATCAACGATCTTGTACTGAAAGCCGATGAACGCATTCGCGCAGGCATTCTAGCCTATGATGCGCTGGAAAAGCTTAAGGTTAACCGCACCGATGTGGTTGCGCGTGAAGCGTTTGAGCGCAACAAGGCGCATCTGGGCTATGCCCTGCTGCTCAAGCGCCAGATCGCCGATCCGCGCACGGCCAACGATGCGCAGATCCTGCAGGCCGCGCGCGATACGATCCCCAACGTGCCGGTGATGTTCTGGCTGTTCCGCCTGATGGCCGGGCTTGGCTTCCTTTTCATCGGCTTCTTTGCGCTGGCGTTCTACTGCTCGTCCACCTGCCAGTTTGAAAAGCGCTGGTTCCTGAAGCTGGCCGTGGTGATGATCCCGCTGCCGTGGATTGCCATCGAATTCGGCTGGATGCTGGCCGAGATCGGACGCCAGCCCTGGGCCGTGGAAGGCGTGCTGCCGACATTCCTTGGCGCATCGTCGCTGACGGTCGGGCAGGTCTGGGCAACAATTGCCGGGTTCACCGCGCTCTATTCAGCGCTGGCGGTTATCGAAGTGCGGCTGATGCTGTCGTCCATCCGCAAGGGTCCGGTGGAGCATGCGCCCGAACCATGGGGTGGGCCGGCACACCAACCAGCATACGGCGGCGGCTTTGCGCCGATGCCAGCCGAATAAGGAGCCAAGGCGATGGGCATTCCTCTCGATTATGAAACCCTGCGGATCATCTGGTGGGCGCTGATGGGCGTGCTGCTGATCGGGTTCGCGCTGGCCGATGGCTATGACCTTGGCGTCGCCTCGCTCCTGCCCTTTGTGGCTCGGGATGATGGCGAACGGCGGCTGGTGATCAATTCGGTGGCGGCGCACTGGGAAGGCCATCAGGTGTGGCTGATCCTTGGGGCCGGGGCGATCTTTGCGGCATGGCCGTTTGTCTATGCGGTAAGCTTTTCGGGCTTTTACATCGCGATGTTCCTGGTGCTGGCAGCGCTGATTCTGCGGCCGGTGGCGTTCAAGTATCGTTCGAAGCACACCGACCGTGTATGGCGCAATCGCTGGGACATGGCGCTGTTCGTGTCCGGCCTGATCCCGGCGCTCGTGTTCGGCGTGGCGGTGGGCAATGTGCTGCTGGGCGTACCGTTCCGTTTGGATAGCGATCTGCGCAGCTTCTATGAAGGCACGCTGCTGGGACTGTTCACGCCGTTTGCCCTGCTCAGCGGGCTGCTGTCTGTGGCCATGCTGGTGCTGCATGGCGCGGGCTGGCTGGCGATGAAGATCGAAGATGGTGCGGTGCTGGACCGGGCGCGCAAGATCGGCAGCTTTGCTGCCATCGCCTCGGTGGTGCTGTTTGTTATCGGCGGAGTGATGGTGGCGCAGGGCGGCTTTGGCTTCCGGCTGGAAGGCGCGGTCGATACCGCCGGGCCATCGAACCCACACTACTTGACCGTATCTGCCGCATCAGGTGCATGGCTTGATAATTACGCCGCGCAACCATGGACCCTGTTTGCACCAATTCTGGGCCTGCTGGGGCCAGTGCTGGCGCTGATCGGCATCCGCCGAAACAACCATGTGCTTAACTTCGGCGGATCATCGCTGGCCACCGTGGGGATCATTGCGACGGTGGGAATGTCGATGTTCCCGTTTATTCTGCCCAGTTCCATCGATCCGGGATCAAGCCTGACGGTGTGGACCGCCTCGTCCAGCCACCTGACCTTGTGGATCATGCTGCTGGTCACGCTGATCTTTCTGCCGATTGTGCTGACCTATACCGCATGGGCGATGAAAGTGCTGTTCGGGCGGCTGACCATGCGCGAAATCCAAAGCAGCCCCGACTTTTACTGAGGAACCTGGCAGATGTGGTATTTCACCTGGATTTTGGGCCTTGGCCTTGCCGTGGCATTCGGCATCATCAACGGCATGTGGAACGAGTTCCGCATGGGTGACGAGGGGACGGCAGAAGAATGACCGATGGTCACACTTTATCAGATTAGCCTATAAGCGTCGGCCGCTGGCAGACAGCGCGGCGAAGGCTTACGCGGCTGCACGAGTGACCGGTTTTGCCTTCGTTGCGGTCGTTGTATGAAATCAGTCGGGCGAACGCTGGAAGTCGGGTGTTGGCTATGAACCTGCCGCTTAGCACCTCAGGCAGGAATAACCGCAAAGTTCCAACTCACGCCGTTCTCAGGAGGACGCGTGTGTGCCTGCGCAGCGATCAAGGCGCGACGGTGACTAGGACCTTGGCATAACGGCTAAGGTTGGGAGTGCCAGAGTCGGTGGCCTCAACGATGATCTGGAACACCTGCCCCACTTTCGCGTCGCGCGGAACGTGGAATCGCGCCTCAGGGGACTCGGCGTCAGCGATCGGAGTGTCGCCGGGATAGGCATCAGTCTGTTTCCATCGCCGCCACCGGATCGTGACCCGATCCCCATCGGGGTCTGTTGCTGTGGCACCAAGCGGAGTTACCTGCCCGCGCCGCGCGATTACCATGGCTGGCGTCTTCAGGGTGATCGCGGGATTGTGGTTCACTTCTGCATACGTGGGCGCCACCGACCACGCGAGACGAGCAGCGAAATCTCGCTGCGCGGCACCCGTGAAGGGATCGTCGGCGCGTCGGGGCAGCTTTGACAGGGACTGCGGGTCTTTCAGGAACATGGCGTAAATCTTCGCCATGCGCGCTTTGTCGGCCTCGGTTATCTGGTGGCCGCCCCATCCCCCCGGGGCTTCGGAGCGGAAGCCTTCAAGGCCGTTGGCGATGAAGTCAAGAAACGTGGGCGTATCGCCTTCGGAGATGAAGGAGCCCTCCTCTTGCGGCGGCGTCCAGACGACAAAGCCTTCGTCCGCCAGCGACTTGGCAGATTTGCCGCGCTCGCCAAAATAGTCGTAAAGGTCGCCCGGCACCATCTGCAGGCCATCCCCCCAGACGCGGTAAAGCGCCCCAAGCGGGCCACGCCCCAGCACATTGGCACCAGTCCATGCGGCAGAGAAATAGGCAGCATCGGCAAGGCTTGCCTCGGACTGCGCGCCATAGCCGAGGGGCACGCCATCGGCGCGTTCCTGATAACGAATCTGCGGCCAGACAGGCTTGATATAGGTCTCGTACGTGTCATCCTGATGGCTCATCGGCACAATCACCGCTTTGGCCGTGACGCGCGCCTTTATCGCAGGCCAATCGGGCTTCTGGCCAAACTCCTGCTCGATGGACTTTAGAGCACGGGCAATCGTGCTTTCACCGCCCCATGCCAGCAAATAGACCGGGGTCTGCGCATCATCCAGCAGCAGCGCGCGAATGAGATCGGAGCCGGCGCTATCCTGCGACATATCCCCTTCAAATGCGGTGTTGCCCCAGCGCACGATGGAGCGGAGATAATCTGGCGTGGGATAGGCCGCATCGTGGACCTTCAGGTTGGCGTAGACTTTGGAATAGGCATCGATTGTCCGGTCGATGTGCAATTGGCCGGTGGGCCAGCGATAGGAAGTACAGGGGCAAGGTTTGACGCCAGGGCGAGAGTATTCGCGGTTCGGCAGCGCAAAGCGCGTGCCTTTCATGTCGCCGCTCCAGTGGACCGCGCTGCTGGCATAGATTAGGCCAACAGTGTTGAAATCGCTCGCATAAAGCAGATAGCGGATCATCGAATTGGCATCATCGAGTTCAGGATCGGTGGTGACGACAATGCGCGGCTTGGCGTGCTGCGGGGTTTGCAGATAGTGGATCGGCGCAGCTGGCGGATTCGTCTGCGGCTGGGCCGGCGCAGGACCTGATACGAGGGCTGACATTGCCATGAGGCCACCTTGTGCCAAAGCACTGGTGGCGCTGAGCCTTGCAAAAAAAGCGCTTAAAGTGCCCGCTTTGGCGGCTGATTTCCTCATTCTCGGCCCTTCGAAATCTGGCAGGCAAGCGCATGCCGGCTTAAGCCCATGATGCACAGTTTGTCATAAATAAAACAGGCATTCTATTTGAAATGATCGTTTTGGCTTGGGAATTTCGAAAGCCGGCCAGCAAACGCGCTAGTTGAATCCGCTGCTATGAATCCGCTGCTATTCTGTCGGCCTGTTCCTGTTGGTGCGACCTGCCGGCGGAAAGTTGTGGCGGCGCAAGTATCGTGTCGATGGGACTGCCTCAGTACACATGATTTTTTCCAGAGTGGATAATCGACCATCGCCTGACGATCAGCTTCAGCAACTCAGCTGAAAATTGTGATCACAAAATTGTTGCAAATCATTTTGTCGGATGGCAGCCTGAACCGCATAATCGTCTTCTGGGAGGGGCAAGCGTGGCTTCAGGTCCAACACGTCGCAATGTTCTGGCCGCCACTACGCTGGCAGGCGCGACCGGTTTGCTGGGGGCTACGCGCGGCTTTGCCAGCACGGTTGAGAGCGCGGTTGGGAGCGGGGCACCAACCAAAGCACCTCGGGCCGAATGGGTATATGATGCGGTGGCGCTGCTGCAAAAAGAAATTCCGCACGGCCGCACGATCCGAGGGGAGCGATTGCGCGTTCCGATTATAGGCGGAAGCTTTGCCGGGCCGACGCTGCGAGGTGAGATCGTGGCAGGCGGGTATGATTGGCAACTTGTCCGGTCTGATGGCTATTGGGAAATTGCTGCGGAATACTTCATGCAGACGCATGATGGCGTGCAAATCCATATCCGCAATCATGGCCTGTGGCATAGCAAGACGGGCGACTGGCCAGCAGATTATGCAGTGACAACACCCCAGTTTGAGGCACCTGACGGGCCTTATTCATGGCTGAACCGCTATGTCTTTACCGGCACGATCAATCCTGCAGGCACTGCCGATGCACCGGCGGTGAAGCTATCGATCTTCAAGCTGGTGGTGGACTGATTTTGCGGCTTCTGGGCCGACCGCCTTGTTGCTTGGTTGGTGGCGTTACGGCCTCATGCAAGCGCATCAGACGTTGACCAAGATGGGTGATGCCGTCTCGCAGGTCGGCTTCGATTGCAATGCGCAAGGCCATGACATTGCGTTCGCGCAGAGCTTTCAACGCCTCGACGTGTCGGTCAACCGTATAGGACGGGCCCACGCTTTCCACCGCCATGCGCAGAAACGGCCCGACCTGCAACCACAGCGATTCGATAAGTGGCAGGAAGACCGAGTCGGGACGGGCGGAGTATAGCGTGCGGTGGAAGGCAAAGTTGGCCGACAGCCAATGATCGTAATCGTTCCGGGCCATTGCGGCATCGAGGGCAGCATCATGCCGCTCCATTTCCGCAATCAGTTCTGCGGTAATGTGGGGAAGCGCGCGCGCCGCAGCCTCTGATTCCAGGGCAATCCGTGCTGCCAGCAGATCCTCGAACCGGTTTACTGACATGATCGGAATGCGGACGCGCCGGTTGCCAAGGAGTTCGATCGCCTGTTCGGCAGCCAGGCGGCGTAGCGCTTCTCGTACGGGCATGGCGCTTACACCAAGCTTTTCTGCCAACCCCCTGATGGTCAGCGGCTCTCCGGGTGCAATGCGCCCCAGCATGATGTCATTTCGGAGCTGGCCATGAATGCGCTGCTGGACGGTTACATCATCCAGCGCCCCTGAAGTCGGATCGGCTTCTTTCAAGACCTGGGTTCTCCATGCGGGACGGAACTGAACTAACGCCCAGTCCGAAGTATCGACCGCTGACCAAGTTGACAACAAAGGTGTGTAGACATATGTGATCACATTATTGGTGTGATCACAGTTACTATGTCAGAGGTCAGCCTCCCGCCGGGAAGGTCATGCGGTCCTGACCTGCGCGCGGCTTCAACTCGTGACGCATCAAGCATACCGGCAGGCGAGGAGGTTGATCGCCTGATCGAATGAAAATGAATACCATGGGGAGTAGATAACAATGCGTGCCATGCTGATCGGGTCGGCTTCGATCCTTGCTCTTGTTGCAACGCCCGCGCTCGCTCAGGCGCAGGGTGAGAGCGATGAGATTGTAGTGACCGCGCAAAAGCGCGAGCAGAACTTGCAGGACGTGCCGATTGCCATCACGGCCGTATCAGGCGATACCTTGCGCGAGAGGCAGACCCGCACGATCGATGAAATCGGCACGCTGGTTTCGAACACGCAGATTTATCAGGACAAGGGTGGCAGCCAGCCGAACTGGACGATCCGCGGCGTTGCCCTGTTTGATTTCAACGTCAACAACAGCCCTTCGACATCGATCTACATCGACGAAATCTATCAGCCATCGCTTGTCATGGGCGCAGGTGGCGTATTCGACCTGCAGCGCGTGGAAGTGCTGAAGGGGCCGCAATCGGGCCTTTATGGCCGCAATGCGGTAGGCGGCGCAGTGCAGATTATCTCGCACGAGGCCAAGCCGGGTGACAATGATGGCTATGTGACGCTGGATTACGGTTCGTGGAACAGGTATCGGATCGAGGCGGCCCAGTCCCTTTCGCTTGGCGAGAACACGGCGCTTCGACTGTCCTTCCTCAACGATGGCAGCTTTGGCGGCGGCTGGCAGCAGAGCCTTGCAGGTGGACGCAAGTGGGGCGAACCCGACCGGATCGCAGCTCGCGGCATCCTGAAGTCTGAAATCGGCGCGGTCACGGCGAAGCTCAAGGTCTATTACGCCCGCGACAAGAGCGACACGGTGCTGGCAACCGCATCGGGTGCCTATTCGGCGACAGGTCCGGGTTTCTGCAACGCGATCCTTTCAGGCAGGCTGGATCAGGCCAATTGCCAGACCTTGGCGCAAGCGATCAATCCGGCGCTGGCCGGAGCAGGCGCACAAAGCGATGATGGCCGCGTGGTTCTGTCGCAGCCGGGCAACCGGCTCGATAACGAGGAGTTCTCGACGGCACTGAACCTGTCTGCCGATCTTGGCGGCCTTACGCTTACCTCGATCACCGGGTATACCGAGTTCGATTTCGGGTTTGCTTTCGATTACGATGCCAGCCAGCTTAATCTGGGTGGCTGGGTTGAACAGGCGAAGCTGCGCAACTTCACGCAGGAAGTGCGCCTTGCATCACCATCGTCGGGCGCATTCCGATGGCAGGTGGGCGCGATCTATTCGAACTATCGCTTCAATGAGTTCAAGGAATTCAACTGGACCGACAATCCGCTGCTCTTCGATACGTTCAACCCCATTTTCGGGGTCGGCTTCCAGGACCTGTTCCTTGACGTAACGTATAATCAGAAGACCCGCTATTGGGGTGTCTATGGCCAGTTCGACTATGATCTGACCCCGGATCTTACCTTCAGTGGTTCTGTGCGCTATTCCGATGAACGGACGACCTATCGGGATGGCCGCACCGGCTTTCGCAAGATCACCAGTTTCCCCGCACCGGGGGGGATCGATCTGATCGCCGTTGGCGATATCGACCGCGATTATCGCCTTGGCGATCACTGGACCGGATCGGCAACCTTGTCATACCGCCCGAACAACGATGCGTTGCTCTACGCCACGATTTCGCGCGGGTACAAATCAGGTGGCGTACCGGGCGGTTTCCCGCAGACGCCGGAAGATACATTGCCCTACCAGGAGGAGTTTGTCCTCAACTTCGAAGGTGGCTTCAAGACAGAGTGGCTTGATCGCAAACTGCAGATCAACGGTTCGATCTTCTACTACGATCACGATGACATCCAGGCCTTCACCACACTGCCCAGCACGCTAACGCCGGGACAGTTCGCCTTCCGTCTGACCAACATCGGCAGCGGTTACAATTTTGGTGCGGAACTTGATGTGGTGCTGCGCCCGGTGACCGGGCTGCGCCTCTCGGGGTCGCTCGGGTATCTGAAGACCCGGATCACCCAGAGCAACAACGTGTTCTTCTCGTTCGACAATCAGCCGATACCGTTCAAGGGGCAACGACTGGAGTTTGCGCCTTCCTGGAGCGGCAACTTTGCTGTCAGCTATACCGCGCCGGTGAGCAGCGGAATGTCGATGACTGCTGGTGCGGATTACAACTTCCGCACTGCCAACCGGATCGGCCAGACGCCGGTCGATCAGGCATTGCGCGGTATTCCCGGATATGGCGTGGCCAATGGGCGGATCATGCTCGAAACCGATTCCCGCATCAGCCTTTCGGTTTGGAGCAAGAACTTGTTCAACAAGGCCTATATCACTGATGCGGGCAACGATGGGGTCGGCAGCTTCTATCGCACATATGGTGAGCCGCGCGCCGTGGGCGTTTCGGCGGGCTACAAATGGTGATCTGATTGCAACGTGCGGTGCGGCTGCGGTTTTATGCCGAGGCTTGCACCGCATCGCGCAACCACCGCCGGAAGCGCGCCAGCAGCGGGTCTGACCACCGCGCCCGTGCGCACCGGAAATAATACGCGCCGATCGGTGCAGATTGCCACGTGTCATCGGTTGGCAGGACCCGGACGAGTGTGCCGCGCGCAAGATCGTCGGCAACAAGGTAGGTATTGGCAAGGGCCACGCCTTGCCCCGAACGGGCTGCCATAAGTGCTAGATGGGCCTGCCCGAACCGCGCTGCGGGCGGCTGTGTCGCCCTTGTTGCAATGCCCTGAACCGCCAACCATTGCACCCATTCCTCGCCCCCGCCCTCGTGTATCAGGGGAAGTTCGAAAATGTCGGCGCGACGCCGCAAGGCATCTGCTTGCTGGCCAAGCAATGCGGGCGAGGCGACAGGAAAAACGTCGGGCCTGACCAGCAGTTCGGTTCTGACTGAGGCGGGCAGGTTATTGGCGGCACCATCCGAAAGATAGCGGATGTCGCCATCTGCTTCGCCGCTGTCAAATGACGGTTCGGCGTCGGTTGAGCGCAGATCAATCACCACTGCTGATGCTGTTGCGCGGCGCTGAAAGTCTGGCAATCGTTGGGCCAGCCAGTGGAGCGAGAAGCCAGCCGAGCACCAGATCGTCAGTGCCCGTTCACGCGTTCCTCGGAACGCTTCGGTAGCCGCTTCAAGTTCGGCAATGGCCGCAGCAACGCGCGCATGGTAGCGGCGGCCATGCTCGCTCAATTCGCCGGTGCGCCGGTTGAACAAAGTGACGCCAAGATGCTGTTCAAGCGTCGCCAGATGGCGGCTGACAATAGCATGGCTTAGCCCCAATTGTGTCGCTGCCTTGCGGATGCCGCCGCTGCGCCCGACCATGTCGAACGCACGCAATGCGGCAAAGGGGGGCAATGTCGGCAATGTCATAGTGGTAACCTAGTGTTACCACCGCCGCTGTGCAAGGCGCCTCCCACTAGCATCGGCTGGGCAATAAGGTGCCGTTATATTTCCAGCCGAAAGAATCGCGCCATGAACAACCAGACTCTTCTCCACCGTCGGGCCAATGCCGTGCCACGCGGCGTGGCCACAGCAACGCCGGTTTTCGCAGCGCGTGCTGAAAATGCCGAGATTTGGGACGTTGAAGGCAAGCGTTACGTCGATTTTGCAGGCGGCATCGCCGTGCTTAACGTAGGCCACCGCCATCCACGCGTCATCGCTGCGGTGGAGCAGCAGCTTCGCGCCTACACCCATACGGCATTTCAGGTCATGGCCTATGAACCTTATATCGAGCTGGCCGAGCGCCTGAATGCGATTGCACCGGTTGAAGGTGATGCCAAGACAATCTTCTTTACCACCGGGGCCGAAGCGACTGAGAACGCCGTAAAGATCGCGCGTGCCGCCACGGGCAGGCCGGGTATCATTGCCTTTGCCGGCGGCTTTCATGGACGGACGCTGCTGTCATCGGCGATGACCGGCAAGGTGAACCCCTACAAGCGCGGACTGGGGCCGTTTCCAGCCGAAATCTACCATGTGCCGCTGCCTTCGCCGACGAATGGGGTAACCCTTGACGAAGCGCTGCGTGCGCTCGACTTTCTCTTTGCCGCCGACATCGAGCCGGAACGCATTGCCGCATTCATCATCGAGCCTGTGCAGGGTGAAGGCGGCTTTCACATGCCTTACCCGGAACTCTATCAGGCGCTTGATCGCCTTCGCGAACAGTGGGGCATGATGATCATCGCCGATGAGGTCCAATCCGGTTTTGCGCGCACGGGCCGGATGTTCGGCATCGAACATCAGCCAGTCAAACCCGATCTTATCACGGTTGCCAAATCGCTTGCGGGCGGATTCCCGCTGGCAGGGGTTATTGGCCGGGCCGAAGTGATGGACGCAATCGGGCCTGGCGGCCTTGGCGGGACATATGCCGGATCGCCGGTTGCCGTAGCTGCGGCACTGGCCGTGCTTGATGTGATCGAGGACGAACAACTGAATGACCGGGCCAACAAGATCGGGGCCCGGATCAGGGCCGCGGTTGAGGCTGCGGCTGCGCGCAATGATACCGTCAGCATAACCGGCCTGCGTGGCCCCGGAGCAATGATTGCATTCGATGTCCCAGACCCTGCAGGCGTGGCAGATGGCACTACGGCAAAGCGGGTTGCCTCAGCAGCGCTGGATCGCGGATTGGTACTGTTGACCTGCGGCACGCGGGGCCAGACCATCCGCATTCTCGTGCCTCTGACCGCAAGCGACGATATCATCAATGAGGGCCTTGCGATTATGACCGACGCGCTTGTGTCCGTCATGGAGGTGGCATGATGGATGATCTGAAGAATCGTCCTGATGCCGCAGCAACCGGTGCAGAACTGTTGTGCGATGCGGCCTACATCAATGGCGCATGGGTTCGTGGAAGCCAGACATTTGATGTGCTGAACCCTGCTGATGGTTCACTTGTGGGCACGGTGCCCTTGCTTGGTGCTGACCACGCAGAACTGGCCGTGACCGCAGCGGCACGAGCACAACCTGCCTGGGCGGCAAGAACCGGCAAGGAGCGTGGCGACATTCTGCGGCGCTGGGCCGCTCTCATGCTTCAGCATCGTGAAGCGCTCGCCCGGTTGATGACTGCAGAACAAGGCAAGCCGCTGGCCGAAGCGGCGGGCGAAGTCGCTTATGCTGCCAGCTTTCTTGATTGGTTTGCCGAAGAGGCGCGCCGCGTTGCGGGCGCGCTGCTTTCGCCCCATGCCGCAGATCGTCGCCTGCTTGTGCGGAAAAGCCCGGTAGGCGTCGTGGCCGCAATCACGCCGTGGAATTTCCCGCTTGCGATGATCACGCGCAAGGCCGGACCAGCGCTGGCGGCGGGTTGCACGATCGTTGTCAAACCATCTGAACTGACGCCGCTTTCCGCTCTGGCGCTCGCCCGCCTTAGCGAGGACGCTGGCGTGCCGCCGGGCGTGTTCAATGTGGTGATGGGCGATGCCCCCGCCATTGGCAACGTGCTTACCAGTGACAAACGCGTGCGCAAATTTACCTTCACCGGCAGCACGGCCGTGGGCAAACTGCTGGCTGCACGCTGCGCAGATACGGTAAAGCGGGTGTCGTTGGAACTTGGCGGCAATGCGCCGTTCATCGTGTTCGATGATGCCGATATCGATGCGGCAATCGAAGGGGCGCTGGCCTCGAAATTCCGAAATGCCGGGCAAACATGCGTTTGCGCCAACAGGATACTGGTGCAGTCCGGC
Organism: Novosphingobium sp. HNCC26BN242; assembly: GCF_057180525.1. Lineage (NCBI taxonomy): Bacteria > Pseudomonadati > Pseudomonadota > Alphaproteobacteria > Sphingomonadales > Sphingomonadaceae > Novosphingobium > Novosphingobium sp. HNCC26BN242. The sequence continues at coordinate 81,777 of NZ_JBXUGM010000005.1, forward strand.
GTGCATGATGAATTCGCCGCACGGCTGGCAGAGCGGGTGCGGGCATTTCGGGTTGGTCCCGGCCTGTCTGGCCCCACTGACCAGGGCCCGCTGATTGATGCGCGGGCGCTGGCCAAGGCGCAAGCGCATGTCGATGATGCGGTCTCTCGCGGTGGCAACCTGCTGACAGGCGGTACACGGCTGGCCGAAGGGCTGCTGGCTGCCGGGAACTTCTTCGCGCCGACGGTCATTGCCGATGTGGCGCGCGATGCTTTGCTATGCCGCGAAGAAACCTTTGCGCCGGTGGCTGGGCTCGTCCGCTTTGACACAGAGGAAGAAGCCATCGCCATTGCGAACGACACTGACGCGGGACTGGCTGCCTATGTTTACACGCGCGATCTGGCGCGCAGTTGGCGCATTCCCGAAGCGCTGGAGTATGGCATGGTCGGTCTGAACACTGGCCTGATCTCGACCGAAGCTGCGCCGTTTGGAGGGGTCAAGGAATCCGGGCTAGGCCGCGAGGGATCGTCGTTTGGGATGGACGATTACCTTGATATCAAGCTCACTTGCCTAGGACTTTAGCACTGCATTTTAGCACTGCACTCTGGCATCGCAGATGCTTTGGCTGGTCACTCAGCTTTACCAAGCCTTCCTTTGTTCGAAGTCCTCATCTAGGATCACTGCGGTGACAAGTTTGGGAACCGTTCAAGGGCCGCAATGATGCCAGTAGAGACGCTGTCGGGCGGGCCGGAAGAAGCGGAGGGGGACGCAGCCGAATTCGTCCCGTCCTTGCGCGAACAGGTGTATGAAGACCTGCGCTTCCGGCTCATCACAGGCAAGATCGCGCCCGGTGTCGGCATTTCCACGCGTGGCCTGGCCCAGGAGCTTGATGTCAGCCAGATGCCGGTGCGTGATGCACTGTCACGCATTGCCAACGAAGGTGCGCTGCAAATCCGGTCAAAGCGCGCGGTGACGGTGCCAAAGATGACGGCTGAACGCTTTGCCGAAATCATGACCTTGCGGCTTCTGCTTGAACCGATGTTGGCAGTGGCTGCACTTCCGCACATCACGGCTGAACGCCTGCGCCAGATCCGTCAGGCCGATGCCGCAACAGACAACGCGCTGCGCGATGGCGATGTGACGGGATACATGGAGTCCAACTTCCGTTTCCATTCGCTGATTTATTCAGCGGCGCAAATGCCGATGGCCAACCGGATGATCGAAAGCCTGTGGATGCAGTTCGGTCCGTTCATGCGCGTCGTTTATGGCCGGTATGGCACGGCCAGCATGATCGACCAGCATCAGGCCGCCACGAACGCCATTGCCGCGTCAGACCCGGCTGCGGTCGAAGCTGCGATCCGGGCGGATATTGGCGATTGTTCAAGCCTGATGGCTGATTGGGACCGGTTGAAACTCTAGGATCACAGCAAAGACAGATAGGTATCGTATTCAAAGCTGCTGATGCGGTTGAGAAATTCATCACGATCCTGTCGCTTGCAGGCGACAAAGATATCGCGGAATCGCTCACCCAGAATGGTGGCGGCCAATGGCGATCCTGCCATCCGGTCAATCGCCGCGCCCCATTCAATTGGCAGGCGCTCGCCAGAACCGGGCTGCTTGGGATCTTGCGCTGGCGGCGGCATCTGAGCTGCTTCAATTCCTGCGATCATTGCGCCCAGCATCGCTGCAAGCGCGATATAGGGATTGGTGTCTGCGCCCGCGATACGGTGTTCGATACGGGTCGATTTCGCATCAGCCACAATCACGCGCACGGCTGCTGAGCGATCATCAATGCCCCATCCGGCGGATATTGGCGCATGGGCATCGGGCCGGATTCGGCGGAATGAATTGGCGTTCGGCGCGAATGCCAGCATCGTCTCCGGCATCGCTCGCAGCAGGCCAGCGACCGCATGATGAAGAACATCGCTGGGCTGGCCATCGCCTTTTGCCAACACATTCGATCCGGCAGAATCGAGCAAGCTTGCATGGATGTGCATGCCGCTGCCCGATGCATCGGCATATGGCTTGGCCATGAAGGTTGCGCCTAAGCCATGGCTGCGAGCCAGATCACGAATGACGCGCCGCAAGAGCACAGCATCGTCGGCTGCGGCAAGTGCATCGGGCCGGTGCAGCAGATTGATTTCGAACTGGCCCGGCCCCGCTTCGCTGATCAAACCATCGGCGGGAATGCCAAGGGCAGCCGCCGCTGCAAAAATCGCGTCGAACAACGCGCCGTGCCGGGCGAGTGGCGCGGTTGAAAGCGTGTCGTTCCGTCGGGGGTTGCCATCAGGGGGCACAGGCAAGCCGTTTTCCAACTGGTAGAGATAAAACTCCAGTTCCGTGGCTACCACCGGCACCAACCCACGCGCGGAAAAGCGTGCAAGCACATGCTGCAGCGCCCCGCGCGGATCGGCATCAGCGGGCGCACCATCGGCCTGCATGGCGATCAGCAACTGCGCGCATCCTGCACCAAGCCAGGGGGCGGGCGCAAATCTGTGGGGCACGGCATGGCACAGCCCATCAGGATCCCCCGTGCCAAAGGCCAGACCTGCAGCCGGAACGTCGCAACCCCAGGCATCTTGGGCGAATACCGACAATGGCATTGGCAAACCCTTGCCCTCAACCACCTGCGCCTTGTCACGTTCGAGCCATTTGCCTTTGGGCGCACCGTTGATGTCGGCAAGGAATGCCTCGATGCGCGTGATTTGCGGGTTCAGCGCAAGCCAATCAGTGAAGGTCATGTCCGTTTTCTGCATAGTGTGATCACATATTGAATCTGGTTTGCCCTGTCCAGACACCTTTGGAAAACCGGGCAATACCCCCAGTAAATCGCCAAAATTTTATGCTATCGTGCTAGGCTTCGCATCCCGTCGCTTGCGCAGATTGATCGCTATGGTAGAGACCAGCCCATTCAGTGATCACACATTTTGGTAACCCGTTTTGCGCGACACACTACGTTTGGATCAAAGGCAGGGCGCACACCGTCCTTTGCTTGGTATTGGCTGCTGCCAGCGCGAATTGGAGGGCGAGCAGATACACCGCGTGATCGATCGCTACGTTCAGGCAGCAGCGGCGATTTGCGATGCTGACATTGTGCTTGTTCCGGCCATGGAAGATGATTCTGCCAGTGCCGGGCTGTGGCGAAGGTTGGACGGCCTGTTGTTGACAGGCAGCACATCAAACATGATGCCCGCGCGGTATGGAAAGCTGGATGGCGCCGGGCCGTTCGATCCGGCGCGCGATGCCACCAGCTTGCGCCTTGCTGCGCAAATGGTTGATGCGGGAAAGCCGGTCTTTGGCATATGTCGGGGATTCCAAGAGCTTAACGTGCTGTTCGGCGGAACGTTGTGCGATTTGCCGGATGGACCAGTGCAGCACCACGCACCTGCCACGGCAACACTTGAAGAGATGTTCGCAGAGCGCCATCCGGTGGATGTGATTGATGGCGGAATTCTGGCGCAGTGCGGGGCAGGCCGCCAGATGACCGTTAATTCGGTGCACTTTCAGGGCATTGAACGCTTAGGCGCTGGATTGCAGATCGAAGCGGTGGCCAGCGATGGTCTTGTGGAAGCATTCAGCAGGGTTTCGGCCAGCGCCTGCGTTTTTGCCGCGCAATGGCACCCGGAATGGGATTTTGCCGCCAATCCGCAGTCCCGATGGTTCTTCCATGCCCTTGCTGCTGCCTTGCGGGGTGAAGCGTTGCCAAAGATTGATCCCCCTGCCCCCCGCTGATGGAAGGAAGCAGCGCAGCGCCACTGCCAATGCGTTCGCTCAAGGCCGCTCTTGCCCTGCGCGTATGAGCGCTGCCCCATGCCTGAAGAACGAAGGGTTCTGCACCAGCATGGCCAGCATGGCCAAAAGCCCAATGCCAAAGATCGCCATACCGATCACGAACACCAGACCAATACCGCCCACATGCGAACCGCTGCCGAAATCGGGATCAAGGCTGTCTGACAGGGTGCGGAAGAAGAGTGCGCCCAACACGATGCCTCCGACCAGCGGCAACAGCAATCGGTTCAGGAACGCGCCAAAGGAGTTGAACCAGCTTGTGCGGAAATACCATACAACGCTGAGCGCGGTGACGGAATAATAGAAGCAGATCATGATGCCCAGAGCCGTGATCGTATCCCACAACACGTGCTCTGATATAAAGCGCATGACCGCATAGAACACCGAAGACACGATCGAGGAGGCGAAGATGCCGATGTGCGGCGTGTGATAGCGCGGGCTAATCTGCGCGAATTGCTTTGGCATGGCGCCATAATGGCTCATGGCCAGAAGCGTGCGCGACGGGCTTACCATGGTGGATTGCAGGGATGCCGCCGAACTGCACAGGACCGCGACTGCCATGGCGATGCTGGCCGGTCCGAAAACAGCCGGCGCAAGGGCAAGGAACACGTTCCGCTGCACATCGGCGTTGCCCATGCCGATCCCTGCAGTACCGGTCCCTGCAAATGTGATCGCAGCGACAGAGGCCAAGACATAGAGCAGCATCGTCACGCCCACGGTCAATGCGGCGGCAAGGCCCGGATTGCGCGCGGCGTCTTCGGTCTCCTCGTTCATCGTCAGGGTGACGTCCCATCCCCAGAAGATAAAGATCGACAGCGAAAGGCCCGCCGCAATCGCACCGGCTGAAGTAACGGCGAGCGGGTTGAACCAGTCCATCTGGATCGGCGTGAAATCAAAGGCAAGACCGGCCTGCGCCTTGGTCAGAGCCGTGATGCCAAAACCGGCCATGACAATCACCTGCAAGCCTACCAGCAGATATTGCACGATCTTGGTGGTCTGCATGCCCCGGTAGGAAATGAATGCCGCGCCGCCCATAAAGGCAAGGCAAGTTGCAACATTGATGTACTTGTCTGCCGAAAGGGACGCGACCCATGGTGCCGCAAAGGCCTGCGCGATCATCAGATAGAAAAAGTCGACCGCAATCCCTGCACTGTTCGACAAGACCAGCACTGTCGATGCCACCAGTCCCCAGCCAGCCAGCCAGCCCACATAGGGGCCAAACGCGAGAGTTGCCCAGGCAAAGGATGTGCCGTTGTCTGGCACGGCACGGTTCAGTTCGCGATAGCCCAACGCCACAAGCAGCATCGGCAGAAAGCCGATCAGCAAGATTGCAGGAGTCTGCACGCCTACCACCGACACGATCGGGCCGAGCGCGGCTGTCAGGGTGTAGGCTGGGGCAACGCATGATACGCCGATTACAATAGCTCCGGCCAAGCCCACACTGTTTCCGGCAAGGCCTTTGCCCGCTTTTGCAACAGCTGGCGCGTCTATGGCCGGAGCGACTTGTGCCATTCGTGTTCCCCCAATGCGGCCCATACGGTCCGCAAACTCGCCTTCATCTGGCAGTCCGCCGCTGCGCTTGTGCGGTTACACATTGCGCAATCTGCGATCTCACGCAAGAACCTACCTCCACCTTTGTTCCAGTCTTTGCTTAAATATGGACAATTTGTATTGCCTGAAATATGAGATCACAGATAGCGAAAGTTGGTTGATATAACCGTTCATCAAGGGCGTGGCGCACTGGATGGGCGTGGGGCACTGGGCAAAAGGGCGTGGCCACAAGAATTGGCCAGATCAACGGGCTGGAAGAACGGGAATGTTTCAGATGAATGTGATTGCGTCGCCTGTCGGATCCTATGCCGCGATGCCCGGCTACTATGCCGCCAGCGTAAATCCGGCTCCCGAACGAATCGCGCTCAAAGGCAGTCACTCCTTCGATGTTTGCATCGTCGGGGGCGGATTCACTGGCCTGTCGGCGGCATTGGAACTGGTGCAGCGCGGTTTCAGCGTGGCGGTCGTCGAAGATCAGCGCGTCGGCTATGGCGCTTCAGGCCGCAATGGCGGGCAATTGATCAACGGGTATAGCCGCCCCTTTGATTTCCTTGCCGAAAAACTCGGGGAAGACCGCACACGCGATCTGGCTTCGGTGGCGCTGGAAGGCAGTGCGATCATCAGGGAGCGGGTTGCGCGTTTTGGCATCGCCTGTGATCTGGTTGACCGATCAGCCGTTGTTGCGCTGACGGACAAGCAAATGCGGTGGCTGGAAGGGCAGGCCGGTGTCTGGGCACGGTACGGCCATCCCGGAATGCAACTGGTCGAAGGCGATGGCCTGCAGCAGATCGTGCGCAGCAGCCGTTATATAGGTGCAATGGTCGATCCGGTCGGCGGGCATTTCCATCCACTCAACTATCTGCTGGGCGAGGCTGCCGCGATTGAAGCGATGGGCGGCCAGATATTTGAAAACAGCCGCGTTCTCAAGATAACCGAGGGCACCCGCCCGATGATCGAAACGGCTGAGGGCAATATTACCTGCGATACCTTGCTGTTGTGCGGCAATGCTTATCTTGGTGACACAAAGCCCGAGCTTTCGGCCCGAATCATGCCGGTATCCAGCCAAGTTGTGACCACTGAACCACTTGGCGCGCTGGCCGAGGAACTCCTTCCGGCAAACACGTGCGTAGAAGACGCCAACTACATCCTCGACTATTTCCGCCGCACGGCTGATGGCCGCATCCTGTTTGGGGGCGGTGTCGTTTATGGCGGAGCGGACCCTGCCAGCATCGAAGGACGGATTTTGCCGGGCCTGCTCAAAACCTTCCCGCAATTGAAGGGTGTGCGGCTTGACTACGCCTGGAGCGGCAGGTTTGCTTTGACTCTTAACCGCATGCCCCAGATTGGCCGCCTTTCCAGCAACGTCTGGTTCTCGCACGGCGATTCCGGCCATGGTGTGACAACCACCCAGTTGCTTGGGCGGCTACTGTCCGAGGCTATCGGCGGTCAAATGGAGCGCTTCGATGTTTTTGCAAGCCTTCCCCATTATCCATTCCCGGGCGGGCGGCACTTCCGGGTGCCTCTCACGGTGCTGGGCTCGCTATGGTACGCTCTGCGCGACCGGCTGGGTATCTAAACCAAACGCACTGAGCAGAGCAGAATTGAGCCAACCCCTTGCCGTCATGAGACTATGCAGAACTGTGTTCCGCTTTTGGGGGCCGACTCTGCCCGCAGCTATACGCAAAGCGCCATTTGGTTTAGAAACATTCCGAAAAGAGGCGAAATAGCCTCTTGCGGAGGACGAACTGACAGCGCGCAAGAGCCATGTTCTGGATAATGATCTGATTGCCGCGATGTATGCCGCAGTCGGCGAAGATGCGCGCTGGACTGATGTTTTGGATACGATCAAGACTCGGTTGGGCGTTGCGAGTGCCGTGTTTCAACGTCTTGTGGCAAACAAGGACGACCTGATACCGGTCGTAAGTTTGCGCGATACATGGTCCACGCTTGAAGCCACACGGCATGATGAATGGGCCAATTCTCGGCACAACCCTCGCTTTCGCCGAGACACTGAGCCGACCGCCTTGCAGGAGATCGATAGCGATCACCGCAACCCGCATTTCTCTGCCGCTGATCGCGAAGTATTGCAACGCGGGCTGACTATGTGCGGGTTGGGCGCCGGCTTCTGGATTGGCTGCAAAACTGCGCCGGGTGAACACACCACGATGATATTCCACCGCCATGTCGGAGACGGGCGCGATATTACCCGGGCAGAAGATGAATTCCTGGGCCAGTTGCAACCGCACTTCAGGCAGATTTCGCGCTTGCTGACCAGCATTGCGGGATACGAGGCGCGGTTGTCTGTCACCGAGTCTTTCATGAACACCACCAGTCTGGCGCTGATCACCTGTGATGAGGATCTTGGCGTGCACTGGATGAATACGGCCGCTGAACGTCTTCTGCAGACACTTCCGCAGTCCTGCGTCGTCCATGGTCGGCTTGGCTTTCGCTCGATCGAGGCGACCACGATGGTTCGCAACCTTATTCATGGGAAACATGGCGACACCTGCCGCATCCGTGGCGAATTGCCGGCAGATGTGCTCCATTTGCGCGTGCTCAAGCGTGATGCTGCCGATCAACGGCGGTGGGGGCGCAATCTCACGCTGATCGCATTATGTTCGCCCAGTACTGCACCGCAGATTGAAGCAGGTGAAGTAGCCGATTTGTTTGGGCTGACGATGGCCGAGGCCACTTTGACAGCGCATCTTGTCGGCGGAATGACCGTGAAGGACTTCGCCGCCCATCGCGGCATCGCAGAAGGCACCGCTCGCATGCAGTTGAAAAGCGCGCTGTCGAAAACCGGAGTAGGTCGGCAAGCCGATCTGGTGCGGCAGGTGTGCCAGTCTCTCGCCAGGTTATAGGGGCCAAAGCGATTCCCACCGCTCTGGCCCCTATTTATCAGAACATGACCTTCATCAGAACATGACGTTCAGCCTCAAACCATATTCGCGTGGCGCTCCGTAGAACTCGTTCGCGTTCAATTGACCGGTGATATAGTTCTTGTCCGTCAGGTTGGTGCCCCAGGCTTCGATCTTCAGCTGATCGCTGATCCTGAGCGTGACGATGGCCGACAGCAATCCGCGCGGATTAAGCCGGTCCGACAGTGGTGAATACCCGATGTAGGTGAACTGTTCGCCCACATAGGCATAGTTGACGCGCGGCGTCAGCGACATTTCGCCGCCCAATGGGAACACGTATTCCACGCCCCCGCCAAAGGTCCAGCGCGGGGCATAGAGGTTGGGACCGCCGCCGGTGGTCTGGATGAACGGACTATAATCAAAGCAAAGCGGCGGGGACGAGGGCGTGCCGGTTGGGCACTGCGGGCCAAGGTTGCCACCGCCCAATTGGCGCGTGTTGACAAAGGTCACGCTGGCAAGATCGGAATCGACAAATGCCGCATTGGCATCGAAACCAAAGCCTCCAAAGCGTCCTTGGATCTGAGCCTCGACCCCCTTGATCTTGACGGTCGAGATGTTTTCCACGCCCGAAAAGCCGGTCGAAGGTTCCACAACGTTGAACTGGAAGTTCGAATACTGGTTGTAGAACGCGTTGATCTGGGTGCGGATGCGGTTGCCCAGAAATGCCGATTTCCAGCCTAGTTCGTAGCTGATCACGCGCTCAGGATCGAAATTCGATGTGGGCGAATTGAAACCGCCCGGCTTGTAGCCCCGCGCAACAAGCGCATAGAGCAAATTGTCGGCATCGACTTTCCAGTTGAGCGCAAACTTGCCCGTGGCCAGAGAATCCTTGTGGCTGCCCGCCAGCGAAGCAACCGCCAGGCCTCCCGGCGGAAAACCCGGAATGCCGTTGCCGATGGTCACATCGCCATATCCGGTCGCCTTGTAGGTGGAATAGCGCGCACCCAGTTGCGCCTCCAGCCCCGGTGCGAGCTCGTAATTGCCCTGTGCAAACACGCCGGTGGTGGTGCGCTGGTTGCCGCCGATGATGTCGGTCGGGAAACCTTCCTGATCCTGCAGGATACTGATCGCAATATCATTACGCTGGAAGTACCCGCCAAGAATCCAGTCAAACCGGCCTTCTGTGGGCGAGATGATATTGATTTCCTGCGTGTAGACCTTCTCGCCGGCAAAATAATCCTCGGCAATGCCGCCTGGCGCAGCAGAGCCATCAACATCGTTCAGCGCATTGATCCGCTTGTTCTGATAACCGGTGACAGAGCGCAGAACGATGCCGCTGGCCAGTTCCTGCTTCAGTTCAAGGCTGGCCTGAAAGGCGCGCTCGCGGTTGGCGACGGGCGTATCGAAGCTGATGGTGCGGATATCGCCCACGCGGAACACGTCAAAGGGTGTGCCGTTGATCGGGCGATAGGCATAGCCGCCGGTATCGCGGTCGTTAAAGGAAACCTTCGCCACCGCCTGAAAGGCGCCGGGCTGCCACATTGCCGTCAGACGGCCACCGCCTTCGCGCAGCTTGCCCGCATTGTTGCTCACCGGACCAACGCTGGTGTAAAAGCTGTCGCGGTTGCGGTAAAAGCCTGCCGCGCGCAGTCCGAAGGTATCGGACACTGGCAGATTGACTGCCGCTTCGGACTGGACCGAGGCATAGTTGCCGCCGCCGAACATCGCATATCCACCAACCGGTTCATCCAGCATCGGGTTCTGCGTGTTGATGAAAATCGCACCGCCGGTGGAATTGGAACCGACGAGCGTCCCTTGCGGCCCCCGGAGAACCTCGACGCTGGCCAGATCGTAAAAGCTGTTGGCCTGTACGATCGGCGGCTGAAACAGGCCATCAACATAAGTGGCAACGCCCGCCGTGACGCTTGGCGAATTGCTGGCAAGGCCGATGCCGCGGATGTTGATCGACTGCGTGATGCCCCCATCGGTGATGGATAGCGCGGGGCTGGCATTTTGCAGATCCGCCAGATTGGTCACAGCCTTGTCGGCAAGGGCGCTGGCATCAAAGGCCGTGGCTGATACGGCCACGTCCTGCAGCTTTTCCTTGCGCCGCTGCGCGGTGACGATGATTTCACCAACGCCGACATCTGCAGTCTCGGACGCACCTTGCGCCGCATCACCTGCCTGCGCCTGCGCAGCGCAAGGGTAAACCATCAGGGCAAGGGCCACGGCCCCGCCCAGCTTCAATTGGTCCTTCATCACTTTCCTCCCATGTTCTATTTTTGGGTAATCTCAGGGTGCCTCAGGGTGCGGGCTTCCAGGCCGAAGCCGCTGCCAGAAATGCAGCGGTTTCCTGCTCAACCCCGTCCTTAAGCGGTGGGAAATAGCTCAGCTTGACCACGACCGTGCGCGTTGCCGGATCAACGAAGACGTATTGTCCCTGCAGGCCGATTGCCGAATATGCGGGCGAATTGGGCATGGTCCACCATTGATAGCCATAGCCGCCCATCATGTTGTCTTCACCCCCTGCCGATGCCTGCGCGGTTTTCACCCATTCCGCGCTCACGACGCGCTTGCCGTTGGCCATGCCGTCATCAAGCATCATCTGGCCAAAGCGTGCCCAGTCGCGCAGCGTTGCGTTAAAACCGGCTCCGCTGAATTCGCGGCCTGTTCCGGGCTGGCCGTCCATGATGTAAAATCCGTCGGCCTCGGTGCCGAGCGGCTCCCACAATTTGCGCGTGGTATAGGCCGCAACTGAGCCACCGCTGACCCGCTCGATCAGCCAGCCCAGAACGGCGGTGTCGATGGTCTTGTAGGCAAACACATCGCCCGGCTTTGCCTTGCGCTTGATCGTGCGGGCCACATCGGCAAAGCGCGCCACGTTCTTTACCAGCGCATTGATATGATTGGACGCTGCAATGCCGGGATTATCGAAATCGTAACGCTCTTCATAATCCACGCCCGAACGCATTTGCAGGATCTGAAGGATGCTCACGCCATCATATCCGCTGCCTTTCAGTTCGGGCAGGTAGCGGGTGATCGGATCATTCACTGAACTGATCAATCCATCGGCCAACGCTGCGCCAACCAGCGTGGAAGTGATCGATTTCGTCATCGACCAACCCATGAAACGGGTGCGCTCGTTCGAACCGTTCCGATAGATCTCGGTGACGATCCGGCCATCCTTCATGATCAGGAGAGCGTTGGTATAAGTCCGCTCAAGCGCCTGATCGGCGGTAAAGGTCTTCGCGCCAAAGGCATAAGTGAAGTCCATCGGCCGCTCGACCTTGGGAAAGGTCCAGGGCGCGCCCGCATGCGCCACGGTGCGCGTGGTGAACAGCTGGTCCATGTTGCGGAAGGCAAAGCTGTTCACATCGGCATCATTCATGCGCCAGCGCATGACCTGCGTGGCGACGGGCACTTCGGACTTCGCCCCATTTTCCAGCTGGGTCGGCAATTGCTGCTGGGCATGGGCCGCCAGCGGCAACAGCAGAGATCCGGCAAGGCTCAGCAGGGCGATCCGATGGGCAAAAATCATTGTGATTTTGATCCTCTCAAGCGCCCGTCCAATCAGGGCAATTCCAACACCTGATAGCCGGTCAACGGACTCGCCTCATGAACCATTTGGTATATGTCACCGCTCAACCTGCTTCATTTTAGACAACCGCTTCGCGGCGAGGTCAGTAAAGTGATGGAGCTTGGGCTGGCGTGCAGAGCCTCAACACCGTGGACGGTTCAGGCAACTGAGTTGCCGGGATTCCCGGTTCGCCAAATTCAAGCGGATTAGCAGCTTATGCGTGGTTCGAGCGCATTGCGCCGACGTACGAACTTGGCACAACGCTTCGCTTCCAAAAGATGCTTCGCCGCAGGTCTATGCTGTGGCGAATCCGTCTATGCGAACAAGGCAGGCTTATCGCCGTGATCGCTCAATCAGCATGACGAAGGTAGGCGAGCGCCATCTTCGACAGCTCATCCTTCATAAATTGCCACACCTCCGGATCGCCAGATTCAGGCGTGGAGCCCAAACCGAACTGGCGCGCGATCGTGGCAAACACAATCTGGAATACGGCATGCGCCCGGTCCGCCGCGTCGACGGACTTGATCTCATCGCGATATGTCAGGATCGCGGCGATCGACATGCCGGACGAGCGGCGAGCGGTTTCCTTGCCCGGCTCGGACACAGCAGGATCAACCGCAGCGCGCTGCATTATCGTGCGCAGCAATGGCGCGTGGACTTTAAGGAAGCTACTGTAGCGTTCGATGTAAAGCGGCAGGAAATCCCCGAGCGTTGGCGATTGGGCAACTGTCTCCTCAAGCATGGCCTGCTCCAGCCGGATGATTGTCTTGAGTTCTTCAGCGATTACCGCGTGGAGTAGCCGATCCTTGCTTTCGAAGCGCAAGTAGATCGATCCGATCGATACTTGCCCTCGCTCGCTCACGTCCTGCAGCGTGAAAGCGTCTCCTCCCGTTTCGACCATCAGAGATTTGGTCGCCTGTAGCATCCGCTCATACGATGCCAGGCTACGCCCTTGGAGCGGTTTGCGGCTGAGCGCGCCAAGCGCGAGTGCGTCGGTGTGAATGGTATCTGTTGACATACCGACGCTACACATTATCAAAACAGGAACGTCAATTCTAATTTGATTCGCCGGTTTCAATCTAATTGTCAGCGGCCTGAACAAAAACAAACCATGGGGGTGAAAGGCACATGCGGTTTTCGGTATTTCTGAATGCGCGCACGATGCGTGCGGAAGATGACCGGCAGCTGATGAAAGACCTTGAGACGCATGCGCTGCGCGCGCGGGATCAAGGCTTCTCGGCAATTTTCATGCCCGATCACCACTTCAACGGCTATATGCCCGTAGCCAGCGACAGCTTTATCTTCGCCGCCTATCTTGCCGCGAAAATGCCCGAGATGCATTTCGGCTTTTCGGTCGTTTCGGTGCCGCTTCATCACCCTGTGCGGTTTGTCGAGCGGATCAATATTCTGGACCAGTTGACCGATGGCAAACTGCTTGTCGGGATTGGCAGCGGCACAACGCCCGAGGAAATGATCGGGTTCGGCGTCAACTACAAGGACGCAGGGGCCATCGCCGAACAGAACCTGGCGCTGGCCGAGGCACTTTGGGCCAAGACGATGGACAGTCCGCCGGTAGAAATCGCCAACGGACCGCATCAGGGCCGCGTGATTCAGCGCATTGCCCCTGCAGCCTATACACCCGGCCACGCGCGGCTGATGCCGGTGGCGATGAAGGAAAGCAGCACGCGCCGCGCAGCGCAGCATGGCTGGCCTGCCTTCATCCCTGCCTTCACCCCGCCCAAGATTGGCGGCACCGAACCTTTTGTTCACGTGAAGAAGTATTTCGACACTTATCACCAGATGCTGACCGCAGCGGGCCATTCGGACGAAACCGTGGCGGCCGCGCTCGACTGGACAACGCATACCTATCAGTGCGTCCACGTGGCCGAGAGCGACGATCAGGCCCGCGAGGAACTGGAAGTCATCCTGCGCGCCTATCAGGCCGCGGTTGAGCGTGAGGCGGAATTCAACGCGCGCGCCGAAAGTAATTCCGAAAACAAGAAGACAGACCGCACACCTGACGCGTTGAGCGATGACTGGATCGGCACCTGGTGCCTCTATGGCTCGCCCGAGACGGTGATCGAGCATCTGCAGCCCTACAAGGATCTGGGCATCGGCAACATTCTGTGTGGCACCACCACCGGCCCGTTGACCGAAGAACGCCTGAGGTTGGGCAATCAGACACTGGACCTGTTGTCCCAGCAAGTGATGCCTGCGCTTGGCAGCAATGCCCGGTGAAACACAGTGTCGAAATGGGCGCACCTGCCAACCGTCTTACTAATCGATTTGAATACCACATCCGTCAGGTGCCATTAAAAACCTGACCGTCTTGGGCAGTTCGATCATGATCAGCATGATCAAACTGTCAACGTAGAACAGAGGTAGAAACTGTTCGGCAATAATTCTCGTTCTGCTTCAATACTAACTGAATACTGCAACCAAGACCCCTTTTCAATCGGGGTTCATTTCGGGAGGGATTATGCGAAACTTCATCCAAGGTACAAGTCTGCTTGCCAGCTGCGCATTTATTGCACTTGCGGCCCCTGCCCATGCGCAAGAAGCTGCGCAGGCTGAAGAAGCGCCAACCAACGCCGAAATCGTCGTGACCGCGCAGAATCGCGTGCAGAATGTTCAGGATGTACCGATCGCCATCAATGTGGTGAGCGGCGAAGCTTTGAAGTCAGCAGGTGTCACCGATCTGCTGTCGCTGCAACGTGTTGCTCCGGTGGTGCAGATCGTTAACGACACGGTCCAGACGCGCATCACCGTGCGCGGCGTTGGCAGCAACAGCAATGACGAAGCGCAGGATCAGGCCATCGCCGTCAACATCGATGGCGAGTATATCAACCGTCCGACAGTGCTGAACGCTTCGCTTTTCGATCTTGAGCGCGTGGAAGTACTGCGCGGACCGCAAGGCACGCTTTATGGCCGCAATGCCACCGGCGGCGCGATCAACTTTATCACGCGCAAGGCTGGCAGCGAATTTGAAGCCAATGGCAGCATCAGCTACGGCAATTTCAACCATGTTCTGGCTGAAGGCGGCATCAGCGTACCGCTTGGCGATATCGGCGGCATTCGCGCATCGGGCATCTATTCCGACCGCGATGGGTACAACTTCCACCCCAACATCAATCAGCGCAGCGGCGACGACAACACTTGGGGCGGTCGCCTCAGCCTGCGGCTTGAGCCGGTTTCGGGCCTGAAGATCAATGCCGCGGTTGAACGGGTCGAACAAAATCTGGTGGTCCCGGCCCAGGCGTTCTTCAATTTCAACGCAGCGGGCAATTCGCCCGGCGCTGGCTGCCTTGCCAATCCGGGCTTTGTTGAAATTGCCCCTGCCGTTCCGGGCACGCAGTGCATCCCGGCCTTGACCAACAATCTGGCGAATGTCGACCGGTCCAACTACGCATCGCCCGCCACCGGCCTCGGCTTCAACAAGCAGAACTCGACAGCGGCCCGCGGCAGCATCGCCTATGATTTTGGCGGTGCGACCCTGACTTATACCGGGGGCTATCGTGAAACCGATCGCAACTCAGCGGTCACGCTTTCACCTGCCTATCGCTTCAACACGTTCATCGACACGATCCAGACGCAAAGCCACGAACTGCGCCTGAATGGGGAGAGCGATCTGCTGGTCTGGCAGACCGGTGCGTTCTACTTCCGCGAAGAGTTGGAAGTGGAGCGTGGTCTCTATCGCGCACCGCCGCCACCATTCCTGCTGGGCGCAAACGGCGGTTACGTGAACTTCTTCCAGCGTTCGGTGGAATCGCGCAGTTGGGCAGTCTTCGGTCAGGCGGACGTAAAGGTAAGCGACCAAATCACACTGGTCGGCGGCCTGCGCTACACCGATGACAAGCGCTCGGCGCTGTACAAGGACTATGGCGGTGCCATCGCCAATCCTTCCAACCCGCTGTTCAACACCGGCTCAGTCCGTCCAGCAAATCTGGGCACCCCGCTGCGTAACCTGACGCTGGGGTCGGCGGCAGACAAGCTGACCTGGCTGGCAGGCGTGAACTTCAAGCCCGATGCAGACACGCTGATCTACGGCAAGGTCTCAACCGGGTTCAAGGCAGGCGGGTTCGATTCCGTCGGCGTATATGCCCCTGAAACCAACACGGCCTATGAAGCGGGCATCAAGAAGAACTTCGGCGCCAACGCGCAGCACATCTTCAACCTTGCGGGCTTCTACTATGACTACAAGGATCTGCAGGTCGGCGTGCTGCTCGATACGACCAAGGGCGCGCAGATCTTCAACGCCGGCAAGGCAACGATCTGGGGCATCGAAGCCGAAGCGAATATCAAGCTTTCGGACAACGATACCTTCTCGGCCTCGGTGAACTACCTCAATGCCGAATACAATTCGCTGCTCACTGCAATTCCGGTGTTCTGCGTTGCCGGAACGGGATGCCGTGCCGGTGGCAATGGCGAGACGACCGTCGGCAATCTCGAAACGACGCCCGGCGCAATCACTCAGCCCAACCTTGCCGGAAACACCCCGCCAATGACGCCCGAATGGACGATCACGCTGGCCTACGACAAGGTGATCCCGCTGGGCGACATGGGCAGCCTGACGGCCAGTGTGTTCTCGACGTTCAAGAGCGCCTACTTCGGTGATGTCTTCAATTATCGGGATTCAAAGCAGACGGCCTATACCCAGACCGACCTGTCGCTGACCTATGCGCCTGAAAACAAGCGCTTCAGCCTGCAGGGCTTTGTGCGCAATATCGAGAACGTCCGCCCGCTGACATATGCCGGGTTCACGGTGGCCGGGCCGGATGACATCTACAACTGGCAGTTCAGCGCACCGCGCACCTATGGTGTGCGTCTTTCGTTCGACTTCTGACGCGATAGCAAAACGGGGGCGGTTGGCGACCGCCCCCAGCAACTGGCAGCCTGCCAAACGAAAAAGGAGACCGGGCATGGTTTTGTCCGCCTGCATCGAATGGCAGTTTGCCCAAGACAACGATACTCTGGCTGACCGGGTCCGCGCTGCGAAAGCAGCCGGGCTCGGCCACGCCGAATTCCACCTCTGGCGCGACAAGGACATGGCCGGTCTGGCCGCCGCGCTTGATGAAACCGGCGTCACGCTGACCGGCTTCTGTGTCGATCCACGCCGCTCGATTGTTGATCCGGCGCAGCATGAAGAAATGCTGCAAGCCGTTGCCGATACGCTGGCCATAGCCAAAACCGTTGGATCCCCGCCGCTGATCGTCGCTTCGGGATTCATCCGCGAAGGCGTCTCGATGGACGAGCACAAGGCGCAAGCGGTACATGTTCTGCGCCGTGCTGCCGATCTGGCCGAAGCTGCGCAAGTCACGCTCGTGCTCGAGCCGCTTAACGACCGGGTCGAACACCCCGGCATGTATCTGGTCGATACCACGCTCGCGCTCGATATCATTGAAGCAGTCGGCAGCCCGCGCCTCAAGCTGCTCTACGATGTTTATCACAGCCACGTGATGGGCGAGGATATGCGCAGCGTTCTGGCCGGGCGGATGCACCTTGTCGAACATGTGCAGGTGGCCGACAGCCCCGGGCGCAATGAACCGGGCACTGGCACCATCGACTGGGCAGTGGCCATGGCCACCTTGCGCGACCTTGGCTACACAGGCCCACTCGGCCTCGAATACCGGCCCACGCTCAAAGCCACAGCCTCGCTCGCTACCAGTCGCAAGGTGCTGGGTGACTAGCCCCGCCGGGGCGGGCGGCCGACTGTCGCTGGCCGAGCGTGCCAGCTATGGCTTTGGCGATTTCGGCTATAGTCTGGCCTACAACATGGCAGGCGCGTTCCTGCTCTATTATTACACCAACGTGGTCGGCCTGCCAGCGACGGCGGTTGGCACGATCTTCCTTGTTGCCCGAATGCTTGATGCGGTGATCGATCCGCTGGTGGGCATTGCCGTGGACAAGACCCGCACGCGCTGGGGCCGGATGCGGCCCTATTTCCTGTTCACCGCCGTGCCCTATGTCGGCGTTTTCATTGCCACCTTCAGCGTGCCGGACTGGGGACAGGGCGCGCAGCTCGTCTACGCGTTCCTGACCTTCAAGGCACTGGGGATCATCATGAGCCTGGGCTCGATCCCTTATACCGCGCTGATGCCGATGATGACCGCCAATCCGGCTGACCAGCTGAAACTGGGCGGATGGCGTTCGATCGGCACATCGGTTGGCGTCATTCTGGGCACGGCAGCCACCATGCCACTGGTCGAAGCGCTGGGCGGGGGCGACGAGGCGAAAGGCTTTTTGGGCACCGCCTTGCTGTTCAGCGCCCTGTCGCTGTTCGCGCTGACCATGCTGTTCCGCAATTGTCATGAACGGATCGAGGATGATGCGGCCCCCGCCGAATTCCGCATCTTGCCTGCCATCGGGCAGATGCTTGGCAACCGGGCATGGCTGGTGTGCTTCGCCTTCTGTTTGCTCTACTTCATTCGTTTCGGGGCGATGCTGGGCCTGACGATCTTCTACGCCAAGGACGTGCTGCAAAAGCCATGGCTGATCCCGGTGATGCTGCCGATGGTTTCAGGCGGTCTGCTGATTGCGGCCTTCATTGCCCCGCCCATCCTGACGCGGACCGGCCTTCGCAAAGGATGCATCGGTGCAATCGTGGTGGCATTGGCCCTGTTCGGTGCGATGGCCGCTCTTGATCATCAGCCCGATTGGCAGATCGGCTCCCTCAGCGTGCCACCACTGCTCCTGCCCTATTTCGCCTTTTCGGTCGTCACCTCGATCACGATCACTGGCATCTTCTCGATGGCCGCAGCATCGGTCGACTACCAGCAATGGCTGCACGGCGTGCGCTACGAAGGCCTGCTGTCTTCAGGGATCAGCACGTCCACAAAAGTCGGCATGGCCATTGGCAGCGCACTGGCGGCATTTGTGCTCTCGTTTGCAGGTTACATGCCCGATGCCGTAACCGATGCTACGCGTGCGGATATCCGCAGCGCCTATTTCCTCGTCGCAGGCGGCCTGCTCGCGCTGCAGGCGCTGGTCGTATGGTTCTGGCCGATGGAAGGTGACTGGCGCGAAAGACCGCGGCCATCTGTCTGATGATCACGCCACGCTTGCGCGCCGCCAGCACAGCCATGCGAGGACCATGCACAATGGGATTACCACCGCGCTCTGCGTCAGCGTGGACCACTCACGCGCGCCAATATGGACAAGCGCAGCCACGGCATGATTGAGCGCAATCCACGCAGCGGCATAAAAACCGGGACGCCGCAAAGCCCTCACCGCAAGCGAGGCGAGCAACACACTGGCCGCTGCCAGCTCAAGCCCGCCAAGCACTTTGCCGATGAATACCGGCAGATGAATCGTCCAAGCCAGATGCTTGGTCAGGACCTCAATCGGCGCGAAGGCCTTATTATAGCCCACGAATAGCGAAAACGCGGCAATCGGCAGCGCCAGCAGCACCAGAGCGCTTTGCTCAACAGCACTGCGGCTGCGGCTTTGCACAGTGTTCATCGCAATCTCCCCCCCAAGGCACGCTTGACGAACGTGCCAAACTAATAGAATGATAATTCTAATTGAACTAAGGGAATCGCGCAAGCCATGCGGTTCCGGGTTGAAAATGGGCGGCGCTTTGGCAGTCGCTTCACGGGAGATGCCATATGGCGATCAAGCGCGGCGTAAGCCTGTACAGCTTTCAGAATGAGACCTTTCAAGGAAAAATGAGCCTTGAAGATTGCATCCGTACTTGCGCGGAAATGGGCGCCAACGGGATCGAGATCATCGGCGAGCAGACCTTCTGGGGCTGGCCCGAAGTAGGCGTTGAAGATGCCGCCATCGAGAACTGGCACCAGCTCATCGCCAAGTACGATTGCGTGCCGGTCAGCCATGATTTCATGCTCGATTACAAGCGCTACAAGGGCCGCGAGATGCCCTTTGACGAGCAAGTCGCCAGCGTGAAAAAGGACATCGATTTCGGTGCGCGCCTCGGCATGAAATACATCCGCGCGCTCGTCTCGATCGCGCCCGAAGTGCTGGTCGCTGCTGCGCCTCATGCCGAGGAAAAGGGCATCAAGATCCTGATCGAGGTCCACGCCCCGCTGCACTTCGACCATCCGTGGATCATCCGCCATGCCGAATGCTTCGAAAAGTCCGGCTCGGATGCGCTGGGCTTCCTGCCCGACATGGGCATGTTCCTTCACGCCCTCCCGCCAGTCTGGAAAGAGAAGTTCATGCGCGTGGGCGTGCCGCAGCACATCGCCGACTACATTGAAAAGGCCTATGCCGACCGTGTCTTGTCGGAATACGTCATTCTCAACGTCCAGCAGATGGGCGGCGTCGGCCCCGCTATCGCCATGGCCGAAACGCTGCGCCACAATGCCGCTTTCGAACCCAAGCGCATGCTCGATTACATGCCGCGCATCCACAACATCCACGGCAAGTTCTACGAGATGACGGCAGACTACGTGGAGCCTTCGATCCCCTATGACGAGATCGTCAAGGTGCTGCAGCAGGGCGGCTATGACGGCTACATCTGTTCGGAATACGAAGGCAACCGCTGGATCGAGGACATGATGGAGCCCGACAGCGTCGAACAGGTCCGCCGCCAGCAGGTCATGCTCGCCAATCTTCTGGGTGAGCCCACCCCACAGCTCCGCGCTGCAGCCTGAAAGGACCCTGCACCATGATGGACAACAAGATGATCGTCGAGGGCAGCCTCGAAACCTCGGACAAGGGCTTCGCCTTCTATGGCCGCCTTCCCTACTATCGCGGCCTTGGCCTTTCGATGATCGAGGATATCCAGATCACCGTCGACGGAGAGCTTGTCCCGCGTGAGGACGTGCGCTTTCATGTGCGCGGCAAGACCTACACGCTGGACCAGATGGAAACGGTCTATGATGATCGCTGGAACTTTGGCGAAAAGGCCAAGATCATCGCGATGAAGGCCGGCGGCTTGCCCGCAGGCGATCACAAGATCGAATTCGCGGTGCGGATGCGCGTATCCTATCTGCCGTTCGTGCCCACCACCAAGGACACCAAAGTCCTGGCACTCGCGGCCTGAAACGAACCCAAACCATGACCGAAATGTCCATTGATCAGGCCGCCACGCTCACGGCGGGGGCGGCGATGTGGTCGTCTGCCGCGATCCCCGAAGCCGCGATCCCCGCCTTCACGATGAGCGATGGGCCAATGGGCATTGCCAGCGGCAAGGTTGATGAACGCGATATCGCCCGGCTTTCCCCTTGCGCCACAGCGCTCGGGGCAAGCTGGGATATCACCCTTGCCCAGCGCGTCGGCACGCTGGTCGGACAGGAAGCAGTGGGGCGCGGCATCGACATGGTGCTGGCCCCCAATATCAATCTTGCCCGCAGTCCTTTGGCAGGGAGAGCGTTCGAATACTTCTCTGAAGACCCGCTGCTGGCAGGAGTTCTGGGTGCAGCATGGATCACCGGGCTGCAATCGACCGGCACGGGATCTTGCGCCAAGCATCTGGTCTGCAACGACAGCGAAACCGCGCGCGACAGCGTGAATGTGCAAGTGGATGAGCGCACCTTGCGCGAGGTCTATCTGCTGCCGTTCGAATTTGCCGCTGATGCAGGCTGCGCCGGAATGCTGGCCGCCTACAACCGCGTCAACGATTTCTACTGCGCCGAACAATACCATGTGCTGACCGAAGTGGTGAAGCAGGAGTGGGGCTATACCGGCGCGATCCTGTCCGACTGGTTCGGAACGCACAGCACCGCGCCCACCTTGCTGGCCGGACTCGACATGGAAATGCCGGGGCCAGCACGCTTTCTGGGCGCAAAAGCGGCTGCCGCAGTGGCTGCGGGCGAGGTCGATGCAGCGTGCATTCACGATGCCGCGCTTCGCGTTGCCGCGACCGCACAGCGCGTGACCGGGACCAAATCACAGCCCCTTGCTCCGGACGAAATTTCTGACTTGCTGGTCGAAGCCGCCGCCGCCGGGTTCGTGCTGCTGAAGAACGAAAACGCCATGCTGCCGCTTGATCCGGCCAGCATCGGCACGCTGGCAGTCATCGGCCCCAATGCCGCAGCACCGTGCTTTCAGGGCGGCACCTTCGCCAAGATTTCGGTGCGCCCCGATCTGCCCTCTCCGATCGAGGCGATCCGCGCCCGTTTTGCGCCGCATTGCACCGTGTTGTTCGAACCCGGCGTCGATCCCGCACCGCGCCTGCCATTCATGACGGCAACGCCGATGCACGATATCGGTGATGGCTGCGCCAGCGGCATGACCGTGGACTATTTCGCCACTCCCGATTGCAGCGGCGCGCCCCTTACACGCGAAACCCGCGATACCAATTCGCTGGTCTGGTTTTCCGGGATGCACGATCAGGCCCCCTTTGCCCAAGGCGGATCGATCCGTGCATCCGGCCGCTTTGTCGCTGGCCGCGCGGGCACCTATCGCTTCCATCTGGGCGCAACCGGCGCATCGCGCATGCTGGTTGATGGCGTTGAGGTCATTCGCACCACCGGATGCCCGCCGGGTGACACCATGGGCGTGCTCAAGGCCGGAGATTCGCTGAGCGCTCCGGTCGATCTGGCTGAGGGCCAGTGCGTCGACGTCGTGGTCGAATTCGGCTTTGTCGGCGCGCGCGTTCACGGGCTGTGGTATGGCATTCGCGCGCCCGGCAGCGGCGAAGAACTGCTCGCCGCCGCGGTGGATGCCGCCCGCAAGGCCGATGCCGTGCTGCTGATCGTGGGTGAAACGTCCGACAGTTCGGTGGAAAGCAAGGACCGGCCCGATACCCGCCTTGCCGCCAGCCAGCTGGAACTGATCGCGCGCGTCACTGCGGCCAACCCGCGCTGCGCTGTCATCACCAATGTCGGCCACGCCTATGACGCATCGTGGGAAAGCGCCGCCGTTGCGCATCTGGCCACATGGTATCCGGGCGAAGGCTTTGCCGCCGCCTTGGCCGCCGTGCTGGCCGGAGACCGCGAACCCGGCGGGCGCATGCCCGTCACCATCGCCCGCACCGAGGCCGATTACCCCGGCTATGCCCTGCAACCCGCGCCCGATGGCAAGCTGGCCTATTGCGAAGGCACGCGGCTCGGCTATCGCGGCGTGATTTCGGCGGGCAAGACCGCGCACCACACGCTGGGCGCAGGCCAAGGCTATGCGCAGTTCACGTGGGCCGATGCCGCCAGCACGGACGGCGGGGTGGCCATCACCGTCACCAACACATCAGGCCGCGCTGGCGCGGACGTTGTGCAAGTGTATCGCGACGTGCCCGAGGCAACGCTGATCGGCTTTGCAAAGGTCCACCTTGCACCGGGCGAAAGCCAGCGCGTGACCGTGCCTCTCCCACGCCGCCGCTTCATGATCTGGGGCGAGGCTGGCTGGCAATTGCTGCCCGCCCCGCTGCGCGTGCGCGTTGCGCACCATGCCGAAGATCCCGGCGAGGCGGTTGAAATCAACCCCGCCACTCTGCCCGCAACCGGGCTGTAAAGCCGCTCGCGCGCTGGCTCTAGCCCAGCGCGCGATAGCGGAAGTCGCGAAACACCGCTTGCCCCTTGCCTGCCGCGAACAGCGCCGGGCGCAAGCTGGCAAGTTCATCCGACGTGTTGGCGTTATAGCCCGAAACTTCAGAGCGGACGCCATGCCGGGTCCAGCTCATTCCATCGAGGCTGTAGTAGAATGTCACGATCTGGTGATCGTTGACGATGCGCAAGTGCATCGTGCGCGATAGCGGTGCCGGTTCGCGCCAATACATGGGCTGGCCACCGCGATAGCTTTTCATGCCCGCACCTTCCAGCCCCATGCCCAGGAACAGACGGCGGTTGTAGAACAGCAGCAAACCGCCCTCAACTTCGCCTTCCAGCTCAACCGAAACGGTGATTTCATAGGCAAGGTCGCCTACACCTTGCGTTACCAGTAACCCATCTGCCGGACCGGTGCCTTTGCCTTGCAGCACCAGCTTGCCGCCACCCATCGCAATGCGCGCAGCCTCATCAGGGCTCAAGCCGTACCCCGTCCAGCGCGTGCCCAGCGACGATGTGGCAAAGCTGTCGGACCGGGCAAAACCATGCGTGCCACCGGCGCGGCCAGTGGGCATCGGCAATGCTTGCGAAAGATCACCCCCCAGCGCGCGCGGCCAGCCATCGCTGGTCCATTCGAACGGTTCAAGCAGGGTCTGCCGCCCCAGTGAGCGATACCCGTTTTCATAACCATGGTAGACGAAATACCACTGACCGCGCGGCCCTTCGACCGCCGTGGCATGCCCGCGTGACCACCACGCCTCGCCCACATCCCTGGTGCGGATGATCGGATTGTGCGGACAATTCTCCCACGGCCCGTTGACCGACCGGGATCGCGCTACTGTCACCATGTGCCCGGTGGCAGGGCCGCTGGTGCCGCCTACGGCGGTGATGATATAGAACCATTCGCCCCGCCGCAGCAGCTTTGGCCCTTCAAGCGCATAGGCCTCGGTGATCCATTCATCAGGATACTTCCAGCCATCATAGGCATGCGCAACCGGCCCTGCCGTGGCAAGACCGTCATCGGTCAGCTGCACACGCTCGATGCCGGACAGGAACAAGTAGCGTTTGCCGTCCTCGCCCACGACATGGCCGGGATCAATCGCGCCCTTGATGCCCAGATCAACCGGTTCGCTCCACGGCCCGGTAATCGCATCGGCATGGATCACCCAGATCTGCGGCGCATCCTTCACTTTGGCGGACCATGGCGCTGGAATGAAAGGGATATAGATGAAGTACCGCCCTGCGTGCTTCACCAGATCCACCGCAAAACCGATGGCAATAGGCTGTGCCAAAGCCGGCCCCACCGGCACCCAGTTCACCAAATCGCGCGAATGCCAGATCAGCAGCCCCGGCGCTGCATCAAAGCTCGAATGCGTCATGTAATAATCGTCGCCGTCTTTCAGGATCGACGGATCAGGATAATCGCCTGCAAGGATCGGATTGCGGAACATGCCATTGCCAAGATCGGCCTTGCGCTGGCCTTCGATGCCCTTTCCCCAGCGCGCTGGCGCTGCATTGCTCTGCGCAGAGGCCCGCTCAGGAGCAGGCGCAGCCAGCGCCATCGCAGGCGCAACGGTCGATGCAGCGGCCATCCCGCTGAGCGCCAGCAATCCGCGCCGGTCGATTTCACTGTTTGCCATGCATCTCTCCCTTGACCTACTCTAACGTTAAATTAGAATGGTCCCTCTAAATAACGCAAACGAAATCTGCGGGCGGGATGGGATTGGAAATGGCCTCAATCAAAAGCAGGCGGGCGGCTGGCAATAGCGGGCATGCTGCGTACGGGTGGAGCAGGCGCGGCTTTATAGGCGCGGCGGCACTCATCGCCTTGCACAGCGCCATGCCGGGTCAAGCGGCGGTGCTGGAAAGCCTCGATCCGCGCGATGCACCCTCGCCGCGCCAACGCAAGCTGATGCGGCTGGTCAGCGATCTGGTCATCCCGGCAACCGACACGCCCGGCGCTGGCACCGTTGGCGCAGGTGATTTCGCAATTCTGGCGCTGGCCCACGGGCTGGAAGGCACGCGCCGCCCGCTTCCCGCGCCGGTTGGCCCTGCACTTCAACCCTTCGCGCGCAGTGATCAAAGCCTCGATCACGTGCGCTGGCTCGAACACGCGCTCGGCCCCAAGTGGCTGAGCCGTCCCCGCGCGCAGCAACACGCAGCGCTGGCAGCGCTCGATGCATCAGCCTTTGGGAGCGCTTTAGCAGGCAGTGCCGATGCGCAGCCATGGCGCGCGATCAAGGGCCTGATCCTGACCGGCTATTACACCAGCGAAGTCGGCGGCTCGAAAGAGCTGCAATACGAGCTGGTGCCCGGGCGGTTCGATCCCAAAGTGCCGGTCACGCGGGAAACCCGTGCATATTCAAGCGACTGGACAGCGGTGGACTTCGGATGATGGACGAGACTTTGCATTTCGACGCCATTGTCGTCGGCTCAGGCATCACCGGTGGCTGGGCGGCCAAGGAATTGACCGAGGCAGGCCTGAAGGTCCTGCTGCTCGAACGCGGGCGCAAGATCAAACATCAGGTTGATTATGAAACCGAGATGAAAGCGCCGTGGGAGATGCCCTTCCGCGGCGAAGGCGATGCCGCGCTCTATGCGCAGCAATATCCGGTGCAGATGCTCAACCGGCACTTCACCGAATTCACGCAAGGCCACTTCGTCAACGATGCCGAAAATCCCTATCAGACCGGGCCGGACACAGCATTCAACTGGTTCCGCAGCTATCAGCTCGGCGGGCGTTCGCTAACTTGGGGACGGCAAAGCTATCGCTGGTCGGACTATGATTTCGGCGCGAACAAGCGCGATGGGCACGGCACCGATTGGCCAATCCGCTATGCCGACATTGCGCCGTGGTACGACAAAATCGAAGAATTCATCGGCGTGTCAGGCGCTGCCGAAGGCCTTCCGCAATTGCCCGACGGGAAGTTCCTGCCGCCATTTGCCCTCAACGTCGTTGAACAAACCGTGCGCGAACGCATCCGCGCCGTCTGGCCCGAACGCTGCCTGACCATCGGCCGCACCGCCAATCTCACGCAGGAAAAAGATGGCCGCGCTCCATGCCAAAGCCGTTCGATCTGCGCGCGCGGCTGTTCCTATGGCGCCTATTTCTCCACCCAATCCAGCACACTTCCGGCGGCGCAGGCCACCGGTAACCTGACGCTGATCACCGATGCAGCGGTGGAGAAGTTGGACTACGATCCTGCCACGCGCCGCGTCACTGGCGTGCGCTGGGTGAACAGCAAAACCAAGCAGCGCGAGCAGGCTACCGCACGCTTGGTGTTCCTCAATGCAGGCGCCTTCAATTCGGTGCACTTGCTGCTCAATTCTGCCAGCGATGTCATGCCGCACGGCCTTGCCAACAGCAGCGGCGTGCTGGGCACCCATATCATGGACCATGCGAACACGCTGTCAGCCGCCGCGATCATGCCCGGCTTTGAACAGTGGACCACATTCGGAAACCGCCCGACCGGCGTTGTGATCCCGCGCTACCGCAACATGGAAACGATGGACGGCACCGGCCACACGCGCGGCTTTTCGTTTCAGGGTGGCGCGCTGCAATCGACATGGACCGCGGGCAAGCGCGAGGCCGGGATCGGCGCGGACTACAAGGCGCAGCTGCGCAAGCCCGGACCGTGGCGCATGGTACTGGTCGGCTTTGCCGATTGCGTCCCACGCGCGTCCAACCGGCTGACGCTGGACCGCACCAAGGTTGACAGCAACGGCATTCCGCAACTGCGGATCGATTTTGCGTTCGGCGCAGAGGAAAACGCAGCGCTGGCGCAGGCCAAGGCCGATGCGGCCGAAATGCTCACCCAAGCGGGCGGCAAAATCATCATGGGCTTTGACCGGCCCGGCGCTGGCGGCACTGCGATCCACGAAATGGGCGGCGCGCGCATGGGCCATGATCCGATGACCTCTGTGCTCAACAAATGGAGCCAGGCGCACGATGTGGCCAACCTGTTCGTCACCGATGGCGCACAGATGGCCTCCAGCGCCTGCCAGAACCCGTCGCTCACCTACATGGCACTCACTGCCCGGGCGGCGGCTCATGCGGTGGAACTGCTGAAAGCTGACGAAATTTGAGGATCAAGCCCTCAGGTCCAGCCTCAACGCTTGGTCGGTTGTGCTGCCAGCATGCCTGACCGATCCAGCCACTTGTGCATCAGTTCGATCCATCCCGCTGGCGGTGTGCCGGGCTGGCCCAGCCCGAAACCGTGGCCACCGCCGGGGAAAAGGTGGAATTCGATGGGGCGGCCCGCAGCGCGGTAGCTTTCGATCAGGGGGAAGCCCTTTTCGCGCGCCAGCAGGAAATCGTCCTGCGCAATGGCCACAAACATCGGTGGCGCATCTGCGGCAACGGTCATCGCCGCCATGTTGGGATAGATCGGCGCAGCAAAAGCGGGCGGGTCCGCGTTGGGCAGCTCCACCATCGTACGCGTCAGGAAACCACCGGCTGAAAACCCCATGAAACCAACCCGCGCCGGATCAACCCCAAGCGCTGCGGCGTATGCACGCACATATCGCAGCGCAGCAAGGCCATCGTCGCGGGCATGGGGCGGCGTATCGGTCGGCAAGGCGGGCAGCTTGGTCGGCTGGCCGCGAAGGGCCTTCTGCAGTTCGTCCACAAACACGCCTTGATCAGCCGGTGTGGTCGACGTGCGATACTTTAGAACAAAGGCCGCGATACCATGATCAGCCAGCCATTGCGCAACCTGCCAGCCTTCCTTCTCGATGGCCAGGCCCATGAAGGCACCGCCCGGTGCCACGATAACTGCCGCGCCGGTTGCACCCTTTGCTGGCAGGAAAGCCTGAACCGTCGGGCATGTGACATTGCGGACAGCCGCAAGACCGGCGTCCGGGTGCCACACTTCGTTAGTCGGATTACAACTCGATACCGGCAGATCGGTCACATTCGGTTGCACCGGCGCTGGCATGGTCGTGCGCGCGATCTCGGCCTGCGCTGCGGCGGGTCCGCCATGAACAAGCGTGCCACAGCCCAACAAGACAGCCGCCAGTTTCGAACCCAACTTCATGCTGCACCTGCCTTTCGGCTGCCACGAGACAACACGACCAGCAGCAGCCCTGCCCCCACCACGCTGATGATCCCCGCAACCAGAAACGCGCCCTGCATGGTGCCCGCGCTTCCGCGCAAGGCTGATACCAGCAAGGGCGATGAGAACTGACCGAAGAAGAACGTGGCCGTCCATATGCCCATGCCCCGCCCACGATGCTGATAGGGCAACTGGCTTTGCGCCCAGGCGATCAGCGTCGGAATCGCCATGCCCGCGCCCGTCTGCTGCAATGCCATGCCTGCGATCATGCCTTGCCAGTTGCTGGTAAGGCCCATCGTGGCCAACCCTGCACCCAGCAGGCCAAGGAAGATGGCGATCTGCACATGCGGGCCAAATCCGCGCTTGCCCACCCACCAGAACAGCGTGGCTCCGACCAGAATGAACAGCGATGGCAGAGCGGTGATCTGCCCGATGCTTTTCGGATCGGAAACGCCAAGCTCGGTCCACACGGTCGCACCATTCACGATGAACACATAATAGATGGCCGAGGAAAACAGCGTGAGGCCAGCAATACTGCCCATCGTCGCCCACGGAAAGCCGGGCGCGGCAACGCCCTCTTCGTCAATACCCAGCATTTGCCGTGCAGTTTTGTCGCTGGCAGGCTCATACATATAGCGCAGCATTGCGGCGAAGATCGGCAGCGCCAGCAGATAGAGCAGGAAAATGCCGTTCCAGCGCCACACAGTCAGCGTTCCGGCAAAAAAGATCATTACCGATGATAACGCAGGACCAACCAGCCCCTGCAGCGTCAGCCACTTGCGGCGGCCTTCATCGGGCCAGTAATCGGCGATCAGCGTGTTGATCGTGGTCAAGATTGCCGCCTCACACAGCCCAAGCAGCAACCGCGAGGCATAGATGGCATCAAGATTTTCCAGAAAGAACGGCGCGGTGCCGACGATGCCGTAGAAAAACGTCGAGATCAGCAGCAGCTTGCGCCTACCGAACCGGTCAACCAGCAACCCCGCAAACATCGCGACAAGCGCAATCGTAAGGCCCGGCGCGGTGACCATCGAAGGAACTTTGGTGCCGGCAGTCGGATCGGTCGGCGCAAAGTGGCCGATAATCGCAGGGATAGCCGGGAACATCGAGACGATGGCCAAAATCGGCAGAAATCCGGCGATGATGACGGTCAGACCCTGCGGCAGACCCGGCTTCCTAGATTCCGTTGATGCGGTTGCCAAGATG
This sequence comes from Novosphingobium sp. HNCC26BN242, assembly GCF_057180525.1. Classification (NCBI taxonomy): domain Bacteria; kingdom Pseudomonadati; phylum Pseudomonadota; class Alphaproteobacteria; order Sphingomonadales; family Sphingomonadaceae; genus Novosphingobium; species Novosphingobium sp. HNCC26BN242. The sequence continues at coordinate 111,232 of NZ_JBXUGM010000005.1, forward strand.
CTCTCCCAGATGATTTTTGATGCGTTATGAGCGCTTGTGCACCCCGCTTGCCCTTGCCATAGCCTAGACCTGCTCATAATAGAAGCAAGATTTTAGTTTTAGGGCGCACATGTCTTTGTCCGCCGCACCTCGCCCTCTTCGGCGGCATGAACATTGGAACTTGATTGTGGCAACAGATCACGATGCGGCACTAGCCGCGCAAAGCCCGCCACAAGACTTCAACGGGCGGCAAAAGTCGCTCGCCTTGTTTACCGTGCTGATCGCCGTGGTGCTCGAAGTGGCAGATTCGACCATCATAAATACCGCGCTGCCTGCGATCCGCGATGGACTCGATGCCTCGCCCGCCGCGATGCAGTGGATTGTGGCAGGATACCTGTTGGCGCTGGGAGCACTTCTGCTGCTGGGCGGGCGCCTTGGCGACGCTTTTGGCCACCGTCGCCTCTTTCTAGGGGGTGTTGCGGGGTTTATCGCAACCTCGGCCTTGTGCGGCCTTGCGCAAACGCCCGATCAACTGGTGATTGCGCGGATTTTGCAAGGAGGCGCGGGCGCTATGATGGGGCCGCAAACCATGGCCATCGTGCAATTGCTTTACACGCCGCTGGAACGCGTCGCGCGTCTGGCATGGTTCGGCATGATCATCGGGCTGGCGGCGATTGTCGGCCCAATCATCGGCGGCCTGCTGATCGAGATGAACCTGTTCGGTTTGGGTTGGCGGCTGATCTTCCTCATCAATTTGCCGGTCGGTCTTTTTGCGCTGCTGCTAGGGCGGTTCACCCTGCCCCGTGCAGAAGCTGAACATCGCGGTCTCGTCATCGATCTTGTGGGCGCGGCGCTCTTTGCCAGCGGGTTCGGCATCATGCTGCTGGCGCTGATCCAAACAGATGGGCCGTTCGGGTTGGGCGGCATGATATCATTGCTGGCGCTCGGCTTTCTGCTGGTCTTGCTGGGGTGGCACCGCGCGGTCAAAAGGACTGCAAATGGCATGCCTGCAATGATCGAACCGATGCTGTTTGCCTTGCGCACTTTTCGCTGGGGACTCATCGCTGCAATGGCCTTTACCAGCGCATCGATGGGATTTCTGATGATATTTGCGGTGTCGCTGCAACAAGGGCTCGGGCTTGATCCGCTTGATACTGCGCTGATCCACATTCCGTTCGGCTTGGGCGTGATGGCAGGGGTCGGTTTTCTTGTGCCGCGCCTGTTGCCGCGCATGGGGCGGATGCTGCCGGTAATTGGCGGAACACTCATGATCATCGGCATCCTGGCCGTGCTGATGCTGATCCAGGCACGGGCCGAAGCCGGTTTGACGCTCATCGCCGCGCTGACACTGGCAGGCGTGGGGTTTGGCACGCTGTCCGGCCCGCTTGGTCCCATCACAGTAAGCGACGTCGCACGCGTACACGCAGGAACCGCCAGCGCTACCTTGCGCACAGCCCAGCAAATCGGCGGCGCATTTGGCATAGCGCTGGTTGGCGCTGCCTATTTTTCCGTTGGCGGCAACGATGCAACAGCGCGGCTGCAAGGGCTGTTTCCCGGAGCGATTGCAGTCGCGCTTCTGCTCGCCATCGCCATATTCTCGGTCTCGCGCTTGCCTGCCGCCATGTTTGGCAACACCCGCAAAAGCACGGGAGACTGATCGGTCTTGATTTACCCGCCCCCAATCCTGCTAGGTCAGATCCGGGGGCGGCTGTCTTCTGACTTGAGCTCGATGCCGTTGCCTTCCGGGTCCGCAAGATAGATCGACTGGCCAAACCCTGTCGCACCAAAGCGGTCCTTAGGGCGCTCGATGGGTATTCCGAACCCGGAAAAATGCACGACCAGCGCATCAAAATCGAACGGCGCAATCCTCAGGCACAGGTGATCGACATTGCGGCCATAAGGTGCCGCTTCAGCCACCCCGGCGATCCCCAATGGCCCGTTCACATCCACCACATCGATCATCGCATCGCCAGCCCGCAGATGGGTCAAACCAAGCTCGGGCCGCTCCCATACAACGGCGCAGCCGATGGCGTCTCGATAGAACGCCACAAGCACACCGGGATCGCGCGCCCGCAGCACCAGATGATCCAACGCCTTTATGGCAAACATTGCACCATTGCTGTCAGGCATCGCCATTTCCTTCCAATCTCACACCGGGCGGTCGTGGATGGCACGCTTTGGCAGGGCAGCGAATCAAACGCTGCACCTGATCCGCGCGCCATCATACGGCGGGATCAAGCATCTGGTATCGGCAATGCCAAGATGACCTTGGAGCACACCTCGCAGATGTATAATGCCGCAATTTCGCTGGCTAGAGCTGGCCCTAGAGCCTCAGAATTCCAACCAGTTTTGGGCCAGGGCAAGATTGCCCGAAGAAGCAGGAGCAGAACGAATTGCCGGGGCGCGTGGGCTGGTCGGCGGCGCAATTTTTGCGCGGTGCCGGGAGGCTGGTGCCTCACCAGTCATGCGGGGAATCAACGGTGAATCTACGTTGAGCGCAAAGGTTCGCACACCACCGGAAAGAGCGTTGGCCTGCTCGGCAAGGCTCCGCGCCGCCGCAGCGGATTCTTCAACCATGGCCGCATTTTGCTGAGTCATCAGATCCATTTCAGACACATCGGAATTGACCGTTTGCAACCGCGAGACCTGATGCGCTGTGGCGCGCGATACTTCGGTAATAAAGCTGGTGATCTCCTCGATCAGGCTCGAAAGATCGCCCAACACGGCGCGTGTTTGCTCAACCGTCGTCACTCCCTTGGCCACTGTCGCAGTGCTGGCGTTGACCAGGGTCTTGATATCTTGCGCAGCTTCGGTGCAGCGCTGGGCCAGCGCGCGGACTTCGGTGGCCACAACAGCAAAGCCTCTGCCCGCTTCACCAGCACGGGCCGCTTCAACCCCGGCATTCAGCGCAAGCAGGTTGGTCTGGAAGGCAATGCCGTCGATCAGGCCGACGATGCGGCCAATTTCCTGCGACGACTTTTCGATTTCATGCATCGATGCCATCGCCGAAGTCGCAACTTCCTGGCCCTCATCAGCCTTGATGGCAACGCTGGCTACCGAATGGTTGGCGGCTTCGGCGCGCTCTGCCGTGCGGGCAAGCTCGGTAGTAACCTCGTTCATCGAACTTGAAGCGCGCTGCAGATTCGCGGCCTGCCGTTCATTGCGGTGAGCAAGATCGGCCGATGCAGCGTCGATCTGTTCGGCCCCGGTCAAAACGGAATTGGCCAGATCCCGAATCTTGGCCAGCGTTGCTGAAACGCTGGCAATGCCTGCATTATAATTCTCTCGCATCTCCTCGTATTCTCCGGGAAACGCGCTCTGGATGTTCGCCGTCAGATCGTTGGCAGCCAGGCGGGCAAGCGAAGCATTCATCTGTTCAATCACGCTGCGCTGCGTTTCCAGATCGGTTGAGGCACGGATAGACAGGCGAAACTTTTCCATCGCCTTTGTCATGCGGCCCACGCAATCGCGGTAGTTCGTATAGCTGATCGGACTTTCCGTATCGCCATCGGCCAGGGCCTCCATCCGCGCCACGGTGTTGACATAAGGCGTGCAGATGCGGCCAGCCGCCAGGCGCACAACAATGATCGTCAACGCAAACGAAAGCAGCGCTATAGCGGCAACGATGGCCAGGGCCTGCTTGGGGACAATCAGCAAAGCCGCAAGCGAAAGGAAGTTCAATCCGGCGACAAGACCCAGAACTTTGGTGAGCGCATTGAACTTCTCACGAACGGGTGCTTGCGTCTCGAACCAGTCCAACATGCCAGTGCTTTCTCAAACCCGGACGCCCTCAACGGACAACCATCGACCAGCCTGTACGCACTGTTTCAGAAACATACTGGAAATGATGAAATGCGTAACCTTACGCATGGTCTTCGATACATGCGCCAAGCGGGATGAGGGACAAGAACCGACGAGCCAAGCCGTATCGCTCGGCCCAATCAGGCCAGACACTCTGCGGGTATGTGCAAGGCTTTACAGGTTATCACGCCACAAAGTCGTGCCAGCCTTCCACGATACGCCCACTTCATGCCAATATCCGGCAATCTTTTCCTGCGGGGCAATGTCGAGCAATTCCTCCACCGGACTATCGAAATAGGCCAGATCGAACTCGCCCTTGAAGCAGCGGCCAAAGTCCACGTCAAAGCTCGACATGGTCACCACCTCGTTCAGGCTTTGCGTGCCGTCGGTCTCGATCGCGGGCAGCCAGCGGTTGTGCGCCATCGGGTGCCCGTTGACGAAGCCGGGCTTGTCGCAAGCCTCGGTAATCGTGAAGCGCCCTTCGGCAAGGCGGCGATCATAAGCGGCCAGCGTCACGCCAAACGTGCCTCCAGCGGCCAGGCGCGGCCCCGCCTTGCCGACATAGACCGGGCGGCTCATCTGGATTGAACCCAGCTTCTTGGGATAACCCTGATGAATGCCGCGCAGCATCGCGAATTCCTTGTCCACCCAGATATAGACGCAGCGCGAATAGGTCTTGCCCTGAAACTTGCAGCGCACGACGATGAACATCTCCTTGTACTGCACGCGCGCCGGATCAAGCAACTGCGCCGGATCATCGCCGGTCGATTGCCAGTCAGCCCAGATCGCCGCCACAGCGCCGGGATCTTCATCAGCCAGTTCGAACCCTTCCGGCAAAAGCGCGGCGACCTTGGCAGGGTCGGTGCGGTATTCCAGCGTGATCAACTCGCCCGAATAGTGCCACGGCACCGGCGGCACGATGCTGGCCTTGCCGGTGGGGGTGCGGGGATAGAACAGGCCCTTCAGATCGGTCATGGAAACCTCGGAAAATTTGCAGTCACCCGCGTTCTAACGACCTGCCGGGGCCTAGCTTGGCCGCAACGGCCAAAGCCGGAACAGGCGCAGCGCGCTACAACTTGCGCTGAAGATTCCAAGAAGGGCCTGTCCATGACCACCGAATACCGCCGCATCCTGCTTGATGGCTATCCGATCCTCACCACCCGCCATGGCGATGAACTGGTCACCAAGGACGGCCGCACTATCGGGGTGGACGATGCGGTGCATCTGGCCCCGTGCAATCCATCAAAAATCATCTGCGTCCACCTGAACTATCACAGCCGCGTGCAGGAATTCATCACCAAGCTGCCGTCCGCGCCCACCTATTTCCATAAGCCGATCACCGCGCTCAATACGCACAAGGGCGCGGTCGTGCGGCCCAAACGCTGCAACTGGCTGAACTACGAAGGCGAAATCGCCATCGTCATCGGCAAGACCTGCCGCAACATTTCGCCCGCCGAAGCCGGGGACTACATCCTCGGCTATGCCGTTTCCAACGACTACGGCCTGCACGATTTCCGCGATACCGATGCCGGATCGATGCTGCGCGTCAAAGGTTCCGACACGCTTTGCCCAATCGGCCCCGGCCTCGTCACTGGCTGGGATTTCCGCGACAAGATGATCCGCACTTATGTGAACGGCGTCCTTAAACAGGAGGACACCACCGCCAACATGGAATGGGACATGCATTATCTGGTGGCCGACATCGCGCGCACTATCACGCTGGAGCCGGGCGATGTGCTGCTGTCGGGCACGCCTGCCAACAGCCGCCCGGTGCAGATCGGCGATGTGGTCGATGTTGAAGTCGAAGGCCTGGGCCGCCTGTCCAACACCATCGTCTATGGCCCCACCCCGATCCGCGATGATTGCGGCGCACAGCCGACCGAAAGCGAGGAAGTGATCTCCACCGCGATGGGCGGTGATTGGGAGTTCCGCGGCAAGCGCGCCGCCGGTGGCCAGGGCGCGGCGTTCTACGAATCAGCGCTCGACGAGAAGAAGTAAGGGAGCGCGCGCAGGTGGCTGACGCAACGCGGTTCTACATCGACGGCGCATGGGTCGCGCCTTTAGCCGGCACTCGGGCGGATATCGTCAACCCGGCGGACCGCTCGGTCGTGGGCCAGGTTGCGCTCGGCGGCCCAGCCGATGCGCAAGCCGCCATCGCTGCAGCCAAGGCCTCATTCCCCGCATGGTCTGCCACCAGCCGAGAGGAGCGCCTGGCCTACCTCGAAGCCATCAATGCTGCTCTCATCGCCCGCGCAGACGAAATCGGCGATGCGATCATGGCCGAAATGGGCGCGCCCATCGGCCTTGCGCGTGGCGCGCAGGCAGGCTCAGGCCCGCAGCACTTTGCCGAAGTGATCCGCGTGCTGCGCGATTATCCGTTCGAGGTGCCATTGGGCTCCACCCTGCTCCAGCGCGAGGCAATTGGCGTGTGCGTGCTGATCACGCCGTGGAACTGGCCCATGAACCAGATCGCCACGAAGGTCGCTCCCGCGCTTGCCGCCGGGTGCACGATGGTCCTAAAACCCAGCGAAGTTGCCCCGCTTGATGCCGCAATCCTTGCCGGGATCATCCACTCTGTTGGCCTGCCCAAAGGCGTGTTCAACCTTGTCCACGGTGCCGGGCCAGATATCGGCAATGCCCTGACCGGCCATCCCGATGTCGATATGGTCAGCTTCACCGGCTCAACCCGCGCCGGCGTAGCTATCGCCACCAATGCTGCCCCAACGATCAAGCGCGTTGCGCTCGAATTGGGCGGCAAGAGCGCGAACATCATTCTGCCCGATGCAGACTTCGCCAAGGCCATCCCCGCCAGCGTCCGTGGCTGCATGCTCAACACCGGGCAAAGCTGCAACGCCCCCACCCGCCTGCTCGTCCCGCGCGGCAAGTTGGCCGAAGTCGAAGCGCTGGCCAGCGCGGCGGCAGCGGCCATCCGCGTAGGCATGCCTGCCGACAATCCCGATATCGGCCCTGTGGCCAATGCTGCGCAACATTCCCGCGTCATCACGCTGATCGATCAGGCCTGCGCCGAAGGCACGCGCCTCCTGTGCGGTGGCTCCACCCCGCCCGCCGGGCTGGAACATGGCCTGTTCGTGGCACCTACGATTTTCACCAATGTCGCCCCCGACGCCCTGATCGCGCGCGAAGAAGTGTTCGGTCCCGTCCTCGCCATCATCCCCTATGACAGCGTGGACCAAGCGGTAGAAATCGCCAACGACAGCCCCTATGGCCTGTCCGGCTATGTCTGGGGTGCCGACAAGGACAGCGCGCGCGCCGTCGCCCGCCGCTTGCGCACCGGCATGGTCCACCTCAACGGCGCAGGGCTTGATAGCGCCGCGCCGTTCGGCGGCTACAAGATGTCGGGCAATGGCCGCGAATGGGGCCGCTTTGGCCTTGAAGAATTTCTCGAAATCAAATCGATCTATGGCGGGGCCTGACGCTGCGCTTCACTTGCGCTAGTCTGGCGCGGCCATGCACAGCCCGACCATCTCTGCACAGTTCCTGCGCCATGTGGCCAATTGTGTCGAGCTGACCGGACGCAACCCTGCCCCGCTGCTGGAAGAACTGGGCATCGCCAAGGCCCACCTCGATGATCCCGATGGCCTGATCCCCCTCGCCGCCTTCCTGTCGTTCTTCGAAAGTGCGGCCCTGCTCGTGCGCAATCCGCATTTCGGGCTTCATGCCGGGCGGCTGGCCGGGTCTGACAGCCTCGGACCCTTGAGCTTCCTGTTCCTCAGCGCGCCCACATTGGGCGAGGCTTTTGCCAGCTTCACGCGCTATCTCGCGCTGATGCAGCAGGCCTCGCGCCCATCCTTCAGCGTGGGAAAGCACTGGGCAACCTTTGAATACATGGTGCAGGATCAGCGCCTGATCGCGCGGCGGCAGGATGCAGAATACTCGATCGGCGCGATGTTCAACCTCGCCCGCCAGTTCAGCGGCGGCACACTGGAACTGCGCGAGGTCCGCTTTGAACACGAACGCGTGGGCGAATACGCCCGCTATCGCGAATACTTCGGCTGCGACGTGTTCTTCGAACAGGCCACCAATGCCATCTCGTTTGACAGTGCCCTGCTCGAAACGCGGGGCAAAGTCCTCAGCCCGGCGCTTCATCCAATCATCGAAGATCACCTTCGCCGGCTTGAACCCATCGGCGAACTGCAAGGTATGGGCTTTGCCGACAGGGTGCGCACGATCATCAGCGCCGCCATGCTTGATCAGCCACCGGTGGCCACCGATGTGGCGCGGCAGCTCGATTGCTCGCTCGCCACACTCAACCGCCGCCTTGCAGATCAAGGCACCAACTGGCGCGCGCTTCTGGCCGAACACCGCATGGACGCCGCCGCACGCCTGTTGCGCGACAGCAACCGCGATATCAGCGCCATCGCGCTGGCACTGGGCTACTCTGAAAGCGCAGCCTTCGTGCGCAGCTTCACCCGCCATTTCGGCATGCCACCGGGGCGCTACCGCCGCCAGAAACAAAATGGCGCTGCAATCGGTGAAGAAAGCAGCGCCAGTTCAGGGTAGAAGGTTCAGCAGTTCACCACTTCACAGTGGCGCTCACACCATAAGTCGCAGGCCGCGCAAAGACCGATGTCGTGCCCAGCGGCCCCAGGTTCAGCGCATAGGCGCGATAGGCCTTGTTGAACACGTTGCGCCCGAAGACCTGCACCGATAGCCGGTCATCGTCCGACGTCCAGCTGACCGAGGCATTGGTCACGTTGTAGGCAGGCTGGATCGATGACTGGCCATTGGTCACTTCCAGAAACTGCTTGTCGTACCAAACGCCATCCACCTGCGCGACCGCATTGCCGCCCGCCAGATCCACGTTGTAGCGCACCACATAATTCAGGCTGAAACGCGGCGCGTTGGGGAACTGGGCGCCGGAAACCGATTTGGCCGGATAATCGCAGAAATAAGTGCCATCGTTCTGGTCTGCGCAATATTGCGGCACCGATGATCCCGGCACCAACACGGAAAGGAACTGCGACCCTGCGGTCTGCACGGTATCCACATGCGTGCGCTCCCACGTTGCGCCCAGATTCACGTTGAACCGCTCGCTCGGCTGGAAGAACGTTTCGATCTCCATGCCGGTGGCATTGGCATCGCTGTTGCCCACCTGCGGCACCCCGCCGATCAGGGCAAAGGCCTGATAATCATTGTAGATATAGTGATAGGCCGTGGCATTGACGCGCACCGTCCGCGATGGGTTGGACCACTTCACCCCCGCCTCGAAAGAATTGAGCGTCTCGGGCCGGTGCTGAAACGTCTGCGCGGTCACATATCCGTTCAACGTAAAGTTGCCGCCCTTGATCCCCCGGTTCCACGAAGCAAACAGCAGCGTATCATCCGCCGGCTTGTAGTTCAGCGTCACACGCGCGGCCATATCGCCATCGGAAATGCGATCCGCCCCCGGCAGCGCGGCAGAAAATGTCTCGTCGCTCGCGATGACAGATGATGCCCCGCCTTCCACCACGCGCGAGGCATAGTCGACGCGCTTGGTATCCTTAGAATAGCGCAGGCCCGCGATCAGCGTGACCTTGTCGGAAAAGTCATACTCCGCCTGCCCGAACAACGACCAGTTCTTGGAACTGAGGTCATAGACCTCGGCAATCGTCGGTGCCACGCCCGGCAGCCCAGCCGCCAGCGCCGCGCCAATCGCAGGGGCACCCACTGTGTCGATCGTGCCCTTGATCTTCATGTCGAGGTAATAGGCGCCCGCCTGCCAGCGCAAGGCATCGCTCTCGCCCGAAAGCCGCACTTCCTGGCTGAACTGCTTGTACCGTGCAGTGGTGCGGAACACGATCACTTCAACCGGCAGCGCATCGCCGTCTTCCTGATAATCCTTTTCCAGATCGGTGTAGTTGGTGATCGCGGTCAGGTTTACCCCGCCCAGATCATACGTCAGCTTGCCCTGATAGATCTGCGTGTTGCGGTTGAAGATGCCGGGCGTATCGCTGAAATTCTGGAACGGGCTGGCAGGCTCTCCGGTGATGCCATTGATCACCCCACCGCTGCCATTGCCAAGACCCGCCGCATCAGTTCCGCAATAGCCATTGTCCTGCAAGTTGCAGTTATCAAACACATAGCCGCCAGTGGCCACGTTGTTGTCTTCGCTGTGCTTGACCCACAGGTCCAGTTTGCCATCAGGGCCAAGATCGGCCTGGATCGTGCCGCGCAGCGCCCAGCCGTTCTCCGCGCCCAGATCCTGCCCGTTGCCATCGAACACGCCCGGCAGCGCTGCGGCTGACTTGATATAACCATCAGCCTTCACCACGCGGCCCGCAATGCGTGCGCGGATGCCTTCGGTCAGCGATCCGCCCACCGCGCCTTCCAGCGCGCGCCGGTCAAACCGTTCGTAGCTTGCTGTCAGGTAACCATTGAACTCCGCCTTGCTCGCCTCGGTTGAAAGGTAGTGGATCAACCCGCCCGTAGCGTTGCGGCCAAACAGCGTGCCCTGCGGCCCGCGCAGCACCTCCACACGGCTGACGTCAAACAGTTGCCCCGAAAGCCCGTTGATCGATCCCATGTAGGCATCATCAATATAGACCGCGATGGGCGCTTCGAGATAGTCGGTGAAGTTGTTCTGCGAAATGCCGCGCAAATTGAAGATCGTGACGTTGGGCGACCATGCGTTCAGCTGCAACCCCGGCACCTGCTGCGTAATCTGCGTGGCATCGGTCACGCCCAGCGCCTTCAACTGATCCCCGGAATAGGCGGTGATGGCAATCGGCACCGATTGCACGTTCTGTTCGCGCTTGTTGGCGGTGACAACGATATCGCCAAACATCGCATCCGATTGATCGGCCTGCGCCTGAACATCTTGGGCAAAGGCGCAAGAACCCGAAACAGCAATGGCCAGCATTGAAGCGGTGCACGCAAACTTCACGAACGTCATCATCATTTCCCCCCAGTGCTCTTGTCATGCGATCCCGCACGGCAGAGCCGGTTTTGTTTTCCTGATGCATCGAACGATGCGTTCCAGACTGGCAAAACGCTTGCCCGATCCGGCCAATCGACCCGATTCATTCAGAGCGTGATCCGAAAGTCTCCGGTTGAGGGCTGGCGAGGGATTTTTTGTGCTGATGAGGAGTGATCGCAGCCGCGATGTGGGTGCATCGCGGCAAGATCGCGACGAAATCAGCGCGAAAAAGACCCGTCAGGCCGACCCGGAGACTTTCGGATCACGCTCTCAAGCCGGAGCTTGTTGCCGTGTCTTGCCTGCAACAGGGCACCGCATCGCGTCAGGTTCGGTGGGAAGGGCGCTCTGCCGCCATCAACATTCGATGCTGACGGATCGGGATTTGCAGCAGCGCAAAACTGGCGATGAACAGCGCAATGCACAGCGCCAGCACCGCGCCATAGCCGGTCCCATCAATCAGCCGCCCGGCGATCAGCGGACCTCCGCCCAGCCCGGTCATCTGCATGGCAATCGCCAATGACATCATCCGTCCGCTGGTATCAAAATCGCAAATGCGTCCCAGAATGAACGGCAGGACGAAGTTCCACAGGAAGTTGAAACCGCACACCCCCAGCGTGAACAGCATGAGTGACGGTTTGCCCAGCAGCAGCGCAATGCTGGCTGCGCCCACCAGAATGCCAAAGGCAATCGCGGCGTTGCGGTTAAGCCTGCTGGCAAGGAACACCGAAGCCAGCGCGCCTGCAATCGCCACAACTTGCGAAAGGAACAGGCTGTCAGCCACTTGCTGTTCGCCAAGGCCCGCGCCTGTGCCCACCAGAAAAAGCACAGCCCAGGCAATGCCTTGCGCCAGATTATAGGCCAGCACTCCGGCCAGCGCCACGCCCAGCAACCCACGCGAAAGCTGCCGCGCTTCGGGATTGTCCATAACATCTTCCACAAAGCTGCGCGGAACCTGCGGAATGGTGATCAAGGCAAGCACAGAGACGACTGCAAAAGCCGAAAACAGGCCGGGGAAGCCGATGGCATCAAGGATCGCGGGCAATTGCCACAGGGTAAAAGCGCCATAGGTCAGCAGCAGCACCAGATAAAGCGCAACATTGCGTTCAGTCCGCCGTGTCACGCCAATAAAGGTAAAGCTGATCGAAATGATCGTGCCTTCGCCCAGCCCCGCCACAAAGCGCGAAACGACAAACGCTGCGCCATCGGCGAGCGCCGAACCGATATTGCCAATCACCGCCGCCAGCAGGCCTGCAGCCACGACATGGCGCCAGTCCACTCGCCCGCCGAAGATCGCCAGCGCCATCGTCGCCAACGCCACGCCCAGCATTTCCACCCCGGCAAGATCCACCGCTGCGGATTCGCTCATCCCCAGTTCGGTCACAAATCCCTGCACGATGCCGGGTTGGACGATGAACGACAGCACACCGATAGTGCCCAGCACGATGGCACTGGTCACCGCCTTCCAGCCATTCACGTCCGTTACGCCCGAAGCAGCAGGCTCAAGTCTGGCAACGCTGGCATGCACCATCAAAGCAAAGCCCTTCAAACGCCGGTGCCTACCTTCGCTCAAAGGTTCGGCTCATGTTCAAAACACCACGCATGATGCCGCGCTGCTTGGCAGGACCGGACAATGCGCAGGCGCGGTCATCCCTTTTCCATACGTGACAATTCAGGGCAATTTCTGACGATTTCTATCAATATTCACGCGATGCGAATCGATAGGCTCCATTTCCAACGAGAATGCCTGTTCCCGACCCGAACCCCTGCGTTCGGGCGGGCAGCACCGGGGAGAAAACGATGTCGCATGCAAGAGTGCGCACTGCTGCGCTCGATGGTTGGGCCGGTCTTCTGGCTGACAAGTCTTCTGCCGCCGTACCACTTCCAACGCCCACCTCGCAAACCACCGTCTGTCTGCGCGACCCCGTCCTGCCCGGCAACCCTTTGTCCAGCGCCGCCAATTCGATCCCGCTGGCTGATTTCGTGCGCTTTTCCGAAGATGTGGTGCACCAAACCCGCGATGTGGCGATCCCGTGGCTGGCAGGCGTCCACTATGATCTCGCCTCGCTCGGCCCGATCGGCACGGCCATCAATTCTGCCGGAAAGGTCGGCACGGCGCTGCGGCGCATGGTCGATTACTTCGCGCTGCTGCAGGATTGCACCGATATCCGGTTAGAGCGTGAGGAGGACATGGCCTCGGTCAGCTATCGCATTCTCGATCCCGACATCTGGCCGCGCCATCATGACGCGATGTTCTCGCTAGGCATCATCGGCCAGATCATCCGGCGCGGCACCAGCGGCGCATGGGACAAGGTCGAATTTGCGTTCGAAGCCGAAAGCCATGAAATGCGCGGCGACATTGGCAAAGTCCTGCGGGCGTCCTGCACATTTGGCGCAGATACCAACCAGATCCGCTTTCCGGCGCAGATGCTCGATCTTGCCCTGCCACCAACGCAGGGGCCTCAGGCCGATCTGCGGCAGCTTTCGGGCGAGATGGTGGCGCAGCGGCGCAACACGGCGCTGGTTGAACGGCTTGCTCAGGTGGTGTTCCGGGATCTGAATACGCAGGGCATCGAGCAGGAACGCATCGCGCGCGAGATCGGCATGTCGAGCCGCACCATGCGCCGCAAGCTGGCCGAAGAAGGCAGCTCGTTCCAGCAGGTGCTTGATGAGTGCCGGATGCGGCAAGCGGTGTTCGAATTCCGCACCCGCCCCGACCTTTCCATCGCGCAAATCGCGCTGCGTCTGGGCTATGCCGAACACAGCAATTTCACCCGCGCCTTCCACCGCTGGAGCGGCATTTCCCCGCAGGCCTACCGGTCCAATCTGGCCCGCACAGCACACTGATTCAGAGACTGCTTCCATGACCCGATTGCTGCTGCTCGAAGGCAACACCGCCGACAAACGCGCCCGCGCGCGCGACCTTGGCGTGCGCAATTCCAGCGAGATCTACGCACTGGCGATTGCCGCGCACTTTCCGCAGATCGAACTCGATGTGCTAAACGGTGCCGATCCGGGCGAGGTCATGCCGCAGGGGCGCACATGGGCCGATTACGATGGCTTCGTCATCACCGGCTCGTCGCTCCACGCCTATGACACAGACTTTGCCGTGACCAACCAGATCGCGCTGGTGGCGCAGGCGGCCGAGCACGGTCTGCCGATCTTCGGATCGTGCTGGGGCCTGCAGATTGCCGCAGTGGCCGCCGGTGGCGAAGTGGGCCTAAGCCCGCGCGGGCGCGAAGTGGGCTTTGCCCGCAAGATTGCGTTGAACGCTGAAGGCCGTGCGCATCCGATGTTTGCGGGCAAGCAGGCCGTGTTCGATGCACCGTGTATCCACTATGACGAAGTGACGCGCCTGCCCCAAAGCGCCACGCTGCTCGCCTCCAACCGCCACAGCGCGGTGCAGGCCGCCGTCATTCCGCTGGGCCGCAGCGAGGTGTGGGCGGTGCAGTATCATCCCGAGTTTGACCTTGGGCAGATCGTGCAACTCTACACGCTTTATGAAGACGATATGGTGGCGCAGGGGTTCTTTGCAGACGTCACAACACTGGCCGCCTATCGCGAAAATCTGGCCTCGCTGGCCACCGATGGCACCCGCGCAGACCTTGCCTGGCAGCTTGGCGTGGACGAGGATCTGACCGACGACACCGTGCGCCGCGCAGAGATTATCGCATGGATAAAGGCCTGCGTTCTGAAGTGCACCTAGATGCACCTAGCAGCACCTAAACGCCCATAACGCGCTGCAAAGGGGGCACAAATGCCCCCTTATTCGCGGCTCAGTTCCACCCGTCGGCGGGCTTGTCGAACCACACGTGGACCTGGCTGGTGCCTGTGGCATTTTCGTAATCCGAAAACTGCCGCCCCTTCGCTTTCCAACTCCGCCCGCCGCATGCGGCTGCCATCATCAAATAATGTCCAAAGCGCGCTTCGGGGGCATGGCGCAAGTATTCGGGCATCGAATCGATCACCGCAGCGTGGTTGCCTTCGGCGAACCAGCGCAGCCGCTCAAGATCGGCCTCGCGCGCTTCAGGGCTCGAAATGTGAATGGGATCGGAGGCTTCGTGCAACGCGATCTGCTTGAACGGCCAGAACCGGTGGCTCATCGATCCGCTGGCAATGATCACCACGCGCTTGTCGGACTCTTGGATCGCGCGGCCAATGCCTTCGCCGACGGTCAGGAAATCATCGGGTTCGCCCGAATAGGCGTGACTGACCGAGAGCCATTCCTCCTCACCTTGGAGAAATGTGGTAAGGTTTACAGTGGGATAGTGGATCGGAAGCCACGGATCGTCATTGGCCGTTGTGCGCACCCCGGCCTGCGTCGCGCGTTCGGCAATGGCGTGGGCCAGTGCGGGTGAGCCTTTGATATCATAGGGAATCTGCTTCATTCCGCGCGGCAGTTCATCCGATGTGAACAGCCCCGCCCGCCTGCTATGCGCGGTTACGCAGAATTCGGCGATGGTGAACCAGTGCGTATCCAGCAGCACGATGGTATCGGGCTTCAGCACATCGAGCACTTCGCTTTTCAGCCGGTGCAGGCCCGGTACAAGGCTGATTTCCTTGCCTTCGTTCAACTCGTAGCGGTCTTCCTTCGACATCATGATCGTTGGCGCGTGTGCGACGATGCCGGCTGCGATGATCTCGCCCATCTGGGCCTCCTTATGATGCGATTACAGGCTCGCTGTTAAGCGCAAGTCGGGCCGACCTGAATAGCCCTGCGCAAGTCTGTCCGCTTAAGCCAAGTCCCCCACGCCCCGGCAGGACTAGCACCGCTGCAAGACCGGAGGATCAGATGCAGTTTCCCTTTTCGCGCTCGACCGACGCACACGTCGATCTTTCATCGCAAGATGCGTTTAATGATGGTGCGCCCTTTGCCACGTTTGACCGGATGCGGCGCGAAGAGCCGATGGCGTGGTCCGAAATGGTCAATGGCGACACCGGCTTCTGGTCGGTCACCCGCCATGCCGATCTGCTGGAACTGAACCGGCAGGCCGATCTCCTGTCATCGGCCAAGGGCATCCGCATGGAGGACCAGTCCGAGGAAGAGTACGAGGCGCGCAAGACCTTTCAGGAAACCGACGCCCCCCACCACCGCGGCTTTCGCGCATTGGTTTCGAAAGCTTTTTCCAAGAGCACCGTTGCGGGATTTGAAGAGCAGATCCGCACCATCGTGACCGACCTGCTCGACGTGGCGCTGGATGAGGGCGAGTTTGACGCGGTGGACCGCATCGCGCGGCGCCTGCCGATGCAGATGCTGGCGCAGATCATGGGCGTGCCGCAGGAAGACGGGCCGTGGCTGGTGGAAAAGGGCGATGCGCTGATTTCCAATTCGGACCCGGACTATACCGATTTCGTGGTCGATCAGGTGGATACCGAGGCCTACCGGATGCTGCCTTTCCGGTCGCCTGCTGCGGTGGAACTGTTCGATTATGCCAATGGCCTGCTCGACCGGATGGACGCAGGCGAGCAGATCGGCGTGCTCAATCTGGTGCGGCAAACCACCAGCACCGGTGTGCAGATGAGCCGCGATGAATTCCGAAACTTCTTCTGCCTGCTTGTGGCCGCCGGAAACGACACCACACGCTATTCGATCTCGGCCACGATCCACGCCATCGCCAACAACCCGCATCTGTTGCAGGCACTGAAAAATGGCGATTTCCTGAGCTGGGAAGCCGCAGCGGACGAGATGATCCGCTATGCCTCACCCACCACCCATTTCCGCCGCACGGCCACGCGCGCCTTTGAATTTCATGGCAAGCAAGTGCAGGCAGGCGACAAGGTGCTGCTGTGGTTCCTTTCGGGCAACCGCGATGAAACCGCGATTGCCAATCCCTACACCATCGATCTGCACCGGGAACGCAATCCCTTCTTGTCGTTCGGCCAGGGCGGCCCGCACATTTGCCTGGGCATGTGGCTGGCCAAGCTGGAAGTGGCCATCGTCATGCAGGAACTGGCCAAGCGGATCGCCACGATCGAGCAGGTGGCCGACCACAGCTATCTGCGATCCAACTTCATCCACGGCATCAAACATCTGCCGGTACGCATCGTTGCCTGCTGAAATCGTGGCCCACCAAGGGCCAGAAAGAACAAACGGGGCAACCTGGGGAGAACCATGACCACCATGCCGAAAATCGACGCCCCGCGTGTGAAAGCCCCCGTGCAGGACCGCTGCCGGGTGCTGTTTGCCGACCAGCTGAATCTGGCGCGCGGCAAATATGTGCCGATGGCAGACGCGGCGCGCGGACACACCCGGATGTGCGTGGGCACTTTTGCCGTGACTTATGACAAGGCGCTGGTGGCCGCGCCCGGCGGCGGGATGCTGGACGGGTTGCCCGATATGGAGGTGACCTTCGATCCCAAGGCCATGCGCCCTTCGTGGGATGCGGGCACGCAGATTGCGCTGGGGGCCTTGCGGTTCAAGGGTGAACCCTTTGTGCTGTGCGGGCGCAGCGCGCTGCAACGTGCGATTGATGGCTGGCGCGCGCGAGGGCTGGAGCCGATGGTGGGCATCGAGATGGAAGCCTACATCTTCCAGCGAGATACAGATGGCCAATGGGTGCCTTACGATACACCGGGCGCTTTCGTTTATGGCACCGGGCCGTTCTCCGATCCGGCCGGACTGATTGACGAGATCTGGGCCACGGCGCAGGCTTGCGACATTCCGGTGGAATCGATGAATGCCGAATTCGATGCACCACAGTTTGAACTGACACTGCGCTATGCCGATGCGATGAAGGCGGCGGACGATGCCTTCCTGTTCCGCCAGATGGCGCGCGAAGTGCTATACAAGCGCGGCTACTTGCTGTCGTTCCTGCCCAAACCCTTTGCCGACAAGAGCGGCAGCGGGCTGCATTTCAACCTGAGTTTTACGCGCGACGATGGCAGCAATGTGTTTGCCAACGATGTGGCGAGCGGCACGCTTTCGCCCGAAATGCGCGGCTGCATTGCGGGGCTGATCCGCCATCACGAAGCCCTGTCTGCGATCATGGCACCCACGACCAACAGCTATGCCCGGCTGCAGCCTGCCAGCCTTTCGGGATACTGGGCGAACTGGGGGATCGATCACCGGTCGGTCACTGTGCGCGTTTCGGCAGAGATCGGGCCGGCAGCGCGGATCGAGCACCGCATGGCTGATTGTGCGGCAAGCCCATATTTTGCGATGGCGGCGATGCTGCAAGCAGCATTGCTAGGCCTTGAGCATGGCTACGATCTGCCTCAGCCCGAACTGAACGACGGGCTGGAGACGATCAACACCGATCGCCACACCCCGCACAGCCTTTCAGACGCGTTGGATGCGCTGGAGGCCGATGTGGTGCTGACACAAGCTGTTGGCGCGGAAATGATTGCCAATTTCATCGCTATCAAGCGCGAGGAAGTGCGCATCGTTGGCGAAAAGAGCGAGGCGGAAGGCCTTGCCTATTACCTCCCCTATATCTGAGGCCCCCATGCGCGAACGCATTGACATTGCCGGCATTTCCATCTCGCCCGATCACTTCATCGGCGGCAGGCGGGTGCCATCGCCCTATACGTTCGAGACGCGCTGCCCGTTCGACTGGTCGTGGAAGCTGGCCGACATTTCGCGCGGGACTGTGACGACGGCGGCGCAAGCCGCCCAAGCCGCAACCGATGCCTTTCCGGCTTGGGCCGCGCTGAGCGCCGCCGAACGCGGGGCCTTTCTGCACCGGCTGGCCGATCTGATTGAGGCCAATGTCGAAAAGCTGGCGATGATCGAATGCCTCGACATGGGCATGCTGCTGGAAAGCCTGCGTCTGCGCGTGATTTTGCGCGGGGCGGCCAATTTCCGCAACTATGCCGATCTTGCCAGCGAGCATCAGGAGCGGGTGTGGTCATCGCGCGGTACGGCCAATCGGGTGATCCGCATGCCCGCAGGCCCGGCGCTGATCATCACGCCGTGGAATGCGCCGTTCATGCTTTCCACCTGGAAGTGCGCGCCTGCGCTGGCGGCGGGAAATACGGTGATCCTGAAACCGGCTGACTGGTCCCCACTATCGGCTTCGCTGCTGGCGGACCTGATCGACGAAGCGGGCTTTCCGGCAGGCGTTTTCAACATCGTGCAGGGCTTGGGCGCGGAACTGGGCAATGCGCTGACATCCGACCCGCGCATCAAGCGCATCAGCTTTACCGGCAGCGTGCCCACCGCGCGCGTGATCGGCAAGGCGGCGGCGGAAAACATCGTGCCGTTCACCGCCGAACTGGGCGGTAAATCGCCGCTGCTGGTGTTTGCCGATGCCGATATCGATGCGGCGGCCAAGAAGGCGGCTGGGCAATATGATGATAGCGGGCAAGTGTGCATGGCTGGCACCCGGATCATCGTGGAAGAAAGCGTGCGCGAGGAGTTTCTCAAGAAGTTCCATGCCTATACCGATGCGCACGTGATGGGCGACAGCCGCGATGGCGCGACCACAATGTCGGCGCTGATCCATCCCGTCCATGCTGAGCGCGTGTTGGGCTTCATCAACCGCGCGCGGGCGGCAGGCGATACTATCGTGCGTGGCGGGAGGCGGTGGAAGGACGGCGCGAACTGGATCGAGCCGACGCTGATCCTGCCGAAAAGCAACGACAGCGAAGTTGTGCAGAACGAAGTGTTCGGCCCAGTGCTGACGTTCCAGACTTTCCGCGATGAAGCGCAAGGCGTGGCGCTGGCCAATTCCACCGCATTCGGTCTTTCGGGCATGGTCTATACCGGCAATGCCGAGCGGGCAGAGCGCGTGGGCCGGGCGGTGCGCGGCGGAACGGTGTGGGTCAACACATTCCTGGTGCGCGATCTGACCGCGCCGTTTGGCGGGATCGGCATATCGGGCATTGGCCGCGAGGGCGGAGATTATGCGCTGGATTTCCATTCCGATCTGAAGACGCTGCAAATTCTGGAGGGCAGCGTCAGCTGACGCACCGTCTTCGCTGGCAAAGCTGCTTGCCCCTCCTTCGCGCGCAGGCGTGAAGGAGGGGTTTTTGCGTGACTGCGGCTTGCAGATTGTCAGCAATCGCAAGCGTTCTTGGCAAATCTGGCCAAGATTGCGGGTTCGGCCTGACGATGTGCCTGAAATGTCAATCAAGGCGAGATTTGCCACTTACGATCAATTGGAAATTCCCCGTCCGTTATAGCCTCTCATCAGTGGTTTACGGCTTGGTCAGCGACAAGCTGCGACCGAAGGGGAGAAAAAATCATGAGCAAGCATATTCTCGGCGCCCTGTCAGGAGGCAGCGCTTTGATCGCAATGCTGGCAGCGATGCCCGCCCTCGCGCAGGAAACCGCAGCGCCGCAGTCTGCCGAAGACGCCGACCAGAGCGGCGAGATCGTGGTGACGGCCACCCGCAAGAACGAAGTGTTGAGCAAAGTGCCGATCAGCGTGAGCGCGTTCAGCACCGAAACGCTCGACAAGCGGGGCGTGCGCGATTTTGCCGATGTGATCCGCCAGACGCCGGGCATCGTGTTTGAGCAGACCAATACCACCACCAACATCGCCATCCGCGGCATCAATTCCTCGGTCGGGGCATCGACCACCGGCATCTATATCGACGATACGCCGATTCAGGTGCGCGCGCTGGGCTATTCGGGCGGCAACGTCTATCCGGTGATCTTCGATCTGGAGCGCATCGAAGTGCTGCGCGGGCCGCAGGGCACGCTGTTTGGCGCAGGATCGCAGGGCGGCACGATCCGCTTTCTGACGCCGCAGCCCGATGCCTCCAAGACATCGGGCCGCTTCCGTTCGGAAGTAGCGACGACCGAAGGCGGCGGGATGAGCTATGAAATGGGCGGGGCCATTGGCGTACCGCTCGTGGCCGATACGCTGGCGGTGCGGGCCAGCGCGTATTACCGGCGCGATGGCGGCTGGATTGATCGGGTCCGGTTTGAAGACAAACAGGTAATCGACAAGAACGCCAACCGCATCGATTCGCTCGTAGGCCGCGTGGCCGTGGCGTGGACGCCAACGCCGGACCTGACGATCACACCCTCGGTCGTCTATCAGCGCATCAAGAACAACGACAGCCCGGAAAGCTGGGACAATATCCAGCGTGACCCGGCATCGCCCAACGCGATGTTCTCGGACTATGACAATGGCGTGTTCCTTAACGGCAACCGTGTGCGCGAAAACGGCAATGACCGGTTTGTCCTGCCATCGCTGAACATCAAATATGCGCTGGGCGGGGCCGATCTGATTGCCATCGGATCGTATTTCGACCGGCGGCAGACGTTCCGTTCGGACTATACGAACTTCAACCAGAGCTTGTTCACCGGCATCACCCTGCCGATTTTCGCCGATCAGGCCGCGCCGTCGGACTTCATTAACACGCAGAAGAACTGGACCGGCGAACTGCGCCTGCAATCGACGGCGACCGACAGCGCCTTTACCTGGGTGGTCGGCGGCTTCTTTCAGGATGCGCAGCAGGTTTCGATCCAGCAGGTCGAAGACCGGGCCTTCTACCAGTATGCGCCGTTCCTTGTGGGCGTTCTACCGCCGCTGGTTGATGGCAGGCTGATCTATGATCAGGCGACCAGTTCAAAGGACCGGCAATATGCGGTGTTCGGCCAGGTGGGCTTCAAGCCGGTGGACCGGGTGACGCTGACGCTGGGCCTGCGCTATGGCCGCACCGAGTTTTCGATCAATTCGTTTGCGCAAGGGCCGGTGGTCGGGCCGCCGGTGACCGATATCGGCGGGCAGAAGGAAAGCCCGTTCACGCCCAAGTTCGGCATCGATTTCCAGATCGATCCGCGCACGCTGGTCTATGCCTCGGTGGCCAAGGGTTTCCGCCCCGGCGGCTATAACCCCCAAGTCGGCCTGCCCTGCGGCGGTGAGCTTGGCGCGATCGGCTATCCCAACGGACGGCCAACGCTCTACAATTCGGACTCGGTCTGGAGCTATGAGGTGGGCGTGAAGACCCGCATGGCGGGCGGGCGCGTCGGAGTGCAAGGCAGCGTTTACCAGATCGACTGGACCGACATCCAGCAGGCCGTGGCGCTCAATTCCTGCGGGTTTCAGTTCACCGGCAATCTGGGCAAGGCGCGCAGCCGTGGCTTTGATTTGCAGTTCGATGCCAAGATCACCGACCAGTTCAGCGTGCAGGCCGAAATCGGCTATACCAACGCCAAGTTCCTGCAGACGTTCACCGGCGGGCCTTCTGCGGTGGTGCCGCTGGTGACCGCAGGCAACCGTGTGCTGTCCCCGCCGTGGACGATTTCGCTGCATGGCCAGTATGATATCCCGCTGGGCGAGAACACTGGCTATATCCGCAGCGATTACGATTACCGCTCGCAGCAGAACGACCTGACGCCGGGCATCGATCCGCGCAATGGCGGCGCTGACCCGACGCTGACCAATCCGCCTGCGCTGAACCAGTGGTCGGCGCGTGCCGGTTATCGCTTCAACGGGGTGGATGTTTCGGTCTTCGTCAACAACATCCTGGGCAGCGCGGTGTGGCAGGGACGCCGTTCGCGCGACAATGGCGGGGCGACGATCTATCGCTCGCACGTGATCCGGCCGCGCACCTTTGGCCTGACGGCTGGGTATACGTTCTGATGCGTAAAGCTGCGGCTTTGCTGGCGACAGTCTTCGCCGCAGCCCTGCCCGCCGCCGGGGTGGCATCTGCTCCCCCGGCGGACGTGCTGTTTACCAACGCCAAGGTCTATACGCCGCAAGGCTGGCGCACGTCGCTCGCCGTGCGCGATGGGCGGATCGTGGCCATCGGGCGCAAGGTGAAGGCGCAGCGCGTGGTGGATCTTAAAGGCCGCACGGTGATGCCGGGGCTGTATGACATGCACGTGCACCCGGTGCTGCAGGCCAAGGGCGAGGAAGGCCGCTGCCGCATTCCGCAGGATGCAGGGGCGGCCCGCCTGCTCGAACTGGTCAGCGCCTGCGTGAAGGCCGCAAAGCCCGGCGAATGGGTGAGCGGTGGACAGTGGCAGGCATCGCTGCTGAAAGGCACGCCGATCACTGCGGCGACGCTCGATGCCATATCTCCCGACAATCCGGTGATGCTGTTCGATGTCAGCGGGCACAGCGTATGGGCCAATTCGCGCGCGCTGGCGCTGGCGGGGATCGGCGCAGACACGCCCAATCCCGAAGGCGGGATCATCGAGCGCGACGCGGAGGGCAAGCCCACAGGCGTGCTGCGCGAGACGGCAGGGCGGCTGGTGACCAGCAAGATACCGCCGCAAAGCATGGCCGAGACCGAGCGGCAATTGGCGAGCCACTTGCGCATGCTGGCGGGATTCGGCGTGGTCGGCTTTGTGGAAGCGATGGCGTTTCGACCCGATCTTGAAGTCTATGCCACGCTGGCGGACCGGGGCGTGCTGAAACAGCGAGTGCAGGCCTGCATCGCCTTTTCCGAAGCGGGCCGGGCCAATCCGGCATTTGATGCCACAGTGGCGGATCGCAAGAGCTTTGCGCGCGCCACTTTCAACGCCGATTGCATCAAGGTCTTTGCCGATGGCGTGCCCACGGAAAGCCACACCGGCGCGATGATCGACGATTATCATGGCGGCCAGCCCAATGCGCCCGCCAAGGGCCTGCTGCTGTTTGAACCCGAAGCCATGGCGCGCAACGTGGCCGATTGGGACCGGCAGGGCATTACCGTGCTGTTCCACGCCGCCGGCGACCGCGCAGTGCGCGCCTCGCTCGATGCCGTGCAGGCTGCGCGCAAGGCCAATGGCATGGGCGGGCCGATGCATCAGGTTGGCCATTCGACCTTCGTTGACCCGGCTGATCTGCCGCGTTTCAAGGCGCTGAATGCGGCGGTGGAATATTCCCCCTATCTGTGGGATCCGCAGCCGATCAACGATGACATCACCAGCGCTGTGGGCACACCGAGGATCGACCGCGTATGGCCAATCCGCGACGGCTTTGACGCAGGCGCGCTGGTGATTGCCGGATCGGACTGGGCGGTGGTGCCCTCCCCCAACCCGTGGATCGGGATCGAAACGGCGGTGACCCGGCGCAATTCTGGCGGCGGGGCGCGCACATTCGGCGCGGCGCAGGCGGTCACGCTGAAACAGGCAGTCGCGATGTTCAGCCTCAACGCGGCCCGGCGGATGGGCATTGCGGACAAGGCCGGATCACTCGAAACCGGCAAACTGGCCGATTTCCTGGTGCTTGATCACAACCCGTTTGCGGTGCCGATCACACAAGTCCATGCCACGAAAGTCCTGGAAACGTGGATCGGTGGCGAGCGTGTGTACCATGGGGACCAGCAGCCCTAATCCACCTTCGCATCCCGATAGCGCTTGGGCGTTTGCCCGTAATGCCGGGCAAAGCTGCGCACAAAGCTGGCGCTTTCGGCAAAACCTACGGCGAGCGCAATTTCGGCAACATCACGCTGGCTTTGGCGCAGCAGGCGGGCGGCGGCCGTCATTCGCCGATCATGCACCAAATCGCGCCAGCGCAGGCCATCTGTTCGCAGCGCGCGGTTGAGTGTGGCGACCGATACGCCCAGTGACATGGCCACGCTTTCCAGCGTGACAGCCTCGTCCAGCGCGCTGCGATCCAGCAACCGGCGCACTTCGCGGTTCAGGCCATGCCTGCGCAGCGCATCCCCGGCGCTGCGCTTCAAATGCTCCTCGATGATCGGGAACAGGCCCGGATCAATCGCACCACCGGTGCGCGACAGGAACGATTCCTCGAACGAGAACGAATTGGTTTCCTGATCAAAATAGACCTCGCACCGGAACAGATCACGGTGCAGGCGCGGATTGCCTTGGCGAGAATGTTCAAACCGCACTTCGACCAGTTCAAACTCCGGCCCGACAAAGCTGCGACACAAATTGTGCATCAGCGCGAGAGAGAATTCGGCATCCTGCCGCCGGTTCTGCAGCGCCTGATCGGTCAGCGCATATTCGAAAGTGGCAATCCCGGCCGCCACGGTAAAGCGATTGCGCACCGCCTCCTGAATCGCGCCAAGATAGGTATCAAAACCCGTCAGCGCCGCGCGCAAGGTGGGCGCGCTGAAGAACAGGAAGCCCAATGCACCCAAACTGTCTGCCCCGCCCAGCCTTCCGGCCTGAAGGCCAAAACAGGGGTTGCCCGCGCGCTGCGCCGCCGCTTCGAAAAACGCCAGATAATCAGCCAGCGGCATGATTGCCCGGCTATCATCGAGGCATTCGCGCCGGATACCGAATTCGGCCAGCAAAGGTTCGGGCGGATAACCTGCAAGATCAAGACAATGGGCGATGTGACGCATGACGACGACCGAGATCGTCGGCCCGGTCATGCCGCAAAAACGCGCCAGTGCGCAGAGGAACGCAGCGTGCAGGCCATAGGCTGCAACGTTTGGCGAATTGCTTTATGGTTTCAATGCCAAATTAGGAGATTGGCCGGTTTGGCCAAGCCTGCTGACCAGTGCGTTTGGCCTAATCCGCCGTGGGCGCGGTCAAGGGATCGCGCCGCCATCCAGCGCCCAATGCTGGCCACAGGAGCCATCGCCATGATCCGACCAGCCGCCCTCTCCATTCTTTCCCACGTGGCGGTCTGCGCTGTTGCGCTGGCCTCAGTCCCGGCCATGGCGCAGAGCGATAGCGCGGCAGCGACTGCGCCCGATGCGGCGCGACCCGACATGGTCTTTGTCAACGGTACGGTGCTGACCCCCACTGGCACCGCGCAGGCCGTGGCCGTGGCCAAGGGCGTGATCGTGGCGGTGGGATCGGTGGCAGAGATCGAGAAGCTGCCACTTGAAGGCGCTCAGCGGATTGACCTTGGCGGGCGGACACTGATGCCGGGCCTCTATGACATGCACGTGCACACCTATTTCGCCGGGCGCGACAAACTTTCCTGCCGCTTTGCCCAAGGTGCACGGGCAAAGGAGATTGTCGCTGCGGTAAAAGCCTGTGCGGCAAAGGCCAAGCCCGGCGAATGGATCAGCGGCGGCAGCTGGGTGGGGGCGGCGTTCAAGCCGGGGGAACAGCATCGCCGCCTGTTGGACGCGGCTGCTCCGAACAACCCCGTAATGCTCTGGGACGAAAGCTTGCATAGCCTTTGGGTGAATTCCAAAGTTTTGGAAATCGCCGGGATCGGGCGCGGTACGCCAAACCCCGATGGCGGTGTGATCGACCGCGATGCCAAGGGCGAGCCGACCGGCGTGCTGCGCGAAACGGCATCGCGCGCCATCGAAAAGTTCACGCCATCAGTCTCGGAAGACGATCAGGCACGCGCGGTGAAAGTGGCGACCGACGAGATGCTGTCCTACGGCATCGTCGGCTTTACCGATGCGGCAGTGCGGAGCGAAATGGTGGGCGGGCTTTCGGCCTACGCGCGCAGTGGCGGGCTGAAGCAATATGCGCGCGGCTGCATCGTGTGGGGGCCGAATTCGGGCAACAGCGAGGGCCTGATCGCGCAGCGGCAGGCGTGGAGCACCGGGCGGCTGAAGCTGGATTGCGTAAAGATGTTTCTGGATGGCGTGCCGCTGGAAGGGCGCACCGCCGCGATGATCGAGCCTTATGCACACAGCGCCGATGCGCATGCGCATGATGCAAAAGGAGCCGCGGGCAACACCGGCCTGAAGCTGATCCCCGAAGACGTGCTGTTTCCCGCCCTTGAAGAATTTGACCGGCAGGGCATTCTGGTAAAATTCCATGCGGCAGGCGATGGGGCAGTGCGCGAAGCCGCTGATGCGATTGCCGCTGCGCGCAAGGCCAATGGTTATACCGGGCAACACCATGAAATAGGCCACAACACCTTTATCGATCTGGCCGATGTGCCGCGCGGGCGCGAGTTGCACTTCACGTGGGAGCTTTCCCCTTACATCTGGTGGCCGACACCGATCACGTCGGTCGATATTGCCGCAGCGGTGGGGCCGGAGCGGATGAAGCGGCTCTGGCCGGTGCGCGACGTGATCGAAAGCGGCGCGAACGTGGTGATCGGCTCGGACTGGCCGGTAGTGCCTTCGGTCAACCCTTGGATCGCGTTTGAAACACTGGTCACCCGGCAGGTGCCCGGCGCTACAGGCGAGCCGATCAACGCGGGGCAGCGGATCACCCGCGAACAGGCGCTGGCCGTGCTGACGCGCAATGGCGCTGCAGAAATGGGGCGTCTGGATCAGGGCGGCACGATTGAACCCGGCAAGCTGGCCGACATGATCGTGGTGGACCGCAACCCGATGACCGTGGCAGCAGGGGAAATCCACAAGACCCGCGTGCTGGCCACCTACATTGCGGGCGAGAAAGTCTTTGCTGCCGAAGGAGAAGCCAAGTGAGCGATGCCACGCTGTTCCTAACCGACGAGCGCACTTTCTGGCACAGCACCGGGGTGCAGGCGCTGTTCATGCCAGTGGGGGACTGGGTAGAGCCGCCTGCGGGCAGCTATGGCGCAGATACGCCGGGATCGAAGCGCCGCCTGCTCAATCTGGTGCGTGCGGCCGGGTTCGACAGCGCGCTGGAGGTGCGCAGCGCCGCCCCTGCGACGCATGACGATCTGCTGCGGGTGCATCCGGCTAGCTACATCGATGAATTCAAGCGGCTGAGCGATGCTGGCGGCGGCGAACTCGGCGTGTTTGCGCCGTTCAGCAAGGGCGGGTTCGAGATTGCGAGCCTTTCGGCGGGGCTCGCCATTGAAGCGGTGGATGCGGTGCTGACAGGCCGCGCGCGCAATGCCTATGCCTTGTGCCGTCCGGCGGGGCATCACTGCCTGGCGCATGAACCGATGGGCTTTTGCCTGCTCGCCAATATCCCGATTGCGATAGAGGTTGCCAAGGCGCGCCATGGATTGGGCAAGGTAGCTGTGGTCGATTGGGACGTGCACCACGGCAATGGCACACAATCGATCTTCTATGACCGGGCCGATGTGCTGACCGTATCAATCCACCAGGACCGGTGTTTCCCGCCGGGCTATTCCGGCTTTGAAGAGCGTGGCGAAGGGGTGGGTCTTGGGGCCAATCTCAACATCCCGCTGCCCGCCGGAAGCGGCCATGAGACATATCTGGCCGCGCTGGACCGCATCGTCATCCCGGCGCTGCGCCAGTTCGATCCAGACCTGATCGTGGTCGCCAGCGGTCTGGATGCCAATGCGGTTGATCCGCTGGCGCGCCAGTTGCTGCATTCGGACACGTTCCGGGACATGACGCAGCGCATGGTCACCCTTGCCGATGAACTGTGCGAAGGTCGGCTCGCCATCGTCCACGAAGGGGGATATGCAGAGGCTTATGTGCCGTTCTGCGGGCTGGCCGTGCTCGAAGGGCTGAAGGGGGAGCGCAGCGTGGTGACTGACCCTGAGCTGGAGTTTTTCATGGCCCAGCAGCCTTCCGAACGCGTGGTGCAGTTCCACGCCACGCTGATCGATGAAATGGTGGCCGCACTCGGGTTCTGACATGGCTCAACCGCGCATCGGGTGCCCGGCCATGCGCCGGGTGCCTGCACGTCCGTGCGGCATTTCCACGCATAATGATGGGGGATGCCCGCAGGCAAAAGCCCGATAGCTTGCCTGACTATCTGGTGCGGTCGAGAAGACTCGAACTTCCACGGGCTTTCGCCCACAACGACCTCAACGTTGCGCGTCTACCAATTCCGCCACGACCGCAAAATCAGACGGGGTGCAAAGGTTGTCACCTGCACCCCGTGGTGGGGTAGGAGCGCGCCCCTAGCAAAGGACATTGCGGGGCGCAACAAGGATCGGGACTTTTTTGTATTAGTAGGCTGATCAGTCGGGCTTCCAGCCGATTTCGGCCACTTTGGCAGACTTTGGCACATCGGTGACCGCAGCGTTGATCGTCACGCTTTCACCGGGGGCCAGTTCGTCTTGCGGAGGCGGGACTTCCCAGGTCTTGACCACTTTGTCCTGCGCATCGCGCAGCACGATCAGGATCTGCGGGATGGCCCGCACGTCCTTGCCGTTGTTGGTTACCGTGCCGCTGGCGCCGAAATACTCCGTGCCGTTGGGCAACTGGCGGCGGTCCTGCTTTTCGGGCGGGAAGGACAGGACAAGATCGGGGCGATCCGCGCCAAAGGTCTGTACAGCACCGGGCAGCCATTGCGGCAGCCCGAATTGCCACGCAGCGCCGCCCAATGCCGCCATGGTCAGCGCAAAAGCGATCCCGGCGATGGTCCACATCTTTGCCGGATTGCGCCGCCTGCGGAACGGCGGCTGGTGTTCGAATGGCGAAGGATCATCATCGGAATAGACCGGCGGTGATACGCGGCGTGCCGCTTCGGGCAGGGGCGGCGGCATCACCGGCTCTGGCGCAGGTGCGGCTTGTGGCGCTAATTCAGGTGTGGAGGAAAATGCCGGCTGGGATGCCTGCTCAGACTCTGCGGCCGGAGCAGCGATAGGAGCGTCGGCTACAGCTTCGACCACGACCTCTGCAGGTTTGCGTTCAGGCAGGGCTGGTCCGTCCTGAAACCATGAATGGCGGCACCGTGCGCAACGCACGGTCCTGCCGTCCACTCCGATGGCATTGTCAGGGACGACATAGCGCGTCGAACAGGCGGGGCACGCGATGATCATGGCTGCGGGTTAAGCATGCCCAAGCCCTTTGTAACAATAGCTTCGCTGTAGAAGAAACGCTTCAACGGCCTTTTTTCCACATGGATTGCCGCGTATGGCCCATCTGGCGTAATCATCGGCACGCAGCAAACAGGTACAGTCTCCACCTTATGAGCCAGAACGAAGATGCGGAGATCGTCCATTTCGACAATGTCGGGCTGCGCTATGGCACCGACAAGGAAGTGCTGACCGATGTCAGCTTCACGTTGTATTCCGGGCGTTTTTACTTTCTGACTGGCGCATCGGGCGCGGGCAAGACATCGATGCTCAAGCTGCTTTATCTGGCCCAGCGCCCCTCGCGCGGGCTGATCCGCATGTTCGGCACCGATGCGATCACCTTGCCGCGAGACCGCCTGCCCGGCTTCCGCCGCCGCCTGGGCGTGATATTTCAGGACTTCCGGCTGGTCCCGCACCTCTCGGCTTTTGACAATGTGGCCCTGCCCTTGCGCGTGGCCGGGGTGCCGGAACGCGATATTGTCAAGCCGGTGACTGACATGCTCGACTGGGTGGAACTGGGCGACCGCAGCCACGCCCGCCCGGCCACGCTTTCGGGCGGGGAGCAGCAGCGCGTGGCGATTGCCCGCGCGGTGATCGGGCGGCCCGATATGCTGGTGGCTGATGAGCCGACCGGGAACGTCGATCCCGATATGGCGATAAAGCTGCTGCGCCTGTTCGAAGCGCTGAACCGGTTGGGCACGACCGTGGTGGTCGCCACGCACGATGTCCACCTGCTGCGCAAAGTGCCGGATTCGCTGATCATGCGGCTCGACAAGGGACGCCTGTCCGATCCCACCGGCGCCTTGCGTTACCCCCCGCGCCGCGCCACGGCCGCTCAACGCCCCGAACTGATTCTGCGATGAACGTTATCGCCGCCCTTACCGGAAACCGGCGCGAGGAGTGGCGCCAGCGCGCCAGTGCCGAAAGCCGCCTGCTGCCGCAGGGCAAACTTTCAGGGCCGATGCCTTGGGTCATCGCAATCATGATCGGGCTGACCGTGGTGGCCAGCGCCTGCGGCCTTGCGCTGCGCAACACCGCCCGCGTGGCCAGCGCCGATGTGGCAGGCGGCGTGACTGTGCAGATCGTCAACGGCGCCCCGCGTGAGCGAGACCGGCAGGCGCAGGCCGCACTCGCAGCGCTGCAAGGCGCGCCCGGTGTCGCCTCGGCCCGGCTGGTGCCGCAAAAGGAACTGGATGCGCTGGTGGAGCCGTGGCTGGGCACAACGGCGGGCGATGATGTAAATGCGCTGCCCGTGCCCGCGCTGATCGATGTGCGGCTGGCGGGCAATGCCGACAGCACCGCCATTAATGGTCTGCGTGCGCGCATAAGCCCGGTTGCACCCGATGCCCGGATAGATGCACAGGCAAGCTGGCTGGCCCCGGTGTTCGAAGCCATCGGCGCGCTGCAATGGCTGGCGGGTGGCCTGATCGCGCTGCTGGCCTTTGCCACGGTGGCGACCGTGCTGCTGGCATCACGCAATGCATTGAGCAATCATCGCGGCACGATAGAGATCGTCCACATGCTGGGTGGCACCGATGCGCAGATTGCCCGTATTTTCCAGCGTTCGATGGCGGTAGACGCCGCTGCAGGCGGCATCGGCGGGCTGCTGCTGGGCATGGTGACAACTGCACTACTGGCCCGCCAGTTCGCGGCGCTGGGATCAGGCATGATGACCGCGGGCGGCCTTGGCTGGACGGACTGGCTGGTGATTTGCTGCATCCCGGTGGGCGGCGTGCTGCTGGCCGTGCTGACCGCGCGTCTTTCAGTGCTGCAGGCACTGAAAGGCATGCTGTGAGCATGGAGTATGATCTGGCCCCTTTGGCCAAGCTCCTATGACCAAACCCCTATGACAAAACATGGCATCTTCCGGCGGTTGTTCTCGTTGCTCTTGATCTTCTGGTCGCTGGGCTTCGTGTGGTTTTCGGTATTCCTGCCGCAGCCGGTGGTGGAACCGGTGCGCAGCGATGGCGTGGTTGCCCTTACTGGCGCGGGCGGGCGCATCCCCCACGCGCTGGATGTGGTGCGCAAGGGCAGGGCAAAGCGCCTGCTCGTCTCAGGCGTGGACCGCGAAGTGCGCCCGCGCGAGTTTGCGGTGGAATACAAGGTGCCCGACCGGATGATGGCCTGCTGCGTCACCTTGGGCTATGATGCGGTGGATACGCGCAGCAATGCCGTCGAAACCGTCCGCTGGATCGGGCAAAACAAGCTGCGGTCCGTGCGGCTGGTGACGACCGACTGGCATATGCGCCGCGCTGCCTTCGATCTGGCTGCGCAGGCTCCCAGCAACCTGATTATCATCCGCGATGCCGTGCCATCGCAGCCCAGCTTTCGGACCCTGTTCATCGAATACAACAAACTGGTGGCACGTTTGGTCGCGTGGATGGTTGGCTGGTAATGATCCGCAAAATGCTCTCAGTGCCGCGCAGTATTGCGTTCTACATCGCGTTCTATGGTGGTTCGGTATTGTTCGTCACCGGCACGCTGCTCACCATGTCCATCCACCGCGCCCTGTTCCGCGCGATCGTGCGCGGGTGGAGCGGGTGGCACCGGGCATGCTGTCGTGTGCTGCTGGGAATCCGGGTGGAACTGGAAAGCCCGGTGTTCAAACCCGGCGTGCTCTATGCCATCCGCCATGAATCGTTCTTTGAAGCGATTGATATGCCCTGGCTGTTCCATCTGCCGGTCGTGTTTGCCAAAGCAGAGCTGCTGGCCATTCCCGGCTGGGGCGTGGCCGGGCGCAACTTTGGCTTGATCGGCGTTGAGCGTGAGGCAGGCGCCAAGGCGCTACGCACGATGCTGTCCGAAGCGCGCCGCCTGATCGCCGAAGACCGACCGCTGATCATCTTCCCCGAAGGCACCCGCACCCCGCACGGCACCCCGGGCCAGTTGCAGGCAGGCTTTGCCGGCATCTACAAGCTGCTGCGCCTGCCGGTGATCCCGGTGGCGGTGGACAGCGGCCCGCTTTACCACCGCACATGGAAACAACCCGGCACCATCCGCTACCGCTTCGCCGAGGAGATCCCGGCGGGATTGCCCCGCGAGGCGATCGAGGCACGGGTGGAAGCGGCGATCAATGCGTTGAATGGGGAACGCAAGCTCATATCAGAGCGTGATGGATAGCCAATACTACACCAATACAGTAACATACGAATTCTTGACAGGATGCGAAAACCTTCTGCAGTCTCCCAAAAAAAGACGAAAACGCCCACTCTTGAAAAATAAGCATTTGACGGCTTCGGCACTTGATGATTTCTATGGCCCAGCAACAAAAGCTTTATAAAGTGAGCAGTTGAACCAATGTTTCAACAATACGTGGATCACAAACTTTACCGCGTGCGTGGATTCATGCATCCCGTTGATGCAATGGTTTTCGCCCGAGTTCTGGAGTTCCAGAATTCTCAATCGTGGCATGGCTCCCTTGCCGAGATTGGCGTTTTTTATGGGCGGTCCCTTTCGCTTCTTGCGCAGGATGCAAAGTTACGCGGCTCGAAGGTTTACGGTTATGACCTGTTCGACATTTCCGGGCAGAAGGCCTATGTCGAGAAAGTCCTTGAAGACCAGAACCTGTCCCAGTTCGCACAGCTTTTTGCGGGAAGCTCTTTGGATTTGAACGCGAAGGATGTCTTGCAGGAATGTGGGCCGATCCGGTTCTTTAGTATTGATGGCGGACACGAACTTCATCACATCAAAAATGACGCAAATCTGGCGCTATCCACATTAAGCGCCAATGGAGTTATTGCTTTTGATGATTTCATGAACGCACAGTATCCCGATCTAAGCGTAGGGATCATTCGTTTTCTTGAAGAAAATAGTGATAAGATTGTGCCTTTTGCAATCACCAGAGCCAAACTATACGTTACCACCGTTGATTTTTATGAAAATTACTTCAACTTCCTGAAGAATTCTTCATATTGGGCCGGTACCGGCACAGACGTTTTCCAGTTTCTGGGAAGAGATATCGTTTCAATAGAGCAAAGTTTTTTGAACCGGATCATTTACCAGAAATCAGCCGAAATCGGTTTCGGGCATTTGGCCAATGCCTTTGTGCCTCAGAAAAAGCGTTGGGCCGCAAGGCAGTAAACAGACCGATCAGGAAGATCGGCTGTGATCGCTGCGCCCGAAATCAGGTCGCGCATCATCCTGACCCATCTCGATAATCCCTCGCCGGATCGCGCGGGTGCGAGTGAAGTGGTCGAATAGCGTGTCGCCGTCGCCTTTGCGGATGGCTTTTTGCAGTTCGGTCAGGTCTTCGGTGAAGCGCTGGAGCATTTCGAGGACGGCTTCGCGGTTGGTCAGGAACACGTCGCGCCACATCGTGGGGTCTGATGCAGCGATGCGGGTGAAATCGCGGAAACCCCCGGCGGAGTACTTGATGACTTCGCTCTGCGTCACCGTTTCAAGATCGGATGCAGTGCCGACGATGGTATAGGCGATCAGGTGCGGCAGGTGGCTGGTGACGGCCAGTACCTTGTCATGATGATCCGCGTCCATCACTTCCACCCGCGCGCCCAGCGCTTCCCAGAAGGCCACGAGGCGCGCGCTGAGCGCCGGATCAGCATCAACAGGCGGAGTGACGATGCACCAGCGGTTGCGAAACAGCGCGGCAAAGCCCGCGTCTGGCCCGCTACGCTCGGTCCCTGCCACGGGATGCGCGGGAATTACGTGGTGGCCGGGCAGCGCTTCGGCCAAGGCCGCCGCGACGGTCGCCTTGGACGAGCCGACATCGCTGACCAGCGCTTCCTTTGAAAGGCCTGGCGCAATTGCGCGGGCAGCAACGCCCATTGCGCCCACCGGCACACAAAAGATCACGAGGTCTGACCCTGCGGCCGCATCTTCGGCGCTGTCGGCAATACGGTGGGCAAGGTTCAGGCTGCGCGCAACCGTGCGGACTTGCGGATCAGCGTCATAGCCGACGACGTGCGTTCCGGGCAGATAGGCCTGCACTGCATGGCCGATCGACCCTCCCAGCAGGCCAAGGCCCACAATGGTGATCTGGCTGAACGGCGCGGCGATCATTTTGCGGCTTCGCACATCTGGACAATGGCATCGGCAATCTGGTCCATCTGCGCCGCCGTGCCGATTGTGATGCGCAAGCCTTGCGGAAGGCCCTGCCCCGACAGCCAGCGCGTGATATAGCCGTGGTCCATCAGGCCGTTATAGACCTGCTCCGCCGTCAATGCGCCTTCGAAGAGGATCAGCACGAAGTTGGCCTGACTGGGCAAGGGCCGCACGCCGTGGTTGCCCAGCGCTTCCAGCCGCTCGACAAAACGCGCGCGTTCTTGCGCGTTGTGGGCGCGTGAGGCTTCGACGAAGGCCTGATCCTGCACGGCGGCAAGGCCACTGGCCTGAGCGCTAAGCGAGACGTTGAAGGGCCCACGAATGCGGTTGAGCATATCGACAATGGCCGGGTGTCCGGTGCCCCAGCCGATACGTTCACCGGCAAGGCCATAGATCTTGGAAAAAGTCCGCGTGGCCAGCACGTTCTGGGCGCTAGTCGCCAGCTCCAGCGCGCCATCATCCTGTTCAGGCGCAACATATTCGGCATAGGCGCCATCCAGCACCAGCAGGATATCGGGGCGCAAGCCTGCATGCAGGCGCGCAATCTCTGCCCGGGGAAGCCAACTGCCGGTGGGATTGTTGGGGTTGGCAAGGAACACCACGCGCGTCCGTTCGGTCACGCAGGCCAGCAGCGCATCGACATCGGTGCCATAATCGGCGTCGGGGGCAACCACCGGCGTCGCGCCACAGCGGCGCGCGGCGATATCATAGACCGAAAAGCCATAGCGCACATAGATCACTTCATCGCCCGGCCCGGCATAGGCTTGCGCCGCCAGATTGAGCAGTTCGTCCGATCCGGTGCCCATGACCACCCGCGCCGCATCAAGGCCGTGGACTTGCGCAATGGCAGTGCGCAGCGCGGTGCTGTCAGGATCGGGATAGACCGCAGGATCGCCCGCGTGGGCGCGCGCCGCCAGCGCGGCGGCACTGGTGCCAAGCGGGTTTTCATTGGCCGACAGCTTGATCAGCGCCTGCCCGTCCTTGCCGGTCGATTTGCCGGGGACATAGGCGTGAATGCCCGTGATCCAGCTTTTCGGTTGCGGGGCGGATGGGATTTGCGGTGCGTGTGCCATGGCTCTGCGCCTTAGGGATTGCGCGGGTTCCCGGCAAGCGGACGGCTGGGCATGATCAAAAAAAGGGCCGGAAGCGGGCTAGCGCTTCCGGCCTTAGTCTGTTCGCAGGAGGAACAAGGTTTGGCGGGGTGAGGGTTTGAGAGGGAGAGGATCCGGTACTCCCACCCCGCCAATTCGGTTAAACTCAGTAGTTGCCAATCGGCGCAGGCCGATCAGTAGTTGTAAGCGCGTTCGCCGTGTTCGGAGATGTCGAGGCCTTCGCGCTCCGATTCTTCGCTGGGACGCAGACCGATGGTCTTGTCGACGATGAAGAACAGGATGGCCGAACCGACGCCCGAGAACACCACGGTGAACAGGACCGCCTTGATCTGCGTCATCACCTGGGTGCCGATGCTGTAGCTGTCAGCGTCGAAACCTGCTGGGAACACGGTGTAATCGAACACACCCTGGCCGCCGAGCGAAGGAGCCGCGACGATGCCAGTGGCGATGGCGCCAACGATACCGCCAACCCCGTGGACGCCGAACACATCAAGCGTGTCATCATACTTGAGCTTGTTCTTCAGCGTGCTGACGAAGAGGTAGCAGATGGGCGAGACGACAAGGCCGAGGACGATCGAGGTCATCGGAGCGCCAAGACCCGAAGCCGGCGTGATGGCAACAAGGCCAGCGACGGCACCTGTTGCAGCGCCCAGCATCGACGGCTTGCCGTGGTGAAGCTGCTCGACAATCGCCCAAGATACGGCGGCGGCGGCAGTGGCGACGAAAGTGTTGATGAAGGCAACTGCGGTTACGCCGTTGGCTTCAAGGTTAGAGCCAGCGTTGAAGCCGAACCAGCCCACCCACAGCAGCGAAGCGCCAATCATGGTCATGGTCAGCGAGTGCGGCGGAGTGGCTTCCTTGCCAAAGCCCACGCGCTTGCCGATCATGATGCAGCCCACGAGGCCTGCAATACCGGCGTTGATGTGAACAACGGTGCCGCCAGCAAAGTCCAGCGCGCCCATGGCCCACAGGAAACCGGCATCGGTCGGTGCATCGGGCAGGAAGTCCGGGCCAGCCCAGTACCATACCATGTGCGCCATCGGGAAGTAGATCGCCGTCAGCCACAGAACGGTGAACACCATCAGCGCCGAGAACTTCACGCGCTCAGCAAAGGCACCAACGATCAGCGCCGGTGTGATGCAGGCGAAGGTCATCTGGAAGATGACGAAGGCATATTCAGGGATGTAGACGTTGTTCGAGAAGGTTGCCGCATATGTCGTGGCATCCACGCCCTGCAGGAACATCTTCGAGAAACCGCCGACAAATGGGCCGCCGCTGGTGAAGGCCATCGAATAGCCCCAGCT
Source organism: Novosphingobium sp. HNCC26BN242 (assembly GCF_057180525.1). NCBI lineage: Bacteria > Pseudomonadati > Pseudomonadota > Alphaproteobacteria > Sphingomonadales > Sphingomonadaceae > Novosphingobium > Novosphingobium sp. HNCC26BN242. The sequence continues at coordinate 147,878 of NZ_JBXUGM010000005.1, forward strand.
CACCCAGACGAGTGCAGCGACCGAAACGATCATGAAGACCTGCATCAGCACCGAGAGCATGTTCTTGGTGCGAACAAGGCCGCCGTAGAACAGCGCGAGCGCCGGAACGCTCATCATCAGGACGAGGGCTGACGAAATCAGCATCCAGGTCGTATCGCCCTTATTGACCATGCCGGCCATCTGTTCAACGGTCGGAGCCTTGATTGGCCCGTCCTGGGCAAAAGTAGCAGTGGCAGCGAAGAGCGAAGCGCCCGTTCCCGCCAAGCCACAGATCATCTTACGGATCATGTTGGTTCCCCTAAGGTCGGAAATGGAAGGCGCGCTCACAGCGCGGTATCCCCGGTTTCGCCAGTGCGGATGCGGGTGGCCGATGCGAGATCGAGCACGAACACCTTGCCGTCACCGATGGCTTCGGTGCTGGCGGCCTGCTGGATCGTTTCCACGATCTGCGGCGCAAGATCGTCGCTGGCAGCGATTTCGATCTTCACCTTCGGCAGCATGTTCGTCGAATATTCGGCGCCACGGTAAATTTCGGTCTGCCCTTTTTGCCGACCAAATCCCTTCACCTCCGACACCGTCATCCCAGCCACGCCAAGCGCCGACAGTGCTTCACGCACTTCGTCCAGCTTGAACGGCTTGATGATGGCGATGATGAATTTCATTCATGCCCCCTTTTTCGTTGCCCTCACGCCGGACGACCTGCCGGCATGAAGTGTTAAGCAAAGGGCGTGCCAAATCCGAAAATCTGCGGATCGGCCTGTTAATAGGAAGCTCTACGGGAACCGGATTGCTGCTTGGGCCGCTTCATGCGCCCGAATCTTGTGCATGGCCGGGGTTTTGCCTAATTTTTAAGCAGCACTGCCTGCCTCAAATCACGGCAGGCTCAGCGTAGCCCATACAGGCAGATGATCCGATCCCACGGCCGCCAGCGCGCTGTGATGAACGCCGACCGCTTCGACAGTAACATTCTGGCTCACCACGATCCGGTCCAACTGCGCCAGCGGACGGCGCGCCGGAAAGCTGCGGCCCGGTGCCAGCACGCGCAGCGGCGGCGCAAAGGCCGAGAGCGCTCCACCGCTCACTGACCATTCGTTAAGATCGCCCATCATCACGGCATGGCCTGCAACATCGTAGGCCCCCAAATGATCGCAGACCGTGCGCACCTGCTGGCGGCGACGCAGGCCCGACAGGTCAAGATGCATGCCGACAACGCGCAGCAATTCGCCGCCGATCCTCAGCGTGACGCAAACCGCGCCGCGTGGCTCCAGCGTGGGTAGAGGAACGGCACAGGCATCAACAATCTCGATCCCGCGCCGCACCAACAGCGCATTGCCGTGCCAGCCCATGCTAGCCGCCGTACGCGCGCTGTCATAGTGGCCCGGTTCAACCACAACCCACGGACTGTGGTCATCTAGCGTGGCACGCGGAATCACCGCCTCACGCAGGCCAAAGCGGCGATCCGCCTCCTGCAGAGCAATCACATCCGCGTCGATCTCGCGCAGCACGGTAAGGATGCGCTCAGGATCCCGCCGCCGGTCCAGGCCTACACCCTTGTGGATGTTGTAGCTGGCGACCTTAAGCTTCGTGCCCTGAATCAGAGAAAATCCTTCAATGTCGCAATGAACTTGTCGAACTGGTCATGGTGGACCCAATGCCCAGCGTTTTCGAACTCAACCACCTCGGCATTGCGGAAATGGTCTGCCATGCCGTTGCGCTCAGGGTTTCCGGCCCAGGAATCCGCCCCGTTCAACAGCAGCGTGGGACAGGTAATCGCCTTCCACAGCTCGTTGCGCTGTTCGATGCTGATGTCATAGGGCGCGCCGTCCACGTTCAGATGCGGATCGAATTTCCAGCTGAACGTGCCGTCCTCGTTGCGGTTGATGCCGTGTAGCGTCAGGTGGCGTGCCTGCACATCGGTCAGATAGGGGTTCTCCCCCTTCATGCGCGCATAGGCGTCTTCCAGCGTTGGATAGCGGCGCGGAAGGCGGCCTGCCGCCTTGCGCTTTTCCACGATGAATTCGCGCACCCGTCGCGCGAATGGAACATTCTTCATCAACGCTTCGCGGTCAGGCGTGGGGAACAGCCCCTCGATCGCTACGATCTTGCGCACGTTTTCCGGGAACAACCCGGCATAACGAAGGCTGGTGTTGGCGCCCCACGAATGCGAAACGATGGTGACGGGCGCAAGGTCCAGCTGGTGGATCAGCTGCGCCACGTCATAGACCAGATCCATCGTGCGGTAATTGCCATCCTGCGTCCACTGGCTGTCCCCGTGGCCCCGGTGGTCCATCGCGATGATGTGCCAGTCTTCGCGCAGGGCTTCGGCGGTCCAGTCCCACGAACGGCAATGATCGCGCCCGCCGTGGACCAGCAGGAGCGGTGGCTTGTCCGCATTGCCCCAGTCCACATAATGGAGCCGCAGGCGTTGCGAGATGAAGGTGTTCGAAGTGGGACCGAGTAACTGCATGGGCCGGTAACTGCGCCGGATGGAGCGCGGTTTCAACCCCGCAACGTCACCTTTCCTTGGTGGCAGAGAACACGAGCTCGGGATTGCGCTCCTGCTGGTATCCCACATCCCAGGCTGATCGGGCCATAAACACCGGATCGCCATCACGGTCCTTGGCAAGGTTCGACATGTTGAAATCGGTGAACGATTTCAGCGCCGTATCACTGCCCTTCACCCAGCGCGCGGTATCGAACGGCGATGGTTCGAGCACCGCTTCAACCTTGTATTCCGCCTCAAGCCGCGAAACGAGCACGTCCAACTGCAGCTGTCCCACCACGCCGACGATCCATTGTGAACCGATCTCCGGGTAGAACACCTGAATCACGCCCTCTTCCGAAAGGTCATCGAGCGCCTTGCGCAATTGCTTGGTCTTGGTCGGATCTTTCAGCACCACGCGGCGCAGGATTTCCGGCGCGAAGTTGGGCAAGCCGGTAAAGCGCAGATCGTTCTTTTCCGAAAGCGTATCGCCCACGCGCAGGGTGCCGTGGTTCGGGATGCCGATGATGTCGCCCGCCTCGGCAGTATCGGCAATCTCGCGGTCCTGCGCAAAGAACAGGATCGGCGAATGCACCGCAATCGCCTTGCCGCTGCCCGAAGGCGTCAGCTTCATACCGCGCTTGAATGTGCCCGAAACCATGCGCATGAAGGCAATGCGGTCGCGGTGCTGCGGGTCCATGTTGGCCTGCACCTTGAAGATGAAACCGGTCACATCCGCGCGCTCGGGGTCCACGGTGCCCACGCTCGACGATTGCGGGCGCGGCGGCGGGGCGAACTTGGCAATCGCGTCGATCAGGTCCACCACGCCAAAGTTCTTGAGCGCCGATCCGAAATAGACCGGCGTCAGATCGCCATTGCGATAGGCCTCAATATCGAATTCGGGGTAGCCTGCACGGGCGAGTTCGATCTCCTCGGCAATGTCGGCTGGGATAGCGCCAGAGGCATACGGAGCGGATTCGATCTTGCCCAGAAATTCGCGGCTGTCGCCTTCAGGCCGCGCGATGGTTTCATCGGCAAAGCTCATCACGCCCTGAAACACGCCGCCCATGCCGATGGGCCATGACATTGGCACCACATCGAGCGCCAGCGCATCGGCCACTTCATCGAGCGTTTCGAACACGCTGCGGCCTTCGCGATCCACCTTGTTCACAAACGTGATGATCGGCACCGAGCGCAACCGGCAGACCTCGAACAGCTTGCGCGTCTGCGGCTCGATGCCCTTGGCCGCGTCGATCACCATGATCGCCGAATCGACTGCGGTCAGCGTGCGATAGGTGTCTTCGGAAAAGTCTTCGTGACCCGGCGTATCCAGCAGGTTGAAGACGATGCCATCCTTCTGGAACGTCATCACCGACGACGTGACCGAAATCCCGCGCTGCTGCTCGATCTTCATCCAATCAGACCGCGCCCGCCGCGCCTGCCCTCGCGCCTTGACCTCGCCCGCCAGATGGATCGCGCCACCTTGCAACAGCAGCTTTTCGGTCAGTGTGGTCTTCCCGGCGTCCGGGTGCGAAATGATGGCAAAGGTGCGGCGATTGGACATGAAGGCGCGGTTAGCGCGGCTGCACGCTTACGTCCATGCGGAAGCTGCGGGTTTCGCGCGGGGGGAGCAGCACAACGCCGCGCTTTTCGCGGAAATCGCCAGTAAAGCCCTGCGGGTCCGAATGCCCCTGCCAAGGCTCAATGCAGATATAGCGCGCACCGGGCACCTGCCACACGCCCAGCGAGGTCGTGTCGGGGAAGCTAAAGTCAAGCTGGCTTCCACCCTTCGCGCCATAGGACAGCGCGTTACTCCCCGTCCGCTCCCAGATCAGCGCATCAGCGCGGAACAGGTCTTCGTGCAGCGCAAGCTCGCGCCCCTGAACCGGGCTGGGCACCGTGGCCGGAAGCAGCACCCCGGTGCCGGGCGCAACCTGTCGCAGCACAGGCTCCTCATCAGCCGCAAAAACCAGCTTGTGCGCGTGCTTATCCGCCCCGCCCGGCAGCGGCCAGGCAAAGGCTGGATGGAAACCGAAGCTGAAAGGCAGCGGCTCCGCGTTCGGATTGAACACGCTGACGTCGGTATGCAGGGTCATCCCGACGATGCGGTAGGCCACCTCCAGTACGAAGCCGAACGGATAGACCGCGCGCGTAGCAGGCGAATCGGTCAGCCGAAACCGCGCCCCGGCCCCTTCGGCATGAACCGGTGCAAAGGCGCTACGGCGGGCGAAACCATGCTTGGGCATCGTATAAGCCTGCCCATCGATCCGCAGCGTATCGTCCACCAGCGCCCCGACAATCGGGAACAGCAGCGGCGCATGCCCGCCCCAGAACGCCGGGTCGGCATCGGTCATGTATTCGCGGCCGTCCGCATCGGTCAGCGACCAAAGTTCCGCGCCGAACGGATTGATCCGCGCGGTCAGTTCGCCATTGGTGATCGTGACCAGATCGTCGCTCATCCGCGAAGCACTGCCCCTTGCTTGGCCGCTGCGGCAACCACCTTGTCAGCAATCGCCTTCAATGCGGCTTCATCGAACGACTTTTCGACCGGCTGCAGCGTCACTTCGATGGCCAGGCTCTTCTGCCCCTCGGGCACGCCCTGCCCCCGAAAATCGTCAAAGATGCGCGCAGCGGTGATCGCCTGCTTGTCGGCACCCTTGACCGCGCGCAGCAGATCGCCCGCAGGCAGCGCGGCATCAACCAGAAATGCAAAGTCGCGCGTCACGGCTTGCAGTGCAGGCGGCGCAAAGTGCGGACGGGCAAACGTGCCCGCACTCTTCTTCGCCGGAATCCGGTCTAGGAACAGCTCAACCACGGCCACCGGGCCATCAAGATCAAAAGCCTTGGCAGTTGAAGGGTGCAACATGCCGAACCGCGCCAGCACTGTCTTTGGCCCCAATCGCAGCGTGGCCGACTGGCCGGGATGGAACTGCGCTCCCGCTTCCCCCATGACCTGCAGGTTATCAACCGGCGCGCCCGCCTCAGCCAGCAAAGCCAGCGCTTCGGCCTTGGCATCGAACGCATCGAACGGCTTGGCCTTTCCAGTTGCCCAGCCACGCGGCGTGCTGTCGCCTGCCAGCACCATGGCAAGGCTCAGCCTCTCGTCACTCGCCCCGCCCTCACCGCGCAGATAGCGGCGGCCAATCTCGAACAGCCGCACCGAAGCCGCACCACGGTGCAGATTGCGCTGCGCCGCCGAAAGCAGCCCCGGCAGCAGCGAAGGCCGCATGACCTTCAGGTCTTCAGAGATCGGATTGGCAAGGCTCCACAATTGATCCCGCTCATCCTGAGCAGCCGCGTCAGCGGCGTGTCGAAGGACAAAATGATCGGCCTGCGCTTCAGGCAAAAACGACCACGTAATCGCCTCGTTCAGCCCCCGCGCAGCAGCCGAACGACGCACGCGCCGTTCCAGCATCTGGACTGGCGTAGCAGTCGGCTTGGCCACGCCATCTGCGCGCGGCAGCGGTGTGGAAGGCACCGCGTCCAGCCCATGAACGCGGATCACTTCCTCAACGATATCGGGCGCACCATCCACATCGGGCCGCCATGTCGGCACGGTAACCGACCACTCGTCGCCCACGCCAAAGCCCAGCGCGGTCAGAATGCGCTTTTGCTCGCCCGCGCCCACATCAACGCCGCCAAGGCTTCCTGCCAGCGTTGTGTTATAGGCCACGCTCTTGCGCGCCACTGGCGGCTCTCCGGCACGCACCACTTCGCTGGCTTCACCGCCGCAAATCTCAAGGATCAGCGCGGTCAGCAGGTCCATGCCGGTATCAAGGAAAGCAGGGTCCACCCCGCGCTCAAACCGCCCGCGCGCGTCCGATGCCAGCGCCAGCGCCTGGCCGGTGCGTGCGATGCTTGGCGGATTGAAGTAGGCCACTTCCAGCAGCACGTCGGTGGTATCGTCGGTGCAGCCCGAATGTTCGCCACCCATGATCCCGGCAATGTCATGCACGCCGCTGTCATCGGCAATCACCGTCATGAACGGGGCCAGCGCATATTCCTTGCCGTTGAGCGCAAGGCAGCTTTCGCCCTCCCGTGCCTTGCGGGCAACCACCGCGCCGTTCAGCTTGGCCAGATCATAGGCGTGCGCCGGACGGCCATAGCCCAGCATCACAAAGTTGGTCGCGTCCACCAGCGCCGAAATCGGACGCTGGCCTGCGCTCTTCAGGAAGTCCTGCAGCCACTTCGGGCTGGGGCCATTCTTCACCCCGCGAATGACCCGGCCATAGAACGCAGGGCATCCTTCAGGATCGTCGGTGCGCACTTCGACCGGGCAAGGGAAGGTGCCCGCCACCGGCTGCGCCGCAATCGGCTTCAGCACGCCAAGGCCAGCCGCCGCCAGATCGCGGGCAATGCCGTAAACGCCCATGCAATCGGGCCGGTTGGGCGTGATCGCCACATCGAACACCGGATCAGAGCCCACGTAATCGGCAAAGCTGGTGCCGATCGGCGCATCTTCGGGCAGTTCGATGATCCCGTCATGATCCTCGCCCAGGCACAATTCGCGCGTGGAACACATCATGCCGTTGGATTCAACGCCGCGAATGGCCGACTTCCTGAGTTCCATGCCATTGGCGGGAACCACCGCACCGGGCAGGCCCAGCACGCCGATCATCCCCGCACGCGCATTGGGCGCACCGCACACGACCTGCAGCGGGGTGCCGTCCCCCAGATCGACCGAGAGCACTTGCAGCTTGTCGGCCTGGGGGTGCTTGTCCGCGCTCAGCACGCGCGCCACGCGGAACTTCGTCAGCGCCGCCGAGGCATCTTCGACGCCTTCGATCTCCAGTCCCAGCGAGGTCAGCTTTTCAGCGATGGTACGGGCATCGGCCTTGGTATCGAGCACCGACTGCAACCATGAGAGGGAGAACTTCATGCGCGCACTCCCACACCGCCTGAAAGGGTAGGCACGTCGAGCGCGCCAAAGCCATAGTGGCCCAGCCACCGCGCATCGCCATCAAAGAAGGCGCGCAGATCGTCCAAGCCGTATTTCAGCATGGCAAGGCGGTCCACACCGGTGCCAAAGGCAAAGCCCTGCCATTCATCCGGGTCCAGCCCGCCAAATTCAATGACCTTGCGGTTGACCATGCCGCTGCCCAGCACTTCCATCCAGCCGCCGTTCGCGGCATCGCCGCTGCCGCCGACCACACGCTTGCCGTTGATGAGGGTGTAGCCAACGTCCACTTCGACCGAAGGTTCGGTGAACGGGAAGTAACTCGGGCGCAGGCGCAGGGTGATGTCCTCGCGCTCGAAGAAAGCCTTCAGGAAAGTCTCCAGCGTCCACTTCAGGTGGCCCAGATGAATGCCCTTGTCGATCACAAGGCCTTCGATCTGGTGGAACATCGGCGTGTGCGTTGCGTCCGAGTCCGAACGGTAGACCCGCCCCGGCGCGATGATGCGCAGCGGCGCTCCTTCTTTCAGCATCGAACGGATCTGTACCGGCGAGGTGTGCGTGCGCAGCAGCATGTCGCGGCCTTGCGCATCCTTGTCCGGGAAATAAAACGTATCGTGCATCGCGCGCGCCGGGTGCGTTTCGGGCATGTTGAGCGCGGTGAAATTGTGCCAGTCGTCCTCGATCTCCGGCCCGCTCGCCACGGCAAAACCCATGTCGGCGAATATTTCGGCCAGTTCGTCCATTACTTGCGAAACCGGGTGGACCGACCCGCGCGGAGCCTCTGGCGCAGGCAGCGACAGGTCAACCGTCTCAGCCGCCAACCGCGCTTCAAGCACTGCGCTTTCCAGCGCGGCCTTGCGCTCCGCCAGCGCTGCCGTCACAGCTTCGCGCGCGGCGTGGATTTTCGGCCCTTCGCTCTGCCGCTGGTCGGGCGTCATCCCGCCCAGCGATTTTAGCAGCGCGCTGACCCAGCCCTGCTTGCCAAGGGCCGCAACGCGGATCGCCTCCACCGCTTCGGGCGTGGCCGCCGCTGCAATGGCGCTTATCGTTTCGGCCTGCTGTTGATCAAGGTTTTCCATGCGCGCAGCCGCTAGCGCCAAATGCGCCAAAATCAAAGTGGGGAGTTGCGCGCGCTCACCCTTGGGGAACCGGAGAATGCAGCGCCTGCACCGCGCTGCCCATGAACTCGTGCCGCGCCCGCATCACCTCTGTCAGGATCGGCTTGGGGGTGGAGGCATATTCGCTGGGGCTCATCCCCATGAAGCGGTGAAAGTCGCGCACGAACTGGGCCTGATCATGATAATGGCTGTCGATCGCGCCGATCCAGTGGAGCGAGGGATCGAGCAGGTATTGCACCAGAGAGCGCATGAAGCGCTGGCGACGCAGCAGCAGCCGCGGCGCAAAGCCGAAGTGGCGGCGACAGACCCGTTCCAGCGTATGTGCTGGCAGCCGTGCCGCCTCTGCCATCTCGGCCACGGTCGCGATTTCGGGATCGAGCAGCGCCGTGTGGCAAGCAATGATGCGCTGATCGTCCTCGTTCGGCCCTGCTGCCAACGCGCTCAGGAAAAAGCTGCTGATTCGCGCCAGCTCGGCCTCTTCATCCGGCTCGGGCCCGAACAGGCTTGTAATCAGCGGCCGGAGATGCGCTAGGAATGCTGGGCCAGCCGCGGGATAGATCGCATCCGCATGGTCCTTGGCCGGCCTTCCGATAAACCGCGCCCAGCCCAGTGGTAGAATGCCAATCCCCCAGATGCGCGATGTGCCGACCGTGAATTCCAGCGCAGCACTGGTCGGCCCGGTAAAGTTGGCAAGGCTTCCGGCCAGAACCGGCTGTCCCGGCAACCGGGAATCGGGGAAATCGCCGGAGTAGACGCGCAAATTTGCCCATTCGGGATGGAGATGGTCGGTCACGCGTCCACCATCGGGAACGGTGAGCTCGGTCACGTAAAAGGTCGTGAAATAGCGGGCCAGCGGCGCAGGTGGCCGATGGAATCGAACCCGGACTGTGCAGTCCCCGGTCAAGTGTTGAGCGCCCCGCTTATGTGTTTCTCGTAAGTATCCGAGACACATTGCAGCGCACTTGCACGAGTCGCAACCAAAAAGGGGCGGATTTCCGAAGAAACCCGCCCCTTTTTCAGGTGCAAGGATCGCAACCAGCCTTAAGCCGGCAGCGCAGCCTTGGCTTGTGCGATCACCGTTGTGAAGATCGCGCCCTCGTTCATGGCGAGGTCGGCCATCGTCTTGCGGTCCAGTTCGATCCCGGCCAGCTTGGTGCCGTGGATGAACTGCGAATAGGTCAGGCCTTCGGCGCGCACCGCAGCGTTGATACGCTGGATCCACAGGGCGCGGAAGCTGCGCTTCTTTACCTTGCGGTCGCGATAGGCATACTGTCCGGCCTTTTCAACGGCCTGACGGGCGACGCGGATCGTGTTCTTGCGACGGCCGCGATAGCCCTTCGCCTGATCCAAAATCCTCTTGTGCTTGGCTTTGGTGGTTACACCACGCTTGATACGACTCATAACTCAGGTGCTCCTTACAGCCCGTAGGGCGCCCACTTCTTGATCACCTTTGCATCTGCATCGGAAATCACGTCGGTGCCGCGGTTCTGGCGGATGTACTTGGCGTTATGGCTCATCAGGCGGTGGCGCTTGCCAACCACCCCATGCTTCACCTTGCCGGTGGCGGTGAGCTTGAAGCGCTTTTTCACGCCGCTCTTCGTCTTCATCTTGGGCATTTTCGTCTCCTGATTACGACGCGTCCGATCCGCCTTGGCAGCCCTTGTGGCCAGGCCGATCATCGAATCCGTGTCGGTTGAAGGACGGGCCGTTAGGCGAAGCCCGTCACAAATGCAAGTTGCGCTTCAGATTCCGATATCCGCCACATCATAAGGCGTGGTCTGATACACCGCGTTCACCCAGTTGCCATAAAGCAGGTGCCCATGCCCGCGCCAGGTGTTGGCAGGCTGGCTCTGCGGGTCATCGCCGGGGAAATAGTGCTGCGGCAGATAGCCCGCTTCATCGCGCGCATATTCCCCCGCCAGCGTCAGCGTATCGTATTCCAGATGGTTGAACATGTGCAGCGTGCGCGTGGCCGGATCGTCGATAAGGCACAGGCCCGTCTCCGCACTGTCGGCCAGCACGGTCAAGCCCCGCCCCTCAGGCAAGTCCTCGCGCCGCACTTCGGCCCAGCGCGATACCGGCACGTCGAACACATCAGGCAACCCCCGCATCAGCGGGCTGGCCGGGGCATGATTGCGGTGGCGGAACACGCCCGAAGCCTTGGTGGCCAGCATGTGCTTTTCCACGCCATGATAATGATGCAACGCCGCCATCGCGCCCCAGCAGATTGACAGCGTGCGATGCGCATTGGTCTGCGACCAATCGAAGATGCGCCGCAATTCGTCCCAGTAACTCACATCCTCAAACCCGATCGTCTCCACCGGCGCGCCGGTTACGATTAGCCCGTCGAACTTCTCAGGTTTCACATCCTCCCACGGGCGATAGAACGCCGAGATATGCCCCGCCGAAGTGTTCTTGCTCACGTGATCGGAAATGCGCAGCAGCTCCAGTTCCACCTGCAGCGGGGTTGCGCCCAACAGCCGCGCGATCTGCGTTTCGGTGGTGATCTTGTCGGGCATCAGGTTGAGCAGCGCGATCCGCATCGGGCGGATGTCCTGGCGCGCGGCTTCGGTTTCGCTCATCACTATCACGCCTTCGGCTTCCAGCGTGCGGCGGGCGGGCAGGTTGTCGGCAATTCTGATCGGCACGGTCTTTGCGTCTTTCTTCAACCTTTTCAGGGTGACGCCTTGAAGTGTCCGTGTCCGTTTGATTGCCGGATCGGCCACATCCCTTCTCCATCGCTGGATCAGGTACCACCTTGCCCGGATCGGCAGGTTGGCGTTGGGGCGTCACCCCAACTCTCGATGTGCTGGGATATGTAGAGCGACGCCCGCAGGTTTGCAACGTCTGCCGCGCAGTGCAATTAGCCTTGCTATTGCGATCTAGTCGCATTATTACTGCGAATCATTGGCAAGATCATCTGCTGAAGGATTGCCCGCATGTTCATCTGCATCTGCAATGCCATCCGCGAAAAAGACATCCGTGCCGCCGCTCGATGCGTTGCCGGTGGGGCCGAAGATATCTACGGCAAAATGGGTTATCGCCCCCAGTGCCGCCAGTGCCTCGAAGATGCCGATGACATCATCGCCGACGAGCGCGCCTGCGCAGTTGCCTGAAAAATTGCGCCCTTGCTGAAAAGCAAAGCGTTCGCATTACTAGTTGATTTGTAATGAAAGATTGCCAGCCCGTGCGAGTCGTTCGCGCTTGGCGAACGCTATTTGTGCGCCTAATCCCTCATCATTGTCCTGTTTACAGAAAGTGTTCAAGATGAAGGGCGACGCCACAGTAATCGAATATCTCAACAAGGCCCTGCTTAACGAGCTAACCGCCATCAACCAGTACTGGCTGCATTATCGCCTGCTGGCCAACTGGGGCGTCAAGAAACTGGCCGAGTACGAACGCCACGAATCGATCGACGAAATGAAGCACGCTGATCTGCTGGCCGATCGCATCCTGTTCCTCGATGGCCTGCCCAATTTTCAGGCGCTCGGCCGCTTGCGCGTGGGCGAATCGGTGGAAGAAATCCTCAAGGCCGACCTCGCGCTCGAAATGGATGCGCTGCCCCTGCTGAAAGATGCCATCGCCCATTGCGAAAGCGTGCGCGATTTCGTCAGCCGCGATCTCTTCGCCAAGATCCTCGAAAGCGAGGAAGAGCATGTCGATGTGATCGAAAAGCAGTTCGACATGATCGAACGCATGGGGATCGCCAACTACATCCAGCTCAACAGCGAGGCGGCCGAGAGCTGATCAAAGCCCACATGTAATCCCAAAAACCCGCTCATGCTGAGCCTGTCGAAAAATCCGGCACAGCGCGAGCACCCTTCGACAAGCTCAGGGTGAGCGGGTTTTTAAGTGCGTGCAGACGTTATATAACCACGTCACCCCGGGCTTGACCCGGGGTCCCGCTACCCTTCAGCGACCTCGAAGAAAAAGCGGGATCCCGGGTCAAGCCCGGGATGACGAATTAGGGGTTAGCGCCCACGCTATACCGCCACTCAAGCCCTCCCCGTCTGCCCCGCCAGATGCGCCGGATCGATGCCCTCGCGCTTCCACGCCTGAGTCCAGCGCCTGCCCGTAGGTGTGCCGAACAGCACTTCGGGATGGCCCTTGGCCGCATACCAGCCATGGTGGCGCATCTCGCCTTCAAGCTGACCCCCGGCCCATCCGGCATAACCCAGCGCTACCAGAAACTTGGCTGGCCCACGCCCTTCGGCAATCGCGCGCAGCACATCGAGCGAGGCAGACAGCTGGCACAGCGGGTTCACCGTCACGCTGCCCTCCCCGCCCCAATCATTGGTGTGCAACACAAAGCCACGCGCCGTTTCCACCGGGCCGCCATCCAGCACCGGCACATCGGGCGCAACGCCGGGATCGATGCCGATATCGGCTAGCAGCCCGTGCAATGTCACCCCTTCGCGCACCGCGCCAATGCCGATGCCCAGCGCGCCATGTTCATCGTGCACGCACATGGCGATCACCGCGTGATCGAACCGCGCATCGCCCATGCCCGGCATCGCCAGCAGCAACCGGCCGCTCAGATATTCCGCTTCACTCATAAGGTCAGAGATAGGGACGGCTTGCGCTGCCTGCCAGAGGATCAATTGGCCGTGCATCAAGGTGTCACCCGTCTTCACCAACGCCCAACAACCGATTGATGCGCATCAATTCATCCACACCCCGAAGGGTCTAACCATTCGGCAGATAGCAATGGGGGCGTGTGATGTTCCGTCTGACAATGATTCTCCACGCCGTTGTTGGCACCACACTGATGGGGGCTGGCATAACGGCGGTTCTGGCCGCCGGAATGAAAGGCATGACGCCGATTGTGATTGCCGCTGCGGCAGGGTTCGTGCTGGCACTGCCGGTCAGCTGGCTGATCGCCCGCAAAATCACGCATCTCCAAGCCTGAAGGGGCCACAGCCATGAACAAGGATTGGCCGGAAATGGCGACCGAACTGTCGGGCGCGATCAAGCAGGTGCGCATGGGCGCGCCCGATGTGATGAAGGCGTTCTCGGCCATGGCGCAGGCCGCCACGCAGGCGGGCGCACTGGACGCCAAGACCAAGGAACTCATTGCCTTGGCAATCTCTGTTGCCATCCGCTGCGATGGCTGCATTGCCTTTCATTCCAAGGCCGCGCTCGAACACGGCGCATCGCGCGATGAGGTGATGGAGACAATGGGCATGGCGCTTTACATGGGCGCAGGGCCAAGCCTGATGTATGCAGCCCAAGCGGTGGAAGCCTACGATCAGTTTGCGGAAAAGCGTGACAGCACAAACGCCTGATGCCCACAGCGGGAAACTGATGCCTCTCAGGCCGCAGCCTTCAGCTTGCGATCCTCTGCCGCCTCCAGCAGCCGCTTTTCCACCGTGCGCAACCGCGCTTCGTCCTCCACTTTCTCGCCCAGCACATCGGTGACATAGAAGGTATCGACCGCTCGTTCGCCATAGGTGGCGATGTGTGCCGAATGCACCACCAGCCGCGCCTCGAACAGCGCGCGTGCAAGCTGGCTCAACAGCGCAGGCCGGTCACGCGATCCCACTTCGATAACAGTAAACCGGTTCGATGCCTTGTTGTCGAAGATCACGATGGGCCGCACATCAAACGCATCGGCGCGCGGACGGGCCAACGGCCTTGCGGCCAATTGCGGCACCAGCTTCACCCGGTTGGCCAGCGCATCGGCGATGGCGTTCTTCAGCCGCGCGATCTGGCTGGCTTCGTTCAGCGGGCGGCCCAGCGGGTCCTGCACCAGGAAGTTGTCCACCGCCGTGCCATTGCGCGCGGTGTGAATGCGCGCGTCGATGATGTTGCCACCGGCCAGATGAATGCCCCCGGCAATGCGATAGAACAGCCCCGGATGGTCTGCCGCCAACACCGTCACCAGCGTCGCCCCGCGCGCCGGATACCAGTGCGCTTCCACCGACAGCGGCTCGCCCAGCGCCACGTCCATCTGCTGCAGGTTCAGCGCGATAATGTCTTCGGGCTCGGCAATCCAATAGGCATCGCCCAATTGCTTGCCCACCGTGCCGATCAGAGCATCGCGCTCTTTCAGCAGAACGCCCACGGCTTTCTTCTTGGCGGCAATGCGCTCCACCCGCCCATGCTGCTTGTGGCCCAGCCGCAGCATTTCTTCGGCGGAAATGAACAGATCGCCCAGCAGCTGGCGCTTCCACGAATTCCACACGCCCGGCCCCACCGCGCGAATGTCCACCACGGTCAGGATCAGCAGCAGACGCAAGCGCTCCTGACTCTGCACGGTTTGCACAAAATCGGCGATGGTCTTGTAATCGGCCAGATCGCGCTTGAACGCGGTCGCGCTCATCAGCAAGTGCCAGCGCACCAGCCAGGCGACCAGTTCGGTCTCTGCCGCCGAAAGCCCCAGCCGCGGGCACAGCTTCATCGCCACTTCGGCGCCCAGCACCGAATGGTCGCCCTTGCGGCCCTTTGCAATGTCGTGGAGCAGCGTGGCCAGATAGAGCACCCGGCGCGAAGACACTTTGCTGACCACTTCACTGGCCAGCGGGTGATCGGCGCGGGCCTCGCCCTTCTCGATCTTGGCCAGCAACCCGATGGCGCGGATCGTGTGTTCGTCCACCGTGTAATGGTGGTACATGTCGAACTGCATCTGCGCGATCACGCGGCCAAAATCGGGAATGAACCGGCCAAACACGCCCGCCTCGTTCATCCAGCGCAGCACCGTTTCGGGATCATTGCGGCTGGTCAGCACATCCATGAACAGCTTGTTTGCGCGCGGATCGCGGCGGATGGCAGCATCGATAAGCCCGGCATCGCGCCGCGCGAGGCGCATGGCTTCGGGATGAATTTCCACCTGCTGTTCCACCGCCACGGCAAACAGTTCCACCAGCCGCACCGGCTCCTGCTTGAAGGTGTCGTCCGAATCCACGCCCAGCTTGCCTGCATCGATCAGGAACGATCCGACCCGCTTGGGCCGCTTGCGGCGCAGGCTGGCAAAGAAGCCACGCTTTTCCTTGGCGAACTGATCATCCAGCTGCGCCAGAAACACCCCGGTCAAGGACCCCACCTGCTTTGCCTGCAGGAAGAAGTACTGCATGAACCGTTCAACCGCGCTCTTGCCGGGCCGGTCGGCAAAGTTCATCCGCATCGCCACTTCGCGCTGCATGTCAAACGTCAGCCGGTCTTCGGCGCGGTTGGTCAGCGTGTGCAGGTGGCACCGCACCGCCCAGAAGAAGTTCTCGGCCCGGCGGAACGCGCGGTATTCCTCCGCCGTCAGCAGGCCCACATCGACCAGCTCAGATGCATCGCGCACTTTGTGGATATATTTGCCGATCCAGTACAGCGTGTGCAGATCGCGCAGGCCGCCCTTGCCCTCTTTCACATTGGGTTCAACCACATAGCGGCTATCGCCCAGCCGCTTGTGGCGCTGGTTGCGCTCTTCAAGCTTTTCGGCAACGAACTGCTTTTCGGTGCCATGGACGACTTCGGCAAAGAACTTGGCCGATGCCGCATCATAAAGATCGCGGTCACCCCACACATAGCGGCCTTCGAGCATGGCGGTGCGGATCGTCAGATCGCTGCGCGCCATGCGCACCACTTCGTCCAGTGATCGGCTAGACTGACCGACCTTAAGCCCCAGATCCCAAAGGAAATAGAGCATCGCCTCGATCACCTGTTCGCACCACGATGTCGGCTTGATCGGGGTGATGAAGGCGATGTCCACGTCCGAATGCGGCGCCATTTCGCCCCGGCCATAGCCGCCCACGGCGACCACGGCGATGCGCTCGCCCATCGACCGGTTGCTGGCGCGATAGATGCGCCCTGTCACGTGATCGTAGATGATGCGCATCAACTGATCGACCAGAAAGGCCTGCGCCTGCGCGCATTCGGTGCCTGCCGAGGGCTTGGCTTCCAGCCGCCGCGCAATTTCGGCGCGCCCACTCTCCAGCGCCCCGCGCAGCAGCTCAACCACTGCCGGGCGCGATTTCTCGCCCTGTTCGCCAAAGGCGGCAGCGACGGCATCGGCCAACTGGCGGCGGTCAATAATGGCGCGCTGGTTCGCAATCCGGGGAAGTGTCATGACTCTGCTTTAGAGGCTGATCCGTTACCGTCCAATAACAATGCCTATCAGGCCTGAAACCCGCGCAGATGGAGGCCGGTTTCGCCCCAAAGGGCAGTGTCGGCGTGGCAACCTAACGTCATTTGGCTCTAATGCGCCAGCTTGAGCGTCACCACTCCGGCAACGATGAGCGCAACCCCTGCAAAGCGCATCAGCGAGGCGGGATCATTATAGATCAGCACGCCCACGATAAACGTCCCGGCTGCACCGATCCCGGTCCAGATCGCGTAAGCAGTGCCGATGGGGATCGTCCGTTGCGCCAGCCAGAGCAGGGTGCCGCTAACCGCCATGAACGTGATGGCAACCAGAGTACCGCTGATCCGGCTAGCGGGTGCCTGCGCCATTTTGAGGCCGACCGGCCAGCCAATTTCGAACAGTCCGGCCAGAGCGAGATAAATCCAATTCATGCAAAGCCTCTCCTTGGGCGAGCCGTGCCTTAACGTGCACGACTGCAACGCTTTAGAGGGTCACAAATTTCCCTGCGGCGCGATCTTTGCGCACCTTCAACCCGTCAAACACTTGCCCGCTCATCGCGATCCACACGCCGGGCGCGGCGATTTGTGCGGTGGCAAAGGCCATCCCCAGGTTGAAGGGCGCATCGGTTTGCGCAAAGCGCGCGGGCGATAATGCGCCGGTCAGCACTACGATCTTGCCGGGAATATCGGCCAGCGCCTTGGCAGTTTCTGTCATGGTATCAGTGCCATGGGTGATCACGACGCGGGTTTCCGGGGCTTCTCGCACAGCGGCGGCAATCAGCGCGCGGTCGGCATCGGTCAGCTCCAGACTGTCCTTGCGCATCAGTTCCATCACGCGGATCGGCAAGGCTACGCGCGCCTGCGCAAGCACGGCAGGGATGCCGGATTCGACGATCTGATACTCGCTCAGCGCGTCAAAATAGGCTTTGTCGATGGTGCCGCCAGTAGTCAGCACGAGGATGGGATGTTGCTGCATTGGCGGGCCTATAGCCCGGTTTTACAGGCAATTACAGGCCCGTCAGGCCCGCGAACCTTCAGGGATGTGCGCCACCGGGGCCGGAAGGAGGCGGCATCGTGCCGGTGGTCTGGCTCGGCAGGGATTGCCCCCCTGGCAGCGTGCTATTGCCCGCAGCGCCGCCGGTAAAGGCCCAGCCCTGCTGCGGCGCGGGCGGTCCCATCAGGCCTCCGTTGGGAACGATGCGCGGGGCGGGCGATGGATCGGCGGTTGGACCTGCCACATCGCGTGCCGGACGCTCGCCAGAGGTGGCAAGTTGGGGTGCGGGCGCGGTGATCTGCACCGGAGCGGGATCGACCAGCGGCGGTTCGGGCGTGATCGTCACGATGGCATTTGCGGTGCGCGGTGCGGCGCTTTGGGTGGGCCTTGCAGCGGCCAGCCGCGGGGCTGGTGCAGCTTGGTGTGTTCTAGGTGCATCTAAGTGCACTTCAGAACCCACTGCAATTTCTGCATTTTCTGCCATTCCGGGCAAAGGTGCGGTTTTCTGGTCGATCACCACGACCGCCACCAGACTCGCCGCCATCGCCGCAAAGGCCCCGCCGAAAAAGAACCGCCGGTTGCGCGGTGGTTCGGCTTTGCCAGACTCGGCGACTGGTGCGAAGGGAATGACCTGCGCGGTCGGAGCCGGCACTTCGGGCACCCTCGCCTCAACCGCATCGGCCCCCGGCGCAAACTGCGGCTGCGCGGTGGCTTGCGCCACGATCCGCGCGGCAAGGCCGGGCGGCACGGCGGGGCGCGGGGCGCGGGCCAGTGCAGCATGGAGCGCGGCTTCGGCCTGCGCGGGTGAAACGGGAACCTTGCGCGCCATCAGGCCTGCGCCGCCAGATCGGCGCACGACACATCGCGGGCCTCAAGCAGGCCGCGCATCTGCCGACGCGCTCTGAACAGTAGCGATTCCATCGCCTTGATATTGAGATCAAGCACCTGTGCTGCAAGGGCGTTCGAAAAACCCTCGTAATAACAGAGGACTAGCGCGGCGCGATAGCGCTCGGGCAAGTCTGCCAAGGCCTCTCCCACCGCTTTCGAGGCTTGCTCAGCCTCGATTCGGCGGTCCGCCAGCGGTGTGTCATCAGCCGGATCGGGCAGCGTTTCCACGGTCACCACGCGGAAGCGGCGCTTGCGATCGAAGCACAAGTTCATGGCCACACGGTGCAGCCAGCCGACCAGCCCGGCCCCAGAGGGCTGCCAGCCCGGCGCATTCTGCCACAGGCGGGTGAAGCAATCCTGCGTCACATCCTCGGCCTCGGCCGGATCGGACAGCATGCGCATGGCCACGCGATAGAGCGCGGGCGAATGACGATCGACCAGAATGGAAAAGGCCTCGACCGACCCGCCTGCCACTTCGCGCATCAGCGAAGCGTCGTCCAAGGCCTCACGATGAAGGCTATCAGCAGATTCCAGCAGGCTTTCATCGCCCGCCAAAGCTTCTGATCTCACGTCGCCATAGAACGTCAAGGAAACCTGCCGTCTTTGCACCAAGGCCCGATGCAGGCCGCGCGCTCTGCCTGCCGTCATTCAAGTGAACGGCAGATTTACAGCGCGCTATCAAACGCCTTCGCAAACTTTTTTCCAAGCGCTGCGAAGGGTTTCGCGAAGGTTCCCGTTAAGCGCTGCGGAGACGGACAACCGGCACCGCGCCGGGCCAGCTCCACCTGTTGATCGCTCCCGCATGAGTCCCTTGCGGGTCGCACCTTGACTGGCCCGTGCCGACCGCACCCCGGCGCGGGCCTGCTTTTTCCCGAATGGATGAGGGGTTTCATGAACCATCTTCGCAGCACGACTTTTCTTTCCGCAATGGCTGGAGCGCCCGCTGCGCTCGCCCTGCTGATCCCGCAAACCGCTTTTGCCGATACGACCGTAAGCACCAGCACGACGGCCCCGCTCAAGACCGCGACGGCAGGCAACGTGACCGTGGCCAGCGGCGGCACGATCACGCTGGCCAACGGCGGCGTGGCAACTACGGTGGATTCGAACAACACTGTGACGGTCGCATCGGGCGGAACGATGACCAACACCGGCGGCAAGACGGGCGATGCCGGGATCTTCGTTGAACCGGGCCGCTCCACCACGATCAGCAACGCGGGCACAATCACCGTGACCGAAACCTTCACCGCTGCCGATACCGACAGCAACGGCATTGCCGATGGCCCAATTGCATCGGCATCGAACCGTTATGGCATTGTGGTGAACAGCGGCGCTGCCACCACGGGATCGATCAGCAACAGCGGCACGATCCGCGTCGATGGCCTGAATTCCGGCGGCATTGCGGTGAAATCCGATCTGGTCGGCAATGTGGCCAACACCGGCACGATTGCTGTGCTGGGCGACAACAGCGTGGGGATCGGCACCAAGGGCGTGACCGGCAACGTGACGGTTGAAGGCACCGTCGCCGTGGTGGGCGAAGGCGCGCAGGCGCTGGTGGTTGGCGGCAATGTGGGTGGCACTGTGCGCATCCAGGGCACAGTCAGCCAAGCCTCATCCTACACCACCGATGCAGGCACCACGCAGACGCTTTCGCGCACCGCGCTGCGCAGCGGCAAGGCGGCGGTCGAGATTTCGGGCAATGTCGCAGGAGGTATCCTGCTGGATGCCGCGCCTTATGACCTCAGCTCCACCAACACCGACGAAGACAGTGACGGCGTGGCCGATGCTTCGGAAGTGACCGGCGCGATCTCGTCTGTCGGCAACAGCCCCGCGCTGCTGGTGGGTGGTGCAAACGATATCGTGATTGGCAAGGTCAAAGGCCGCGACGGTGAGTTCTCGCTGGCCATTGATGGCGCGATCACGGCCAACAGCGTCTACAGCAACACCGATGCCTTTGGCGTGGTGATTGGTGGAAAGGGTGGCACGGTGACCATGGCCAATGGCATCGGCGTTTCCGGCACGATCACCGCCACCACCGTGGACGAAACCGCCACTGCCCTGCTTATCAATCAGGGCTCTGTGGTCCCCACTCTGTCAAACAGCGGCACGATCCGTGCAGGCATCAGTTCCCCCGGTGAAGGCGCTGCCTATGGCATTCATGACAAATCGGGCACGCTGGGCACGATCAACAATACCGGCTTCATCACGGTGACCGGATCGGGCACCGATGATCTGCGCGCGATTGACGTGACCGCCAACACCACGGGCGTCACGATCAAGCAGTACCTGAATGATATCGACAAGGCCGCGCAGACCACCGAACAGGCGGCATCAGGCTATGACGCGAGCAACCCGGTGATCTATGCCGCGATTACCGGCAATATTCACACCGGCAGCGGCAACGACGTGCTCGATATCGCCACCGGGCGCATCATCGGCAATAGCTTCCTGGGTGCGGGCAACGATTCGGTGCTGCTTTCGGGCGACAGCGGCTATCGCGGGAACATCAATTTCGGCTCCGGCAGCGCCACGATGGGCATGGCGGGCACTTCGTTCTTCGAAGGCAATCTGGACCTTGCTGGCAATCTTGGCACGCTGACGCTGGGCGGTACTTCGCGGTTCACCGGCACTCTCAGCAATGCTGGGAATCTGGATGTCATCGTCAATGGCGGCAGCTTTGGCACCGGCAGTGCCGCTACGCTTTCGTTCGATAGCCTGACGGTGAATTCGGGCGGCATGCTGAAAGTCTATATCGATGGCGAGACCGGCACGGCTTCGCAGATCGTGGTCAACACCGCCAATTTTGCCAGCGGGTCAAAGGTTTCAGCGACGATATCCTCGCTCGCCGATGCTGAGGGCAGCTATACCATCCTGACCGCCGGGTCGCTGGAAGGCACGCCCACATTTGATGCCACCACTACCGAGTTGCCGGTGCTGTTCAATGGCGATGTGAACGTGGTGGGCGAGACACTGGTGCTCGACGTATCGCGCAAGACTGCGCAGGAACTGGGCCTGAACGCGCCGCAATCTGCGGCATACGAGGCGATCTATACGCAGGCCACGGCCTTCGACAACCTTGGCAGCAGCCTGTTGCAGGTGGAGAACGTGGCCGCTCTGCAGGGCCAGTTCAACCAGTTGCTGCCTGACTATGCGGGCGGCGTGTTTGATTTCGTGACCCGCTCGGGCCGCCTCGCCTCGCGCCATCTGATGGATGACAGTTCGCTGTTTGATATCAGCAACGCGGGCGGCTGGCTGGAGCCGATCTGGTTCCGTGGCAGCAAGGACCAGACCGGCACCGCCGGGTTCAAGGTTTCGGGCTGGGGCATTTCCACCGGGATCGAACGGATTACCGGGATCGGCAATGTGGGCCTGTCCTTCGCCTACACCAAAGGCGATATCGCGACCGGCGATTATCAGACCACCGATGCCAGCAATTACGAGCTGGGCGCGTTCTGGCGCATGGCGAGCGGGCCGTTCTATGCCTATGCCAAGGCCTCGGTCGGCCGGGTTTCGCTCAGTTCGGCGCGCACGTTTACCGGGGCGGTGAACGGGACGGCACTGGCCTATTCGGCCAATGGCAGCTGGAAGGGCTGGACCGTGGGCGGTCAGGGTGGCGCATCGTACAAGATCGATCTGGGCGGCAACCTTTCGTTGCGGCCCATGGCAAAGTTCGATTACTTCCGCCTTTCGGAAAACGGCTATAGCGAAGGCGGATCGGACGCGATGGTGCTGGCCGTGGCCAAGCGCACATCGAGCCTTGCCACCGGCACCGGCAGCATGACCGCATCGTGGAGCGCAGGCGAAGTGACGCGCGACGAGCGCCCGCTGACGCTGGAGCTGGAAGGCGGTTACCGGCAGCGGCTGGCTGGCAAGCTGGGCGATACGGTGGCCAATTTCGAAGACGGCAGCCAGTTCCGCCTGACGCCCGATGCGATGAAATCCGGCTGGACTGCCGAAGCGCGCGTTCTGGCAGGCGGCATGGACTATACCTGGCAATTGGCGGGCGGCGCGGAGCAAGTGCAGGGCGTGGTCGATTACTCGGTGCGCGGATCGCTTAGCATCGCGTTTTGATTTGGGTGGGGGCATCTGCGGGTGCCTCCGCTGTCTCTTTGCGCTACATACTTCCCCAGACTCCGCTCACCCTGAGCCTGTCGAAGGGTGCCGGCACAACCGTCCCGCCAGCATGCTTCGACAGGCTCAGCATGAGCGGGCTTTAGTGAAGATCAACCCACCCTCCGTTCGTGTCGAGCGCAGTCGAGACACTGCGAACTGTGTCTCGACCTGTCTCTTATACACATCTCCGAGCCCACGAGACTTAACGGTGTATCTAGTATGCCGTCTTCTGCTTGAAAAAAGGGGGGGGGGGGGGGGGGGGGGGGGGGGGGG
>NZ_JBXUGM010000006.1:0-130825 GCF_057180525.1 Novosphingobium sp. HNCC26BN242
CCGCCGCTGCGCCCAGCGTGATCGTCCCGGTGCCCGTGGTGGCCGTTGCCACCTTTACGCGGTTATACAGGCTCATGGGTTAAGCGTTCGGTGCGGTCAGGGTGAAGGTATCGACCGTCACGGTCACACCCGCGCTGACCGGGGCCACCAGCGCCAGCGCGCCCAGCGCGGCAACGCTGGCCCCCACATAGGTCCACACCGCCGCGCCATCGGTGATCGTCGCCCCGGTGCCGGTTGGGCCGCCCGAACTGGCGGCCACGCCCGGCGTGGTGCAGCGATAGACTTTGCCGCTGTCATTGGTCACATGCGCGCCCAACGTGTAGTTTCGGCTTGCCTGCCAGGGCGCGGTGCAGATCTTCTGCCAATGCACCTGCCCACCGCTGGAGACGATTTCAAAGTGGCCCGGGTCTCCAGAAGCTGCACTTGTCAAAGTCCACGTGCCGACTTTCGATTTCACGCCCGCGCTGGCCGCGCTCAGCCAGTCGGCAGGCAACACGCCGCTCGCCAGAATGGTGCCCGTCCGTGAAGCATCCGCTGTGGCAGGCTTGTCTCCGGTGCGAATACGCAATGTTGGCCCAGCGCCAATGGTCGCTTCGTAGACGTCTGCGATCGCATTGCGCAGAACTTCGGAAAAGTCGCTCATCGTCCGTTACTTCCTCTCAAGCCCGTTCAGCACCTGCATAAGGACCTTCCCTTCGTCACGACCGATGCGCTTCTCGATCACGCCAATGACAGCTTCCTCAGCCGCCTCGCGCGCGGCTTGCTTGGCCATCGGCAGCACCACGTCCTTCAGGATCTTCCCCAGCAACCGCTTGATCATCGTCATTCTCCTGTTTGCGGTCGGCAAAATCCTCGCCGCCCTCCCATTCCAGCTTGTTGTCGCCGCGCTCCAGGCGCAGCCCCCGGCGCGAGGCCGAAAAGCCAAGGCCCGTCAGCACCAGCAGGATGCACAGCGCACAGATCCACAGCGCCCAGCGGATCGTCGTCACCCGCTCGCCCTCGCTGTCCGCGCTCCAGCCCTTCTCGGGCAGCAGCATGCCGGTCATCAGCCACAGCAGTACCGTCAGCGCCACCGCACCCCCGGCCGACAGCGCAAGCGCCAGCGCGGCCCGCCAATCGCGTGGCGGCCAGTTGGGCAGGTTCGACATCTGTTCAGCCTTTCAGGTAAAGCGCCGCCTCGGCCGCGCGCCGCGCGGTAAGCCCGGCCAGAACCTTGAACCTGCCTTTGACCCGCGCCTTGTTCCACCGGGCGAACTGCAGCGCAGCGCCGGCTTCATTGCCTTCGTTGTGCATGCGCCGCAGCGTTGATGTGCGCAGCGATTCTTCGCCCAGATTGAAAGCAAAGCTCACCAGCGCAGAAAACTCGTTGTCGCTGGCCACCGGGCACAGCTTGGCCACTGCCGCTTCGAACCTCTCCAGATCTTCATGCAGCAGCTGCTCGGCTTTCGCTTCGCTGATCACCAGTCCGCGATGCACGTCGGGCCCTGTGTGGCCATACCCGACTGTCCAGATGTTCGCTGGGCAGAGATAGGCGGTCAGCCTTCGCCCCTCGAACCGCTTCACGATGGCAAGGCCCTCGGCGTTGATGCGCCGGCCAGTGCTTGCGCCGTTGGCGGCAGATGGGGGCACCCCATTTGGCCGAGGAACGCCAAGCCGATCAAGCAGCGCATCCACTTGCTCGACCTCCGCCTTGCGGAACCCCCGCCCGCGAAGGCTGCGGATCGCGTCGAACACGGGCTTGCGGTATTCAGCAGGTGCCATCGTTGCGCCCTTGTGCTCTCGCCGCATCCTCTGCCGCTTCGCGCGCCAGGCGGCGCTTCCGGTCGCCCAGCTCCAGAAAGCTCTGGTACAGCCGCAGTCCGGTCCAGATTACGGTCAGAAGCGTGGCAATCGAAGGCAGCATGCTGATCAGGCTCCCCAGCAAAGTGGCAATGGAAAGCGCGTCGAGCACGTGCTTGCTTCCCTCCGGGATATGCTCAAGCAGATCCCGGCAGAGTTCCCTGATGCTCATGGCATCCTCCTTTGAACTGCATTTATGGGCGTGATATTGTCACGCCGCGTCCCTGAAGCCCGCACTGTCGGCGTTGATGTAAGGTGCGACGTAGAAGTCGCCCCCGGTGCCCAGATTGCGGCCCGCCTGCATCGATCCAGCCCCCAGCGCTGGCATGTAGATCAGCGGCGTGACCCCGCCCACGGTGCCTGAACTGCCAAGGTCAAGCGCTTCCTTGGTCACACTGTCGCGGAACTGATCGCGCACGGACAGTGTGCCCAAATCCAGATAGTCTTGGGCGAGCCACAGGAAGGCTATGTCATCACCCGCCAACGGTGCCCCGGCAGAGCCGAACAGATAGCGCAGCAGGTCTAGCGGGATGAGGCCATCAGCAAGGACCGATCCTGCATTAGCCACTGCGCTTTCATTGGTCGCCGCCCTGCCGATCTGAACGCCGCTGGTGGTGTCGAAGCAGAACCAATACCAGTTATAATCGAGCGGATTTTCGGGAATGGGCGCAGATACCGTCGCGATCAGCGTATTGGCCAAGTTGCGCAAGGTCGAGGTGGCTGTGCGCCCCTGCTTGCTCAAGATAGGATTGTCTCCGGCAGCGGTCAGCGTCACGATGCCCCGAGGAGCGGCGGCGATGGCGTTCCAACGCGCCCGCAACACCATTGTCAGCTTGCGCGATGGCACCGCGCCAACCAGCGCAGGCGTGGACATGATCGAGGCCCCGTTGCCCACCATCCGCACACCGCCACTCGCCCTCGTGCCTCTGCGTTGGCGGAACACGGGCAGCCTCACCCGGCGCGGCTTGCCCAAACGCAGGCTGTCGGCTTCCACAACGAGTTCGGTGATTGCCGGGATCGCACTGACCCCGCCGCGCGTGATCGCACCTGTTGAAGAGTTGACCCGCACGGAGTCTACCGACAGGCCATCAACCACCCGGAAGCCAGTCAAAGTGCCAATCGTGCGCAGGGTGTGCACTGCTGCGCCCAACGCATCGCCCTCGCGCACGAACAGCGCATCCTCGAAAATGTAGGGCGTGCCACCGGCCAGCGCGCGGATTTGCCAGGCCATTTCGCGCCCGCCGATGGCGGTCAGCCTGTCGTCCAGATGCAGGCCGTCGAAAGTATCACCGAGCGCGCCGGTGCGCAACAGCGCCAAGCTAGGCTCACTGCCAAAGTGCCGCCCAGCCCACATGCGCAGAGGATCGAAAGCGCGCGAGGGATAATTGGTGCGCGTCCAGCTCGCCAATGCGCGGGCACGTGCCCACTGTAGCGAATTGTTCGCGTTGGCGACCCACGGTGCCCAGATGACGAATGATGCCCCGCTCGCCGCCGCACCAAGCGTAAAACGCTCGATCCAGTTGCACATCGATGTCACGACATCGAGATTGGCCGTCGCCACGATACCACCACTGGCCAGCGCCGGAACAGCAGCGAAGTTGAACGTAGGCGGCGATGCTGCGGTGGACCAGCCACCGCCGATCAGCTTGCCACCCGAAGCATTGGTCTTCGGCACCAGCGAGGTCAGCGTGCCGCCTGCGCCGATGGTTGCCACAAAGGTGGCCTGCGTTGCGCTGCCACCGCTGGCCGCTGTGCCGCCCGTGGTAGAAACATCATAGGCGCCGGGTGTCATCCCCGATCCGGCATTAGTGATCGTGGCCGAAACCACACCAGATGCCGCCTGATTGATGTCGTTGGTTCCGCCGTTCAGCACCACTATGGCTGCGCGCGCAAACGCCGGCATTCCTTCGTATCGCGACACGATCTGATCAAGCCGCGTGCCGTTGACGCCCCAATTGGCAAACGCCCCCGCCTGCATTGCAATCGGACTACCAACGTTGGCCACTGTTTGAGACACGTCGACCGTGTACGTCCCGACTCCGCCCGTTCCCGAGCCAAGCGCCGTGATCCGCGTTCCTGCCGCGACGTTGGCACCCGCATTGGATAGCAGCTGGCCGACCTTGAGCGTACCGCTGGTTACGGCAGTGACCGTCAGGGTCGTTCCCGCAATGAAGCCGCTGAACGATGCTTCGTGGTTGCCAGCAAAGAACGTCCGCGCATGGTCGCTCATCCGGTTTCCGGCAGAGGCGTTGGTGTTGGCCATCAGGCTGTCGCCAAGGAACACCACGCCGCGCGAAAACAGGTCGATAGGCATCAGCGCAGAGATCGCCGAAAGCGCGCTGTCGTTGGCATCATTCAGCGCAGCTAGGCGGGTCTGGCTTGCTGCGGAAAGCGCGGCCTCGCTGGCTGCGGTCGCCGTCTTCATCGCGCTCGTGCTGTTGGTCTTGCGCGATGCAAAGCCAATCGCCCGCTCGCGCGCGGTCGTGTAATTGGTCCACGATGCCGCGCCAGTCGTGAGCCTCGACCACCCCGAGCGCCGCTGCCGACCGGTGTTGTTGGCGGCCCGATAGCCGATGTTGAGTGCCACCGGCGCATCGGAAGCATCCAGCACAGTGATGCGCCGCTTGATCGTGGTTCCGGCCTTGGTGCGAAAGGGTACGCACGGAAACACGAACTCGCGACCTGCCGTGTTGGCCGTGATGCCAGCAGCGCCACCATCGAACGCCTCGATGGCCGCAAGATTGGTGAAAGTGACATCGCTGATCAGGACATCCGCCCCAGCAGGCGGCGCGGTGTTGACCTGGCTGTCCGTTGTGGCGACTTCATAAAGCCGCACCCTGATCTTCGCAGCCGTTGCGCCCTCGCTGATCTCGGCCAGCACGGCATCAACCACGACGCCCGCCGCGATATCGTTGCCCACGTCGATCGCATCGGCAATTTCGCCACCGGTGCCAGGTGATCCCGCAGGCGTATCTGCAAACTTGAACTGGCGCGCGGTATAGCCAACGTCAGCCAGGTCATTCTGCCGCTGCGTCTCTCGCCCGGTTACCGCCGCCAGATCAGTGCCATACGTAGTGGCGATGTCACTGGCTACGCCATTGATATCCGCGATCGCGTCGGCTGCAGCAGCTTCAACCAGTGGGAGTTGCGCTGCCGCCCTCTGGCTGTCCAGATCGCCCGTGCGCAGCCACGCGCCGCCCGTGCGGGTGTATCGGCCCGCGTTGGGGATGGATGCGCCCACCGTCGCCGCAGCGCCGCCCAGCACCACTTCTCCCGATACCGCCGTATGCGTGCCGGCATCATCCGCCAGCACGGTGGCAGCCATGCCATTGTCTGCACCCGTGGCCGCGATCAGCGCGCTGCGAAGCGCGAACGGCACTGCAAACGCAGCATCCTGCGCAGAGCCTTCTGCTTCAGCGCGGGCCGCCGCCGCTGCCACCGCTGCCCGCCGTGCCGCACCCGTATTCTCGCCCAGATTCAGCGTGATCGGCGAATTGCCGAACGTCAGCGCAACCATGCTTCAGACCTTTCCAGTCAGGGGGAACGCTGCGCCGAACAGCAGCTCGGCCGAGGCCGGGGCCAGCGTCATGTAAAAGGCGATCGGCAGGTATTCCACGCCATCGCCGTCGCTGTCGCTGGGCAGGCTTCCGGTGGTGTCATCGCCGGTGCCGCCCGCCAGGCTCACGTCAAACGTGGTCACATCATCGGTGGCGTCATAGAAGCCGGCAGAAACCGTCACTTCGGCGAGAGGGCTGGCGGCATCTGGTGCGGCGCTGATCGATCCGGTGATCGTGGCGTCCGACCAGTCTCCCGAAAGCTCGATCACATCAGCCCAGGCAAGCCCCCGCGTGGCCAGCTTGAGCGAAACAGACGCGCCCCCCTTGCCACCTGCCTGCAGCGTCTGCAGCCAGGTGTCGAATGTGGTATTCGGCATTGCATTCTCCGATGTTCAAAAAGGTCTGATCAGATCGAGCTGTTCCAGCCATTGCCCCAGCCCGGTGGGCGCGTGCCCCCGGCGCTGGTCCCGGTGCCCCCGGTGGCCACGTCTGTCGTGATCGATCCCACATAGTGCCGGGCCGGATTGTCGGCGCTGGTCGCGGCTGCTTTGGAAACCCGCGTGGCCTTCAGGCTCACAGCCCCGCCAAGCCGCCCGCCATCATCGTAATAGACGTGGTACAGCGTGCTGGCGGCAATCGCCGTGGTGCCATCGGCCTCGGTCGTCAGCGTGCCGCCCGTGATCGATACCGTGCGATCGGTATAGGTCCGCGTGTGGCTTTCCACCGTGATCGCCGTGCCGGTGGCCTGAAGCAGGCCGTCCGCCGGATCGGCATCGGTGACATAGCTGGTGCTGATCAGCGCCGTCACCAGTTCAGAAACCACCATGGCATTGGCGCGCGCTTCATCGCGTTCCTGCGGTGTCTGCACGGTGCCCACCGCAGGCGGCGGCACGCCCACTTCGGCCAGCGCGGCGGCGTGCTTGGCATCGGTTTCGGTGCGGAATGTGGCGGTCACTTCAAAGGTCTGCGGGTTCACCTGCTTGGATTGCAGCACTACCAGCTGCTCGGAATAGCCCAGCGAAGGCAGGTCCAGTTCATAGGCTTGCCCCGGGCGCATCGCGCGCCATTGCGGCTGCAACGGCAGCGTGATCGGGTCCTGCTCGCGGCTGTCTTCGATCACATAGCGGGTCAGCTTCGCGGCCTGGTCCACATCCTTGACCAGATTGAGCGGCCATTCCTGCCGGCGCGGTTCGCCATCCTGCGCCACATAGGCCGCAACCGATACTTCGCCCGCGCTCACCTGTTCCCAGTTGCTGGCGGGATCGGTGTATTTGGGCACCAGCGTGTTGTACCGTTCGGCATAGCCGCGCGCCGCGATCTTGGAATAGCGGCCTTCGCCCAGATCCTTTTCGGTGATCGTGGCCAGCGCCACGCGCGGGCGCTGCCAATCAAAGCTGATCAATCCGCCGCTGAAGATCGGCTTGCCGCCGCCTGCGGCGCAGATGTCTTTCAGGTTGGCCCACCTGTCACCGGGTTCAAACACGCGGCCAAAGATGGTCCAGTCGTTCGCATCGCAATCGTTGGCCCAGGCGGCAATGGCGGTCCAGTCAATCCCTTCATCGGGCTGACCGATGCCCATCACCTTCTTGCCGTTCTGATACCGGCCATAGGCATAAGTGCCCGCGTGCAGCGCCGGGTTTTCCGTCCAGCCATAGGTTGATTCCATGCCCAGGCGGTGGCTGCCCGATCCGCCCGGCCGCGTGCTGTCCAGCCTTGGGTCATAGGCCAGCACCCATTTGCCATAGGCCCCCTGCAACGGCACCCCCGATCCAAAGCGCTTGCCCTTCTTGTCGAAGTGCATGTTCCACCCGACCGCCGCCTGCCCTGAAAGCTTCGAACTGGTCGACCAGTCTGGCGCGCCCGGCCATGCTGCCGGCATCAGGGCAGTGCTTTCCGGGCACGCCCCCAATTGCGTGTAAACGTGCAGATAGCCGGTGTACCAGCTGCTGATCACATCATAATCGAACCGCGGCGCTATCGAATGGATCGGCCCGCCGTGCGAATGGACGAACACCTGCCATCTGAAGGGATTGGGCACATCGTCTTCAAAACCATAGGCCCGGTCATAACGCAGCACGCCGCCGCAATAGCCTTCGCCCATAACATAGGGCGATGGCGGTTCCGCCGCGATCACCACCTGGCTCACCGATCCGCGCGCCGGTGGCGGCTTGGTCAGGATTTGTGAACCGATGCTGGCCACCGTGGCCACGATGCTGGCAATCGTCGCCACAGTCGCCGCCGTCCCGGCCGATATCGAAAGCGCCCCCAGCGCCTGCAACCCGGGCACAAACAAAGCCACCGCGCCCGCCACCACGGCCACAACGCGCAAAACCTTGGCCACGCCCTAAATCCCCGTTCTCAAAATCAATTCGTCAGCCCGGGCTTGACCCGGGCCAAGGCTTCCCTTCTTCACAGGTTAAGCCCTCCACGCGCCCAGCAGATTGTCGAGCGGCGCTTCCATTTCGATCATGCCCCCCGCCCAATCCTGATGCCAACCCAGCAGCGCGTGCTGCCCTGCGCAGATCACGATGCCGTCCATGCCTTCACCCGGCAGCACCGCCAGATCACCCACGCGCATGAACGCGGGCGCGATGCGTTCCAGCGAATCTTGTGCATCCAGCATCGCCGCCACATCGGCCCACCCGTTGCGGTCCATCGCGCGGCGCGCGCCGATCAGCCCCCGGATGCGTGGCAGCTCCGGCACGCGGTGCCCCATCTTGCGCAGATGAAACCGCGCCATGTGCACGCAGGTAACGGCCTTTTTCCAATCGAATGGCCGCGCGCGATACTTCGCCAGCGTGGCCTGCGTGGCCTGCTGCCGCCTGATAAGGTCCGGTACCATCAACTCACCGTTTCAATTGACTTGCGCATATTCGCCCGGCGCGCGCACAAAGCCCCCGCCAAACAACCCGCCACCACTGCCGCTGCTCGGGCTTGTCGTCTCCACGCCCCAGGCCACCGGAATGGTCAGGCCATTGCCACCATCGTGCCCGGTTTCCCCCGGCCAGACAGACTTGTGGAACGATGGCGAAAGCGTGTTGCCTTCGTTCCGGTTGAACAGCCGCTCGGCGAGGCTGACGACAGAACAGGCCAGATCGCGCCGGTCCTTCTCGATCCCCAGCTCGATCTGGTCCAGCTGGCCCAGAAACATCAGGTCAGGCGTGCCGATCACGGCCCCGGTCGCCCGGTTATATTCGGCCACCCACACCGTCACGCGCGCGGTCTGATACCCCGGCGCGGCCAGATCATCGGGGTCCACGCCATCGGGCGGCAAAAACGTGATGTCAAAGGCCGGCACTTCCTCGCCAATGCCTTCGTTCACTTCGCTCAAAGCTCCGATGGTGCCAAACAGCGGATCCTTCGCGGTGAAGTTCTCACTGCCCCACTTGATGATCCCGCCATCACACAGACGCACGGTCGCCTCGGGCAACTCGATCTTGAGCAGCCCGACCAGCGACAGAAATTGCATCAATCGGATTCCTCGAGCGTGAAACCAAGACCTTCCACGATGCGGTTCACCGGCAGCGTCCAGCTCACATCGCTGGTGATCAGCCCTTCGATTGTCGGCCTGGCCAGTTCGACCGCATCGTTGTTCACCAGCGCCACGCGCAAAGGCGGCTCGATCGTCACCGTGGCGGTGCCATCACCGGCAACCCGCACCGCATCGGCCACGCAATGGATGCACCGCACCCCGGCGGCATCCTGCACGTGCAGCCAATAGCCCTGCCGGATCATGTAACCCGGCGTCATATCCTTCAGCGGCAGACTGGTGCCCGCCGCGCCCGATCCGTTGACCTTGGCCGCGCCGGGCGATCCTTGCGGCTCTGCCATCAGCGGCCATGCCATGCGCAACCCTTCGCGCTTGGCCTGCTGCAGCGACGCGATAAAGCGCCGCGCCTTCTCCATGGTCATCGGCGGAAACGAAACCTGCAGCATGAACCGGCTACCCGTGCGGTTTACGCGCAACGCCCCCGCGCCCGATGCCGGCCGCAGGATCATGCCGAAGTCCATCAACTGCGGAGCCGCCTCGCGCGGCACGAATTCAGCAGGCAGGGTGATCACGCCAACCGCCTCCGCCCCTTGGTCACCACCTTGCGATACCCCAGCTCACCCCCGGCCTGCGCCGCCACGGCGTGCCCCGTATTGATTTGCGACCAGAACTCCGGCGTCATCAGGTTGCCGGAAAAGTAATTGGTCACACCACCCGGCCCTGTCCCGTTGGGATAGACCGAAGATCCGCGCGGCATCGAAACGATTTCCGGCCCGCGTTCACCCACCAGCGCCAGCCCACCCGGGTGGAAGTTCGTGCCCCCGGCATAGGCCGGAATGCGCGGCGCGTTGATGCTGGTCTGGATCTTCTTCCCGAACGCCCCCATGCCGCCCAGCTGCAGGCCCACGCCCAGAATGGCCGAAATGATATTCAGCGCCCCCCCGCCCTGCACTGCACTGGCCAGCCTATCTAGCGCCGAAATCGAATCCTGCGCCATCTCTCCGAACGACCGCGCGATCTGCACGTTGCCGATCTCGACCTTCTCGGCCGTCTCCACAATCGTCTGACCCAGAATGCCCTGAACCGCTTCGAGCCGGTCGGCATTCTCCCACGCGCGATCGACAATGCTTTGCCCCTGCCCCGGCTGCATGCCAGCAAAGGTGCCCGATGCGCTGGGCGAAAGCGTGGACCCGCCAGCGAAGTTGGCAAGCGGTCCGCGATAGGCAGACCCGCCCTGCAGCATGGGCGCGCCGGAAGTCTTGTCCCAGCTGTTCGATGTCGGCCGCGCCATCGTGGGCGCAGCGCCTTTGCTGCCCTTGCCTTCAGTTGCCGTCAGGACCTTGTCCGCAAGAACGCCGGTGGCCGTCAGCGGATTGGCAAGATATGCAACATCGCCCACGCCAGTCAGGATCTTGCCCATCCGCGTGTTGCCAAACCGCTCCATCAACTCGATCAGCTTGAAGAAGCGTGTGACCATGAGATCGATCTTGTTGACGATGTTTTCGATCTTGTCGGCGTTCTCGGCCACCGCCACGTTCCAGCGCATTTCCAGCTTGGTACGCAGAAAATCGACCTTCTTGCCTGCTGCGATCGATTTGTCGGCCAGTTCCTGGCTGATGATGATCCCGGCTTTCTGCGCCTCATCGGCATAAGCGCGGACCGCGGCGCCGTTGTCTTTCATCAACGGAATCAGCTTGCTGGCCTCGTCGGCCACGGCCTCCATGTAGAAGGTCATCTCCTGCTGATTCAAACCAGCCTTTTGCAGGCTGTCGATGTAAAGTTGAAGCGCCTGCGGTCCTGACAGGTTGCGGAATTGCTCAGCCGTCACGCCCACTTTCGGCGCGATCTGTTCGAAGAAGTCCTTCATCTCGCCGCCGCCGGTCTGAAGGAATTCACCAACCTTGTCGTTCACGTCTTTGAAGATGTCGCCGAGCTTTTCGTTCTCGATGCCGACAGACTTGGCGGCCAGTGCGTATTTCTGAAACTCTTCGATGCTGGCATTCGAACTCTTGGCCAAGGTATCGAGCGTTCCGGCAAAGCGGAGCCCCTCCTCGACCATGCTCTTGAGCTGCACCACAAAGGCCGACCCGGCCAACGTCGCACCGGCGGCATAGATCGCCTTGGCCGTCGATCCGATCTTGTAGCCGGCCTTTTCGGCGCGCGTGCCAAGCGCATCCACTTCAGCAGCGCTGCGGCGCGCGCCGCGTTCAAAAGCAGCAGTGTCCAGCCCCAGCGCAACGCGAAGCCGACCGATCATTTCGCTCATGGCCGTTCCTCACGCTGGGGTGCGGGATCTGTGTATCCCATCGACTTCATCTGGCTTTTGAAGGCGCGCAGCTTCTGCAGTTCGATCTCGGCCTGTTCTTCTTCAGACAGTTCGGGCGGTTCCTCGCCAGTCAGGCCATGCAGGCCCAGACGTTCAAGAGCTTCGTTGGGATAGCGGGAAAGCGCAGCATCATGCCACGCAGCCCAGCCCCTGCGCCGGTTGTATCCCCGGGTGGCGGCGCGGACCGTGCGAAGCGTCTGGTGCCAGAAATCATCTGGCCTGCCACCCGCTTCACACCACTGGATCAGGAGTTCTTCCCAGTCGCAGGTTTCTTCCCCGCCGCCTTCGGAGGGTTTGGTGCACCGTCCTTTGCCACTGCGGCAGGACTGGGCAAAAAGCCTTCCAGTGCGTCAATCACCGCGTCGTGCGCATTGGGAGCCGATACCAGAATCTCCGCCGCTTCCTCGCGGCTGAATTCCTTGCCGCAGCCCTTGGCCAGGCCATGGCGCAACAGCGAGGCGCAATAGCGCAACGACAGCACCCCATGATGCGCCGCCAGCAGCGGAATGCCGGTCTCTTCCTCAACCGCCAGAATGGCATTGATGTCGATCGCGATCTTCAGTTCTTCCCCTTCATGGGAAAAACTGGCCTCGCCTTTCAGCTTCAGCGCCATATCAGGTCGTTGCCGCCTGCGCTGCCTTACCACTGATCTTGATGATCATTGTGGCAGACTGCTTGCCCTTGGTTTCCAGGCTGTCCGGACCGTACTCGGTCACCACACCAGCAACCGGACCGAAGGTTTCGGTGCCACTGGCGGCATTGACCGTCCACGATACGAAGATGTTGCCGGCATCGAACATCTCGTTGCACAAATCATCGTCGGCATCGCCTGCGATGTAGTTCATGTTGAGCGTCAGGGTGCCGCCATCGGTCACGCCATCGGCAATGAATTCCGAATAGCCATCGGGGCTGCCGTGATCGGTGGTTTCGATGGCTTCGCGGGTACGCTTGGGCACGCCCACGGTGAATCGCTTGCCCAGCGCCGTCAGAGTACCGCTGGCGGTCCCCAGCTTAACAATCGAGCCAAAGCTCTGCTTCGCGTCTCCGGCCATTCAAGCCTCCTCATGAAAAAAGATGAAGTCGATCGAGATCTGGAAAAGCGACTGCCCGCCGTCCTGTTCGCCCAGGGCGAGCCAGCTTTCGCCTTCCAGAAATCCGTTGTGGAACCGTGTGTCGCCAGTGGTGCCGGGCTGCTCCATGCAGGCAATCACCGCCAGCTTGATGTCTTCGGCTTCGGCATCGGTCCGGCCGATGCAGTCGAACTGGACGCGCGGCCCGTCGAGGCCGTCAGCACCGTCATGCGTGTATTCGCGGCCTGCTGAAATCTTCTGCAGAACCACGGCCGGATAGGCATGAACCCGATCCGGGTCGAACCAGGTGACCGCGTCGCCTACAAAGGCCGCAATTCCGGGATCGGCTTTAAGCCGTTCAACCAGATCAACTGCCATGCCCATGATCACCGCTTTCTTGCCAGGCGCGCGGCTTCTCGCTCGAGGCCGATACGCAGCTCTTCGGCAATCCTTCCCAGCGCCACGTTGCCGCCCTCGCTGTCCCATGCCGGGCGCATGAACGGATAGGCAGGGATTCCCTGCTTGTGACGTCCATATTCAAGGAAGCGGCCGTAAACGCTTGGCAGCGAACCCTGCTGGTAATCATACCGCCGCGGTTTCAGTTTGCCGTTGATCTTGCTTTTCCGCTGCGTTGTGCGCGGACGATAAACGAAGCCTCTGTCGCTGATGTAGATCAGAGCGGACAGCGCAGACTTCTGGTTACGGAGCCGGTCCACCCGGATCTTGATGGCCTTGGCAAGCCGCCCTTCTTTCTTCCGCACGATGGCTTTGGCCTTGTCCGCCACGGGCTTTGCAGCCCGACGTAGCGCAAACCGGCCGACCCGCTGCGCAGACTGCGTCGACAGTTCCAGCAGCGCGCGCTCAAGCTCTTTGCCCCCCGAAAACTCGAGGTTTGCCAATCTCGCCATGGTCCCGCCCTCAGCCCTTCGAAGCCATGCCGGAGATCTCCAGCTCGTTGGCACGAGGCGCGCCGATCGGCACGATGCCGGTGATGTCGAAAGCCTGGCCATCCAGAACGATTCGATGATCTCGCGCGTTGATCGTGAGCGCCACTGCATCTGCCCGAACCCGGAACGTTGCAGCTTGCACCGCCTGCTCGATACCCGCACTGCGCCGCTCGGCCGAGCTTCCCCAAGTAACCGCAGCCCGCCGCGTCGCCACGTATTCCCACGCCGGCAACGCTCTGCCGCCCAGCGCCGTGCGCGCTGCGGTGTTGACTTCGAAGACAACGCTCGACGTGTAGCGGGCCGTTGGAATTCGGGCCATCAGAGCCAGATCCTGTCGTTCACCAGCAGAGGTTCGATATCGAACGGCTTATCGTCATACTGCGCCCGGGTTGCCCGCAGGATCGCCGTGCGGATGTGTGGCGGCACATTGGACGGTGCGGCCCCGTAACCAGCGATCAGCGAAACCCTCACCGCATCGGCGGCATCGGCCACGCTCGGCCAGTCCCTGCCGATTGCGGCAAAGATGCGCCAGCGCAGGCCCGCGCCCGAAAGTCGCCAGTCTTCCGGCGCCAGCGTTTGCTCCACACCGTCCAGGTCAAGATACTTGACCGAGATGACGCTGCTCACCGGCCCGATCGGCAAGGCTTCCAGATCTGCAAAGCTGGAAGCGCCGATCAGCACCGTCTGCGTAATCAGGCGCGTGGCCGTGATCCGCTCAACATCGGCGATCACGCCGTCCAGCGTCGCCTGCAGCTCCACATCAAACGATGTGTCGTCTGCTGCGATACGCACGAATTCCTTGGCTGCCGCCAGCGTAACCGCGCCCGTTGCCGGGGCAATGGTGGTAACCGGCGGCAGCCACATGGATCAGGCCTTCTTCTTCGCTGCAGGCTTTGCCGCAACCGGCGCAGCTGCTGCTGGCGTCGCCGTCTCGGTTACGGGCTTGTCAGGCTCGGCGGCAGGATCGCTACCGTTCCCTTCCCCGCCAACATCCTGCCCGCCAACATCTTGCCCGCCAGCATCGATGTCGGCCAGCGCGGCTTCGGCCTCGGCAATGTCGATCTGCTCCTGCTCGGCCAGTGCCACCGCGAAGTCTTCCTTGGAATCGTCCGTCGGCACGCCATAGCCCGCGCGGAACAGGCGCACGGCCTCAGCGGCATCGCACACGTGTACGCCGCCAACCGAAACATTCACGGTCGGCCCAGACATGGGCACGTTCATCTTCATCTGCATGGTCAATTCCTCTTCAGCGCCGGGGTGGCATCTCTCACCAGACCCCATCTCTCACCGGACCAGCGCCAGCGCGCCGGTCAGGAGAAGGCCGGGCGGAGTTTCCCCCGCCCGGTATCTCATGCTGGCTTACGCCAGACGCAGGTGCTTGACCGCATTGGTATCGACCAGTTCACCGTCGTAACGGATCAGGCCGGCCATGCCGATCTGCGGCCAGAAGCGCTCGCGCACCGTGCCGATCAGTGGCGATCCAACCTTGCGTACCCAGTACCGGCTGTGATCGCCGAACAGGATCGCACGCGCCGCCGTGGCAATCGCCGGGATGTCGTCGTTGATCGAGTACGGGTGATCGAGCAGCAGCGAAGGCGCACCGATGCGCACATCGCCCATCTGCCACAGGTAGTTGCCCTGCCCGTCCTTCAGGCGGCGCAGCGCCAGCAGGGTGGTATCGGCAAACTGCCAGCGGCACTTCGGGCTGCGGCGATAGGCCGCGTTGACCGAATGCTGCAGGCCCATCACTTCGTCGGCCGTGATCGCCGTGGCGCTGACGGCGGTCACGCCCAGCGTCGAGGCGGTAACTATACCGTTGGCCATGCCGCTGCCGGTGCCAACCGTCAGGCGGGCGTTGGCACGGCGGCCAAGGCGTTCGCCAATGGCGTCGGCCAGGAACTGCAGCAGGTCGAAAGCCGAATCCTGCATCAGTTCGAACGACAGCTTGATCCAGGGCGTTGCATCGACGAACGCATCCAGGCGGCGCTGGCCAAACACCACGTCGCCGCTGTTGTCGTCCGTCAGCTGAGCGCCTTCGGTCAGGGCCGAGGCCGAGTTTGCCGTGTCGTCGTTGGTCGGAATGTCGAACTCGTTGCCCGAACTGGTCACGATCTCGCGCACGATGTTGGCATCGTACATCGGGCCCCAGTCCCTCATGACCTTGACGATTTCGTTGGCCAGCTCGATCGGCACGGTGAAGCCACCGGCTGCGGCGGTGCCAGCCACCTGAACACGCAATTCCGGATCGAAGCCGCGGCGCAGCAGCGCGCGCTGTTCGGTCGAAAGCTCGGTGGTATCAGCACCGGCGCGCAGGAACGCGAAGAACGCATCGCGATATTCGGCCTGCACTTCTTCGAGCTTGCGCTTATCGTTGCCGTCATGGTCGCCCGATCCGCGCGTTTCGATGTCTGCACCGTGCGGGCGGCGCGATTCACGGTGTTCCTGGCTGATCTTTTCGATCTTGGCCTGCCGTTCTTCGCGGGCGATCTGCAGCTCGAGCGCATCGAATTCGGCCATGATCTTGTCATGGCGCTGCTCAAGCTCGGCGGTACGCGTCTCGTCCGTGTTCTTGTTGATTTCGTCCAGCGCTGCACGTGCCTGGGTAACCAGTTCGCCGCGCTTCTCCTGCAGTTGGGTCAACATGTCTTGCTCCTGGGCATGAAAAAGCCCGCCAAAAGCGGGCTGAGAAGACGGGAACAGCCCGCCGCCTCCGGCTTCAGCGCCGGGTAAAGGTCAAATGCCGCGTTCGATCTGGTCCTGCCGTGCACGGCGCGCAGCGATCCGGCTCATCGCCCCATCGCGGTTGTGCTGCCGTTTTTCGTTGCGCGCATGTTCCAGCGATCGCAGGCCCACTTCGGTGTCAGGATAGGCGGGCATCGGCGTGTAGGTGATCTCGAACAGCTGCGCCTCAAGGATTGTGCGGCGTGGCGGCGTGCGGGTTTCGTCCCATTCTTCCTTCATCGATCGGAAACCAAACGACATGCCGGCAATGTCACCACGCCCGATCTGCACCACCAAGTCGCGGCCGTCACTGGTATCGGGCAGGGCATTTTCGAACATCAGCCCCTTGGTGTCCTCTCGAAGAGACAGCGTTCCGGCCTTCAACCGGCCGACAACGCGGCCCGTGTCATGGCTGTGCACAGCGAGCACGTCTCGCTCCTGCAGCGATTGTGCAAACGCCCCGGGTGCGATGGTTTCGGTCCAATACCCGCCGATGCTGGTTTCGACATTGAACAGCGCGGCATAGCCGGTCGCCGTCTTGCCGCTTTCACCCTCTCCGGCCGCGCGCAGTTCCAGCGTCGTGGTCAGCGCGCGGATTTCGCGCGCCTCAGGCGTCGGCGTCTTCACCGTCATCGGCGGCATCCTTTGCTTTGTCTGCGTCCGCATCGGTCGCGTCGTTGTCGTCTACTGCAGGCCCACCGTTGTGGCCCGTCATGTTCGGCATAGTTCCCAGCGGCACGGTCGCCTGCTGGACGTATGGCTTTGCCCCAACGCCGTCCGCGTATGGCATGCGGTCTTCCAGCTCGCGGGCTTCATCAGGCGTCATCTGACCGGTCAGAATCGCCCGCGACATGGCTTCGATGCGGGTCTTGAAGTCCGCGCGCTGGATCGCGTCCAGGTTGTGTTTGGTGCGGCGCGTGCGGCGGCGCTGGCCAAACAGCTTCAGGTTCAGCTCGTCTTCCAGCGCCTTTGCCCAGTGCAGGATAAGATGCTTCACCAGCTGCAGATCCTGCTGCTCGGTATTGGCAAACGTCCCTTTGCTCAGATCGCCCAGAAACACCGGCGGCAAACCATAAATGCGCCCGATCTCCTGAATCTGGAACAGGCGCGCCTCGGTCATCTGCCCTTTGGCCGGATCGATCCCGATCGGCTTCAGCGAATGTCCCGGCGGCATGCCGAAGAACGGCGTCCCGGCCTGCAGCGCCATCTGGATCGCGCGGTTTATGTCGGCCTGCGCGCGCTTGAACGCATCGGCACCCTGCGGCAACGGGCCTTCCAGCGCCAACGGCGGTGTCCCGCCGCTGGCAAAGAACCCGCCGGCGAAATCGTTCATGGCGATCGCCAGCGCAATCGCCTTCCGGCCCTTGTAGATCGGGCTGTACACGTCCAGCTGGTTGGGCCGCAGCATAAACGGCAGATCGATCACGTCCGCAGCCGGGTACTCTTGCCCGCCAAAGCGATAGTACCGCCTGCCGTTCCTGCGGCCGACTGTCGTTTCGTTCGGGTCCATCGGCCAGATCGCCACCGGTTTGGGGCCTTCGCGCTCGATGAACGAAAGGCCACGCCCGCCGGTGAAAACTTGCTGCCAGAAGTACTGGCGCCAACCGAAGCTGGTCCATTCCGGGTTGGGCGCTTCGTTCAGCAGCATGGCCAGATCGCCATCCACCCGCTTGACTGAACTGTACCCGTGCAACGGCAAACTGGCCAACGTGCGCGAAAGGAAATGCACCGCACACAGCACCGCAGGCACTTCCAGCGCCGCCTCGATCGAGACCGGCGGCAACTGGTTGCGCTGGTCCATCACGCCCAGCACGCGCAGCAGCTCCTCGCTGTTGGCGCTCAGGCTGTAGAGCGGGTTTTCCAGCGGGTTTCCGGCCCGCTTTTCCAGCGCGCGCTGGCGGTAATCGTCCGGCGACATCAGGCGTCCGTCATGCTGAATTCGGGATCATCCCAGGGCGAAGTCGGCACGTCTTCTTCCTCCTTCGCCATCGCAGTCCCCAGCGCCGCAATCAGCGCCACCGGGTTGTCGATCTTCGCTTCCGCACGTGGTTTGCGCGGGTAGACGTTTTCCTTGGCGTCTTCCTGGGCAACAACGTTGCTCATCTGCCATTCCATGACCGGGCAACCGCCGTGGGCGATCGTTCCGGCCTTGGTCACGGCATCCAGTTCCTTCATCGGCTCGCTGAAGTTCAGCACCACCTGCCGGTATTCCAGCATCGGGAAGCCGTCTTTCACCGCCGTCGTGGCCAGATACGTGGCCTGGTGCGGATCGTATGGCACATGCTCCAGCTGGAACCGCGTCCGCACGTCGCGCAGCACGGTCAGGATTTCATCGTAATCGATGATGTTCCCGCTCGTGCTGGTCAGCAGCCCTTGCGCATGCCACCCGGCGTAGTTCTCGTTTTCGGCAATCGTGTCTTCGGGCAGGAAGTAGAACCCCGTCCGGATATAGGGATCGTCCTTCGTCGCCTTCTCGCCCAGCGGCGGGAATAGCAGCTCCAGCGCGGCAATGTCCGTCTTCGAAGCCAGATCGAGCGCGCCGATCACGCGCCGTCCCTGCAACTGCGGCAGCTGCAGCAGCTCGGCCGCATTAGCCGGCAGGTTCGGATCGCGGCACGCCCGCCACTTTTCGATGTCGAAGTAGGCTGCCTTGGCGGCAACCCAGATATTCAGATGCTTGGTCCGAAATTTTCCCGACTTTCTCGGGCTGTTGATCGCCTCCCGTTGTGCGCCCCGGAGGAAGTCCTCCATGACCGAAACGCCGTAATTCGGATTGGCCTTCCTAAGGACATCCGGCGATCGCCAGTCGTCCCCTTCGTCGATCGTGTATTCGACAAAGAAAGTCTTGTCTTCGAACGACGGCCCAGGGCCAAGGCCCAATGCAGCGCGCTCAGCCTGTACCGCTTCTGATTGCCCGATGCCCTCAAGCCGCTGCCGCTCTTCCTGGATGCGGGCGTAGCAGGGTCCGCCAAGGTTAAACCCGGCAGTGGTAATCATGATCTGCAAGGGCTGCTCGCGCGCACCCATGCCAGTCTGCATCGTGTCGATCTGACGATCGTCAGGATGCTCGTGGTACTCGTCGTGGATCGAACAGCTCGGGCTCTGCCCGTCTCCGGGATCTCCGATGATCGTCGTGAACTGCGATTCGTCGGCGATCTTCATGATCGCCTGCTTTGAAAATCCGATGCCGAACTTCTTGACCAGCGCCGGTGTGCGCTTGGCCATCTGCATCGCGGGCCGAAAAACCTCGTGTGCCTGCTTCTCGGTTACCGCGCCGGCATAAACCTCTGCCCCAAACTCGCCATCGGCACACAGCATGTACAGACCGACCGGCGCTACAAATGCTGACTTGCCATTCTTGCGCGGCACAATCGGGAAAAGAACCCGAAACCGCCTCAGGCCGTCTTTCTTCTGCAGCCAACCGAACGTGCAGCACAGTATCCAGATTTGCCACGCCTGCAGGATCAGCCGCTCACGCTTGGCCGCCCACTTGCCCTTGGTGTGGGGCATCAGCTCCACGAACCGGCAAACCCGCGCTGCTTTCTCTTCGTCAAAGCGGAACGGGAAGCCCCGCTTCCGCTGTACCTTCAGCTCATCCAGAAACCGCTGGCACTGCAGCCGGATCGATTTGCACGCTGGTATCTTCCCGCGCACAACGTCGCCGGCATACTGCCGCGCGATCGCAGCGTAATCACGGTCCGACACATCAGGATCTCCGCAGTGTCGGGGACCTAGAAGCCGGCAAAGGCGTCCTCTTCCTCCTTGTGCCCGCTGGCGATCCGCAGCGCGGCCGCAGGATTCAGCATCAGCTCGCCCAGCAGCGATTGCGCCTGGCGCATCGCATCGCTCAGCATCGCCACTTCCGGCCGCGCGCGGATCAGGCGGGTGATGACCGTTTCATCGCCAACCTTCTTGGCCGATTCCGTCTTGTAGGTGTCGCCCTCGGTCTCGAGCACAGCCTGAAACCGCTGGATCTGTTCAAGCCGCAGCGCCAGCAGCGCCACGTGTTCGGCATAGTGCGGATTGCCCCGCCCTTCATCCTCAAGCACCTTGGCGATCGAGGCGAAATGCAACTGCGCCAGATCGCTCAGATGCAACGGCGCAATCATCGCCCCGCCGCTCGAAACCGGAAGCGCCTTTTCCCGATCCTTCCGAACGGTCCCCGCCAGCTTCTTCAGCTCCGGAGCCTTAGGTCGCCGCCCCGCCCCCGGCCGAGGCCCACCCTTAGCCATCGTTGCCCAAAGCCCCCAAAACCGCTATCACCGCCACCGGGCCGAGCTGCGACAAAAACCCTTTTGAATTCGCCCCAGCAAAAATCGTGGGGGGCGTCGGTGTCCCCCGGCCGAGGGTCGAGAGTTTTTACCCCTCCCCCCGGGGCGTTCATGTTCAAGGGCATTTTTCTGAACGGCTGCTGATCAGCCGATTCGCCCGCGCCCAGCCTCAGCCCGCTCCGCCTTCGACTTCTCATCGTGGCACGGCACGCAAAGCCCTTGCTTGTTCGCCCTCTCGTCAGTGCCACCCCAAGCCAGCGGCCTGATATGGTCGACGATCTCGCTAGCCACCTCACGCCCGAGCGTCAGGCAGACCCGACAGTAAGGCTCCTCATCCAGCACCAACGCCCGCTCACGCATCCCAGCGCGTCCACGCTTGCGAGGATCCTTGTAAGCAGGATCACGCGACCACGGCTTGCGCTTGGTGCTTGATGCTCGGCCGAACACGGGCGGTTGCACAGGCATCGTCTGCACTCCTCGC
This sequence comes from Novosphingobium sp. HNCC26BN242, assembly GCF_057180525.1. Taxonomy (NCBI): domain Bacteria; kingdom Pseudomonadati; phylum Pseudomonadota; class Alphaproteobacteria; order Sphingomonadales; family Sphingomonadaceae; genus Novosphingobium; species Novosphingobium sp. HNCC26BN242. The sequence continues at coordinate 20,703 of NZ_JBXUGM010000006.1, forward strand.
GAGCGTCAGCAGCTCGAGGTAGAGCCAGCAGTAATGATCGCCACACACCAGGCCGGTAACGCCTGCTTCCACCACCAGTGCACCAGGCACCGGAATGTCCTCGAGCGCAGCTGACGTAAACCACTCTACCTGATCACGCGAACCCAGGATCAGGCAGATCGCATGCCGCTCACCGCTGAACGTGATCGATTGCCAGGGCGAAACTGTGTGCTGCCAGATTTCGGAGCCTTCACCCGCCAACCTGATCAGCCACCGGCGCAGGAAAGTATCAGGTGCCAGCCCTTTCACTTGGTCATTCCCAAGGTCTCAGGCGTTCCCGATAGATCGAGCAACGCACCATCCCGCGCCAAACGCCCGGCTTCAATCTCGGTTACTGCTTGCCGCAACCACCGCCGCGTCACGCGCACTTCGTCTGCACCATCGCCCTGAAAGGCTATAAGCCGCGCTTGATCGAGATCGAGGGCCATCAAGCACCACCCCGAAAAGCCTTGCGGATGTTCGCAGCAACCCGCTGCCCGCGCTGTTCCAGCGCATCGAACTGGGCCGGGCTTCGCAGGCCAAGGCTCAGCGCCGCCATCACTTCGTCCAGTTCGTCCGATGCCGCGCGCAGCTGTGCCTCGATGTCATCTGGCACCCGCCGCTTCATGGCCACATTGGTCACAGCAACATGACCTCCAAACGCAAAAAAGCCCGCTCACCTAGACAGGCAGCGGGCTCTGGACGCAATTATCGCGGGGTCGCTTTTGGCCGAAACGTGGCCACTACGGCAGGGTCCTTTTTGTGACGGGGCCGGAACTGGGGAAACCGCCGTTGCAGAATCGCCAATGTTCCGCTTCCGTTCCGGTATGGGAAAGACAGCGCCAACCCGCCCGACTTGGGTCAGTTCACTCGATGCGATGATGGCCGCTGGCATTGCCGCGCGCACCATGTGTACAGACTGCCAGGAGTATCGCGATCTCGATCTTGAAGCATTGCGCGCAAAGGTCGGCGGCACCTACAGCTTGTGGAATCGGCGTTGCCGTTGCCGCCTCACGCCCGGGTGCAAGGGCTGGAACCGCTTCTACTACCTGAACGGCATGGCCTGGGCGATGTGGGATGATGCAGTCGCCGCGCGTTGGGACCGATAAACTCGTTGCGGAACACTTACAGCAACCCCGCCTCACTGGAAGCGGGAGCGCTTACAGCAACCCCGCCTGCGCCGCCAGCAACGTCGCCTCATCCACTTCCTTCACCGCCGCCCACAGATGGCTAGCCCACGCATCCAGAGCATCGCCCAGAATCTTGCGCACCCGCCGCACATGCATGCGGTACCGCCGCGCCACGATCGTAACGCCCACATCCTCCACGATCAGCTCCAGCACGGCCGTCACCGGCGCACCCTGCAACAGCACCGGCAATCCCGCCCGCCAATGCCCATAGGCCACCTCGCGCCGCACCTGTCCCAGCGCCTCAAAGAACCCGCCATCACCACGCATGGACTGATCCACCCGCGTCTCGAGGCTAACCGTCCGCACCGTCACATCGCTGCCGATCCGCTCCACCACCGCGGCGATCTCCAGCGCCGCGCCCAGCTGCTCGATGCTGATCGCACCCGATGCATAAAGCCGCGCCAGGGCACCCTGCCGCTTGGCCCGCGCATGGGCCCGCGTTTCCGGCGTCGCGGCACAAGTTGCTGGGCACTGCTCGATCAGATCGCGCCGGGCAAGCCGCAGCGCCCGCTCCTCAGCCGCCCGTTTCGGATGCCGCCGCGCCCAGGCACTACGCTGCTCGCTCAAAGCGCGCGCGGCTTCAGCCTCAACCGCGCTCACCTGCTTCCGTCTTGCCACCCGCCGCTCCCGTCAAACCACCGGGATCATAATCGAGCAATGGCTCTGTCTGCAGGGGCTTATCTGTGACGGGCCGCACCACGAAGCCATGCGCCACCAGCAACTTGACCGCACCCTGCAGCTCGTCGGGCAAGGCAAGCCCACGCGGCCCGGAACTGCGCAATAGCAACCCATCATTGGCCAAACTGCGCACCGCCTTGCGCACCCGCGTACGATTGGTGTTCAGCCCGGCCGCAATCTCGCCATAGCTGGGCGAAGCACCCCAGGTGCTCAGGTAGTCCCGCACAAAGCGCAGGACCAAAAGGCGCAGGCTGGCCATGCTTGGCGTCAGCCGCAGATCAGGCGGGCTGATATCGTTCAGATTACTCCCGCCCTGCATGAACGAAACATAGCAGGAATGCGCGGAAATCCAAAAGAAATGCCCCACCCGTGGACGGGTGGGGCAAGCAAATCACTTACGTTCTGGATGCTTGATCCGCTCGCGCTCCGTGGTTGACGGGTGCCTGTTGGCATATTGCTCGGTCACGAACTGACCCGAGCGCGAACTGCGATGGGAAACTTGCGTAGGTGTTTTCTTTGCCATTGTACCATTCCTTCCAAAGTTGGTGGTCTGGCAACCAATCGACCGGGGATGCCCCCGGGTTCGTCGTGAGACTGAACCCGGGGACGTAATCAGGCGTCTACAAGGATCGGGAAAGCGCGCTTGCCGTACTGGCGGGCCCAGACGCGCTTTCCATTGATCGTCGTGTAAGGACGCCAGATCACGCGCTTGCCATCCGGCGGCACGATCTTGGCCATACAGACCTCGTTGGTCGGCAGCCCGATGGTCTTTGCGTCCAACACGTGCCTGTGTTATCCACAGGTTGCACCACAGAGTCGGATCGCGCACCTGCACAGGGGCTGCGGTTCTGTTCAGGGTTCAGGGGGGGCTTGTTCTCAGAACAGCTCCCCTTGAATTGGTTCACCAAACTTGACGTCGATATAACGTCTTTCGGCCACGTCAGCTGGCACGTTGTATTTTGCGGCCACGTGCTTGGCGCTACGGCAGCGTCTCACACCGTCTGCAGGCATCAGCCACATTTCGGCAAAGCGATCGGCCTGCCATTCAGGATCGACGCGCTCATCGTACCGGTGCTTTTTCGCAAGCTGGGGTGTTTGTGCAGAATGAAGGAACAGGTGTCCAAGTTCGTGCGCAGCAACCATCTGCGCATGCGGATCCCCGTCGCAAAGCTTCACATAGGTGCTTTCCGATAGGTAGATCGTGAACTCACCATTGGACTCTGTAAGCCCATCCACACCCGGTATGTCCTCGTCAGGAAGCACATGAAATGTGTAGTCAGGTAGCACTTCCGGCAAAACCTGCTCGAGCAGACTTACCATCCTGATGCCTTTGACTGGTGGGAGATCGAAGAACTCGCGGAAATGACTTGCCGCCAGCTCAAGGTGGTCAATGCTCATGATGCTGACTGTTCTGGGATCATCCTGCATCGCCTCATTCCTTCTCGGTCAGAAGTTTGAGGATCCTTTGCTTCTGCTTAGGGCTCATTTTGGCAAAGCCTGTCTGCAACGCATGCGCAACACGACGATCGACAATGTCTGCGTCTGGCCCCATTTCTATGCGGTACTCACGCGCCGAAAGTGCGGCGTCCTGCTTGAGCTGCTCCGTCTGTCTTGCAGTCAAATCCAGCCCTGCGGCGATCTTCGCTACAAGATCGTCGGGGATCAGCTTTTTGCCGGACTCAACAAGGCTCAGAAACCCGGGAGTGACGTCGGCGGCTCGTGCCATATCCAAAAGAAGCAGACCTTTTTCGGCTCGAATGCGGCGTGCCGTTTCGCCAAAAGGTGTCAGCTTTCCGCCCCCGCTACGCCTCCCTGTGCTTGTGCGGTCGTGTTCCATGTCCTGTCCCTTCACGGACCGGCCCATCCGATCCTGTGAAGGATATACCTGAGTAGGAAAACTCCGACAAGGATTTATTAACCTCGTCAGGTAACTTTTCGGCCTCGTGGGAAGGCGCTGTTTTGCCAGTTCTCAACAGGGCGGCCGATCGTAAATCATGTCCAGGATCTCGGTAGGACGTTCTTGAACTTGAACCTGCCCGTCTAGATGCCCTGCTGCAAACCAGATCATTGTAAATTTATCGTTCTTTGCGCGCTCGATGGAACTGGCCAGCTCGACGTTTACGAAGATAGTGTCCTCAGAATTGTATTTGTTCAATTCGATCCAGCGCATGATGGCTTCTCCATTGTGATCAGTCTTACTTAAGCCCCCGCCTCATTTCATTCACCACATGCCCGGCGCAGGCCATCACCGCGCCGATCGCTGCCATCACCAAGCCGAACGTGTTCAGCATGCTGCGCTGGCTCACGGCGTCTATGTTCACAGTATCGCTGTAGTTAACGGGGGTAATATCCATATACAGCCACGCCCAGGCAGCCACGGCTATGCCGAGCACCACAAAAATCCAGCCCAGCGGAAGAAGCGAACTTTCGACAATCGGCCGCGGCCCGGGTTGGGCAATCGCGTCGCTCTCGCCAAGCTCAAGCACCACACCTTCAGCTTCTGCGATTGCCCGGCTGCCATCAGACGGCGCATCCACGTGCTTCATGGAAAGCACGACGAGAAGCAGCACCAGCAACGAACCCGTCACGCCGATGATCGCAAACCAGTTGGTCACCGCGCTGCCCCATCGCGTAATGGATCGCCATCTTGGCATCCCATGAACGTGCGGCTGATCGCATCGCGCGTGCCTGCCAGCTCGAAACGGTGATAAACGACTTTGCCGTCATACCGCACCAGCTTGAAGGTCACTGTCGAAGCCAATGATATCCGGCGGATGAACTCATCGCGTTGCCGTCTGATCTGGCCGTCGGCCACGGCATAGTGATCGTTATAGAGCCAGTAATCTTCGACGGCGGGGGCATCGTCATATCTTATGGTAATCTGGCGCAAACCCGCGCGCGCACCAGCGCCACCAAGAAATTCGGGTGAGTGCACTTGTGCATAGGTCTGTCCCTTGCCGGGCTTGTCGCATTTCAACGCCAGAAATGCACCATCCGCTGCATCGACCACAGCGATCGGGCGCACGAAGTCTGTCATGGGGTCGACAGCATCGTTGTACTGCCATGCAATCGCTGCCAGAAACGCGACAGCAATCATTCCGCAGCCGCCTCAGCAGCAGCTTTGGCCGCTCGTTTGGCAATCGCGCCAACGGCCTTCTTGACCGTCGCCTTTGCTGCCTTTGGCGCATCACCATCCAACGCATCACGTTTGATCACGTCATTGGTGAGCAGCACTCGCAATTCTTCGTCGGACGTTTTCAGCCCGTCGAACAGGCGGCGCAATTCCTTGCGCAGCGCGCCAACCACAGCATCGCTCTGCAGCAGTTCGGCCAAAACGAACCGGTTCAGGATCTGTGCCTGCTTGTGGTAGGCCTGCAGCGCATCGGTTGAAATGCTTTCGCGGCAAAGCATCCCGAGCTTCGCCAGATCTTCGACCGAGCGAGACGAGATCGCACCCATGTCAAAGCAATAGACCTCTTCCCAGTCGATTGGTTGTCCAAACTTGATCCGGTAGATTTTCCAGATGATCGCATTGGTCAGGATGATCCACTCGATCCCGTGGTGCGCACCATAGTTCACGGCCTGGCGAAGATGGTTGTCGTTCAGCGTGGTCCCGGCAGACTTCACTTCGGCCAGGTAATGCACCTTCCCTTCAACCCGTATGGCAAGATCGCAGAACGTGCCCCTGATCTGCTGTTCGCTCGTAAGCTCGGCATATTTGTCATAGCCGAAGATATCGGTGAGCATGTCCTTGATGACCGTAACCGTGTCGGCCTCGGAGATGTCGCGTTCGGCAAGCTTGCGGACAATCGGTTGATACCGCTTCAGACCAGCAACGAGCCGGTCCTGAGTCTTCTTTGCAAGCTTCATCTATTGCCCCCTGAATTCCAGCCTCGGTGAGTGAAGTGTTTGGCCCTGCACTTGCGGTTCGACTGGCTCGACCGGCGACGCAAATACCGCGGGTTCCTCGGCCACGATTGCCAGTGATCGTGCTAGCTGAATCAGCGCCGCCCTGTCCTTGGCTGCGATCTGACGCAAGCAGCCAAGCACTTCGCGCTCTTCGGCCGAAAGCTCGGGCTCATCTGGCGAGGCCGAATCAGGATCGTCGGTTTCGCCGGACAGATAGGCCGGAGTCGTGCCGAGCTCGCGCGCAACCTTGTGCAGGTACGCCGAACCGGTCTTGTTTTCATACAGCATTTTGAAGATCGTGGGCTGTTTCACACCAACCCGGCGCGCAAGTTCAGCTTGGCTCAAGCCCTTGTCGCGCATCAGATCAGCTATGCGAGTCCCGATAATCATTGCTGGTATGTAATACCCAAGCGTATTGAACGCTGGAACCTTATGGGTATTGACTCTGCTATACTTGGGGGTATTGATACCTTCATGACGCAGACACTCGCACCCGACTCGGCATTAAAGGCTGCAGTAGACCTGATGGGTTCTCAGGGCCGGATGGCCCGCCTTTGCGGCGTTCGTCAGCCCTCTGTCTGGCGCTGGCTAAACCGGCAGCGCCGAATTCCCGCCGAACACGTACTAAAAGTGGAAGCGGCCACCGGCATTTCCCGGCATGATCTGCGTCCAGACATCTACCCGATCGAAATCGCTTCAACAGATGGCCGGGAAGTCGGCCCGGCGGTGGCAATGGTGCCTCCATCCGCCGCCACCCCGGCAGCAGGCAGCGCATGCCCCGCTGCCGGGGACCTGCGTTCATCGGGAGAAGCCGCATGAAGATCATGGCTTCTCTCCATAATGGAACTATCGCCGCCGATGTGCTTGAGAAAGCACGGCGTTTTCAAGCGTCCCCCAGCCCATACGACCTCCCAACACCCGGGAAAGCGGCTGGCTCCTTGGAGGGCGGCAGCATCATTGGTCCGGCGTCCCCCCTGAATACAGGTGTGGCATGACCAAGCGCCGCCCTCCCCTTTCCATCGATGCCGCCTTGGCACGAATTGCCGGGCAGCTTGAACGCGGCTGGGAAGACATGGCCTATGTCACGGGCCGTTCCACCGGTATGGTCCGCGCCTGGGGCGATCCCGATCGGCGCGAGAAGATCCCGGTCGAAGATGCGATCATGCTTGATCTCGCTTATCGCGCCGCCGGTGGCGAAGGCGCGCCCATTTTCGAAATGGTGGCGCACCAGCTGCAGATCGAAGGCGGCACATGGTTTGCCGATGAAGTGGCCCTCGGCCGCTATGCCGCCGAAGTCATCCTCGAATGCGGGCAGGCTGGCTCTGCCGTCGTCCTGTCCGCGCAACCCGGCGCCAGCGCCGCCCAGCGCCGCGAAGCGCTGCGCGAGGTCGAAGAAGCCATCGGGGTCCTCACCCGCGCCCGCATGATGCTCGGCCTGCCTGCGCCTTTCCCCGATTCCGGTGAAGCCGCGCATCGCAGCACCGCCCCGCCGCCCCAACTCAAGTAAACCAACCCGCTCATCCTGAGCTTGTCGAAGGACGAAACCACACCGCTCCGGTCGCCAGTTGCGCTTCCGGTGGCGGTTTTCTGCTGCCTGCCTGCGGTTGCGGCGTGGAGCGAAGCAGAGCCAACCGAAAAGGCGAATTCGCCATGTCAGACCATGAACGCTCCACACTGGAACGCGCCTTACTTGATCCCGATCGGGCGGCGCTGCCACCCGCCGAAACTCTGCAGGCAGAAGCCCACCCTTGCAGGTCTGACCCATCATGGTCTGCGGACCGCGCCCATGCGCGCCTGCGCCTGCTGGCAGGCCTAGTCGGGCTGGTCGGCTCGGCGATGATTGTTGCCATCCTGATCATGGGGGAGGCAGCACATGGCTGAGTCTGCTGATGACCGCTTGCGCCTGCTGATCGAACGGATCGAGCGCCTTGAGGGGGAAAAGAAGGGCATCGGGGACGACGTCAAGGACGTCTACTCCGAAGCCAAAGCCTATGGCTACGATACCAAGATCATGCGCGAGATCGTGCGCTTGCGCAAAATGAAGCCAGACGATCGCCGCGAAATGCAGGCCATCCTCGAAACCTACATGCACGCTCTGGGGATCGACTGATGCCCGGCCTCACCCAGCGCGTCCTGCGCATCTTCAGCCGCAAGCAGGGAAAGACCGTTTCGGCGGCCCCCCCTGCCCCACACCCGCCCGCCAGAGACGACAAATCATGGCAACCCGGCGACCGCGCCGAGTGCATCAACGAAAAGGGCTGGGGCCTGCCCTTCACGTCGCAAAGCGGAAGCTATCCGCACCTGATGGTTCCTGCCCCCGGCCCCGTACCGGGCGATGTGTTCATCGTCATCGCCGTGCAGATCCTGCCGCACCCGCGGCACGGCGAAGCCATCTTCCTCACCTTTCGCGGCATCCACGGCCGCTGGGAAGCCGCCTGCTTCCGCAAGCTCCAGCCGGTTGCCGACAAGGCCGAAGCTGCCGACAGCATCTTCCTGCAGGACTTCCGCCAGCGCCTCAACCGCCAGCCGATCCCCCAAAGGGAGAACGCCTGATGCGCAATCCTTCAAATCCCATCATCGTCAGCCCGGGCTTGATCCGGGCCAAGGCTTCCTTCCTTTCGCGCCTCACGCCGCTGGCAAAGGACGCCATCGCCTGCATCATCACCGTGCCAGCCGCGCTGATCGTCTGGATCGCCGTGCTGATGATCGTGGCCGAAGTGGTGAAGGCCACTGCGCCATGATGCCCCGTCTCGAAATCCTGCGCCGCACCGTCGAAGCGCTCTTGGCTATCGTCTTCGGCGCAGCAGTCGGCGCAGCCTTCATCGCGGTCCTGTGGACCATCCTTGGCGCCCTCACCGGTCTCCTCCAGTTCCTGAGGCACGTATGACATCTGAACGCATTTCTGGTGCAGCGTTCTCGCTTGTACCAGCCGCTCCCCTCGCCATTGCCGAAGACGCGCTTCCGGCTGGCACTTACGCCATCGTCGAACAGCTCGGCCACGCCACCCTCGTTGGCCGCGTCGAACAGGTCGAAAAATTCGGCGCGCAGTTCCTGCAGATCGAACCGCTGTTCAAAGACTGGATGCTGCCCCCGGTCCTGCTCGGCGGCACATCGCTCTACCGCTTCACCCCCTGCAGCCCCACCACCGCCTGGGGCATGCGCGCCAAGTACCGCCACGAACTGCCCCCCAGCATCTGCGCGCAGATCCCCGAAGATCCCGAACTGGCATTTCAGCCCCCCGCCTTCCTCGGCTTCAATGAACCTGTCGATCACAACGATTGGCCAGATGCCCCTGAACCAGATGCTCCCTTGCCGGAAGCGGAGCCCGAGCAGTGACCTTCCCCTCAGACCCGCTCACCCTGAGCCTGTCGAAGGGCATCACCCCCGACCTGATCCGCGCCAGGGCGTCCTCGTCGGCAGATGAACGCGCCACCAGCCGCGCCACCATCGCCCGCCTCGAACTCGCCGAAGCGCTCGATCGGCTGGAAAGCATGCAGCGCGAAGGCCTGCCGGTCGCCGATCAGGTCGATACGCTGGTGCGCCACCATGGCGCATCGGTGCGCTTCACCAATGGCACGAACGTGTTCCGCTGCTGCGGCGTGACCGGCACCTGCACCAGCGACAAGGGCGCAAGCCTGCTCGCCAGCTGGGCCCGCATCGGCGAACGCCGCCTCGGCACCGATTGGCCCAAAGGCGGCGCGCGCGGTGAACGCATGCCCGATCCCCTCCCCTTCACCGCTCATCCTGAGCCTGTCGAAGGATCGAATGGCCAAGCCGCAGGCTCGTGCCATGGGTGACGCCACCAAGATCGAATGGTGCCACGCCACCATCAACGCGATCAGCGGCTGCAGCGTGGTCAGCCCCGGCTGCAAGCTCTGCTATGCGATGCGCGCCGGCCGCACCAACCGCCCGCACCACCCGTCGCGCGGCCTCACGCAAGCAGCTGCAAACGGCCAGCACGTCTGGACCGGCGCAGTGCGCCTGAACGAAGAATGGCTGAAGAAGCCCCTCAAATGGGCAAAGCCGCGCCGCATCTTCTGGAACGCCCACGGCGATCCGTTCCACCCGGCTGTGCCGTTCGAATGGGTCGATCGCGAACTGGCCATCGCCGCCCTCACCCCGCACCACCGCCACCTGCTGCTGACCAAACGCAGCGAACGCATGCGCCGGTACTTCCAGAACAACCACCTGCCAGAGCGCGTTCTCGGCTGGTGCCGCCACTTCGGCTTCCTGCCCGATAGCCACAAATGGCAATGGCCCCTCCCCAATGTCTGGCTCGGCGTCAGCGTCGAAGACCAGAAGCGCGCCAACGAACGCATCCCCGATCTCCTCGCCACCCCCGCCGCCCTGCGCTGGCTGTCATGCGAGCCGCTGCTCCAGCCGATCGAGATTGAAGAGTGGCTGCACGAGTCCACATGCAATGACTGGCCCGGCACCTGCATTTGCGGCTGCAATGGCAACGACACGCCAGAGGCCGTTGTCGACTGGATCGTCGCAGGCGGCGAAAGTGGCACCGGCGCGCGCCCGGTCCATCCCGATGCCTTCACCTCGCTGCGCGATCAGTGTGCCACCGCTGGCACACCGTTCCTGTTCAAACAGTGGGGCGAATGGATCGGCCGTGATCATCTGACCAACGATCAGCGATTGCTGCTGAAGGACAAGAAGTTAGATCCCCACACCCAATCCTTGCGCCTAGGCCGAAAGCCCGCCGGTCGCCTCCTCGATGGCAAGCTGCACGACGCCTACCCCGAAGTGTTCCCCTGGGAACGCCAGCCCAAACGCCAACCCGCTCCGCTACCCCCCACCCCCGACTTGATCCGGGGTCCAGCTTCTAGAGAGCCAGCCGCATGAAGCCGCTCCACACCTATTGCCGCTGCAGCGAATGCCGAGGCCTCGATGCCAATCACCCGGCCGATGGTCGCCAGCTCGCCCTTCTCTTCCCGCCCTTTCCCCATCCAGCAAAGTCGCGCGCGAAGCGCCGCTCCCATGCCCAGGACAAATGCGCATGACCGCCACCTTCCCCCTCGCCTGGCCCGATGGCCTGCCCCGCCACCAGCGCCGCACCGCCGGCGCGTTCAAGACCCAGCTCCCCGGCGCGCTGAAGAACGTGCAGACGTCGCTCAAGCTGTTCGGATCAGACAGCACGAAGTCGCTCAGCGATGTCGTGATCTCCAGCAACGTCACCCTCGGCGTTACCCGCCCGCCCGATCCCGGCGTAGCGGTATGGTTCACGTGGGACGGCGAACAGCGCTGCATCGCTGTGGACCGATACGACAAGGTCGAATGCAACCTGCAGGCGATCCACCACATTCTCGAAGCCCGCCGGACCGAAATGCGCCACGGCGGGCTTCACGTCGTCCGGCAGACCTTCAAAGGCTTCACCGCGCTTCCCGCCCCCGATGCAACCGCGGCGGACAACTGGTGGACGGTCCTCGGCGTCAAACGCAGCGCCAGCCGCGACGAGATCGAGGCCGCCTACCGCGACAAGATCCGCATCGCCCACCCGGACGCCGGCGGCACCACCGAAGCCGCCACAGCCATCAACCGCGCCCGCGACGAAGCCTTCAAGGAAAGGACGTACAATGTCTGATCCCACACCAGCCTGTAGTTTTCGTCACCCCGGACTTGATCCGGGGTCCAGCTTTTCTTCCCCCGCTCACCCTGAAACCGCTCACCCTGAGCCTGTCGAAGGGGTCGAAGGGCCTGCCCCCGAGTCTGATGTTGGCTCTGCTACGGCCTCCGGCCTCCGCAACCGCATCCAAAGCATGATCTTCAGCACACCCATGGTGAAGGCCCTGCAGGCCGGCCGCAAAACCCAGACGCGCCGCCTCCTGCCCGAAGGTCGCACACCCCGCCTGAATTTTGGAGACCGCGTCTACGTCCGCGAAACCTTCCGCATCGCCCCCGATGCTTGCGAGGGCTGGCCGCACGAAGCCGAACCCTGCCCGGGCTGGATCGAATACGCCGCCGGCGGCTTCCACTTCTGCTTCGCGCCAGACTATTTCGCCGTGCTCAAGGCCTTCGGCAAAATCCCCGTGGATTGGAACAACCTGCCCCAGCGCTGGCGCACATCGCGCATCGCCCCCCGCTGGACCTCGCGCATGTACCTGACGATCACCGATGTCCGCGTGCAGCAGCTGCTCTTCATCAATGAGGATGATTGTGTCGCCGAAGGGCTCGAGGCAGACTTCGACGACGACACGGATTCGCACGGCCGCAATGTTATCCGCACGTCCTATCGGGCGGCAGACTACCTTCCGTGGTGCACCAGCCCGCGCGAAGCCTACGCCGATCTGTGGGATCAGCTGAACACCAAACCCGGCACCCGCTGGGACGATAACCCGCGCATCGCCGCCTATACTTTCACCGTCACGCGCCGGAACATCGATGTCCTGCCGATGGCCCCCGGCTACTTCGCCGAACCCTCCCCCGCCCCCTCTGAACCCGCTCATCCTGAGCCTGTCGAAGGACGCGCCCTGATCGAAGGAAACGTCCCCCCGCACATCGCCGCCCAGCTGATCCGCGCCCGCGATCTCCCCCCAAGGGCAAACCCCCAGCCGGTCAGGAAGCAGGCATGACTGACCAGCCCATCACCGTCCTCTCCCCCACCATCGCCCAGCTGCACGCAGGCAAGGTCACCCGCCTGCGCCGCCCGCAGGGTCGCATGTCCACCATTAAGCCCGGCGATCGCCTGTGGCTGCGCGAACAATTCTTCCTCGCTCAAACGTTCGAACACGTCTCGCCACTGCAGGCGCTCGAACGCGGTGCCACACCCGTCTTCGGAGCCGATCACGCCGATCTGCCCGACTATGCCACCGCTGATCTCGGCCGACGCCGCTTCGCCCGAGAAATGCCCAAAGCCTGGCACCGCGCGCATCTGGTCGTCACGCACGTCGCGCTCGAACGCCTGCAGCAGATCTCGGCCGAGGAAATCGCCGCAGAAGGCTTCGAAAGCGCAGAGCAGTTCGCCGCCGCATGGAACGCCAACCTCTCGCTGGCCAAAACCACATCCAACGGCGGGCTGACAGCCTTCCGCCGCCTCGAATGGCGCGCAAACCCTGCCGTCATCGCCTTCACCTTCACGCTCGTCCCCCACCCTCTCCCCGATTTCGCGCAGAAACAAACAGGCTGCGAAACCCTTACCGAAAGGAGCATTGCGCCATGACCAAAACTGCCGCCGCTTCTCCCCTTCCGTTTCAGCGTGTCAGCAAAGGCCCGCAAGTTGGTGTCCCACCCAGCCTCGAGCAGGTTCCGGTCGATCGCCTGCAGGTCGACGATTCCTATCAGCGCGCAACCGACAGCCCGGGATCTCGCGCTATCATCGTGCGCATGATCAAGCAGTGGGACTGGTCGCTATGCCAGCCGCTGGTGGTTGCGCGGCGTCCCGATGGTTCGCTGTGGATACTCGATGGCCAGCATCGCCACGCAGGCGCGGTCGAACGCGGCGACATCGCGTTCCTGCCTTGCGTCATTCTGTCGTCGCTGGATCGCGAGGGCGAAGCCCGCACGTTCGTAAAACTGAACACCGAACGGCAGAAGCTCAATCAGGCAGAGATCTTCCACGGCATGCTCGCGGCGGGAGACGAGGATGCAAAGGCCGTTCAGGCCATGCTCGACAAGGCGGGCTGGCGCGTCGTCCGATCGAGCGGCACCGACAACTGGAGGCCCGGCGATCTGCAATGCGCGCCGATGCTGGTGAAGGCCCTCAAGAACAAGGGCGCGAACGTCGTCGACTTTGCCCTGAACACGCTTCGGGCAGCTTACCCCGACACGCCCGTCAGGCAGTCGTCCACATTGCTCAAGGCCTTGTTCGATGTGATGGACATGCTCGAAGATGCCAAAGTTGGCGTCGCTGGCCTTGTCAAAGCGATCGCGGCCTTCGCGCCTGATGCATGGCCGGTGCGCGGCGTGGCGTTGCAGGAACGTCACCCAAACATTTCGGCCACCCATGCCATCGCCCGCGCGATGATCCGTGCGGCCAGCCCGTTGGATCAACAGAAGCCACAAGCCGAAGCAATCGCCGTTAAATCTGCCGGATTGCCAAGCAAGCCGTTGCAGCCTCGCACACCCGCACCATTGCCACCACGCACCATCGGCCACCCGCAATCCGGCACGCAGAATGTTGATGGTCCTGTCTTTGGCACGACCGGCAAGGGTTGGTGCAATCAGTGCGAACAGCTCGTCTCAAGAACCAAGGCCGCCGCCTGCAATTCTGCCTTCTGCCAGATGAAGGAAGCGGAAGCGGCATGACCAAATCGGCAACACTGCAACAGCCCGCCAGCCCGCCCGCCGCACCGGGCAGGCTGTTCCGCATGGATGCTCTGGCAAAGTACCTGTCGCTGCATCCCGTCACCATCAGAAGGCTGGTGCGCGACGGGCAATTCCCCAAGGGCAAGCACATTTCCGAGGGCTGCGTCGTGTGGTCCGAAGCCGCAATCGAGGCGTGGAAGGCGCACGCCCCCGGCCCGCTCGTCTCGATGCAGGATCTTTGTGAAGAGCTGTCGCTCAATGCCAGCAGCATCCACCGCATGATCCGCGAGGACCGCTTCCCCAAAGCCAAGCGCATCACCCCCGGCCGCGTCGCCTGGACGCGCCAGGACATCGAGACCTGGAAACGCAAGGCCCTGCAGCTCGCCCCATAACGCAATCGAGGCCCCCTCCGACCGGGGCCTCACACGCAAAATCGGGGGCCTCACGGGGGCCTCAAATCTAAACGAAATTCAAGTTCTCAAAGGAAAGCATATGCTTACGCAATCCTTCAAAATCCTACTCAGGGAGCCATTTCTTTCCAACCTAAGCCCTTTAAAGTGGCTGGATCAGGTGATTGGAAGACCTTTCTCATCAAAAAATTTAGCGGCGCTCGCCAGAGCGTTTACTCTGAAGTGTGAGACGCTGCGTCAAATCCTTGGCGCGTGACGGACGAACGCGTTGGTGGCTCACATCGCCTTCCCATCTTTCGCCAGCAATGGCTTGGCGCCATCGCCAACGATCACGAACGCGGCCCAATAGAACGGGTGAGACGTGTTGGGATCGTCCATAAGTTTTTCCTGGGCGCTCTCCAGCCCTTCACCCAACGGTTGTCCTGCGCCAGCCTCGATCACGCCGCTGATCAGCCGCTTCGTGGCATCGAAATCGTCGGGCACAGGCCAGTGACTGGCGATCACAGACCGAGCGCCTGCTCCGACGAAGGCGCGAACTAGGCCGTCGAGAGCATAGTTGCCACTGCTGGTGACTCCGGCCTCTCTACTGGCCACGACTGACGCCATTCCCGCTGTATCGCAAGCCGAGAGAATGACGAGGTCGGCATCAAGCTTCAGGTCGAAGATTTCGCGAAAGCTCAGCAAGCCGTCGGAACCTGAACCGCCGAAGCTGGTGACAAGCGCGGGCCGGGCCGGGCATCCGGCGCGCGGCGCAGTAACGAGGCCGTGGGTGGCGAAATGCAGCACCCGGTATTTGTCGAGGTCTTGATCGGCGAGCAATGCGCTGTCGCTGAAGGCGGTGTCGATCTGCACCTTGCTGCCACCGCTATCGAGCTTTTTCTGCGCGTAGAGCAATTCGTCCGCCGAGATTGGGTTCATCCACGTTGCCAGCGGCCAATCGCACTCGTCGGCAACGGCTGCGACCGGGCGCGGGGCCGGTTTGGCATTGTGTCCGAGGCCCAGATAATTGCGCGGAGCGACCGAAGCGCCCAGCTTGCGGATATCCAGAAACCCGCGCGGGCTCACCGCGATGGAAACCTCACGGCCACGCCCCAGCCAGGCAATACCGGTGAAGTCAAACGGATCGCCATCCGGGCTTTCCATTCGCCCGTTATAAGCCGCGATGCCTTTGGCATCGGTGACCAGCACCGTAGGCGGCAGTTGCAGCATTGCGCCATCAGGTTCGAAAATCAGATGGCGCGTGGCGGACAGCAGATCTTCGACCGATCCGAACACTGTTTTGTACAGGTTGTGGGCGCGATTTACGTCGAACGGATAGTTGACCTGGCGACCGTTCTCGATCTTCACAATCGTATCGCGCAAAGCCTGAACCTCAGCCGACAACTGGGTGGGCGTGGCCGAAACCGGCACGACTCGTGCCGACTGTCGCGTGACATAGAGCCCGTATGTGTGATCACCCACAACCATGAGCTTGAAATAGCCCTCGCCCGGCTTCAGTGCGCCTTGCAATTCGGCCAGCTCGACGTTTTTGGGCGCAAGCACGCTGTAGCGGGGAAAAGCGGCCAGTTTGCTGACAAGTTCGGTCTGTTCCTGCTGCAAATAGGCAAGATCGCCCTGCGCCGTCTTCAGAGCGGCCAATTGCCCATCTGTCGGCGCTGCAATCAGCGACAATTGCGCCACCGTCGCCTCGGTGCGGGCAATGTCGCGGCTACGCGCAAGGGATAGCCGGAACAGCGCAGAGGCAGCATCATTGCCTTCGGACATCTGCCGCGCCAGCACCGCTTGCGTCTGCGCCACACCGGGCCGCTGCAGAACCTGCGATGCAGCAAAAACCGCCTTGGCGGCATCGGCGTCATCCTGCTTTGCCAAGAGGCCAAAGTATGGCTGCACCAGCGTGCGCAAATTGACCCCGGCTTCAGGAACGGTGCGCGTTGCTGCGATGACCTTGCCAAACAGCGCAATTGAACCTGCCTCATCGCCAGATCTGCTGAGCCACGCGGCCTTGCGTGCCTGCGCAGAAAGAAGCGCAGGCGTCTGTGGAAAGTCGCTTTCAAGCAACTGCAACGCACGATCATAGGCAGTGCCTGCTTCAGCCTTGCGCCCTTGCGCCTCAGCCACGGTAGCAAGCTCCAGTGCAATTTCAGAGCGCAACCATGCGGTGGAAATTACTCTGCCATCACGCACTTTGGTCAGTCTGGCACTTGCACTTTGCAGCCCGTCAAATGCTTCGGCGAGCTTGCCTTGCATGCGGGCTGCCGTTGCGCGCAGGGCCACGGCTTGCGCATCAAGGATTTCGGCTCGTTCAAGATCTGTCAGCCCCGCATCAACCGCCCCCAAGCGCTTCAGACCTGAGCTTTCGCGATTGATCTGTTCGGACAAGGGGCGCGTGATCAGCCCTGCTGCGAGACTGTCGAAATCGGAGCTGTCGCCAATGGCGTTGACGGGCCTGGCAAGTTCGACAAGCGCTTTGGCAGGCTTGCGCTGGTTTAGCTGGTCAATAGCTCGGTAATTGCGCAACAGGCGCTGCGTGACGCCATCAGCGCGAGCAAGGGCTGAGGATGCACGCGCAAAAAGCCCGCTCGATGCCTCGAAATTGCCGAGGTTCGATTGCTGCAGACCTTGGTTGGCCAAGGCTTCGGCAAACCCTGCGCCACCGGTGGCCCGATCCCGGCTTACCAATGCCTCGAAAAATTCGGACGATTCGGCAAAGCGCCCGCTATTGTTGCGAAGATATCCTTCATCGCGCGCGCCCAACCTGTCGAGTTGCCCTGCCTGCACCCGTGCGAAGGCTGCCGGATCGCTGACTTCGGTAGTGGCAACCTTGATTTCGCCCGGCACGTGAGCGTCGGCCATCACGCTGGCAAGGGCAAGGCGCAGGGCCGGATCATAGCCCGCCAGTCCTTCGACCAGATAGTTTATGCCATTGCGGCTGACGGCATAGCGCTTGTAATCCACCCGGGCGCGCTGATCACGGCAGTTTACGGCGCCAACCCGACCCACCCCGGCGATCTGCACCGATCCTGCAATCCCACAAGACAGTGTAACGCCAGAAAGTCCCGTCGGCTCGTCCTGCAACGGGATGGCACGACGAACAGCAATCAGCGTGCCAACGGCACCGGCGGCATCGCGGCAGCTCAGGCGGTAGCCACGGTCGAATATGCCGCCAAGGCGCGCGTCAGTTGGTGCGTTCTGCGCTGTGCAGGTTACGCCCGAAGTACCGATACGGAAGGAGTTGCGGATCGAGAGCGGCAATTGCGCTTCATTTGCGGCCAGTGCTGGGGATGGGCTGGCCATGAGTGCGAGGCCCAGACAGACGCCGGACCGCAACGAAGCGCGATGGCTATGACGGCGCGCGATCACTGAACATCTCCCTGCAGGTTTCCGGTACTGCCGGTGCCAGATCCGTAGAGCGCGGGATTGCCGCCGCCTGTCACCGGCTCTTCAATCGGGGTGGCTGCATTCAGCGGCGCGTCATTGATAATGCTGGCTGGCGGAGCGATTGGGCTCGCAGGGCCATTGTCGTCCGGCGGAAGCTGCACATCGGCCGCCTCTTCGTCATCATCGAACAGAGGAAACTGCGGCGTACTGCCTAGCGGATTTCCGGCATTGAAGGCAATCTGGCCGGAGATGCCGCCGAATATGTCAGGTTCGCCATCACCACCGGGCAAGATCACGCAGCGCGCCGCTGAAAGCAGGCAACCGTTGATCTGGCTGTTGTCCGAGAAGCTGGCAGGATCGGTCACGCCTGCTATCGCCAGCGCCTGCGCATCAAATCCGCTCACGATGCCCGTGGGCGTTTGGAATGCTCCGTTCACGATAACGGAAACGGTCCCAGGCAGGGCATTGGCCGGGACAGTCACGCTGGTAAAGGCGATATCGGACAGGAAGCCGGCAGGGTTCAGCACCGTGCCGGTATTCTGGATATAGAGCGTGCCGGTGGTATTGATGTCGAGCCCGAGCGCGCGCAGCACGCCTTCAGGACGCTGGACGGTGGCCGGAGCGTTCAGATCGGCGATGCGTCCACTGTAAAGCGGATCGGCGGCCAGATTGGACAGGATATCGGCTGAAGCCACATGAACGTTGGCGGCGTTGAATTCAGCGATGCCGCCCAGCGTTGTACCGGTTGAGACAAGGCTGATCAATCCGGTTGCGGCATCCAGTTCAAACCTGCCTGTGCTAAATTCGAGGATGTTGCCCGATCCGAACCCTGTGCCGTTGATCGCGCCGGTCACGCGGATCGTGCCGCTCAAGGCCTGCGTTGCGGCGTTGCCGGTGGCAAAGATGATCCGGCCGGATGGTCCGGCAAGGGTGCTTGCCCCGATGGCTCCGCCTGCAGACAGGTTCAAGTCCCCGATTTGCATGTCGATCTGATTGGCAGCAGAATCCGCTGCAGCAACCGTCAGACGATTGGTGGAAATCAGGCCGATTTCCTCGTTGCTGAGAGAAAACGCATCTTGCGCGGTCAGGCCATCGCCGATCAGCACGGTGCCGCCTGACGTCGATATGATATCCACACTTCCGTCTGCCGTTGTGCGAATGCCCGAAAGCAAAGGCTGCCCTGCGGCACCGCCACCCGAGCTGTTATTGATTACGGCGATATTGCCAGCGCTGATCCGCACAAGCGGCGCTGTCCAGCGTTGCGCCACGGTCACTTGCGTGCCCGATGTGGCGTCGATCCGCTCGAACGCTGTCCACTCATCACCGCGCAGAATACCCGCAGTTGCGCCAGTAATACGCCCGGCAATTGTGCGCCCGAGGTTGGCCGACCCCGCTGTGGAAGCAGGCGTGGCAGCGAATAGCGCAGCATAATCAATTGAACCGGGCAGTACCCCTGCTGACAGCATTGAAGCGTTGGCGATCAGCAACCGCCCCGTAGCCCCGGTCACGGCTCCACTGGCCGGATTGATCACAACCCCGGCTCTTGCGCTGCCAACCTGCACATTGCCTGCCGAAAGCAGCGCAATGTCCCGCCCGGACACCGTCTGCAAGTTCAGGCCGGTTGCAGAGCGTGCCAGCACATCAAACCGCGCATCGATCCCCGCCGCTGCCAGACTGCCCGTTTGCGAAAGCAGTTCGATATTGCCGCCGGTGCTGCGCAACGCGCCAAAGGTGCCATTGCTGGCGCTGGTCACGCCGATGTTGCCGCTGGCCAGAACATCGCTGGTCGTTGCCGTTGTCCCTGCAGCGATGCGTAAGGCGGCCAAAGTAGCAGGGCCTTCAATGCCGACCGAACCTGTGGTTGCGATCGGATTGGCGCTGAGGATCTGCTCCTTCGTCGGCGTGCCGCCGGAAGCGGGAAACGCCATCGCCCGGTTCGCAATCAACACCCGGTTCGCAAGATCAAACCCGCCCAATGCAGTGTTACCACTGCCCAGGATCAGCGAATCGTAGGCTGAAATGCGCCCGGTTCCGATGTCGCCCTGCGCATAAAGCAAGACATCGGACGACGACGAAAGGTTGGCCGTGCTGATCCTGCCACCGGCACTGATCACCAACTGATCAAGGCCTGTGGCTGACGGCAGGCCGGTGCCTGCGGAGACTGCACCGGTCGTGACGTTTCCGCCCGCGTCAATCAAGACAGGCCCAAGCGCCGATACAGTCCCTACTGCGATATTGGTGTTCGCTGTCAGCGTGACATCCTGCTGCGACGTGACATCGCCCAATGTCAGCGATGTTCCGGCATCTGCCGTGATGAATCCCGGCGAGCGCACGGCACCAAACGCAATACGTCCCGCCGCGGCAAGGTTGATCGGCGTGTCGGACGCCAGATTGGCATGGGCGACAAGGTCTAGCCCTGACAGGAGTTGCAAGCCCGATCTTCCCGTAAGCGTGCCAAGAAGCGCAGGTGCGGGGCCAGCAAGCAGCCAGTTTCTCGCTGCCATGCTTACGTTATCGGCAGTCACTGTTGCGTTATCGAGCGTGAGCGAAAAGCCACTCGGCGTGGAAACCGTCAGGCCTGATGTGAATATCGCTGAACCATTGGTAACGGAGAACGTATCCGCAAGAGCTGTGGGGGAAACAGTGTTTGCGGTTGCGGCCAGCGAAAGAGTGTTGGCCGAAACGTCGCCATTGCTGACGACAAAGCCAAGGACGCTGTTCACCATCGTGGACGCGCCGTTCACGGTGCCGGTTCCGCCGACAGCCGAAGCCGTCATCGTCAAGTTCGTTGCGGTCAAGCTGCCACGCTGCGCCAGCTGGTTGAGCCGCTCGGTAACCTGAACCTTGATCCCCGCTGCAGTTGCGGGATTGGACAGGCTGCCAATCGTTGCATTCCCGCCATTGCCAACCGCAATCGAAGCACCGCCGGTGCCGCCGGTGGCATTGGCTTCGAAGGTAGAGGCCGCTGCTATCGCAACTTGCGCACCCTGCGCGAGGAGCGTGACGCTGCCGCCAGTGGCATTGCCGCCGTTGCCTCCGGCAAATTCTGCGGTACCACCGGTGCCTCCATCGGCCGAGGCCGTTGCGTCTACTGTGCCAAACCGGGACGATCCACTGTTGACTGCACCCGTGGCGATCCCGCTGGCCAGCCCAAGCTCCACTGCACCGCCGGTTGCAAGACCACCCGAGCCGCCAACTTCGAACACCGCTGTGCCGCCAGTTCCCCCGATCGCATCGGCAGAAACATCGACCATGCCAATATCAAGACTGCCATTGCCTGCGCTGCCGAGAATCGAGACATTCCCGCCTTGAGCAATGCCACCAACCGCTCCCACAGCATTGGGATCGAAGATTTCTGCCCCATCCCCACCACGCGCGTTGGCTTGTGCCAACAGACTTGTGCTTTGCACTAACGCTGGGCCTTCAACCGCACTGTATGCAACGACCCTGATCGTACCGCCTGTCGCAGCGGCGCCTGCCCCACCGACAACCCCGCCTCCGCCAAAGGCATTTGCGGTGGCAAGTACATCGCTAAGCTCAAGCGCCCCCTGTCTTGCAGTTATCGCAGTCAGCCCTCCGGTCGCAACCCCGGCGGTAAAGCCTGCGCCTCCACCGGCATCGGCGCTTGCGTTGACAAAGCCAAGAACCGTTACTCTGCCACCGTTGCCAAGCTGGGTCTGCGTCCCGGCCGTCAACAAAGCGCTGCCGCCAAGCCCACTGCCGCCAGCGCCAGACAGTCCATCAAGCTGTCCGTTCCCGCCAATGCCGTTAGCCTGCAATATGACGCCTGATTCGATCGCAATGGCTCCGCCGTTGCTGGAAATCTGTGCGGTTCCGCCGGTTCCGTTCCCGCCAATGCCACCAGGACCGATGCTCAAGCCGCCGTTGCCATTGGCAATGATCGCAAACTGTTCTGAAATCACGGCACTGCTGTTGCCCGAAGCGGTAAAGCGGGCTGTCCCACCAAGGCCCGCGCCGCCTGTCAGGTTTGCCACTTCGTCGGTTGTGGCATTGCCACCTGTGGCAAAGGCGTTGAGCGATATGCTCCCCGCAGTCAGCGTCGTGCCAGCGCCCAGCTTCAGCAAAACATCACCACCGGTGCCGAAAGCGCCACTTGTCACGCTGCTGCTACCGCCCGTGCCGAAGGCGGAAAGCTGCAGGGATTGGGTGGTGATCGAATTGCCCGTGGTCAGTCCGTCCGATCCCAGTGTGATCGTGCCACCGGTGCCCGTGCCCGCCGCCACCGTGCATGCGGTAAAGCAGGGGCCGGTATTGCCGCCGGTTGCATTGGCCAGCACTTCCAGCACGCCGGTTGCAGAAAGCCTGCTGCCACCGGCATCAAGCAGGATGGTGATGGTTCCTCCGGTTGCATTCCCGCCGCTGCCCCCGCGACCCGGAGGAATGCCTGCTCCGCCTGTGCCGCCATTGGCACCCGTTGCCCCGGCATCAATAAGGCCCGAGTCAAGGACGAACCCGCCCACGGTGGTTCCGGTGCCACGCACCGATGTAAAGTTGATCTGGCCACCAGTGGCCGATCCGCCGGAGCCAGCATGCTCGCCCGGGCCTGATGAGGAAGCGCCGTTGGCAGCAAGACCGCCAAAGCCTGTAGCCCTGACGGTTAGTTGTGGTGCCTCAATCGTCCCGCCATCAGGTGCTGAAACTAGGGCGATTGTTCCACCCAATCCCGCACCGCCACTGCCTGCCTGGTCTAAACCGGCACTGGCCGCGCTGGTGCCATCGCCACCACGACCACTTGCGCTGATGTTCAGGATGGGTGCTTCAATTCTGCTGGTGCCAAGGGAACTGCCGGTTGCCGTCAGGCCAATCTGGCCGCCAGTTCCGGTCGCACCGTTCCCACCGCTAAAGCCACCGT
This sequence comes from Novosphingobium sp. HNCC26BN242, assembly GCF_057180525.1. Classification (NCBI taxonomy): domain Bacteria; kingdom Pseudomonadati; phylum Pseudomonadota; class Alphaproteobacteria; order Sphingomonadales; family Sphingomonadaceae; genus Novosphingobium; species Novosphingobium sp. HNCC26BN242. The sequence goes on from NZ_JBXUGM010000006.1 coordinate 43,409, forward strand.
CGCCACCTTGCCCTTCGGCAAAGACCTGCAACTCATCACCGGCGGTGATGGTTGATCCGGTCGCCGTCATCTGAATGCTTCCGCCCGTCGCCGAGCCAGCGGTCGTGCCAATGGCGCCAAAGCCGGTCGCATCAAATGTCGCGTTGCCGACGGTCGCTAAATCGGCGGTGCTTCCCGTTGCCAGCATGGTGATCGAACCACCCGTGCCGGTTCCGCCCGTCGATCCGAAGAATGCAGGAGCGCCCGTGCCGGTCGCGCCAATCAGGCTGCCTCCGCCAACGATCAGAGTGTTTCCACTCTGAGTGATGGCCGTCGCCCCGCCGGTGCCATTGCCGCCCTGTGCCCCGCCACCGCCGCCCGATCCGGCGGAATCCAGCCTTAGATCGCCTGTGATATCGAGCGTTCCGCCGCCAAGATCGAACCGCGCATTGCCGCCTGTGCCATTGCCTCCGATAGTATCGGGACCACTGCCCGCCGCGCCGCCAACGCCTACTGCGATGACTTGCGCGGATTGGAAAAGATCGATCCGGCCGCTCGTCCCGATGACGATCCGTGCGGTGCCTCCCTGCCCTGCCCCGCCGGTCCCGTTGATCAACTGCGCCCCACCGCGCCCCTGCGCGTTAACCGACAGATCGCTGTCGATCCTGACCTGCCCCCCGGCAGAACGCAAAGTGGCAATCCCGCCTGTGCCGATCCCGCCACTCTGTGCGCCAAACGATTCTCCGCCAGTGCCCTGCGCCGAAAGCCCGGCAAAGCCAGTCACGCGAAAGAAGCCAGCGGTGGCGGCCTCTGCAAGAACCGAACCGCCATTGCCCGCACCCGGACCACCAAAGCCAAGGCCGCCTGTGCCATCGCTGTTTGCAAAAAGATTGCCTGCCACGTTGATGATCTTCTCATCGCGCGCGCTGACCGTGATCGTGCCGCCCGTTGCCTCGCCGCCTGTGCTTGCCTGCGATTCTCCGAAGCCGCCCGTGGCGTTGCTTTCAAGGAAAAGGTCGCCGGTTATGCCGATGCTGCCATTGCTAGTACCGCTGGCCACAAGGCTTATCGCCCCGCCAGTCGCACTGCCGCCCGCAGTGTTCTGACTAGATCCGCCTTGCGCATTGGTCAGCCCGTTTATGGCCCGCAGCGTGATCCTGCCGCCGTTGGTTGCCGCCATGGTGATGGATCCACCCGTGGCAGCGCCGCCAAGCCCGACCGTTGCAGCGCCGCCGTTGGCCAGCGCCGAAAGATCAGCCAGCGCCCCTATGCCAAGCGTCTTTCCTATCCCAATCGCTTCAAACGAGATGGTCCCGCCACTGGCCAGCCCTGCATCAAACTGGCAGACAGAGCAGCCATTCCCGGTGCCGCCGATGCCTGTGGCCGTCACGATCAGGCCATCAGCAATCTGAATGTCGGAAAGACCTGTCCCTGCTGACCGGAACGTAACTGTGCCCCCGGTGCCAGTGCCCCCGCCAACGCCTGTCGTACCGGTTTCAGGAACACCTCCAAGCCCGTCTGCCATAACCTGAAGATCAAGATCGAACGCAATCCTGCCGCCGTTCAGCGCCTCTATCAGGATCGCACCGCCAGTACCGTTGCCGCTGTTCGTGCCCGCAATTTGCGATGCGAGGCCGGTGCCGGTTGCGAAAAGATCGGTGGAGCCTGCAACGGTGATCGTGCCGCCATCAAGCGCGCGCAACGCAATCCCGCCACCTTGCGCATCCAGATTGGCGGCCGTGCCGGTGGTAGAGGCCGAGAACGACAGGAAGCTTTCAAAATCAACGAAGCTGCCTGCGCGCGCGATGATGCTGGAATTGCCGCCGGTCGCCCGCAGAGTCGCCTGCCCGGCGAAAGTCATGCCGTCGGTCTGGGTCGCTTCAAGATTGATCGTGCCCGTCGCTCGCGCATCAACGGCTGACGAGAACACGCTATCCCCACCTGTGATCGATGCACGGCCACTGCCGCCCCCGGATGACGGCGCAGCGCCGGTTTCCCCGCCAAAAACATCATGCCCGGCCGACAGCACGATTGTGTTGCCTACCGCATTGGCCGCCCCGGCAATATCAAAGCCCAACGAACTGCCCGCGCCGATCGCCATCGTGATAGCGTCATTCTTTGGCACGGCGACCATATAGACGCGGTTGAAGAAGTTCTGCCCGGCAGAAGCCGGCCCGCCAACCGACCCATTGTTGGTAAGCGCGCTGCCTGTCGCGCTTGTCCCTGATGTCACTTCGATATCGAACAAACCGTTGGGCGAAAACGTGATCGTCGCTGCATCGGCCGCAACCAGCGCTGCTGAACCATTGACGTCAATCGTGCCGTTGTTGACCACCGAAGGCGCGACCAGCGCGATGTAGGATCCCTCAACAGGAGCATTCACCTGTGCGCCATTATTGACCACAATCTGTGCGCCGGGCACTGTGGCGGGCCGGAACACATAAGCCCCGTTGCTGTCGAAGTTTCCGGCAGCGTCATAATTCAGATCGGATGTGGTCAGCACCAGATTGCCGACATCGAACACACTTCCGCCGCCGATCAGGATACCGCCGGGGCTATAGAAGAACACCGTGCCGCCGCGGGTCGGCTGCCCGGAAACCACCTGCAATTGCGATATCACAGTGCCGTTGAAAAGGACCGGGCGCGAGGTATCTGCCGGGAGGATGCGGTTGAGCACCGCAAAATCGGTTGTGTTGAAGTCATTCTGATAGGTCGTGGTCTGGAAACTGTCCTGAAAGTTATATGGCGCGCCTGCCGCAGGAGAGTCAGTCGGCACCCAGTTGATCACGGCACTAGGCGTTGACACTGTGATCGCGCTGGTCGTCGGCGTTGAATTGATCGTGGCCGCCCCCGCCACGACAGTTCCTGTCGCGTTGAAGCCCTGCGCCGCCAGCCTTGGCCCCACGGCGACAAGTGCCGTCGCCAGCGCAAAACCCGATGCCGAGAGCAAATGCTTCATGGTTGCAGAGGATGGCGCACGCATCACAAGCTCCTCCACGGCAGCAGCCGCGTGGTCAAAGTCACCAAAAAACGCGGGTCTGAGCGGCTTAGTTGCCCGCGCAGCCGCTCCAGCGGCACGGCCAGCGTTGCCTCAAGGCGGAAGCGTGAGCCGATATCCGAACGCAATCCCCCACCTGCGGATGTCAGCCGTTGCGATCCGGGCACGCCCTTGTTCCAAACCCAAGCTGCGTCGAAATAGGCAAAGGGCTGAACACGCCATGTGCGCGCACTGTCTACCGGCCAGCGCGGACCGCGCAATTCCACGGCGCTGCCAATCGCATTGTCGCCAATCAGATCGCCCGGATCATAGCCACGCCCCAGCGTGAAGTTGCCGGCGGAAAACTCTTCAAAGCTGAACAGCGGTTTGAACGCATATTGCCCGCGCGGGGCCAGCAACAGCGAAACCTTGCCAAACGCCTGCTCATATTCACCCTGCCAGCGAACCACCGTAGCACTGGCCGCCCCATCGAAACGGCTTGTCGGCACAATCGCACCGCATCCCGCACCGGCGCAGCCTTGCGTTGCGTCAAGGATCGACAACCCCTGCCGCACCTCCAACCCAGTAGAAAGCCGCCAGCGCGGCTGCACATGGCGCGTATCGATGGCGTCCAGATCAACCCGGCCCCACGCCACCCGAATGCGGTCACGCGTCAGTGGGCCAATGAAATCAACGTCCTGATTAACCAAATCCACCCCGCCACCAAGCCAGACATTGCGAGCCAGCGAACGCTGTAGCGGGTACTTGGCGAACACGCTGGCATATAGGGTCCGCGCTTCAAGCGAGACGTTGGCTGGCAGCCCGGCAATATCCGGCTTAGTCCAGACATAGGTAAATTGGCCGCCGATGATCAGACCTTCGGCACCCGGCCGGAATTCGTGCGATACCTGCAAAACCTGTTGTTCGCTGAATTCGCCCGTAGCATAGTAAGACAACGTCGTAGCATCGCCCAGCCCCGTCAGCCCGAACACCTGCGCGCGCACTTGCCCTCCAAAGCGACCAGTCGCTTTGGCCCCCAGATTTTGCACCGTGAAGTCTACGGCATACTGCTCGCGCAAGACGGCCACTTCGGCAGCAAGCTCGCCCGCACCGGTTCCAGCAGGCTTCAGCGTCAACTGAACGTTATATCCCGGCAGATCGCGCGCCAGCAGCAGGTACCGTTCGGCCCTGCGCTGGTTGAACACCTCATCGCCGGTCAACGCGCCCAAATATTGCTGCAGCTTGCGTTCGGCGCCGCGCGTCTCGCCCCGTGCGCGCACCGATGTGATCCGCGCATAGATCACTTCCATGCGCACTTCGCCGTTTTCGATCTTTTGCGTCGGAACCTGGACGGCGGCCAGATAGCCCTTGTTGCGCAGCATCGTTCCTGCAGCATCGCGGATTTCGCACAGTATGCCAATGGGCTGCGGTGTGCCGACCAACGCCTTCCACGTATCGTCAAGTTCGGCCGGAGCGATTTCCTTCAGCCCACCGAAGGTGACGTTGCCGATAGTGACCTTGATATCGGCATACTTGGGGTCTTCCAGCGGACAAGCTGATCGCTCAATACCACCCTTGATCGAAAGCTGCGGCGCGGAACTTGATGGTTGGCCAGTGACCCCCCGAATATCGTCGCGCGTAGGCGTGCTGCCACCGGGAACGCCAACGGCCTGTGCAAATGAAGCCAAAGGAAAAGCGGACAAGACCAAGGTCGTCAGCCCACGCACAAGCGCAGCCGTGCAAACCTGAACAGGCCCCGCCATCAACTTTCGTTCGTACCCCATTTGCATCGCGCAAGCGCCCCTTCAAGGCAAAGTTCTGGCGCGACCCTTCGCTTGCTTTTATCAGCTTTCTATCTGCTTAGCATTGATCCTTGGCTCTGCAATCAGGACTGGTCACACATCGCAACAAAAAACCGGACAAGATCAAAGTTTATCTTTGGATAACCGAATTTTAAGCTCAAAAAAGGGTTGTCGGTACCCGTTGAATGCTGGTGCTCCTGTCAGGCAGCCACACCATGGCAGTGCTTGTACTTCTTGCCCGACCCACATGGACAAGCCGCATTGCGGCTGATCCCCAGGTTGGCATAAGGATCCTGCCCGCCAATTGTAGGCTCCCCAACACTAAGGGCGCCTGCGGCCTGCGGGGTTACCGCGCCGAACAGACCCGAAACCATCGGCGCAGCATCATTCTCACCCGTAAACGGATCAATGTGGCTGGTCAGGAAATCCGGCAGTTCAGGCAATTCGAAATCGTCCATCGGACGCAAGCGGATCTCGCTAGTCATCAGGATGCGCGTCACATCCTCGCGGATCGCTTCGAGCATCTTTTCGAACAGCCCGAACGCTTCCTGCTTGTATTCGTTGATCGGCGTCTTCTGGGCATAAGCGCGCAGGAACACGACCTGCCGCAGCGCATCAAGCGTGGCGAGATGTTCCTTCCAGTGATGGTCAAGCCGTTCAAGCAGGATCGACTTTTCAAGGCTGCGCCAAGCGTTGGTGTCAACCTCGGCAACCTTTGCGTCCATCTTCTCGTCAGCCAGCGTTTGGATACGCTCTTCAATCGTATCCGGCTCGATGGCCTCTTCCTGCATCCAGTCGTCCAGCGGCACTTCCATGCCAAGAACATCGGCAACGCGGGCCTTAAGGCCTGCCACGTCCCACTGTTCAGGATAGGATCCGGGAGGGCACACATCGCCAACAATGCCGTTGACGGTATCGTGGCGCATATCGGTCACCACATCGCCCACCGCTTCGGCATCCATGATATCGGCGCGCTGTTCGTAGATGACCTTGCGCTGGTCGTTCATCACGTCATCATATTCGACAACCTGCTTGCGGATATCGTAATTTCGCGCTTCAACCTTCTTTTGCGCCGTCTCAATAGCTTTCGACAGCCACTTCGAACCAATAGCTTCGCCATCAGCCAGATTGTTGTTCATCATGCGCGAGAACAGCGTATCCGGCCCAAAGATACGCAGCAGGTCATCTTCAAGGCACAAGTAGAACTTGCTCATGCCCGGGTCACCCTGACGGCCCGAGCGACCGCGCAGCTGGTTGTCGATACGGCGGCTTTCGTGCCGTTCGGTGCCGATCACGCACAGACCGCCCGCGGCCAGAACTTTGGCCTTTTCTTCAGCTACTTCGGCCTTGATCCGGGCAACTCCGGCCTCGCGCTCGGGCCCATCGGGCAGATCGCGCAACTCGGCTTCCATGCGGAATTCCACGTTTCCGCCAAGCTGGATGTCGGTGCCGCGCCCGGCCATGTTGGTGGCAATGGTTACCGCGCCCAGACGGCCCGCCTGCGCCACGATATGCGCTTCCATCTCGTGGAAACGGGCGTTCAGCACGTTGTGCTTCACCCCTTCCTTTTGCAGGAAGTCTGAAAGCAACTCCGATTTCTCAATGGAAACCGTACCCACCAGCACCGGCTGCCCGTTTTCGTACTTCTCGCGGATCAGCTTGGCGATGGCGCCAAACTTGTCCATCGTGTTCTTGTAGAACTCGTCTTCCTCGTCCACGCGCAGCACCGGCACGTTGGTCGGAATCGACACGACGTTCATCTTGTAGATGTCGAAGAACTCGGGCGCTTCGGTGGCGGCCGTGCCGGTCATGCCCGAAATCTTTGGATACATGCGGAAGTAGTTCTGGAACGTGATCGAGGCCATCGTCTGGTTTTCAGGCTCGATCTGCACGCCTTCCTTGGCTTCCACCGCCTGATGCAAGCCGTTTGACCAGCGCCGCCCGTCCATCATGCGGCCGGTGAACTCGTCGATGATGACGACTTTGTCGTCCTTGACGATGTAGTCGATGTCACGCTTGAACATGACATTGGCCTTCAGCGCCTGATCCAGATGGTGGACGACCATCGTGTTTTCGACATCGTAAAGGTTGGACCCTTCGAGCAGCCCTGCCGTTTCCAGCGCGCGTTCCACCCATTCGACGCCATCTTCGGTCAGCGTAATATTCTTGGTCTTCTCGTCCGCTTCATAGAGCGAAGGGTCGATTGTCTTCACGATGGCGTCGACCGAGACATACAGGTCGCTCTTGTCATCGGTCGGGCCGGAGATGATCAACGGCGTGCGCGCCTCGTCAATCAGGATTGAGTCGACTTCGTCCACGATCGCGAAATTGAAAGGGCGATGCACCATGTTCTCGCGCGTGTGCTTCATGTTGTCGCGCAGGTAGTCGAAGCCCAACTCGTTGTTGGTCGCATAAGTGATGTCGGAGTTATAGGCCTCGCGACGCTGCTCCTCACCCAGATTGGGCACGATCACACCCACCGTCAGGCCAAGGAACTTGTAGAGCACACCCATCGTCTCGGCATCGCGCCGTGCGAGGTAATCGTTGACGGTCACCACGTGAACGCCCTTGCGCTCCAGCGCGTTCAAATAGACCGCCAACGTGGCGACCAGCGTCTTGCCCTCGCCTGTGCGCATTTCGGCAATTTCGCCGCGATGCAGCACGATGCCGCCGATCATCTGCACATCAAAATGGCGCAGACCCAACGTGCGTACCGATGCTTCACGCACCGTGGCAAAAGCTTCGGGAAGCAGATCGTCGAGCGTCGCGCCATCATCCAGCATCTGGCGGAACTTGGGCGTTTGTGCGGCCAGCTCCTCGTCCGACATGGCTTGCAACTGCGGCTCGAAAGCGGCGATCTGGCGCACGATCTTGTCGAGCGATTTGACGTAACGGTCGTTGGATGAGCCGAAAAGGGCCTTGGCGATGGAGCCGAACATGGGCGGGTCTGTCCTGTCGAATAGGGTGTGCGGGGGGAATGGGCGCGTAACTTGCGCCCCGGCAGGCGCGAGCCGTGCCAGCAAAGACTATGCGAATGCACGGCGCTATTCGCGCGCGCGGTCGCTCAAATGAATGGTGCCAGGCCGGACCAGCGCCGGCGCGGGAAGCCACACCGTCTTGCGGCGGGCATTCGTGCGCTTTTGCGGGACCTCGCCACCACGGCAAATGCAGCGCTGCTGCGGCTTTGCCGCCATCGCCGCCGCTTGTGCCGACATGCCAGCCTCAGCCACTTCCGCGCGCGAAATGGCCACGGCCACTTGCGGGAAGGAGAGGCCTGTAATCATGGCCAGCAAAGCGAGGAAAATGCGCATTACTTGGCCAAATAGGGATTAACACCGCATTCGTCCATCACGAAAACGCACTGTGCAGGCGCGCACGCCAGTTGAACCGCGCCCCGGCACAGGCTAGTCGCAGCACCATGTCCGAGGCCACATCCCCGCTCGCCACCCCCTTCCCCGCCATACCGGCCATTGCTGGCGTAACCCTGCGCGTCGCCCGCGCCGGTTACAAGGACTGGGGCCGCTGCGATCTGACGTATGCTGAACTGGCGCAAGGCACTGCGGTTGCAGGCGTCTTCACGCGCAATGTGTGTTGCTCCTCCGAAGTCGAACTCGGCCGCCAGAACGTGGCGCGCGGGTCAGCGCGGGCGTTGGTGGTCAACGCGGGCAATTCCAACGCCTTCACCGGCTATCGCGGGCGCGAGGCGGTGGAGCAGATCATGGCGCAGGTGGCCGACCACCTCGGCTGCGCGCCGGAAGAAGTGTTCGTCTCCTCAACCGGGGTGATCGGCGTTCCCTTGCCCAAAGACAAGGCGCGGGCCGGGATCGAAGCGGCGATTCAAGCCGATCCGTGCGACTGGCAGACAGCGGCGCGAACCATCGGCACAACCGACACTTTTGCCAAGGGAGCCCACGCCTCGGTGCAGTTAGGTGCATCCAGGTGCACTTTAGGAGCCATTATCAAAGGCAGCGGCATGATCGCGCCCGATATGGCCACGATGCTCGGCTACATCTTCACCGATGCGGCAGTAAGCGCTGAATTCCTTCAGGAATGTCTGTCCGCGGCCAACCGCCGTACTTTCTCGTGCATCACCGTGGACAGTGATACCTCCACCAGCGATACCGTTCTGGCCTTCGCCACCGGCAAGGCTGGTAACGAGGTGCTGACCGGGTTCGACAGCCCCGGCGCCGATGCCTTCGCTGCCGCGCTGGAGGACATTTGCCGCCAGCTTGCGCACCTCGTTGTGCGTGACGGCGAAGGCGCGCAGAAGTTTATCGCAGCGACCGTCTCGGGCGCGGTATCAGATGAAAGCGCCCGCAAAGTGGGCCTTTCCATCGCCAATTCACCGTTGGTGAAGACCGCCATCGCGGGTGAGGATGCCAACTGGGGCCGCGTTGTCATGGCGGTGGGCAAAGCAGGTGAACCGGCAGACCGGGACCGGCTTTCCATCGGCTTTGGCGGGACATGGGCTGCCTTGAACGGGCAACCTGTGCCGGATTATGATGAAGCGCCGGTTGCCAAGCATCTGAAGGGCCAAGATATTTCCATAGAGGTTGATCTAGGCATGGGGCAAGGCATGGCCACCGTCTGGACCTGCGACCTGACCCACGGCTACATTTCGATCAACGCGGACTACCGGTCGTGACCCGCGCGCTCGACGCCGCCGTGGCCGCGCTGATGCGCGATACGGCGGAAAAGACGCTGCTCAAGCATTATCAGCGGCTTGGCTCGGACGAAGTGACGAACAAGGCGGCTGACGATGTCGTCACCATTGCCGATACCGAAAGCGAGATCATGCTGGCCGAGGGGTTGGCCAAGATCCTGCCCGAAGCGGCAATCGTTGGCGAAGAGGCCGCCCACGCAGACCCGGCAATTTTCGAGCGGCTGTCAGACCGGTTGTGCTGGATTATCGATCCGCTTGACGGCACGAACAACTATGCGGTGGGCAAGCCGCCGTTCGGTATCCTGCTGGCATTGGCTGAAAAAGGCGAGACGATAGCCGGGTGGATCTATGATCCTTTGTCAGGTCGCCTGTGCACTGCCCATCGCGGGGAAGGCGCTTGGATCAATGGCGAGCGTTGGACTGCACGGCCAAGCGAAGCCGACAAGCCTATTGCTGCTATTTCGCTGATTTTCGTCAACAAATCAAAGCGCGCTGCGATGATGGAACACATCGCTCCGCATTACACGCTGGTCGACATCCCGCGCTGTGCCGCGGAGCAGTATCCGCGCATCGCGCTGGGGCAGAACGATGTGTCGCTGTTTGAAAAGACGCTGGCGTGGGATCACGCGGCGGGCGTGCTGTTTCTGAACGAAGCCGGTGGCAAGGCTGCGCGGCCGGATGGTTCGGCCTATCGCGTGGACCGGCATCTGGAGCCGGGGCTGATCGGTGCGGCTAGTCCGCAGTTGTTTGATGAGATGGCGGAGCGGTTGGCGAAGTTGGGCTGATCCAAGCGCTCAAAAGATTGCACCCCCGCGAAAGCGGGGGCCTCAGGCGTTTTACGCTGAGCTTGCGTAAACGGCACGAGGTCCCCGCCTTCGCGGGGACGCACAGTTTTGGGTTTTCAGGCTCGGCTTAAAGCACGCCTTCCAGCCAGCCCTTGAGTTGGCTCTTCGGCGCTGCGCCAAGCTTTTGCGCTACTGGCTGGCCGTCCTTGAACAGGATCAGCAGCGGGATCGACTGGACGCCGAACTGGCTGGCGATGTCGGTGTTTTCCATGATGTCGAGCTTCACGATATCGACCTGTTCGGAAAGCTCTTCGGAGATTTCTTCGAGCGCAGGGGCGATCATTTTGCATGGACCGCACCAGTCTGCCCAGAAATCCACGAGCACGGGCTTGCTGTTGCCCAGCACTTCGGTGGCAAAAGTTGCGTCGGTTACGGCCTTGGTCGACATGGTGGTGAACTCCTGAATGGTTAAGGGCAATCTAGGCACTCGGGCGCGCGGTGCAACCGATCAGCCCGCAAAGGATTCCTGCATACCGGCAAGGCGCAGCTTTTGCGCCGTGATCAGATCGGTGGGCAACACGAACAGCTCCGGCGTGTGGGTATAGAGCAGCGCAGCCTCTACCGGCAGGCCTGGATGGATCGCTTCCAATGCGGCGACATAGGCTGCCATTTGCCGGATGTAGGCCGTTGGAATATCGGCAAGCGAAGCGGGAGGACGGCGTGCAGTCTTGAAATCGACAATACGGATGCGCGCCTTGTTGATCACCAGCCTGTCCACCGTGCCATTGACCACGCGCCCGCCAACCACGGCGGCAAGCGGCACCTCGGCCAGCGAATCCGGCCCGAACACATCGGCCCAACCGGGGTGGGACAGTACGGCCAGTGCCGAATCCACCATGGCGACCTGCTCGGCCATATCGAACGTATCGTCGGCACGTGCCAGCCACGCCAGACCAGCGGCGCGGCGATCCTCCACAGCGAGTTCAGGCAGGCGTTCGATCAGGCGGTGCATCAACGTCCCGCGCCGCGCAGCCACCATCGCCAGCGGTCCCGGCGAAGCGGGTGGATCAGGCGCGTCATCTTCGCCCAGCGACGATGGCGCAAGCGGCCTTGGCGGACGCGGTTCGGCACCGATGGGAGTCAGCAGCACATCGGGCAGGACCAAGCGGGGCGCTTCGGCCACAGCAGCCTTGGCCGCTGCAAACGCCGGAGGGCCCCCGATTTGCCGGATGCCACCCCACAGCGCATCCTCTCGCCAGTCTTCGTCGAAAAGCGGCTCAAGCTGCGCATACCAGCTATCCTTGGGCAGTTCGCCACCATCCCTGCGCCGCTTCTTGCCCTTGGCTCCGGCGATGAACAGGGCTTCTTCGGCGCGGGTCATGGCGACATAGAGCAAGCGCCAATGCTCCTCGCGCTCCGCCCGCGCGGCTTCGGCTTCGGCCGCAAGCACGGCAGGGGCTTTTTCTTCCTTGCGCAAAGGTGGAAGCGGCACTTTGCGGCGTGTGCCGAGAACGTCCTCGATCAGTTCCAGACCGCGCGGCGGCGACGCATCGGGATCGTCTGCCGCATCGGCCAAGATCACGATGGGCGCCTGCAAGCCTTTCGAACCGTGGACGGTCATCACCCGCACCAGCCCTTCGGCCTTGCCCGCCTCGCGCTTCAGCTCGCCCTCGCCGGCATCGAACCACTGCAGGAAGCCGATGATGCTGGGGACATTGGCGCTGGCATAGGCCATGGCGGCGTTCAGCAGTTCGTCGATGGGATCGTTCGCCTCGCGCCCAAGCCGCGCAACAAGGCGCGCGCGGCCATCCCACGGACCGACCAGCAGCCAGTGCAGCAGCACTTGCGGCGGATCGTAATCGGCGCGGTTCAGCAGGCTGAGCAGCTTTTCGGTGGTTTGCGCCGCCACAGGATGCCGATCATGGCGCAACTTGTCCCACAGGCGCATCCCGCTTTTGCGATAGCCATGTTCAAGCAACTCTTCCTGCGACCATCCAATCAGCGGCGAGACCAGCAAGGATGCAAGGTTCAGGTCATCCAGCGGTTGCGCGGCAAAGCGCAGCGCCGCCACCAAATCCTTGACTGCCAGCGGTGCACCAAGACGCAGCCGGTCCACCCCGGCCACCGGCACGCCGCGCGCATGCAGCCGCGCCACGATCAGCCCGGCCAGTTCCTTGCGCTTGCGCACAAGGATCATCACATCGCCGGGTCCTGCATTTCGGGCGCCACCTTTGGTCAGCGGGAAGCCGCTGGTTATCCAGCCTTTGACCTGCAAGGCAATCTGATCGGCCAGTTTGCGATCCGGGCGCGAGAGCCAGCTTTCCGCGCCTTCATCGCCCGCACCTTCACCTGCGTCGTCGTCTTCTGGCACATCATCGCCGACCACACGCCACATGCCCACGGTGCCGGGAATATCCAGCCCGACATGGCGTTCGGGCTTTTTCTCAAGGCCGAGCCGATCCCATCCAATGTGGTCAATGGCCGCATCGACGAAATCGAGGATTGGTCGTGCGGTACGGAACGATTGGCCAAGGCCAAGTTCCAGCAGTTCCCTGTCAGGATCGCGCAGCACTTCGGCCACGGCGGCCAATTGCTCGCGCACACGATGGCTCGCGCGGGCGAAGTTTTCCGGGCTCGTGCCCTGAAAGCCAAAGATTGCCTGCTTGTAATCGCCCACCACGAACAGCGTGCGCACCGCTGGGCCGCGCTGCCCTTCGCCAGTGAAGAAGTCGGAAACAAGCCCTTCGAGTACGATGTCCCACTGCGAGGCGTTGGTATCCTGCGCCTCGTCTACCAGAATATGGTCAAACCGGCGGTCAAGCTTGAATCGGATCCATTCGGCGCTGGTGCGGTTGGTCAAAAGGTCTGCAGCGGTGCGGATCTGATCGTCGAAATCGATGAAACCTTCGCGCGCCTTGGCCGCATCCCATGCAAGGGCGAAGCGGCGGCCGACGGTGAGCGCCGTTTCGAGCAGTTCGGCAAGATCGATTTGGGCCTTGCGCGCCTTTACAGCTTCGATGCAGGTGATCACCCGACCCGCTGCTTCGGCATAGGAGCCATCGACCTTGAGCAGGTTCTTGAGCCATTTCGGCTCGCCCTCGGCATTGCACAGGGCCTTGGCCAGTCCTTCAATGTCGCTGGCGCGCGCTTCAGGGTCGGCAGCCAACCATGCCGCAATTGGCCCGGCCATCTTCGCACCGTTGGCGGTGTTCCAGTCGAGCAGCACTTCGAGACACGAACGCAAAGCGCGGTGATCGAAAGCATCATCCGCGCACATCGCAGCCAGACTTTCGGGGCCATCATCCTCGCCAACCCCAATCACCCGGTTGATGCGTGGGCGCAGCGGCGGTTGCCATGCGCCAGTGCCCTGCCACAGATCGAGCACGCTGGCGCAGCGCAGCAGGAAGCATTCGACCTGATCCTCGCTCATCCGGCGCGACAGCGCGGCAAGGTTGTCAATCAGGCTTTCATCGCCCTGCACCTGGGCATTGACCAGCAATTCGGCCAGTACCTGCCGCATCAGCAATGCGCGGTCACGGTCTTCCATCGCGCGGGTGCCGGGGCGAAGGCCCGCTTCGACCGGAAAGGAGGCAAGCAGCCATTGGCAGAAGGCGTGGATCGTCTCGATCCTGAGGCCGCCGCCGGGGCAATCGAGCACAGCGGCAAAGCGGCTGCGGGCACGCGCCACGGTTTCAGGGCCGAACGGGGCGCCGATGGCCTTCAATTGCGCCGCAAGGTCGATGGCGGGCATCCGCACCCAGCCTGCCAGCACTTCGTTGACGCGCGTGGCCATTTCCGCCGCGCCTGCTTTGGTGAAGGTGAGGCACAGGATCTGTTCTGGCTCTTCCCCGTCCTGCAACAACAGACGCAACACGCGGGCGGACAAGACCTGCGTCTTGCCGGTGCCTGCCGAGGCTGAAAGCCACACGGTGCGTTGCGGGTGGACGGCGTGGGCCTGATTGTCCTTGAGGGGATAGACCTTGCTCACTGCGCCCCTTCCCCTTCGCGGCCTTGCCATTCGTCGAGGCGCATCAACTGGTCGTAATCGGTGTAACTCGGCAAATCGGGATTGAGCCGTGCGGTGAAAGGTTCATGGCCCAGCAGCCAGCGGGCAATGGCTTCACACAAGTAGCGTTCGGTTTCAGGCAGAAAATCGTCGAGCGGGATGCCTGATTTCTTGCGGCCTTCCAGAACGGGCGTGTCCATGTAACCGAAGGTGCGCTGCTTGTTGCGGGCGAGCGACCAGTATTCAAAGCGCGAAGGTTCGCCCGCCACGTCTTCCATGCCGCCCTTGCTTGCGATCATGCCGATCAGGCCAAGCTGCAGCGCGTAGCCTTCCTGCACCATGCGGCCTGATGGCGGCATTCCGGTTTTGTAATCGACGACGGCAAGCGTGCCATCGGCCAGCTTGTCGATCCGGTCGGCCTGCCCGTGGATCGTGATGCCATCGACTTCGATCTTGCCCTTCTGTTCGACGACGAGCACTTCGCGCCCTTCACCGGCAAGGCGATCAGTCTCTTCCTCGATCCAGTGCAGCGCATCGATCAGGCGCGGTTTCCACATGGCGCGCATGAAGGGGTGCGCGCTCATCTCGTCGAACTTGCGTTCGGCAATCGGGATAAGCTGCCCTGGAACGCCGCCTGCATCGTGCCAATCCTGCAGGATCTTGTGGACCGCCGTACCCTTCCACGCGGGCGTGGGATCGGCATCGACCGGATCGAGACTGCGTAGGCCAAGAATGGCCGAAGCGTAGAATTGGTAGGGATCGCCGCGCAGCCGATCCAGCGCGGTGACCGCAATGGCGACCTTGCGCTGCTGCGCGCTTGGCATCGGGTGCGGGCGCGGATGGGGCGGGACGGGTGCGGGATCGGCGAGCCGCTTTGCCAGCGCTATGGCGCGGGTTTCGTGCTGCAACTGCTTGCCGCACATGGCCTGAATACGCAGCAGGAAGCGTGAGGGGATGACCGGACCGCTGGCATCGCGCATCGCGTGGCTCAGCACCACTTCGGGCGCGCCCAAGGCTGCGGCAAGATCATGCGCCGACAGGCCTATGCGGAAATCCGCCCCAGGAATGCCCAGCGCGCGCAGCACAGGCGGGGCCAGCAGCGGATCGGGCGCTGGCTTTCCGGGCCAGGTGCCTTCGGTCAGCCCGCCACAGATCACCAGATCGGCGCGGCTCATCCGCGCTTCGAGCAGGCCGTAGATGGCAAGGCGCGGATGACCTCCGTATGGCGGGCGGACTGAGACGTCCTCCATCGCATCGCGCAGCATTGCGGGCAGTTCCTCAACCGCCAGCAGCGTGGGTGCAGCCGTGGCCGCATCGCGCCAGCGTTCGACAAACTGGGCAAGGCAGCGGCCATCGGCCTGCGCCCACAGGAACGTTCCGCACAAAGCCTCGCCAGCTTCGGACAGAGCATTAAGCGCAAAGTCGAGCGCGATTTCCCCTTCGAGCGCAACGATGGGGAACAGCAGGTCCTCAACGCCGGACCACCACTCGGTCAGGCCCGGGTAGCGTTTCTCCGCTTTTTCCACCGATTGGCGGATGGCAGGAAGCCCCGGTCCGGGACGCGGACCGCGCAGCGTGAGGTCGAGTTGGCGAACGCGCTCCAGCCACGCCACGCGCCCGTCGCCCGGTTGCACGAGCGGATGGCCGAGCAGGGCAAGCAAAGGCACAGGCGCGGCACGCTCTGCCACCAGTTCGGCCAGTTGCAGCAGAACGCGCCCTGCTGCGGTCTGTGGCAAGGGACGGCCCGCAGTATCATCTGCCACGATGTTCCACCGCGCCAGATGGGCAACGATCCGCGCGGCAAGGCTGCGGTCCGGTGTGATTACCGCCACGCGGCGTTCGGGCTGCGCCAAAGCCTCGCGCACCAGCACGGCGATGGCCTGTGCTTCCTCTTCCGGGTTTGCGCTTTCCATGACCCGCACGCCGGACAGGCGGCGGTCCTTGGCTTCGAGCGAGACCCAGGCGGCGCTTGCTTCGGGCGGAAGGAACAAGTTGGAAATCGCGCGGCTGCGCTCTGGCGGCGCGGGCGACAGGCCGGAGCGGTGCCATGGTTCAACCTCGCCCCACGCAATGCCCATGCGGTTAAGCAGCAGCTTCAGGTGATACTGCGGATGAGTGACGACATCGCCGCGTTCGAATACTGCGCCGTCTGGGCCACCGGCAGAGCCGAGCGCTTCCCAGACTTCGGGATCAAGCGCGAGATCGAGATCGGGCAGGATCACACCGCCATCGGGCATGTCCGCCACCACGCGCAGCAATTTTGCCACAGCGGGAGAGGCAGAGGTTACGCCAGCGGCGATAACCGGATGCGCAGGCGGGCGGGCCTTCCAGCTTTGCGCCGCGTATTCCAGCAAGCGGTTGCGGCGCTCGGGTGCATCGACCTTGTTCAACTCCCCCAGTTCAAACTGCCATTTGGCAAAGACGGTTGCGAACAGGCGGGTGGCATTCTGCCAGTGTTCAGAAAGCTCTGTGGCGATGCCGACAACGACCTCGTCCAGCATATCCTCGACGCGCACGCCTTCGACCAGCAGCCGGTCGATGCCTTGGGCAATTCCTTTGGCCTGCCGGATCAGCGCTGCTTCGCCGGGTGCTTCATCGCCCAGTTCACCACGTAGCAGTGCGGCAAGGCGCAGCAGGCGGAAGGTAGGATCGACAGCGGCGGGAATGTCCGCCCCTGCACCGATGGGATCAAGCAATGGCCCCAGCGTTTCGTCCAGATCGAGATCACCCACCACCGCCATGTGCGGTAGCAGCAGCCCTGCCCCGCTCGCACGGATGAAGGCTTCGGTCACGGTGCGCACAGCGCGCTGGCTGGGCAGCAAAAGCGTCAACCGCGCAAGGCCGAAGCGATCTTCGCGGTAGCGCGGGATCAGGCCTGCGACCAGCGCATCGGCAAAGCCCCGGTGCGCCGCGATCGACCATACACGCGGGCGGGAGGGGACACTTGCCATGTCAGTCGCGCTTGAGCGCTGCCTCGGTCGGCGCAATCATTTGCGGCTCGCCCACTTCGTACCACAGACCCTGATGCGAGACGCCATAGAGCCGGCCTTCGGCAATCGCGCGCTCCCACAGTGTCATCGTTCCGAATGCGCCATCGGGGGCATCGCGCAGCAACCGGTGCGATACGATTTGGATGCCGCTGAAGATGAACGGCGCGATCCGCCCGGTGCGGCGGCGCGAAATGCGGCCCAGCGCATCCATGTGGAAATCGCCCTTGCCGCGATAGTTGAAGGCGCGAGCGTGTGGAACCAGCAGCAGCAGCGCGTCCATCGTCTCCGGGTCCCAATGGTCGGACAGATGCGCAAACACGTTGCGCGGACCATCGAGCCAGATGTTGTCGGAGTTCAGGCAAAAGAACGGATCGGAACCGATCAGCGGCAATGCCTTGGCCATGCCGCCGCCGGTTTCCAGCAACTGCGAGCGCTCGTTAGAAATGGTGATCGCAGGCACCTTGCGCTGCGCAAGATAGGCTTCCATCGCGTCGGCCAGATAATGCACATTGACCACGGCGCGCGTGACACCGGCTTCCTGCAGCTTGTCCAGCGCGTGATCGATCAGCGGCTTGCCCGCCACTTGCACCAGCGGTTTGGGGCGCGAAGCCGTCAACGGGCGCATGCGTTTGCCTAGGCCCGCAGACAGGACCATCGCGGTATCGCTGGCCAGCAGTTTGCTCATGGTTCGAACCGGCCCCCGCCTGCAGCCCGAAGCTCTGCCGGGATATGCGCATCGAACCATGCCGCTAACGGAGCCAGCGCGGGATGCGCCAAATCGCGCTCCATCAGCGCCCAGACGCGGGGAATGTAATCAAGGTAACGTGGCTTGCCATCGCGCTTCCACAGTCGCACGAAAATGCCGACAATTTTGGCATTGCGCTGTGCACCAAGCCGCGCGTAGTCCGCTAGAAACTCTTCACCTTCACCAGTTCTCTGCAAGTAATAATCGAGCATGCGCGCTTCGAGTTCAGGGGATACATCGCGCCGGGCATCTTGCAGCAAGGATACCAGATCATAGGCCGAATGGCCCACCAGTGCGTCTTGAAAGTCGAGCAATCCCTGCTTTTCCAAACCTCCAAGCAACATTACGTTTTCGGCATGATAATCGCGGAGAACGGTCACGCCAGGGCGCTGGCGGGGCAGCAATTGGCTGAGAACATCCTCCCATGCATTGGCCCAACTGCGTCCATCTACATAAAGCCCACGCGCCGGAACATACCAGTCAACGAACAGCTTTGCCTCGCGCTGGTATTCGTTCAAGGTGTAACCGGTGAACGGCCCCGGTGGCAGCTTTCGCAACTGCACTAGCGCATCAATGGCGTTGCGGTAGACCTCATCTTCATCCTGCGGCCATGCGTCGAGATACTCGCGCATGCGCACTTCGCCAAAATCCTCAAGCAGGACAAAGCCAGCCTCGGCGTCCTCACCCAGAATATGGGGTGCGCGCAATCCATTGGCATCCAGCCATTTGGCTGCGCGCAGGAACGGCTGGGGGTCTTCCTTTGGCGGCGGCGCATGCATCAGCATGGCGTTGCCGTTTGACCGGCGGATGCGGAAATAGCGGCGGAACGAAGCGTCCCCCGGCAGGGGTTCGATGGCGGCGCCGCCCCAGCCTGCCTGCGTCAGGAAAGCTTCGGCGCCTGTGGGAATGGTCAGGTCCATAGAATGCGCTCTAGCCAATCGGACCCCGCCGTTACAATGGCCTGCCTGCCGTTTTCCGTGGATTCCAGCAGGATCGAGAGGCACGCCGCTTCATGCGCAAAGCCGCCAGCGTGTTCGGGCCATTCTGCCAACAGTGCTGCGCCCTGCCGATAATCATCAAGGCCAATCTCTTCGGCCTCCGCCGGGTCTTCCAAGCGATAAAAGTCGGCGTGGACCAGTGGCAGACGAACGGCAGGCGGATCGTAGAGTTCGATGATCGCAAAGCTTGGACTGGGCACTTCGCCATCATGGCCAAGCGCAGCAATGATGCCGCGCGCCAGCGTCGTTTTGCCCGCGCCAAGTCCGCCCGACAGCGCCACTACATCGCCTGCGCGCAAGGCCTCTGCGATGCGTCTGGCAAATGCTTCCGAGGCTGCAAGATCAGGTAGATCGATAATCATGGCAGAACCACGATCGCGCTGGTGCCAAGGCCGGGTTCGGACATCAGTTCCAGCGTGCCGCCATGCGCCTCAACCAGTTGCCGCACCAGCGGCAGGCCAAGACCCTGGCGCCTTTCGACCGTCTTGCCATCGGCGCTGACTTTCAGGCCTTCCAGCGCGCGGGCCAGAATGGCAGGCTCCATCCCCCGTCCATTGTCCGAAACCACGATCTGAACCCCGCCGCCCTTCTTGCGCGCAGCCTCGACCAGAATGCGTCCGCCCTCGGGCGTGGCGGCGATGGCATTGTCCACCAACTGGCCAAAGGCACGGCGCAGACGCCGTGCATCGCCAGTCACCTTCCCAGCAGACTTGTCACCGCGCAAGTCCAGCGTCAGCCCGGCCGCCGTCAAGCGCTCGGCCCGCTCATTCACCACATCGGTCAGCAGCGGGAACAGTTCGACTGACTCCTGCGCAAGCGGCAAAGTGCCTGCCTCGCTTTGCGAGAGGTCGAGCACGTTTTCGATCTGCTCGCCAAGGCGCTCCACCGACGAGAGGATCGCAGCGACATAATCATTCTGCTGCTCGGTCAATTCGCCCGCAATCCCGCTTTGCAGCAGTTCGGCGAAGCCGCCGATGGAGGTGAGCGGCGTGCGGAATTCATAGCTCATGTTGGCGATGAAGCGGGTCTTGACTGCATCAGCCTCAACCAGCGCGGCATTGCGTTCGCGCAGTGCCGCTTCGGCCTTCTGGCTGTCGGTAATGTCGAGCACCGTCAGCATGCCATTGCCATCGGGCAAGGGCACACCGGCCAGCGCAAGGTGCCGCCCATCGGCCAGCGTCAGCCGACCCGTGCGCTGCTTGCGCTCCAATGTGGCGGCCTGAATGACTTGCGCGATGGTTCCGATCTGCGCAGGCCGCTTTAGCAGAGGCGCAAGCCGGTTCAGCAGCACATCGGCGCGCGGGTGGGTGGTGAGAAACTCCTCCTCCAGACCCCAGTCCGCGGCAAAGCGCCGGTTCCACAGCTGCAATTTGCCATCGGGAGCAAATACGGCGAGCGATTCGAACAGGTTGTCGAACGTGGCCGTGCGGGTGCGCAGCAGCGTATCGCGTGTGGCCGAAAGCTGGAGCTGTTCGGTGCGATCTTCAAAGATCATCAGCAGCCCGCCATCGGGCATGGGCTGGCCCACCACGCGCAAGTGCGTGCCGCCTGAAAGGTGCCACGATTCCTCCACCGGCACGCGTGACAGGAACCACGTTTGCCGCTCCCGCCGCCATTCGGGGAAATCACGCACTTCGGGCAGGCGTCCGGCATCGCGCATCCGGTCAAGCACCCGGTCAAACGGCGGGGTATCGACCACCCATGCTTGCGGCACACCGAAGATGCGCAGGAACGGCTGATTGGCGAAGGCAAGGTTCCGCTTTTCATCGAACTGTGCGATACCGGCTGAGAGCGTATCGAGCATTTCGCGCTGCGCTTCGCGGAAGCGGCGGAACTGGCGGATCAACTCCTCCATTTCCTCGATATCCACGGCATATCCGGCAATGCCTTCATCGCCCAGTGGCAGGTCGATCACGCGCACGGCGCGGCGCTGGCCCTTCACCGTGGCTAGCACGGACCGCTCAACCGGCACACGCCGCGCCTGCGCCTGGCGCGCAACCTGGGGGGCGCTCAACCCATCGATTGGCTCGACCAGTTCGATCCCCTGCGCAATCACCGCTTCCGCACTGGTTGCACCCACCGCCTTCACATAAGCGCTGTTTACCAGACGCAGCTTCAGATCAGGGCTGCGGAACCACATCGGCAAAGGTGCCGCCTCGATCAGACCCGAAAGTCCGGCAAAATCGGCCTTCGCGCTCTGCGTTTCTTCGCGCAGGCGCACCAGTTCTTCCTGACTTTCCGAAAAATCGAAAAACCACACCAGAGCCGATCCCCCCGGCGAAACTTGGGGATCAGCGAGGTGGCCATGTGCAGCAAGGCTGCGCGAGCCTGTTTTGGGCGTCAGTGCCATGCGAAACGGTGCGCCGGTCTTCTGCGCCTTGCGCACCGCATCGCTGAGCCGCGAAAGCTGCACTTCATCAAAGCCGCGAGCTTCCGCATCGAGTTCGGACAGGAAGCCCGGCATGGCATCGAAGCCGAACCACCCGGCCAGCCTTGCCGGACCTTCGATCCGGCCATCGGCACGGACCAGCAGCGGCAAAGCGGGCGATTCATCGATCATCCGTGCCAGCTTGCGGACCTGACGCTGCACCGCTTCGCCTTTACGCGCGCGGCGGCGGGCATCGAGCACGAACCAGCCCGCCCCCGCCGTCCACGCGGCCAGCAGTAACCCGATAAGGACCAGCGCAGTCTGGGAAAGCAACGGCATGGCCCAATCGCTACGGCGTGCGCTGCACAATTACAATGCGGTGAATTGTTTTGGCAGGATCAACTGTGCGTTACTTGCCCTACCCTCTTCAGGAACGCGCTCCCGCGAAGGCGGGGGCTTCAGGCGTATAAAGGAACCCCTCAGACGCACAAAAGCCCCCGCATGATAGCGAGGGCTTTTGCGTATTCCGGCTCGGTCAGCGTAAACCGACTGAGGTCCCCGCCTTCGCGGGGACTCGGATCACAAACGCTGCTTTTAGTAGCGATAGTGATCCGGCTTGAACGGGCCAACTTCGGGCACGCCGATGTAATCCGCCTGCTTCTTGCTCAGCTTGGTCAACTGCACACCCAGCTTTTCCAGATGCAACGCAGCTACCTTTTCGTCGAGGTGTTTGGGCAGAACGTACACGTCGTTCTTGTAGTTCTCGGCTTTGGTCCAAAGCTCGATCTGCGCCAGCGTCTGGTTAGTGAAGCTTGCGCTCATCACGAAGCTGGGGTGGCCGGTGGCGCAGCCCAAGTTCACCAGGCGGCCCTTGGCGAGGATGATGATCTGCTTGCCATCGGGGAACTGCACAAGGTCAGTGCCCGGCTTCACTTCGGTCCAGCTGTAGTTGTCGAGCGCCGAAATCTGGATCTCGCTGTCAAAGTGGCCGATGTTGCACACGATGCTCATGGGCTTCATCGCCATCATGTGTTCAGCGGTGATCACATCTTCGTTGCCGGTTGCGGTTACGAAGATGTCGCAGCGCTTGACCGCTTCTTCCATGGTGACGACTTCATAGCCTTCCATCGCCGCCTGCAATGCGCAGATCGGATCGACTTCGGTGACCATGACGCGCGCGCCGCCCTGGCGGAGCGATGCCGCCGAACCCTTGCCAACGTCGCCAAAGCCGGCAACGCAGGCAACCTTGCCGGCGAGCATGACGTCGGTAGCGCGGCGGATCGCGTCAACCAGCGATTCCTTGCAGCCATAGAGGTTGTCGAACTTCGACTTGGTGACCGAATCGTTCACGTTGATTGCCGGGAAAGGCAGCTTGCCGTCCTTGGCGATCTGATACAGGCGGTGGACACCCGTGGTAGTTTCTTCCGAAACGCCCTTGATGTTGCGCACCGACTGCGTGAGGTAGCCGGGCTTGCGCTTCAGGAAGGCATTGAGAGCGCGGACGAATTCGATTTCTTCGGCGTTCGAAGGTTCGAACAGCTTTTCGCCGGCTTCGACGCGCGCGCCCCACAGCGCGAACATGGTGGCATCGCCGCCGTCGTCGAGGATCAGGTTGGTGGTGATATCGTCACCCCAATCAAAGATCGAACCGACATAGTCCCAATACTCGGCCAGCGTTTCGCCCTTGATCGCGAACACGGGGATGCCAGCAGCGGCGATAGCGGCAGCGGCGTGGTCCTGCGTCGAATAGATGTTGCAAGTGGCCCAACGCACTTCGGCGCCCAGCGCGGTCAGCGTTTCGATCAGCACGGCGGTCTGGATCGTCATGTGCAGCGAACCGGTGATGCGCGCGCCCTTGAGCGGCTGCGATGCGCCGAATTCTTCGCGCAGAGCCATCAGGCCCGGCATTTCGGTTTCAGCGATTTTGATTTCGGCGCGGCCAAAGTCGGCAAGGCCGATGTCGGCGATCACATAATCGTTCTTGGCGTCAAGTACGCTGGCCACGAAGCAGTCTCCTGATAAAAATTTCATGCGCGGCACAGCGCGCGTCTGATGTGCCCATAGCGCGCGATACCGATGCGCGCAAACTTAATATAAAGATTTCTTTATATCGCCTTGGAAGCACAGATACCAACCCGCTGGTTGCAGACTGTAACGCGCCGCCTATATTTGCAGGGCACAAGGATATCGGAGCGCCACCGCTCCGCCAGAAGGAAAGGAAATTGGGGATGACCATCGCTGTTGGAGACACGCTGCCTGACGTAAAGATCGTCAAGGCCACTGCCGAAGGCCCCGAAGCCGTTCAGTCGGCTGATTATTTCAAGGGCAAGCGGGTCGCGCTCTTCTCCGTGCCCGGCGCCTTCACGCCCACCTGCTCGGCCAAGCATCTGCCCGGCTATGTGGAAAAGGCTGCCGATCTGAAGGCCAAGGGTATCGATGAAATCGCCTGCACCGCCGTCAACGATCCCTTCGTGATGAAGGCCTGGGGCGAAGCTTCGGGTTCAGCGGACGTGACGATGCTGGCCGATGGCAATGGCGATCTGGCCGAAGCGCTTGGTCTGACCATGGATGGCACCGGCTTTGGCCTTGGCAAGCGCGGTCAGCGCTTCTCGATGGTCGTGAACGATGGCGTGGTAGAGCACTTGTTCGTGGAAGCGCCGGGTGACTTCAAGGTCAGCGCAGCCGATTACATGGTCGAAAAGCTCTGAGGCAAACGCCTCCGCAGCTTTCGCAATCAAGACAAGGAAAGCCCCTGCGACCGCGGGGGCTTTTCAGTTTCTGCGCTCAAAACGATAAGCGCGCCCGCGCCAGAACCCTGTCACCGGCATGCATCAGATCGGCGAAGGGCGAGACCGAGACGGTATTGGCCGTATCGATATCGGTGCCCACGTAGTCTACGCCGAAGGTAAACGGGAACTGGGTATATTCTGCACCGATTTTCCAGTCGGCATAGTCCCCGGCCGGGCGCAGCCGCGCGGAACGGGAATCGCGCGTATCGCCTGTGGTATAACCAACCGCAGCAAAGACCGAGACAGGCAGGCCGGGCAATCCCGCATCCGCGGTCGCGCGCAAGTGTAGGTTGTCGCCACCGATGCTGGCCTGCTTCGGCGCATACCACGCCATGGTGCCAAATTGCAGCGGACCGATCGAATAGCGTGCGCCAAGGCCCAATTCGCCATAGTTCATGTTGCTGTTTGCATTGCCAAAGACGTGGCCAATGGCTTCGGTCCGCAATGTGAGTGGCCCGGCTGCCCAATCCTTGCCCAAGGCAAGGTCGGCAACAACTTCGGCATCGGCATGGCGATCGGACTGGCGCAGCATGGCCACACGCACCGCAGCATCAAATCCGCCAAAACCAACGCGGGCATCGGCAGAGGCGGAAATCTCCCCGTCGCTCCAGCTTAGACCACGCCGGACTTCGTCGGTTGTCACCTCCACGCCGGCATCCACCGCCTGGGCCGAGACTGGCGGTGCAAAGAGCATTGCAGCAGCGCCAAAGAAGATCAGCCCGGAACGATGGTGAATGCCGGTCATGCAGTCATAACTCCTTAGCCCTCGCGCATCTTTGCATGAGCGCTGTCTGCTTCAACAAGGATCATTTCCCGATCCTGCGCGACCATGGCCATCATTGCCGAGCGCAACGCATCGCGGCGGGCTTCAACGATCTTGTCAATCCCGTTGCCACGTTCTGAACACCAACCCGGCGATGATCCTTTGACCACGTCATCGCGGGTCATCGAACGCTTGGCCTGAAGGCTGGTTCCAACCTGAGCATTGCGATCCACAGAAAGCGAAACGCTCCACTGGCAGCGCAGCGAAGATGGACGACCTGCCGTGCCGACCGATCCGACCTGCTGCATTTCCACACGAGTTGCACCGGTGTAGTCTGCGGCAATCGGCCCAACTGGATGCTCGATTACGGTCTTGTGCTCCATGGCATGTACCGGGGCGGACAATGCCAGCCCCGCCGCAATTCCTGCGAGCGCGATTGTTTTCATGTTCCTGTCTCCTGCTATGCCCCGGTTTTTTCCGGTGACATTCCCAAGATAGGCTTGCGACAAACATCATCCAAGTCACGCAACGGTAATGTTTTATGTCTGCTTTTCTGTTCAGTATCCCATCAGGCTGAGCACTTCCTTGCGGCTGCTCTCGTCTTCCAGAAATGTCCCGATAAGCCTGCTGGTGACCATGCCGACACCTGGCGTGCGCACCCCGCGTGCGGTCATGCAGGCGTGGCTGGCCTCGATCACTACGGCCACGCCATGCGGTTTGAGATGGTCCCAGATGCACTGCGCAACCTCTGCGGTCAGCCGTTCCTGAATCTGCAACCGCCGGGCAAATCCGTGCAGAACGCGTGCCAGCTTTGAGATGCCGACGACCTTGTCACGCGGAAGATAGGCTATCGCAGCCTTTCCGATGATCGGAGCCATGTGGTGTTCGCAATGGCTTTGGAACGGGATATCCTTCAGCAGCACGATTTCATCGTAACCGCCCACTTCTTCAAACTGCCGGGCAAGATGCACCGCCGGGTCCTCATCATAGCCCTGGCAATATTCCTTCCACGCCCGCGCCACCCGTTTGGGCGTATCGAGCAAGCCTTCTCGGGTAGGATCATCACCGGCCCACAGCAACAGCGTACGAATTGCGTCCTGCACGTCTTGTGGCACCGGAAGCTTGCCGCGCGCCAAATCATCATCATCGGCAGGGCCTGGCAAAATCGTCATCCTTCAATCCCTCAATGCACCGGTCTTCGCAGAAACCGGCTTCTGAACAATCCCTTGCGGTAGAAGGACAACATCTCTTCCGGCCGCTCTGGATCGAGCACTTCGTTATCGGCCAGCGCCTGCTCGGCTTCGGTCAATTCATGCGGCACAAACGCGGTAAGCCGTTTGCCGCCTTGCGGAGCCGCTGCAATCATTGCCGCCATCGAACCATGCTGTTCCAGCAGCGTCGCTACCTGTTCATCCCGAATACCGCAATGCTCTGCCAGCAACGAGATGCGCAGCCGTTTGATAGCCTCTTGGCAATGTTCGTTGCCGGGCCGAGCGCAATCGATGAAGACATCGCATTCGCTATCCAGCCCCATCGACCGATTGTTCAGATTGGCCGAGCCGATGCGAAGTATTTCGTCATCCACGATCGTCAGTTTCGAATGGACATAGATAGGACGGCCCTTTGCCGTCAGCGGATGCCAGACGCTGAACCTGCGCTTGTGGTCGACTTGCTCGATGGCGCGCACAAGGCGGACACGCGCACCATCCATGGCGGTTTGCTCCAACCACCCGTCAGAACTTTGTGGGTTGATCAGCACAATTTCGGGCGGATCGGGCTCAGCCATCCGTTCGGCAATCGCTTCTGCCACCCGGCGCGATGAAAAATACTGGTTTTCAAAATAGATGAAATGCCGCGCTCGGGCGATTTGTTCTTCGAACAAGGCTTCGATCTCGCGCACTTCATGTTCATCGCGAAATTGGGACCGGGTTCGAGCAATGCCGATTTCCACGTCCCGGAACTCTGCTTCGACCTTGGCAGGCCAAGGCGAGGTCTCCTGAGGTTTGCACGCGTCAAAAGGCTTGCCACCGGCTTGCTCCCACCGCTGACGTCCAAAATCGCCAAGCACTCTGGCAGCCTCGCCCTCTAGCAACATCGTGCAATCGTGCCACGGACCATAAATTTTCTGACTGCCCGGACGCTTGCGACGGGGGTCATCGTCCAGATGCTCGCGCGTGTCCCAACGGTCGCTGGCCATATCGATGCCACCACACACGGCGAAGCGATCGTCGATCACGGCAATTTTCTGGTGATGGCTGCATCCCAGCGGGTGCGCGCTGTCGAGCTTGAACACGATGCGCGGGTGGCGCCACCAGCGCAGCAAATCAAGCATCATGACCCCGCGGAACACCGCCTTGAGGGCGCCAAAATTCCATTTCAGCACGCGAATGTCGAGGTGCTTGCGCCGGTTGGCAAGCCAAATGATAAATGGCCCGAGGCGGGCTGGCGAGATCCGCTTGCGCGGCAAGTTCCACCAGCGCCTGCCTCCGCCGACAATTATCCGTGTGTCAAAATCCCACCCAATCAGGAATATCCGTTGGCGGGCATGCATCATAGCCTCGCGCATCAGTTCGAAATAATCCGCAGCATCGATGACGGCATGCGCCCGGCTTGCCCGCGCATAGCGCCAGACTGAACGGGAATGCTGCTCGACCTCTGGCGCCGCAGGATCGACCTTCGCCTGCCCGTCATGGGCTGCCGTAGGGCTGCTTCTGGTCAGAACGAACCCTCTCTTATCGGAATGAACCTTGCGTGCCGACGCTGCCTGAAAGAACGTGCCGACGCTCTCTGAAAGCGAAAACGGCATTTCGGTTCCGGGACGGAATCAGACCCGCGCCGCCCTTCCTCTCGATCACGACCTTCAAGGTTTGACGGGGATGACCACTTCATCGGGATGGGCAAAATTCAGATTGCTGTGAAGCAATTCACCCACGAGGTCGGGATCGGCGTGACGCGGATCGAGCAGTTCGACACGGTTCTTGACCCGATCTCGCTCGGCCGTGAGTTCAGCGATTTCCTTTTGGCGTTGGTCGAGCATGCGGGCATTCTCGCCCCATGCCAAAATTCCGCTCGGCCCGGCAATTCCGACTGCGCCAAGCAGCAGCAGCGCAATAAGCGCGACTGATTGGGTCAAACTGTCTTTGGGCAGGATAGGGGCACGACGCATGTTCATGAAATCTTTGAATCATAAAAACCGAAGTCGATCAAGCTGCAAAGTCCCTTATCCCCTGCGCATGAGCCGCTTCCAAAACGCACAGTTAACTTTGATAGGCTATAACGTGCGCCGTTATGACAAGTTCTGCCCTTTACCGCCGTGACATTGACGGTCTTCGCGCACTTGCCATTCTGCCGGTGCTGGCGTTCCATGCTGGCGTACCCGGCTTTTCCGGCGGCTTTGTTGGCGTCGATATCTTCTTTGTCATCTCGGGCTTCCTGATCACTGGTATCATCACACGCGAGATTGACGACAAAACATTTTCGCTTCGCCGCTTTTACGAGCGGCGCGCACGGCGGATTTTGCCAGCCTTGATCGTGATGATGGCGGCGTCTCTGGGTTTTGCCGCCTGGCTTTATCTGCCTGCAGATTTTGCCCCCGTGCCGCGCTCTGCCCTGATGACGCTCGCCTTTATGGCCAACGTTTGGTTCTTCACGCAGACGGGATACTTTGGCGGCCCGGCGGACACGATGCCACTTCTCCACTGCTGGTCGCTGGCAGTCGAAGAACAGTTCTACGTCGTATTTCCAGCCATGCTTTGGCTTTTGGCAAAAACACCGGCAAACAAGCGCGTGGCAGCGGTTGGCGCTATCGCCTTAGCCAGCTTCGCGATTGCCGTGTGGAAGCAAGCCGATACCGATGGTTTTACCTTTTACCTGCTGCCTGCCCGGGCCTGGGAACTGATGGCGGGATCGTTGCTGGCCATGTTGCCCAATGTGCCGGGCGCAAAGAATTCTAGGCTTGCCGGGCCATCAGCCTTTGCAGGCCTTGCGCTCATCGTATGGGCCATAGTCACATTTGATCGAACGACGGTTTTCCCCGGAGCCAACGCCTTAATTCCGGTGCTTGGCTCGGCATTGCTCATCCGGTTTGCACCACGGACGCTTGTTGGCAAATTGCTCTCTACTCGGCCGCTCGTTTTCGTCGGCTTGATCTCCTATTCGCTATATCTTTGGCACTGGCCACTCATCGTTTTTTCCGAATATGCCATTGATGCACCGCTTGCCGGGTGGAGACAGGTCGCCGTAATGATGGCTAGCTTTGCTGTCGCCTGGGCCAGCTGGCGTTATATTGAGCGCCCGTTCCGCAGTTCGGTCACTTTCGACCAACGCCGAATCTTTATCCTGTCAGCTGCCGGCATGAGTGCTGTTGGAGCGGTTTCACTCGGCCTTCTGCCGCTGGGGGGCTGGCCGTCGCGCTTTCCTGAAGCCGTGACTCGTATGGCAGAGGCGGTAAATGACGTCAGCCCGGCACGTGGAAAGTGCATCGTGGCGCAGAATGGCCAAGACGATCAGGCATGCATCCTTGGCGCTGCGATCGCTCCTTCATCGCTGCTGTGGGGTGACAGTCACGGCGTTGAGCTTGCTTGGGCTCTGGGCCAGACCCTTGCACCCCAGAACCGTTCAATTGCCCAGCGCACCCGCGCCAGTTGCCCGCCGCTGTTGGGATATGCAACGGCAACCGACGCGGAATGCTCGCAGCACAACCGGCGAACGTTCGAGCATGTCATCGCATCGCCGCAGATTCAAACCGTCTATCTAGCAGCCTTCTGGGCCAGCCCTGCCTATCGCAAGCCTGGTGCATTACCGCTGCTCGACGACACGATCCGACGCCTTCAGGAAGCCGGAAAGAAAGTTGTGCTTGTCGGCCCTGTCCCCCCACAGCCGTTCGAGGTGCCGCGCCGTCTTGCCCATGCCGCTGCTCGAAATGCTCTGGACCAAGTCAGAGGCGCTTCCCTTGCCGACTACCGTCGTGAAACGGATTGGATAACAGCACAATATGCACGCTGGACAGATCAGGGTGTCACCATCATCGACCCGCTCAAGGCCCTGACGGACGGTGAAAATTCAAGTCTTCTCGTAGGAGGAAAGCCAGCATATTTTGACTCGCATCACCTTACCCTAGCCGGTGCGATACACGTGATCGCCAGCAACGAACGACACGATTGAACGTGCAACCGCAATAAAGCAGCAAACCGCATCTGGCAGGGTTGCACATTATCTTCTGATAAAGCAGCGACCGGCCTGATGCACATTAGTGAAATCCGGGCACTCTGCCCTCGACATGTCGGCGTTGATGTGGTGGTTTGTTTGCGCTGAGGAAACATCGGCCCTTCGGGATGGGAATGGACATGGGACAGGCGGCGCGGGTTGCAAGGTCAGTGGTTGACCGTCAAGGCTTGGAAAGGCTTGAGACACACTTCATATCGCATGAAGTTTACAGGCGGGACGATCTGGCTGAACGACAGATCCGATTGGCGCGGGCTGTTTCCAGCAAGATCATCCCGCAATTGCTGCGACTGCACACCGAAGTTGTGCCTGATGCACCGCCCATAGAAGCCGTCATCGAAACACTTGCCCCCACAAGTTCTGATATTAGCGGCCTTGCCGACATCGTGCTCGGCAACGATCTTGAGGCTGCGATGGCATACATCATCGTTCTGCGCGACAAGGGCATGTCGATGGATACGCTGTTCGTGGAACTGCTTGAGCCGACGGCGCGCTACCTTGGCCATTTGTGGGATGAAGACGAATGTGACTTCATCGACGTCACTTTGGGCGTTGCCAGATTGCAAAAACTTCTGGCAACCTTCAACAATTCCCACATGCTCCCCGGGTTGGACAAACGCAGAAATGTCTTGATGGCGGTCACACCGGGTGATCAGCATTACTTCGGCGCGACTATGGTAGAGCGTTTTCTGCTGGCAGCGGGTTGGACGGTCCAGTCTGAATTTGATGGCGATGCCGCAATGATTGCTAATCTAGCCCGAAAAGAGTGGTTTTCGGTTGCAGGACTGACTGCGGGATCCGAACATGTTCTCGAGGCATTGAGAGAGACGATCACGCTCGTCCGTAAGCAGTCCTGCAACCCGTCAATCGGAATAATGGTGGGCGGCCCGATGTTCACGAACAACCCCGCGCTAGTCCACGAAGTAGGCGCTGATTCCACTGCTCCAAATGCTCCTGCGGCAGTGCTGGTCGCGCAGAAGTTGTTTGATCTGGCTGTACTCAACGCCTGAAAAAATCCAAAAGCTTTACTGGTATGCGCATTATCCGAGACAGCATTATCCGAGACAAGGGCTACGCGCGGATTGGCGCATCTGCAAACTGATACCAACCCGCGCGTTTCACTCTTTTGCGTTATGTATCGGGCGTGATTTGCGGATACTTAATGCCAAGTTGCTCCAGATAAGTCGGGTACTTCGAAGGATCGTAATTGTACTTCTTCAACTCAGGACGGATGCGGTCCATCAGATCCTTGTTCAGGTGGATCGCCGGCTGATCTTCCGGCGTCAGCACCGGATCGTACTTCTGGTCTTTCAACTGCACGGTCTGGAAATAGGTCTTGGCATCGCTGACCAGTTTGGGCGTAGTCATCACATCAAGCACCGTCAGTGCCACCGCCTTGGCCCCGGCAATGGCGCCCTTGTGCGCAACGGGCGTTGCCATTGCGATGGCTGATGTCACGTTGTGCCCGATCATGCTGGGGATATTGGACGGGAACCGGATCGTGATCGTCGGCACGGTCCACATGATATCACCGATGTCATCCGACCCACCCCCCATCGATGGCGTGCGCGTATCCGGGCTGGACAGCGGTTCGATCGTGGTCTTCAAAGGTGCAATCTTGAACTTCAACGCTTCCTGCACGGCCTTGGTGAAGGCCTGATCGTCGGCCGACCATTTGGGCATGCCCACCAGTTTGATGTTTTCATACGCAGCTTCGGCCAATGGCTTGTTGCCATAGTTGGGCGCGGCATAGCCCAGAACCCGCTTCTTGACCGTGGTGCCGGTAGCCATGGCAGCAGCCTCTGCAATGCCGTTCCCGGTTTCATAAAGCTTGCGAATGGAATCAAAGGTCTGTTCGCGGAAATAGTACCAGACGGTCGCTTCACCCGGCACGATATTGGGCTGCCCGCCACCGTTGGTGATCACGTAATGCGAACGCTGCGTCAGCGGCAAATGCTCGCGCCGCATGTTCCACGCGATGTTCATCAGTTCAACGCCGTCCAGCGCACTGCGTCCGGCCCAAGGCGCACCTGCGGCATGGCTCGTGACACCTTTGAAGGTATACTCGACCGAGACCATGCCATTGTTGCCGGAATCGCCGTAGCTGGTGCCAAAGCTGGATGCAACGTGCGTGAAAATCGAAACATCGACGTCCTTGAACAGCCCTGCCCGCACATAATAGGCCTTGGTCGCCAGCAATTCCTCGGCAACGCCGGGCCACAGCATCAGCTTGCCCTTGATGCCGTGCTTGGCCATTACTTCCTTGGTGGCAAGCGCAGCCGCCACGATCAGCGGCATGCCCGAGTTATGACCTTCACCGTGCCCCGGAGCACCGGGAATGAGCGGCTTGATCTGCGGCACACCCGGAACCTGCGAAAGACCGAGCAAGCCATCAACGTCCGAACCGAGCGCCACGACCGGGCCATCGCCGTTGCTCCAGGTTGCGGTCCATGCCGTGGGAATGCCCGCCACACCCTTGGTGATGGTGAAACCATTCTTCTCAAGAATGCCCGTCAGGTATTCAGCGGTCTGGAACTCTTGAAAGCCCGGCTCCTGAAAACTGAAGACCGAATCCACCATTTCCTGCACCAGCTTGGCATTGCCATCAATCAAAGCCGACGCTTCAGTCTTGAGTGCAGTCGGGGCTTTTGCCTGAACTGACAGCGGAGTGCTGGCAAGCAAAAGGGCCAGTGTGGAAAGTGCCACCTTGTTCATCATGGGGATTCGCTTCCTTGGAATTGTTGAACTGTTCAGCGCCGCGAAGCACAAAGCATGACACTTCGGGGCCTAATCTGAAAACTAGAGCGCCTCACATCTTGATGCGCA
Source organism: Novosphingobium sp. HNCC26BN242 (assembly GCF_057180525.1). Taxonomy (NCBI): domain Bacteria; kingdom Pseudomonadati; phylum Pseudomonadota; class Alphaproteobacteria; order Sphingomonadales; family Sphingomonadaceae; genus Novosphingobium; species Novosphingobium sp. HNCC26BN242. Next base: position 76,323 of record NZ_JBXUGM010000006.1, read on the forward strand.
CGCCCATGCGAAACACGCGGCCCAGCACATCATAAAGTGCGCGATTGGTCTGCGGATAGGCCGGTGTGTTGTTGCCGGTAGGACCATTGCCAACCAGCACTGGGGCCTTGTTGGTCAAATTGCGGACCGACAGGAACGCCTGCGTCTTCACACCTGCCACTTCGAAATTGTAGCTGGCATTCATGTCAAAGTAGAAGGCACCCGGGATCGAGTTGAGGTTGACGGTGCGCCTGTCTGCCGTGGACAGAGGGCAATCGGTTTTGCAGACGATGTAGTTGTTGTTGTAAACCCCGCCGGAAACCCCGCGCGCCACGCCTTGGATGCTGAAGCCAGAATTGAAGTCGTATGCCGCAGTAAAGCGATAGGTCCAGCTTGGCAGGCCGCCAGTGTTTTGCCCGGCAGCATTGGTTTGCAGCGTCACGCCATTGTCGGTGTTCAATTCGATCGCATGGCTGGCCAGCGCGCGCAGTGTCAGATTGCCCGCACCGATCTCGCGACGATAACTCGCTTCGAAATCGACCCCGCTGCTTTCAAGGCTGACAAAGTTTGTCGGCTTGATCTCGATGCTGGTGACTGCAAGCCCGGGCGTTGTTACCCCGCGCCCGCCTGTGGTCGAAATTGCGCTACAGGCTGCGGCAATCTGCTGAAGGTAGCATTGGTCGGTCAGCGTTTGCGCAGTAAGCGAGTCGATGGAACCCGACAGGTCGATGTTGTAGTAGTCGACCGACATGGCAAAGCCCGGTATGAACTGCGGCGTCAGCACAACGCCAAGGCCGAGCGTTTCGGCAACTTCCGGCTTAAGTGCCGGATTGCCTACGGTAGATTCATTGAACTGGTTTGCGGCAATAGTGCCGTTAGGCTGAGGGACGTTGACGGTGTTTGTGCGACCTGTTCCGGGCGCAAACAGCTCCGAAAGGTTGGGAGCGCGAATATCGCGTGAGAGCGTGCCACGGAACTTGATATCGTCACTGGCTTGCCAGGTCAGCCCGGCTTTCCAGGTGGTAACCGTGCCAGATGTGGAATAGTCGGTCACACGCACTGCACCGTTGAAATCCATGCCCGACATGATCGGAATGATGGTCTCGACAAAGGCTTCCTTCACATCAAAGGCGCCTACCGTGGGCAGGTAATTCCCATAAATCCAGGTGCCGGTGGTAACCCCATTGGCCACGATCGGGCGGAACAGGTCATCAACCGAGCCAGTGACCGATTCCTTGCGATATTCACCACCCAACGCGATAGAGACCGGCCCTGCCCAGGTGCTGAACAGGTTGTTGGTCGAGAGAGTAAATGCGGCAACTTCCTGCTTGATTTCCTGTCTCCGCAGGGGCTGCAGGCCATTGTACAGGACATAATCGATCGCTGCCTGCGATGCACCATTGGTTCCGATGCGATTGAGCGGGACGCAAGCGCTATCGTTGTTGGTCAAACTGGCATCGACGTTGATCCGGCAAACAATGGTGCCTGCAGCATAACCACCAACGTTGCCAGCTTGCGCCACCACCGCGTCGGACGCCGCATTCAGGCGCGCGTTGTTCCAGGCGTTTGTCAACAACTCGTTGGTCTTGGTCTTGCCCAACTGGTAATAGGCGTCCCATTTCCAGTCCCTGCCAAACCCGTCGAACTCACCGTTTGCTCCGGCGACATAGCGGTAGACTTCACGAGTGTTGTCGCTGCCCTGAGGTGGCAAGACGATATTGCTCGTGCCAATCTGGATGGAATTCAGATTGTTGGTGACCATCGCCTGGCGCACCGAATCTGGCAGGAAGGCGTTGTCGCGCTGGATGGTGACCCCGGTGGTGGGCGTCTGCTGATAAAAGCTCTGCCCACTATACCTGCTGTAGGCGAACTGGCCGTACAATTCGAACGCCGGTGAAAATTCATAGCTGAGGCGTCCGAATGCTGACGTGCGCTTTTCAGAGGGCAGCAGCGTGGCACTGCCGCGATGTCCTGCGGTGGTGATGCCCAGATCGCCACCGACCATCCATTGGCCGCTGGTCGTGCCGAATGTCAGTTGGTTGACAGTCGCCTTACCGGTCGCAGGGTTGATTTCACCAAAATAGGTGCCACGCAATGGGCCGGTGCTGATCAATCCACCGGGCGTGAACTGGCCAGTGCCGATGTTCGACCCGATCAGGAATTCATTGGCGCACGGCGTCGAGGTTAGCGTATCGCGACAGGCAGCGGCACTGTAGGCCGGATTGTTGGCAAGAAAGTACCCGGAATCGTTCCAGTCACGGTCGATAGTCTGGATGCCGGTCTGCGTGAAGTGTTCGACCGAGGCGATGACATGACCGCGCCCTTCGGCAAACTCCTTGCCCACAGTGCCGGAAAACTTGTGGTTCGGACCATCACCATATGTCGTGACGCCATATTCGTATTCACCGGCAAACCCGGTGAATTCCTTGTTGAGGATGAAGTTGACCACGCCCGAAACTGCGTCCGAACCATAGGCCGACGATGCGCCGCCAGTCACGACCTCCACCCGCTGAATCAATGCCTGGGGAAACGTGTTGACGTCGACCGTGCCGGTTGTGGTCGAGGCGACTGAGCGCTGGCCATCCAGCAGCACCAGCGTGCGCGCAGGCCCAAGGGCGCGCAGATTTACGCTGTTCACGCCCGCAGCACCGTTGGAAAGCGAACCATTTGTGCTTGCTGCCGTGGTGGAACCGCGCACAGCAGGTAGAGTGTTGACAAAGTCGGAAATATTGGCCGGGGCTTCGGATTTCAGCTCTTTGGTGCTGATGACACTAACAGGGGTTGGCGCATCGTATCCATCGCGCACGATGCGCGATCCGGTTACAGTGATCTGGGCTGCGGGTTCACCGTCGATGGCCTGCTCGTCTGCCGCTTGTGGTGCGGTATCTACCGACTGTGCCAGCGCAAGCGATGGCAGGGCAATACAAGCAAGCGAGGCGCTGCTCAAAAGCATGTTCAAGTATGATAATTTATGGCTTTTGACGCTGATCAGTAAATCCTGCATTCTTGCCCCCAATTCACAATAAAAGCTCTTCCTCTTCAGTTTCAGCTGTGGATAGTATTCCATCATCGCTGAAGTTTGCACCGTTCACCCGTTTGAAATGGACTATTTTGAAATAGAGCACTTAGCAAAACCCTTTTTCAACAAAGGTGGATTCAGGCATTGACAGAGGGCCTACACTGCTGGCCTCATCACATATTGAAGGACGATGATATTTTGTATCGTGATATTTGTTTTTGAATGGAATCTGAGAAAGCAGATCAGGAATAGATGGATTTTCAACTTCTATTGGGATTTCGCGATGAATTCTCCAAACTTTGAGACAGATGATTTGGATTTCAGAATCCTCGAGCTGCTGGTGGCAGACGGGCGTAGCACCGATGTCGCGCTTGGTGAGCAACTGGGGCTTTCGAGTACGGCGGTGGCACGGCGGCGGCGAATCATGGAGGATGCGGGAGTTATCACCGGCTACCGCGCGCAACTCTCGATGGACGCGCTCGGCTTCTCCGGCGTCGTGCTGGTGATGATCGAACTGCGCTCGCAAGCGGAGCATCACTTGAACGAATTCGAACGCGAAGTGATCAAGTGCCCTTCGATGTCCTTTTGCGGTTTCATCTCAGGCGACACGGACTTCATGCTGATCGTCCACGTGAGTTCACTTGACGAGTACGACACGATCTATCGCAAGGAACTGTCCAACCTTCCCCACGTCGCCAAGATCCGCAGCAGCTTCGTCCTCAGGGAAGTTGCCCACCGATCGAACATTCCCGTCATCTTTGAACGCAGCCGAGCCGGAAAATCCCGGCGCACGCGATGACACCAGCGGAGCAGAACGCGCCATGAGAGCACCCCACACCCTCTACACCCGCCGCCTTGCATGGCTGCACTGCATGACCGCACTCGCCCTGTGCGCCATTGCGGCTGCACCGGCTCACGCACAAACGCAGAAAACGGCAGCCGCAGCCACTGCCCCCATGCGAATGGACGGTTTCGTGCCCATCCTTTGGGATTCGGCCAAAGCCCGCGTGCTGATCGAAGTGCCCGCATTCGACACGGACATTTTGTATTACGTTTCTGCCGCCAGCGGTGGCGGATCGGTGGAACTGCCGCTTGACCGCGGAATCATGGACACCTCGGTCATCCGCTTTCAGCGCGCTGGTCCACGCGTGCTCGTGGTAAAGATCAACACCGGATATCGGGCGACCACCGGCACCGCCCAGACCGCCAATGGCGTTGCCGATTCCTTTCCAACCTCGGTGCTGGCCAGCCTGCCGGTGGAATCCACTTCCGGCGGCAGGGTCGTAGTCGATGCCAGCGCGCTGTTCATGCGCGATGCCGCAGGCGTCGAAGCGATTCTGAAGCGCGCAAATCAGGGCGCGTACAAGCTCGACCTGGCGCGCAGCACGTTCCATCTGCCAGCAACCAAAGCCTTTCCTGAGAATTCGGAGGTTGAAACGATTATGACTTTTGCAGGCGAAGCGCCCGGCGCGCTTGTCCGCAACGTCACACCCGATGAGCGATACCGACTATGACTCGCTCTTCACCTCCGACAAACCGATTGTCTTTGCCTTCCATGGCTATCCCGGTCTGGTCCACCGGCTGACCTATCGTCGCAGCAATCGGCAGATGCATGTGCGCGGATATCAGGAAGAGGGCACGATCACGACGGCCTTCGATATCCGGGTGCAGAACAAGATTGACCGGTTCAACCTTGTCATCGACGTCGTGGACCAGCTTCCCCAAACTGCGAGCAAGGGCGCTTATCTCAAGCAGGCGATGCGCGATAAGCTTGTGGCGCATAAGGTCTATATCGACGAGCATGGTCAGGACATGCCAGAAATCCGCGATTGGACGTGGGGCGCTCCTTCGTGAATGCCTCGGCCTCGGCCTTGGCCGGGATTGCTGCGCGGCTTGTGGCGGACGACAAGGGTGTGCTGGCGATCGACGAAAGCAATGGCACCTGCAACCGCCGGTTTGCCGCTTTGGGCATCGAACAGACCGAAGAGAGCCGCCGCCGCTGGCGCCAACTCATTGTGACCACGCCGAACATCGGTGAGGCGATCAGCGGGATGATCTTCTACGACGAGACGATCCATCAGGCGACAGATGGCGGCGTGCCATTCGCCCAAGTGCTGACCGAAGCAGGCATCCTTGTCGGGATCAAAGTCGATATCGGCGCCAAACCGCTGGCCGGATTTGCGGGCGAGAGCATCACCGAGGGGCTAGATGGCTTGCGTCAGCGGTTGAAGGATTATGCTGGCATGGGCGCACACTTTGCCAAATGGCGCGCAGTGTTCGGAGCATGGGGCTACATGCCCAGCGCCGCATGTGTCGCAGCAAATGCACACGCGTTGGCGCGCTATGCAGCACTTTGTCAGGAAGCCGGGCTTGTACCGGTCATCGAACCCGAACTGTTGATGGCAGGCGCGCACAGCATCGATCATTGCGCGAAGCTTACCCATACGATCCTGAATGCCGTTTTTCATGCGCTCAACGCCCAGCGCGTTCTGCTAGAGGGCATGATCCTTAAATCGCACCGCTTCACCGGTGCAGTAACTGACTTCCATTTCCACAAGGGTAACTCTGTTCTTGATGTCGGGGTGGAGATGACAACGGCTTGGCCCGGTCATGCCGCCGGACAGTTTGCTTTTCTAAGCTTCGCAGACGCAGAACATGCACATCCTTTCACCATCTCTTCAGGCTGGGCCAATACGGGCCGACTTGGATTCAGCATCAAGGGGCTCGGGGATTATACCCGGCATCTGCCGTCCATAATCAAGGTCGGCGAGACAGTTACGGTCGAGGGCCCATATGGCCGCTTCAACTTTCGATCGTCAGGAGGTGCGCAGCTCTGGATTGCCGGAGGGGTTGGTATCACCCCTTTTATCGCCCGGATGGAAGCGCTTGTCCTTGACGGCCAGCGGCACAATGTGGACCTGATCTACTCGACCAGCGCGTATGATGACGGCTTTATTGACGAGGTTCGTAGCGCTGCCGATGCTGCCGGAGTACGCCTTCACATTGTTGACACTGGCAGAGATGGATTTGTGGATCTGGCAAAGCTGGCCCAATGGATCCCGGATTGGCGCGCTACAGACGTCTGGTTTTGCGGTCCGGCAAAGTTCGGCGACAGCCTGCATCAAGCCATGATCGCGAACGGCCTGCCCGAAAACCGGTTCCACCGTGAACTCTTCGAAATGAGATAAGCCGTCTGGGTCACGGCTAATGGAGGTCAACAAAACATCGTGCATCTGATTGCGCAGCAGATCGAGATGAATGCCAATATTGGAGCCTGAGCGTCTTGAGGCACTGCTGCACGAATCCCTGAAGACGGCTCAATCACGCGACGACAAGCAGCGGGACCAGCTGAAATCTTTGTGAAGCGCCCATAGCGATGCCGAGGCGGGCCTAACCCGTTTGATGGACCTGGTAGAGCGGGGCTTGATGGACGTTAGTGATCCGGCTCTTAGGGAGCGCATGATCGCGCTTCGCTTCTGCCGCGATGAATTGGCGGCAGAGATCACCACGCTGTCACAGCGCCTTTCGAGCGCCGACCCGACTATCACTCCAGACAAGGTCAGAAAGCTTGGCCTGTTGTTGAGCAAGCAATTGCACAGAGGGGAGCCCGAGCTACGCCAAGCTTATGCAAGGCTCTTGCTGGAGGAAGTTGTCGTGAACGACAGCCAAAATCAGATTTGCGGCTCAAAGTCCGTGTTGGCGAGAACGGTTAGCGCCGCATCCGACGACTCAGCTGACGGAGTTCCCTCTTTTGTTCGGAAATGGTGCGCCCGACGGGATTCGAACCCATGGCCCCCAGATTAGGAATCTGGTGCTCTATCCTGCTGAGCTACGGGCGCCCGTCGCAGTCTTTAAGCAGGCATCTCGATGCTGGCAACGCTTCAGTTCGCTTCCTCGGGCGGCACTACGGGCACGAGCAGCGGGGTGATGGCAATCCCCTCTTCGATCAGTTCGTGCGCTTCCTTGATGGTGGCGCGTCCGTGAATGGCAGCCACATCCTTCTCGCCATAATGCATGGCCCGCGCGTCGTCAGCGAAGGTTTCGCCTACCCATGTGGACGACTTGATCGCCTCGGCCTGCATCGCCGCCACCGCCTTGAACATGGCGATTGCTTCAGGTGGCAATGGCAAATTGGCGACGCTTTTGGGGGCTGTTTCGGTCCGAACAGTCGGCACTGTCATCTGATTACCCTTTCGCCCCACATTGGGCGCCATCACGGCCTTCCCGACGCTGGCTGATCCGCAGGCAGGGCATGATACGAGACCGCGCCCATGCTGGTCCTCAAAATCGGCGGAGGAGCCGAACCACCCCTCGAAGCGATGCCCTTGGGGCTCACATTGCAGATCAAAGACAATCATGGATCTGATCTAGGGATTTCGCGCTTGTTGACAAGGCTCGGCAACTGCCCGCGCACCTCGCCCGTTCGGACAGGGTCGATCACGGCAAAGCCCAACGAGGTCCCCTCGCCCCCGTCGTAGACAACCTCGCCCCAAGGATCGATCACCAGCGAATGGCCATAAGTTGCACGTCCATCAGCATGCTGCCCGCCTTGCGCGGCTGAAATCACCCATGCACTCGCCTCAACCGCGCGGGCACGCTGCATCAAATGCCAGTGCGCTTTGCCGGTTGGCACCGTGAATGCGGCAGGAATACGGATTGCATCGCATTTTCGCCGCCCAAGTTCTTCGAACAAGGCCGGAAAACGCACGTCATAACAGATGGCAAGGCCAAGCCTGCCGACGGGCGCATCCACCGTCACAACTTGCTCGCCGGGTGTATAGGCCGCCGATTCCCGCCACGTTTCGCCCGAGGCCAGATCAACATCAAACATGTGGATCTTGTCATAGCGCGCGGCAATCTGCCCGTGCGCGTTGATAACAAATCCCCGGTTTGCCCACCTGCCATCCTCGCGCAGCACGGCAAGCGAGCCAAGATCGATCCACAAACCATGTTCGCGCGCCGCCCACAGCGCGGCGCTCAGCACCGGATTATCTGCCTCGGCCACGATGTTTGGCGTCGCCCGCGCACGGTCCCGATCAAGCAGCCCGCACATTTCGGGCGTGAACAGCATCACTGCGCCTTCGGCAGCTGACGCCGCTGCCGCATCGACAATCGCGGCTGCATTGGCTTGCGGGTCAATCCCGCTGGTCATCTGGAACAACGCAATTTTCACAGCGTCCTGAAACAGGCTCTCGCTCACTTGCCGAGCATCATGTCCAGTTTGCCCTGCGCGTTGAGCGCTGCCAGCTGATCGGACCCGCCCACGTGAATCCCATCGATGAAGATTGAAGGAACGGTCAGGTGGTTGGGTGCCCGTTCAAGCATCTCGGCCCTTTTCGGCCCGCCCATGGTTACGTCGAATTCTTCATAGGTCACGCCCTTACCATCCAACAGTTGCTTGGCGCGCGAGCAGTATGGGCAACCCCACTTGGTATAGATTTCAACCTTGGGTGTATTCGACATGGGCACCTCGGAATGGGGTCTTGAAAAGCGGTTTTGGCTAACACACATGTGTCCACGTGTCATGCGCCGCAAGTCGGGCATGGTCACAAAACCGCCAAGGCAGGTGCCGGGTTCCGGGCCTACTTTGGCAAAGTGCAGATTGCTCAAGCTTGAGGATATTGCCATGAACCGTTTTGATTTTACCCCCTATCGCCGCACCACGGTGGGTTTTGACCGCCTGTTCGACTTGCTCGAGCGGCAGGCTCGTGCCAATGCTGGTGACAACTATCCCCCCTTCAACATCGAGCGTAGCAGCGAAGATGCCTATCGCATCACGCTGGCCGTTGCCGGGTTCAAGGCTGAGGATATCGATATCACGGCGCAGCAGAACCTGCTGGTGATCAAGGGCCAGCGGCCCGAACCAAGCGATCGCGAATACCTGCACGTGGGCATCGCCAATCGCGGGTTCGAACGGCGCTTCGAGTTGGCCGATTTCGTCCGCGTCGAAGCGGCTGACCTTGCCGATGGCCTGCTGACGATCGACCTCGTGCGCGAAGTGCCCGAGGCCATGAAGCCGAAGAAGGTGCTGATCGGAGCGCAACATGCGCTTAAGGTCATCGATGGCGATGCAACTGCTGCTGCCTGACGGGGTGGCAGGATAAAAGCAGGGCGGGCCATAAGGTCCGCTCTGCTCTCATGGCCGGTTTAGCACGGCCTCTGGCGTCACCAAGCTTCGGCAACATCAATTAGTGCATCACGATCAAGGATCGTCACTCGTCCACCCTTCAGCGCGACCATGCCGTTGTCAGCCCAGGCTGAAAGCTGACGGTTGATCTGTTCACGTGACATGCCGGCAAAGTTGCCCAATTCACCTTGGCTCAGCGCGATCTTGAGTTGATTGTCGTGCCCAACCCCCTCTGCCATCATCAGCCGCAGAAGGAAGCGTGCCAGTCTTGGCCCCGAGGTATAGGCTCGGTCAGCTTCGATCACCGCGTTGTTCTGACGCAGGCGCCGCGCCATGGCTTTAAGCAGGCGCAGCGCCAGCCCCTTGTGCTTTTCGATGATGTCGGAAAAAGCACCGCGCGTCAGCACCAGCGCTTCGACTGGATCAATCACTTCGACGGTCGCCGTGCGCTCGCCCCCGTCAAGAAACGCGATTTCGCCCAGAACGTGGCCCGGTTCGGCGTAATCGAGGATGATCTCGCGCCCGTTGGCGGCCACCATGCTGACACGGGCCAAGCCCTTCAGCACGATGAACAGTGTGGAACCCAGATCGCCCTGGCTCATCAGCACTTGCCCGGGTTTGAACGCGCGAACCTGCCCACGCGCAATGATGTCGGAAAGTTCGGCCTCTTCGCAATCGGCAAAGAGACTTTGCGCCGTCAGTGCCTCGGCCAACCGTGCAGCATCCATAACGACATCCCCTGATTGTCTGCTGCCGCAAGTAATCAGGGAACGCCGTCAATGACCAGTGATTTTGCGCACCTTAAGTGCAACGGGCCGCGCTTGATCAGACCAAACGCGCCTGTTTGACAGCAGCAGCGATGAAACCGGCAAACAGCGGATGCGGTTCAAACGGACGGCTCTTCAGTTCAGGATGGAATTGCACACCGATAAACCACGGATGATCGGGCCGTTCGACAATCTCGGGCAGCAGTCCATCAGGTGACATGCCGGAAAAGACCAGCCCACCGTCCTCAAGCCGCTCCTTGTAGGCTACGTTCACTTCATAGCGATGGCGATGGCGTTCGCTGATTTCCGTCGCGTCATAAAGGTTGGCGACATGGCTGTTGCCGGCCAGCTTCGCGACATAGGCCCCAAGGCGCATTGTTCCGCCCAGATCACCACCTTCAGAGCGCTTCTCAAGTCCTTCGGCGGTCATCCATTCGGTGATGATACCCACCACCGGCTCGTCGGTCGGGCCGAACTCGGTTGAAGAAGCACCGACAATTCCCGCCGTGTTGCGCGCGGCTTCGATGCAGGCCATCTGCATGCCCAGGCAAATGCCGAAGAACGGAACCTTGCGTTCACGCGCAAAGCGGACTGACGCGATCTTGCCCTCGGTCCCGCGCTCACCAAATCCGCCCGGCACCAGAATACCGTGCATCGGCTCCAGAACCGCGGCGATTTCGTCATCGTCCTTTTCGAACAATTCGGCATCAAGCCACTGGATGTGCACTTTAACGCGATTGGCCATGCCACCATGGACCAGGGCTTCGTTCAAGGATTTGTAAGCGTCTTGCAGGCCAACATACTTGCCGACCACGCCGATGGTCACTTCGCCTTCGGGGTTGTGATACCGGTCAACAATATCGTCCCAGCGCGAAAGATCGGGCTCAGGCGCGGTAAGGCCGAAATGGCGCAACACTTCGCTGTCCAGCCCTTCGGCGTGATACTGCAACGGCACGGAATAGATGCTTGATGCGTCAAGCGCCGGGATAACAGCCGATTTACGCACGTTGCAGAACTGCGCAATCTTGGCGCGCTCGCCATCCGGCAGCGGCTTTTCGCAGCGGCACAGCAGAATATCCGGCTGAATGCCAAGACCGGTCAATTCGCGCACCGAATGCTGCGTCGGCTTGGTCTTCAGCTCACCGGCGGCGGCGATATAGGGCACCAGCGTAACGTGCACGAAACAAGTCTCATCGCGCCGCTCGTTGTGCAATTGGCGCAGCGCTTCGATGAAAGGCAGACCTTCGATGTCACCCACGGTTCCACCGATTTCGCACAGCACGAAATCGAGATCCTCGGTTTCAGCCTGCGCAAAGTCCTTGATCGCATCGGTAACGTGCGGGATTACCTGCACGGTCGCGCCAAGGTAATCCCCGCGCCGTTCTTTGGCGATCACGTCGCGGTAAATGCGGCCGGAAGTGATGTTGTCAGCCTGCCGCGCCGAAACGCCGGTAAACCGCTCGTAATGCCCAAGATCGAGGTCTGTTTCGGCCCCGTCGTCGGTCACATAGACTTCGCCGTGTTGATAGGGGCTCATCGTACCCGGGTCGACGTTCAAATAGGGGTCGAACTTGCGGATTCGGACGCGAAACCCGCGAGCCTGCAGCAATGCCGCAAGACTTGCTGCCATAAGACCTTTGCCGAGCGAGGAGACCACGCCGCCGGTGATGAAAATGTACCGCGCCATGGGAATTGGGCCTTAACGTCAGAGGTTGCAATTGCGCAAGCGGTTACGGCTGTAATCTTTGCCGCAATCCACAAGCTTGGTTAAACGAGCTTCGGGCGAACGCAAAAAGACTGCCGCCCCCGGTATCATGAAGAACCGGGTCGGCTGCCTTGCGGTCGCAAAAACCTTTATTGTGCGGCTGCACCACCCAGTGGATCGGCGGCCGGTGCAGCGCCTGAAGGCTGTGCTGCCGCAGGCGCTCCGCCCTGTGCCGGAGCAAGCGGATCGGCTGCAGGCGCATTCTCAACCGGTGCCACGCGTTCCAGCGAAGTGTCGATCTTGCGGCTTGATGTGGTGCCGACCGCGAGTGTCGCCAGCGTGATGCTGAGAACGACAAAAGCCACAGCCAGAACCGTTGTCATACGGGTCATGAAATCAGCCGCACCGCGGGCCGACATGAAGCCCGCCGGGCTGCCACCCACGCCCAAACCGCCGCCTTCGGACTTCTGCATCAGGATCACGATCACAAGCAGAGCGGCAACGATTGCCTGGACGACGGTGAGGAAAATGAACAGCGACATGAATCTCTTACCCTTCGCGCATCAAAGCGCAGGAATTTCCGGCCATGTAGGCGCGCGAACGTCTGGGCGCAAGCGGTGGGTTTATGTGTCCGCTCAGGCCTCGACAGAACCTGCAGCCGCCACGATCGGCAGAAAGGCTTCGGCCGTCAGACTTGCCCCGCCCACAAGGGCGCCGTCAACGCCCTCTGCCGTAAGCAATTCCTGCGCATTGCCAGCATTTACCGACCCACCATAAAGGATGCGTACCTTCGCGCCAGCCTCACCATAAAGCGCCAACAGCCGTTCGCGGATGCCGCCATGCATCGTGACAACATCCGAAACGGCGGCAACCCGGCCCGTGCCGATGGCCCAGACCGGCTCATAGGCCACCGCAATCTTGCCCATGGCCAGAGGGTCGGCCGCCACATCGGCAGCAGGCATGGATCCGTCAATCTGCGCCGCTACCACCGCCTCGGCCGACCCAGCATCCCGCTCCTCAAGAGTCTCGCCCACGCAAACAATAATGCCCAGCCCGGCAGCCAGCGCCCCTTCTGCCTTGGCTTTGATCATCGCATCATTTTCTGCGTGATCCTTGCGCCGTTCGCTATGGCCCGTGATTACAAAGTCTGCGCCGGTATCCACCAGCATCGCCGCCGAAACATCGCCGGTATGCGCACCCTTGGCCATTACGTGGCAATCCTGCCCGCCCACACCCATCGCAGTCACTGCCTCGCGCAGCGCGCCGATGAGGGTAAACGGCGGAGCCAGAGCTACTTGCACATCTGGATAGCGGGCAGCTGCCCGATCAATCGCGCGCGCTTCGGCCAGCATGGCGCGGCTGCCGTTCATCTTCCAGTTGCCAACAATGTACGGACGATGCGGCATGATCGGTTGGTTCCCTGTTGTTCCCTGCAAAAACGCATCCAGATCGGGCGCGTTTCCGTTCAAGTCGGCGGGCGGCTATCAAACCTCGAATGATTCTGCAAAACGCATGATCGCATAAAATTGCCAACTTGGCAGAGCCTTGTCACATTTCCGCCACTACCGTCGGCCTTGCGCGCCCCATTGCGGGATTTGCGTTTGGCTCCTAAGGGTTCGGCAAATTATCAACAGGTGCTTGCTGGCACCTCAGTTCAAGAGACGAAAAACCGCCAATGCTCGGCTTCTTCCGCTCGTTCCTAAAGTCTCGCGTTGGCGTTGCCATTGCGCTCGTGTTCCTTGGCCTCATCGCGCTTGCCTTTGCCAGCGCCGATGTAACCGGCAGCGGTTTTGGCGGGATTGCCGGAGGTGATCGCGCCGCAAAGGTCGGGTCAAGCCGCCTCGGCACTGCCGAACTCGGCAAGGCTCTGACCGCCGCGTTCGAACAGGAACGGCAGCGCCAGCCTGGCCTTACGATGGAACAGTTCCTCGCCGCCGGCGGCATGGAAACGGTGCTGAATGGCCTGACCGATCGTCTCGCCATTGCCGAATGGGGCCAGCGCCATGGCCTCACCCCCAGCAACCGTTTGATCGACAGCGAAATCGTCAAGGTGCAGGCCTTTCAGGGCGTCGATGGCAAGTTCAGCCAGACCACCTATGAGCAACTACTGACCCAGCGTGGCCTGACCGACAAGGAAGTGCGCAAAGACTTTGGCCAGGGCCTGATCGCCCGCCAGTTGCTGCTGCCCGCCGCGTTTGGCGCGCAAATGGCCGATGAAGCGGTCCAGCGTTACGCCGCTCTCCTAACGGAAAAGCGCACCGGCACGGTTCTCCAGATCCCCTCGTTGGCCTTCGCACCCCAATCGCCACCCGATGCCAATACGCTGTTGGCCTTCTATAACACCAACAAGGCGCGCTACATGCAGCCTGAGCGGCGCACGATCCGCTACCTTGTGGTCGATGAAACCGCTCTGAAAAACGTACCCGCGCCGACCGAAGTCGAAATTGCCAACAATTACAAATCGAACACGGCAATCTACGCGCCGTCAGAACAGCGCTCGATCACGCAGGTCATCGTGCCCACCGAGGCGGCAGCAAAGGCTCTGGCCGCAGAAGTTGCCAGCAGCGGCGCGCTTGAAAGCGCGGCCCGGGCTAAGGGCCTCGTGCCCAGCAAGCTCGAAAACCAAACCCGCGACACGCTCGGCAACCAGACCGCAAAGTCCGTGGCCGATACGGCGTTTGCAGCTGCCCAAGGCGCCATCGCCGCCCCGGCAAAGTCCAGCATTGGCTGGCACGTGGTGAAGGTCGATGCGATCAATCGCAACCCCGGCAAGACGCTCGATCAGGCCCGCCCCGACATTATCAAGGCTCTGACCCTGCAAAAGCGCCGCGCTGCGCTGACCGATCTTGCCGCTCAGGCAGAGCAGGAAATTGATGGCGGCACCGGCCTTGCCGATATCGCCAAAAAGCTGAACATGACCGTCAGCACCACCGCTCCGCTTACCGCCGATGGCAGTGTTTTCGGCACGCAAGGTGAAAAGGTTTCGCCAGACCTTGCCCCGCTGGTGCAGGCCGCGTTTGCGATGGAACGCGAAGGCGAAGCCCAGCTCGCAGAATTGACCGCAGGCCTAAAGTTCGCGATCTTCGATGTCGGCCAGCTTACTGCCGCCACCGCTGCGCCGCTCGACCAGATCAAACCGCTTGTCTCGCGTGATTGGGCTGTCGAACAGGGCTCTGCCAAAGCCAAGGCTGCAGCAGACAATATCCTCGCCGCGCTGAACAAGGGCACGCCGATGGCCGAAGCCATGAAGGCCGCCGGAGCGCCACTTCCTGCGCCGCAGGCGATCGATCTGCCACGCGCCGCCCTCAACCAGATGCAGGGCCAAGTTCCTGCACCGCTCGCGCTGCTCTTCGCCATGGCCAAGGGCACGCACAAGCGCCTCGAAGGCCCGAACAAGGCAGGCTGGTTCGTCGTTTCGGTAAAAGACATCGTGCTGGGCGATGTTAAGCGCGGCGATCAGGTCTTCACGCAAGCGGCCCGTTCGTTCTCGGCCGATGCCGGTGACGAATATGCACAGCAGCTGCGCCTTGCCATCCGCAAGGAAGTCGGCGTTGAGCGCAACGAAGCCGGGATCAAGGCTGTCCGCGACCAGTTGACCGGCGCCAGCGCCCAGTGAGCCGATAAGCACAAGCCATGACGACGCTCACCGCCGCACCTGTCACCGCGAACCTTGAAAACCACGGCCCCGCGCTTGCGCAGCTTTCCGCCGGAAAGCCCGCGCTGGTGTGGCGCAAGCTGATCGTCGATACCGAAACGCCGGTCGGCGCAGCATTGAAGCTGATGGAGAGCGGACGCGGCGATTTCCTGCTCGAATCGGTGCAAGGCGGCGAAGTGCGCGGGCGTTACAGCCTGCTCGGCATTGATCCTGACCTCGTCTTCCGCGCCACTGGCACCAGCGCTGAAATCAACCGCATCTGGCGGCATGACAAGGCCGCCTTCGCCCCGCTCCCCGGCAATTCGCTGGCCGAACTGCGCGCGCTCGTTGCGGCCTGCCGGATCGATGTACCCGCGGCCCTGCCCCCGGCACTCGCCTGCCTCGTGGGCTATTTCGGCTATGAAACCATCGGCCTCGTCGAAAAGCTGCCGCGCGCCGCGCAAAGCGATCTCGTGCTGCCCGACATGCTGTTCACCCGCCCCACTGTGGTGCTGGTCTTTGATCGGCTGTCCGATGAATTGTTCGCCATCGCTCCGGTCTGGGCCGAAGGCGGCGCACCGGAATACCTGCTCGAAGCCGCAGCAGAACGCATCGACAGCGCTCTGCGCAAGCTTGCCGATCCTGTCCCTGCCGATACGCGCCTTGCGCAAAGCGTCGACGTAACCCCGCAGCCGGTCATGCCAGCGGCCAATTATGCAAACATGGTCATGCGGGCCAAGGACTACATCGACGCTGGCGACATCTTCCAGGTCGTCCTCGCCCAGCGCTTCACCGCGCCCTTCCCGCTGCCGCCCATCGCACTCTACCGGTCCTTGCGCCGCATCAACCCCTCGCCCTTCCTCTATTTCCTCGACATGCCGGGCTTCGCGCTCACCGGCTCAAGCCCGGAAATCCTCGTCCGCATCCGCGATGGCGAAGTCACCATCCGCCCCATCGCCGGAACCCGCCCACGCGGAAAAACGCCCGAGGAAGACCGCGCCAACGAACTCAGCCTGCTCGACGATCCCAAGGAACGCGCCGAACACCTGATGCTGCTCGATCTCGGCCGCAACGATGTCGGCCGCGTGGCCAAGGCGGGCACGGTGAAAGTCACCGAAAGCTACACGGTCGAACGCTACAGCCACGTCATGCACATCGTCTCGAACGTAGTCGGCCAGCTCGACACCACTCGGGCCGACAGCGTAGACGCCCTCTTCGCCGGCTTCCCCGCAGGCACCGTCAGCGGCGCGCCCAAAGTGCGCGCCTGCGAAATCATCGCCGAACTCGAACCCGAGACGCGCGGCGCCTATGCCGGCGGCGTCGGCTATTTCGCCCCCGACGGCTCGGTCGACAGCTGCATCGTCCTGCGCACCGGCGTCGTTAAAGACGGCGTCCTCCACGCCCAAGCAGGCGCAGGCATCGTCGCCGACAGCAATCCCGAATACGAACAGCGCGAATGCGAATTGAAAAGTGGCGCGCTCTTCGCCGCCGCCCGTGAAGCCGTCCGCGTCGCCACAGAACCGAAGTTTGGCCAATGATCCTCGTCATCGACAACTACGACAGTTTCACCTGGAACCTCGTGCATTACCTGATGGAAATGGGCGCAGAAGTTGAAGTCGTGCGCAACGATGCGCTCACCGCCGAACAGGCCATAAAGACCGGCGCACAAGGCTTCCTGCTCTCGCCCGGCCCCTGCACACCCAATGAGGCAGGCGTGAGCCTCGATCTTGTCGGCGCGGCGGCGGATGCCAAGCTGCCGCTGCTCGGCGTATGCCTCGGCCACCAGTCCATCGGGCAGTATTTCGGCGGCAAGGTCGTGCGCGGCGGGTTGATGCATGGGAAGACTTCGCCGGTCACGCATGACGGCACCGGCGTGTTCGAAGGTCTGCCCTCACCGTTCATCGCCACACGCTATCACTCGCTGATCGTGACTGACATTCCCGATTGCCTGGAAGTCAACGCGCGGTCCGATGACACGCATGTCATGGGCTTCCGCCACACGTCGCTGCCGATCCACGGCGTGCAGTTCCACCCGGAAAGCATCGCCACCGAGCACGGCCACGCGATGGTCGCGAATTTCCTCAAGCTCTGCGGCATCAAGACCAACCCGCTGCCCGCATGAGCCTGCCCGACGTAACCCATCCGCTGGAGGAAGCCGAAGCCGAAGCGGCATTTGCCGCAATACTCGACGGCACCGTACCGGATGAAGCCATCGCGCAGTTCCTCGTCGCGCTGTCGGACCGGGGCGAAACCGCATCTGAAATCGCCGGGGCCGCACGCGCCATGCGCGCCCGCATGATCCCGGTGAAAGCCCCCGCCAACGCCATCGACGTCTGCGGCACTGGCGGCGATGGTCACCACACGCTCAACGTCTCGACTGCTGTCAGCCTCGTCGTCGCGGCCTGCGGCGTGCCCGTGGCTAAGCATGGCAACCGCGCTGCCAGTTCCAAGGCAGGCGCGGCCGATACTTTGGAAGCGCTCGGCCTAAACCTTGATCGCGCGGCCGAAACCGCCGAGGAAACGCTGGCCGACCTCGGCATCTGCTTCCTCTTCGCGGCCAAGCACCACCCATCAATGGGCCGGATCATGCCCATCCGCAAGGCACTTGGCCGCCGCACCATCTTCAACCTGATGGGTCCCCTCGCCAATCCCGCAGGCGTCCGCCGCCAGCTCGTCGGCATCGCCCGCCCCGCCTATGTGCCAATCTATGCCGACGCCCTGAGCCGCCTCGGCACGGACCACAGCATGGTCATCTCGGGCGACGAGGGCCTTGACGAGTTGAGCCTCGCCGGTGGCAATGAACTGGCGCAAGTGCGCGGCATTGAAGTGCTGATGCGCCGCCTCACGCCACAAGATGCTGGCCTGCCCACAGCTCCAGTCGAAGCCCTGCGCGGCGGCGACGCAACCTACAACGCCGCGGCCTTGCGCGCGCTGCTGCAGGGCGAAGAAGGCCCCTACCGCAATGCCGTCCTCCTCAACGCCGCCGCCGCACTGATCGTCGCAGGCGAGGCGCGCGATTGGAACGAGGGCGTTGAGGAAGCAGCCGAAGCCATCGACAAAGGACTCGCCAACGCCTTGCTCAACTGCTGGATCGCGGCTTTGAATTAGGTCGTGCCTCGACATCCTTCGACAGGCTCAGGATGAGCGGTCGTTGTATGTTGCTCCACACCCGTCCCCGCTCATCCTGAGCTTGTCGAAGGATCAAAGGACACTCTTGCCCCACCGCGTGCAACCTCGCTAAGGCACTCGCACAATGACCGATATGCTCACCGAAATCTGCGACACAACGCGCAGCGAAGTCGCCGCCCGCAAGGCCCGGTTCTCTCTGGCCGACCTCGCCGCCCGCGCCAGCGAACAAACCGCCCCGCGCGGCTTCGAAGCTGCCCTGCGCGCCAAAGCCGCTACCGGCTACGCGCTGATCGCCGAAATCAAGAAAGCCAGCCCATCCAAGGGCCTGATCCGCGCCGATTTTAGCCCCGCAGACCACGCACGCGCCTATCAGGCTGGCGGTGCCACCTGCCTCTCGGTCCTCACCGACGAACCCTATTTTCAAGGCCATGAAGATTACCTGATCGCAGCCCGCGCCGCCTGCACGCTGCCGGTCATCCGCAAGGATTTCATGGTCGATCCCTGGCAGTGCGCCGAAGCCCGCGCGATGGGCGCAGACGCCATCCTGATCATCGCCGCCTGCCTGTCAGACGCGCAAATGGCCGAAATCGAAGCCGCCGCGCTCGAACAGGGCATGGACGCGCTGGTCGAAGTCCATGACGAAGCCGAAATGGAACGTGCCGCGCGTCTGAAGTCCCGCCTGATCGGCGTGAACAACCGTGATCTCAAGCGCTTCGTCACCGACCTTGGCACAACCGAACGCCTTGCCGCCCTCGCGCCCGAAGGCACCCTATTGGTGGCCGAAAGCGGCATCAACACCCACGCCGACCTACTCCGCCTGGAACAGTCCGGCGCACGCACGTTCCTCGTCGGCGAAGCGCTCATGCGTCAGCCCGATGTTGAAGTAGCCACCCGGGATTTGTTGGCTGGTCTAGTCTAGCGAGATATGTCCACCACACGCGTCTTTCCGGCAGTTGGAATCTGCATTTATTGCGGAAACTGCACGGATTTTTTATCAGATGAGCATGTCGTTCCGTACGGATTGAATGGCAACATTCTTCTACCGAAAGCGAGCTGCCAAAAATGTGCTAAAATTACTTCTAAGTTTGAACGAGATGTATTGAGAGGAATGTTGTTGCATTTAAGAAAAGAAAATGGGTTTCAATCTCGTAAGCGTAAAAATAGATCGGAAAAAAATAGCTTTGATATTTATGAAATCGGAGAGGATAAAAACAATCACCATGATTGGAGAGCATTAGAGTCTTTTCCATTTGATAAATTTCCGTTATCTGTTGGATGGGCGTTACCGGTCTACGGCGTACCAGGCATACTAACGGGCCGACCGCTTTGGGAGGCTTGCACGAGCTTAGGATTAGTGGGCTTTCTTCCGGTTTCTGAAGCTGAAAATATTGTTCGATTAGGGAAAGGGAAGTCAGCGGCTATTAAAATTCCAATGAATGAACAGTCCTTTGGGCGCCTTCTTGCAAAGATAGCTCACGGCTTTTCCGTTGCAACACTTGGGCAAGGCTCATTTAAACCTTTTTTATTAGATATAATTTTAGGAAAATCAAAAAAAATCACACATTTTATAGGTAGTGATGTGCCAAGTGAGCCAGTCCGTCCAGAGGATAATTTTTTCTCTTTACATCTTAGGGATATCTTTGCTTTCTCAGGACAAAGATTAGTAGCTGTCAAGATAAGAATTTTGTCTCGGTTATTGACGCCAGAATATTATGTAATCGTCGGAATATTGAACAAAAATTTCAATACTAATAAAATTGAATTTCTTGAAAATAGATAATTAAAGATTTCAAAAAAAGACAATATTTAAACAGTAAATCTGTCAGTTATTAGAAAAATCCCAATTTACTAAAGCTCCCGCAGCACTTGCGCCGGGCGGCTGCGCAGCAAGCCCAGCGAACCACCCACCGCCACTACCATCACCAGTCCCACGCCCGCGCCCAACACGCCCAGAATGCGCGGCCAATCGGGCAGCCAGTCAAACTCGAACAGCAGCACGACCACGGCCCAGGCCACCCCGCTCCCCAGCGCCAAGGCCAAGGCGCACAGAAGTGCACCTAGCAGCACATACTCGGCCATAAGCAGCACCAACAGTTGCCTCCGGCTCGCCCCCAGCACGCGCAGGATCACATTGTCATAAGTTTTGCGTTCGCGCGCCGCTGCTATCGCGCCCGCCAGCACCGCCATGCCCGAAAGCAGCGCCACACTCGCCGCCGCCAAAATCGCTGTGCCCATCTGGCCCAGAATTTCGCGCGCTTGCCCCAGCACCGGCCCAATCTCGATCACCGAACTCGATGGCAACGCCTTCACCAGCCCGCCCAAAATAGCACGGCGCACCGCGTCAGTCTTTTCCTGCGCGGGCAGGCTGACGGTTGCGGCCAGATTGTGCGGCGCATCGGCAATCGCGTTGGGGCTAAACACCAACACATAGTTGAAGCCCATGTTCTCCCAGTCGATCTGCCGGAATGAGGCGATCTTCGCGTTGCGCTCAACCCCCAGGATCGAAACGGCAATCCTGTCCCCCAGCTTTAGGTTCAGCGCCTTGCCCAGATCATCGTCGACCGACACCAGCGGCTCGCCTGCATAATCCGTCGCCCACCATTGGCCTTGCGTCAGGACATTGCCTTGCGGCAGTTCGTCAGCATAAGTCAGCCCCCGGTCCCCGCGCAAAGGCCATGCGTTATCAGGCAATTCCTTGAGGTCTGCCACCCGCGTCATCGCCCCGTCCGGGCCATAAGCCACGATGCTGCCACGCAACGCGGGCACTTTGCGGATGTCGGCCCCCGGAGCCGCCGCCTTCACAATAGCATCGAAATCGCCCACTTTGGTCAGCGGCAGATCGAGCACGAAGTAATCGGGCGCCTGGTTCGGCACTCGTGATGCAATGTTCCCATCAAGGCTGGTCTGCACGCCCGCCAGCAGCACAAATGCGGAAAGTCCGAAGCCCAGCGCGACCACCAATGCCGATGTCTGCGCGCCGGGCCGGTGCAGATTGGCCAATGCCATGCGCGCAATTGCGCCCTTGGGCTTTGGCACCCGCGCCGCCAAGCGCTGAATGCCCCAACCCAGCGCCGAAAGCAGCACGAACAGTGCCGCCGCTCCACCCAGAAACCCTGCCGCCAAGAGCTTTTGCGGCGCAGTCAACACAGCCAGCGCCACGATCCCGCTCAGCCCCAACGCCACCGGCAGCACCGCCCCGCGCCATCCCCCCGCCAAGGGGCTGACCCGCGCGCGCATCAGCGCCATTGCCGGAAAACTGCGCGCCCGCACCAGTGGCGGCGCGGCAAACGTCAGCGCGATCAGCGCCCCATAAGCCGCTGCAATCGCCAGCGCGCCGTAATCGATCACGAAACCGGCCTTGATCGGCAGCAGGCCTTGCAGGGCCTGCCCCAGCAGCGGCGTCACGCTCACCCCAATTATCAGTCCGGCAACAATCGCCAGCGATGACGCCGCCGCCAATTGTAGCAGGAAAATCCGCGCAATATCGCCGCTCGATGCTCCCAAAATCTTGAGCGTCGCAATGCTGCTGCGCCGCGCTTCCAGATAGGAATTGACCCCGTTACCAATGCCGATCCCGGCAATAGCCAAGGCCGCCAACGCCACCAGTACCAGAAACTGCCCCATGCGCGAAACGAACCGGTCCAGACTGGGCGAGGCCTTTTCGCGCGTGCGCACTTCATATCCGGCCAGCGGAAAGCGCTCTTTGATGCTCTCGCCCAAGGTCACCGGATCAGCAGCAGACGGCAATTTCACCCGCAGCTTTGACCGAACCATCGATCCCGGCTGCACCAGCTTCGACACTTCCAGCGCGGCTTGACCGATAATCACTGTCGGCCCGAGCGAGAACCCTTCCGCCAGTCGGTCCGGCTCCGTGCCAATCACCCCGCCCACCGTCAGCGAGGCTTCGCCGACTTTCAGCGTATCGCCCACCTTCACGCCAAGCCGGTCCGCCACCCCCGGCGCAATCCACGCCGTCATGCCTTCAGGAGCGCGCGCTGTCTTGCCATCAGCCAGCGTAAACGTGCCATAAAGTGGCCACTTCGCGTCGACTGCTTTCAATTCAACAGGCGTCGTGCGTGTTTGGGCGCCGGGCACGCTTGCCATCGCCTGCATCCGCGCGCCTTCGGAAAGCTCGCCCAATGACGCAATTGCCGCCCGCTCCTCCGCCGCCGGAGCGCGCGCCGCCAGCGTGAACTCCAGATCCGCACCCAGCATATCGCGACCGCGCGAGGCCAGTTCCCGCTCGATCGCGCCGGTCAGCGTGCCAATCGCCGAAAGCGCCGCCGTGCCCAGCACAAGGCACACCAGCAACAGCCGCAGGCCCTTGAACCGCCAGTCCAGCCCGCGCCGCGCCATAGCCCACGCAGCGCTCCAAGAAAGATTCATGCTGCTTCGCCCGCAACGCCGCCCAAACCGCTGTCTGACACGATGCGCCCATCCGCCAGACGCACGATCCGTCCGCACCGCGCGGCCAGCGCCTCGTCGTGCGTCACCATGATGAATGTCGCGCCCACCTCGCCCGCGCGGGCAAACAGCAGGTCGGCCACGGCATCGCCATTGGCATGATCAAGATTGCCGGTCGGCTCATCTGCAAACAGGATCGCCGGTTTGGGCGCCAGCGCACGGGCAATCGCCACGCGCTGTTGTTCCCCACCCGAAAGCTGCGCCGGGTAGTGGTGCAACCGGTGGCCAAGGCCAACCGCGACCAGTTCCGCCTCGGCCCGCGCCATCGCATCGGCCATGCCTGCCAGTTCCAGCGGCGTCGCCACGTTTTCCAGCGCGGTCATCGTTGGCAGCAGATGGAATGCCTGCAACACAATCCCAATCCGCCCGCGCCGTGCGGCGGCCAGCCCATCTTCATCCAGCGTGGTAAAATCCGCACCTGCCACGTTCAGCGCGCCGCCGCTTGCCTGCTCCAAACCGGAAAGAATCGCCAGCAGCGATGATTTTCCCGATCCTGAAGGCCCCAGCAGAGCTACCTTCTCCCCCGGCAGAATCGTCAGGTCGATGCCCCGCAGGATCTCCACCCGCGCCTCCCCGGAACCGAGCGACAAGGTCAGGGCGGAAGCGGCGATAACCGGGGTGGGGGTGTTAGGCCGTAAACTCATAGACCACGCCGCCGAGGCGTCGAAATGACGAACATATCGGGCCAAGGCGCTCGCTGGGAGGGCTGGTTGCCCTTCCAAGGGCGGCTTGGTTCGAGATGGAAGTCATTTCGACGTCCTGCGGATTTGACCAAAACGGCCATCTGCTGCGTCAATCGGGCTTGAAGTATCAACATATTCCTGCGCCCTCTTTCCTTGCACCTGGCCGTTTTGCCTCAAACCTCGGCGGTGTGGTCTATGAGTTTACGGCCTAATCACGGGCCTCGATTGGCATGGATTGATTGCAATGTGCAACCGGCACTTGGGTGCGCTGCAGCGAAGTTTCAATGCGTTGGTTGGCGCGTTTGGGTTGAAACAGCCTTTGACGGGCCAGCCTGAGCAGGCTTTGACCGGCTCTTGATGATGCTTCGACAGGCTCAGCATGAGGCGTGGTTACTCAAGACCAAACCCAAACCCCGCTCGTGCTGAGCTTGTCGAAGCACAACAGCCAGCACAGACCACAAGCACCCTTCGACAAGCGCAAACCTAACGGTTATCACCGCATGCATGAGAACACCCCTGCTCCTCGCCACGCTATTTTTGGCCGCATGCTCTGCAGAAAATGCACCCGAATCAAAAGCAAGCGGCTCTGCCGAAGCAAGCATTGCCGCAGCTCCCATTCCCGCTGACGCACCTGTCATTCTCGCATTTGGGGACAGCCTCTATGCAGGATACAACCTGCAACCGGGCGAAGGCTATCCGCCGCGTCTAGAAGCAGCACTTAACGCTGGCGGCACCCCGGCGCGCGTGATCAACGCTGGCGTTTCGGGGGATACCACCGCCGCCGCGCTGCAACGCTTAAAGTTCACGCTCGACAATCAGCCGGTAAAGCCCACGCTGGCGCTGGTCGGCCTTGGCGGCAACGATATGCTGCGCGGCCTGCCGCCCGAGGAAACCCGCGCCAACCTCGACGCGATCCTGACCGAGTTCGACAATCGCCAGATTCCGGTCGTCCTTACCGGCATGCTCGCCGCACCCAATCTAGGGGCGGATTACACAAACCGCTTCAACCCGATCTGGCCAGACATGGCCAAGAAGCACAAGGCCGGGCTGGTGCCGTTCTTCCTCGAACCCGTTCTGGGCAACCGCACGCTGATGCTGGACGACAATGTCCACCCCAATGCCGCGGGCGTGAACCGGATCGTTGCGGCCACGCAGGCGAAAGTGGCAAATGCGCTCAAACAGGCTACCGAAAGCGGCAAATAGGGCTGTCCTACATCGCACGACGGTGCCAGCATCGCACGATGTCCGACCCCGCTCTCGCTTGCTTGAAAACCGCCGCAGTTCCGGCCATTTGCGCGCACTAAATAGACACCGATGGAGACCGGACAGTTTTCTCCATGGACTGTGTAAACTGTGTAAACCTGTTCAGGGAAAGGCTCTGCTGAATGAACGAATTGACCCATATCGATTCGGCGGGAACCGCCCGCATGGTCGACGTTGGAGGCAAGGCTGAAACCCAGCGCGTGGCCATTGCGCGCGGCCTGATTCGCATGTCCGCAGCCACACTTGAGGCCATCCGCGCAGGCGATGCTCCCAAAGGTGACGTGCTAGGCACCGCGCGGCTTGCCGGGATCATGGCCGCAAAGAAGACCGCCGAATTAATCCCGCTGTGCCACCCGCTCGCGCTCGATGCGGTAAATGTTGATTTCACCTTCGTTGAAGCTGGCGTCGAATGCACCGCCACGGCCACGCTGACGGGCCGCACCGGTGTGGAGATGGAAGCCCTGACCGCTGTCTCGGTCGCGCTGCTGACGGTCTATGACATGGCCAAGGCGCTGGACAAGGGCATGGTCATCGAAGGCGTGCGCCTGATCGAAAAGCGCGGCGGCAAATCCGGCATCTGGCGCGCTGACGACGCGTGAAGACGCCTCCCCTTCCCCTTGCCGAAGCCCAAGCGCGTTTGCTCGCACTCGCCCCGACCTTGCCGGTAGAGCAACGTGCGGTGGCTGAATGCCTCGGCCACTACCTCGTGCAGCCGCTTGCCGCCCGCCGCACGCAGCCCGCAGCGCCGCTATCTGCGATGGATGGCTATGCCCTGCGCAGCGCCGATCTGCCCGGCCCGTGGCAGGTGACCGGCGAAAGTGCAGCTGGCCATCCGTTTGAGGGCGTGGTCGGCACAGGCGAAGCGGTGCGCATCAGCACCGGCGCTATTGTCCCGAACGGCGCTGACATGGTCCTGATCCAAGAAGATACGGCGCGCGATGGCGCAACTCTGCGCTTCACCGGCACACTGCCTGAGCCGCTGGAGCGCCATATCCGTCCGGCCGGCATGGATTTCGCTGCCGCTGCTGAATTGATCCCGGCAGGCACGCGCATAAGCCCGGCGCAGATTGCACTGGCCATTGCGGGCGGGCATAGCCATCTGCCGGTGCGGCGGCGGCTCAAGCTCGCCGTGATCGACAGCGGGGATGAACTGGTGCCGCCTGGACAAGACGCTGGGCTCCACCAGTTGCCCGCCAGCAATGGCCCCATGCTGTGCGCGATGGCCGCAGCCTTGCCGGTTGAAATTCGAGCACTTGGCCCGATCCCTGATCAACTGCAGGCGCTGGCGACAGCTTTCGACAGCGCCAGCGATGCCGACATCATCGTGACCAGCGGTGGCGCTTCGGTCGGCGATCACGATCTCGTCCGGCCCGCGCTTGAAGCCGTTGGGGCCAAGCTGGATTTCTGGCGCGTCGGGATCAAGCCGGGCAAGCCGTTGCTCGTGGCGCGCCGTGGAGCGCAAGTGATCCTTGGACTGCCGGGCAATCCCGCCTCGGCCTTTGTCACCGCGTTCCTTTTCCTGCTACCCCTGCTGCGCGCCAGCGCCGGTGCAGCGGCCCCGCTGCCATGGACAATTCCGGCGCGATTGGCCGCACCGTTGGGCAAAGGTGGCAGTCGCATGGAATTCCTTCGCGCCGTCTGGGATGGGGCCAACGTGGCGCTCGATCCGCTGCAGGATTCAGGCGCACTGTCACCGCTTGCCCGCGCCAATGCGCTGGTTGTGCGCGAAGCCTGGGCCGAAGCCAAAGCGGCAGGAACGGATGTTCCGGTTTACCTGCTCGAAAATGGCGGAATTGCTTGACGTCGTGAAATAGGTTGCTTATCCGTTCCGTATTCGTTCACCCGCGGAGGAACCGCCAATGTTGACGCGCAAGCAGCATGAACTGCTCACCTTCATCCAAATCCGGTTGGAGGAATCGGGCATTTCCCCTTCGTTCGAAGAAATGAAGGAAGCGCTCGATCTCAAATCGAAGTCCGGTGTCCATCGCCTGATCTCCGCACTGGAAGAACGCGGCTTCATCCGCCGCCTGCCCAACCGCGCGCGCGCGCTCGAAGTCCTGCGCCAGCCTGATAGCTCGGTGACCAAGCCGAGTAGCACAGCGCCAGTGCGTACTGCCGCAAATGCCAACACCACGCTCACCCCGCTGCGCACCGCACCCAAGGCCGCTCCCGCTCCCGCCAACGATGTGATCGAATTGCCGCTGCACGGGAAGATCGCCGCCGGTATGCCAATCGAAGCGTTCGAAACCGCGGCAACGCTGCCGGTGCCCGCGGCCCTGCTCGGCGCTGGAGAGCATTACGCGCTTGAAGTGTCCGGGGATTCGATGGTTGAGGCCGGAATTTTTGATGGCGACTATGCCCTTGTCCGCAAGACCGATGTTGCCCGCGATGGCGAAATCGTGGTTGCGCTGGTGCGTGGTGAAGAAGCCACACTCAAGTACCTCCACCGCGAAAAGGGCATGATCCGCCTCGATCCGGCCAACGCGGCCTATGATCCGCAGTTCTACCGGCCCGATGAAGTGGCCGTGCAGGGCAAACTGGCGGGCCTGCTGCGGCGCTACCACTAAGGGGTTTGGCGGCGACAAAGCGCTGTTGCCTGCTGGTTATAAATCTTCAGATGCCGTTCGCCGAGACAATCGGCGGGCGGCATTTGTGTTTATCCGGGATTCGTTATGCTAAATATCAATCTATTTGGTTGAGATTCTTCTAGCAAGGCGTTCGGCTTTGATATAGTTTCTATCGTTACCGAATGCCCCACACGGGGCGCCCCCTTCCGGGACGGCCCGCCAGAACCTGGGGCGTCGGCAACGGAAGAGGTGTTGCCAATGGCTTATTCAGCAGAAAATTCCCGGCAGCGACAAACGCAAACCTTCATCGCCGTAGCGTTGCTTCACGGCGTGGCGATCTGGGCCATCACGTCTGGCTTTGCCAGCGGGATCGTCAAGATCGTGAAGGACCCCTTTATTGCGCAACAGTGGAAGGACGATGAGGTAAAGATCACTCCCATCGCCCCACCGCCGGACATCAAACCGGCACAGAAACCGCAAGATACCCCGCTGGTCGCTCCCAAGCCTGACATCATACTCGGCCCCGTCGATCCGGGCATCGGGTTGAAACCGGTCGAGATCATTCCGATCGTGCCGGTTGAAGTGGGGCCATTCGTCCCGCCCGAAGTGAAGCCCTCGCCTTCTGCCAGCTTCGCCGCGCGTGGTGCCTCTCCCAAAGGTTCGCCGGGATCGTGGGTCTCGGACCGCGACTATCCGAGCGCCGCGATCCGCGAAGAGCGCGAGGGGTTGACCCGGTTCCGCCTGACCATCGGCACTGACGGCCGGGTGACCGGGTGCGAGGTTACCGGTTCGAGCGGATCGGCCGATCTTGATGCCGCTACCTGCGCGAAAGTCAGCAGCCGCGCCCGCTTCATCCCCGCGATGGGTGGCGATGGCCTGCCGATGAGCGGGAGCTACAGCGGCTCGATCCGCTGGGTGCTGCCGTAACTATCCGGTCGGGCACTTGCACATCAATCGATGCCGGTGCCCGGCCACTTGGAACCTACGAATTATTTGGCAGACAGTAAAGCTCCAGACGCGCTGTCGGAAGCCGAGGTGGCTGGTTTGACGGGCTTTCTGAATGTTGGCGGCGGTGGTTTGCGATACCATCCATGCTCGCCTTGCGTTTCGGCCACTGTCCGCACGCGGCCCGTTGTCAGATTGATCGACAGGCCTCCCGTATTTGCCAGCATGACACGGTCGGCCTTGAGCATTTTTGCCCGGCAAGAATAGGGCAAGCGACGATCCGCAACCACGATATCGGCGCGCTCGCAGGCTGCGGCGAGCGCCATGTCATCGATGTAGTTGCGGCTCCGCGCCACCAGCAAGATGAACTGCCGACCGCCACGCTGCAACCGTGCGACACAGAAGTCATCGTTGCAGCGGGCACCAGACCAGCGGTCAATCGGGCGCAGTGTGCCTTCCATACCAGCCAGTTCGAGCAAGTTGTCGCGCATGTATTCCCCCCTGCCCATGCGCAGCACGATCAGATCATCACCCGCCCCGGTCAGGCCGACGTGATGCCCATCGCCAGTGACGAGAATGTCCGGGGTCGGCGTGAGCACCATGGCTAGGACCGCCAGCGCTGCGGGGACCGCTCCCCACAACCGCACTTTTCCTGTCCACAATGCGAGCCACAACATTCCGGCAATGAACAGCGCGAACGTCCAAGGCGCGATGGCCGGGAGCATCGTCACCGCACCGGGCCTTGCCGCCACGAAATGGGCCAGCGCGAGCAGCAGCTCGAGGCTTTTGCCTGCCAGCCACCATGCCGGTGCGCCGAACCCCACACTGTCCAGCAGCAAGGCAAGGCCGATCAGCGGCATCGTGACGAAAGTGGTGAGCGGGATGGCGATCACATTGGCCAGCGCGCCATAGACGCCTGCACGATGGAAGTGGAACAGGCCGATGGGCATCAGCGCCAGTTCGATAACCACACCAGTGACCAGCAGCAGGATCAGATTGCGCGCCATCCGCACCAGCGCCCCGTGGTGCTCAGCTGTCAGAAACCCCTTCACCGGGGCGGCTGAGTGGAAGGCGATAATGGCGATGACAGCGGAAAAGCTCATCTGGAAGCTGGGGCCAAGCACGGCTTCAGGCCAGAACAGCATAACCACCAGTGCGCCCACCGCCACCATGCGCAAGGACAACGGATCACGCCCCAGTGCCAAAGCGATCAGCACCAGCAGCGCGCCGATGCAGGAGCGGATCGTCGGCACTTCAGCGCCGGTCAGCAGGGTGTAGGCGATACCTGCCAGCGCCCCCATCAGGGCGGCCGCAATTGGCACACGAATGCGCAGGGCGATCCACGGGATGGCGGCAAGCAGGCGTGCCACGAGAAAATAGACCGCGCCAACCAATGCGCTGACATGCAGGCCACTGATCGAGAGCAGATGCGTTAGCCCTGCATCGCGCATTGCATCGTCATCGGCGGGTGCAATGGCTCCGCGATCTCCGCTAGCCAGCGCGGCGGCAATCGAACCGGTTGATCCGCCCAGTTGAGAGCGGACATGATCGGCCAGCGACCGCTGCACCGCGCGCAGCGTGGCACCTTGATCCGAAGCGCGGATCACGATGGGATCGCCAAGCGCGCTGCCCGTAGCGGCCAGCCCATTGAACCACGCCGTGCGGGCGAAATCATAGGCCCCGGGCAACATCGGCGCGGCCGGAGGCATCAACCGTGCGCGCAGGCCGATCTCTGCGCCCTCGGTAATGGCGGCAACGTCCTTGGCAATCGGCAGATTGACGCGGACGCGCACGGGATCGGCGAAATCGGGAATACGGGCAAGCAGCAAGAGCCGAACCCGCGCTTTGGCAGGCTCTTCCCGGCGCTCCAGCACCTTGCCCTGCAAGGTCAGGACCGCAGGCCGTGTAATCCCGGGCTGTCCGACCAGTTCGGATTTTGTCCAGATCGTGGCCATACCGGCGGCAAGCATGGCAGCGCAGCCGAATAGCGCGAGACGCACGTAGGGAAAGCGGCTTTCATCGAAAAGAATCAGTGCGAAGAGCGCTATGGCAAGGCTGGCAAGCAGCAGCGCAATCCAGTCTGCCAAGCCGGGCAAAGACACCCATGCCACGATGCCAGCGGCAAAGGCTACGACCAGCCACAACCCGCGATCAAAGGGGTGCGCTTCGAGGAAGTGATCGGCATGCGCCAGCATCTTGTCCAGCATCTTGGCAAGCATGCTGGACAATCGCGCGCGGATGTCCCAAGGCCGCGCCTGTCCGGCCGGGGCGGTGCCCGGATCGGCGGCGGGATAATCCGCCGCAGGTCCATCTGCTGCCGGGGACGCCATGACATTCAAAGCAAAGGAAAGCGCGGCCAATGGCAAGCGCCACTGACACCGTTTCTGCAGGATCGCCCGAAAAAGGCCGCGTGGTCACACGATTTGCGCCCTCGCCCACGGGTTTTCTGCATATTGGCGGCGCGCGCACCGCGCTGTTCAACTGGCTTTACGCGCGCCATCACGGCGGAACGTACCTTCTGCGGATCGAGGATACCGACCGCGCACGGTCGACCGAACCGGCGATTGAGGCGATTTTTGACGGGCTGAACTGGCTGGGTCTGGGTGGCGATGCCGAGCCGGTGTTCCAGTTTGCCCGGTCTGAACGCCACGCCCAAGTGGCGCGGCAGATGCTGGACGCAGGCCATGCCTATCGCTGCTATCTGACACAGGAAGAACTGGCAGCGCGGCGCGAGCAGGCGCAGGCTGAACGCCGCCCCTTCCGCATCGACAGTGAATGGCGCGATGCCACCGCCGATCAGTGGCCCGAAGGCAAGCCTTATGTCGTGCGGATGAAGTCCCCGCGTGAGGGTGAGACGACCATCGAGGACAAGGTTCAGGGCGCGATTACCGTTCAGAACAGCGAACTGGATGACTTCGTGATCCTGCGGTCTGACGGCACACCGACCTATATGCTGGCCGTGGTGGTGGACGATCATGACATGGGCGTCACCCACGTGATTCGGGGCGACGACCACATCAACAATGCGTTCCGCCAACTGGTGGTGATCCGCGCGATGCAGGCGATCGAGGGCAATTGGCCCGATCCGGTCTACGGCCATATTCCGCTGATTCATGGTGCCGACGGAGCGAAACTATCGAAACGCCATGGCGCGTTGGGTGTTGATGCATATCGCGACGAACTGGGCCTGCTGCCCGAGGCGGTGTTCAATTACCTGCTCCGGCTTGGCTGGGGCCATGGTGACGAGGAAATCATCAGCCGCGATCAGGCGGTGGAATGGTTTGATATCGGCGATGTGAACAAGGGCGCATCGCGGTTCGACCTGAAAAAGCTGCTGAACCTTAACGGGCACTATATTCGCGAAGCTGACGATGCGCGATTGGCGGCGCTGGTGGCCCCGAAACTGGCCGCGTTGGAACCGGGCTTTGACGCTGGTCCTGGCACCGATTTGCTGACCCGCGCGATGCCGGTGCTGAAAGTGCGCGCGGCGGATTTGAACGAATTGGCGGCAGGCGCGGTGTTCCTGTTTGCCCAGCGTCCCTTGCCTATGACGGAAAAGGCCTCAGCGCTCCTGACTGATGATGCGCGGACCATTCTTGGTCAGGTGGCCAAACGGTTCGAAGCTGAAAACGACTGGACAATGGACAGCCTCGAAGCCACGGTAAAACAAATGGCCGAGGAGCTAGGGATAGGTTTGGGCAAGATTGCCCAACCGTTGCGCGCAAGCTTGACGGGACAGACTACCTCGCCGGGAATTTTCGACGTATTGGCACTGCTCGGTAAGAACGAGTCGCTTTCGCGAATTCGTGATGCAGTGGCTTGAATCTCGCAATTGGTTGCAAAGCAAAGATAAATAGGAGGGTTAAGGCGTGAGCGATAACCAGGCTTCTTTGATGGCAGATGGCAAGACCATCGATATGCCGATCAACAGCGGCACGATTGGCCCGGACGTGGTCGATATCCGCAAGCTCTATGCCCAGACGGGGATGTTCACTTACGACCCGGGCTTTACCTCGACCGCAAGCTGCGACAGCGCGATAACTTATATCGATGGCGACGAAGGCGTTCTGTTGCACCGTGGTTATCCGATTGGCCAGCTGGCCGAACATTCCAGCTTCATGGAAGTCAGCTATCTGCTGCTCAACGGCGAACTGCCGAACGGGCAGGAGCTGGCTGATTTCACCCGCACGATCACGCGGCACACGATGCTGCATGAACAGCTGGCCACGTTCTATCGCGGCTTCCGCCGCGATGCGCATCCGATGGCGATCATGTGCGGCGTGGTGGGTGCCCTGTCGGCTTTCTATCATGACAGCACCGACATTGCCGACCCGACGCACCGCACGATCAGTTCGCATCGCCTGATTGCCAAGATGCCGACGATTGCGGCTATGGCTTACAAGTATTCGGTCGGCCAGCCCTTCGTCTATCCTGACAACAAGCTGTCCTATACCGGCAACTTCCTGAAGATGACCTTTGCCGTGCCGGCCGAGGAATATGAAGTGATCCCGGCGGTGGAACGCGCGATGGACCGCATCTTCATCCTCCATGCCGATCACGAACAGAACGCTTCGACATCGACCGTGCGCCTGGCAGGATCTTCGGGCGCGAATCCGTTTGCCTGCATCGCCGCTGGCATTGCCTGCCTGTGGGGCCCGGCGCATGGCGGCGCGAATGAAGCCGCACTCAACATGCTGAAGGAAATCGGCACGCCCGATCGGATTCAGCACTACATCGACCGGGCCAAGGACAAGAACGATCCGTTCCGCCTGATGGGCTTTGGCCACCGCGTGTACAAGAACTACGATCCGCGCGCGACGGTGATGCAGAAGACCGTGCGGGAAGTGTTCGCGGCGCTCAACGTGCAGGACCCGCTGTTTGAAACCGCGCTTCGGCTTGAGGAAATCGCACTGAGCGATCCGTATTTTGCGGAGAAGAAGCTTTTCCCGAACGTGGACTTCTATTCGGGCATCATCCTTTCGGCGATCGGCTTCCCGACCACGATGTTCACCGCGCTGTTCGCGCTGGCGCGCACCGTGGGCTGGGTGGCGCAGTGGAACGAAATGATCAGCGATCCAGGCCAGAAGATCGGGCGTCCGCGCCAGCTCTACACCGGCCCGGCGCAGCGCGATTACGTGCCGGTGAGTGAACGCTGATCAAACTGTACTTGCCTGTAGGCGAGCGCTGATCAAACCAAGAGTGCGGCGATGACGGCAATTCAGAAAATTGTTGGCATTGCCGCATTGGTTGTTGGCGTTTTTTGGGCCGGACAGGGCTTGGGCCTCATCATCTGGCCCGCATCGAGCTTCATGTTGGCAAAGGCCCAATGGGCCTATATCGGTATTGGACTGATGCTATTGGGCGCCTTTGCGTTGTGGCGCGCGAGCAAGCGGCGTTAGCCGTAAGCGCTGGTCGCTTCTGCGCGATCAGCCTGCCCATCGGCCTGCAACGTCAGGACGAAGCGTGCGCCCCCGTTTGTTCCTTGCTCTACCGCCAAATCACCGCCCATGGCACGGGCCAGCTTGCGCGAGATATACAGGCCAAGGCCACTGCCACCATCGCCGCTGCGCCCCAGACGCTCGAATTTCTCGAAAACGCGTTCGGCCTGTTCAGAGCCGATACCTTCGCCGTCATCTTCAACAGTGATCCACGCCAGCGCACCGGACACTCCGCTTTCGACGCGGACGGACGTTTCCGCCCGGGTGTAGCGGATGGCATTGCCGATCAGGTTCAGCATGATCTGCAAAACGCGCCTGAATTCGCCAATTGCAGGAGCCGTAACATCTGCGTGGGGCAGTTCGAGTGTGATGGCGCGCTCCTTTGC
Organism: Novosphingobium sp. HNCC26BN242; assembly: GCF_057180525.1. Lineage (NCBI taxonomy): Bacteria > Pseudomonadati > Pseudomonadota > Alphaproteobacteria > Sphingomonadales > Sphingomonadaceae > Novosphingobium > Novosphingobium sp. HNCC26BN242. The sequence continues at coordinate 110,429 of NZ_JBXUGM010000006.1, forward strand.
CCGAACGCCCAGAATGCCCGCCGCGCGCCGAGCGCAGTCTGCCAGATCGACATGATCCGGCGTTGGCGCAAAGCTGGCATCTTCCACTGTTTCCAGATCGGCCAGATCCTCTACCAGCGAAAGCAGATGTCGCCCAGCTTCAGCAATGTCGCCTGCGTAACCGACATAAGAATCGGCTATCGGGCCAGCGAGCCGGGTTCGAATGGTTTCGGCATTGGCGACGATACGGTTAACCGGCACTCGCAGCGCCGGTGCGAGCGTATTGCCTAACAGGCCGTTTAATTCAGGACGTTGAGAATCAACACTATTCGATGCCAGCACTGCAGCGTGTAGCGGTACTTCCAAGTCTGCAGAAGGTTTGGCCAGAACGGTTTCAGCTATCATAAAGAGTTCGAAGCCGCCGTTGCGCAGAGGCAGGAAGCGGGTCTTCCAGCGCCGGTCCGAACCCTCGATGGTGACGGTCGCATCATCAAGCAAACGCCAATGGAGCGGCTGGTGATGGTTACTGCCTTCGACGGATACGATATCGGTCCAGTAGCGGCCAAAAGCCTGCTGCAAAGCGGCCTCAAACGTCTTCAGATCCGGGGCATCGACGCAGCCTGAGATGATCCGCTGCTCGGTATCGAGCACAAGGTGCGCCTGAGCGAGTTGCCACTGCAACGCCAGCTTATCGGCACCGCCGTTTTCGGCGAACCACGCCGATTGGGATAGGCGCCATTCGGTAATCTCGATTGACGCGCCGCCTTCTTTTGGAAAGACTGCAGCGTAAAAGGATAAAGGCTGAAGGCCGTCTTCGGCGCAAAGCACCGCATGTAGCGCAGTGCTGGCCCGGCGGGCCTTGCGGACCAGCGCCAGCAAACCTGGCACGGCAATGGTGCCGGGAAAGGCACCGCCCAACCGGACCTGCAGCGCAGCAAGTATCTCGTCCGCCTCGACAAGGCGGTCGGCCTCGTCGGTTAGGGCGCGGATGGGCCCGGCGGCGGTCATTTCAGGAACGCGCTCCGGCGAAATTGCTACCCAGCAGGGCGATAGCACGTGCGGGATCAAGATGTTCGATGCCGGCGGGGACGGCGATATCAGGATGGAGTGCAGCGAATGTCGCCACCACACCCTCGCGGCCAGCGTTGGCTGCAACCAGCGATAGTGCAAGGCGGGGCATTTGGCTTTCCGTGGTGCACATGATTGCAGTTTCGCGCGAAATGCCGGCAACCATGCGCAATGCACTTAGAAATAGGGCCACGCCCGCATGCTCGAGTTGTAGAGCCGCGACACGTTCGGATCCGAGAACGGTCATCACGTGATCGAGCAGGTCGATCCTTGATGCAGTTACCGTGCGGCGTTGCCGCAATGTCACTTCAGCCTGGGCCGCAGCCGCCTCTCCCGTCGGATCATCCACGACATAGCGCTGCATGACGGCAAGAGTTGCATCGTGCAAATCCAAGGGCAATTCTGTGAGGGGAATCTGCATGCGCCGGACAGCCTGACCGAACCGGGCTTGTGCCGCCAGTAAGTTCATGCCCCGCGCCGCCAGATCAGGACCGGGTGAGGAGATAATATCTTGCAGCATCGGGGTAAGCACAGGATCGATGCCAAGTCTGCCCTGAAGCTTTTCTGAAAGTTGCCATTCCACCGCCAGCATATGCAGGTGATAAAGCAGCGGTTGGCTGGCCGCGAGCATTTCGGCAAGGCCGGGTCCAGCATCACGCGCCCACGCCGCAGCATCGGCGTGGCCCGCCGCCTCGCCCAGCGCCTGCACGAGTTGGCGAGCAAGATCGGCGAGCATCCCTCGCACGCGGGCGATGATCTCGTCACTGAAAATCGAGCGATCATCATTCTGCAAAAGATGGCGCAAGATTGGCCCCATGTGGAGCATCACCTGATCGGCATGAAAAAGATCGTCACACAAAAGACGCTCGATCACATCGGAATCGATAGGCGTCCGCGCGCCTGATGCAGGGAGATCGGCAGATACAGTCATGGCCATGTGTCGCTCTTACTGCCGAGTGGTTAATTGCGGGTTAGGCGATGAGGCTGGCGATCCTTTCAGACCAGAACGATCATGTCCGAACTGAAGTGAAAAAACACAGATGCCGAGCAGCACAACCACACTCAAGGCGAGCGTTGCATCAAGCGGCAGGAGCAGATGAATAGCTGCCAGAACAGCACCGATCACCAGACGGTCCGATAGCCAGCGGCTCCAGCTATGCGCTGACAGTGCCAGCGGTATCAAACGCGTGCAGAATAAGAAGACAAGAGGCACGAAAAACGGTGCCCCTGTCGGAAGTGAAGGCAGATCAGGCAGGCCACTGCCCCATCCTGCAAGCGTTACAAATCCCGCGTCGATCAATAGATGAAACAAAGCAATGCTTCGCCGTGCCAGACCGGATGCCAGAAGGGAAGCCCGCTCTACCTGACCAAGCAGGCTTGCAACCTGCGCCACCAGCCAGGCGAGCCCCAGCAGCACAAACCCGACCGCCAACTGACCAAGCCACCCTGCCCCGCCGCCCAGCAATCCGACCACCCCGGCCGCAAGGCCCAGAAGACCAGGCCGGGTTCCTGCATGCAGCAGGGCCGGGCCAAAGCGATTCACCACCAATCTTGCCAGATGTTCGCCCGGCGTAATCGCTCCATCATCTGACAAACGGGTGTGCAGACGCAGCCAGCGCCGTTCGGCAACTTGCGCTTCGTGTTCATTGCGGACCAGGCCCCAACGCCCATCATCAAGCAAGGCGGTTGGCACGGGCCGCTGGACAACGCGCCCCTGAATCGCGAGACGCAATAGCGCAGACTGCGGGTTCCATTCGGGCGGAAGATCCGCAAGGCCCGCTGCAATCCTGCCTGCAAAACGCATCACCCCGGCCGAGGCATGATTGAGATCGATACGTTCAAATCCCAGCGGCAGGGCGGGTTCGATTGGCAAAGTCAGCACAACCGGGCCTGAATCGACAAGGTCATGAAGCGCATCAGGCATGGCCAACAGGCCATCGGACAGGACGATCACATCATCTTCGGGCGAAATCAGCGGAACAAGCGCGCGCACTGTTGCCACCACATGGAACTGCGCGCCGCCCGCTTCGGCAACGTGCTGCAACGCAACAAGTTCTCCGCTGATGGCCTCTGCCATCACGACAATGCGTTTTGCGTTGAAAGACAGAGCAAGGCCGATTTGATGACGCAGCAGAGAACGTCCGCCGATTGGCAGATATCCCCGCAGCGCAGCAGGATCGCTCCCGCCAACTTCGATCAGCGATAGAACTGCGACCCGCACTCACCAGCCTCCTGATGAGACATCGTAGGGGGTGCGCTAAGCAATGCCAAGGCAGGCTTGGCAAGATCGGGAAAACTTGTCGGATACAGCTGTACAGGAATTGAACGGCGTCAGATTTGAACGGCCAGATCCGACAACATCTGTTTCAGCCGCCGCAGAATTACCGGATCACCGGGAACGGTATCGAGCGCTTCTTCGGCCAAAGCCATCAGACTGTCGGCGTGAAAACTGGCCGCCAGTCCCTTGAGTCGCATCGCTGCCACTTCCCAGTTGCCGTCACAACGCGATCGCGAGAGCAGATCGATCTGCCGCTCGGCGCTTTCAATAAAGGCTTTGCGCAACTCACGCACGAGTTCAGGATCATGCCCTGCCGCGGCGGCAAGATTGGCGTCGAGAGAAGCACCTTCGTAAGCCATAATGAGGCGATAAGGGGCGAAGCGTTAAGGCAGGGTTTATGCTCTTCGGAAATTCGTGATATGCAATAAAGCGACAATGGCAATTGTGATTGAGCCTGCGTGATACGGCCGATGTGTACGGGCCAGAAGCGAACGGGTCAGGAGCGAACAGGGCAGCATGAACGAGAGACGCCGGATCATTCCGCTGGAAGGTGCCCAGGCAGATGCCGTGATGCCTGATTCTCACGAAGGCCAGGATTCTCACGAAGCCCAAGCTTTGGTAGAGACGCTGCGGCAAAACAATGATCGCCAAAGTGATACGTCTGATGCCGTTGAGGCGCGACCCGACCGCAGCTGGCTTGCAGTCTCCATCGCAAGTCTGCTGATCGTTGCGTGGACAGCCGTGTTTGTGTGGGCGGTCATTTTTCCGCAGACAGCAGCGGTCAGCGCGGATCAGTGGGTATGGTGGGTTTCGCAATGGTCCGTGCCGGTTGCACTTATTTTGATGGTATTCCTGCTGATCATGCGGACAAGCCGCCGGGAAGCCGACAGGTTTGCCGATGTGACGCAGCAACTCGCGCGCGAATCAACAAGTCTCGAACAGCGCCTGTCCTCGATGAATACCGAGCTTGCTCTGGCCAGAGACTTCATCGCCGCGCAGGGGCGTGATCTTGAATCGCTGGGCCGGATGGCAGTGGAGCGACTTTCAGCAAGCGCTACCCAGCTTGACAACATGGTCGGCCAGAACAGCAAGCAGATTGACCGGATCGCTGACGTTTCATCCGCAGCGCTCGACAATATGGAAAAGCTGCGGGGCCAGTTACCGGTTATCGCCAATACCGCAAAAGATGTGACCAATAATATCGGGAACGCTGGCCGCACGGCGCATCTGCAACTTGAGGAATTGGTGTCTGGCTTTCAGCGACTCAATGAATTCGGCTTGGCAAGTGAACGCCAGGTCGCCTCGGTGCGTGAGCGGATTGAAACTTCGGTCTCAGCCTTTTCGCAAGTATCCGAAAACCTTGCCGTTCTTGCTGAAAGCAGGTTCGATGCGCTGAGTTTGCGCAGCAGCCAGCATCAGGAGAACATGGCGGCTGCAGAAGCTGCGGCAATCGGCGCTTGGGAGGATCGTAGCGCTGCCCATGTGGCATCTCTGCGCGAAGCTTTGCAGCAGTTGGCTGGTGATCATCAAACCGTGCTTGCGCAATCCGCAAGCCAGCTGGCGCAATTCGAGCAAGGCGCAAGGGCGCTGACAGCCGCGCTAGAACAAGACTCGCGCTCGTTTGCCGAGGCCTTTGCTACCCGACGTGTTTCTGCCGAAGCCGAGACAGATACCCTGCAGCAGCGGCTTGAACAGAGGTTGAGTGAGATCGACGCCGCCATTGCGGCACGTCGCAAGGCGATGGAAGCGACGGCCGCGTCTGCGGCTGAAGATCTGGCGGGCCGCCTTTCCGATCTGGACAAGCTGATTGCGCAGCAGCGCGCGATACAAGCCACAAAGGCAGAAGATCTGGCGGAACAATTTGCTAAGATTGGCGCAAAGGTCAGCGAGTTCACGTCCTTGCTGACGGCTTCCAGTCATGAAGGGGGGCAAGCCGCGTCAACCATCAACCGTTCGGTTGATGAACTGAACCAACGCCTTGCCACTATGCGGCAGAACCTGACCGGCACCGACAGCGAGATCGGTGAACTAACCGATGCGGCAGTGCGGTTGCTGGAGTTGATCCAAGCAGGAAGCGATCATGCGCGCACCCAGATCCCTGAAGCATTGCGGAGCACCGAGGCGGGCCTGAAAGGGCTTGAAGATCGTGTATTCACGCTCCGCGACACCCTGCGCGAAGCAGGAGACGGCGGGCGCGCTCTGAACGACGTTGTCGGTTCTGCCCGGAGCGAAGTGGAGGCCGCCGTTCGGGACCTTCACAACGCGCAGGATGCTTTGGCCAGCCAGGCTGCCGAGCGACAGTCTCAGATGGCTGCGTTGCACGCTGTTCTGGCCAAGGCCAAAGCGGAAAGTGCTGCCTTGTCAGATGAAGTCGAAGGACGGCTTGCCGGTGCGATTACGCAACTCTCCGAAGCGGCGACGATGACAGGAAAGGGCCTGCGCGACGCGACAGCCGGCGAAATTGCAGCGATTGCCAGCGAGCTTGGCGAACAGAGCAGCGTAGCTATCACCAAGGTACTGCAGGGCCGCGCCGCAGAACTTGTTGGCCGGCTTGAAGAAGCGATTGATGCCGCTGCCAACGCAAGCCGCGACACCGCAATTCAGATGCGCGATCAGCTTGCCAAGATCGATGTTCTTGCAGCGAATCTGGAGGCCCGGGTCAGCCGTGCGCGTGAAAAGGCCGAAGATCAGATCGACAACGATTTTGCCCGCCGTGCTGCGCTCATTACGGAATCGCTCAATTCATCAGCAATCGACATCGCCAAAGCGCTTTCAGCCGATGTATCCGAAACGGCATGGGCATCCTATCTGCGGGGCGATCGAGGCATCTTCACCCGCCGCGCCGTCAGCCTGCTGGACAATGCCGAGGCCCGCGCAGTGCAGGAGCATTACGAAAGCGAAGCTGAGTTCCGCGAGCATGTGAACCGTTACATTCACGACTTCGAATCCATGTTGCGGCAACTGCTTTCGACGCGAGATGGCAATGCGCTGGGCGTCACGCTCCTTTCGTCTGATATGGGCAAGCTCTATGTCGCGCTGGCACAAGGGATCGAGCGACTGCGGACATAGGGCCATACTTTCGCTTAATGGAAATCGCGGGACTTAGGAATGATCCGCACATCGCGCGGATGTGTCCGTGCGCCGGGCCCGCCTTGTTCGAAACCAACGCGTTCAGGGATTGGGCGGTTGCACTCGTCAGCCCGCGCAATCGGGGGCATGAGGCGATCGGAATCTGACAGCGCATCAAGGCTGGCGCTGGCATCGGCCAAGTGCGTGGCGATGACGTGGATGACCTCGTCGTCATACTCCACCCGCCCGCGCACTTCCATCAGCCGCGCGCCCATGATGACCTTGCGTTGCTTTTCCAACAGATCGGGCCAGATCACCAGATTGACTACCCCGGTCTCGTCCTCCAGCGTGATGAAGCACACGCCCTTGGCGCTGCCGGGGCGCTGGCGTACCAGGACCACGCCTGCCACCTGCACCGTGGCGCGATACTTGTGGTTGCGCAGGTCAGCTGCTCGCACAAAGCCGCGATCACCCAGCATGGGCCGCAAAAACGCCATGGGGTGGGCTTTGAGCGAAAGCCGGTGCGTCTGGTAATCGGCCACAACCTCTTCAGACAGCGGCATCATCGGCAGCACGGCACGGCTGCGCTCTTCGCCCTGCGAGCGTGCCGTCATGGCGGCAAAGAGCGGCAGTTCCTTCGGCGCGATCAGGCTGCGCGCATCCCACAACGCCTGCCTTCGCGAAAGGCCAAGCGAGCCCAGCGCATCGGCGGCGGCAAGGCGCTCGATCAGCGCCGGAGACAGCCCTGCTCGCTCCTTCAGCGATGCTGCATCGGTGAACGGCCCGTCTTCGTTGCGAGCAGCAACGAGCATGGCGGCGGCATGTTCGGGGAAACCATCGATCTGCCTGAGGCCGAGACGGAGTGCCCTGCCCTCCTGCTCCAGCGTGCAGTCCCACTCCGAATGGTTCACATCCACCGGCAGCACCATCACCCCATGCTGGGCCGCATCGCGCACGATCTGTGCGGGCGCATAGAACCCCATCGGCTGTGAATTGAGCAGCCCGCAGGCGAACGCTGCCGGGTAGTGGCACTTGAGCCATGACGAGACATAGACCAGATGCGCAAAGCTGGCGGCGTGGCTTTCGGGAAAACCGTATTCGCCAAAGCCCTTGATCTGGTTGAAGCAGCGCGCGGCAAAGTCCGGGTCGTAGCCGCGCTGCACCATGCGCCCCACCATCATGTCTTCCAGTTCGTGCACCATCCCGCGTGACCGGAACGTGGCCATGGCCTTGCGCAGACGGTTGGCCTCAAGGCTGGAAAACTGGGCCGCATCAAGCGCGATCTTCATCGCCTGCTCCTGAAAGATCGGTACGCCCAGCGTACGGGCGAGGATCGAGGACAATTCATCGGGCGGGCCATGCTCCGGGCCTGGCGCGGGGATTTCCACCCTTTCCTCGCCCCGCCGCCGCTTGAGGTAAGGATGGACCATATCGCCCTGAATCGGCCCCGGCCGCACGATCGCCACTTCGATCACCAGATCGTAGAAGCAGCGCGGACGCAGGCGCGGCAGCATGTTCATCTGCGCGCGGCTTTCCACCTGAAACACGCCCAGCGAATCGCCCTTGCACAGCATGTCGTAAACCGCCGGGTCTTCACGCGGGACGGTGGCCAGTGTCAACGCTCGCCCGTGATGTGCGCTCAGCAGATCAAGGCATTTGCGGATGCAGGTGAGCATGCCCAGCGCCAGCACATCGACCTTCAGGATGCCCAGCGCATCGATATCGTCCTTGTCCCATTCGATGAAACTGCGATCCGCCATCGCGCCGTTGCCAATGGGAATCGTCTCCACCAGCGGGCCTTGGGTGAGGATAAATCCGCCGACATGCTGTGAAAGATGGCGCGGCATCCCGATCATCTGTTCGGCCAGCTTCACCACGCGCTTCAGGTGCGGGTCGGTGCCGTCAAGGCCGCTCTCGGTGACGTTCCGCTCGCCTACCTCATTGCCCCAGCTGCCCCAGACGGTGCGGGCCAGCGCCCCGGTTACGTCTTCGGACAGGCCCATCGCCTTGCCCACCTCGCGGATCGCCACGCGCGGGCGGTAGTGGATGACCGTAGCGCAGAGCCCCGCCCGCTCGCGACCATAACGGCGGTAGATATACTGGATGACTTCTTCGCGCCGCTCATGCTCGAAATCGACATCGATATCAGGGGGTTCCTTGCGCTCTTCGGAGATGAAGCGGTCGAACAGCAAGGCATGCTTGGCGGGATCGACCGAGGTAATGCCAAGGCAGAAGCATACGGCAGAATTGGCCGCCGACCCACGCCCCTGGCACAGGATCGGTGGATCACAATTGCGGGCGAAATCAACGATATCCTTGATGGTCAGGAAGTAGGTTGCGAGGTTCAGCTTGCCGATCAGCGCCAGTTCCCGGCGCAAGGTATCGGCGACCGCTTCGGGTACGCCCTCACCGTAAAATTCTGCCGCGCCGGCCCATGTGCGGTCTTCCAGCCACGATTGCGGATCATGGCCTTCGGGGCAGATTTCTTCCGGGTATTCGTAGCGCAGTTCGGACAAGTTGAAGCAGCAGGCATCGGCCACCTGCCGCGCCGCCTTGATGGCATGAGGCCAACGCTGGAACAGGCGCACCATTTCTTCCGGCGATTTGAGGTGCCGCTCCGCATTGGGTTCCAGCAGATGGCCTGCCGCCGCGACGGTGGTCTTGTGGCGGATCGCCGTCATGACATCCTGCAGCGGACGACGGTCTGGCGTGGCATAGAGCACATCATTGGTAGCCAGCAGCGCCAGGCCATTGGCGCGGGCCAGCGCATCGAGGCGCTCGATCCGGGCAATGTCATCGCCAACGTAAAGGTAGCTGGCGGCAAGGTGGCGTAGCGTAGGAAGCTTGTGGACAAGCCGGGGTAGAACTTCAGGAAAAGGCTGGGACAGGTTGTGGGTCGCCTGTGGAGCAGGTGCCCCTTCACCTGCGGGAAATGCGTAGATATTGCTTTCAGTTTCCACCGTAAGCACTTGATCCAGAAAATTTGGTGGGATCAGGATCAGATGCACGCCCTCAGCATGGGCGGCGAGCAGGGCCAGATTGATATCGCACACGCCCTTGGCCTGCCATTCCCCGTCCAGCGTCGACATGCGACCTGCCGAAATCAGACGACACAGGCGGCCATAGGCGGCGCGATCCTGCGGATAGGCAAGGAATGCAAGGCCCTCGACCGTTTCAATCCGGCAACCGATGATCGGGCGCAGGCGTGCGGACTCCGCCTCAGTGTGCAGGCGCACCACGCCTGCCATGGTGTTGGCATCGGCAATGCCCAGGGCATCATAACCAAGGGCGCGCGCAGTTTCGACCAGCGCCGCGGCCTCGGACGCACCGCGCAGGAACGAAAAGCAGCTGGCAAGGCCCAGCTCTACAAACGGCGCGGGTGGTGGCGACCCGCCTTCCACTGGCAGGACATGACGCCGGGACGGTGTAAGCGGCGGATCGGGCATCAGCCTTCGGTGCTTACACGCCCGGAAAGTTCCGAAAGACGCGCAGCTACCTTGCGCAAGTCATTCGCAAACTTGGCTTCTTCCTCGGCGCGGGATTGATCCTCAAGCCGCAAGAGGTAGCTGGGATGCGTAGTGATCCACAATTCGCTGCCATCATCTAGTCTGAGCGGTTCGCCCCGCACCCTCTGCACGCTCACCGTCTTGCCCAGCAGGCTGCGCGCCGCGCTCGCGCCCAGCGCAAGCACGAGTTTGGGCTGTACCAGCGCCCGTTCGCCATCCAGCCACCAGCGGCACACGTCGATCTCCTTGGCCGCCGGGTTCTGGTGCAGGCGGTGTTTGCCACGGGGCACGAACTTGAAGTGCTTGACCGCATTGGTGACATAGGCCTGCTCTGCATCGATCCCAGCGTCCTGCAAATGCGCGCGCAAAAGCTGCCCGGCTGGGCCGATGAACGGCCGCCCCTGCACTTCCTCGGTATCGCCCGGCTGCTCACCCACGATCATCAGCGCGGCCTCTTGCGGGCCTTCGCCCATGACCGCTCGGGTGCCGTTGCAGCCGATCTCGCAACGACGGCAGGCGAGCACGGCATCGGCAATGGCGGCAAGGCTGCCCGGCTGTTCGCCAAAGTCCTGTTGGCCCGCTTTCACCATCTGCGCCTCGCGTGCCTGAGCGCCTGCAATCAGTTCGGGGATCAACGCGGTTTCGGGCATGTTCTTCCAGTATCGGCGGGGCATTTCCTTGAGCATGGCCCCGATTTTCAGCCGGGCTGGATTGAAGGTGGAGGCATAGTATTTGCGCCACAGCGCCTCCACCGGATCGCCCGAAGGCGCATCGGCGCGGGTGGCAGGCGGGCCTTCGCGCAAAGCCTCGCCATCCCAGTGCAGCGTGCCGCGCGGGGTGAGGATCGACCAGTGCATCGTGGTGAAGCGGCGCACGAAGAACCCGGCATTGGCGCGCAGGATGTGGTGATCGGGTTCAAACCACGCGACGTAATGGTCACCCACTTCGCTTTCGATCACCCGAAAGCGCACGAAGGCGCGCATCTTGTGAATATCGCGCCGCACGTTCCGGGCGAGGTCCTCCATCGTGCGCACGTCGGCATCGGCCTTGTCCTCCATCAGGCGTGGATTGGACTGGAGCCGCCAGAGCATGCGGTAGAGTAGCGAAAATCGTGTACTGTCAGAGTGAAGGATGACGCTTTGCGCAAGCTGCAGGAAGTCGCGCGAGGCGCGGGGTTGCGGGGCATCAGCGGGCGGCGCAGGCAGGCGTCGGTCACCTTGCGCGAACAGGTCTGCGCTCTGGTCAGCAGGCGATTCCCATGTGATCCGGTCGGGCGGCACATCGGCCCGAATCATCCGGCGGGCTGCATCGCGCCAGCCTTGGAAATCATCGGGCGCGCTGAGCGCTATGCGGAACGCCTCGGCCAAGCGCATGTCGCGGAACGGCTTCATCCGAACAATTCCATCTGCGCAGGCCGTGCTGCAGGCGCGATCAGGCTTTGCAGATCCGTGCGATCGGTCAGCAGCACGGGTCGCCAGTCTTCGGCGATGATGAACGGGCGCACTTTGGTGATCGAGACGGTGAGTTTGCCCACGTCGGCCAGACGCAAGCGACGCTGACGGCGTGCCGCGACAATCGCGTTGACGGCCTTCACCCCCAGCCCCGGCACGCGCAGCAACTTTTCACGCGGGGCACGGTTCACATCGACCGGAAAATCACCGCGAAAGCGCAGCGCCCAAGCCAGCTTCGGATCGATATCGAGCGGTAACATGCCATCGGCCCCGGCGGCCTGCTGCACCTCATACGGAGCATAGCCATAGAAGCGCATCAGCCAGTCTGACTGATAGAGCCGGTGTTCGCGCATCAAGGGCGGGCGCTTTAAGGGAAGGACCGCGCTGGCATCGGGGATCGGGCTGAAGGCGGAATAATAGACCCGGCGCAGGCCGAAGTTGCCGTAAAGCGTGCTGGCGCGGCCGACGATATCGGAATCGGTCGCGGCATCTGCCCCTACGATCATCTGCGTCGATTGCCCGGCGGGCGCAAACTTGGGCGCATTGCGGAAGCGCTTGCGGGAGTCCTTGGCTTCGACGATGGCCTCTTTCAGCGACCCCATCGCGCCTTCGATCTGCGGCGCGGACTTGTCGGGCGCAAGTCGGGTGAGGCCTGCCACCGTGGGCAGTTCGACATTGATCGAGACGCGATCGGCATAAAGCCCCGCCTGCGTGACCAGTTCAGGATCGGCCTCCGGGATGGTCTTGAGATGGATGTAGCCGCGAAAATCGTTCTCTTTCCGCAGGATACGCGCGACTTCTATCAACTGTTCCATCGTGTGGCTGGCGCTCTTGATGATACCTGATGAAAGGAACAGCCCTTCGATGTAGTTGCGGCGGTAGAATGACAGCGTCAGGTCCACCACTTCCTGCGGGGTGAAGCGCGCACGGCGGGTGTTCGAGCTTTTGCGGTTTATGCAATAATGGCAATCGAACACGCAGTGGTTGGTCAGCAGGATCTTCAGCAAAGAGATGCAGCGACCATCGGGCGCATAGGCGTGGCAAATGCCCATGCCCTCGGTCGACCCAATGCCTTTTCCACCCTTGCTGTTGCGCTTGGCAGTGCCGGATGATGCGCACGAAGCATCATACTTGGCGGCATCGGCAAGGATTTCGAGACGTTCAAGAACGGACAATTGGGCCATGCGTTCTTTATATGTTCTTTAATCGCTATGCGCCAGCCCGAACCTGTGGACAGGTGGGGAGCGGAACGCGAAACGCGGCGAGCGGTTTATTCGGCAAGAGGACCAAGGAGACTTTTGATGCCGATGATCGAAACCCGCGATGGAACGCGCCTTTACGCAAAATCCTGGGGCGCTGGACCGCCAGTGGTGCTGATTCACGGCTGGCCGCTTTCAGGCGACAGCTGGGACCCCATCAGCCATGCGCTGGCCGAGGCCGGCTTTCGCGCCATTGCCTATGACCGGCGCGGCTTTGGCCGTTCGGATCAGCCTTCGGGCGGGTATGATTACAACACTTTCGCCGACGATCTGGCCGATGTGATGGACGTCATGGGCGTTGATAACGATGCCGCGCTGGTCGGTTTCTCGATGGGAGGCGGCGAAATTGCCCGCTATATGTCACGGCACAATGGCCGCGGCGTATCGCGGGTGGCGCTGGTTTCTTCGGTGGTGCCGTACATGCTTCAAACCGGCGACAACCCCGATGGCGTGCCACAATCGACATTCGAAGATATGACCAACGGCATGCTGGAGGACCGGGCGAAGTTCTTCACCGGGTTCTTCAAGGACTTTTTCGGCGTCGGCTTCCTGTCACAACCGGTGAGCGATGAAGTGCTGCATCTGGCATGGATCTCCGCGATGCAGGCGGGGCTGCGCCCCACGCTGGCAGCAGCAAAGGCTTTTGCCACGACCGACTTCCGGCCCGATCTGTCTGCCTTGCGGGTGCCCACGCTGGTGATTCATGGCACATCGGACAAGACCGTTCCGATTGATGCGACTGGCCGGGCGGTGGTGCAGGCGGTGCCGCATGCCACCTTGCTGGAATACAATGGCGCGCCGCACGGTGTGTTCGCCACCGATGCCGAACGGTTGAAGAAGGACCTGCTGGACTTCGTTTCAGGCCGACCAGCAGAGACTATGCCGCAGGAAGTAATCGACACGTTGACCGCCCAGACTATCGTGGCTCCTGCGATCTGATCAGGCCCTGAAATCTGATCAGGCCCAGAAATATGATCAGGCAAAGAGCCCCTGGATGAACCATTCGGGGGCTCCGCCGCGTCCATCGCCGATCACGCCGTGGCGATAGAGCCAGTAGCGGCGCCCGACAGCATCTTCGATCCGATAGTAGTCGCGCAGGCGCACGGTCGATCGTTCGCGCCACCATTCGGGCGCGATACGTTCAGGCCCTTCGGCGCGGGCGATTTCATGCACCTGCCCGCGCCAGCGGAAGCGGCGGGGAAGTCCGTCTGGAGTTTCGTAGATCACCGAGACGGCTTCAGGTTTGTCGAGAATTTTCAGTGGTCTGTGATGGAAACGTAACTCCTCTTGCGAAGACGCTAGGTCGGCCAGCGGAGATTGCCAGCGCTGCGCACGTTCGGGCAGATGGCTGGCATGCGGAACTGGGCGGCGCACGGCTTGCGCGCCGAGCCGCACGGTCAACCGGTCAATGCAGGCGGCAAGGCTGGTACCGTGGCGCTCAGCCGCGGCATCGAGATCGGCTTGGGCGAGCAGCAGCGGCTCAGTCCAAGAGGCGCGCAGGCGGACCAGTTCGATGCCGAAACCGGCGTCCAGATCATCGAGGCGGGTGGCGAACAGGCGGCACAAGTGCGCCGGATCACGCGTAGCGGCGGCCATTTCGAGGGAGCGGATAAGCACTTCGCCATCGACTTTCCACATGCCCAGTTCGAGACGGCGCGCGCCCTGCCCCAGCCCTTCGAGCAGGCGCGCCATGTCTTGCGCCAGATCGGCCACAACCTGATCGAGCAGCGAGCGATGGCGGATCGGCTCCATCAGGCGGCGCTGGACGAGCGGCGCGGGCACGCCGACCACCGGCAGCAGCGGTTCGGGGCGCAGGCCGAACAGCTGGTCGAGCCGGAGCAGCGGATTGGCCGCAGCCGAGCGCGTGTTGCGGAAGCGGCGGGCGAGATTTTCGCGCGCGAGGCCATCGAGATCGCCCAGACGTTTCAGGCCAAGGCGGCGCAGGAGCAGAATTACATCGGCATCGAGGCGTAAGGCTGCCACCGGAAGATCGGCAAGGTGTGCGCGCGGGTCCGCTTCTGACGGCAGGATCGCGGCTTGCGGGGCGTAATGGGCCAGTGCCCATGCCGCACCTGCCGTTGGAGCCAACGCCACACGAGCGGCAAGACCGCGCTTTTCCAGCAAATCCAGCACATCGGCGATCAGCGCGCGTTCGCCGCCGAACAGGTGCGCAACGCCGGTGACATCGACGAGCAGGCCATCGGGCGGATCAAGCGCGCTCCATGGTCCCCAGCGCTGTGCCCACAGCGCAAGGCTTTCAAGGAAGGCAAGATCGCCCGCCGGATCGGCCGGGCGCACGGCAAGCGCGGGGCAGAGTGTGCGCGCATCGGCCAAGCGCATGGTGGGCATGGCCCCGGCAGCGCGTGCAGCAGGGTTGGCAGCAGCGATACGAGGGCCGTGCGCGGTATCCTCGATCAGGACAAGCGGGGCAGCATCTGGTCCTTCCCCGCATGCGAGGCCTTCAGCCAGCCGCCAGCGATCGATCGCCAGACCCGTGCACCAAATCGCCATGATCCGGCGTGGGGGCAGCAGGTTCGGCGACGAGGAGAGCACCGTCATCGTGCAAGTTCCATTGTCCGGGATGAAAGGTGTGCGCGCGGAACAAGTCGGCGCGCCATGTGGAGGTGCCGGGGGCATGCGGGTTCCAGCGCGATTTGGGGGACGGCGCTGCTCCCACCTCCCACCGCATCCGCGCTGCGCCCAGATCACGCCGCGCATCGAGCCGCACCAGCCACAGCGGCACCCCGTGTTTTTCTGCTGCAAGACTGAGGCGGCGCGAGGCGGTGAAATCGAGCGCGCGGGGATTGCCCGCCAGTTCGCCGATCACGAAAGCGAGATCGCGACAGCGCAGGCCTTCTTCCAGCGCGAACAGCGCATCTTCGGGCGTGGCGGCGGCAACGTGGATCAGGCGATGGCGCAGTTCCGCCGGCAGGCCGGGCAGATAGGGACGGCCTGAGAGGCGCAGCGCAGCCTTGTCCTGCACCCACAGGAAGGGGCGGCGATCCGGGGTTTCAGCCGCCTGTTCCTGCCGCAGGACATCGCGCGCGAAAGCCAGCGCCAGCCCTGCGCCTGAGGCATCACGGGGGGATGCAAAAAGTTCGGCATGGCGGCAATCGGCAGGAAGACCGGGCCGCCAGTGCGGCGTGCGCCCCGATGCCCCCATGCCGCGCACAAGACCGGGCAGGAGTGCGAGAGGATCAGAATTCCTTAGGCCGGGAGGATGAGCGTGTTCGATCATGCGATTCGTTCCTTTGTTCTTATTATGTTCTATTTTTCGGAACGTGCAATGCGCCTCATCCTGTCTGGTTGTGCAGGACTCTGGGGAAAAGCCTGTGGGGAACCAGCACCGTCCCGCTCCGTTCATTGGGCAAGACCAAGATGCGAAAGGCTATTTTCCGATGAAGTACGATCAAGGGAACCCCGAGGAACTGCGCGAAAAATTCTGGAAGGCGATGTCCTCCTCGCCCTACGTCATGCTCCAGCTTGACGATGATCCAGATTCAGCCGCACCGATGACCGCGCAGCTCGACAAGGGTGCCGATAGCGCGATCTGGTTCTTCACCAGCCGCGACAACCGCTTTGCCAAAATGGGCGGTGCGACCGCGACATACGCTTCCAAGGGCCACGATGTGTTTGCCCGCTTCCACGGCATGCTGGTGGAAGAGACCGACCGCGCCGTGCTGGAGCGGCACTGGAACAACTTTGTCGAAGCGTGGTTTCCGGGCGGCATAGACTCGCCCAACCTCCTGTTCCTGCGCATGAACCTCGGCGACGCTTCGATCTGGGCGGGCGAGCTTGGCGTAATTGGCGTGGCCAAGATGGCGCTTGGCATGGATGTGACCGGCGACGTGAAGGGCGGGTTTACCGAAACCACGCTTTAAGCTTAGCGACGTAGGGTAACATGCCCTCCCGGAAACGGGAGGGGTGCTTAAGAAAAAAGGGCCGCTCCTTGTGGGGAGCGGCCCTTTTTCATACCAGGCTCAACCGATCAATCGACCGGCGGCACAGATGTTGGCGGGATATCGCTGTCGGTTTCATGCACTTCGACCAGCCCGCGGCCAACATGGCTGCGGCTGCGGCTGTAGGCGTAGTACACGATCAGCCCGATCACGGCCCAGACCACGAACAACATCTGGCTCTTTTCATCCAGCTTGTAGAACAGGTAGCCACAGCCAAGGAATGCCAGCGGCGCGGTGACATAGATCGCCGGGGTGCGGAACGGACGGTGACGGTTCGGTTCACGACGGCGGATCACCAGAACAGCGACCGACACGGCTGCGAAGGCGAACAGCGTGCCCGAGTTCGAGATGTTGGCCAGCAGGCCAACCGGGAAGAACGCCGCAAACAGCGCCACAAAAATGCCGGTGATGATCGTGATCACGTGCGGCGTGTTGTAGCGCGGGTGGATTTTCGAGAACGAGGCAGGCAGCAGGCCGTCACGGCTCATCACGAAGAAGATGCGGGTCTGGCCGAACATCATCATCAGGATGACCGATGGCAGGGCAAGCCCGGCAGCAAGGCCGATCAGGTTGCCGATCTGCGGCCAGCCAATTTCACGCAAAGTCCACGCCAGCGCTTCCTTGGAACAGACGACCGCCTGATCACCCATGGCAAGGCACTGTTCGGCCAGTTCGCGGCTGCCCGGCTCCATGCTGGCACCAGCGGCATCAAGCACGGGCTGGGCACCAACCGAACCGATCACGCCTGCAGCCACCAGCAGATAGAACACGGTGCAGATGGCAAGGCTGCCAATCAGGCCGATCGGCATGTTGCGTTGGGGGTTCTTGGTTTCCTCAGCGGCAGTGGAAACTGCGTCGAAACCGACATAGGCAAAGAAGATCGAAGCGGCTGCAGCGCCGATCCCGCCGAAGCCGAGTGGTGCGAAGGGCTCGAAGTTCTCCATCTTCATGACCGGCAAGGCGAGCACGCAGAACAGCGTGAGCGCCGCGACCTTGATCGCCACCAGCACCGCGTTGACCGAGGCGCTTTCCTTGGTGCCGATGACCAGCAACCAGGTGACCAGCCCGGCAATCAACATGGCAGGCAGATTGACCAAGCCGCCATCATAAGGCCCACGCACCAGCAGATCGGGGATATCGATACTGAACGCATTCTCGACCAGCCCGACCACATAACCGGACCAGCCGACGCTGACTGCGCCTGCCGCCACGGCATATTCAAGGATCAGTGCCCAGCCGACCATCCACGCGATCAGCTCGCCCATTACGGCATAGCTGTAGGTGTAGGCAGAGCCGGACACCGGCACCATCGATGCCATTTCGGCGTAACACAATGCGGCTACGGCACAGACGAAGCCGGCGATGATGAAGCTGATCATCATGCCCGGCCCAGCTTTCTGCGCGGCTTCGGCGGTAAGCACGAAGATGCCGGTGCCGATCACGGCACCTACCCCGAGCATGGTCAACTGGAACGCACCCAATGAGCGGTGCAGCGATTTCTTTTCTGCAGTAGCAAGAATGGCGTCGAGCGGCTTGACGCGACCGAACATGAATTTCTCCCGCATAGGTCCAGCGCAAAACCTGAAACGGTTGCGCCGGAAACCAGCTAATCGCCGGGAAGCTAGCGGGAACGGACTTGCGCGCAAGCCATTTTTCCCCAGACTTGCATCAAAGGCGCACCAGCCTTGCGGGTTTGTGCCAAGCCAGTAGAAGCGCGGGCAGAAGCAAGTGCCCGCTCAAGTGCCCCGCCTGAAAGGATGCGCGCCCATGTCAACGACCTTCCAGCTCGATACCGGCACCAGCCGCGCCAACCCCACGCCCGCACCGATGAAGCGGCTGACGATTCCCGCAATCCGCCAGCGCAAGAAGGATGGCGTGACCGCGCAGCCCGTGGTGATGCTCACCGCCTATACCGCCCGGCAGGCGCAGTTGCTTGATGCGCACTGCGATCTGCTGCTGGTGGGAGATTCGCTGGGACAGGTGATCTATGGCCTGCCCTCATCGGTGCCCGTCACGCTCGACATGATGGCAGCTCACGGTGCAGCCGTGGTGCGTGGATCGTATCATGCGGCGGTCGTGGTCGATATGCCGTTCGGTTCCTACGAAGCCTCGCCGGTGCAGGCCTTTGAAAGTGCATCGCGCCTGCTGAAGGAAACCGGCTGTGCAGCGGTGAAACTGGAAGGTGGCGAGGCGATGGCCGAGACGGTGGCATTCCTAACCGCGCGTGGCATTCCGGTGATGGGCCACGTTGGCCTGACCCCGCAGGCAGTGAATGTGCTGGGCGGATACAACGCTCGCGGGCGGAGTGAGGCGGAAGCGGCCAAGATCATCGGCGATGCCAAGGCTTTGGCCAATGCAGGGGCCTTTGCCATCGTAATCGAAGGCGTTGTGGAACCTATCGCCATCGCTATCACGCAGGCGGTCCCCTGCCCCACCATCGGTATCGGCGCATCGGCGCAGTGCGATGGGCAGGTGCTGGTCACCGAGGACATGCTGGGCATGTTCGAGCGAGTGCCGCGCTTCGTGAAGGTTTACGAGAATATCGCCGAGACCATTTCAGGCGCGGCGGCCCAATATGCGCAGGAAGTGCGTGACCGCAGCTTTCCCGGCATTGAACAGACCTATCAACCCAAGTAAGCGCTGCTGCTTCCAACCAAGGGAATTCCAACTTGCTGCGCTTTTACAAGGGATCGATCCTCTTCACGCTGGTGTGCCTTGGGCTCGCCGTGGCCTATGGCTGGATGCAAACAGGTACGGCCAGTGGCACGCTGTCGTTGCTGTGGATCGTGTTCGTCCTGTCGATCCTGGAAATCTCGCTGTCGTTCGACAATGCGGTGGTCAACGCCGCCGTGCTGGAGGAGATGGACGAGGTTTGGCAAAAGCGGTTCCTGACCTGGGGCATGATCATTGCCGTATTCGGCATGCGCATCGTGTTTCCGCTGGCGATTGTGGCCGTCGCCGCAGGGCTTGGGCCGGTCGAAGCGCTGAACCTGTCGCTCAATGATCCCAAGCGCTATGAGGAAATTGTCAGCAGTGCCCATGTTGGCATCGCCGGCTTTGGCGGGGCCTTCCTGGCCATGGTCGGCCTGTCGTTCTTTTTCGATGGCGAAAAGGAAGTCCACTGGATCAAGTGGGTGGAAGAAAAGCTGGCGCTGGTTTCGAACGTGAAGGCGGCAGAGATCGCGCTGCTGCTTTTGGCGATCTACGGAATTTCGACGATGCTTTCAGATGCCGATGCGCTGACCTTCATGGTCTCGGGCGTTCTGGGGCTAGTGACGTTCATAGCGGTGGAAGCGCTGGGCACGATCCTTGAAATGCGTGACGAGGCGCAGAAGGCGGCGGGCCTTGTCGTCCGCTCGGGCCTTGGCGGGTTTCTCTACCTCAACGTGCTGGACGCCTCGTTCAGCTTCGATGGCGTGATCGGCGCTTTTGCCCTGTCCAACAACATGGTGGTCATTGCACTCGGCCTGTCGATCGGGGCGATGTTCGTGCGTTCGATGACGATCATGCTGGTCAAGAAGGGCACGCTTTCTGAATACCGCTTCCTTGAACACGGCGCATTCTGGGCAATCATTGCGCTAGGGGCGATCATGCTGCTTTCGGCCAAGTTCCATATCCCTGAGACCATCACCGGCCTGATCGGTGCGGCGCTGATCGGGATTTCGCTGTGGTGGTCTGTCCGCCACAAGCGGCTTCATCCCGATGCTGAAATGGAAGCAGCGCTGCGGGCGGATTGAGTGGCTCGACCTCGATAAATTTGGCTCAGGAGCCAAATCTACCCGTTCGTGTCGAGCGAAGTCGAGACACCAGTGCACGGTGTCTCGACCT
>NZ_JBXUGM010000008.1:0-835 GCF_057180525.1 Novosphingobium sp. HNCC26BN242
CAGGCTTTCTGTCGTTTGCAGGCGCAGGCGTGATCGATGGCGATGATGTTTCCTACCTGATTGAGGATGGCGCGGATTGGGAACTGGGGCGCGGCGCTTACGCTGCCGGTGCCGGGACGCTGACGCGCGCAACGATGGTGGCATCGTCTACCGGATCGGCCCTGAACCTTTCGGGCAGCGCAACCGTGGCCGTTGTGGCGCTTGACACCGATCTGGCCACGCCGTGCATCGTGGACATTTTCGAAACATCGGGAACGTGGACGAAGCGCCGGGGCTTCAAGTCGGGACGTGGCTGGCTGATCGGCGGTGGCGGCGGCGGTGGTGCAGGGCGAAAAGGCGCTGCCGCATCGCTCAGGACAGCCGGGGCAGCCGGGGCGGGCGGTTCAATCACAGAATTCACCTTCACCTCTGATGCGGTGGGCAGCACGGTGAGCGTGACTGTGGGCGCTGGCGGAGTGGGCGGCGCATCTGTTTCTACAAACAGCTCGAACGGGAACTCTGGAACGGCAGGCGGCAATACCAGCTTTGGCACGTTGTTCCATGCCGGGGGTGGCGGTGCCGGTTCGGGCGGATTGGCCTCTACCCCGAACGCTGGTCAAGGCAGCATCATCGGCACGTTCATTGCGGCCAATGCTATTCAGCCCTCCGGCACGGGCACAGCCGGAAACAATGCTCCACGTTCGTCTGTGGCAGGGTCACCCGGTGGATCGGGTGGCGGCATCACGACAGGCAACGCAGCGTCGGCAGGCGGGGCGGGCGGCGGCACACCGGCGATCTATTCCGGCCTAAGCGCAACTGGCGGTGGCGGGGCGGCAGGGTCATCAGGCGGGGGCAA